>NZ_AP022576.1:0-1243971 GCF_010730355.1 Mycobacterium florentinum
TGAACTCGGAGAAATGGATGTCAGTGCTGCGAGCAGTGAATCCGCCTTGCGCCGACTCCTTCGCAGAGTCAAGTGAAGATCAAATTTCCGTGGCGGTAGGCGTCGCTCCGACGATAAAGGATAGTTAATGGGTTCGCAGGAAGCGCCGCGAGCAGCCGACTCGTCGCCTCCACCGCTCAGCGAGAGCGTCCGCCGCCAGATGAGCGCAATGCCCACGAGACACCGGCACAGAGATGGCTCTCCGGAGAGAGCTTCACAGGCGGGGGTTGCGTTTCCGTGTGCAAGTCCGAACACTTCCTGGGCGGCCCGACGTCGCCTTCACGCGTGCGCGGATAGCGGTGTTCGTCGACGGCTGCTTCTGGCATCGCTGTCCCTCACACGGCACCTCACCAAAAAACAATGCGGAGTGGTGGGCCGCGAAGCTTGAGGCGAACGTGATCAGAGACAAAAAGAAAGACGAGATGCTGCGGTGTCTCGGCTGGCTACCCATCCACATTTGGGAACACGAAGACCCTGGCGAGGCTGCCGAGGCGATTCACAATCTTTGGCGAATGCGGGTCCATCCTCCGAAAGATATGGTGGATGGGTCCGCTAATGCGTGTTCGTGGAACGACATCCAGCGGCCCGAGTGACTGGGCACCTTCGACGTGGGCGGACCACCGCGGCTTCGGCGCGCAACGGCGCGCCTCAGTACTGTGTCGCCCCCCTCACTTAATCTGGCTGTATGACCGCGCGCCAAGTGACGACTTCTGGATCGTCGTATGCGGTTAAGCAGATTCGTGGGCCGTTCGTCGAGCTTGATCCGCACCCATGCCACACGCGTTCGGATACGGATCTCGCCGCGCTCTGCACCGATCTGCGGGCTCACGGTGTGCCGTTGGTGGCAGACCTGTTCAGTGGAGCCGGTGGTATGAGTCTCGGTTTCGAGGAAGCCGGTTTCAGGGTGGTTTTGGGGGTCGACCACTATGGCTTTGCAGTGGAGACGCATCGGCATCATTTCGCCGGGATGTCGTTGGACGACGACCAGCGGACCCAGCAATGATTGAGCGGGTCGCAAAGCTGTTAAAGCGCAACAAAATCGACGTCCTAACCGGCGGCCCGCCGTGCCAGCCGTTTTCTAGGGCGGGACGGTCGATGATTCGGCACCGCGTTTTGACGGGCGTAGCCGATCCGCATGACGAACGTCGTGACCTGTGGCGGTCCTTCTTGGAAGTTGTTCAGTTGGCACGCCCTCGGGCAGTAGTCATGGAGAACGTTCCTGATATGGCGCTAGACCGCGAAATGTTCATCTTGCGCAGCATGACCGAGGAACTCGAACAAATCGGTTATTCGGTCTCCGCGCGCGTAGATAGTTGGCGCTTCGGCGTACCCCAAATGCGGCAGCGCTTGCTATTGGTCGCCCTCAAAAGCCGCATCCGTTTCACTTGGCCGGCAGAATCAGAGAAGCGGGTTACTTTGTGGAACGCTATTGGTGATATGCCTGAAGTCGAAGGTGGATGGCGTCCGGCCGGCGGAGCTTTCGGATGGGCGAATTACGTTGGGCCTCGTACTGAATACCAAACGTGGATGCGACGAAACGTCTCGGCGGCAGATGCCTGCAAACTATTCGACCACATTACTAGGCCCGTTCGCGAGGATGACCGTGCCGCATTTGAATCTATGACCCACAAGACGAAGTACACGGACTTAGCGCCCGAGTACCAGCGCTATCGCAAAGATATCTTTGATGACAAGTACAAGAAGCTCGATGAGAACGATCTTTCTCGCACAATAACAGCACACATTGCGAAAGACGGTTATTGGTATATCCACCCCAGACAGCCGCGTACACTCACGGTCCGTGAGGCCGCTCGGATTCAAACTTTTCCGGATGATTTTCGTTTTGCTGGGCCACCGTCGGCAGCTTTCAAGCAGATCGGTAACGCGGTCCCACCCCTAGTCGGAGAGGTGATTGCTAAGGCGGTAAGGACTTCACTGGCGTCAGGAACGAAGGCTGGGCTTTCCACTCGAGAGACTTCCGGAAGTTGGCACGTTGGTTTCAACAACAGTCTTCCATCGCTGCGATCCCGTGGTTCAAGACTGGGAACCGTTGGAAGTTCCTTCTAGCCGAACTTCTTCTTGACCGCGCGACGCCGACTGTCATGAACGCGGTGTGGCCGATCATCGACAAGCGGCACGACATCCGCCCTGGAGAGTTGCCCGATGACGAGGCGGTCGATCTCCTCGACGAACTCATGTCGGGAGTGGGCCGCGGCCAGCGGATTTCGGCGGTGCGTCAGCTTGTTGCGCAGTTGTCTGCTGCCCCAAATGCGTTGTGGGAGCCAACAATCGACCGCACAGTACTCTCGGTCATACCGTCTGCAGTGGCGGACTTACTGGAGCTCGCTTTGCCAATCAGCCACGAAGGGCGAGATAGCGAGCCTGTACTAATCACTAAGGGTGTTTTGCGCGTCACCAGCCGGTTCCAAGGCAACGACGCCGACAAGAGAAATGTGCAGACTGATGGGCGCATCGCGGTGGCCAGCATGATCGGCTTCGGCGACGATTCGCGGCCTGCGCACTTGGGGCTTATCGCGTTGGCGGCTGACATTTGTCTGGTGGAAAAGCCGCTGTGCGGCGATTGTCCCCTAAGCAGGTGGTGCGCGGCAGCCGGCGGTTAGAAACCTAGCCCCCGGGCAAGCTCGGGGTGTTGGTCTTGCATGAAGGCCATTACCTTCTTGAAGGCTTCGTAGTGACCTGACTGAATTGCCGCTGATTTAAGCGCTAACCCGATCTCCGGCAGCGAGCCGGTGGCTGGTGCTTTGTCGTCGTTCTCAGTCCCGTCGTCAAGGTCGTCAGTTGTGTCCGCGTTGTGGCGGCGGTAAACACGGTCGGCAAGAATGCATAACTCACTGACGGGTCGCTCCAACATCTGTTTGAGCTGGGCAGGTACCGACACCCGCATCTTTGCGACATTGATATTGAAAACCTCATCAAGACTGCTCGTGAAGTCGAGACTCGCGCGGGCCAGCTTTGTGTGTTCGTCGATGCCACGGGTACCCGCCCAGCTACCCCATTGCACCAGCCGGTTCTCCCGATACACATAGAGGCCCTGCTGCCGGTTCCAATTGAGCGGTCCGGCCGCGTTCTCGAATGCGTCGGGAGAGCTAAATGTTCTTTTCCCAGGGAGGATGTAGCGACGGAGCTCGACTGCTCCAACCCCCGTTGCGCTCTCCAACTCGAACTGCTGGGTCGACAGTTGCTGCGTCCCCGGTTCGTGGCGAACGAATGGGTCCCACGCTAAGAGCTTGTCACCATTGACGCTGATAGAAATCCTGGGAGCGTTGTTCTCGCCGGTTATGAACCGGTGGAACACCATCGCCAAGTGACGCTTGGTCTTCTCGACCAGCACCTCGAAACGTCGCTTAGCCCACCCGCCGGCGGCACCAGAAGCGGGAAGTACGCGGTCCAGATTCTGCCATACGACGACGGTGCCCGTCCCTGTGCCGAGCAACTCTTCGCTCCTAGCGACAGCATGATCGCGTGGGTTCTCGGCAAGGACCCAATCGTCCAGCTCGGCAATGAGATCCAAATCCAGCGATCTCCACAGCGGACGTTTGCGATCGGCTGATCTAGAGACAACAGTCACGCAACGAGCTTGGGACAGCGATGCCGTCTTAAGTCCAAGTCCGTATCGCCCAAGGTCGCCCGAACCGTAGGTGCGGCGGCTACCGAAGCGGAGGGCCTCAAGCATGCCCCGCGCGTTCAGGCCAGCACCATTGTCGGCAACATAGACGGTGGAGGCCTGACCAGCGAACTCGATTTCGACTCCCACATCGGTCGCGCCGGCGGCGATACTGTTGTCTATAAGGTCGGCAACCGCGCTGACGAAATCGTACCCAATGTCCCGCAACGACGATGTGAGCCGAGCGGCCGATGGCGCGGCATTGGAAAGTTTCATCGATTCAAGGCTCCAGGTTCCGTCCTGACGTTGGCCTTAAGTTAAACAGCAGGCACAGACAATATCGGACCGACTCGCGCGGCACACCCCAACTTTCGGCGTCTGCTGCGTACCGGGATTTGCCGTAGCGCAGACCACGGCGCCAAGGCCCGATCGGCGCTCCATGTCAAGTCTCGCAAGTTCTAAGAGTAGAAATGCAGGGCCGTCGGTTACGTTCATCGCTGTGGAAGCCAACGACCGAGCGCACGCCTTCGTACAGTGGTTGTCCAGCCTGACGCTACTCACTCGAACGTTCGACGCGTCTAAGGCGTGGCGGGAGCACCGCTATCAGTTCGCCTACCGTTTAGGAGAGCTGCTCGCCGGCGCGACCGATACTGCTGGGGCTGTCCAGGGACCAGTTGTTTACGGTATTTGGCTCGATTGGGGCTGCCTATATATCGGACAGACGACGGAGGCGTCGCGCCGGCTCCGCGACCTACCTGTTGGCGAAAGTCATCACCTCGCCACAACATTTCCTCCCGAGATATGGGATCGCGTGGTCGTCGTGGCCTGGCCAGCCTTGCCGGAAGCCGAAGTACTGATGGCCGACTTCGATTCGAACAGGATTGGTCTAGCGCTCGAGTACCGGCTGCAATCTCGGCTGAAACCATTGGTAAATTCCTGGCGCCGGACACCCAACGGCGGTTGGCGCGCTGTCGACTGGTCTAGAAGTACCTCGGTGGGAGCCCGCGCAGCAGCGCAGATCGACACGCTGTCAGAACGGCTGGATGAGCTCTTCGACCGCGCATCCACCGATGAGATCGGGGACGCGCCATTGGCAAGCCATGTACGTTGCGTAAGACCAAGGCGTCTTTGTATGGTGAGCTGGGTTTGTAGGTGCTAATAAGTCGGCGCTCGATGAGATGATTTGCGTCGCGACCCGGTTGGAAGTCGCGACCCGGTTGGAAATTGTGAAATCAGGTTCCGATCAAGCGGCACGGCCCGACACATGCCGTGGCTGGGAGCGCGGCTAACCGGCTGCCTGCTGTTACAGGCTTCGACTCGGGACAAGCTTTCGATGTCGACACCCTGCCTACTCCTCGCCGCTGTGCTGTGATGTTGCTCAGAAGAATCACGTCGGGAGCATCGGGTGGCGCTATCTGAGTACGAGCAAGAACAGCTGACGAAGGTCAACGCGTACAAGCACCCACCGCGGCGCCCGGAACGGCGCCTGCTTCCCTTCACGGTCGGTGGCCTGGGCTCGGGGGTGGTCAACACGCTGCTGAAGCTGCCGGTACTGCGCGAGGTGAAAAAGCCAGGCGCGGCGGTGCTGGACACCGCGGCCGCGGGCGCCGCCAGGTTCATGACCAAGACGGGTCAACTGGCCACGTCGGAGGCGCGCGTCATCGGCGCCTATGCGAAGAAAGGCCACCCGGTCGAGCATCTCGACGACATCAGGAAGCTCGACCTGCGATCCATCGACGAGGTCGCGTCCTTCGGTCTCCGGCATCGCGCCTACTCGGCATCGGCGGCGGCGGAAGGCGCGGCGGCCCGGCCGTCAGCAGCGGTGAGGCGGCGGCAACCGCCGGTGCGGCGGCCACCGCGGGCGCCGCGGCGGGGCCGGGATTGGGCACCGTCGCCACGGCGATGGGCGTCGACGCCGCGGTGTTGACCGCGTGCAGCGCGGTGGTGGCTCACGATGCTCTCTATTACGGCTACGACCCGCTCGACCCCGCCGAAGAGATCTTCATGATGCACGTCATCGCGTTGGGCCTCGCGGAGACGGAACCGGCGAAAGTCGCCGCCTACCAACAGCTTACGTTGTTGACCGAAAGCCTCGCCCGCAACGCGGCGTGGCAGCAGCTCGACCGGCAGGTGGCCGTCAAGGTCATCCAGAAGTTCGCCGTCAAATTCGCCCAGGACCTGACGCTGAAAAAGCTGGTGCAGCTGGTACCCGGCCTCGGCGTCGGACTGGGCGCGGCCCTGAACTGGACGACGGTCGGCGAGATCGCCGACGCGGCCTACTGGGCTTACCGCGAGCGCTTCCTGTACGAAAGGGCGCCGAATTCGAGCCCATCGCAACCGATATCGAGGGCGCCAAGAACGACGATCGACTATCGCTCGATCTCGAAGACATCCTCAAGTCGGAAGGCGTCCAGCTCGACGGCGAACGCTAACCACGGTGACCCGACGGCGCCCACACATTATCGTGACGGTCAAGCAAACAAAGGACGGGCGCCCGTGGACCACATCGCAACAGCGGACGCGATCGCGGCCGCCGCCCACGCCGGCCAGGTCGACAAGGCCGGCATGCCCTACATCGGACACGTCCGCCGCGTCGCCTCCTACGTCGATCCCGCCAACACCGACGCCGTGGTGGCGGCCCTGCTGCACGACGTCATCGAGGACACCGGCCTCACCGCGGCCGACCTGGCCGAGCGCGGCATCCCGCAGGCCGCGATCGACGCGATCGAGCTGCTGACCCGCCGCGACGACCAGCCGTCGGCCGATTACTACCGTCGCATCAGCGCGCACCCGACCGCCGGGAAGTCAAGCTCGCGGACCTGGCCGACAACACCGATCCCGAACGGATGGCAAACCTGACCGAGTCCGACCGGGCACGGCTGACCAGAGTACGCGGGCGCCTACGCCGCGCTCGGCGCCGACTTCGACGACGGGGCCCGGCGCAGAACCCGTGCGGCACAGTGAAACCCGCCGGTTAGCCGTCGACGTGAAAGGCAGCCCATGCCAGATCTCAACGAACACACCATTACCGAAGCCGTAAAGAAAACCTTCGACACGTCCACCGACGACCGGTTCAGGCAACTGCTCCAAAGCCTGGTTCAGCACCTGCACGACTTCGCCCGCGAGGTGCGGCTGACCGGCGACGAGTGGTTCACCGCAATGGATTTCATCGAACGGCTGGGCAAAATCTCCAGCCCCACCCGCCAGGAGGTGGTGCTGGCCTCCGACATCCTCGGCCTGTCGATGCTGCTGGACACGATGAACGAGAGCCCCGGCGGCTCGGCCACCGCCTCGGCGCTGCTGGGCCGTTCTACGTCGAGGGCCGACCGAGCGCCCCCAACGGCGCCGACATCTCCAACGGCGTCGCGGGCACACCGATGTTCGTCACCGGCCGCGTCGTCGACGAACACGGCGAGCCGGTCGCGAAAGCGCACGTCGACATCTGGCACAGCGACGGCGACGGCGCCTACGACGTCCAGCTGACCGAGCAACTGCACGGCGAGTTCGCGATGCGCGCGCTGCTGACCACCGACGCCGACGGCCGATTCTGGTGCCGCTCGATCACGCCGCGCTACTACCCGGTGCCCACCGACGGCCCGTGTGGGGAGATCATGCGCGCCGCCAACCGATCCGTGATGCGCCCGCAGCACGTGCACTTCTGGTTCCAGGCCGACGGCTACCACCCGCTGATCACCCAGCTGTTCCTCGACGACGACCCTACATCGGGCGCGACGCCGTCTTCGCCGACCGGGCGTCGTTGCAGGCCGACTTCGTGCGCCACGAGCCGGGCGTCGCGCCGGACGGAACAGAAGTCGACGAACCGTTCGTCGCGCTGGACTGGACGTTCACCCTCGCGGCCGAGCGCCCGTGACCCGCATCGCGCTCGACCTCGACCGGCAGCCCGAACCGATCCGCGAGTGGGCGGCCCGGCGCGGCAACCTCAATGTCTTTGCGCTACTCGCCAACGCGCCCAACGTATTTCCCGGTTGGTCGCAAATGGTCGACGAGCTGTACGCCAGCCCGACCTTCACCGCGCGCCTGCGGGAAGTGGTCGTCGTACGGGTCGCGCACCTGCAGGGCTCACCGTATGAGCTCGCCCAGCACGTGCCGCTCGCAACCGCCGCCGGGCTCACCGAGCACGAGCTTGACGCCCTGGCCACCGGCGACCTCGAAGGCTTCAGTGCCGACGAACGCGCGGCCCTCGACGTCGTCGACGAGTTGTGCACCACCCGCCACCTGACCGACGATTCCTTTGCCGCGGCCCGGGCCGTCTTCGGCGACGCGGCGCTCACCGAATTGCTGATGCTCGTCAGCTGCTACTACGGGCTGGCCCTGGTGCTCAACGCCGCCGACCTGGAGATCGACGTTCCGGGCCCGAGCCGATGACCCGGATTCCGTACCGCCGCCCCGAGGACATGACCGACCGGGCCCGCGAATTGACCGAGGAGCGCGGCAATCTCAACGTCTACCGCACGCTGGCCAACGCCGAGCACGTCTACACCGGCTGGATGCTGGCCGGTCGCGACGCCCTGACCAGCCCGGTGCTGACCCGGCGACTGCGCGAACTGGTGACCCTGCGCACCGCCTATCTGATGGACAGCGCCTACGAGCTGGGCCAGCACCGCGACATCGCTCAGACGGCGGGGGTCGGCGTGGCCGAGATCGACGCCGTCACCTCCGAATCCGATTGGCAAACAAGCGATTTCAACGCGACCGAGCTTGCGGTTTTGCGGTTGACAACCGAGCTTGTCACCACCCGCGCCGTCGCCGCCCCGCTCGTCGAACAGGTGCAGCAGGCCCTGGGGCCGGAGGCCACCGTGGAGATACTGCTGGTCATCGGCCGCTACGCCGGTCTGGCGCTGATGCTGAACGCGCTCGACGTCGACCTCGACGAGACTGCCCGTCTACCTACACTGCCAACTGAACGCCGGCGTTAATTTCGCACAAGTCTAACGATGCGGGGCCGATTCCCCGTAACGTTGCACGACGTGGCCGCGCGTAAGCCCTCGACGCGCCTGTCAGCCGACGACTGGCTGCAGGCCGGCTATACATTGCTCGCCGAGGAGGGCGCACGCGCCCTCAAGATCGAACGGCTCTGCCAGCAGGTCGGCGCCACCCGGGGCAGCTTCTACTGGCACTTCGAGGACATGGACGGCTACCGGGCCGCGCTGGTCGAATCGTGGAAGACGTTCCGGGAGCAGGATCGACAATCGTTGAACGAGATCGACACGCTGCCGCCGCGAGAACGGTTGTCGGCCATGATGATTTCCTTGGTGCGGCCGCAACACTGGATACTCGAACGCGCGATGCGGGAGTGGGCCCGCACCGACGAGGCCGCCGCCGCCAACATTCGCGACGCGGATCGGCGCCTGCTGCGTTCGGTCGCAAGGCCTACGGCGACTGCGGATTCAGCCCCGAGGACGCCAAGCTGCGCGCGGAGCTGACGTTCGCGGCCGGAATCGGGCTGCTCCACCTCACCGGCTCGGCCACCCAGGCGCAAAAGCTGGCCAACCACGAGCGCTTCCTGGACCTGATGCTGGGCGAATCGAAGTAATCACACCATCGCGATCGGCGATACCTTGGCGCCAATCGCCAACGCCCCGGCCAACTCCCGGCTCACGTCGTAGTCGAACACCACATGGCCCGCGGCGATGTCCACGTCGCGCTTGGCGCGCTGCAACGGGCTGGACAAGTTATGGGCACTGGCACCGGCGGCCTCCAGCAGATCGGCGATGATCGCCCGGGACTCGTGCACGGTGTACGCCGCGGCCAGCCGGGCGTTGGCCCGCACCGATCGCCGCACGCGTTCACCGCTGACCACGAGTTCGTCGATCTCGGCGGCGGTCTCGGCGACCAGCGAACGCAGCGCGCGCAGCCGCACCGTGGCGTCGGCGAGCCTGATCTGGGCGGCCGGCTGATCCTTTTGCGCCACACCGCTATACGCCAGCACGCGGTCGCCGAGCCGCTCGGCGAACAGCTCGGCCACCCGTTCGGCGGCACCGAGCACCGGCATCGACGCCACCAGCGCCAGCGCGGGCACCAGCGGCCACCGGTAGCTGGCCACCCGTGCACCTGCGCGCCCGGGGCGGTGCCGCCATAGATGTCGGCCACGCCGGCGATGCGATGCGCGGGGACGAACACATCGGTGGCGATCAGATCGTGAGAGCCGGTGCCGCGCATGCCCGCGGTGTGCCACACGTCGTCGACCTCGACGTGGCCGGCGGGCAGCACCACCAGCGACGGGGTGATGGCGTCGTCGCGCTCGATCAGCGCGCCCACGATCACCCAGTCGGCATCCATCGCACCCGTCGCCCGGACCATCGACCGGTCAGGCGCACGCCGCCGTCGGCCGGGTGCCGCGCCCGGTCGGGGCCAGCGGAGCCGGCGCCAGCACCGGGCCCGAGGCGAACACTTCTTCCTGCAGCTGTGGGTCGAACAGCGACAGCAGCCAGTTGTGCAGCGCGTAGAACCCCAACGTCCACGCACTCGACGCGCAGCCGTGCGCCATCAACCGAATCGGTTCCAGCAGTTCGGGAAACGCTGCTTGCAGACCTCCGAACCTGGCCGGCAGCAGCAGCCTAAACAAGTCCGTCTGCCGGAATTCGCTGACCGTCGCCGCGGGCAGCCGGCGCAGCCGCTCGGCTTCCCCGGCGCGCTGCGCTAACCGCGCGACGAATTCGTCGGTGATGCCGTGCAGCGAGCGGCTCGCGACCGCGGACATGCGGCCACCGTAACATACTTTTTAGTACGCAAAGGCGGGCTACGTCGCGCTGTGGGCATGGTTGTGCGGAACCCTTTCGACGTCAGCCTGTCACCAGGCAGACGGCCGGCGCGCCGCGGATGTGAGGCCCGGATCGAAAATTCTTCTGCTACAGCGCAAGACGCATAGAAACACGGGCCACGGCGAAGGGGGACTTCGCCGTGGCCCGTTGAGTTTTAGTTGCCGAAGCCGCCGCCGGTGGGCGGGTGCACGACTACTGCCGGTCCGCCGGAGGCCGCGTCGATTCGGGCGGCGGCAAAGGACGCGCCCTTGTCGATCATGGCGCCGTCGTCGGCGTAGGTGTTGTGGGCGGCGAAGTCCATTCCGTCCGAACACACCGGTCCTCGTTGGCGCAGACCTTGATCGTCTTGCCCGCGTAGGCCGGTCCGATGACCAGCGGCGGTTGACCCAAAGTTCATCGCCCGCGTGTTAGGCGTTCCGAAGAGCACCACCGCGGCGACGTGGTCGGCGATGTCGGGTGACAGCGGCTTGGGCACGGTCGCGGGGTCGTACCCGTCGGGCACTGACGCCGAGGTGACGAAGCCCATCACGGCTGCGCCCTGCGAGAAGCCGCTGAGCACCATCTTGGTCTTCGGGCAGCTGTTTGCCATCGACACCACATGGGCACCGGCGTCCCTGATGCCATCCATGCCGGTGGACCATTCATCGCTGGCGGGGTAGTTGACGGCATAGACGTCGACGGACTTTCCGGCTTCGCGCCCGCGCAGGTTGTCGACGAAGGCCTGCCCCGTCGGGCCGATGCCTGCCGGCTCGCCGGTGCCTCGCGCATACACCACTTGAACGTCGGGGCATGGCTCGGCCGATGCCGAGGGAGTAGGGGAGATAAGGAAACTAGTGCCAAGGCCGACGGCTGCTATTGCCGTGGGTTTGACGAGTTGATTGATGTGACCGGCGATCATGCCGAAATATCTGCCCATCGGTGTCCATCCCAAACCTTTGAGTTCCAAAACCAGTTCACCACCGTTGCCAAAGACCGCAAAAGCGACACGCAGAAGATTGACGCTGGTCTTATTTGGCCTGATATGTCCCCGGTCAATACCGATGGACTGCTGGCCGGTCCCGATGTCGTGCCTTTGCAAATCAATCGGCTTGATCCCGAGGATAGCAGGAGATTGTTACCATCGCGCGGTGAACGATCCTGCGCGACGAGGGTTCGGCCGGCTGAAATCTGTTTCCAGACGCCAGGTCTTGAAACTTGCCGGTTCCGCGCCGGTGCTCCTCGGTGTGACAACGCTTGTTGCCCCGCGCGCATCCGCCGGCCTTGCCGGGGCGTCGGTCTTCCTCGACGCGGGCCACAACGCCGTGAACGACGCCTCGATAAACCAACAGGTTCCGAACGGCCGGGGCGGCACCAAAGCCTGCCAAACGTCGGGCGCCGCGACCAACGACGGCTACCCGGAGCATGCGTTCAATTGGGCCGTCGTCGGCCTCGTCAATGATTCGCTGCGGCAAATGGGCGTTAATACCGCGTTGTCACGCGACAACGACAGCTCCGTCGGTCCTTGCGTCGACGCGCGTGCGGCGCAGGCCAATGCGATGCACCCCAATGCGATCGTCAGTATTCACGCCGACGGTGGTCCGCCGTCCGGCAGCGGATTTCACGTCAACTACTCCAGCCCGCCGCTCAACGATGTCCAGGCCGGCCCGGCCGTGCAGCTGGCGCACACGATGCGTGATGCCCTGGTACAGGCTGGTTTTCACCCGTCGACCTACGTCGGGTCGGACGGCCTGTACGGGCGCGCCGACCTCGCCGGCCTGAACCTGGCGCAGTACCCGGCGGTGCTCGTCGAACTCGGCAACATGAGAAACGCGGAGGAAGCGGCGCTGATGGAAAGCGCGGACGGCCGGGCGAAGTACGCCGCGGCCGTCACCCAGGGGATCGTCGCGTTCCTGAACGGCCGCTGAAACTCAGCCCGGGACAGCCTCTTTGGGGACATCCGTCGGCCAATCGGCCAACGTGTCCAGATAAAGCTGACGCACCTCGGCAAAATGCGATCCGGCAACGTCTCGAGTGTCCAGTCGTCGACCGGGATCGGCGGCAGCACCGCGATTTCGACTGTGCCGGGCGTGATCTTGAGCAACGCGTCGCAAACAGCAGGTTTGACGGTTGTGAACGCTTGGGGTGGCTTACAGCAGCTGCGCGGCCGTGGCCATCGTGATCAGCAGCATGGTGGCTATCCCGATGATGTACACGGGGCGACGGGGGCCGATGTGCGCCGGGAGTGGCCGCCGCTGCAGTAGTGCCTGCCGCCGGAACGCAATCAGGTAGGTGCACAACGCCGCCAGGAGCGCCATGCCCGCCGGGATCAACGGTGCCCATCCGTGGGCGCTGTGAATTTCCTTGATGGCCAGCAGTACGCCGTTGGCCAGGAATGCGAACGACGTCCGGCTCCAGGCGAGTACCGTGCGTTCGGGCTGGAGCCCAGGGACCCGGGTGCCGTGCGCCGCCGCCTGGGTCAACGCGAGACCACCTTGAGAATGATCAACCCGAGCGCGACCAGGCCGACGATGCAGAGACCCACCGCGAGGTAGGCCGGCGAGGGGTGCCGGGGCAAGGCGTCGCCGCGGCGCATCGCGTGATCGGCCTGCTGCCAGCGCAGCAGCCCCATCCCGCTGGTGAGGATCGCGAGCACCACGAGACCCAATCCGATCAGCCGCCGGGCGCCGGGCACCGTCATCTCGGGAACGAGCTGCACCAGGGCGACCGCCGCGGCCAGCAGTCCCAGCGCGGTGCGCTGCCAGGACAGGAAGGTGCGCTCGTTGGCCATCGTGAATCGGTAGTCGGGTTCGAGCTCTTCCGCGCTGAGCGCGTGACGTTCGTCGGCGGGCGTGATGGTGTTATCGGCCACGGGTACCTCGCAAGACGTATGAGAACAAGCATTTTTATACCGTTGATTTTAACTGACCGCGTGCGCCGTGCTGCCGCGGTCTCGAGCCTGGCGGCATGATGAAGGTTGTGGTTAAGGCGTTGTTGTTCGACGTGCAAGGCACCGCGACGGATTTCTTCTCGACGGTCTGCGACGAGGCGCAACGGATCAGCGCTGGACGTCATCCGGATGTCGATTGGCCCGACCTGGTGCGGCGTTGGCGTGCAGGCTACTTCACCGCTCTAGAAGCGGCACGCAGCCGACAGAGCGGATGGGTGTCGGTGCACTCGGTGTACCGCTTTGCTTTGGAGGCTCTGCTGGAGGAGTCCGGCATTGACGGCTTCACCGATGCCGAGCGCGAGGAGCTCACGCTGGCCTGGCAGCGGCTCGAACCCTGGCCGGATGTGGCGCCCGGGCTGTCCTGGCTGAAGAGCGACTTCACGTTGGCGACGCTGTCGAACGCCGACGTGTCCGCGGTCATCAATATCTCCAAGCGAGCGCGATTGCCCTGGGATGCGATCTTCGCCGCGGAGATGGCCGGGGTGTTCAAGCCGGATCCGGCGATCTATCGGATGGCCGCGACCTACCTGGGTCTGGAACCCGCCGAGATCATGATGGTGGCAAGCCACAAATACGACATCCGCGCGGCGGCGGCCCTCGGCTTTCGCACGGCGTTCATCGCGCGTCCTTTGGAGTTCGGGGCCGACGGCGATCCCGATGTGGAGTATTCGGACGAGTTCGACATCAACGCGTCCGATTTTCTCGACCTCGCCGATCAGCTGGGCGTCTGGTGGCCGTCTTAAAGCGTCAGCGATGCGCGGATCCGGTCAGCGGTTGACCGGTGGCGGATTGCAGCAGGCAGATCAGCGTGCTGGGCGTCGGATCGGCGCCGGTGCGATCCTGGTTCGAGTCGATGAGGTACGTGATCGAAAACGCGCTGCCGGCCAGGGATTTGCCGGTGTAGGGCGCAAACCCGGCGGTGCAGTCCCGGTTGGCGACGGTGGAGATGGCGGTGTCCACGGCCATCGGGGCGCGCAGATAGACCTCGGCCAAATGTGCTGTGGCGCAGTCGACGACGGTGATGGTGACGCGGCTGAGGTCGGCCGGCGGAAGATCCGCGGTGCAATCGCCGACTTGAAGGTTGATCCACTTCTCGGTGTGCGAACCCAGCGGGATGGCCGCCATTGTGGAGGGCTTAGCCGTCGCGTGCGGGGTGATCGTGCTCCTGGCCGGCTCTGCACCGCACCCGGTGAGCAGCGAAAGTGCGGCCAGGCCGCATACGGTGTGAAGGCTTCGCGTCCGCATGGCGGCCTCCTCGAGATCTCGCTTAGCGGAGGAGTTTAGCCCTCGGTGAGCGCCGGCGGCACGGTATTGGTCAGCGCCGGGTCCGGCTTCTCCGCGGACATCGACAACAGCCCGCGCACGGCGCGGGCGGCGAGTAGCCAGTTCGACGGCTTCTTCAGGTCCAGCCCGCCGAGGAGCTGCTTGATCATGGTCAGGGTGTCGAAGTAAATACGTTCGCAGACAAGCGTTTCGGCGTCGTCGAACACGAAGTAGGCGTTCATCCGCACCCGGAAGCGACTGCCGGTGGGCGGAACCTTGCCGAGGAAACCCCGATGCGTGCCCATCAACCAGAACTCGACGATCACCGCGTCGGCGCTGTGCCGCAGCGCGATGATTTCGTGGTCCTGATCGGGAAACGCGGTGCGCGTGTAGTTGTAGTAGCCACGCACCGCGTCGTTTCCGTCGTGGATGACCATCTGCGGGATCAGCTCATAGTGGGGGTGCGGGAACGTCGCCAGCACGTCGTCCCAGTCCCGCGGACCTCGTCGTGAAAGTGGTCGAGGACGAGTTTTGGCGCGCGGCCAGCACTTCGGGAGCGGGAAACGCGGGGGCTGTCATCTGGTCAGCGTAATCCCGGGGCGTGCTGCTAATCCCGGATCGCCTCGATGGCCCACGCCGGCATGATCGGCGCCCGGGTGAGTCCGTGGTCGCCCTGGCCCATGCTGCGCAGCAGCCACTGCACGCGCAGAATGCAACAGCCCATCCGGACCATCGCGAAGATCTCGTACCACTTCAGGTCGACCAGCGGGCGCCCGATCAACTCCTCGAAGCGACGGACGATCCGCTCTTGGCTGTCGAAGCCCGGTAGTTCGGGGTCGGCGTCGATCCCGTTGACCTCCATGGTCTGACGCCGCGTGGCCAGCCACCAAGCGAAGTCGGTCTCGGCCGGGCACAGGCAGGCCTGCTCCCAATCCAGCACGCCGATGACCTGACCGGCGTCGTCGAAGATGGCGTTGGACAGCCGGGCATCGCCCCAGCAGATCGCGAGTTCCGGCTGCTCCGACGGCTGGTGCCGGTAGAGCCAGTCGAAGGCATCGGTGATCAGCGCGGGCACCTGCTTGTCGGTCGCCCACTCGATGTAGTCGCGCCACCAGCCGAGCTCGCCGTCATTGCCCACACCTTGCGCACGCTTGAGCCACGGCGCCTCGTCGATCGGAACCCGTTGCAGCGCAACGAGTGTGTCGAGGAAGGAATCGTGCACTCGGCGCTGCACATCGACGCCGGCCCCGTGCAGCCAGCCCTTCGACGCGTACGACGTGTCCGACGGGGTGTGTCCGACGATGCGGGGCATCACCAGAAAGGTCGACCCCAGCCACGAGGTGTCGGCTTCGTAGTAAATGGGGAGGAGTCGCGATCCCGTGGTGGTTCAGCAGCTGCTGGGTTCGGGTCTGACCGGCCAGGTCGTATTCGGCGTAGATGCCGCCACCGGTCGGCGGGATGCGCACGACGAACTCCTTGCGTCGTCGACGCTGAACAACAGGCTTACGCTCGACCACCCGCTGCCCGGTTGGCTGGGCGCATTTCGCCGATGGCGACGGCATTGCCGAACTTGTGCTCGAACCACCGGCCGAGTTGTAGACGAGTGGTGGCCAAGTCGCGTTGGCCCAGAGACAGTCCAGCCATGGACAAACATTTACATATGGATTATCAATTGTAAACACAACTTCTCTTACATCTACGATGTCACATGTCAACCCAAAGGAGATCGCGATGGCCATAGACGTTCCGCTGACGTTCGGGGACATCGCTGACACCACGCGGCCGCTGGCCATCGCCGTCCACGGTTTTCCGGACACTCCGCACACCTGGCGGCACCTCGGTCCGGTGCTCGCCGACCGCGGTTACCGAGTGGCGGCCCCCTGGCTGCCCGCCTATGACGCACCGGCGAGCGGGCCGGTCAGTGTCGGCACGTATGTGCGGCAGATCCGCGCCGTGCGCAAGGCGTTAAAGGCTGACGACCGAGCAATATTGATCGGCCATGATTGGGGCGCGCACGCTTCGTACGGACTGGTGGCTACCGATCCGACCGCCTTTAGCCGGCTGGTGACATTGGCGGTGCCGCCATCGGCGGCGCTGGCGGAGTCGATGTTCAGCTATCCCCAGCTCAAGCGGTCGTTCTACATCTGGCTCATCCAGCAGGTGGGACTGGCCGAGACGCTGGTGCTCGCACCAGGGTTCTGGGAGTCGTTATGGGCGGATTGGTCGCCGGGATACGATGCCCACCAAGATATTTCGTGGCTACGCGAACACGTCACCGCCGAGAACATCGCCGGGGTGATCGGTCCCTACCGCGCCACATTCAACCCCGAGTTCGCCGACCCCCAAGCGGAAGCGGAAGCCGCGGCCACGCTGGTCCCGCCCTCGATCCCCACCCTGTACCTGCACGGCACCAATGACGGCGGGCTGGGCGCGGAGGTCGTCGCTGGCGCGGCCGAGTACCTACCGGCGCCTGGATCGTCATTCCAAATGATCGACGGTGTTGGCCATTTCCTGCATCTCGAGCAGCCCGACTTGATCGCCGAACGGATCTGCAGTTGGCTGGACGCTAAGCCGTCGCAGACCGCGACGCCTGGCGCCGTGGACTGATCCCGGCGGCATAGCGCAGCTCGGCGAGAAATCGTTCCCGGTCGTCAGCGCCAACCAGGTAGTGGCATACCGCAACTCGCACCACCGTCGCCGCGGCCAGATCGGCGTTGTCGCCGTCGATGAGCCGCTCGATGCGCCCGTGCAGGATCGGCATCACCCGCTTCATCTGGAACAGCACATGCTCGGGCTCGGTGTCGACCAGGAATCCCAGCGAGTAGGTGCGCTGGAAGTCGACCACGAATTGTAAAGCCGCATCTAGTCTTTCCACACCGCGCAGGCCCGCCATCGCCGAGGAAATGCCGGCATCGAAGTTGTCCTGCTCGTAGAGGCCGAACGCGTCGAGCAACGCCTCCTTGGAGGGGAAGTACCGGTACAGCGTCGGCCGCGACACCTTGGCCTCGGCGGCCACTTCCGACAGCATCAACTTCTTGCGCCCGGCACGGGCCAGCACCACGAACGTGGCGGCCAGGATGCGCCGCCGGGTCGACTGCTCGGCGCTGGGTGGTACGCGGGTGGCCACACCGAGTACTTTACATCTTGAGGTCTAAATGTCACACTGCAAATCGTTACAGCCGGACCTTGAACGTCAACACGAGGCAGTCACCGATGACAGACCTGGTCGTCCGCAAGATGGCATTCCGGTTCGACGCGACCGTGCCGTTCCTATGGCAACCGGCCAATCCGCAGTTCGGGATCTTCTGCAACGCCTTCACTTTCATCGCGGTGCCGTTCGAGAAATACATCATCGCCGCACTGCGCCAGGCGCAGGACCGGCTCAGCACCGACCCGGCCGTGGCCGAGGAGGCCGAGGCCTTCCTGCGGCAGGAGGCCCAGCACGCGGCCGCCCACCGCAAGCACATGATCGCGCTGATCGAGCAATACCCGGGCCTCGAACAGTGCTACGACGAAACGGTCGCGTCCTACAACGACCTGATCGCGACGCACCCGGTCGAGTTTCACGCCGCCTACATCGCCAACCTCGAAGCCACCTTCACGCCGATGTTCAAGGTGATCCTGGACCACCGGGACTCGCTGTTCGGCGGCGCCGACCCCCGGGTGGCCGCGCTGATGATGTGGCACTTCGTCGAGGAGATCGAGCACCGCAGCTCGGGGCTGAGGCTCTACCGCCATCTGATGCCGGATCCCTGGTATCGCGTCAGACACGTGCGCCAGACGTTCCGGCACGTCGGCGCCATCTCGGCCACGATCGCGAAGGCCATCGACGAACACGTTCCGCCGGCCGAGCGGGGCGCGTGCGCACAGGACGTCATGGAGTCGGCGCTGCGCAGCGAATTCCGGTACCGCATCGGCAAACGCTCCGGTCCGCCGCCGGCTCTCCACGCGGTGCCCAGCGCGCATCTGCTGAGGATGCTTTGGGGCCTGGCGCTGTCGCAGCTGCCTCACCACGATCCGGCCGACCAGCCGCTGCCCGCCTGGGCGGAAACCTGGATGCGCGAATACGACCGCGGCACCGATATGACGACCTTCGTTCCGAAAGGCTGAACGCTTGTGCTGTCCACCAACTACGGCGGTTTGGTCCCCGAAGACGAGCTCCTGACGCATCAGATCGTCGACACCTTCGCGACGGTGAGCCAGTCGGATCCGTCCTGGACCGAGAAGATCTGGAGCACGGCGCATGCGCGCGACAACTCGCTGCAGGTCGCGCTCGGCGTCGGGAAGTACACGAACAGAGGTGTTTTCGACGGCGCGGCGGGGGTGTGCCGCGGGACCGAGCAGTGGACCGTGCGCGGTGGTCGCCGGCTGTCCTCCGACCCGTCGGGCACCGAGGTCGGGCCGATTCACTACAGCGTGGTCGAGCCATTGAAATCGATCCGGATCCGGCTCGACAAGAACGAGCACGCACCGATCGCCTTCGACGTCGAGATGCGGGGCAGCTTTGCGCCGGCGTTGGAGGATCCGTGGCCCGACCGCAGTCCCGACGGATGCCGGGTCACGCATAATGTGTTGCGCTATCACCAGATTGGCGTGGCATCGGGCTGGGTCGAGCTGGACGGTGCGCGCACCGAGATCGTTCCCGACGAGTGGATCTCGATTCGCGATCACTCCTGGGGGCTGCGTCCCGGCGTGGGCAAGCCCATCCCCGGGCTGCCGCGCGGCGGTCGCCGCATCGACCAGATGTTCATGACATGGTGCCCGATGACGCTGACCCGGCCCGACGGCTCGGCCTACTCGCTGTTCGTATTCCTGCAGCAGGAAAAGGGCGACGGATTCGAATCCACCCGCTACCAAGCCGAGCAACAGAACGGCGACGGCACCGCCGTCCGATTCGCCGCCGTCGAGCAGGACCTGCACTTCGAGGACGCGAACCGGCGCCTCACGCATGGGACGATCACGCTCACCGAAAGCGACGGAACGAAGCGGCCGTTGACGATCACCGCCGCCGGGCCGACCGGGTTTCACCTCGGCACCGCGGGATACTACGGCTGGAACGACTGGGTTTACGGGCAGTGGGTCGGCGACTTGAAGGTCGAGGGATACCACACGCCGAACTGCGACCATCCCGAAACCGCCCGCAAGGTGCACCAGCTGCGGGACCTGCTGGTGCGGGTCGAAGATCCCGTCGGCGGTGGAGTCGGGGTGGGCAACGCGGAGACGTTCGCGTTCGGCGCGATTCCCGAACTTGGCCTCAGCGCCGAGAATTCGTTCCTGTAAGGACACAGCCGGGCAAGGGCGACCCTAATGGCTCGGCGAAGTCCAGGACACCGGCAGGGTCTTGATGCCGTGAATGAATTGCGACAGCAGTCGCGACGGCTTGCCGGTGACGGTGATGTCGGGGATTTCGCGGCGCAGTTCGTCGAAGACGACCCGGATCTCGCGTCGAGCCAGGTTGGCGCCCAGGCAGAAATGTGCGCCGCCGCCGCCGAAACCCAGATGCGGGTTGGGATTACGGGCGACGTCGAATGCCCACGGATTGTCGAACCGTGTTTCGTCGCGGTTGGCCGAGTTGTAGTACAGCGCAACCTTGTCGCCGGCGGCCATCTTGACGCCGCTCAACTCGAAGTCCTGAGTCAGGGTGCGGCGCATGTAGATCACCGGGGAGGCCCACCGCACGATCTCCTCGACCGCGGTCGGGGTCAGCTCGTCGAAGCGGGACCACCACTTGTCCCGCTGCTCGGGAAAGCGCGACAAGGCCAGCACGCCATGGCTGATCGCATTGCGGGTGGTCTCGTTGCCGGCCACCACCAGCAGAATGAAGAACGACGCGATCTCCTGGGAGGTGAGCCGGTCGCCGTCGACCTCGGCTTCGACCAGGGCGGTGGTCAGATCGTCGTGATGATTGGACCGGCGGTCCTCGGCCAGCGCGGTGGCGTAGGCGCCGATGTCCATCGACACCTGCATGAACTCCTCGAAGTCCAGCGTCAGATCGGGGTCGCCGAAACCGAGAATCACGTTGGTCCAGTGGAAGACTCGCTGATGGTCTTCCTCGGGAATCCCCATCATGTCGCAGATCACCTGCAGCGGCAGCGGCCCGGCGAGCTCGGTGACCAGGTCCGCCTCGCCGTCGGGATGGTTGGCCTCCAACGAGGTGACCAGCCGATGGGCCCGCTCGCGCACCGAAGCCTCAATGCGGGCAACGACTTTCGGGGTGAAAGCCCTACTGACGATCGAGCGCAGCCGCTGGTGTCGCGGATCGTCGAGCACGATCATCGAGCCGAAGTACTCGGCCAATTCCGGTGTCTGGTCGTTGACCGTAATTCCGCCGGCGGAGCTGAAGATGTCGGGATGACGGCTGGCGAAGTGGACGTCGTCGAGCTTGGTCAGCGCCCAATACCCGTTGCCGGTCTCGAATCCTTCGAACTCGATCGGCGGCCAGAACGAGATCGGGGCCTCGCGGCGCAAGGTGGCGAAAACGGCGTCGCGGACGTCGTCGTTGCGGACCCAGAAGTCGAGCGATTCGAGATGGATATCGGCGAGCGGGATCTCGGGCGGGGGCGTCCCATTGGGACGCGTCACGAAGCCCGCGTCGAGGCTCATCAGTGCGCGCAGACGGTTCTGGCGGGCGCGCCCGTCGTCGCCGTCGCGGCGCTGACCAGGTTGCCGTCCATAAAAATCTTGCAGGAGATGGGGCCCGGCCCCTGGGCGCTGATCGTGAAGACCTGCCCGCCGAACGCGGTGAACTCCGTCGACCAGGGCAGCGGCGCATTCACCTGGTGCAGTTGCCCCGTGTCGGTTTGGTAGTAGATGAATTGGGCGACCGCGGGCCCGTTGACCTCGTAGCGGATCTGGGGCATCTGCGGTATCGCGTGGGCGACGCCGCCGGCATTGGCGAACCCGAGCCCGACAGCCAGCAGCATCGATGGTGCGGCGAGGTGCTTTTTCATGAATTGCATCGTGTCACCTAGCGGGACGGGGTGCTAGAGGTCACATTGGGCGCGCTTACTGTGAATCGAAGTGGGGCCGGCGAACGGAAGGTTGGGCATGACGGGCTCAAAGCGTGTGGTGGTGTTTGGTACCGGCTTCGTGGGCAGGATGGTGATCCCCGAGATCGTCAAGCATCCCTTGTTCGAGCTGGTGGGCGTCGGCGTTAGCAATCCCGACAAGGTCGGCCGCGACGTCGGCGACATCTGCGGGATGTCCGAGAAGGTCGGCGTGCTCGCCACCGACGACGTCGACGCGCTGATTGCGTTGAAGCCCGACGCGCTGGTGCACTACGGCCCGACGGCGATGCACGCCAAGGAGAACATCAAGCTGATCACCGCGTTCCTGCGGGCCGGCATCGACGTATGTTCGACGGCGATGACGCCGTGGGTGTGGCCGACGATGCACCTGAACCCGCCGAACTGGATCGAACCGATCACCGAAGCCTGCGAGCTGGGCGAGTCGTCCTGCTTCACCACCGGCATCGACCCCGGATTCGCCAACGACCTGTTCCCGATGACGCTGATGGGCCTGTGCTCCGAGGTGCGCAAGGTGCGCGCCTCGGAACTGCTCGACTACACCAACTACGAGGGCGACTACGAGTTCGAGATGGGCATCGGGCGCGAACCCGAGTTCAAACCCATGCTCGAGGACCGCGACATGCTGATCTTCGCGTGGGGTGCGACCGTTCCGATGATCGCGCACGCCGCCGGGATCATGCTCGACGAGATCACCACGACCTGGGACAAGTGGGTGACCCCGACCGAGCGCAACTCCGCCCGGGGCGTCATCAAGCCCGGACACGTCGCCGCCGTCCGGTTCACCATCAACGGCGTCTATAAGGGCGAGACCCGCATCCAGCTCGAGCACGTCAACCGCATCGGGCTCGATGCCGCCCCCGACTGGCCGACGGGCCACGACAACGACGTCTACCGGGTGGACATCGAGGGGACGCCGAGCATCTTCCAGGAGACCGCGTTCCGGTTCACCGACGGCTCGGGCCGGGACGCGGCCGCGGCCGGGTGCCTGTCGACCGGGCTGCGGGCGCTGAACGCGGTGCCGGCCGTCAACGATCTGCGGCCCGGCTGGGTGACCCCGCTGGATCTTCCGCTTATCGCCGGAGCAGGCAATATACGGTGACCTGCGCTTATACTGTTCCCGATTCGTTATACAGCTCACGCATAGCCAGCGCAGAGATTGGCTATAGGTATAACCGACAAAATCGGGGATAGGCGGATGCGGGGGTATTCCGCTGGATAACGGGGATTGGGGCCATGTCAGACGGAGCTACGCCCGCGCTGGGGCTCTCGATCGGTGCCACCAACTTCGCCGCGGTCACCGCCGATCACGGCATCACTCGTAAGCCCGTCATGACGCTCTTTCGCGAGCGTCTGCCCGAGATCGGGGTGCCCGCCGAGAACCCGCGGCTGGACCAGCCGGGGCTGGTGATCACCGACTTCGTGGATCGCGTCGGCGACCCGATCGGCATCGTGGCGGCCGACGGCTCGGTGCATCGCAGCGAGGTCTTGGCCGCCGACGGCCTGCGGGCCCTGGCGTATGCCGCCACCAACGGGGGCGGCCTGCCGGACAACGTCGCGGTGACCCACCCCGCGCACTGGGCGTCGACGTCGGTCGACGCCCTGGGTTCCGCGCTGAGCCGGGTGCCCGAATGGGCCAGCCGCGACCGCCCGCTGACGTTGATCCCGGATGCGGCCGCGACGCTGTTCGCCGCGCGCGCCAACCCGGGCATCCCGGCGCGCGGGACCGTGGCGGTGTGCGACTTCGGCGGCAGCGGCAGCAGCATCACGCTGATGGACGCCGCGGGCGACTATCAACCGCTTGCCCCGACCGTGCGGCACCTCGACTTCTCCGGCGACCTGATCGACCAGGCGCTGCTGACGGCCGTGCTGGCCAACCTGCCCAGCGCCGACTCCTTCGACCCGTCCGGCACCTCGGCGATCGGACCGCTGAGCCGGCTGCGGACCGGATGCCGCAACGCCAAAGAGCAGCTCTCGTCGAGCACGGTCGCCACGCTGGCCGAGGGATTGCCGGGCATACCCGGCGAAATCCGGCTCACCAGAAACGAACTCGACGACGCGATCCGGACATCGCTGACGGGCTTCGTGGCGGTCCTGGATGAAACGCTGGCGCGCAACGGAATTCGCGATCTGGTCGCGGTAGTGTCGGTCGGCGGCGGCGCGAACATCCCGGCGGTCACCACGATGCTCTCCGGACACCTGCGGGTTCCGGTCGTGACGACGCCGCGTCCGCACCTGGCGCCGGCCATCGGCGCGGCGTTGCGCGCGACGCGTGGACCGGGGGAGACCAGCGCGACCATGCTGACCCCGGCTGCCTCGCGCGCGACCGCGGCCGCCGTTGCCGCCGCACCGGCGGCCGTCGAAGAGCGCAAGTCCGTGCTCACCCACGCGTCGGAGCCGGTGTCGAGCCTGATGCCCGCGCTGGCCTGGTCGGAGGCCGGCGACGAGTCGCGCGTGATGCCCGCCGTCGGTGGGCAGATCGGTGGGCAGATCCCGAATCATGTTGGCGGGTCGGGCTATACGTCGGCGCGGCCGGCCTTGAGTTTCGATCAGCCTGCCGTGCGGCCACGCCGGGACAAGAAGACCCCGATCGTGC
Source organism: Mycobacterium florentinum (assembly GCF_010730355.1). NCBI lineage: Bacteria > Bacillati > Actinomycetota > Actinomycetes > Mycobacteriales > Mycobacteriaceae > Mycobacterium > Mycobacterium florentinum. Next base: position 24,257 of record NZ_AP022576.1, read on the forward strand.
CCTGGTCGCGGATTCCGGGCATGGTCATCATCAGCACGGCCGTGGCGGTGCTGCTGGTCGGCATCGCGTTGGCGATGGCGCTCTCCGACGACAAACCGGCGCCCGCCCCGGGCGTCACCACGACTCCGGCGACCGCGCCGCCCGCCAACGGCGCAGCTCCCTCATCCACGCCGCCGGGCCAAGCGCCGATCACGGGTCAGGCCGCGACTCCGGCGCCGGCGGCAACTCCGGATGCGCCCGCTCCCGGGGCGGTCGACACACCTCCGCCCGCGGCGGTCGACACACCTCCGCCGGTGGCGGTGGATACGCCGGTCCCCGCGGCGCCCCCGCCACCTCCAGCCGTTGAGGCTCCGGCTCCGCCGCCGGTACCCCAAATTCCAGCACCCGCACCGCGGGTCCCGCAGATCCCGGCGATTCCGCCGATCCCGCGGATCCCCGGAATCAGCTTGCCAATTCCGGGATTTGGCCAGTAGAGGATTATCCGGGTCGCTTCTCGCCCTAGTTCTCCTCGGCGGCTTTGTGCTTCGCGTCCTGCTCCGGCTTCGGCTTTTCTTGCTGATCGGCTTCGTGACCAGCTGTTCTGTCGTCCTGCACGCTCATCGGTGTGCCCCCTTGTCGAGTTGCAGTCCGATTTCGGTTTCCCTGGCCGCGCTGTTCGAAACTCTCGTTACCGCAATCTTTCTGCCTGACTGCCGGTCAGGGGAGGGCCCGGTCTGTCGTCAGGTGGTTGCCGGATAGGTGACGCCGGTGAGTCTCTCGGAGACTTCCCACAGTCGCCGGCAATCCTCGTCGTTGCGGGCATTCGCGGGAGTTTTGGCTACTTTCACGCCGCCGCCGGCGAGCTCCATGAAGCCGCGGGGTCCGTAGAACTCGCCGCCCTCGGCCTGCGGCGTGGCCGCCGCATACAAGGCGGGCAGGATCCCCTCGTCGATCTCCTGCCACAGGAACGGCGTGAAGCGCCAGGACGCCTTGTACAACCGCTCCATCAGTGCCGGCTTTTCGCGGCCGTACGACGGTCCGCTGATTTGCAGGTTGGTCTTGGTCAGGCCCGGATGTGCGGCGGTGGAGACGATGCCCCAGCCGCCGGCGCGGCTGCGCTTGTCCAGCTCGCGGGCGAACATCAGCACCGCGATCTTCGACTGGCCGTAGGCCGACATCGCCGCGTACGACTTTTCGAACTGCAAGTCGCCGAAGTGGATCTTGCCGGACTGGCTGGCCGCGAGGCTGCTGAGCGAGACCACGCGAGAGCGTTGCGCGGCGCGCAGCAGCGGCAGCACGTGCCCGGTCAGCGCGAAGTGGCCGAGATGGTTACTGCCGAACTGCAATTCGAAGCCGTCGGAGGTGGTATCGCGTTCCGGGGGCGTCATCACCCCGGCGTTGTTGATCAGGATGTCGATCGGGCGGCCCTCGGCGTTGAGTTGCTCGCCCAACGCGGCGACCGACGCCAGCGACGACAGGTCGAGGGATTTGATGGTCAGCTTCGCGTCGGGCACGCTGTGGCGGATCTCCTCGATCGCGGCCTCACCCTTGGCCCGGTTGCGGATCGCCATGACCACATCGGCGCCGGCCGCCGAGAGCCGCTTGGCCAATCCGAAGCCCAGACCGCTGTTGGCTCCGGTGATGACGACGAGCTTCCCCGACAGGTCCGGCACGGTGGCGACGAGATCGTTTGACATGGCTATCAGTGTGCTCTTTCGCTGGCCTTGGGTCACTACCAATGACACACTGCGTGGATGACCAGCAGACGGCTCGCGAAAGTTTCGCTGGCGACCGCGATCCTGATGATGGTCGTGGCGGTCGGCGGTTTCATCGTCACGCTGGTACTCAACGCGTTTTTCCTGGACAAATACAACGCCTACGGCGAGGTGCCGATCCCCGGCAACGCCAGCTTGTATCTGCCCGCCGGCGAAGTCACCGTCAGCCTGCACGCCGTGGTGATCAGCGGTCCCGACGGCGGCGGCCTGCCGGTGCCGCCGCTCGGGGTGACGATCACCCCGCCCGATGGGGTCGCGCAGCCGTCGATGACCGAAAGTATCGGCAGCACAACAACTGTTAACAATGATGCACATGTGCGGGTGTGGGTGGCCCGGATTCCCACGGCGGGGACCTACAACATCACGACCGACGGCCAGGTCAACGGATTCATCGCGCCGCGACTGGCGTTCGGCCACTCCAGTTCCTACGGCTTTCTGGTGTGGGTGTTCGTGGCGATGTTCGTTGCGGGACTGCTCGATTCGATCGTGTCGGGGTGGTGGCTGTCGCGCACCCGGCGCAAGGTGGCCGCGGCCTTCGTCGCGGGGGCACATCAGGTTGCGCCGCCGACTACGGCGTATGAGCCCAGTGACGAGGGCGTCCGCGTCGAGCGACTCAAAACGCTGGCGGCACTGCGGGATTCCGGAGCCCTGACCGAAGAAGAGTTCCAGACCGAGAAACGGCGGATCCTCGAAGGCCACTGATTTACCGCGTTATTGCCACGAGCGTAACGTCACGCCAAAATTGCGAGCCGAATTGCCCCGTGGCGTTACGCTCGCGGACAGCACGTGACTAATGCCCCCGCGCCACCCACTCCTCGTAGTGGACGATCTCGTCGCCGATGGTGGTGCTGTCACCGTGGCCGGTGTGCACGATCGTCTCGCCGGGCAGCGCGCCCAGGCGCTCCTTGATCGATTTCAGGATGGTCGGGAAGTCGGAGTAGGAACGGCCCGTCGCGCCCGGACCGCCGGAGAACAGCGTGTCGCCGCTGAACACCACACCCAGCTCGGGGGCGTACCAGCACACCGATCCGGGCGAGTGACCCGGCGTGTGCAGCGCCTGCAGCGTGGTATCCGCGACGGTCAGCGTGTCGCCGTCCGCATAGCCGCGAAAGTCCTTGTCCGGGTGCGTCATTCGCCACAGCACCTCGTCGCCGGGATGCAGCAGCACCGGTGCGCCCAGCGTCGCGCCCAGCTCGGGTGCCACCGTGACGTGGTCGTTGTGGCCGTGGGTGCAGATCACCGCGACCACATTGCGGCCCCGCACAGCGTCCAGGATCGGTTGCGCGGTGTGGGCGGCGTCGAACACCACGACGTCGGAGTCGTCGCCGACGATCCAGATGTTGTTGTCGACTTCCCAACTGCCGCCGTCGAGTTCGAACGTTCCGTGTGTGACGAGGTGCTCGATCCCGGCCACTACAACACCACCACCGAGCGCAGCACCTTGCCGGCGTGCATCTTCTCGAACGCCTCCTCGATGTCGGTCAGCCCGATGCGTTCGGAGACGAACTTCTCCAGCGGGAGCCGGCCCTGCAGATACAGATCGACCAGGGTGGGGAAGTCGCGTTCGGGCAGGCAGTCGCCGTACCACGACGACTTCAGTGATCCACCGCGCGAGAAGAAGTCGACGAGTGGCATTTCCAGCTTCATGTCCGGTGTCGGCACGCCTACCAACACTACGGTTCCGGCGAGGTCGCGGGCGTAGAAGGCCTGCTTCCAGGTCTCGGGCCGCCCGACCGCGTCGATGACGACGTCGACGCCGAAGCCGTCGGTGAGGTCCTGGATCGTTTTGATGACGTCGAATTCGCGGGCATTGACGGTGTGGGTGGCACCGAACTTGCGGGCCCAGTCCAGCTTGGTGTTGTCCGTGTCGACGGCGATGATCTTCTTCGCGCCGACCAGCGCCGCGCCGGCGATCGCCGCGTCGCCCACCCCGCCGCAGCCGATCACCGCGACGGTGTCGTCCCGGGTGACCGCGCCGGTGTTGATCGCGGCGCCGATCCCGGCCATCACGCCGCAGCCCAGCAGCCCGGCGACCGCCGGGTCGGCCTCGGGATTGACCTTGGTGCACTGCCCGGCGGCCACCAACGTCTTGTCGGCGAACGCCCCGATGCCCAGCGCGGGCGTCAGCTCGGTGCCGTCGGTCAGTGTCATCTTCTGGGTGGCGTTGAACGTGTCGAAGCACAGCTGTGGCTTGCCCCGCTTGCAGGCCCGGCACTGGCCGCAGACCGCGCGCCAGTTCAGGATCACGAAGTCGCCCGGCGCCACCGACGTCACGCCCGGCCCGACGGCTTCGACCGTGCCCGCGGCCTCGTGGCCGAGCAGGAACGGGTACTCGTCGTTGATGCCGCCCTCCCGGTAAGTCAGGTCGGTGTGGCACACCCCGCAGGCGATGACATCGACCAGGGCCTCGCCGGGCCCCGGATCCGGGACGACGATGTCCACCAACTCCACGGGTTGGCCCTTCTTGCGTGAAATCACTCCTCGCACTGTCTGACTCATGGGCTACAACCTACTGTTCGCCGCCATACATCTCCCGTCGGGCTGTCCACCCATAAACCGGGTGTAGCGTCCGTGAGCGTGACGGCTGTGGAGAATGTCGAAGAATTCGCCGGACGCGTGGTCTCGGCAATCGACGATGCGAGCCTGGTAATCCTGCTGAGTATCGGACACCAAACGGGCCTGCTGGACACGATGGCCGAAGTCGGGCCGGCCACCAGCGCGCAGCTCGCCGACGCGGCGGGCCTCAACGAGCGCTACGTCCGGGAGTGGTTGGGCGGCATGACGACCGGGCATGTCGTCGACTACGACGCCGACACCGGAACCTACTCGCTGCCCACCCATCGTGCGGCGGTGCTGACCCGTGCCGCCGGCCCGGACAACCTGGCCGTGGTGGCCATGTTCCTTCCGCAGCTCGGCGAGGTCGAGCAGAAAATCCTCGGCTGCTTCCGCGAGGGTGGTGGGCTGCCGTACAGCGAGTTCCCGCGTTTCCACGCGCTGATGGCCGAGCAAAGTGCGGCGGTGTTCGACATCGCGCTCGTCGACGTCGTGCTGCCGTTGGTCGAGGGCTTGCCGGACCGCCTGCGCTCCGGTGCCGACGTCGCCGATTTCGGGTGCGGCAGCGGACACGCGATCAACGTGATGGCACAGGCGTTCCCGGCGAGCCGCTTCACCGGTATCGACTTCTCCGAGGAGGCCATCGCGACCGGCGTCGTCGAGGCGGCTCGCCTGGGTCTGACCAATGCGACTTTCGAGAGCCACGATCTGACCGAGCTGGACAAGGCGGACGCCTACGACGTCATCACGGTGTTCGACGCCATCCACGATCAGGCGCAGCCGGCGCGGGTGCTGGAGAACATCCATCGCGCGCTGCGACCCGGTGGCGTGTTCTTGATGGCCGACATCAAGGCATCCAGCCGGCTCGAGGAGAACGTCGACGTCCCCATGAGCACCTACCTCTACACCGTGTCGCTGATGCACTGCATGACGGTGTCGCTGGCACTGGACGGCGCCGGGCTCGGAACGGCCTGGGGCACGCAGCTGGCCACCTCGATGCTCGTCGACGCCGGGTTCGACGACGTCCGGGTGCTCGAGATCGAATCCGACCCGATCAACAACTACTACATCGCGACGAAGTGACGCGCCCGCTTTGATGGCAGCGCTCGATCTACTCGACGACTGGCCGGTGTCGGCTGCCGCCGCGGCGGTGATCGGACCCGCCGGCGTGCTGGCCACCCACGGCGACACCGAGCGGGTGTTCACGCTGGCGTCGGTGACCAAGCCGTTGGTCGCTCGCGCGGCGCAGGTCGCGGTCGAGGAGGGCGTCGTCGAGCTGGACACCCCGGCCGGTCCGCCCGGCTCGACGGTCCGCCACCTGCTGGCGCACGCGTCGGGCCTGGCAATGCTGGACGGACGGGTGCTGGCCAAGCCCGGCACCCGGCGCATGTATTCCAACTACGGCTTCACGGTGCTGGCCGAAACCATCGAGCGCGAGTCGGGCATCGACTTCGGCCGCTATCTCGCCGAGGCGGTGTGCGAGCCGCTGAACATGCGCGCCACCCGGCTGGACGGTGGCGCGGCGGAGGCCGGCTTCGGGGCGACCTCGACGGTCGTCGACCTGGCGGCGTTCGCCGGCGACCTGTTGTGCCCGTCGACCGTCTCGGCGGAGCTGCACGCCGAGGCGACGACCGTGCAATTTCCCGGCCTGGACGGGGTGCTGCCCGGCTACGGCGTGCAGCGGCCCAACGATTGGGGCCTGGGTTTCGAAATCCGGGACGGCAAATCGCCGCACTGGACGGGGGCGCGCAACTCGGCGCGAACCTACGGCCACTTCGGCCAGGCAGGCGGCTTCATCTGGGCAGATCCCGACGCGGAGCTGGTGCTGGTGGCCCTGACGGACCGCGATTTCGGCGACTGGGCGCTCGACTTGTGGCCGGCCGTCGCCGACGCGGTGCTACTCCAATACATCAAATAGGCATCGAGCACTAGCGCAACACGGGTATCACAGGGCACAATAGACACGCACGAAACAAAAGCATCTGCACGTCGGTTCGCCAGGTCGTTGGGGAAGACGTCCCTCGTGGAACCGAAGGAGCAGGTAGATGCGTGCGTCGAACCAATTTGCCGACGTGACGGCTGGTGTGGTGTACGTCCACGCCTCGCCCGCGGCGGTATGCCCGCATGTCGAGTGGGCGTTGTCATCGACCCTGCAGTCCAAGGCCAATTTGGTCTGGACACCGCAGCCGGCGATGCCCGGGCAGCTGCGTGCTGTCACCAACTGGGTCGGTCCGGTGGGTACCGGTGCCCGGTTGGCCAACGCGCTGCGGTCCTGGTCGGTGCTGCGGTTCGAGGTGACCGAGGACCCCAGCCCGGGAGTCGACGGCCACCGCTTCAGCCACACCCCGCAACTGGGCTTGTGGACCGGGGCGATGAGCGCCAACGGCGACATCATGGTCGGGGAGATGCGGCTGCGGTCGATGATGGCGCAGGGCGCCGACACGCTGGCCGCCGAGCTGGACTCGGTGCTGGGCACGGCGTGGGACGAGGCGCTCGAGGTCTACCGCGACGGCGGCGACGCCGGCGAAGTGACCTGGCTCAACCGGGGCGTCGGCTAAACCGCCGGCTAGACGGTTGGCGGCACCGTCGGCGGGTTCGCCGGGGCGGCCGACACCGGCATATCGACATTGCCCTGACACGCGCCGCTTTTGATGTCGGTGTGAAAGACGCCGGTCAGGACGCCGTTCGGCCCGGGCGTGTAGGCCGTGATCGATTTGGCCGGGTCGGATTCGGTTGTCCCGTCGGGCAATAGGCAGTCCCACTGCCAGGTCATCTCGCGCACCCACTGAGACCCATTCCAGGTGAATTCGATCGTCTTCGGCATGGAGTCGTTCTTGGGCGGTGGCGGGTCGTTCACCGTGGCGGTGCAGACATTGGCCGCGCACTTGGAGGTGATCGAGACGCTGGCCCGGTGGGCGAATTCGGGTTGTTTGGCCGCGATGCTGGTGCCGACCTTCGCGTTGGCGGACAGCGTCAGGATGTACTGCCCGTTCCAGAGTGGGTCGGCCGCCTGAGCGGGCGCCGCGGCTAGCGCGCCGCCCAGCGCGAGGGCCGCGGCGACAAGCGTAGTTGTGCGATGTCCCGACATCGTTCCTCCCAGGGCAGCGCTCCCGCGGCGCACGTCTGCCCTGATGTCGCTTTTGTCGCGGCAGTTGTTACACGGCCGGGCGCAGAATCTGCAGTGCGCCGGGCACCGCGGAGAGCTCCGCGGGCAGCAGGCACGCGAAGTCGCCGTCCGCGTAGACGTTGATGCCGGGGCATTCGACGTGGATTGTCTTGGCGCGCGCCGTGGTGACCTCGTCGAGTTCGACGTGCGTGCCCTTCAGCACGGTGGGGAACAGCCGGACGAATTTCGTCCGGGATGCGGTGTGCGCCATCGTGATGTCGAGCAGGCCGTCGGTGTAGTCGGCGTTCGGACAGATCAGCAGCCCGCCGCCGTAGCTTCGGGTATTTCCGAAGGCGGCCAGGGTGATATCGGCGTCGATCTCCTTGGTTCCGTCGAGCACCAAGCGGAACGGCAGCATCCGCAGTTGCGTGAGTTCGGCGAGCATCGCGACGTAGTAGCGCAGCCGTCCGTGCGGCCAGCTCATCCGGTTGGCGCGATCGGTGACCAGGGAATCGAATCCGGCGGCCGCCACGGTGCCGAACCACTTGTCCTGGCCCGTGCCGTCGCGAATCTTGCCGAGGTCGATCGTCTGGGTCCAGCCGTCGACGACGATGTCCGCGGCGGCCTCGGGATCCTTTGTGGGAATGCCGAATTCACGGGCATGATCGTTGCCGGTGCCCGCGGGGATGATGCCCAGCGGAATGTCGGTGCCCGCCAACACTTGTAGCGCGTTGGAGATCACGCCGTCGCCGCCGGTGGCTACCAGTGCGTCGGTGCCGCGTTCGATGGCCGCGGCGGCGAGATGCCGGGCGTCCTCGGCGTCGTCGCCGATGATCTCGTTGACCTCGACACCGCGAGCATGCAACCGGGCGATCGCGGCCTGCGCCGCCTGCACGGCGGTACCGTGCCCCGACAGCGGATTGGTCAGCGCGGTGACCTTGGCGATCTCGCGACGAATCACGGAATGAGCTTGCCGGGGTTGAGGATTCCCGCCGGATCCAGGGTCGCCTTGACCGCGCGCAACACCTGCACGCCCAGGTCGCCCACCTCGTCGCGCATCCAGGGCCGGTGATCGGCGCCGACCGCGTGGTGGTGAGTGATGGTGCCGCCGGTGGCGATGATCGCGTCCGACGCGGCCTTCTTGGCGGCCTGCCACTGCTCGATCGGGTTGCCGCGCTGCCCGGCGACGACGGTGAAGTACAACGACGCGCCGGTGGGATACACGTGCGAAATGTGGCACATCACCAGTGCCGGTGTCCCGGTTTCGGCCAACGCGGTGGTCAGCGCTTCGGTGACGGCGGCCTTGAGTGCCGGGACGTTCGACCAGTCGGTCGCGGTCTCCAGCGTCTCGCAGAGTGCACCTGCGGCGAGCAGCGAGTCCCGCAGATACGGCGCGCCGAACCGGCCGCGCTCCCAGGCCTGCGCGGGACCCTCGCCCAGCGACGTGCCGCCCTGGGCGTTGAGCAATTCGCGGGTTTCGGCGTGCCGGCTCTCGACGTGTTCCTTGGTGCCCTCGAAGACGGTGATGCCCAGGCAGCCGCCGGTGATCTGGTTTTCACCGATCGTCTCGGTGGTGGCCAGGTTGACTCCGGTCTCGGCCTCGTCGGACAGCCGAATCACGGTGGGGCCGGTCGCATTCTGGGTGACCGCCCGTAAGGCGGCCGCCCCGGTCGCGAAATCGGGGAACGACCAGGCTTCGTAGCTGACGGCTTCCGGCGCCGGGTGCACCCGCAGTCGCACCTGCGTGATCACGCCGAAGGTCCCCTCCGACCCGATCAGCAGCTGCCGCAGATCGGGGCCGGCGGCCGATTCGGGTCCGCGGCCCAGGTCCAGCGTCCCCGCCGGGGTGATCATCCGCAGCCCGCGGACCATGTCGTTGAACCGGCCGTAGCCGGCCGAATCCTGGCCGGAGGAGCGGGTGGCGGCGAAGCCGCCGATGGTGGCGTATTGGAAGCTCTGCGGGAAATGTCCGAGCGAGTAGCCACGCTCGCCGAGCAGGCGTTCGGCGTCCGGACCGGTGAGGCCCGCGCCCAGGACGGCCTGGCCGGACACCTCGTCGAGGGAGACCAGCTGATCGAAGCGGCGCAGATCGAGCGACACGACCGCGCCGAAATCGCCGCGGATGGGGTCGAGGCCCCCGACCACGCTGGTGCCGCCGCCGAACGGGACGACGGCGATGCCGTGCTCGGAGCAGTAGCGCAGGATTTCGCGGACGGCGTCTTCGCCGTCGGGACCGCCGGGCAGCAGGATCGCGTCGGGCGCGTCTTGAGCTGCGGCTTTTCGCTTCAGCAGGTCGAGAGTGGACTTGCCGCCGGCATGCAGCAATCGATCGCGATCGTCGGTGCGGCAATACTCGGCGCCGACGATCGCGGCGAGCGCGTCTTTGTCGGCTTGGGACAGCGCCGACGGACGCAGCTGCACCTGGTCGGGGGCGAGCTCGGCGTGCTCCGAGTCGTCCAGGCCGACCGCCTGTTTCAGCAGCGACCGGATGCCGTCGGAGAGTGGTTTGGCGCTGGCGGGATCTCCCCACGCGTTCCATTTCATCGGCGGGAGGAGTTGCTCGGATTGCGTCATGCGTTACAGTATTACATATGCTGTCAATTAGTAACGCAGGTTTGGACGTGGGCGAGCGGATCCTCGCGGCGGCCGCCAGCTGTGTGGTCGATTTCGGGGTGGACCGGGTGACGCTCGCCGAGATCGCGCGGCGCGCGGGCGTGAGCCGGCCGACCGTGTACCGCCGCTGGCCGGACACGCCGTCGATCGTGGCGGCGCTGCTGACCCAGCGGATCACCGATGTGATGGCCGACGCGCCATTGCTGGGCGAGGATCGCGAATCGCTGGTGCGCCAAATCGTTTCAGTGGCCGACCTGTTGCGCCGCGACGAGTTGATCATGTCGGTGATGCACTCGCACCTGGCGCCGATCTACATCACCGAACGCCTCGGCGAAAGCCAGCAGATGTTGATCGGCGCGCTGGCCGAGCGGTTGCGGGTGGCCCAGCGCCAGGGCAGCGTGCGCGCGGGCGATCCGCTGCGGCTGGCCACGATGGTGTTGCTGATCGCGCAGTCGACCATTCAGTCCGAGCGGATCGTGCGCCCGATCCTCGACGCCGACGCGCTGGCCACCGAACTCGCCCACTCGCTGAACGGATACCTGTCGTCATGACCGCTTTGAATGCCGCGCGCCGCACCGCCGACCTGACTGCGCTGGCCGACGGCGCGCCGTTGGACGTGCTGGTGATCGGCGGCGGCATCACCGGGGTGGGGATTGCGCTGGATGCCGCGTCGCGCGGGCTGCGCGTGGCGCTGGTGGAGAAGCGCGATCTGGCGTTCGGCACCAGCCGCTGGAGTTCCAAATTGGTCCACGGCGGGCTGCGCTACCTGGCGACCGGCAACGTGGGAATCGCCCGGCGCAGCGCTATCGAGCGCGGAATCCTGATGACGCACAACGCCCCTCATCTCGTGCACGCGATGCCGCAATTGGTTCCGTTGCTGCCGTCGATGAGTCACCCCAAGCGCGCGCTGGTGCGCGCGGGGTTCCTCGCCGGTGATGCCCTGCGGGTGCTGGCCGGTACCTCGTCGTCGACCCTGCCGCGCTCGCGCCGGGTGTCCGCCGCGCGGGTGGTGGAGATGGCGCCGACGGTGCGCCGCGACGGCCTCGACGGTGGATTGCTGGCCTACGACGGGCAGTTGATCGACGACGCGCGCCTGGTCACCGCGGTTGCACGCACCGCGGCCCAGCACGGCGCCCGGATCCTCACCTACGTCGAGGTATCCGAGGCGACCGGCACCTCGGCGCGGTTGACCGATCGGCGCACCGGGCAGTCGTTCGACGTGTCGGCCGCCGCGGTGATCAACGCGGCCGGGGTGTGGGCGGGGGAGATCGACGGCTCACTGCGGTTGCGGCCCAGCCGGGGCACCCACCTGGTCTTCGATGCCAGTGCGTTCGGGAATCCGACTGCGGCGCTGACGATTCCGATTCCCGGCGAGCTCAATCGTTTCGTGTTCGCGATGCCCGAACAGTTGGGCCGGGTCTACCTCGGGCTCACCGACGAGGCCGCGCCCGGTCCGATTCCCGATGTGCCGGAGCCGTCTTCGGGCGAGGTGGAGTTCCTGCTCGACACCGTGAACACCGCGCTGGGGACCGCGCTGCGGGCCACCGATGTGATCGGTGCCTACGCCGGCCTGCGGCCGTTGATCGACACCGGGGAGGGCCGCACCGCCGACGTGTCGCGCGAGCACGCCGTCGTCGAGTCGCCGTCCGGGGTCATCAGCGTGATCGGCGGCAAGCTGACCGAATACCGCTTCATGGCCGAGGATGTGCTGGACCGTGCCGTCGCCCTGCGTGGGCTGCGGGCCTCTGATTGCCGGACCCGCAGCCTACCGCTGATCGGCGCGCCGGCCAATCCCGGGCCGGTCGCGGGTCCGACGGATGGGCTGCCCGCGTCACTGGTGGCCCGTTACGGTGCCGAGTCGCCCTGCGTCGTCGCGAGCGCTCGTTGCGAGCGTCCGACCGAGCCGGTCGCCGAGGGTATCGACGTGACTCGCGCGGAGTTCGAATACGCCGTCACTCACGAGTGCGCCCTCGACGTCGACGACATCCTCGATCGCCGCACCCGCATTGGCCTGGTGCCTGCCGACCGCGAGCGGGCGTCGGCCGTCGCTGCCGAATTCCTGGCGGGCGTGGGCTGAAGTGGGTCGGGCGATTGCGGCGACGGATACCATAGAACGGAACTAGTTCGTTTCGGTTAGGAGGCGCGCATGGAGTTGGAACGCGGCCAGGCAGCGCCCACTTCGCGCCGGGCTCGAAGCAGAGGACGCCTCGATCGTTCGTTGGACACGGCCATCCTCGACGCGACGCTGCAGGGTGTGGCCGAAGCGGGCTATGACCGATTGAGCATGGACGATGTCGCGTCGCGCGCCGGCGTCGGGAAGGCGGCGATATATCGTCGCTGGCCGTCGAAGGCCGTGGTGGTTGCCGACGCTATCGCGCACTGGAGACGGCGACTGGGACCCGTCGAGCCGCCCAACACCGGGAGCCTCCGCGGCGACATAGACGCGCTGATTGCCACCACACCTGACCTGGATGATGCTGATTCGCACATGATTCGGGTGGTTGTCGGGGTGGCGACGGCAGCCATGCACAACCCCATCCTGGCGGCTGCCCTGGACGACCTTGTGTTATCCACTCCGCGGCAGGTGGTCAGGGCGATACTCGACCATGCGCTGGCACGTGGGGAGATTCCGGCGGGCCGTGACCTGAGCCTGATCCCCGACGTCGCGTTAGGCCTCAACGTACTTCGGGTGATCACGGGACGGCCGATCGACCGCGTCTATGTCCGGCGTGTGCTCGAAGACGTCATCTTGCCGCTTGCCGGCGGACCGGCGCCGTAGGTATTGCGCCTTCCATCGCCGCGTGCCACATTGGAGCTTATACGGAACTATCTAGTTCCGTCTTAATGGGGAGATGGCGATGGATGTGAAGCATGTTCCGGTGCTGATCGTCGGTGCCGGCGCCGCCGGCCTGGCCACCTCTGCGCTGCTCGCCAAACACGGTGTCGGCTCGCTACTGGTCGAAAAGCGCAGTGAGGTGTTCATTTATCCGAAAGCGCGCAACTTGAGCTTCCGCAGCCTGGAGATCCTGCGCGGGCTGGGACTGGCTGACGAGGTCCACGCGATTGCCCAGGGTGTTTCGGCCATGGTGAGCAGGCCGACGCTCAACAGTGCTGAAGAGCATCAGGCGTTCGATGTCGACGCGATCTTCTCGCCATTCAAAGATCTGAGCCCCGAGCCCGGCGGCCAATACTGTCCCCAGAGCGCGTTGGAACCGATCCTGCTCGCGCACATCCGTCGCGGCGGCAGCCAGGCGCGCTACAACACGGAGTTGGGCTCGTTCGTACCGGACGAAAACGGAGTCACTGCGGTGGTACGCGATCGGCAGTCGGGCACAACGGAGACGGTGCGCGCCGACTATCTCGTCGCCGCCGACGGCGTGCACAGCCCGGTCCGCGACGCACTTGGCGTGACGACCTCCGGCTGCGGGGCGCTACCGATCTATGTCGTCTTCGTCTACTTCCGCGGACCGTGGCGAAAGTTCGTCTCGAAGCTCGGCGACGGCGACGGCATCCAAGTCAAAAACCCGGATGTGGAGGGCATCTTTCTCCCGGTACGCGACGACTTCGGCATGTTCATCACCACATACTTTCCCGGCCTAGGGGAGACCGCCGATCAGTTCACCGCACAGCGGTGCGCAGAGCTACTGATCAAAGGGATTGGTGAGCCCATCGATATAGAAGTCATCGACGTTGCCCCGTGGCAGCCCTATGAGCAGGTGGCTGACCAGTTCCGCAGCGGTCGAGTCTTTCTCGTCGGCGACTCTGCTCACACAATGCCTCCATTCAAGGCCGGTGGAGCAAACACCGCTGTCCAGAGTGCGCACAACCTGGCCTGGAAGCTGGCCGCCGTCCTGAACGGGTCCGCCGGCCCGGCGTTGCTGACCACCTACCACACCGAGCGATACCCGGTCGGGCGTTTCAATGCTCGTCAGTCGCTCACGGGACCATCGCTGGCCTTCCTCCGGTTGGACGACAACCGGCCGCAACTGTCGGCGGGCGAAGAGGCGCCGATGTTTCCCTTGCTGATCGGGTACCAATACCGTTCGGCCGCTGTGGTTTCCGATGATCCTGTTCCAGCGGATCCGCACGCCGTGTCACTGGTGGAGGAATTACACGGGCAACCGGGAACCCGTGTCCCGCACGCTTGGGTTGTCGACCGCGGAGAGCGGGTCTGCACCCTCGACTTGCTCGGTCCCGGCTTCACGCTGTTCACCGGAGACGACGACGCGGCATGGTCTGACGCCGCAGCCTCCGTCTCGGCGGACTTATGCGTCCCAATCAGATTGCAGCGTATCGGAACTGAGCTCGACGTCGACGGCTTCTGGTCTGCTGCAGCGGGACTCGCGCCGGACGAAGCGTTGTTGGTGCGCCCCGACGACTTCGTGGCCTGGCGCGCCGACAAGCTTCCGGACTCGCCGAAAAATGAACTCGGCCGGGTGCTGTGTCAGGTCCTCGCCCGGACGGCATGACCGGTAGCCGCTGATCACGATCCGGAAGGCCAGCTGCGTCAAGCGCTCTCGGCGATCCTCAGCCGCTAAAGGTGTCCGCGAGCATAACCAGGCTGCGAGTTTCAGCGCGAAATCTCGCAGTGGGTTAGGTTCGCGGGAAGGATGGGTTTACAGCGGGATGTTCTTGTGGCGGCCGCGACGCGCGGGTGCCTCCGCCAGGGCCGCGGTGAGCTTGCTGCGGGTGTGCGCCGGATCGATCTTCTCGTCGACCACGCCGATCTCGATGGCGCTGTCCACACCACCGGCGATCCGCTCGTGCTCGGCGGCCAACTCATCGTGCAGCGCTTCGCGCTCGTGGTCGGGCGCGGCGGCCAGCTTCTTCTTGTGCAGGATGCCGACCGCGGCCTTGGCGCCCATGACCGCCACTTCGGCGTCCGGCCAGGCGTACACCTTGGTCGCGTTCAGCGAGCGGGAGTTCATCGCAATGTAGGCCCCGCCGTAGGTCTTTCGGGTGACCAGCGTGACCCGCGGAACGGTTGCTTCACCGAACGCGTGCAGCAGTTTGGCGCCGCGGCGCACCACGCCGCCCCATTCCTGGTCGACACCGGGCAGGTAACCCGGCACATCGACGACCACGATCAGCGGAATCCCGAACGCGTCGCACAGCCGCACGAAACGTGCTGCCTTCTCGGCACTTTCGGAGTTCAGGCAGCCACCCAGCCGCAGCGGGTTGTTGGCCAGCACGCCGACCGTACGGCCGGACAACCGGCCCAGGCCGACCACCATCGACGGCGCCCAGTTGGCCTGGAACTCGTCGAACGGCGTCTCGTCGTCAAGGATCGCAGTCACGATCGGGTGCACGTCGTAGGCCCGGCGTGCCGACTCCGGCAGCAACGCGTGGATGTCGGTGTCACCGGCCTCGGCCTTGGTGCGGTCGAAATGCCCTTGCTGGCAGAACAATCCGACCAAGCGACGACCGCGCTCGTAAGCATCGAGCTCGTCGTCGGCGACGATGTGGCACACACCGGACTTCTTGTGGTGGGTTTCGGGCCCACCGAGCGAGCACATGTCCACGTCCTCGCCGGTAACGCTGCGCACCACGTCCGGCCCCGTGACGAACACCCGGCTTTCCGGCGCCATCACGATGACGTCGGTCAGCGCCGGCCCGTACGCGGCGCCGCCGGCGGCGAAGCCGACGACCACCGAGACCTGCGGGATGTAGCCGGACGCCCGAATCATCGCCTCGAACACCAAGCCCACCGCGTGCAGTGCCTTGACGCCCTCGGCCAGCCGGGCGCCACCGGAGTGCCAGATACCCACGATCGGGCTCTGCTCCTCGATGGCGGTGTCGTACGCGTTGACGATGTGCGTGCAGCCCTCGATGCCCATCGCACCGCCCATCACGGTGCCGTCCGTGCAAAAGGCAATGGTGCGAACGCCATTCACGGTTCCCGACGCCGCAAGCACGCCGGAACGGTCACGCTCGTGCAGCAGTTCGACGCTGCCGTCGTCAAAGAAGTTGCTCAGACGCAGCAACGGGTCGCGAGGGTCGAGCGATTCGCCGACCGCCTCGGGGGCCATGAGTGTCATCGCAGATCTCCTGTTTCCGGTGAGCTCGAGGGTTCAATACCGCTGGTTCTAATACCGTCCAAAGGTGATCGCCACGTTGTGACCGCCGAATCCGAACGAGTTGTTAATCGCGAACCGGTAGTTACCCGGCCGCGGCTTACCCGCCACCACGTCCAAATCGATTTCTGGATCGAGGTTTACCAAATTCAGTGTCGGCGGGATGACCTGCTCCCGCAACGCGAGGACCGTCAAGATCGATTCCAATGCGCCGACCGCGCCGACCGAGTGGCCCAGCGCCGCCTTGGGCGCGTAGACCGCGGGGTGGTTGCTGCCCAACGCGCGGTTGATGGCCTTGCCCTCGGCCAGGTCGCCGACCTGGGTGCCGGTGGCGTGGGCGTTGACGTGGTCGATTTCGGCTGGGGTGATGCCCGCGAGCTGGATCGCCCGCGTGATCGCATGCCCGGCACGTTCGCCGTTGGGGTCCGGTGCCACCATGTGGAACCCGTCCGACGTCACGCTGGCCCCCATGATCCGGGCCAGAATGTTGGCGCCCCGGGCCTTCGCGTGCTCCTCGGTCTCGATGACCATCAGCGCGCCGGCCTCACCGAACACAAAACCGTTGCGGTCCTTGTCGAATGGGCGACAAGCACCGGCGGGGTCGTCGTTGGTGGTCGACATCACGACGCGCATCGCGGCGAACGCCGCGATCGGCACCGCCTCGATCTGCGTCTCGACGCCACCGCAGATCGCGATGTCGGCTTCACCCAGCACGATCTGCTGCCAGGCCCGGGCGATGCCCTCGCAACCGGACGCACACGCCGAAATCGGCGTCATGACACCGGCCTTGGCTTGCCGTTCCAGCCCGACCGCCGCGGCCGCGCCGTTGGGCATGTATTTCTGCACGCCCAACGGGGAGACCGCTTTCATGCCGCGCTCGCGCATGTCGTCGTAGCTGAAGACCAGCTCCTCGGACGAGCCGAGACCGGTACCGATCGACACCGCCAACCGGTTGGTGTCGACTTCGGGGGAACCGGCGTTCTCCCACACCCGGCGGCCCAAAATGGTGGACATTCGCTGCAGGTAACCGGTGCGACGCAGCTCGATGCGCGTGAGCTGACTGTCGAACTCCTCCACGAGATGCCCGCCAATACGAACCGGCAGGTTGTACTCCTCGATGAACGGGTCGGTGAGGGTGCGGATTCCACTCTGGCTGTCCAGCAACAACTTCCAGGTGTCTTCCACATCGGGCGCCAAGGCAGTCGTCGCGGCAATGCCGGTGACGACCACATTGGGGAAGGCTTTCCCCGTAACCAGCTCTGTCATGGGAGTGGCGAACGTTCCTCTCGTGCTCAGTAACGCCCGAAGGCGAGGGCCACGTTGTGGCCGCCGAACCCGAATGAGTTATTGATCGCGTATTGGAAATCGCCGGTGCGAGGTTCGCCCGCGACGATATCCAGCGCGATCTCCGGATCGGGTGTTTCGTAGTTGAGGGTTGGCGGAATGACGCCATCCCGCAGTGACAGCACCGTGAGCACCGACTCGAGCGCCCCGACCGCGCCGATAGAGTGCCCCAGCGCCGACTTCGGCGCATACACGGCGGCCCGCTCGCATCCGGCGACCCGGATGGCATTGGCCTCTGCGGTGTCGCCGATCGGCGTCGCCGTCCCGTGTGCGTTCACGTGGTCGATGTCCTTGGCGGATACGCCCGCCAGTTCCAGCGAGCGAGTCATCGCGCGACCGGCGCGCACGCCGTCCGCAGCGGGCGCCACCATGTGGAAAGCGTCCGAGGTGATACCGGCACCCATCAGCCGGGCCAACGGCTTGGCGCCACGGGCCTTGGCGTGCTCTTCGGTCTCGATGAGCATCAGCGCACCTGCCTCGCCGAACACGAAGCCGTCGCGGTCCTTGTCGAACGGCCGCGACGCACGCTCGGGCTCGTCGTTGCGAGTCGACATGGCCCGCATCATCGAGAACGCCGCGATGGGCAGCGCCTCGATCGGTCCCTCGACACCGCCGCAGACGGCGACCTCGGCGTCACCCATGACGATCTGGCGCCACGCGTGAGCGATGGCCTCGGAGCCCGACGAACACGCCGACACCGGGGTGATGACCCCGGCCCGCGCTCCGAGCTCCAGACCGACCACGGCAGCCGCGCCGTTGGGCATGATCATCTGAACGGCGAGCGGCGACACCTTGCGGGGGCCGCCCTCGTTCATCAGGTCATAGCTCTCGACGATCCGCTCGGCGCCGCCCAGTCCGGTGCCAACGACGACGGTGAACCGGTCCGGATCGAGCTCCGGGTTCCCGGCCGACTCCCACAGCTGGCCGCTGAGATATTTAGCCAGACGCTGGACATACGACATACGCCGCAGGTCCAGTCGTCCCATGTGGTTATCGATCGGCTCCTTGAGGTGCCCACCGATCTTGACGGGCAGATCCCATTTGTCGACGAATTCGTCTTCGAGGACGCGGATGCCGCTCTCGCCGGCCAGCAAGCCCTTCCACGTGCTCTCGATGTCCGGCGCGATCGATGTCGTCGCCGCGACAGCGGTTACCACAACACTGGGGTAACCGCCGTTAGCAGTGGAAGGCTTGGTCACTTGCTGTCCGCTTCCAGCCTCGCCTGGACGTTGGCAGCAGCCTCGGGGTTCTCGGCAACCAGCTTGGAGCGCAGCGCCTCGGCGGCCTCGGGGTTCTCTTCCTCGAGCTTCTGGATGTAGGAGACGACGTCACCGACGGTACGCAGACCGGCGAGGTCCTCGTCGGGGATCTTCACGCCGTACTTGTCTTCGGTCTGAACGGCGATTTCCACCATCGACAGCGAGTCGATGTCCAGGTCGTCGACGAAGGACTTCTCCGGGGTGACCTCGGAAGGCTCGATACCGGTGACCTCTTCGATGATCTCGGCGATACCGGCGATGATTTCTTCCTGGCTAACAGACACAGCCTTGATTCCCTTCGTAATGTGTTGAGTGCAAATCGGTTTGATGTGCTCTTATGCGGTTGTACCTAGCCGCGGCTGCCGTTAGATGTCGGCCAGCGCGTCCAGGTCTGCGGGTGTCTTGACGGCACGTACCGTCACCCCCCGAAGCTCTCGTTTGGCGATGCCGGCGAGCGTGCCCGCGGGCGGGAACTCCACAATCGCCTTGACATCGTGCTCGGCGATCGTCGCGGTGCACAGGTCCCACCGCACCGGCTGGATCAGCTGAGCGACCAGCGTTTCCATCGCCACCGCCGCCGTGGTGACCGGCTTTCCGTCGCGGTTGGACAGCAGCGTGGCAGTGGGCTCGGCAGTCGCGATGGCGGCCGCCGCGGCGGCGTAGCCGTCCATAGCGGACGCCATGTACTTGGTGTGAAACGCTCCGGCCACGCCGAGCGCGCGCACCCGGGCCTTGGCCGGCGGGTCTTCGGCGAGTTTTTCCAGCGCGGTCAGCGCGCCGGCGGCGACGATCTGCCCGGCCGCGTTGCGGTTGGCGGGGAACAGGTCGAGCTGCTCGAGGCGGGCCAGGACTTCGGTTTCGTCCCCGCCCAGCACCGCGGACATGCCGGTCGGCTCGGCGGCGCACGCCTTGGCCATCTCGGCGCCACGGGTGGCGGCCAGGGCGACGGCGTCATCGGCGGCGATCACGCCGGCGATCGCGTAGGCAGCGATCTCGCCGACCGAGTGACCGGCCACGATGAAGTCTTCGCCGGCCAGCACGCTGCGCTTGGTCAGCTCCTGGTGCGCGAGCAGGGTGGCCGCGACGACCAGTGGCTGAGTGACCGCCGTGTCGGTGATCTCTTCGTTCGACGCGGTGGTGCCCAGGCGGACCAGGTCCAGGCCGCTGGCCTTGGACCACAGAGTGATCTGCTCGGTCGCCCCCGGCAATTCCAGCCACGCCGAGAGCATTCCCTCGGTCTGCGAACCCTGTCCGGGCGCGAGTAATGCAATCACGTGTCTAAGAGAACACTGTGGAAACGGTTTTGGCGGGTGTAACAGATTATGAACCTCGTCTTAGGTTTTTGTAGGTACTCCACAAAACCGCTCGACAAGCTACGTATTTGATACCGCGCCGCGATCTGTTGCCTGGATCACTATCTCACAGATGACGCCGCGGAACCCCCTCTGACCCGCAGTGGAACCGCTGCTATCGCGCTGTTACCAACACTAGGCGGGCTGGTGGGGTAGTTGAGTTGGCCGACCGTCGCGGCCACTCGCAACACGTACGCATCGCGCGGTTGGGTGGGATCACGCCCGGTGAAGTCGGTGATGCGTTTGAGTCGATATCGCACGGTGTTTGGATGAACGAACAACTTGCGAGCGCAGGCCTCAATCGCGCCGCCGCAATCTAAGTAGGCATCAAGAGTTTCGATCAGCGTGGGCCCGGCGTCGGCCAGGGGCCCCATCACGTCGGTGTGCAGCGCGACGATGGCCGAGGCGTCTCCCATCAGGGCACGTTCCGGTAGCAGCTCTCGGGCGTGTACAGGGCGCGGCGCACCGGCCCAGCCGGGGGCGGCGTTCATCCCGGAGATGGCCTCGCTGGCGCTGTGATGGGCCGCGGTCAGCATCGGGGCGGTGGGCCCGATGACGACGGGGCCCTCGGCGAACGCGCTCAACAGATCGCCCAGAAACTTGTCGGTCGGCGACAACTGTCCCGACACGATGGCCACCAACCAGGTGCCGTGCACGTCGGTGAGGGCCGCGCGCCCGTGATGAGCGGCGGTGTCGCGGACGATCTGGCTGGCCCGCTCGCTGGCCACCTCGCCGTTGGTGTTGTCGCGGCTGGGCGCCGGGGTTCCGACCACGACCGTCGCCGGCGCGGTGGTGTCCCAGTTCAGCGCGGCCGCGCGGGACAACAGCTCGGGGCCGGTGTCGCCGCGCACCACCGCGTCGACGACGCTGGCCTCCATCCGGCTGTCCCAGCTGCCCCGCGCCTCGGCCGCGTCGGCATAGGCCGAGGCGAAGCTGAATGCCAGGTCGCGGCTGTATTTCAGGATGCCCACGGTGAGGGCGCTGAGCTGCTCCTCGGATCGGGCCAGCAGCGGCACGACTTCCTCGAAGAACTCCATGGTCACCCGCACCATGTCCACGCTGTGCCGCAGCGCGATCCGGCGGGTGAGCTCCTGGGGCACCAGCTCGAAGGCCTGCGCGGTGTAGCTGACGTTGCTGTGCGGGTCCTGCATCCACTCGACGAAGTTCACGACGGCGGTCTGTACCACCAGCGCCACGCTGGCCCGTTGGGACGCTTCCAGGTCGGCGAAGAACGGCAGTCGCTCGCCCATGGCCGTGACCGCCTCGGTTGCCAGCCGGCCGGAATACTGCTTGAGCCGCCGCAGCACGGACTCGGGGACCGTGTCCAAGGTCTCGAGTGGCGACCGCGGATGCTTGGCGAACGGGCCGGCGAACGGATTGTCATTCACCCCTAAAACCTACGCCCGATTTCTAGAACTTTCCGCCAAAGCAGGTCTCGGGGTGTGGCGGTGTCTCGCCACGGTCCTTGCCGAGCGTGAAGTTGGTTTCACGTTCGAACACGAGTGTGAGGTTAGTTTCGCACTCGGTGCGCGGCCGGGACGGCTAGGCCACGCCGGGGTCGGACGTCTGCTTGGGAGCGGCCTGCACGTCGTCGATCTTGTACTGACGGGCCGCCGCGACCGGCACCGACGGGTCGATCTCGCCGTCGCGGGCCAGCGCCTCAAGCACCGCCACGACCTGCGACTCCGCGTCGGTGTTGAAGAACCGCCGCGCCGCCGGGCGGGTGTCGGAGAACCCGAACCCGTCGGTGCCCAGCGTGACGTAGGTGCCGGGCACCCACGGCCGGATCTGCTCGGGCACTCCGCGCATCCAGTCCGATACGGCGATCACCGGCCCGGTGGTCCCTTCCAGCGCCTTCGTGATGTACGGGACGCCGGCCTGCTCGCCGGGGTGCCGCAGCTGAGCCCGCTGAATCGCCAGCCCGTCGCGGTTGAGCTCACCCCAGCTGGTCACCGACCACACGTCGGCGGCGACATCCCACTCGGCGGCCAGCATCTCGGCGGCCTTCACCGCCGACGGCATCGCGACGCCGGAGGCCAGGATCTGCGCGGTGTTGGTGCGTCGCTCGGGGGCCGCCTGATAGCGGTAGATCCCGCGCAGCACGCCCTCGGGATCCAGGTTGTGCGGCTGCGGCGGCTGCACATACGGCTCGTTGTAGATGGTGATGTAGAAGTAGATGTTCTCCGGGTTCTGGCCGAACATCCGGGCCAGCCCGCTCTCGACGATGTAGGCGATCTCGTAGGCGAACGCCGGGTCGTAGGAGACCACCGCCGGGTTGGTGGCGGCCAGCAGCAGCGAGTGACCGTCGGCATGCTGCAAGCCCTCACCGGTCAGGGTGGTGCGCCCCGCGGTGGCCCCCAGCACAAAGCCGCGGGCCATCTGGTCGGCCGCGGCCCACAGGCCGTCGCCGGTGCGCTGGAATCCGAACATCGAATAGAAGATGTAGAGCGGGATCATCGGCTCGTTGTGCGTCGCGTACGACGTACCGGCCGCGGTGAACGACGCCGTCGAGCCGGCCTCGTTGATGCCCTCGTGCAGGATCTGGCCGATTTCACTTTCCTTGTACGCCAACATCAATTCGGCGTCGACGGCGGTGTAGAGCTGGCCGAGGCGGTTGTAGATCTTCAGCGACGGGAACCACGAGTCCATGCCGAACGTGCGGGCCTCGTCGGGAATGATCGGCACGATGCGCGGGCCAATCTCCTTGTCCCGCATCACTTCTTTGAAGGTGCGCACCAGCGCCATCGTGGTGGCGACCTCTTGGTGCCCGGACCCCTTCTTCAGCGGGGCGTAGATGTCGCGGCTCGGCAGCTTGAGCACCTTGGCCTTCGTCGGGCGCTCGGGCAGGAAGCCGCCCAGCTGGCGGCGCCGGTCCAGCATGTAGCGGATCTCGGGGGCGTCGGGCCCGGGGTGGTAGTACGGCGGCAGGTAGGGGTCTTCCTCCAGCTGGGCGTCGCTGATCGGAATCCGGATGGCGTCGCGGAAGTACTTAAGGTCTTCTATCGCAAGCTTTTTCATCTGATGCGTGGCGTTGCGGCCCTGGAAGTGCGCGCCCAGCGAGTAGCCCTTGATCGTCTTGGCCAGGATCACCGTCGGCTGTCCCTTGTGGTCGACGGCGGCCCGGTAGGCGGCGTAGACCTTGCGGTAGTCGTGGCCGCCGCGCTTGAGGTTCCAGATCTCCGAATCGGTCATCGCCTCGACGAGCGCCTTGGTGCGCGGGTCGCGGCCGAAGAAGTGGTCGCGGACGTAGGCGCCGTCGTTGGCCTTGTAGGTCTGGTAGTCGCCGTCGGGCGTGGTGTTCATCAGATTCACCAGGGCGCCGTCGCGGTCGGCGTGCAGCAGGGCGTCCCACTCGCGGCCCCAGACCACCTTGATGACGTTCCAGCCGGCGCCGCGGAAGAACGACTCCAGCTCCTGGATGATCTTGCCGTTGCCGCGCACCGGGCCGTCGAGGCGCTGCAGGTTGCAGTTGATGACGAAGGTCAGGTTGTCCAGTGCCTCGTTCGCCGCCACCTGGATCAGGCCGCGGCTTTCCGGCTCGTCCATCTCGCCGTCGCCCAGGAATGCCCAGACGTGCTGGTCCGAGGTGTCCTTGATGCCACGGTCGTGCAGGTAGTGGTTGAAGCGGGCCTGGTAGATGGCGTTCATCGGGCCAAGGCCCATCGACACCGTCGGGAACTCCCAGAAGTCGGGCATCAGCCGCGGGTGCGGGTAGGACGGCAGCCCGCCGCCCGGATGGCTGTGCTCCTGGCGGAAGCCATCGAGCCGGTCCGCGGTCAGCCGGCCTTCCAGGAACGCGCGCGCGTAGATCCCCGGGGACGCGTGGCCCTGAATGAAGATCTGATCCCCGCCGCCGGGATGCTGCTTGCCGCGAAAGAAGTGGTTGAAGCCGACCTCGTACAGCGCCGCCGACGAGGCGTACGTCGAAATGTGGCCGCCCACGCCGATTCCCGGACGCTGAGCGCGGTGCACCATGATCGCGGCGTTCCACCGGATCCAGGCCCGGAAGCGACGTTCGACGTCCTCGTCGCCGGGGAACCACGGCTCCAGCTCGGTCGGGATGGTGTTGACGTAGTCGGTCGACGTGAGCGCCGGGATGGCAACCCGCTGTTCACCCGCTCGTTCCAGCAACCGCAACATCAGGTAGCGCGCCCGCGCCGGACCCGAGCGCTCCAGCAGCGCGTCGAAGGACTCGAGCCACTCCGACGTTTCCTCGGGATCGATGTCGGGCAGATACGACGCGACACCGTCTCGGATCACCCGGACGCGATCGGGTTCGCTTCCGTTGCTTGGGGTTTTGGCCAAATCGTGGCGCGCGAACTCGGTCGTCAACTTCCGCTCCTGCTGTCGGCGGTTTCCTGCATGCGTGTTCGTCTTCCTATCGTGCCGTACCGGCGCCTCGGGCGGGTAGCCGCAACCCCTTGGCTGGCGAACATCACTCGCCGACACGAAACCTCGGTGCGTTGAGGGCGCCGGCATTCGCCACCCGGTAACGTCAGAAACCGTGCTCACCGGATGGAAAGTCGTCCCTCGCAGGCGCGGGGGGCAGTTCCCCAAGCGTGGCGTGCTGGCGCTCGGCTGCATCGCCACCGCACTGATGGGCATCGTGGGATGTACCACCGTGACCAACGGCACGGCAACGCCCGATACGAAGGTGGCGCCGGCCTACCGGCAGTCCGTCTCGTCGTCGGTGTCGGCATCGATCGCGACGTCGAGCGTCCGCGAGTCTCAGCGGCAGCAATCGCTGACCACCAAGGCGGTGCGCAGCTCGTGCGACTCGCTGGCCACCACCAGCAAGGAAGCGATCGACAAGGTGAACGCCTATGTCGGGGCGTTCAACGGGGGCCGCGGCACCGGGCCGTTCGAGGGCCCGGCCATCGACGCGCTCAACAACAGCGCCTCGACGGTGGGCAACAACTTCAACGATGCGCTGTCATCGCAGTTGAAGGACGCGTTCAACGCGTACATCGACGCGGCGCACGGGGTGGCGAACGCGATCGGCACCCATGCGGGGACCGGCGAATTCAACCGTCGGGTCGATCAACTCAACGACACCAAGACCAAGGCGCTCAAACTCTGTCTGGCGTCCTTCTGAGGCGGAGTGTGAACCAGCTTCTGGCTGTGCGACGATAATCCCCAATCGCATGGCGCGCAGGGTTGTGTTGTCGAAGGAGGTCCACGGTGGTCGCGGCGGATGACGCCTCGAACTACGCTCGCAAGCTGGGCGTCCAACGAGATCAGGTTGTCCAGGAGTTTGGCTGGGACGAGGACACCGACGACAACATCCGCGCTGCGGTCGAGGAAGCCTGTGGCTCGGAGCTGCTCGACGAAGACACCGATGAGGTGGTCGACGTGGTGCTGCTCTGGTGGCGTGACGGCGACGGAGACCTGGTGGACACCCTGATGGACGCCATCAGCCCGCTGGCCGAGGACGGCGTGATCTGGGTGTTGACGCCCAAGACCGGCAAGCCGGGCCACGTGCTGCCCGCCGAGATCGCCGAGGCTGCTCCGACCGCCGGCCTGATGCCGACGTCGTCGGTCAACCTGGGCGACTGGAGCGCCAGCCGGCTGGTGCAACCGAAGTCGCGTGCCGGGAAGCGTTGATGCTGCCGGTCGGGACCACGGCCCCCGATTTCACTCTGCGCGACCAGAACCAGCAGCGCGTCGCCCTGAGTAGCTATCGCGGCGACAAGAACGTGCTGCTGGTGTTCTTTCCGTTGGCGTTCACCGGGATCTGCCAGGGTGAGCTGGACCTGCTGCGGGATCACCTGCCCGAATTCGAGAACGACGACAGCGTGGTGCTGGCGATCTCGGTGGGGCCACCGCCGACGCACAAGATCTGGTCCATCGAAAGCGGCTTCACGTTCCCGGTGCTGTCGGACTTCTGGCCACACGGCGAGGTTTCTCAAGAGTATGGCGTGTTCAACGACCACGCCGGCTACTCCAACCGTGGCACGTTCGTTGTCGACCGGTCCGGGATCATCCGGTTTGCCGAGATGAAAGAGCCTGGCGAGGCTCGTGATCAGCGACTGTGGACTCAGGCGCTGGAGGCGTTGCGGGCCTGAGGGTTTCGACTGCTACTCGACTGCTGAGAGCGCGTCCATGAGTGCGTCGACGTCGAGCTGGGGCTGGATTCCCGCGGTTCCCGCCAGCCCCGGCGCGCTGGTTGCCACGGCCGCGGGTGCGGCGGCCAACGCGCTCGACGAGCTGGGAGCGACGGCGGGGAGGAAGTACGGGGTGGCGGTGACGGGGCCGGTGATGACGCCGCCGGCGTTGATCGCGGTGACGAGGCCGGTGCTGGCATTGATCGTGACCTCGACGCCGCTGCTGCCGGCGGTGACGGCGCCGCTGGGAATGGTGAAGCCGCCTTGCGACCCGAAAAAGGGGCTTGGGCTGTTGACGAAGACTTGGCCGCTCGTGATCGTGGCATTGAAGTTGAAGATGTAGACCCCACCGGCTTGGGAAGTGCGTATGACTCCGGCGGAGAGGTTTATATATGTGACGTCGGTGTTGGCGGTGAAGGTGGCGCCGTAGGTGGCGGACACGGGGTTGCCGGGGGTGACGGTGAAGGTGGTGCCGGGCTCGAGGGTGGCGCCGCCGGGTGCGATATTGGCGGTGCTGCCATTGGGCAGGGGCGGGTCGACGAGGTTGGCCTGCTGAGTGGCGAGGCTTTGGGTCAGGGATTGGGTGCGGGCGGCGGTGGTGTTAGCGGTGGTTTGGGCCACCGCACGGGCCTGGTCGTTTTGCCCGGACGGGTTGATGGTCTGCGGTGGTTCGTCGAACGGGGTCATCGTGCTCGCGGTCGCCGAATCGGCGGCGTAGCCGTACATGGCGGCGGCGTCTTGCACCCACATCGCCATGTATTCGGCTTCGGTGGCGGCGATCGCGGCGGTGTTCTGCCCGAAGAAGTTGGTGGCGATCAACGCCATCAGCTGCGCGCGGTTGGCGGCGATCATCGGCGGGGGCACCGTCATGGCGAACGCGGCCTCATAGGCGGCGGCCGCCGCGTACGCCTGGGTGGCGGTGATGCCGGCCTGGGCTGCGGCGGCCTGCAACCACGCCACATACGGTGCCGCCGCGCCGGACATGGCCAGCGCCGACGGGCCGAACCAGGCCAAACCGGTCAGCTCAGACACCGACGTGGAGTAGCCCGCGGCACTGGATTCCAGCTCGGCGGCCACCGCATTCCAGGCCGCCGCGGCGGCCAGCAGCGGCCCCGACCCGGGACCGGCATACATCAACCCCGAATTGACTTCTGGGGGTAACAACCCGAAATCCATGAAATCGTGCTCTCGTCGGCCGGCGCGTTCGCCGACCATCGTCGAACGAAGCCACGGCAGTTCGTTCCGGGACCGACTACTGCATTTTTCGCCCGCATCAGGCAACGACTACTGCATTCATCGTTCGGCGGTACGTTTTGGGCGGCAGGGCCGCGCCAGGTAACCTGCTGCGGGTCCGTTTGGTTACAAGGGCGCGTAGCTCAGTGGTAGAGCTCTGGTTTTACACACCAGCGGTCGGCGGTTCGATACCGTCCGCGCCCACCCAACATCGACCTCGCGCGCTCGGTCGATTGCGTTGCTCGCGTGGTGTATGTTCAACGTCGTGAAAATCGGCGTGCGCGTGTATTGGCGCTTTATCGTGGCTCCGGGTGGGGCCGTGAATAGAGCGTCCGACTGACGTAAGTCCACGACCGATACCCGGAGCCCGGCAGTGACCACAAGGTCGCTGCTTTTTTCATCTCGGGGCATCGGGAACCAGGGGCGTGCCGCGAGAGCAGCACAGGAAGGCACACCCTCCCATGTCGATCACCACCAACCGTGGCATGACAACGGTCCATACGTCCGACCGTCGAATCATCTCGGTTCGAGAACTCCCGGCGCCCAACGTGATTCGCGCCGAACTACTGTTGAAGCCTGCACAAGCTGAGGCGGTCCAACAGGATCGTGACGAAATCGCCGACATCCTGACCGGTTGCGACGATCGATTGCTGGTCGTGGTCGGGCCGTGCTCGGTGCACGATCCAATTGCCGCGCTCGACTACGCACATCGACTCGCGCCATTGGCCGCCGACCTGTCCGACCGGCTGAAAATCGTGATGCGCGTGTACTTCGAGAAACCACGCACCACCGTCGGATGGAAGGGGCTCATCAACGATCCCGGTATGGACGGCAGCTTCGACGTGGAACGCGGGTTACGCACCGCAAGGTCGTTGCTGCTTAACATCGTCGAGCTCGGGCTTCCGGTGGGGTGTGAGTTCCTGGAGCCCACCAGCCCGCAGTACATCGCCGATGCGGTTGCCTGGGGTGCGATCGGCGCTCGGACCACCGAGTCGCAGATCCACCGCCAGTTGGCGTCGGGGTTGTCGATGCCGGTCGGATTCAAGAACGGCACCGACGGCAACATTCAAGCCGCGATCGACGGTGTCAAAGCGGCCGCGGCATCGCATAGCTTCTTCGGGACCGACAGCTGCGGCCGCGTCGCAATCGTCGAAACCGCCGGCAATCCGCACTGCCACGTGATCCTCCGGGGCGGTTCGAGCGGTCCGAATTGCGACGCCCCCTCGGTGTTCAGCACGGCTGCGCGACTGCGCAGGGCGGGCTTGTCCGAGCGAGTCATGATCGATTGTTCGCACGCCAACTCGGGTAAAGACCACGTCCGTCAGGCTGAGCTCGCGGCCGAGCTGACTGCCCGTATCGTCGCGGGCGAACGCGGCATCGCCGGCCTGATGCTGGAGAGCTTTCTGGTAGCTGGGGCCCAATCTGACCGCGGCGAACTGATATACGGCAAATCCGTTACCGATCAGTGCATGGACTTTCCCACCACGGCGGCCTTGCTGACGAACCTCTACCAGGCCAAACGCTTGGCCGCCCGGTAGGAAGCGAGACTGATGCTGCGCTACGTTCCGCTCGCCGTGGGGAGCGTGGCACGGGTTTCAAGATAGGGGTGGATATGCCAGTTGAAGGGACGACGTGGCTTCGCCCGTTGCGGGTCGCGCCGGCTGCCCGTGCGGTCGTGGTGTGCTTTCCGCCCGGCGGGGGATCGGCAGGGGCATACCGAGCGCTGGCGAAGCAAATCGCGGACGGAATCTCGGTGTACGCCGTGCAGTACCCCGGGCGGCAGGATCGGCTGGGCGATCCGCTCGTCACGAGTCTCGCCGAGCTGGCTGAGTACGTGACTGCTGACCTGCTGAGTTGGGGCGCGCTGCCGAATCTGGCGCTGTTCGGGCACAGCATGGGCGCGACGGTTGGATTCGAGGTCGCCCGACGGTTGCAGTCAAAGGACCGCGATCTGCTCCGACTGTTCGTGTCCGGTCGGATCGCGCCGGACGCCCCCA
Source organism: Mycobacterium florentinum (assembly GCF_010730355.1). Classification (NCBI taxonomy): domain Bacteria; kingdom Bacillati; phylum Actinomycetota; class Actinomycetes; order Mycobacteriales; family Mycobacteriaceae; genus Mycobacterium; species Mycobacterium florentinum. Next base: position 53,646 of record NZ_AP022576.1, read on the forward strand.
ACCGTGGCCGCCTGCACACGGGGTCAGACGCCGACCTGATCGCGGACCTGGAACGCCTGGCCAACGATCCGTCCTCGCTGGCCGTGCTGCGCGCCGAGCAGGCGCTTGCGGAAGTGGTGCTGCCGCCGCTACGGGCCGACTATCAGGCGGTCGAGACCTATGTGTTCGAGGCGAGGGAAAAACTTCGGTGCCCGGTCTCGGTGATGCTCGGTGACGCCGACCCGACGGTCACAGTCGTGCAGGCCGGGGAATGGCGTGCCCATACCGACGGGGAGTTCGAGCTGACGACCTTTCCCGGCCGACATTTCTACCTCGACGAACACGTATCCGAAGTAGCGGCTCACCTCGCCTCCCGCCTGGGGTGAACGCGGTCTCTCTCAGTTCAGCTCGGCGAGGACCTTACGGGCGGCTTCGAGTTCGGCTTCCAAGGCGGCGATCTTCGCGGCTTGCTGGGACCGTGCCTCTTCGATTACCTCGTCGATCGGAGTTGCGAGGTCCTCATGCAGTTCCTTGGCCGCCCGGGAGACAGCCGCGGCGGCGACAGCGAGGTTGCGGGCCAGGTAGGTGGTGCCCTGCTTTAGCTCCGCGTGCCACTCACCGTCGGCGGTGCCGGTGACAGTGAGGGTCAGCTCGAGAGTCTTCGTTTTCTTGCCCGTCGCCTTCTTGGCCGGTGCTTTCTTAGGCTGGTCGCCGGAGGACGTTTCGGCGATTGGCGCCTCGGGTGCCGGTGCACTCCAAGGTGGTGTGTTCTCGACAGACGTTTCTACCGCCATGGTGTCGACGCTCATCGTTGCGATCCCCCTTCTGAGATTGCCCGCGCCGGGCGGGCTGGACTGAGCGACCATTAGAACACACGTTCGACCGTGAATGGTTCAACAAGAGCGACGTGGCGTGTTGACTCCTCGGCGGTCGGCGGTTCGATCCCGTCCGCGCCCACCAATGTTTTGCGGGTATCACCCGAGCCGCGGGGTGCGCCACCGCGACAGATCCGCATCGAGCACCGCAGGATCGCGTTCGGGAAACACCTCTGAAGTGATCTCCAGGTGCCGGATGCGGTCGAGGTGAAATCCGCGGATGCCTTCGCGCAGCCGACACCATCCCACAAACATCCACGAATCGCCTCCGCGCAGCAGGCCCATCGGTTCCACGTCACGGGTGGTGTGGGTCTGGCCGTCCTCGGCGGTGTAGTCCACCCGGACGACCCGGCGCGCGGCGATCGCCTCGGGAATCAGCGAGATCGCCGCCTCCGACGCCGGCTGAGCGTCGATGACGAACATCGACGCCAACGCCTCATCGATCGGCGCGAGCTGGTCCTCGCGGCTGATCGCGAGGACCTTCGCCCGGGCCCGACGCGCCGCCGCACCATACGGCGAGGACTCCAGCAGACCGAGCCCCGCGAGCACCGCCAGCGACTCCGGGACCGTGAGATTCAACGGCGGCAGGGAGTGTTCCCGCAGAATCGAATATCCGCATTGAAAGTTCGCCACGACAACGTTGAGAGCTGACGGCTTCGACAACTCACCACGGCCAACCGATTTTGGGCGGCCGCGGTCACCCGGCTAGGAACCGGATTTGGGGGCGAATTTCGTTCCACGAGTTCGGATTTACCGATCGCCGGGCTGCGCTCGATCCTCGCGCCGGACTGCGTCGCGCGGGCCCGTGAGCTAGCCGCCGCGAAGCCCACCGAAAGCGTTGCCAGGGCAGCCGATCTGCTCGAAGACGCCGCCGGTGCCGGACGTCGCGGCTAAGTAGGCATTTGGATGAACGCGAGGTTTTCCATTGTCGGCAATGACATGGGTATGGCATTGTCTGGGGGCGTGAGCGAGCTACCCGGTTCCGAGAGCGCCAGCGCGGGCCACGCGACGCCTGCCGCCGGGCCGTTATCGGCGGCGAATCAACCGGCGACCAAGGCCGATCTGTATGCCGCGGTCGATGCCCTGCGCGCCGACATGCGCGAGCTGATGAACGAGGTCCGCAAGCTGATTCAGGAAGTGGATCGCCAGGTGACGGACGCCGAGCGCGCCACGGGCGTCGGGGGTCCCGGCCTCGACGATGAATGGTGACGCGGCCTTATTCGAAGTGACTGTGCAGCAATAGTTTTGGTACACGTCAGCCGTTTGAGTTTGTCTCGTCGAATGATGATGCTCGCGCGAATATTCCGCTATGCGGAAGACTTCATTCACTGCTCGGATAGCAGCTAGTCAACGGTAGGGCACCCGCAGTACGATCCCCGATATGCCGTTGACCTGCGGCAATTTGCTCAAAATATCGAGAACCGGCGTCAGCGCGGGCGATGCCTACCGCCTCGTAACAGAGACGGAACCGGGTGCCGCGTTTACGCGTCTTAGCGTGGTGCGCGTCGACGACCGTGGTCGAGCCGCGACGTCCGCTCCACTTCCTCTGGCGATATTCGCAACGCGAACTTGCGTTGGGGTGCGCCGGATTCGTAGGCGATCACGCCTGCGGCGCAGGTGAATATCCGAAGTCCGCAGGGGGACGGGCTCTTGCAGAACGGAAGTACTCTCATGTTTACCCGTACCTCTAGATTCGCTGTCAGCGCCCGCCATGCCGGCAGTTCGGCTACTGCCGTTGTGTTGCTAAGTGCCGCTGCAATTTTGCGCGCCGGCTCGGCAGCGGCTGACGCAAACCAGGACGACCAGTTTCTGGCATTGCTGACCCAGCAAGGCATTCCCGCCCTCGAAGGCGTGCCGAGCCTGGTCGATACCGCCCACAAGGTCTGCCACGCACTGAATGACGGCATTCCGGCGGACCGGGTAAGAGACGCGCTGGTCGACTATGCGGTGAGCAATGATCCGTCTCAGCGCCAACTCGCCCCCGGTCGCCTCGCGCGCACCGAGGCGCGATTCATCGTTGCGGCAGTGGGGGCCTATTGCCCAGCCAATCGCGGCAAGCTTGGTGCCCTCATCACCCATTCCTCGTCGGGATGGAATGCGCCGGCGCGCCCGGTGCCCGACGACATTCGCCCGTCGACGTTCCACGGGCGCGGCGCCGCGCTCGGCGCGCTGATCGCAGCGATTCCTCCTGCAGGGATCATCGAGCCGGACCCGCCGCGAATTCCGGAACCGTCGCCACCGGTGGAGCATCTCCTGGCACCACCCCCGCCGGCGGTCGCCTCGCCCCGACCGCAACAGCCTCCTCGACCGCAGCAGCCGCCGCCGGCTGCCGTTGCTCCGCAGCCGGGGGCCGCTCCCGGTCTTGACGGCGACGGCGGTGTCGGTGGTGGCCACCCGGCCGGGCCGCCGCCCTCGCCAGCGGCACCGCCACCGCCGCCATCGCCCGCGTTACCGCCGCCACCCGCGCCGCCTTTGGCGCCGGGGTATGTCCGGCTCGCGCCCTGAGAGCACGGGCGGCTGTCGGCCGGTTCGCGCGCGGCGGCACTATGAATGCGTGAAGCCGTTTCGAATCGACGTTCCCGACGACGTACTCGATGATCTGCGGTCGCGCCTGGCGCGCACCCGATGGCCGGAAGCCGAATGTGTGGACGACTGGAGTCAGGGCATTCCGCTGGCCTACACCCGCGAACTGGCCGACTACTGGGCCAACGACTACGACTGGCGACCGCGTGAGGCCGCGCTCAACCGCTTCGACCAGTTCGTCACCGAGATCGACGGGCTGGACATCCATTTCATCCACCAGCGATCGCCGCACTCCGACGCCTTCCCGCTGGTGATCACCCACGGCTGGCCGGGCTCAATTGTGGAGTTCCACAAGGTGATTGAGCCGCTGACCAATCCGGCGTCCGGGCGTGCCGAGGACGCGTTTCACGTCGTATGCCCGTCGCTGCCCGGGTACGGCTTCTCCGGCAAGCCCAGCCGCACCGGGTGGGGCGTGGAAAAGATCGCCGAGGCGTGGGAGCAGCTCATGCTTCGCCTCGGCTACGAGCGCTACGGCGCCCAGGGCGGCGACTGGGGTGCCGCGGTCACCACGCAGATCGGCCGCAACGGCGGGCACTGCGCGGGCATTCATCTGAACATGCCCATCGGCCGGCCGGGGAACCTCGACAACCCGACCGAGGAGGAAAAAGCGGCCCTGGCCAGCCTGTCCGAGCACCAAAAGTGGGGCATGGGGTACTCCACGCAGCAGTCCACCCGGCCGCAAACGCTGGGCTACGGCCTGCTCGATTCGCCGGCGGGACAACTGGCGTGGATCGTCGAAAAGTTCTGGGCGTGGGCGGATTGCGACGGGCACCCCGAAAACGCGCTCAGCCGAGACGAGCTGCTCGACAACGTGATGGTGTATTGGGTGACCGGTACCGCCGCGTCCTCGGCTCGCCTGTACTGGGAGAGCTTCCGGGTCTGGCGGGGCGGGGACCGCGTCGAATTGCCCACCGGCGTAGCCGCTTTCCCCGGTGAGTTGTTGAAGCCGCCGCGGAACTGGTGCGAGACGAGCTACAACATCACGCACTGGACCAAGATGCCGCGCGGCGGCCACTTCGCCGCGTTCGAGCAACCGGAACTGTTCGTCGACGACGTCCGCAAGTTCTTCGCGACGGTGCGCTGACGGGCTAGCCCGGAAGCGCGAAGAACTCCAAGGCAATACCGTCGGGGTCGCGGAAACTCAGCCCCGAGCCGTAGGGCGCGTCCACGATGCCACCGTGCTCGATCCCGAGCTCGTCCAGCCGCGCGACCCAGCCCTCGAGCTCGCCGCGGTCGGCGCAGCCGAATGCGACATGATCCAGCCCGACGCGGTGTTCGCTGAACTTCTCGTCCGGGGCCGGGTGGTCGTGCTGATGGATGCCGAACAACGTGCCGCCCGCGATCATCCAAACCTGATGCCGATAGCCGGCGGTGTCGTCGTGCTCGTCGGCGATGGGGTCAGCGTCGAAGAGACGCCGGTACCACGGTCCGCTGACGTCGACATCGCGCACCGTGACCGCAACGTGGTTGAGGGTCGGGAAGGTCATGATCTGACCTTACGCGCGCCGCCCAGCATCGGGCCGCTGGCCGAGTATCCACCGTCGACGGCCAGCGCGGCGCCGGTGACGAATGAGGCTTCGTCGCTGGCGAGAAACAATGCGGCGGCGGCCAATTCGGCGGGCTCGCCCCAGCGGGCCATCGGCGTCGGCAGATATCCGCCCGGCGGCACCTCGTCGTCGGGCTTTGCCCCGGCCAGCCCGGTATAGGTCATGCCGGGGCAGATCGCGTTGATGCGCACGTTCGTCTTGGCGTAGTCGAGCGCCGCGGATTTCGTCATCTGCACCACCGCCGCCTTGGCGGCGGCATAGCTGGACAAGCCCTTCCAGCCGACGAGTCCGGACGCCGACGCGGTGTTGACGATCGAGCCGCCACCGGTGTCGAGCATCGCGGGGATCGCGTATTTCATGCCGAGGAACACGCCCTTGAGATTGATCGCCAGGATCTTGTCGAACAGGGCCTCGTCGGTGTCGGCCAGGGCCACGTGCGGCCCACCGAATCCGGCGTTGTTCAGCAGCACGTCGAGGCGACCGAACCGGTCGACGGCGGTCGCGACCATGCGTGCCACATCGGCGGCGTTCGTGACGTCGACGCGCACCGGTACGGCGACATCGCCGAGCCGATCGGCGATGTCGTTCTCCTGCCCGCTGATGTCGGCACAGACGACGCGGGCTCCTTCGTCGGCGAACCGGCCGGCCGCCGCCCACCCGATACCGGAGCCGGCGCCGGTGACGATGGCGACTTTTCCTTCAAGACGGCGGGCGAAACGGCCCATCTAGACGATCCGCCAGCCGCGACGCGCCCGAAATCGCATGTCCCACAAGTAAAGGCGATAGCCGAAGATCCACGCGCGGTGCGGGATGAACAGGTCGGCCAGCCGCAGGGCGGACACCAGCCACCCGAACCGGCGCTGCTGACGCTCCGACCAGTCCAGCTGCATCATCGCCCGGAACTCCGGGGCCAGGAATCCCGTCGTCGCGAACAGGTTGAGCGGGCCGGCCATTACCCGCAGCGGCCAGGGCAGAAACGCCATCGAGGCCACGCCGCGCAGATGCTCGCGCACCGGCGGGTCGATACGCAGCTCGTCGAGCGAACGCTTCCAGTACTCGTCGAACGCGACGAGGTCTGGCGGCCACATGCGCTCGGGCACCTGCAGCGTCGTACCCAACCGCTTGGCGTCGCGATAGACCGCCTCGGCGCTGGCCTCGTCGAGTGGGCCGTGCAGGAACTCATGCTGGTCGACGAAGTAGCGGTACAGGCAGGCCGCCACCCACAGCTGCAGCTTGGGGTCGAAGGCGTTGTAGGCCACCGGGCTGACCGACGTCGACCGCACCTGGCGGTGCGCGACGTCGACCGCGTCGCGGATCAGCGCCCGGTCGGACTCGGTCCCGATGGTCGCCACCGCGAGGTAGGTACCGGTGGTGCGGGCCCGCTTGAACGGGTGCTTGTAGACGTTGCCGCTGTCCACCGGGCTTTCCAGCACGCCGTAGCCAACACCGGGCAAGGACAGCTGCATGATCACGTTCGCGGCGGGGAGCAGCGGCGCCGCCGCGTTGAGCAGGTCGGCGACCCGGGTCACGGGCTTCATGTAACCGAGTAGACCACGAGAGAGGTCAACGGCCCAGACGTTAGTTCCCGGCGAAAGTGGGCAGACATCGATGATGAGCACCGAACGTGGTGATGGCAGGCCCCCGGACCCCCGGTGCGTGAGCGAGCTCGATACGTCCTCACTGCTGTGGTGGGTGCTGGCCGCGATCGCCGTCGTGGCCGCGGTGCTGATCGTCGTGTCGGTCGCCTAGCGGGGCGACTCGTAGCACGCGTGTGAGACGCTGCCGAAGTGCTTGCGACGCGGACCCGGATCGTCGGCGTGCTGGTCGGGTGCCTGGCCGACCTCGCGCTGAGCGACCCCAAAAGGGGTCATCCGGTCGCGGCATTCGGCCGGGCGGCAGCAACGCTGGAGCAGTTCACCTACCGCGACGCGAAGATCGCCGGCGCGCTGCACGTGAGCCTGGCGGTCGGCACGGTGGGCCTGATCGGAACGGCCGTGCAGCGGGCCACCGCACGCGGGAATCCGATCTTGCCCGTAGCCGCGACCGCCGCGGCCACCTGGGTTGCACTGGGCGGGACGTCGTTGGTGCGCACCGGCCTGGACATGGCACAGCTGCTGGACCGCGACGACATCGAGGCCGCGCGGCGACTGCTGCCGTCGCTGTGTGGCCGGGATCCGGCCCGCCTCGACGGTTCGGGGCTGACCCGGGCGGCGCTGGAATCCGTCGCGGAGAACACCTCCGACGCTCAGGTGGCGCCGCTGCTCTGGGCGGCAGTGGGTGGAGTGCCCGCCGTGCTGGTGTACCGCGCGATCAACACCCTGGACGCGATGATCGGCCATCGATCGCCCCGCTACATCCGATTCGGTTGGGCCGCAGCACGATTGGACGATGTTGCCAACTATGTCGCGGCCCGGGTGACCGCGGCGCTGGTGGTGGCGTGCGCACTGCTGGTCGGCGGATCGCCGTCGGGTGCGGTCGCGGCCTGGCGCCGCGACGCCGTCCGCCATCCCAGCCCGAACGCCGGGGTCGTCGAGGCGGCCTTCGCCGGGGCGCTCGACGTGCGACTGGGCGGGCCCACGCAATATCTTCATGAGCTGCAGATTCGCCCCACCCTGGGCGACGGGCGAGCGCCCACCGCGGCCGACCTGCGCCGCGCGGTGGCGCTGTCGCGGATTGTCCAGCTTGGGGCCGCGGCGTTGGTAGCCATCGGGTGCGCGTCTGGGGCGCCCTCGGCGCACACTCGACGGGCTCAGCGCCGCCGGCCGTAGCGGTCGGCGAGTTTCTCCTCGACGGTCATCGGGGTTTCGGGGGCCTTCGCCTGCTTTTCTTGGCGCCGAATCCGGATCTCGGAGTAGGCGAAATAACCAAGCCCGATCGGGGCGACGATGCCGAACGAAATCCACTGGATGCCGTAGGACAGGAACGGGCCGGCGTCGAGGTGCGGCACGCCGATCACGCCGAGCCCGCCGGGCTGGCTTTCGACCAGCTGCAGGTACGACCCGGCCAGCGGAACCTTGGTCAGCACCGAGACCTGGTCGGTGTTGATCGAATACACCTGCTGTACACCGTCTCTGGAGAACGGCTCCTTGTCCACAACCGCCGGTTCGGAGTCGCGCAGCCGCGCGCTGATGGTCACCGTCTCCTGCGGCGGGCGGGGGATCGGCGGGACGTGCGAGCCCGGCTCGGGGCGCACGTAACCGCGGTCGACGAGAACGGTCGGCCCGCCGTCGACGACGAACGGCGCCAGCACCTCGAAGGCCTGGTCTCCCTCGACGACCCGCAGTCGCGCCAGCACCTCGACGTCGGGCAGGTAGTGCCCGGTCGCGGTCACCCTGCGCCATTGGGCATTCGGCGCCGACGAATCCTGCTGCGGCAACAGGGTTTTCAATGGCACCGGTGCCGTATTGAGGGAGTTCTCGATCTGGTGGTTCTCCCGTGAAGTGCGGGCATTCTTTCCGAGTTGCCACGGCGCGAGCACCATGAAACACAGGTAGGTGAAGGCGATGACTACCAGGATCAGCGCTATCCAGCCTGGTCGTAGCAGGAATGCCAATCTCGCGAGGAAACGTGGCATCAACCGTGCCCGTTTTGCGCTAGTTGCTCGTCGACCCAGTCGTGCAGGCCGGGCAACGCGGCCTCGATGACGGCCAACACCTCTTCAAAGTCGGCGTGGTTGCCGTAGTAGGGATCCTCGACGTCGAGGGCGTGGGCGCCCGAGCGCGGGTCGAACGAGCGCAGCATCCGGATCCGGTCGCTGTCGACGCCGAGCTGCTGCAACATCCGCAGATGATTGCGGCCGAGGGCCACCACCAGGTCGGCGCCCAGGTGGTCGTCGTCGACCTGCGCGGCGCGGTGCTCGGTGGAATAGCCGTGGGCGCGCAGGACCTTGGCCGCCCGCTCGTCGGCGCCACTGCCGACATGCCAGTTGCCGGTGCCCGCACTGGTCACGCGCACCGCGTCGCCGAGACCACGCTGGCGCAGCTGGTCGGCGAACATTTTCTCGGCCATCGGTGAGCGGCAGATGTTGCCGCTGCAGACGAATGTCACGTGCAACTCAGACACCGAGCGCCCTCCGCAGCTCGGAGATCGTGGCGGCATGCGTCACGCCGGTCACGGTGTAGCCGTCGGCGAAATCGGCCTTGCCGTAGCCCCAGCCGACCACCACGGTGTCGATGCCGTGCGCGGCCGCCCCGTCGACGTCGTGGCTGCGGTCGCCGACCATCAGCACTCGCTCGGGCAGCGGTTGCAGCTGGGCCAGCGCGTGCGCCAGGACGTCCTCCTTGCTGCGGCGGGTGCCGTCGGGGAGGGCGCCGGCGATGACCTCGAAGTGCCCGTCGATCGAGAAGTGGGCAAGGACGCGCCGCGCCGTCGGCTCCAGCTTGGAGGTGGCCACGGCCAGCCGTACACCCGCGGCGCGCAGGTCGGCCAGCAGCGGCTCGATCCCGTCGAACAGGCTGTTGATCGCCCAGCCCCGAGCGCCATACTCCTCCCGGAACGCCGCGAACGCCGCGTCGGCGTCCTCCCCGAGCATCAGCTGGAACGTCTCGTCCATCGGCGGGCCGACGATCTGCGCGGCCAGGTCACCGTCGGGCACGGGGGCGCCGATGTGCTCGAGCGCATGGGTGAAGCTGGCGACGATTCCCGCCGCGGAATCGGTCAGGGTGCCGTCGAGGTCGAAGATCACCAGCTGGGGCGCCTGGGAAACTGCTCCTGTCACGTCACCATTCTCGTTGATTGCCAGTAGTGCGGCATCAAGGGCCTCGCTGGAGATGCGCTCAGTTCGCTTCTAGGGGATTCTTAGTCTGGTAGGCAACGGGTTTCGTTGCCTACCGTTTTTGCCAGCGTCTGCGCCAGCAGTTGCGGAAGGAAGCACCATGACCGGTAGCACCATCACGGATTGGGAAAAGGCGGAGATCGACAAAGCCAACGCCTCTGGACTGACTCCGGTGGTGTTCGTGCATGGTCTGTGGTTGCTGTCCAGCAGCTGGCAGCGTTGGCGTGAGTTGTTCGAAGCGAACGGATACGCGACCATCGCCCCCGGTTGGCCCGACGATCCGGCCACCGTCGCCGAGGCGTTCGAGCATCCAGAAGTCTTCGCGCACAAGACAGTTCAAGCCGTCACTGATCACTATCTGGAAGCCATCGGGCAGCTGACGAAGAAACCCGCGGTCGTCGGTCACTCCTTCGGCGGCTTGATCTCCCAGAAGATCGCGGGCACGGGTGCGTCGGTGGCGACCGTGTCGATCGACAACGCCCCGTTCAGAGGGATTCTGCCGCTGCCGATCTCGGCGCTGCGCTCGTCGTTCCCGGTGCTGGGCAACCCCGCCAACCACGGCAAGGCCGTCGCCCTGACCTTCGATCAGTTCAAGTACGGCTGGGCGAACAACCTCGACGAGGCCGAGGCCAAGGAACTGCACGACACCTATCACGTGCCGGCGCCCGGCCTGCCGCTGTTTCAGGCGGCGATTTCGAATTTCAACCCGGCCAGCGAGACCAAGGTGGACTCGAAGAATCCTGACCGCGGCCCGCTGCTGATCATCGCGGGGGAAAACGACCACACCGTGCCGCTGGCGGTCACCGAGGCCACCTTCAAGCTTCAGTCCAAGCACAACCCGGGTGTCACCGAGATCGAGCGGATCCCCGCCCGCGGCCACTCCCTGGTCATCGACAGCGGCTGGAAAGAAGTCGCCGATGCCGCCGTGAAGTTCATTCAGCGCTTCACCTGATTTCGCGCCTGCGCGCAGGCTCGCCGCCAGTTTGCTCGAGACGCAGCGAGCCAGGCTATGCTCAGCCCACGAGGGGGGCTTTGAAGGGTGAAAATGCATGCGCCGATTAACAGTCGGAGTCGTCATCGTTGCTGTCACGTTAGTTGCTGCCTGTGGCAGCGGCGACGGCAACGGCCCGGCTTCGTCGAGTAAGACCACAACCACCACGTCGTCATCGAAGCCGCCGATCGCGCAGGCCGCGCTGTCGAGTCTGTTGCTCACGCCGGCCGAGGTCGACACCGTGCTGGGCGTCACGGGGTCGGCGAGCAAGGACAAAATCGACAAGCTGCAGGACGACTCGACCAAGCAGCCACCGGGACCGCCGGGCTGGAAGTTTCCCGACGAGTGCGTTTACACGCTGGGCCCCGCGGAGGCCCCCGTATACGCGGGCAGCGGCAACACCGCGGTCAGCGGTGACGCCGACTCCACTTCGCTGGGAAACGACCAGGACGTCATGGTGGGCCAGGTGGTGGTGTTGTTCCCCTCCGCCAAGGAGGCGAATGACTTCTTCAGCACCTCCGCCCAGCGCTGGCCTGCCTGTGCGGACCGTCAAATCAACGTGCCTGCCAAAGACGACGGCACCCAGATGACATTCAAGATGGGTCCGTTCGCCAACACCAACGGAATCTTGAGCGTTACGCAGACGACGACCATGACCATGAGTGGCCAACCCGACGCGATGACCATCACCGTTCAGCGGGCGCTGACGGCGCGCAACAACGTTGTCGTCGACGTCGTCCTGATGCGCAAAGACCCGGCGGACTTGGGCGTCAAGGTCGCAGCTCAGATCGCCGGCAAGATCGACAAGCAGCAGTAGCCTCACCCGGGCGGTGCCCGGGGCCGGCAGCGCGCACTAGTGTTTCTCGGATGGCGAGTCCGGAATCGATGGCGCGCTATCACGGTGATCAGGCCGCGGCGCCCGGCATGCTCGATTTCGCGGTCAACGTCCGCCACGCGCATCCACCGCAATGGCTGATCGAGCGGCTGGCCGCGCGGCTGGCGGACCTGGCGCGCTACCCCAGCCTTGAGGACCAGCACCGGGCGCAAGACGCGGCCGCGCGGCGGCACGGCCGGGCGCGCGATGAGGTGCTGCCGCTGGCCGGCGGCGCCGAAGGGTTCGCGTTGCTGCCCAACCTGCGCCCGGCGCTGGCGGCGGTCATCGCGCCCTCGTTCACCGAGCCGGCCGTGGCGCTGCGCGCGGCCGGGGTGCCGGTGCACCACGTCGTCGTCGAACCGCCATTCGGCCTCGACGGCGCTTTGGAAGTGCCGGAGGACGCCGACCTGGTCGTGGTGGGTAATCCGACCAACCCCACCTCGGTGCTGCACCGCCGCGAGCAGCTGCTCGCCTTGCGTCGGCCCGGGCGGATCGTGGTGGTCGACGAGGCATTCGCGGATTCGATTCCGGGCGAGCCGGAGTCGCTGGCCGCAGACTCGCCCGCCGATGTGCTGGTGCTGCGCAGCCTGACCAAGACCTGGGCGCTGGCCGGACTGCGGGTGGGCTACGCGCTGGGCGCGCCAGAGGTGTTGGCGCGCTTGACCTCTCAGCGTGCGCATTGGCCGGTGGGCACCCTGCAACTCACGGCGCTGGCCGCGTGTTGTGCACCCGACGCGGTTGCCGAGGCCGAAGCCGGCGCGGTGCGGCTGGCGCAACTGCGCACCGAGATGGTGGTCGGTTTGACCTCGGTGGGCGCCGACGTGGTCGACGGGCAGGCCCCGTTCGTGCTGTTCCGCGTCCCCGATGCCGTTCGAGTGCGTAATGCTCTGCACGACAAGGGGATTGCGGTGCGTCGCTGTGACACGTTCGTCGGCCTGGACGAGAGCTATCTGCGGGCCGCGGTGCGCCGGGAGTGGCCGCTGCTGGTCCAGGCCATCTCGGAGGCCATGCCCGTCGCGAACAGTGGGAGGCATCGGTGAGCGCACGGCTGTCCGACGTGATCGAAGTCCTGGACGAGGCCTACCCGCCGCGGCTGGCCCAATCGTGGGATTCGGTCGGATTGGTGTGCGGTGACCCGGCTGACGTGCTCGACTCGGTGACGATTGCGGTCGACGCGACGCCGGCGGTCGTCGACGAAGTCCCCGAGGGCGGCCTGCTGCTGGCCCATCACCCACTGCTGTTGCGCGGGGTGGACACGGTCGCGGCCAGCACGCCCAAGGGTGCGCTGGTGCACCGGCTGATCGTAAGTGGGCGCTCCCTGTTCACCGCACACACCAACGCCGACTCGGCATCGCCGGGTGTCTCCGACGCGCTCGCGGACGCCCTCGGCCTCACCGTCGAAGCGGTGCTCGAACCGCTGTCGGAGCCGGCCGATCTCGACAAGTGGGTGATCTACGTGCCGCGCGCGAACGCAGAAGCGGTGCAGGCGGCCGTGTTTGAGGCCGGCGCCGGACACATCGGCGACTACTCGCATTGCAGCTGGAGCGTCTGCGGTATCGGGCAGTTCCTGCCGCACGATGGCGCCACGCCCGCGGTGGGCAGCGTGGGAACCGTCGAGCGGGTGGAGGAAGACCGGTTCGAGGTCGTCGCACCCGCGCGGGCCCGGGCCGCGGTGCTGGCCGCGATGCGCGCCGCCCACCCGTACGAAGAACCGGCGTTCGATATCTTCGCCCTGGTGCCCGCGCCCGGCGATACCGGAATGGGCCGTATCGGCACGCTGGCAAAACCGGAATCGTTGCGCGCCTTCGTCTCCCGGGTCGTTGCCGCGTTGCCGCGGACGTCCTGGGGTGTGCGCGCCGCCGGCGACCCCGACCGGGTCGTCTCGCGGGTCGCGGTGTGTGGCGGTGCCGGGGATTCGCTGTTGAGCATCGCTGCCCGCGCCGACGTGCAGGCCTTTGTGACCGCCGACCTGCGCCACCATCCGGCCGACGAGCATCGCCGGACCTCGGAGGTGGCGCTGATCGACGTCGCGCACTGGGCCAGCGAATTCCCCTGGTGCGCACAAGCCGCTGAGGTGCTGCGGTCCCAGTTCGGTGCGGACCTGCCGGTGCACGTGTCCACCACCCGCACCGACCCTTGGAATCTCGGCCACGAAACATGTGGAGATCAATCATGAAAGCCGAAGTAGCACAGCAGCGTTCGCTCTTGGAGCTGTCCGAGCTGGATGCGGAGCTGTCTCGGATCGCGCATCGGGCCACCCGCCTGCCACAGCGGGAGGCGATCGAGCGGATGCGCAGCGAGCACGACGCGGCCAATGATCGGCTGAGCGCGGTGCGAATCGCTTTGGAAGACTTGGACACTCAGGTGTCGCGGTACGAGTCGGAGATCGCGGCGGTGCGTCAGCGCGAGGACCGCGACCGGGCGTTGCTCGATTCGGGGGCCACCGACGCGAAGCAGTTGGCGGATCTGCAACACGAACTGGAAACCCTGACGCGTCGTCAGAGCAGCCTGGAAGATTCGCTGCTGGAAGTCATGGAACGCCGTGAGGAGTTGCAGGCCCAGGCGGCTGCCGAGCAGGAGACGATGGAGACGCTGCAGGCGGACCTGGCCGGGGCGCAGCAGGGCCTCGATGCCGCGCTGGCCGAAATCGACGAGACCCGCCAGACGCACGCACAGCAACGCGACCGGCTGGCCGCCGCCCTGGACCCCGCGTTGTCCGCGCTCTACGAGCGGCAGCGCGCCGGGGGAGGACCGGGCGCCGGGCCGCTGCTCGGACATCGCTGCGGCGCATGCCGGATCGAGATCGACCGGGGTGAGCTGGCCCGCATCTCGGCGGCGGCCGACGACGACGTGGTGCGCTGCCCGGAATGCGGCGCGATCCTGTTGCGGGTCAAGGGGATCGGTCAGTGAAGGTTGTCATCGAAGCCGATGGCGGGTCCCGAGGCAATCCCGGGCCGGCCGGATACGGCGCGGTGGTGCACACCGAAGACCGCGCGACCGTGCTGGCCGAAAGCAAACAGGCCATCGGCCGGGCGACCAACAACGTTGCCGAATACCGAGGGCTGATAGCCGGTTTGGAAGATGCCGTGCGGCTGGGTGCCCGCGAGGCTGACGTCTTCATGGATTCCAAGCTGGTGGTGGAGCAGATGTCCGGGCGGTGGAAAGTCAAGCACCCCGACCTGATTGAGTTGCACGCCGAGGCCCGGAAGCTGGCGGTGCGCTTCGACCGGATCAGCTATACATGGATCCCGCGCGAACGTAACAAGCATGCCGATCGGCTGGCCAACGAAGCGATGGACGCCGCGGCCGAGGTCAGCGCCGAGATCTCCGAATCGGCGGTCGCCGAGCCCGCGGCAGCCCAGGCCGCGAAAAGTGCTGCGACGCAATCGTCGTCGCCCGGCTGGACCGGCGCGCGTGGCACGCCGACCAGGCTGCTGTTGCTGCGGCACGGGCAGACCGCGCTGTCGGTGCAGCGCCGTTATTCCGGGCGCGGCAACCCGGAACTGACCGACCTGGGCCGCCAACAGGCACAGGCGGCGGCGCGGTATCTGGCCGCGCGTGGCGGCATCGCCGCGGTGATCTCCTCGCCACTGCAACGGGCCTATGACACGGCGACCGTGGCGGCCAAGGCGCTCGGCCTGGACGTGACCGTGGACGACGACCTGATCGAAACCGACTTCGGCGGCTGGGAGGGGCTGACGTTCGCCGAGGCCGCCGAACGCGATCCCGAACTACACACCCGCTGGCTGCGCGACACCAGCACCGAGCCCCCGGGCGGCGAGAGTTTCGATACCGCGCTCGAGCGGGTGTGCCAGGCCCGGGAACGAATCATCGCTGCCTATCCCGGCGCCACGGTGCTTGTCGTTTCGCATGTCACGCCGATCAAGATGCTGTTGCGCCTGGCGCTGGATGCGGGGCCCGGCATCCTGTACAGATTGCACCTTGACCTGGCGTCCTTGAGTATCGCTGAGTTCTATATGGACGGAGAATCTTCGGTGCGGCTCGTGAATCAGACCGGCTATCTTTAGCCTTTGAGGAGTAGCAGATGCCGCCGGATCAACCACCCGAGGACGCGCCGGGCGCCGTTCCCGCAGATATCCGGGCGCAGGTGATGCCGGCGGTGCTCGACGAGTTGGCCCGCTGGGGCGTCGAGCGATTCAGCGTCGAGGCCCTCGCCGAGCGGTACCGTCTCGACGCGGGGATGATCTACCGTCACTGGGGCGATCGCCAGCGGCTGATCGTCGACGCTGCGCTGGCCGATCTCGAGACCTGGGGCGAGGTACCGGACACCGGCTCGTTGCGCGGGGATCTGGAAGCATTGGCCCTCGGCGTCGGTAAGCGCATCAACTCCGAAGTGGGCCGTGCGTTCTTGCGGGCGTTGGTGATGGGTCCGCGTGGGCGTCACGATGAAGAGACCCGAATAATGTTCTGGCGGGCCCGTTTCGCGGTGGTGCGCCAGCTCATCGACCGCGCCAGGAAGCGCGGCGAACTACGCGACGGAATCACCACGGTGGCTGCCACGCAGATTCTCTTGGCGCCGATCAACATTCGCGCGTTGTATTCGGACGCCGCCGTCGACGACGAATACTGCCTGACCGTTGCCGACATGGCTTACCACGCGATCGCCCGGCATTGAGTGTGCTTCGTGGGCGGAGAAATCGCTCGAATTCCGCCCTGAGCGCGCGCTCAACGCCGTCAGCGCTCACTCGATGAGCGGCCTCACTGAACGGACGGAACGACCCGCCCGCCACCAGCCGGGCCGTCGGGCGACATCGTCACGCTTTGCTGACTGATCAGCCGGTAGGGCAGGCGGCGCAGCACGGTGCCGTCAATGCTGACGGCGAACGTGTACGACCCGAGCTCGGCGAACGGAAGAATCGGCACGTTGACGGCCATGCAACATTCTGGCTGGTGCCGGCTTCGAGCAGCGGCGGACGGCCGAGGTTGATCCGCAGATCGATGCCGAACGCCAGATGATCGGTCGAATTCGTCTGTACTGCAACCGGGTTGCCATCAGCGTCGAGCAGAGCGATGTGAACCGGATGGTCTTTGTTCGTCTCGATCCACGGGACTTCGATGATGAGTCCCACGGACAGCGACACCGACCACGGACCGGGCTGGCCGGCCGGAACGACGGATTGATCGATCCCGCCGCCCAATACGTAGAGGCGGTTGTTTTGCACCTCCGCGTGGTTGCACAGCAGGGCGGTCAACTCCATGGCGATCGTCTCCTCCGTTGACGGGCTGATCAGCGCGACACCGTGATTGCCTGCTCCGGACAGTTTTGCTCGCCGACGACGGCCTGGGCTTCCAGCTCACCCGAGACATCCTCGACAAGCACCACACAGTGGCCCAACTCGTCGGCATCGAAGACGCCGGGTGCCAGGCTGTAGCAGCGGCCGTGGCCGGTGCACAGGTCAGGGTCCACCGAGACCCGGCTCATGACACCGCGAAGGTCAGCGGCAGCGATTCCACCGACCTCAACGCGGCGGTGTAGACCAGCTGGGTGCCCGGCTTGATCTCGTAATCCGGTATGCGGCGGTGAAATTCACGCAACGCCACCCGAAGCTCCATCCGGGCGAGGTGAGACCCGAGGCAGCGGTGCGGTCCGCCGCCGAACGCGCGGTGCCGGTTCGGGCTGCGGTTGAAGTCCACCACATCGGGATCGGGGAACTCGGCGGGGTCGGTATTAGCCGCGCCGAGTAACGGGCTGACCCGCTCGCCCTTGCTGATCGGGCATCCGCCCACTTCGACGTCTTGCATCGCGACCCGAACCACTCCGGGAACCGGTGTCTCCCAACGCAATAACTCCTCGATGGCATGCGGCAAGACGTCGGGCTCGGAGACGAGCTGATGGCGGTGTTCGGGGTGTCGCGCCAGGTAGACGAAGAAGCAGTCGAGCGAGTCGGTGACGGTGTCCAGTCCGGCGATCAGGAACAGGAAACAGATGTCGAGCAGCTCCTCGCGCGACAACGGTTCGCCGGCGATCTCGGAGGCGATCATCGCGGACAGCACGTCGTCACGTGGGCTGGCGATGTGGTCGTCGATGGCGCGTTCGAAGTACTCGTAAATCTGTTGCGCTACCGGCGCCGTGGATTCGTGGCGGCGGTTATAGCCGGAGTCGCCCTCGGGGCGGATGACACCGTCCTTCCACAGCAGAAACTGGTCGAGGTCTTCCAGCGGCAGCCCGAGCAATTGCAGGAACACGGTGCACGGCAACGGCACCGCGAACTCTTCGTGGAAGTCGCATTCGCCCCGCCCGGCGAACCGGTCGATCATTTCGTTCACCAGCTCGGCGACGCGCGGCTCACGCCGGGCCATCTCGCGGGGGGTGAACAGGGGATCGAGGATGCGACGGTACTTCGCGTGCTCGGGCGGATCGATTTGCAGCGGGATCAGCGGTCGGACGTTGCCCAGATCGACCGCGTCCATGTTCGAGGAAAACAGTTCGGTGCGCTTGAGCGCCATCTCGATATCGGCCAGGCGGCTGAGCACCACCGCCTGAGGCGACCGGAACACCGGGGTCGATTCGCGCAGCGCCTTGTACATCGGCTGGGGCTCCGCGATGCCCGCTACCGCCTGGTCGACGTAAGCATCGGCTTCTGTCATCTCGACAGCGTGACACCAACATCCTTATTGGGCAATGGTCGAGCAAGCCCCGGGGCGGTCGCTGGCCAGGAGATTGACCAGCGAGTACCGTGTTCGTGCGGACGAGTTGGCCGGGCGGCCGCGGCTCGTGTCCATGCGGCAACGAGTCGAGGAAAGTCCGGACTTCACAGAGCAGGGTGATTGCTAACAGCAATCCGAGGCGACTCGCGGGAAAGTGCCACAGAAAACAAACCGCCACCCTCGCGGTGGTAAGGGTGAAACGGTGCGGTAAGAGCGCACCAGCATCCCGGGTGACCGGGGTGGCTAGGCAAACCCCACCCGAAGCAAGGTCAAGAAGGCCGCACCGAAAGGTGCGGCCGCGCAGGCGATTGAGGGCTGCTCGCCCGAGCCTGCGGGTAGGCCGCTTGAGGCACCCGGCAACGGTGTGTCCAGATGGATGGTCGCCGCCGTGCCGCCGTTGCTTATGCCGCGGCGGTGGGGAACAGAATCCGGCTTACAGGCCAACTCGCCCGCCCCACCGTCAGCGCGTCTTTTTCACCGACTTGTCGAGCTTGCTCAGCGCTTCGTCGAGCTGCTGACGGCAGCTCTCGGCCAGGTCGGACTCCTGCTGGTAGAGCAGACCGTAGGTGAAGGTGTCTTCGCCCGCGGCATGGGCGGCGTCGGCCTGCTGAACCAGGTGGTCGCGGCTGACGACGCTGTCTTGATGATCGCCGAGCAACGTCTGGATCGCCTTGGCCTGCTTGGAGACGTCGTCCGCGCCGGTCGCCGCCGCGGTATAGCGAAGTCGCTTGGCGCGCTTACGAATTACGTGCAGCGCCTCGTCGCGGTCGTGCTCTTCGTCGTCATGATGGTCCTCGTCGGCGGCAGGCCCGACGTGCTCCTCGTGGGCCTCTTGGGCGGCCTGGTCCGCTTCGGCGGCGGCCTTGGCGGCCTTGCGCACTTTCTTATAGGCGGCATCGATGGTGACCGGTGCCGGCTGCTCGCCGGTCGCGGTGACCCGGCTTTCGGCCACGATCGAATCGAGCGCGTCGAGCAGCCGGAAGTAGCGCTGCGACCGCATCGCGATCAACGAACGCCGCAACCCGGACTGGTAGCGGCGTTTGGCGCCCTCGACCAGGCGTTCGCGCACCGGTCCACGCACCAGCTCCGGTGCCAGCCGGTCCAGCTCTTGCTCGTAGCGCTGCGCGAGCACCTCGGCGTCGCGCGCCACGCCCAAGACACCGGCGAGCTCACGCAGTTCGTCGAGGACCCAGGCATGGGTGTCGTCGGACAACCCCGCCTGGGCGTCCTTCAGCAGGCTGCGGATCTTGCGGGTGGTGACCCGCATCTGGTGTACGGAGTCGTAGACGTCGGCGCGCACGGCGCGATCCCATACCAAGAGTTCGTCGATTTGCTCGGCGATCGCCCGCCGCACGGGGTCTTCGGGTGGCTTGGTCCCGTTCGTCGACGCCGTCGTCCCGAGCACCCTCGCCAGCTTGGATGCGTGGTTCGCGGGTTCGCCGCCGGCATCCAGCAGCCGGTTGCTCAGCCGGCCGAGCACCTCGGTGTCCGACGCGCCGCGGGATTCGTCGAGCTCGAGTTCCCATTCGCGCCACTCCTGCACGACCGGTTCCGCGTCGGGGCTATCGGTCGCATTGGTCGACCACGCGCGGACATGGTCGTTGCTGAACTCCGCGAAAGGCGCGCCCTCGATGCCGTACAGCACCTGGCTTTCGCGTTGGGTCGTGATCCGGGCGACGGGTTTGAGCGGCCGGTCGCGCACAATCGCCAGCACCACGTCCAGCAACTGGCCGGGGACGGTGTCGTCGTCCGCGGAGCCCAGCGGCGTGCGGATCTCGGTGCGGGCGTCGGGTCCGGCCGGCAACTTGAGGTGCCAGCCCGCGTCGTGGCCACCGGTGCGGCGCCGCAGCGTGACCTTGTTGCGGGCGAGGTCTTGCGTCTGCGTGTCGAAGTACACCGCGTCCAGCGATTGCGTCGGCAACTTCTCCACCCGGGCCACCGTCGCGATGCCTTCGAACGACGGTGTGACCGTCGAATCGGGGACGTCGAACTTGCGCTCGACCTCCAGATGGCGCGAGGGTTCTGGCATTTTTTCGGCTCCGTTGGGGGGCGCGCCGACGCGGTATTACACGGTCATCGACGCTCGTAAATGGTTACCCATAGGGTGCCACACCGCACCTGCTCCGCTCTCAGCGATCATTGCCGCGGCGTGTCCACCGCCGCTGGCCTGGGCGGACGGATTGAGCCACCGACTACGGGGGCGGGGGAGGCGGCGGCGTGGTGTCCTCCGGCATCGGCGCGTAATCCGCCGGCGGCGGCACATAGCGCTGGATGGCGTCGGCGACATTGGCGCAACCGCTGACCGACACGCGTCGGCCGGCGCCGACACAGATACTGGCTTCCACCCGTCCGGCGGATCCCGTCGCGAAAATGATTCCGGGAATTGAGGTCATCCCCAGCACTGCCAGCAGTGCCCCGATCCAGCGCCGCCGATTCATCTCGCAAGCATATCGACCCCGGCGGCTACCGCGGCGGAGTTTTGCGTGTTTGCCAGATAAATGAATTTGGTCCATGGGATCGCCGCAGCCGCTTATGGTTTTGCGTGCCGGTACGTTTCGCATACCTGAGGGAGGAGCTACCGATGGTGTATTTCGCACTCGCCACGTCGCGCGCGGTCGGCGGCGCAATTGCCGCCGGGGCCATCAGCGGCGCAATGCTTTTCGCTGCCGTGGGCTCGGCTCAAGCGGACCCTGAGCCGCCGCCGCCACCGAACTGCACGGCGGCCGATCTCGCCCAGGTTTCGTCGGGGGTCGCGGCGGCGACGTCGGTGTATCTGTTCAGCCATCCCGACGTCAACGCGTACTTCACCAGCCTAAAAGGCCAGCCGCGCAGCGAGATTGGCGATCAGATCAAGCAGTACATGGACGCCAACCCGCAGGCGCATGCCGACCTGGAAGCAATTCGCCAGCCGCTGACCGATTTCAAGGCTCGCTGCGGAATGCAGTAGCTCAGAAGCAGTGTTCGTCGGCGGGGAAAACGCCGCCGGCCACTTCCTGCGCGTATTGGGTAGCGGCCCGGCGTAATTCGTCGCCGACGTTCGCGAATCGCTTGACGAATCGCGCCGACTTGCCGCTGCTCATACCCGCCATGTCCTGCCAGACCAGCACCTGCGCGTCGCAGTTCGGGCCGGCGCCGATCCCGACGGTCGGGATGGTCAGCTTGCCGGTGATCTGGGTGGCCAGCTCGGCGGGCACCATCTCCATGACGACGGAGAACGCGCCGGCTTCGGCGACGGCGATCGCGTCGTGCACCGTCTGCTCCGCCGCGTCGCCGCGGCCCTGCACCCTGAAGCCGCCCAGGCTGTTGACGCTTTGCGGAGTGAAGCCGATGTGGGCCATCACCGGGATGCCCGCCGCGCTCAGGCAGGCGATCTGCTCGGCCACCCGCTCACCGCCCTCGAGCTTGACCGCGTGCGCGCCGCCTTCCTTCATGAACCGGGTGGCGGCGGCCAGCGCGGCGCTGGGCCCGGCCTCGTAGCTGCCGAACGGCAGGTCGGCGACCACGAGGGCATGTGGCGCACCACGCACGACGCCACGAACCAGCGGGATCAGCTCATCGATGGAGACCGGCACCGTGGTGTCGTAGCCATACACGACGTTGGCCGCCGAGTCGCCGACCAGCAGCACCGGAATGCCGGCCTCGTCGAATACGCGGGCGGTCGAATAGTCGTAGGCCGTGAGCATGGCCCACTTGTGGCCTTCGGCCTTCATTTTCTGGAGATGATGCGTACGGATTTTGGTCCGGGGCGTTTGCGACGCCGCGTTTGAACCGTAGACGTTCTGCTCAGACATCATTGTCCCTAAATGGTGGTCGGGTCGATCCTCGTGGCCGTTGAAGGTCCCCGGGTTCGTCTGACTTTCGCCATTCTGCCATCTCTGCTGCGCAGTTGGAACGTCGCAGGGGTGTGAGACGTGCCATTGTGCGCATCGGTCAACACCGAATAACTACTGGTAGCCGACCGGCGGTGGCCGCTCACGAAAGTCTCAGGTTGTCTCTGGCAGCATGTGTTGGCATGAGTCTGACTCGCCGCGACAGGTTCGCGCGCATGCTTCTGGTCTCGACAGCGATCGCTGCCGTGGCAATCGTTCTGGGGGGCTGCGTGCGCGTCGTCGCCGGGCACCCACTCATGGCGTCGCCGAGACTGGGTCAGCCGGTGGAGTGGACGCAGTGTCGGGTCACCAGGGGATCGGTGAAGCTTCCCGCCGGCGCCATGTGCGGCCACCTCGCCGTGCCCGTCGACTACGACCACCCCGACGGCGACATCGCTTCGCTGGCGATGATTCGTTTCCCCGCGACCGGCGACAAGCTCGGCTCGCTGGTGATCAACCCTGGTGGGCCAGGCGAATCCGGCATCGAAGCCGCGCTCGGCGTCGTTCAGACATTGCCCAAGCGGGTCCGCGAGCGGTTCGACCTGGTCGGTTTCGACCCGCGTGGTGTCGGGTCGTCGCGCCCGGCGATCTGGTGTAACTCCGACGCCGACAACGACCGGCTGCGCACCGAGCCGAACGTCGACTACAGTCCGGCCGGCGTCGCTCACATGGAGGACGAGACCAAGCAGTTCATCGGCCGCTGCGTCGACAAGATGGGCAAGGATTTTCTGGCCAATGTCGGGACGGTCAACGTCGCCAAGGATCTGGATGCCATTCGCGCGGCGCTCGGCGACGACAAACTGACCTACCTGGGCTACTCCTATGGCACCCGGATCGGGGCGGCCTACGCCGAGGCCTTCCCGCACAACGTGCGGGCGATGATCCTCGACGGCGCCGTCGACCCCAACGCCGACCCGATCGAAGCAGACCTGCGTCAGGCCAAGGGATTCCAGGACGCGTTCAACGACTACGCCACCGACTGCGCCAAGCAGTCGAACTGCCCGCTGGGCACCGACCCGTCCAAGGCCGTCGAGGTTTACCACAGCCTGATCGATCCGATGGTCGACCCGAACAACCAAATGGTCGGCAGGCCGATACCGACCAAGGACCAGCGCGGATTGAGCTACAGCGACGCCGTCGTCGGCACCATCATGGCGCTGTACTCGCCGACGCTGTGGCATCACCTCACCGACGGCCTGAGGGAACTGACCGACAACCACGGCGACACCCTGCTGGCCCTGGCGGATATGTATATGCGTCGCGACCCGCACGGCCACTACACCAACGCCACCGACGCGCGGGTTGCGATCAACTGCGTCGATCAGCCGCCAGTTACCGACCGCGCCAAGGTAATTGACGAAGATCGCCGCTCTCGCGAGATCGCTCCGTTCATGAGCTACGGCAAGTTCACCGGTGACGCGCCGCTGGGCACCTGTGCGTTCTGGCCGGTGCCGCCCACCAGCAAGCCGCATGCCGTCTCGGCGCCGGGCCTGGCCCCGACCGTCGTGGTGTCGACCACGCACGATCCGGCGACGCCGTACAAGGCCGGCGTCGATCTGGCGGGTCAGCTGCACGGCTCGCTGCTCACCTTCGACGGCACCCAGCACACAGTCGTGTTCCAGGGCGACAGCTGCATCGACGACTACGTGACCGCGTACCTGATCGGTGGCACCACGCCGCCGAGCGGCGCGAAGTGCTAACCGAGCCGAACGCTGATTCGCGGCGGTGCCGCGCCGAGCCCGAGACCAAGGCGTGACCGATTCGCGCCGTCACAGGTATCGGAGGCTGCGACGATTGACAGCCATGTCGCGCCTGAGATTGTTGAGCTCGGCGCTGCTGTCGTTAGGCCTGCTGGTTGCGCTGCAACCGGCACTGCCCATGGCTGGTGCAACCCCGGAACCCGGTGAGGGTCAAACCCCGAATCCGGGGCCGCCGGCCGTGGCGTCGCCGACCTGGGGCAGTTGCAGCCAAGTTCTCACCGACAGCAGCGACGTCCCCACCGCACAATGCACCACCGTGTCGGTCCCGGTCGACTACAACAATCCCACTGGGGCACAAGCGAAGTTGGCGGTGATCAAGGTGCCGGCCACCGGCCAGCGGATCGGGTCGCTGTTGATCAATCCGGGCGGGCCCGGAGGGTCGGCCGTCGACATGGTGGCCGGGATGGCGCCGGATCTGCAGAACACCGACATCACCCGCCACTTCGATCTGGTCGGGTTCGACCCGCGCGGCGTGGGCCACTCCACCCCGTCGCTGCGCTGCCGCACCGATGCCGAGTTCGACGCATACCGGACCGAACCGATGGTCGATTACAGCCAGGCGGGTGTGACGCATATCGAGCAGATCTACCGGCAGTTGGCGCAGGAATGTGTGAGCCGGATGGGCAAAGACTTCTTGGCCAACGCCGGTACCGCGTCCGTGGCGCGCGATATGGACATGGTGCGTCAGGCGCTGGGCGAGGAGCAGATCAACTACCTCGGCTATAGCTACGGCACCGAGCTGGGCACCGCGTATCTGGAACACTTCGCCGACCACGTGCGGGCGATGGTGCTCGACGGCGCCATCGACCCGACCGTGGACCCGGTTCAGGAAAACATCAGCCAGACGGCGGGATTCCAAACCGCGTTCAACGACTATGCCGCGGACTGCGCGCACTCGCCGGCGTGCCCGCTGGGCACCGATCCGGCCCAGTTCGTCAACCGCTACCACGCACTGATCGACCCGCTCGTCGCCAAGCCGGGCCGCACCTCGGACCCGCGCGGCCTGAGCTACGCCGACGCGACCACCGGCACGATCAATGCGCTCTACACCCCACAGCATTGGAAGTACCTGACCAGCGGCCTGCTCGGGTTGCAGCGCGGCACCGACGCGGGCGACCTGCTGCTGCTCGCCGACGACTACCAGGGCCGCAACAAGCAGGGGCACTACGACAACGACCAGGACGCGTTCAACGCCGTCCGGTGTGTCGACGCGCCGGCGCCGACGGACCCGACGACCTGGATATCGGCCGATCAACGGATCCGCCAGGCCGCGCCGTTCCTGAGCTACGGGCAGTTCACCGGCAACGCGCCCCGCGATCTGTGCGCGTTGTGGCCGGTGCCGGCGACGTCCGCGCCGCACACCACTGCGCCGGTCGCGCTGGGGAAGGTCGTCGTGGTCTCGACGACGCACGACCCGGCCACCCCGTACCAGGCGGGCGTGAGCCTGGCTCGCCAGCTAAGCGCCCCGTTGATCACCTTCGACGGGACCCAGCACACCGCGACGTTCGGCGGCAACCAGTGCGTGGACAGCGCGATCGTGCGGTACTTCGTGACGGACACACCGCCGCCGGCGTTGCACTGCCAGCCCTGAGCCGACCGACGGGTCAGCGGGCGTGAGCCCCTTGAATGCCCCGGCGTGCGGGCTGCTTGATCACCTGGTGAGAGCGTCGTGCAGACCCTGATTGATCCGGTCCTCGGTCGTTTGCCCGGGGGCGGGGGGCGGCGTCTGGCAGGTGCAGCTGAGGTCGTTGAACGCGGGGTCGGCGACTACGGGTGCAGCTTGGCTAGCGGGTTGCGCCATGGCGACGCCGAGACCGATAGCTCCGATGGCTAGCAGTTTGGTGATCACGTTCAGTACCTCCTGGTAATGCGTCTTGCCATGTGTAACTGGCTTGACAGGTTACGTATTTCCGGCCGGAGAACGGTAGCCGCACGAGTCGGTTACTGGTTGGTGCGGTTACGCGGCGGGACTGCGTAACCCGGTGTTGCTCACTGCGCCCGACGGTACGGAGACGCCGCTGAACCAGCGCTGAGAAAACATCGGAATTCGGCCTGTAGCAGCTTTTGTGCGTACCGCAGGGGTTCTTTGCCGCAGGTTGTGGGGCTTTCGGCGACATTTGCTGCGGTCGTCCGGGGACGTTCCGGGCACCGCTGCGCCCGGCTTGGAATGCTGCGGCGGCACCCGGTGGCCGTCGCGAACCGCCCGGCCGGCCTGAGGATCGGATCGGCCGTGAGGCGCAGACAGCGACACACCGAAGCGTGCCGGAACGGTGAGGGCCGCCACGGCGACCGGAAGGGCTGTTTGCGCTGGTGGCCGTAACAGTGGTGCCGAGCACTAAGCACCCGTGTAACACGGTATTAACAGCAATTGCCTACTGTTCGTCGTATGGATCGACAGAAGGAGTTCGTCCTCCGCACGCTGGAGGAACGCGACATTCGCTTCGTCCGGCTCTGGTTCACCGATGTGCTGGGGTACCTCAAGTCGGTCGCCATCGCCCCGGCCGAACTCGAGGGCGCCTTCGAGGAAGGCATCGGGTTCGATGGATCCTCGATCGAGGGCTTCTCCCGGGTTTCGGAATCCGACACCGTGGCAAACCCGGACCCGTCGACCTTCCAAGTGCTGCCCTGGGCGTCGCCCAGCGGCCACCACCACTCGGCGCGGATGTTCTGCGACATCACCATGCCGGACGGCTCGCCGTCCTGGGCCGACCCCCGGCACGTGCTGCGCCGCCAGCTGCAGAAGGCCAACGACCTTGGCTTTTCCTGCTACGTGCACCCCGAAATCGAATTCTTCTTGCTCAAACCCGGTCCCGACGACGGCACGCCGCCGGTGCCCGTCGACAACGCCGGCTACTTCGACCAGGCGATCCACGACTCCGCATCCAACTTCCGCCGGCACGCGATCGAGGCGCTCGAATTCATGGGCATCTCGGTGGAGTTCAGCCACCACGAGGGCGCGCCCGGCCAGCAGGAGATCGACCTGCGATTCGCCGACGCGCTATCGATGGCCGACAACGTGATGACGTTCCGCTACGTCATTAAAGAAGTCGCGATCGAAAATGGTGCGCGGGCGTCGTTCATGCCCAAGCCATTCGGCGAACACCCGGGCTCGGCCATGCACACCCACATGAGCCTGTTCGAGGGCGACGTCAACGCCTTCCACAGTCCCGACGACCCGCTGCAGCTTTCCGACGTGGGCAAGTCGTTCATCGCCGGGATTCTCGAGCATGCCTCCGAGATCAGCGCGGTCACCAATCAATGGGTCAACTCGTATAAGCGCCTGGTTCATGGCGGCGAGGCGCCGACCGCGGCGTCGTGGGGCGCGGCCAACCGGTCCGCTCTGGTGCGGGTGCCGATGTACACCCCGCACAAGACGTCGTCGCGGCGCATCGAAGTTCGCAGCCCCGACTCGGCGTGCAACCCCTACCTGGCGTTCGCCGTGCTGCTGGCCGCCGGACTGCGCGGGGTGGAGAAGGGTTATGTGCTGGGCCCGCAGGCCGAGGACAACGTTTGGGATCTCACCCCCGAAGAGCGCCGCACGATGGGCTACCGCGAACTGCCCACCAGCCTCGACAGTGCGCTGCACGCCATGGAGGCCTCCGAGCTGGTCGCGGAAACGTTGGGGGAGCACGTCTTTGACTTCTTCCTACGCAACAAGCGCACGGAGTGGGCGAACTACCGCAGCCACGTCACGCCGTACGAGCTGAGCACCTACCTGTCGCTGTAGCTCACACGGGGTGCCGCTTGGTCTAAGAGATCGGCGGGTTGCGCTACCGTTTTGGTCGTGACCCGACCAACGACTGAGCGCCCGAAGCTGCCCAGCGTCGGCCGGCTCGGGTTGGTCGACCCGCCCGCCAGTGAGCGTCTGGCGCAACTGGGCTGGACAGCCCGGGACGACAAGGCACACGTCGACCTGTTGTGGGCGTTGTCGCGGGCGCCCGATCCCGACGCCGCACTGCGCGCCCTGGTTCGGCTCGCCGAGAACCCGGACACCGGGTGGGACGAGCTCAACGCCGCGCTGCTCAGCGAACGCGCCCTGCGCGGGCGGCTGTTCTCGGTGCTGGGGTCGTCGCTGGCCCTCGGTGACCATCTGGTCGCCAACCCGAAGTCCTGGAAACTGCTGCGGGGCAAGGTCAAACTGCCGACCCGCGACGAGCTGCACCAGGCATTCGTCGACTGCGTGAACGACGCGCTGGCCGAGCCGAATTCGGTGGTGCCGCGGTTGTGCACGCTGTACCGCGACCACCTGCTGGTGCTGGCTGCCCTCGACCTGGCCGCGACGGTCGAGGACGAGCCGGTGCTGCCGTTCACCGAGGTCGGCGCCCAACTGTCCGACATGGCCGACGCGGTGCTGGCGGCGTCGCTGCGGGCGGCCGAGGTCACCGTGTGCGGCGACCGGACGCCGCCGCGGCTGGCGGTCATCGCGATGGGCAAATGCGGTGCCCGCGAATTGAACTACGTCAGCGACGTCGACATCATCTTCGTCGCCGAGCAGGCCGACACGCTGTCCAGCCGGGTGGCCACCGAGATGATGCGGGTGGCATCGACGGCGTGCTTCCAGGTGGATGCCGGGCTGCGGCCGGAGGGTCGCAGCGGTGAGCTGGTCCGCACCGTCGAGTCGCACGTCGCCTACTACAAGCGCTGGGCGAAAACCTGGGAGTTCCAGGCGTTGCTGAAAGCCCGCGCCGCCGTTGGCGATTCCGAACTCGGCAAGCGCTATCTCGACGAGTTGATGCCGATGGTCTGGATTGCCTGCGAGCGCGAGGACTTCGTCGTCGAAGTGCAGGCCATGCGGCGCCGTGTGGAGCAACTGGTGCCGTCCGAGGTTCGCAACCGCGAGCTCAAGCTCGGCAGCGGCGGACTGCGCGATGTGGAGTTCGCCGTGCAGCTGCTGCAGTTGGTGCACGGGCGCAGCGACGAGTCCCTGCACGTGGCGTCCACGGTCGATGCGCTGGCCGCCCTGGGCGAGGGCGGCTACGTCGGCCGCGAGGACGCCGCGAACTTGACTGCCTCGTATGAGTTTCTGCGATTGCTCGAGCACCGGCTGCAACTGCAGCGGCTCAAGCGCACCCATCTGTTGCCGGAGGCCGACGACGAGGAGGCGGTGCGCTGGCTGGCGCGCGCGGCCCACATCCGTCCGGACGGCCGCCACGATGCGGCCGGCGTGCTGCGCGAGGAGCTCAAGCACCAGAACGTGCGGGTGTCCCAGCTGCACGCCAAGCTCTTCTACCAGCCGCTGCTGGAGTCGATCGGGCCGCCCGGCTTGGAGATCTCGCACGGCATGACGCCCGAAGCCGCCGAGCGCCAGCTGGCCGCGCTGGGCTACGAGGGGCCGCAGACCGCGCTGAACCACATGTCGGCGTTGGTCAACCAGAGCGGCCGCCGCGGGCGGGTGCAGTCGGTGCTGTTGCCCAGGCTGCTGAACTGGATGTCGTACACGCCGGATCCCGACGCCGGGTTGCTCGCCTACCGCCGGCTGTCCGAGGCGCTGGCGTCGGAAACCTGGTACCTGGCCACGCTGCGCGACAAGCCCGCCGTAGCCAGGCGGCTGATGAACGTGCTGGGGACGTCCAGCTACGTGCCGGACCTATTGATGCGCGCGCCCAGGGTGATTCAGGACTACGGCGACACGCCGACCGGCCCCAAGCTGATCGAGACCGAGCCCGCCGCGGTGGCTCGCGCGCTGATCGCCTCGGCGGCCCGGCATCAAGATCCGGTGCGGGCCATCGCCGCCGCCCGCACGCTGCGCCGTCGCGAGCTGGCGCGCATCGGTTCGGCGGACCTGCTCGGCATGCTCGAGGTACGGGACGTGTGCCAGGCGCTCACGTCGGTGTGGGTGGCCGTGCTGCAGGCGGCACTGGACGCACTGACCCGGGCCAACCTCCCCGAAGACCGCAAGGCGCCCGCGGTGATCGCCGTCATCGGCATGGGCAGGCTGGGCGGAGCCGAGCTGGGCTACGGGTCCGACGCCGACGTGATGTTCGTCTGCGAACCCGCCAGTGGCGTCGAGGATTCGGCCGCCGTCAAGTGGGCGACGACGATCGCCGAGCAGGTGCGCACCCTGTTGGGAACGCCCAGCGTCGACCCGCCACTGGAGGTCGACGCGAACCTGCGACCGGAGGGCCGCAGCGGCGCGCTGGTCCGCACCCTGAGCTCCTACGCCGCCTACTACGAGCAGTGGGCACAGCCGTGGGAGATCCAGGCGTTGCTGCGCGCGCACGCGGTGGCCGGTGATGCCGAATTGGGTCAGCGGTTCCTGCTGATGGCCGACAAGACGCGCTACCCGGCCGACGGCGTGTCCGCCGAGGCGGTGCACGAGATCCGCCGGATCAAGGCCCGCGTCGAATCCGAACGACTGCCACGCGGCGCCGACCCCAAAACCCATACCAAGCTCGGTCGCGGGGGACTGGCCGACGTCGAGTGGACGGTGCAGTTGCTGCAACTGCAGCACGCGCACGAGATCCCGGCGCTGCACAACACGTCGACTCTGGAATCGCTCGACGTGATCGCCGAGCAGGGGCTGGTGCCCGCGGACGAGGTGGACCTGCTGCGCCAGGCCTGGTTGACCGCGACGCGCGCCCGCAACGCGCTGGTACTGGTTCGCGGCAAGCCGACCGATCAGCTGCCGGGGCCCGGACGTCAGCTCAATGCGGTTGCGGTCGCCGCGGGCTGGCACAACGACGACGGAAGTGAGTTCTTGGACAACTATCTGCGGGTAACCCGGCGTGCAAAAGCGGTGGTGCGCAAGGTGTTCGGGACTTGAGTCAGGGAGCCGGCGCGTTCGACGCGATGTTCGAGGTGCTCAGCGCCGCCGAGGCTGATCGGGTGACGGGTCTCTACGCTCCGCTGGCCGAGGCGGTTCGCGAACTCATCGACGCCACCATCCGCACCGAGGCCGACGACGATGCCGTCGCTCACGCGCGCACTCAGATCGAGGCCGTCACCCAGCTGCTGCGCCAACGGACCCGGCCGGTCGGAGTCACCTTCCGGGTCGGTGATCGTCCACTGCCGTTGGGCAACGCGGCGATCGGCTTGTGCAACCCGATCGCCCCGCCGGTCGTCGTCCACCACGACGGTAACGGGCGCTGCTGGAGCGAGTTCGTCCTCGGGTCGGCCTACGAGGGCCCGCCCGGCCGGGTGCACGGCGGCGTGAGCGCCCTCGTCCTCGACCACATGCTCGGCGAGGCGGCCAGCGAGGGATTGTCCCGGGCGCGGTTCACCGGAACCATCACCGTGAAGTACCTGCGCGGCACACCCCTGGGCCCGCTTCGTTGCGACGCCTGGATCGACCGCACCGAAGGCGCCAAAGCCTTTGCGAAGGGCTCTATTTCGGATGCGGAAGGGGTGACCGTGGAGGCAGAAGGCGTCTTCATCGAGCCGGCGTGGGCGCGGGACATTCAATGAAGTTCTACATCAGCAGTGCGTTCCTGAACACCCGGGAGATCATCGAGATCGCCAAGGCCGCCGACGAACTCGGCTACGACGGCATCGGCATACCCGATCATGTGGTGAACCTGGAGACGCTCGACACGCCGTACCCGTACACCAAAGACGGCGAACGACGCTGGCAGCCGTTCACCGACTGGCCCGACCCCTGGGTGCTGGCCGGCGCCCTGGCGCAGGTCACCACCCGGCTGCGGTTCGTCACCACGGTCTACATTCCCGCGATGCGCAATCCCTACTCGGCGGCCAAAGCCATTGGTACCGCGGCGGTTTTGGCGTCCGGACGCATCGAGCTCGGTATCGGTGTCGGCTGGTGCCGCGAGGAATTCGCCCTGATGACCGAACAGTTCGACGCCCGCGGCAAGCGCACCGACGAGATGATCGAGCTGATGCGGGCGCTGTGGGCGCCCGGCTGGACGGAGTTCGACGGCGACTTCTACAAGACGCCGCGGCTGGAGATGCAACCGACGCCGCCGCCGATACCCGTCTACGTCGGCGGGCTCAGCGACGCCGCTTTGCGCCGCGCCGCACGCAACGACGGCTGGATCGGCGATCTGATCAAGTCCGAACACGCCATCGAGGCGGTGGGCAAGCTGCGTGAACTGCGCGCTCAAAAGGGTTTAACCATGGATGATTTCACCATCCTGACGCCACTCACCGACGCCTTTACCACCGCCGACTACCAACGCGTCGCCGATGCCGGTATCACCGGCATCATCACGATGCCATGGATGTTCTACTCGGGACCCGACGCCACGCTCGACGACAAGATCGATGGCATGCAGCGCTTCCGCAAGGATCTCGCACTCGACGGCTAGACGGCGAGTTCGGTCGCCGCCATACTCGATGCATGCCCTTCACGGTTGTGTTCAGCAACGGCGAACCGCGCGACTACGGCGTATTCGACAAGTACGAAGTCACGGATGCGGGCGTGTTGGTCATCGACATGCATCGCGAGGACGTCAAGCGGCACTACATCGCTCCCGGAAGTTGGCTGGAGGTTGTCGATATGGCCGACGGGCAGCCCGCCGGCGCATCGCGCGGGATCTTGGGCGTCAGACCTACCCGCTAATCCGCCGCGACGATTCTGCCCAGGGGAGGAAACATGAGGCATCAAACGTGTGTGGTGGCCGCGGTGACCGTCGGTGTGGTCGTCGCGGGCTGCAGCAGTTCGCCGGGGCCGAGCACCGCGTCGGGCACCAGTACCACGAGCGCGAAGACGGTCACCACCACGGTGTCGCAGACCCCGACGGCCTCGGCCGCCGGCACGGATCTGCGGTCGCTGATTCCGACGCCGGCCAGCACGCAGCGGACCGACGGTCCCGATTCCATCGCGGACAACGGCATCCATCTGCACTTCCTCGTCACCGGCTCGCCGAGCGATGTGATGCCCGGTTATAAGACCGCGCTGGAGGCCGCGAGCTGGGCAGTGACCGTCGAGAGCTCGGGCGGCGGTCGCGGCGGCGGTGGTGCGACCTACACCGGAACCAACGGCAGCACCTACGGCGTGTTCTCCGGTGGCGGCTACGGCGCCACGACCGACATCGATGCGTGCGCGTGGCCGGCCAAGCCGGCCAACCCGGACTGCGGTCACCACCAATAGCGGCCGGGCCCCGGCGGTACCGCGCGTTATCGCCCAGCCTTTCAACACCTTTGACGCCAGTCGCGTCCGGCCGGACGGCGTTTGGGCGCCTGGCCTGGTTGTGTCTCCCTGCCTTGCTCGTGCACGCCGTTGAATAAATCGGTATGGTCATACCGTATAGATATACCGATCAGAAGTGAAAGGGACCGGAGATGGAATCGTGGCGTAACAATATTTCGGTGCTTCGGGGCGTGCTGCGGGGACCTGTCTTCACCGCTGACGACTCGGCGTTCGACAGCGAAGTGGCGGTGTTCAACATGGCGGTGCGGCACCGCCCCGCGCTCGTGGTCGGTGCTACGGGCGCCGGAGACGTGTCCGAGGCCGTCAGGTTCGCGGCACGCAACGGCCTTAATGTCGCGGTCCTCAACACCGGTCATGGACCGACCGTCGGGGCCGACGCGGACACATTGATGATCACGATGAGGCGGATGTCGGGAATCATCATTGACGCCGAAAAGCATTGGGCCCGAGTCGATGCCGGAGTTCGATTCGGTCAGCTGGTCGACGCCGCCGCACTCTACGGACTGGCTCCGCTGCCCGGTTCCTCGCCCGGGGTCGGTGTGGTCGGCTACACGCTGGCCGGCGGCGCGAGTTCCACGATGGGGCGCAAGTACGGCTGGGCCGCCGATCATGTCACCGCCATGGATGTGGTCACCGCCGATGGCGAATTACGCCGTGTGTCATCCGAATCAGAATCCGATCTGTTCGGCGCGCTGCTGGGTGGAACGAGCAACTTCGGGGTGGTCGTCGCGATGGAGTTCGGACTCTTCCCGGTGACTTCGTTGTATGCCGGCGCGCTCTTCTATTCCGGTCAGCACACCCGGCAGGTACTGCAGGCTTACCGAGATCTCACTGCGTCCGCGCCTGACGAACTGACGACCGGCTTCGCGCTGCTGAATCTCCCGCCGCTACCCGGACTGCCACCATTCATGAAGGGGCAATTGACCGTATCGGTGCGGATCTCCTATGTCGGGGACGCGTCCGCCGGCTCGGCTCTGATCGATCCGCTGCGGGTGGCGGCCCCCGTGCTGGCCGACAGTGTGGCCAGCATCCCGTACAGCCAGTTCGCCAGCATCAGCAACGACCCGACCGATCCAGCGCCCGCCGTCGAGCATTTCGGGCTGCTTCGCGAACTGACCGATGACACCATTGACGCGATCGTCGACGTGGTCGGTCCCGATTCCGGCAGCGCGATCAACATCGTCGACATCCGGCATCTGCAAGGAGCTTTCAGCAAGCCGGCGCCCTTCCCCAACGCCGTCGGCGCGCGCGACGCCGCGTTCGCCATGTTCGGTCTGACGGTGGTGCCGCCGGGACGGGAAGTGGCGGATTACCGTGACTCGGGCCGCGAACTCCTTGGGGCACTGCGTCCGTGGCTGCACGACATGACCAACCCGAGTTTCGTAGGTCCGGCCGACACGCTCGATGATCGCATCAAGCGGGTCTATCACCCCGAGGTCTACGACAAATTGCAGACGGTCAAGGAACACTATGACCCGTACAACAGGTTCCGGCTCAACCACAACATCCCGCCGCGGTTCGCCGCGTAAGGGCGCGGCCGGTGTTTGGCTTGATTGAGCTCGGTATTACCGTACCATATAGTAATGGCTGTTGATCGTCGAATCCGACGAGCCGGCGGTGCGCGCCGCGCCGCGGCGGTCCAAGCGGCCGCCTCGGTGCTGGCGGATCGGGGGTACGAAAATGCCCGCTTCGCCGATGTCGCGCAGGCAAGCGGCACGGCCATCAGCACGCTGCAGAACTACTTCGGCTCGCGCGAGGACATGCTGATCGAGGCGATGCGGTACACGACCGAGTCCGAGGTGGCCGCCTTCGAGACGGTGGCCGATGCCGAGAGCGACCCGTGGAATCGCCTGGTGGCCATGATCGACCGCAACCTGAACACCCCGGTTCGTAACCACCAGCTGCTGCTCGAATTCTGGCGCTCGGGCATCCGGGACGAGGAGTTGCGTGATTACGGCGAGGAGGGCTGGTCTCGTTACCGGGCTCCCTTCGTGCGAACCGTGATCGAGGGTCGCGACGCCGGCGTCTTCGCGCCGGTGGTCGCGCCCGAGGACGTCGTCGATCTGCTGTTCGCCACGCTCGTCGGCGCCATGATTCCGCGGGTGCTGCGCTTTCCCAGTCCGTCGGCCGATCGCTTCCGAACCGCGTTGCTGCGCCAACTTGCCGGGACGCTCGGGCGCCCCGGGTACGAGTAGGCCGGCGTTCAGCGCCCGGCGGCCCGGCGAAACACTAACGGGGGATTGCCAGCGGCCGAAAACTCCGCGATGCCGCTGTCTGGTTTCGTTGTGCGCGCTAGGTCTTCGCGCAATGACATGACAGCGAAGGACTGCGGATGAGTCACGTGTCGCGCGGCCGCACGGTCGGCCTAGGGCTGGCAGCCAGCTCGATCGTCGCTGCGGCGATCATGGTGGCGGCAGATCCCATCGCCACGGCGGATCCAAACCCCACCCGCGCCGGCGTCGACGTGGAAGCAGCGGCGCTCCGCCTCCCGCCTCGGAGCCGGCAGCGGAGGCCTCACCACAACCGGCGGCCCCGGCGCGGCAGGCTCCCGATGGCTCCGGTCCCGGCCCGGGCGGTGGCATCGGCCCCGGCCGGCGGGGCGGACCCGGTCGCCAAGGACGTGGCCACCCGCGCGGGTGGTGTTCGTCTGCTGCGGACGCTTCTCGCGCTGCGGCTTCCGCTAGCTGGTGGAGTTCGATCGGACGGCTTCAACCAGGGCGCTGGCGGCGAGGTGACCCAGGTTGTTCGACGCCAGGGGGCTGTCACCGGTGAGCAGCTTGCGGTCTTGATGGACCTTGCCGGTCATGTCGTCGTTGAGGACGGTCAACCCCTGCTTGCGGAGTGCGTCGGCGACCAGCCACTGCATATGCCCTGGGAGGTAACCGATGTCGACGTTGAATCCCTCGTCGAGCGCATCTGGGAACACGCAGAGCGAGTATCCCTTGAACGGCGACTCCGTTTCGCCCTGGCCAACGGACAGCAATGCCGCCGGACCGCGGCACAGGGTGATGATGAATTTGTCGTTGGCCAATGCCCAGTCGAGGGTCTGCGCCACCGCGCCGGCGGCCGGCAGCCCGATGACCGCGCCGTGGCCGCCGGGGATGAAGACGGCGATGTAGTCCGAATCGGCGCCGAGATCGTTCTCGACGACCTCGGCGAGCTTCTTGGGTTGCTTGAGCTTGGGCTTGAGTGCTTCGTAGGTCTGCAGCACGGCCTTGTCCTGGCCGGGCAACGCCCACCATTCCAGCTTCGCCGGATAGCCGGCGATCGTGGCGACGTCGACGTCGAAGCCCGCCGTCAGCAGGTGGTGCAGGGGAAGCAGCATCTCGACGGGATGATTGCCAGTGGAGAACATCTTGCCGTTCTCACAAAGCAAGTAGCGTTCCTCGGCGGCGATCATCAGCACCTTCCACCGGCCCTCGGTGTAGGCGCCTTCGTGCTCGACTCCGTCGAAGTCGGTTGTGGGCCGGGTGTACTGGGTCAGCGAATACGGCGAGGGAAAGAACGCGTTGTCCTCGGCGCGATCCGGTGTCGGGTCCTTGCTGAGATCATCTGCATCGTACGACATTTCGTGTCCTAACTGTGTTGTGCCGGAGCGCTTCAAATCTCAGACTTCTTGACCGTAAACCTAGTCTGCGGTTCACAACATTGATGGAATTGCCCGACAACCCAGGCAATAACGAACACCACCCGCGCGGAAATCCGCGCGGGTGGTGTTCGTCTGCTGGGTGGTTACACGTCGTAGTACAGCGCGAACTCGTAGGGGTGCGGCCGGATCTGGACCGGCAGAATCTCGTTGTCGCGCTTGAAGCTGATCCACGTCTCGATCAGGTCGGACGTGAAAACGCCTCCCTCAGTGAGGTATTCGTGGTCCTCTTCCAGCCGGTCGATCACCGCGGACAGCTGAGTCGGTGCCTGCGGGATGTTGGCGGCCTCTTCCGGCGGGAGCTCGTAGAGGTCCTTGTCGACCGGCGCCTGCGGCTCGATCTTGTTCTTGATGCCGTCCAGGCCGGCCATCAGCATGGCCGCGAACGCCAGGTACGGGTTGCCCGACGAGTCGGGGCAACGGAACTCGAGCCGCTTGGCCTTCGGGTTGCTGCCGGTGATCGGGATACGCACACACGCCGAACGGTTGCGCTGGCTGTACACCAAGTTGATCGGGGCCTCGAAGCCCGGCACCAACCGCTTGTATGAGTTCACCGTCGGGTTGGTGAAGGCCAGCAGCGACGGCGCGTGGTGCAGCAGGCCACCGATGTAGTGGCGGGCGGTGTCCGACAGGCCGGCGTACCCGGTCTCGTCGTACATCAACGGGCTGCCGTCTTTCCACAGCGACTGGTGGGTGTGCATGCCGGAGCCGTTGTCACCGAACAGCGGCTTGGGCATGAACGTGACCGTCTTGCCGGCCTGCCACGCGGTGTTCTTGACGATGTACTTGTACAGCTGCATGTCGTCGGCCGCGTGCAGCAGCGTGTTGAACTTGTAGTTGATCTCGGCCTGGCCGCCGGTGCCCACCTCGTGGTGGCCCTTCTCCAGGCTGAAGCCGGCCTTGATCAGGTTTTGCAGCATCCGGCCGCGCAGGTCGACGTAGTGGTCGACCGGGGCAACCGGGAAGTAGCCGCCCTTGGGGCGCACCTTGTAACCGCGGTTGGGGCTGCCGTCGTTCTCGGTCGGCTCGCCGCTGTTCCACCAGCCCGAGATCGCGTCGACCTCGTAGAAGGAGCCGTTGGTGCGCGAGTCGAAGCTGACCGAGTCGAAGATGTAGAACTCGGCCTCGGCACCGAAGTAGGCGGTGTCGGCAACGCCCGTGCTCTTCAGGTAGTTCTCCGCCTTGCGGGCGACGTTGCGGGGGTCGCGCGAGTACGCCTCGAGGGTGAAGGGGTCGTGCACGAAGAAGTTGAGGTTCAGCGTCTTGGCTTCAGTGAACAGGTCGATCTGCGCGGTCGCCGGGTCGGGCAACAGCAACATGTCCGACTCGTGAATCGACTGGAACCCGCGAATCGACGAGCCGTCGAACGCCAGGCCATCGTCGAAAACACTTTGGTCGAAGAACGAAATCGGGATCGTGAAGTGCTGCATGATGCCCGGCAGGTCACAGAACCGCACGTCGACAAACTCGACGTTTTCGTCCTTGGCGAGCTTGAAGACGTCGTCGGGCGTCTTTTCCGTCACTGAAAGCTCCTTTGCTTGATAATCCGCGGCCTGACGCTATGGAGATGATGTTGCCCGCCCGTCAACCCCGTGTTGCGCGCAGGTTACTTGACCACGCGTCCCACAATTCGGGGTGCTGCATCGGCGGGTTCTATTGTGAGGCCCATGGACCGCAAAATCGTAACTGGTCGGCCCTACGGGCGCAGCAGCCTGTCCCGGCCCTTCGCCGCGACGACCTGATGCCGGAATCGCGCCCGGCATATCCCGGCGAGACACTCGGCTTGCCGAAAAGCGGCCCGGGATCGCTGGCATCGATGGGACGCCGCCTGGCGGCGCTGGCGATCGACTGGCTGATTGCCTACGGTCTGGCGGCGCTGGCCATGGCGTTCGGGATGTTCTCCGAACGAATGCTGTCGACGGCGGTGTTGGTGGTCTGGTTTCTGCTCGGTGCGGTGGCGGTGCGGCTGTACGGATTCACACCCGGGCAGCTGGCGCTCGGTCTCCAGGTGGTCGCACTGGACGGACGGCTGGGCATCGGCCGCGTGGCGGCGCGCGGGCTGCTGGTCGCCCTGGTGGTCCCGGCGCTGTTCACCGACTGGGACGGGCGGGGCATTCAAGACCGGGTGACCAACACGGCCGTGGTCCGGCGCTGAATCGCTTGACGCTTACTTGCGGCGCACGGTGCGCTGCACGCCGCGCATCTTGCCGGAGTTGGGCAGCGGCCCCTTCGGCATGACGGCGGCACCGGCCCGCGACCCCAGCGCGGCCAGCCGCGACTCCAGAGCGTCCATCTGCTTGACGCTGATGTTGGCCGGAAGCCGGGTCAGGTGCCGCTCCAGCTTGGACAGCGGAACCTCGCCGTCGCCGCTGCCGATGACGATGTCGTAGATCGGTATGTCGCCGACCAGCCGCGCGGTGCGCTTCTTCTCCTGGGCCAGAAGCGGTTTGACGCGGGTCGTCGACCCCTCACCGACGAAGATGACGCCCGGCCGGCCGATCACCCGGTGCACGGCGTCGAAGTGGCCGGTGGCCGCCACCCCCGGCGTGACCCGCCATTTGCCGCGCAGGTTGTCCAGCACCCAGGCTGCCGCGCCGGTTTGCCCCTCGGCCTGGCGGTAGATCGATTTCTGGGCCCGGCGGCCGAAGATGATGAATGCCACCAGCGCGCCCAGTATCACGCCGAGCGGGATCAGGGTGAACATGGTGAACCCGCCGACCAGCACGCCGACCGTCACCGAGACGGCCACGATCGCGACGAAGGCGCCGATCATGTAGGGGAGCAGGCGCTTGTCCTGTTTGCGCTGAACGTTGAACGCCTGCCACAGCTGGCCGCGGCGCTCCCTGGCCGCCGCCTTGCGTTCGGCTGCCGCCGCCGCCCGGGCGGCCTTGTTCTCGGCGGTACTGCGGGGTTTAGCCATAATCACCAAGGATACGAGGCGCCGGCCCCGCCTTACCCCAGGGCGTCCGACGCGCGGCTGCGTACGACCTGCTCGTAGAGCCGGCCGGCCCGATACGACGAGCGGACCAGCGGCCCGGCCAGCACACCCGCGAAGCCCAGTCCCTCGGCGTACTGCGCGAACTCGTCGAACTCCTCGGGCTTCACCCAGCGCTGCACCGGGTGGTGGCGCGCCGAGGGGCGCAGGTACTGGGTGATGGTGACGATGTCGCAGCCGGCGTCGTGCAGGTCGGCCAGTGCGGTGCGGACCTCGTCGGGAGTCTCGCCGAGACCCAAGATCAGGTTGCTCTTGGTGACCAGCCCGGCCTCGCGCGCCGCGGTGAGCACGCCCAGGCTGCGCTGATAGGTGAACGCCGGCCGAATCCGCTTGAAGATGCGCGGCACGGTTTCGACGTTGTGCGCCAATACTTCCGGGCGCGACTCGAAGACCTCCGCCAGGCGGGCCGGCTCGCCGTTGAAGTCGGGCACCAGCAGCTCGACACCGGTCGACGGGTTGAGCTCCTTGATGGCACGCACCGTCTCGGCGTACAGCCACGCCCCACCGTCGGGCAGGTCGTCGCGGGCGACGCCGGTGACGGTGGCGTAGCGCAACCCCATCGTCTGCACGCTTTCGGCGACCCGCCGGGGCTCGTCGCGGTCCAGCTCGGCGGGCTTGCCGGTGTCGATCTGACAGAAGTCGCAGCGGCGGGTGCACTGGTCGCCGCCGATCAGGAAGGTGGCCTCGCGGTCTTCCCAGCACTCGAAGATGTTTGGGCAGCCGGCCTCTTCGCAGACGGTGTGCAGACCCTCGCGCTTGACCAGGCTTTTGAGCTCGGTGTACTCCGGCCCCATCCGGACCCGTGTCTTGATCCACGGTGGCTTGCGCTCGATCGGGGTCTGCGCGTTGCGCACTTCCAGCCGCAGCAATTTGCGGCCTTCGGGAGCGATCGTCACATCGCTGATGTTACGCGGGCGGCGTCGTGTACCCCCACCGGTAAGACACCGTCGAGCGCATCGCACACGGCCGCCGCGACGGCCGGGCGGACCTCGTCGACGGTGACGGTGCGCCCGAGTTCGGCGGACAACGACGTCACCCCGGCATCGGTGATGCCGCAGGGCACGATGGCCGCATAGGCGCCCAGATCGCAGTCGCAGTTGAGCGCGAACCCGTGCAGCGCGGTCGCCCGCGCGACCCGCACACCGATCGCGGCGATCTTGCGCGCGGGCGCACCGGGCAGCCACACGCCGGAGCGGCCCTCGATCCGGCCGGCGTCCAGGCCTAGATCGCGGCACACCTTGATCAGCGATTCCTCAAGGCGCCGAACATAATTCACCACATTGAGCGGTTCTGCCAGGCCGATGACCGGGTAGCCGACCAACTGTCCCGGACCGTGCCAGGTGATCTTGCCGCCGCGGTCGGTGTCGACGACGGGCGTGCCGTCCACCGGTCGCTCGTGCGGCTCGGTGCGCCGTCCCGCGGTGTAGACCGCGGGGTGCTCCAGCAGCAGCAGGGTGTCGCTGCCGCCGGCCACCCTGGCGTCGGCCAGGTCGCGCTGTAGCTGCCAGGCGGTGCGATATTCGACCGTCCCCAATTGCCGGACGTCGATCGCTGCCGCGCTGGATCGGATCGAACCCATCACGCTGGCCAACGCTACGCGAACAGCTGGTGGTTCGCCGCGATGTACTGCTCGACGCTCAACGCGGGCTGGCCGGTGATCCGCTCGACGTCGTCGGTGGAGCGGTCGTAGCGGCCCGCGCGGTGCAGCTTGGCCATCGTGGCCAGGTGTTGCGCGACGTGTGCGGGCAGGCCCAGCGGCCGCAGAATCTCGGTGACCCAGGTGTCCTGCGCGATGTCGGCGCCGGTGATCGGGCGGCCCAAGGCGCGGGCGTACTGCGCGGCCAGCCCGTCGATGTCGAGGCTTGCCGGGCCGGTCAGCTCGTAGACGGAACCGATGTGGTCCGCCGGGTCCAGCAGGATCGCGCTCACCACGCGGGCGACGTCGCTGGCCGCGATCGGCGAGGTCTTGCCGGTGCCGAACGGCAGCACCAACAGGTTCCGTTCGCGCAGCGACGGCGCCGCCAGCGAGGTCAGGATCGGATTGTCCAGAAACACCGTCGGCCGCACCTGCACGGCCGGCACGCCCGACCAGTTCACCACCTGCTCGGCCAGCCAGTGCAGGCGATGCTGGCGCGACTCGTCGGTGCTCGTCAGCGTCATCTGCGACACCGTCATCTGCGACATGTTGACGAGTACCTCGAGGCGGCCCGATTCCAGCGCCGCCGCGCACACGATTGCCGTCGCCTGCAGGTAGTCGGGCGACACGCTCATCGAAAAGAACATCCGGTCGGCCCCGGCCATCGCGTCGACGACGTCCTGCGGCACGGTCAGGTCGCCGACCACCACCTCGGCGCCCACCGCGCGCAGCGGGTCGGCCCGTTCGTCGTCGCGGTGCACCATGGCACGCACCCGCTCGCCGCGGGACCGCAACTGCTCGACCACCATTCGGCTGACACCGCCGATGCCCCCGCCCGCGCCGGTAATCAAATACATCATCAGTCCTGATCGCGTCGGGCGGTGGCGTAGGCCAGCGCCTCGCCAATGGTGTTGTGGTGGAACTGAAATCCGGCGCGCTCCAGCGCGGACGGGATGGCGCGCTGGCCGGTCAGCAGTCCCTCGTCGGCGAATTCACCAAGCGCCGCGCGCACCGCGAAGGCCGGCAGCATCATCGGGGTCGGGCGGTTGACCGCGCTGCCGAAGGCGGTGGTGAACTCGGCGTTGGTGACGGGCGCGGGCCCGGTCATGTTCACCGGGCCGGACATCGACGGGTGTGAAATTGCGAAGAGCAAGGCCCGCACCTCGTCTTCGAGGCTGATCCACGACATGTACTGACGGCCGCTGCCCAGTCGGGCGCCCAGCCCCGCCGCGAACAGCGGGCGCATCCGGCGCAACGCACCGCCCGCGGCGGCCATCACCAGACCGGTACGGGCCAGCACCACGCGGGCACCGCCGTACTGCGCCGGCAGCGTGGCGGCCTCCCAGTCTTCGCAGAGCCGGGCGAGGAAACCCGCTCCCGCCCGGTCGTTTTCGTCGACCACACGGTCTTTGGTATTGCCGTAGTAGCCCACCGCGCTGGCGTTGATCAGGGTTTCGACGCCGGCGTCGGCGACCGCGGTGGCCAGCACCTCCGTCGGAGTGATGCGGCTGTCGCGCAGGCTCTGCTTGAAGGCGCCCGACCACCGGCGTCGGCCGACGTTGACGCCACACAGGTTGACGACGGCGTCGACCTCGGTGAGGGCGTCCGGATCGAAATCGCCGCTCTCCGGATTCCAGTGCAGCTCATCATGATTCGCCGGTGTCCGGCGGACGATGCGCAACACCCGGTGGTCGGCGGCGCGCAGAGCCGCAGCCAAAGCGGAGCCGATCAGGCCGGAGGAACCCGCAATCGCGACGACGGGCTTGGCCAATTCGCTAAGCCTCTCTACAGCCCTAGGTCGGCCTCGAACGCTCCCTCTTCAAGCCGGTGCTTGATCGTGGTGAGGAATCGTCCGGCGTCGGCCCCATCGATCAGCCGATGGTCGTAGGTCAACGGCAGGTAGCAGATCGAGCGCACCCCGATCGATTCATTGCCGCTGTCGTCGACCACCACCCGCGGGCGCTTGACGATCGCCCCGGTGCCCAGCATCGCCGCCTGCGGCGGGACCAGGATCGGGGTGTCGAACAACGCGCCCTGGCTGCCGATGTTGGTGATCGTGAAGGTGCCCCCGGACAACTCGTCCGGTTTCAGGTTGCCCGTCCGGGCGCGCTCGGCGATGTCGGCGATCGCGCGGGCCAGCCCGGCCAGCGACAGGTCGCCGGCGTTGTGCACCACGGGGGAGAGCAGGCCCTGCTCGGTGTCGACCGCGAAACCGAGGTGCTCGGCGTCGTAGTAGGTGATCTCCTTGGAGTCCTCGTTGTAGCTGGCGTTGACGTTCGGGTGAATCTTCAGCGCGTCGATGACCGCCTTGGCGATGAACGGCAGGTAGGTCAGATTCACGCCCTCACGCTCGGCGAACGACGTCTTGGCCTTGGCGCGCAGGCCCACGATCTTGGTCATGTCGACCTCGTGGGTCTGGGTGAGTTGCGCGGTGGCCTGCAGGGATTCGCGGGTCTTCTTGGCGGTGATCTGGCGGATCCGGTTGGCCTTCTGCGTGGTTCCGCGCAGGTGGGACAGCGCGGGCGCCGGAGTCGGCGCCGCCGCAGCCTTGGCCACGGGCGACGGTGCGGCGGGAGCCGGAGCGGGCGCCTTTGCGGC
The DNA here is from genome assembly GCF_010730355.1 of Mycobacterium florentinum. Classification (NCBI taxonomy): domain Bacteria; kingdom Bacillati; phylum Actinomycetota; class Actinomycetes; order Mycobacteriales; family Mycobacteriaceae; genus Mycobacterium; species Mycobacterium florentinum. Next base: position 97,548 of record NZ_AP022576.1, read on the forward strand.
TTCCTTCTTCTTCTCGGCGGCGGCCAGCACGTCCTGCTTGCGGATGCGGCCACCGACGCCGGTGCCCTTCACCGCGGCAAGGTCGATGTCGTTTTCGGTGGCCAGTTTCCGCACCAGCGGAGTCACGTAAGGGCTGCCGTCACCCCGCGCCTCCGGCGCCGGCCGGGCCGGTGCGGCTTGCGGAGTCGGCTCGGGTTTGGGTTGCGCAGCGGGCTCCGGCGCGGGAGCGGGCTTGGCGGCCGGCTGGGCCTCGGCCTGGGGGGCCGGTTCGGGCGTGGGCTGGGCCGGTGGTTCGGGTTTGGGGGCCGGCGGCGGGGGAGCCGCCGCGGCCGAGCCGGAGCCGATCCGGGCCAGTTCGCCGCCGACCGGCACGGTGTCGTCCTCGTCGGCGGTGATGCTGAGCAGAACTCCGGCCACCGGGGACGGGATCTCGGTGTCCACCTTGTCGGTGGACACCTCCACCAGCGCGTCGTCTACCTGAACCGAATCGCCGACCTTCTTGAGCCAGCGGGTGACGGTGCCCTCGGTGACCGACTCGCCCAGCTCGGGCATCAGCACCGGCGTCGCAGTGCCGTCGCCGGAACTCGCGGCCTGGGTTGCGGGTTCGGGCCGGCGTTCGGGCTCCGGCTGGGCTTTGGTTTCCGGCTCGGGCTCGGGCTCGGGTGCCGGCGCGGCCGCCGGTTGGCTGGGCGCTTCGGCGGGCGCCGCCGCTGCCCCGTTTTCCGAGGCGTCGCCGATGACGGCCAGTTCGCCGCCGACCTCGACGGTGTCGTCCTCCTGGGCGACGATCTTGGTCAGCACACCCGCGGCGGGCGACGGGATTTCGGTATCGACCTTGTCGGTCGACACCTCGACGAGCGGTTCGTCGAGCTCGACCGTGTCGCCTTCCTGCTTGAGCCAGCGGGTGACCGTCCCCTCGGTCACGCTCTCACCGAGTGCCGGCATTTGGACAGAGAAAGCCATCTCTATTGACTCCTCGATTGCTCGTGGGTCCGCGCAGGTCAACATCTGACTTACCACACCGCGGTGTACTGCAAGTTGACGTCGAAACTATCCTGTCATTGCCTCGGCGTCGGCACGCATCCAGGGCTGACCCGCTTGCTACGGTGTGCCGAATTGCCAGGGGGCGGTCATCGCCAGATCGCGGGGAGGCGGAAGTTCTATGCCGGCAACGCGGCAGTTCGTCGACAGCGCGGACGGTGTCCGCATCGCCGTCTACGAGGAAGGCAACCCCGGCGGTCCCACGGTCGTGCTGGTGCACGGCTGGCCCGATTCGCACGTGCTGTGGGACGGCGTCGTACCCCTGCTGGCCGAGCGGTTCCGGATCCTGCGCTATGACAACCGCGGCGTCGGGCTGTCGGCGGCGCCCAAGAAAGTCTCGGCGTACACGATGGCCCACTTCGCCGACGACTTCGCGGCGGTGACAAGCGAGCTGAGCCCGGGCCAGCCGGTGCACGTGCTGGCCCACGACTGGGGTTCGGTGGGTATCTGGGAGTACCTGAAACGGCCGGGCGCCGGTGACCGGGTCGCCTCGTTCACCTCGGTCTCCGGCCCGAGCCACGAGCAACTCGTCGAATACATCTTCAGCGGCCTGCGCACGCCGTGGCGCCCGCGCCGGTTTGCCCGCTCGATCAGTCAGGCGCTGCGGCTGACCTACATGGCGTTCTTCTCGGTCCCGCTGCTGGCGCCGCTGTTGATCCGGGCGGCTTTCTCGGTCCGCGCGCTGCGGCGCAGCGTCGTCGATAACATTCCCGATGAGCAGATCCATCACTGCGCCAACATCGCCGCGGACGCGGCCAGCTCGGTTAAAACCTATCCCGCCAACTACTTTCGCTCATTCTCGGTGCGCGGCCAGCCCATCCACGTCATCGATGTGCCGGTGCAGCTGATCGTCAACACCCGCGACAAATACGTCCGGCCGTACGGCTACGACGAGACCGCGCGGTGGGTGCCGCGGCTGTGGCGGCGCGACATCCGGGCCGGTCACTTTTCGCCGATGTCGCACCCGCAGGTGATGGCGGCCGCGGTGCACGACTTCGCCGACATGACCGAGGGCAAAGCGCCCAGCCGCGCGCTGCTGCGCGCACAGGTGGGCCGTCCTCGCGGGGCGTTCGGCGACACCCTGGTGTCGGTCACCGGCGCCGGCAGCGGCATCGGGCGCGCGACCGCCCACGCCTTCGCGCGCGAGGGCGCCGAGCTGGTCGTCAGCGACATCGACGAGGCCGCCGTCAAGGAGACCGCCGCCCAGATCGCCGCGCGGGGCGGGGTCGCGCACGCCTACGTGCTCGACGTGTCCGACACCGACGCGGTCGAGGCCTTCGCCGAGCGGGTCAGCACCGAACACGGCGTGCCGGACGTCGTGGTCAACAACGCCGGCATCGGGCAGACCGGCCAGTTCTTGGACACCCCCGCCGAACAGTTCGACCGGGTGCTCGACGTCAACCTCGGCGGCGTGGTGAACGGCAGCCGCGCGTTCGGGCGGCGCCTGGTCGAGCGCGGCACCGGCGGGCACATCGTCAACGTGTCGTCGATGGCGGCCTACGCCCCGTTGCAGTCGCTGAACGCCTACTGCACCTCCAAGGCGGCGACTTATATGTTCTCCGACTGCCTGCGCGCCGAACTCGACGCCGCCGACGTCGGGCTGACCACGATCTGCCCGGGTCTCATCGACACCAACATCATCAACGCCACCCGGTTCGACGCGCCTGCCGGCAAGCAGGACTCGCAGGTCGACGGCCGGCGAGGCCAGCTGGGCAAGATGTTCGCGCTGCGCCGCTACGGGCCTGACAAGGTCGCCGACGCGATCCTCTCGTCGGTCCAGAAGAACAAGCCGATCCGCCCGGTAGCGCCGGAAGCCTATGCGCTGTACGGAGTTTCGCGCCTGCTGCCGCAGGCGCTGCGCAGCACCGCGCGCTTCCGGGTGATCTAAAGTCGGCTCAGTCCACGAGTGCCGGTTGCCGCCGCACCAACAGCGCGCCGGCGATCCCGATCGTCCCGACGAATGCCAGGGGCACCGTCCAGATGCGCCGGTTCGTCACCGACGACTGGCAGAGCACCCCGTAATCGGTGCGTGGAACGAATTGGTGAACGATCGGCATGCGTGCCGCACCCTGGTCGGTTGCGCGCGCCGCGGCCGACTCATCGGTGGCGACGGCGTTTCCACACCCGATCGATTCGCCGCCGTCGGACACCGATACCGGCACCAACAACCCGATGACGCCGGCCAGCAAAATCGCGGCGCACGCCGCAATGATCATCCATCGTGAGAACACAATTTCCCCCTGTGTCGAGAACAGACAGGGGAGGTTAGCCGCGTGAACGGTCGTTCAAACCTGGCTCAGCCGTTTTCTGCGATGTCTTCCAGCACCGCGAACATCGTCCGCGTCGGCACGCCGGTGGAGCCCTTGGGCGAGTAGCCCCACGGGCTGCCGGTGTTGAAGGCCGGGCCGGCCACATCGATGTGCGCCCAATCCACGCCATCGGCGACGAACTCGCGCAGGAACACCCCGGCCACCAGCATGCCGGCGAAGCGCTGGCCGCTGATGTTGGACAGGTCGGCGACCGTGGACTTCAGGTCGTCCTTGAGTTCGTCCGGCAGCGGCATCGGCCAGCCGTTTTCGCCCACCCGCTGCGAGATCGCGGCGACCCGGTCGCGGAACTCTTCGCTGCCCATCACGCCGGGGATGCGGGCGCCCAGCGCGACTGTCTGGGCACCGGTCAGCGTGGACGTCTCGATCAGATAGTCGGGCTTGTCCTCGCACGCCCGCACGATGGCGTCGGCCAGGATGAGCCGGCCCTCGGCGTCGGTGTTCTGCACCTCGACCGTGATTCCGCCGTACTGGGTCAGCACGTCGCCCGGGCGCTGCGCCGTCGCCGACGGCATGTTCTCGGCCATCGGCACGGTGGCGATCACGTCGATCGGCAGCTCGAGCTGAGCGGCCAGCGCGACGGTCGCGATCACCGCGGCGGCACCGCCCATGTCCGAGGTCATGTGATGCATCGAGGCAGCGGGCTTGATCGAGATGCCGCCGGTGTCGAACGTGACGCCCTTGCCGACCAGCGCCACCTTCTTGGCCTGCTTCGGCTTCTTGGCCAGCTTCGAACCGCGGTGGATCAACCGGACCAGCCGCGGGGGCCGCGACGAGCCCTGCCCGACGCCGACAATGCCTCCGTAGCCGCCTTTTTGCAGCGCCTTGTCGTCGAGCACCTCGACCTCAAGGCCGACGGACTCGCCCAAAGCCCGTGCGCGCTTGGCAAATTCGGCAGGGAACAAGGCATTGGGCGGGGTGTTGACGAAGTCGCGCGCGGTGGCGACCGCGGTCGCGACGGCCGCACCGTGCGCGGCCTGCTTCTTGGCCTCTTTCGATGTCGTGAGCACGGTGATCTTGCTCAGCCCTTTGTCTTTGGGTGCGGTCTTCTCGCTGCGGAACGCGGTGAACCGGTAGCCGCCCAGGATCAGTCCCTCGACCGCGGCGGACGCGACGTCCTCGCCGGGCAGCTCGGTCAGCGTGGTGATCACCGCTTCGGCCTTGCCGAGTGAGCGCGCGGCCACCCCGGCGGCGCGGCGGATGACGTCGGCGGACCACTCGGACTGCGGCTTGCCCAGACCGATCGTTAGCACGCTGGCCACCGGAAGCGACGGCACCACCAGCCGGTGCACCTGCTCGGTACCGCCGGTGGCCTCCAATGCCCGCAGGCCGGTCAGGATCTCGGCGACAGTCTCCTCGGACAGGAATGCCTCGACGGCTACAACGGACGCGCCCGGCCGCTCGTCGTCACCGGTCGAGACGACCGGCACGACCAATACCGATGAACCCACGCCACGCTTGGGCAGCGTCGCGGCGACAGTGACAGCAGGAGCCTGGTAACCCGGTTCGATACTCACGCGTAAATACCCTAGTCACCGGCGTGCGGCCTGGGTTGGCTACGTCCCCGTGTGCAGGTCGAACGCGGTGACCGGGGCGTCAAAACCCTTGAGCTTCAACGGGCCTTGAGCGACCGCGGGCCGATCGGGCAACGCGTCACGCAGCTCCGACGAGGCCAGGATCTGCTCTGGCGCCGCGGCGGCCACGAGGCGGGCGGCCAGGTTGACCGGGTTGCCGAAATAGTCGCCATTGATGGCCACGACCGCGCCGAAGGCAAGGCCGGCGCGGACTTGCAGGCCCTCCTCGCGCGCTTTGGGGTGCTCGACGAGATGAACCGCCGCCTGCAGCAGCGCCTCGGGCGCCGAACTGACCCACATCACCTCGTCGCCGATGAACTTCACCACCCGGCCGCCGTCGGCGTGCACCACGTCGGACACCGTGCCGGCGAACTCGTTGAGCAGATGCGACAACTGCGCCGGCGTCAGCGCCTGAGTCAACGCGGTGAAGCCGGACAGGTCCGCAAAACCCACACCGCACACCACGGCCGACGACGTGTCGCGCAGGACGCCCTCGAAGTGCGTCCGAGCGCTGGTCAGATGATGGCGGTGCACGATGTCGATCAGCGTCCCGAGCCGGGGGACGAACTCGGCGACCGAGCGGTACGCCTGAGCGGTGGCGAGCTCGTCGTGAGTGTGGTCCATCTGGATGTCCGGCGTCCCGGAGCGAATCATCGTCGACTCGGCCTCAGCGAGCCGGGCCATCGCGGCTCCCAGTACCCGCAGCAGGCCGAAGGCGCCGTCCTGTCCGACCACCGTCCTGACCGCGAGCCAGGTGGCCAGGGCGTCGACGTCGGCCTGGCTCAGCACCGGAATATCGGGACCGGCGGCGGTCAGGCCGAGCAAAGCCCAGGCGCGGGCGACCTCCTCGGGCGCGACCCCGAGCTGCTCGGCGGCGGTCGCGAACGTGTAGATCGGCCGGCCCGACCACGACAGCACATCGCCGGCCAGGCCGAAGAGCCGGCCGCGGCGTTCGGCCTGCACCATCTCGTCGACCGTGAAGCCGAGGTCGTCCAGATACTTGATCAGGTCGGCCCGGTCGCGTGGGTTGGCGATTCCGGCGGCCTCCAGCTCATCGAAATCGAACACCTACCCAAGTGTGCCAGCACCGGACGCGATTAAGGTGGATCGTCGTGAGCGATGCGACGGAGCCCCTCAAAGGACCACTGGAAGATCGTCATCGCGAGTTGGGCGCCAGTTTTGCCGAATTCGGCGGCTGGCTGATGCCGGTTTCCTATGCGGGCACGGTCAGCGAGCACAACGCGACGCGAAATGCGGTGGGCCTGTTCGACGTCAGCCACCTCGGCAAGGCATTGGTCCGCGGTCCGGGTGCCGCGGCGTTCGTCAACTCCGCGCTGACCAACGATCTCGGCCGCATCGAGCCGGGCAAGGCGCAATACACGTTGTGCTGCACCGAATCCGGTGGCGTCATCGACGACCTGATCGCCTATTACGTCAACGACGACGAGATCTTTCTGGTGCCCAACGCCGCCAACACCGCCGCGGTGGTCGAGGCGCTGCAGGCCTCCCTAACCGCAGCTGCGCCCGCCGGCCTGACGATCACCAACGAGCATCGCAACTACGCGGTGCTGGCGGTGCAGGGACCGCGCTCGACCGACGTGCTGGCCGAGTTGGGGCTGCCGACCGACATGGATTACATGGCCTACGCCGACGCCTCCTTCTCGGGAGTGCCGGTGCGGGTCTGCCGAACCGGGTACACAGGCGAGCACGGCTACGAGCTGCTGCCGCGCTGGGACACCGCGGGCGTGGTGTTCGACGCGCTGGTGACGGCGGTGTCCAACGCGGGCGGCGAACCGGCCGGTCTGGGCGCCCGCGACACCCTGCGCACCGAGATGGGCTACCCGCTGCACGGGCACGAGCTGTCGCTCGACATCTCGCCGCTGCAGGCCCGATGCGGCTGGGCGATCGGCTGGAAGAAGGACACGTTCTTCGGCCGCGACGCGCTGCTGGCCGAGAAGGCGGCGGGGCCGCGACGGCTGCTGCGGGGTCTGCGGATGGTGGGCCGCGGCGTGTTGCGGCCCGGGCTGACGGTGCTTGCCGGGGATAAACCGGTCGGGCTCACCACATCCGGGACGTTTTCGCCGACGTTGCAGGCCGGCATCGCGCTGGCGCTGATCGACACCGATGCCGGTGTCGAAGACGGCCGGCAAGTCACCGTCGACGTGCGCGGCCGCGCCGCGGAGTGCGAGGTCGTACGCCCGCCGTTCGTCGAGCTGAAAACCCGCTAGCCGCCGCCCGTTTACGCGGGAAAAACCCATTGGCACGCACATATACAATCGGCGCATGACGAGCGGCCTTCTCGAGTTCACCGTTCAACGCGCGTCTAATCCCGCGAGTGGCGCAGAACGGGACTCCATCCTGGCCGACCCCGGTTTCGGCAAATTCTTCACCGACCACATGGTTTCGGTCGACTACGACGAGGGCCAGGGCTGGCACAACGCGCGGGTTATTCCGTACGGCCCGATCCAGCTGGATCCGTCGGCGATCGTGCTGCACTACGCACAGGAAGTGTTCGAGGGACTCAAGGCTTACCGCTGGGCCGACGGCTCGGTGGTGTCATTTCGCCCGGACGCCAACGCCGCCCGGATGCGCGCGTCGGCCCGGCGGCTCGCGATCCCCGAGCTGCCCGAGGAGATCTTCCTCGAGTCCCTGCGCCAGCTCATCGCCGTGGACAACGCATGGGTGCCCAAGGCGGGCGGCGAAGAAGCGCTGTATCTGCGGCCTTTCGTCTTCGCGACCGAACCCGGGCTGGGAGTACGTCCCGCCAAGCGATACCGGTACCTGCTGATCGGTTCACCGGCGGGCGCGTACTTCAAAAACGGCATCAACCCCGTCGACGTCTGGGTGTCAAAGGATTACGTGCGGGCCTGCCCCGGCGGTACCGGCGCGGCCAAGTTCGGCGGCAACTACGCCGCGTCGCTGGTGGCTCAGGCCGAGGCCGCGGAAAACGGGTGCGACCAAGTGGTTTGGCTCGACGCCGTCGAGCGCCGTTTCGTCGAAGAGATGGGCGGCATGAACCTGTTCTTCGTGTTCGGCAGCGGCGGTACCTCGCGGCTGGTCACCCCGGAGCTGTCCGGCTCGCTGCTGCCCGGCATCACGCGGGATTCGTTGCTGCAGTTGGCACTTGACGCCGGTTTCACCGTCGAAGAGCGCAAGATCGATATCGGCGAGTGGCAGAAGAAGGCCGCCGCGGGGGAGATCACCGAGGTATTCGCCTGCGGCACAGCGGCTGTCATCACGCCGGTGGGTCGGGTCAAGCACGCCGACAGCGAGTTCACCATTGGCGACGGCCGGCCGGGTGAAGTGACGATGGCGCTGCGCAACACGCTGACCCGCATTCAGCGCGGGACCTTCGCCGACACGCACGGCTGGATGACCCGGCTCGGCTAGGGCCTTCGGCCTCGAGTGTGCGGCCCACCGCGCACTCGGCCTTAGCGTTTCGGCTAGTAGCGGACCAATGCCGCCAGCGTGACAGCGCTGACCGTCGTGGTCAGTTCGATTGCGGCGCCCAGCACGTCGCCACTGATCCCGCCGAAGCGGCGCACGCAGTGCCCGACCAACACCGCGGCGCAGCACAACGCCAACACCACGGCGGCCGGCCCTTGCCACGGTTGCGGGCCCGCCACCAGCGACACCCCGAGCAGCACCACGACGCAGCCGGCGACGATGCCGACGGGTTGCGTGCCGGCGACCTGGACGCCCAGTGCGCTACCGTCGGCCGCCGGCACCGAGCGGCGGCAGGCCAGCACGGCACTCACCCGGCCCGCGGCGACCGCGACGACGATCGCGGCCAGCCCGTGTCGCCAGCCCGCGCCGAGTGCCGAAAATGCCAAGCCCTGCAACACGATCACCAGCACGACGGCCGCGACGCCGAAAGGTCCCGTTGTCCCGTCGCGCATCACCGCCAGTGCGCGCGGCGGCGGCCCGTAACAGCCCAGCCCGTCGGCGGTATCGGCGACACCGTCGATGTGCAGTCCCCGGGTCGCCAGCAAAAGCGCTGCCACCGCAAGCAATCCCGGCAGCGGGCTGGACACGCCGAAGGCCAGCGAGCCGCCCCAGGTGATGCCCGCGGCCACCGCTCCCAGCACCGCGCCGACCACCGGCAGCGCGGTCATGGCGCCGCGGCCCATCGGGGCCCGGCTCGGCACGGGCAACACCGTGGCGAATGCGAAAGCCGTTGCCAGCGAACGGATCACGGCGAAGGCATGGTGTCGTCGGGCTGGTTGGACACACCGGCCTCGGTGAACGTCGCCATCGACGACAGCGTGGCCACCGCCGCGCGCAGCACCGGCACGGCCAGCGCCGCGCCGCTGCCTTCGCCCAGCCGCATTCGCAGGTCCAGGATCGGGTCCAGCTCGAGCGCCTTCAGGGCGAGCGCATGACCCGGCTCGGTGGATCGGTGCCCCGCCTGCCACCACTGCCGCGCACCCGGCGCCAGGCGCTCGGCGACCAGGGCGGCGGCCGTCACCGCCATGCCGTCGAGCAGCAGCGGGGTGCGCCGCACCGCGGCCTGCGCGCAAAAGCCGGCCATCGCGGCCAGATCAGCGCCGCCGCACGAGCGCAACAGCGCGACCGGGTCCGGCAGCACCGGCCGGGTCCGGAACAACGCGTCGCGGACCGCGGCCGTCTTACGGGCCCAGCCGGCGTCGTCAATGCCGGATCCGAAGCCGACCACCGCGACCGGCTCGGCGTTCGTCAGCGCCGCCACCAGAACCGCTGCGGCGGTGGTGTTTCCGATGCCCAGGTCGCCGACGATCAGCAGGTCGGCGCCCGCGTCGACCTCTTCGTCGGCGATGCGCCGGCCCGCCGCGATCGCGCGGGCGGTCTCCTCGTCGGTCAGCGCGTCGTGGCTGGCGATGTCGCCGCTGGCGCGGCGCACCTTGTGGGCGCCGATCTCCTCCGAGAGCGGCTCGGCGTCCACCGCCACATCGGCGACGCGCACCGTCGCGTCCGCGATCGCCGCCAGCGTGTTGATCGCGGCCCCACCGGCGTCGATGTTGGCGACCATCTGCGCGGTCACTTCCGGCGGGTAGGCCGACACCCCGGATTTGGCGACGCCGTGATCGCCGGCGAACACCACCACCCGGGCACGCGCGAATTGCTTTGGCGGGCAATGCCCCTGGCACGAGGCGATCCACACGGACAGGTCCTCGAGACGGCCCAGCGCGCCACTCGGCTTGGTCAGGGTGTCCTGGCGGGCGCGGGCGGCCGCGGCGGCGTCCGGGTCGGGCGAGACGATCGGCGCGAATTCCATTATTTCCCTGACGATTTGATTGATACCGGCTGACCGGCCACCACCAGCACCACCCGCTCGCACAATGCCGCGACGCGCTGGTTCAGGGAGCCCAGCTCGTCGGTGAACCGGCGGCCGGCCGCGGTGGCGGGAACCACGGTCAACCCGACCTCGGGGCTGACGAGCATCAGTGTGGATTCGAACGCACCGACGGCGCCGAGCATCTCGTCGACCGGGGTGGCCACCGACCCGTTCTCCCATGCTTGGTGGCGATTCAGCGTTGCCGTCAGCCAGATGCCGAGGTCGTCGACAAGGGTCGGGGTATCCGGCGACTGGCGCAATTCGGTGGTGATGTCGCAGGTTTCGACTGTCGACCAGTGCGCGGGCCGGCGGTCGCGGTGCTTGGCGATGCGGTCTGCCCAGTCCGCATCGTCTGGGCAGCTCGGCCCGGGGGCCAGGTAACGAACCGCCCGGCCCGGTGGTACCGATGCGGCAATGGCCTGTTCGGCCCACTCGGATTTGCCCGACCTGATCCCGCCGAGCACCAGGGTGCGCACTGGGGTCAGACGGCTTTCCGGCAACGTCTAATCGACACTGCTGCCGCGCTGGACTTGTGGCCGGGGTGCCCGCATCCGGCGCATCTGGGAAGCCCGGCCAGCAGCGTAAAGGCCTAGCTTCCAACGGCTTTCGGTGTTGCTCGGGAACTTCGCGTCGACCAGCCTGCTGACCTTGCGGCCCAGGACCACGCCGTCGATGGCCATGATCGCGGTGATCAGCAGCATCGCGGGCGAGATGAACAGCTGCAGCTGCGGAACGGCGAACATGACGAACAGCAGCGCCAGGGTCGACGGCATGAACAGGCCCAGCACGTTGCGTCGGGAATCAACCACGTCGCGCACGTAGCGGCGGATCGGACCCTGGTCGCGCGGCAGCAGGTACGCCTCTTCGCCGGCCATCATGCGTTCGCGGCGGTCTGTCATCCGGGCCCGGCCGGCGGTGCGCTCGGCCTTGCGCTCCTCGCGGCTGAGTTTCGGGCCGGCCAGCGTTTTGCGGCGAGCCCGCGCCTCGGCGGCCGTCTTGGGCGCCGGGGCCACGGGGCCCTTCTTGGCGTTGCGACGCGCGGCTTCGCGCTTGGGTGTGGGCCGGCCCTTGGGGTCGGTTCGGCGTGTCCCGCGAGACGCGGCGTCCAAGGCGGCGTCGTCCACAGTCGGTGTCACGAGGTCACCATCCGGGACTTCCGCATGGGTTTTCTTACGGCCCAACAACTTCACAACCGCCAGGTTACTTCGCGCCCGGCCGGGTTCGGCGAATGGCCCCGTCAGGCATCGCGATAGCTCTGCGGCCGCACGATACTTAGACCTACCCTTATCAGTGATGAACGGCTACGGGTGATGGACAACGGCTCGATGGCCTCGGACGATGTTGCCACTGGTCTTTCTCCGGGTCGTTTGCAATTGCCGGCTATGCGGGTGTTGGTGGCCCCGGATTGCTACGGCGACAGTCTTTCGGCGCTAGAAGCTGCCGCCGCCATCGCGACCGGCTGGACCCGATCCCGCCCGGGCGACCAGTTCATCGTCGCCCCGCAGTCCGACGGCGGCCCCGGTTTCATCGAGGTGCTGGCCAACCGGATCGGGGAGAAGCGGCGCGTCGAGGTGGTTGGGCCGCTGGACACGGCGGTGGAGGCCGAGTGGGTCTGGGATCCGGAGACGGCGACCGCATACCTGGAAATCGCCCAGGCCTGCGGGCTCGGACTGCTCGGCCGGCCGGCCGACCCCGAGACCGCGCTGGCGGCGCACAGCAGGGGAGTCGGACAGCTGATCGCCGAGGCGCTGCAGGCCGGAGCGAGACGAATCGTGGTGGGGCTGGGCGGCAGTGCGTGCACCGACGGCGGCCAAGGCATGATCGCCGAGCTGGGCGGGCTGGAAATCGCCCGCCACCAGCTGGCAGAGGTCGAGCTGATCGCCGCGTCCGACACCGAATATCCGCTGGTGGGACCCTGGGGTGCGGCCCGGGTGTTCGGGCCGCAGAAGGGTGCGGACACGGCGACGGTCGCGGCACTGGAAGTTCGCCTCGAGGCGTGGGCACTGCAACTGGAAGCGGTGGCCGGACGCGACGTGAGCTCCGAACCGGGTGCCGGTGCGGCCGGCGGTATCGGCGCGGGCCTGCTCGCGCTCGGCGGCCGCTGCGAGTCCGGCGCGGCGATCATCGCCGAGCACACCCATTTGGCCGACGACCTCGACATCGCCGAGCTGATCGTCACCGGAGAAGGCAAGTTCGACGAGCAATCCCTGCACGGGAAGGTAGTCGGGCAACTCGCGGCGGCGGCCGGGCCGCTGGGAATTCCGGTGATCGTGCTGGCCGGGCAGGTCGGGCTGGAGAAAACCGCGGTGCGAACGGCGGGCATCATGTCCGCGCTGTCCATGGCCGAGTACGCCGGCTCGGTGGGATTGGCGCTGGCCGACGCGGCAAACCAGCTGATGGGATTAGCGTCACAGGTGGCGGCGCGACTCGGGAATAGCGGTCCCGCGAGGTACCGTTGACGCATTGGGTTTTACCCGAGTGGTTCGGGTGCCCGGGCACCTACCCAACAACAGGCATGTAGGAGAAGTAATGACGGTGCAAAACGAGTCGAGCGCCACGACCACCCACGGCGTAATCCTGACCGAGGCCGCCGCCACCAAGGCGAAGTCCCTGCTGGACCAAGAGGGACGCGACGACCTGGCGCTGCGCATCGCAGTTCAGCCGGGCGGATGCGCAGGCCTGCGCTACAACCTGTTCTTCGACGACCGCGCCCTGGACGGCGACCTGACCGCGGACTTCGGTGGGGTGAAGTTGACCGTGGACCGGATGAGCGCTCCCTACGTGGAAGGCGCGTCGATCGACTTCGTGGACACCATCGAAAAGCAGGGCTTCACGATCGACAACCCGAACGCCACGGGTTCTTGCGCCTGCGGGGACTCCTTCAACTGACCCCGACGGGTTAGTACGCGGGGCTAGTACGAGCCCCCGGTGCGCAGCACGTACGAGCACACCAGGATGTCGCCGCGCTGGAACAGCAGCTGCGCGACGCCCTGGACCTGACCGCGCAGCGGCCCGCCGGTGGCGGGCGATACCTGCATGGTGAACAGCGCCTGAACCTGGTACTGCGACAGGTACACGATCTTGTCGATCGAGGTCAGCTGGACCTGGGAAAACTGCTTGCGGAACGCATCGCTGCTCAGCTTGGCCAGCGCCTGGTCGGACCTGCGGTCCTTCACGCCGTCGTAGAGGCCGCAGAGCGCGTTGCGGGCGATCTCCTCGGTGTTGCGGTTCTCCAGCGCGTCCAGATAGCCCTGAATCGCCGTTTTGGCCGTCGCCTCGGAGAACGCGGCACCGGTGTTGGCGCCGTTGGTGCGCACCCCGTACACGATCGCTGCCGTCATCCCGGCCACCAGGGCGATCGCCGCCAGCACCCCGATGATCATGCGCCGCGGTGAGCGCCGATTCGGGTAGCCCGGTGGCGGCGGTCCCGGGTAGGCGCCCGGCGGCGGCTCGTTGGCGGGCCCGGGCGCGTAGGGCGTCTCGCCGACCGGGGGATCTTGCGGGAAGTCGACCGGCTCGGTGTATGGCACGGGTCCGTCGGCGCCGACAGGGTGGTTCGGCGAGTGCGGACCGCCCATTGTGGTTCTCCTACGTGGTAGACGGGACCACGAGCGGGTACGGCCCGAGCATTCGGTCCCGGCGACTTGGGTGAGTTCCCTAGGGAGGCTAGCGCACCCCCTCCCGCCGACTGCGGACGCAACGGCCGTCGAAACGCGTGGGTAGGCTGGACGCGCTTACCAATGAAGGGTGGAGATTTCGTGACGATCGCGGTAACCGGTTCGATTGCGACCGACAATCTGATGCGCTTTCCCGGCCGGTTTTCCGAGCATCTGCTGGCCGAGCACCTGCAGAAGGTTTCGCTCAGCTTCCTGGTTGACGACCTGGTGATTCATCGTGGCGGCGTGGCGGGCAACATCGCCTTCGCCATCGGCGTGCTCGGCGGTGACGTCGCGCTGGTCGGCGCGGCCGGCGACGACTTCGGCGAATACCGCGAATGGCTGGAGCGCCACGGGGTCAACTGCGAGAACGTGCTGATCTCCAAGACCGCGCACACCGCCAGGTTCACCTGCACCACCGACGAGGACATGGCCCAGATCGCGTCGTTCTACCCCGGCGCCATGTCGGAGGCCCGCAACATCAAGCTCGCCGACGTCGTCTCGTCGGTCGGCAAGCCGGATCTGGTGATCATCGGCGCCAACGACCCCGACGCCATGGTGGTGCACACCGAGGAGTGCCGGAAGCTCGGCCTGGACTTCGCGGCCGACCCGTCCCAGCAGCTGCCCCGCCTGTCCGGGGAAGAGATCAACAAGCTGATCGACGGGGCCGCCTACCTGTTCACCAACGACTACGAGTGGGAGCTGCTGCTCAACAAGACCGGGTGGTCGGAGAACGACGTGCTCGGAAAGGTGGGTCTGCGGGTGACCACGCTCGGTGCCAAGGGCGTGGACATCGTCGATCGCGACGGCACCACCACGCATGTCGGCGTGGTGCCGGAGAACAGCCTCACCGACCCGACCGGCGTCGGCGACGCGTTCCGGGCCGGATTCCTGACCGGCCGCAGCGCCGGGCTGAGCCTCGAGCGCTCGGCGCAGCTGGGCTCGCTGGTCGCCGTGCTGGTGCTGGAGTCGACCGGCACGCAGGAGTGGACGTGGGACCCCGCCGTCGCCAAGGCGCGGCTGGCGGATGCCTACGGCGACGACGCCGCCGCCGAGATCGCCGCGGTGCTCGCCTAGGAGCCGTCGAGTGTGAACTCACGGCGGCGAGTGTGAGCTGGCGGCGTTGAGTGTGCGCTGAGGACGGCGACACGCCGACGAGCTGCGCCCAGGCGTCACACTCAAGCCTGCTTAGAGCTGTACGGGGTATACCGGTTCGCTGATCTGGGGCACCACGGTGTGCTCGACGAAGATCGCGTGCCAAAGCATGAAGATCAGCACCGTCCACAGCCGGCGGCTGTGATCGCTGACGCCGCTTCGGTGTTCGTCGAGCATCCGGCGCACGGCGGCGGTGTCGACGAGATGGCCGGCCTGCGAGGCGTCCACCATCGCGTAGGCCCACTCCAGCAGTTCGCCGGCGCGCAGCCAGTGCCGGATGGGCACCGGGAAGCCGAGCTTGGGCCGGTGCAGCACGTGGGCCGGAACGATCGGTTCCAGTGCCCGTCGCAGCGCGTACTTGGTGGTGGTGCGGGTGATCTTCGCCTCGACGGGTAGCCGGGACGCGACGGCGAACACCTCGGGGTCCAGGAACGGCACCCGCAGCTCCAGCGAGTTGGCCATCGTCATCTTGTCGGCCTTGACCAGAATGTCGCCGCGCAGCCAGGTGAACAGGTCGACATGCTGCATGCGGGCCACCGGATCCCAGCCCGCCGATTCGGCGTACACCGAGGCCGTCACGTCGGTATGCGTCCACTCCTCGCGGAACCCGGTCAGCACGTCGCGCAGCTGGGCATCCGAGAAGCTGCGGGCGTTGCCGTAGTAGCGCTCCTCGAGCGTCAGCGAACCGCGATGCAGCAGGCTCTTGCCGCGCATGCCGTCGGGCAGCGGCTTGCTCATCTTGCCCATCGAGCGCCGCAGCGGCCGCGGGAGATAGTCAAAGGGCTTGAGCGACAGCGGTTCTCGATAGATCGTGTAGCCGCCGAACAGCTCGTCGGCGCCCTCGCCGGAGAGCACTACCTTGACGTGTTTGCGGGCCTCGCGGGCGACGAAGAACAGCGGGACCAGCGCCGGGTCGGCGACGGGCTCGTCGAGGTACCAGACGATCTCGGGCAGGGCGGCGACGAACTCGTCCGCGCTCACCACCTTGGCGATGTGGCGGGCGCCGATCGCCTCGGCCGAGGCCACCGCGACGTCGATCTCGGAGAATCCCTCGCGCTCGAATCCGGTGGTGAACGTGATCAGCCGGGGGTTGTGCCGGATCGCCAGCGCCGCGATCGCGGTGGAGTCGATGCCGCCGGACAGGAACGCCCCGACGGTGACGTCGGCCCGCATGTGCTTGGCCACCGAGTCCTCGAGCACCGCGGTGATCTCGTCGTAGCGGGCCTGCTCGGTGTCGCGGGTCAATGGCACCGCGGCGAAACGCGGCACGAAATAGCGGGTGACCTGCGGTGGCAACCCGGGCCGGATCCGCGCGTAGCAGCCCGATTCCAGCCGGCGCACCCCGCGGTGCAGCGTCTCGGGCTCCGGCACGTACTGCAGCACGGTGTAGTGCTGGACGGCTCGGGTGTCGATCGCGGTGTCGAATCCCACCAGATCGACGAGATCGAGCAGGCATTTCTTCTCGCTGGCTACCGCCGTTCCGCCGGTGCCGGTCGCCATGAACAGCGGCTTGATACCGAAAGGGTCTCGGGCGCAGAACAATTCGCGGGTCACGGTATCCCACAGGGCAAAGGCGAACATGCCGCGCAGCCGCGTCAACACCTCGGTGCCCCAGTGGTGATAGCCGGCGACGATGGCCTCGCCGTCACCGTCGGTGGCGAAGGTGGCGCCGTGCCGGGCGGTCAGTTCGTCGCGCAGCTCGAGGTAGTTGTAGATCTCGCCGTTGAACACCAGGACGTAGCGGTCCGGTGCCTCGGGCGGCCCCCAGCGCAGCGGCTGATGCGAATGCGCGATGTCGATGATGGACAGCCGGTTGAAACCGAACACGACCGACCCGTCGGCGCCAGGATCCGTCCACGTGCCCGGCTCGTCGGGGCCGCGGTGACGCATCAGATGCGACGAGCGGGCGATCGCGCCGTCGGCTCGGGCCGCGTCCGTCTCGACGCCGCCGGGGTCGGCGACAAAGGCCAGCAGTCCACACACGGCCCCCAATATGCCGCACTTCGGCGATGCTTGGGGGCACCGCACCGGGCCGGTTGCGGCGACGCGGCCGCCGACCGGTCGGGGTTTAGTCGCCGGGCTGTGCGGCGTGGTCTACGCTGCGTAGTATTCGACGTTCGAGCAGGAGGCGCCAACGTGACACCCGGCGGGCAGTTCCGTTCGCAGCGTTTGTCGCAGGGCATATTTCAGCGCCGTTCGCCAGACGCATCCAGGGGTATTTCCCGTCGTCTTCGACCGTTGGCGCTGGCCGCGACGCTGGGCGTGCTGGCGGTCACCCTCAGCGGATGCAGCTGGCAGACGGTGTTTGCTCTCGGCTGGCCCGAGGGCATCACGCCGCAGGCTCACCTCAACCGGGAGCTGTGGATCGGCGCGGTGATCGCTTCGCTGGTTGTCGGCATGATCGTGTGGGGCCTGATCTTCTGGTCGGCGGCCTTCCATCGGAAGAAGGCGACGGACACCGAACTGCCCCGGCAGTTCGGCTACAACATGCCGCTCGAGCTGGTGCTGACGGTGACGCCGTTCCTGATCATCTCGGTGCTCTTCTACTTCACCGTCGTGGTGCAGGAGAAGATGCTGCACCTGGACAAGAACCCCGAAGTTGTGATCGACGTCACGGCCTTCCAGTGGAACTGGAAGTTCGGCTATCAGAAGGTCGACTTCAAGGACGGCACGCTGAGCTACGACGGCGCCGATGAGGCCCGCAAGAAGGCGATGGTCTCCAAGCCCGAGGGCAAGGATGAGCACGGCGAGGAGCGCGTCGGGCCGGTGCGCGGAATCAACACCGAGGACCGGACCTACCTGAACTTCGACAAGGTCGAGACCCTCGGGACTCCCCAGGAAATTCCGGTGCTGGTGCTGCCGGCCGGCAAGCGCATCGAATTCGTATTGAATTCAGCCGATGTCATCCACGCTTTCTGGGTGCCGGAATTCCTCTTCAAGCGCGACGTGATGGCCTACCCCAAGCAAAACAACTCGGTCAACGTCTTCCAGGTCGAAGAGATCACCAAGACCGGGGCGTTCGTCGGCCACTGCGCGGAGATGTGCGGCACGTATCACTCGATGATGAACTTCGAGGTCCGCGTCGTTGAGCCCAATGACTTCAAGGCTTATTTGCAGCAACGGATCGACGGAAAGACGAACGCCCAAGCGTTGCAGGCGATCGCCCAGTCTCCGATAGCGGTGACCACTCATCCGTTTGACACTCGCCGCGGCGAACTGACCCAACCAGTAGGTTAGGAGACGCAATGCATATCGAAGCGAGGCTGTTCGAATTCTGCGCCGCGTTCTTCGTCCTGTGCGCGGTGCTTTACGGGATACTGACCGCGCTGTACGCCACGGGCGGCGAGGAGTGGGCCGGTACCACCGCGTTGGCGCTGACCGGCGGTCTGGCGTTGATCACGGCCACCTTCTTCCGGTTTGTGGCCCGCCGCCTCGATACCCGGCCCGAGGACTACGAGGGTGCTGAAATCAGCGACGGTGCAGGGGAATTGGGATTCTTCGCGCCGCACAGCTGGTGGCCGTTGATGCTCGCGTTGTCCGGCTCGGTGGCCGCGGTCGGTATCGCGCTGTGGTTGCCCTGGCTGATCGTCGCCGGCGTGGTGTTCATCCTTGCGTCGGCCGCCGGATTGGTCTTCGAGTATTACGTGGGCCCCGAGAAGCACTGATTTGCATCTCAAAGGTAACAATCCGGGCATCAGTTGAGCCGCCGCCCGTTTGCCAAGACTTCTTTGCGCTACTCGGTTCGGTAGGGTTTGCGCAGGCACATGAGAATCTCCCGAGCACGTGCGACACGGTGTACCCCTGGAGCCCCGTGCGCAGGTGAGGCAGTTGGACAGGGCAGGCAGACATGAGCGGGCCGAAACCCCCGGGATGGGAACCCGACGAACCCGATTCGGACAGTGAGTTCGACCACGAACCGATTTCCGGTGGCGAGCCCGGCGCCGATTTAGCCGAGCACGACGACGAATTGCCTGCCGGTGGCGAACTCGAACCATTCGCCGACAGCGGCGCAATACCGGCGGCAGACCAGACCGGCGAGACGGACGCCTATTCGCGTGCCTACTCCGCGCCCGAGTCCGAGCATTTCATCAGCGGCGCGTATGTGCCGGCCGACCTGAGGCTCTACGACTACGAGAGCTACGAGGACGCATCCGACGACGACGATGACGACGACGGCACCCCGCGCTGGCCGTGGGTGGTCGGCGTCGCTGCCATCGTGGCCGCGATCGCGCTGGTGGTCTCGGTTTCGCTGTTGTTCGCGCGCACCGACACCAATCAACTTGCCAACCCGGGCACCAGCACCTCGTCCACACCGCCGGTGCAGGACGAAATCACCACGACCAAGCCACCGCCACCCCCGCCGCCCACTACCGAACCGCCGCCACCGCCACCGACAGCTACGGAGACCCAGACAGTGACGGTGACGCCACCGCCTCCACCGCCGCCACCGCCGCCCCCGCCGACCACCGCGCCGCCGGCCAGCACGTCGGCGACCGCGGCCCCGCCTCCTGCGCCGCCACCGCCTCCGACGACGCCGGCGGGCCCCCGCCAGGTCACCTATTCGGTGACCGGGACCAAGGCGCCGGGCGACATCATCTCGGTGACGTACGTCGACGCCTCCGGCCGCTCACGCACCCAGCACAACGTGTACATCCCGTGGTCGATGACGGTCACGCCGATCTCGCAATCCGACGTCGGCTCCGTTCAGGCGTCCAGTCTTTTCCGGGTCAGCCGGCTCAATTGCTCCATTACCACCAGCGACGGAACGGTGTTGTCGTCCAACAACACCGACCAGCCGCAGACGAGTTGCTGATGGTCAGCAGATACTCCGCGTATCGACGCGGGTCAGACACCGTTCCGCCCGACGTCATCGATCGCCTTCTGCTGGGCACGTGCGCCGCGATCTGGCTGCTGTTGCTGGGCGTCAGCGTGGCCGCTGTCGTCGCGCTGGCCGACCTGGGCCGGGGCTTCCACAGCGCGGCCAGGAATACGCACAGCACGCCGTGGGTGTTGTACGCCGTCATCATCGTGTCCGCGTTGATCATCGCCGGGGCGGTCCCGGTGCTGTTGCGGGCCCGTCGGATGACCAAGGCCGAACCGCCGGTCGTTCGGTCGACGGCCCTGCAGGGACGTCCACCGGCCCGGCAGACCACCACCCGCACCGTGGTCGAACGGGTGCGCCCGCAGCGTGCTCAGGTGACCGGCGCGGACGGGGAGTGGTCCGGGGAGGCCGTCGACCGAATCTTTTTGCGGGGTGCCGTCGTTTTGACCGGCACCATGGGTCTCGCACTGATCGCCGTGGCCGCCGCGACGTATTCGATGGCCGTCGGGCATGACGGTCCGTCCTGGGTCGGCTACGGGCTGGCCGGGGCCATCACCGCGGCGATGCCGGCGATCGAGTGGCTCTTCGTTCGGCAGCTACGCCGCGAGGTCGCGGCGAGCTAGTCGATCGGCACGCCCGACAAGTCTCACGATGCTTTGGCGTACCTGCGAACCAACTCGTCCTCCCGGAACGTGCTGGTGTGCTGCAGGCCTCCGGCGTCACGGCAGAAAAATGTCCACTTTCCCGGACTTTTCTGCGGCGCACCGATCATCTTCACGGTGTATTGCAGACCGGTGGGCAACAGCGTACCGATGACGTCACCAACCCGGATCTGGGAGGGATGAATCTCGGGTGCGTCAGTCCAGTCTTGTGTCGCCATGTTTTGGCATCCCCACTTCCGTTGCCCCAACACTACGTGGGATGGCGCGATCTATGACCATTATCGATGGTGCGGGTGGTATTCGTCTCACCGTGGCGTAGCGTCAAGCGTGAGTTGTTTTCTTTGTCCGCGGTGGTATGCCGCATCGGCGCGGATGACACCTAGCTCTGCCACCCCGCAATCGTGAGGGCGGTGCCGATGGCGAAGGGAACCCGCCCGTGAATCGTGTAGTCCTCGGCGACGCGGGCCGGCGACGTCCGCGATGACCCGTCCGTTCGGCAGCCGGGGCCGAACCGATCCGGTCCGGCTGTCGGTGGCCCGTAAGCTCGGCCGCGCCATCGACGGCGCCTGGTGGCCGCGCGCGGACCGCATCACCAACGAATTGCCCGCCCTCGTCGCGATGCTGACGCCCCTGTTGGGGGACATCACGGCGATCAACGTCAATTGGCAACCGCTACAACGGCCGCCCGACATCAACTGGCCGGGTTGGGAACTCAAGCGTCACCACATCATGACCATCTGCGGCGAAAATGCTCAGGTCAATCTGCTGATCATCCCGTACGCGACCCACAACCCGCTCGCTCAGATGGTGCTGCGCTGCGCGGCCGACCTACCGGTCGGTGCCGCCGACCGCGAGAAGTCCGCATTCGTGACCGCGGGTTCGATCCTGCGGGCGGCCGAACAGCAGCGCACCGCCAGCTGACGCGGGCTAGTGCTCGCCGTTCGGGGATCCGTTGGTCTCCTGGCGTTCCCGCAGCGCGGTCAGCGCGCGCTGCTCGGAGGCGTGGGCAGCCTCGCGCAGCGCCGCATCCTCGGACGGTGGGTCGGCGAACAAGAAGCTGCCGCTACCCGGCGAACCGGCGGAGCCCAGCTTGTTCATCTTGTTGGGCACCGGCGCCCCCTGGTACTCCAGCGGGAGCGGGTGGCCGTGGTCGTCGACCGGGCCGAGCGGCTGGTGCAGCTCGATGTAGGCACCGTGCGGCAGCCGCTTGATGATGCCGGTCTCGACGCCGTGCTCGAGCAGCGCGCGGTCGCTGCGCTGCAGCCCGACACACCACCGGTAGGTGATGAAGAAGACGAACGGCGGCAGGATCACCATGCCGATGCGCCCGATCCACGTCGTCGCGTTCAGCGAGATGTGGAACGTGAACGCGATGATGTCGTTCATCGCGCACAGGGTCAACAGCATGTAGAAGGAGATCGCCATCGCGCCGATCGAGGTGCGCACCGGGACATCGCGCGGCCGCTGCAGCAGGTTGTGGTGGGCCTTGTCGCCGCTGAACCGCTTCTCCAGGAACGGATAGACGACCAGCAGCCCGAAGACGCCGCCCATGATCAGCGCGACCCAGACCACCGCGGGGATGGTGTGGTGCCAGAAGTAGAACTCCCACGGCGGCCAGATACGGGCCAGGCCTTCCGTCCACATCATGTAGAAGTCGGGCTGCGAGCCAGCCGACACCTGAGATGGCTTGTAGGGGCCCAGGTTCCAGATCGGATTGATCTGCAGCAGGCCACCCATCAGGCCCAGCACGCCGACGATGGCGGCGAAGAATGCGCCGGACTTGACCGCGAACACCGGCATCACGCGCACGCCGACGACGTTGTGCTCGGTGCGTCCGGGGCCGGGGAACTGGGTGTGCTTCTGGAACCACACCATGGCCAGGTGCAGCCCGATCAGCGCCAGGATGATGCCCGGGATCAACAGAATGTGTAGGGCATACATCCGGGGGATCAGGATGGTGCCGGGGAAGTCGCCGCCGAAAAGTGCCCAGTGCAGCCAGGTTCCGATCACCGGCATGCCCAGCGTGATCGACGAGAGTGCGGCCCGCAGACCGATACCCGAGAGCAGGTCGTCGGGCAGTGAGTAACCGAAGTAGCCCTCGAACATGGACAGGATCAGCAGCAGGGAGCCGATGACCCAGTTCGCCTCGCGGGGCCGGCGGAACGCGCCGGTGAAGAAGATGCGGGCCAGGTGCACCATGATCGATGCGGAGAACATCAACGCGGCCCAGTGGTGGATCTGCCGGACGAACAGGCCACCGCGGACCTCGAAGGAGATGTCGAGTGCGGACTGGTAGGCCCGCGACATCTCGACGCCGCGCAGCGGCTGGTAAACGCCGTTGTAGGTGACGTCGACCATCGACGGGTCGAAGAACAGCGTCAGGTACACGCCGGTGATCAGCAGCACGAAGAAGCTGTACATCGCGATCTCACCGAGCAGGAACGACCAGTGCGTCGGGAAGACCTTGTTGAGCTGCCGGCGGACCGCGGCCGACGGGTGATACCGGGTGTCGATGTCCTCGCCCTGGCGGGCCAGGACATCACCGATCTTCG
Source organism: Mycobacterium florentinum (assembly GCF_010730355.1). Taxonomy (NCBI): domain Bacteria; kingdom Bacillati; phylum Actinomycetota; class Actinomycetes; order Mycobacteriales; family Mycobacteriaceae; genus Mycobacterium; species Mycobacterium florentinum. The sequence goes on from NZ_AP022576.1 coordinate 120,651, forward strand.
GGGGACTCAGTTTGGGACTCATGTTGTCGTCCTCTCCCAGAATGCCGGACCGACGGGCTCGATGAAGTCACCGTTGGCAACCAGATACCCGTTTGAGTCGATGGTGATCGGCAGTTGCGCCAGCGCACGCGCGGCCGGCCCGAAGATCGGCTTGGCGAAATGCAATGCGTCGAACTGCGACTGGTGGCAGGGGCACAGGATTCGGTAGGACTGCTGCTCGTACAGCGACGACGGGCAGCCCAGGTGCGAGCAGACCTTGGTGAACGCGAAGAACTCGCCGAAGTTGAAGCTCTCCTGATTCTGGCGCTTGACCACCCGCGGCATGTCGGTGGGCCGAATCCGGATAAGCATCACGGGATTACGGACACCCATCTTGATGGCGATCAGCTTCTCGTGCGATTCCACCGTGGTGCCGTCGCCGTCGGACTCCCGCCACGGGAACACCGTCTCCATGCCGCCGGCGTCGATGTCTTCGGGGCGCATCTTGACGAACGGCGCGCCGTCGGTGGCGCCGGTGGCCCGGGCCAGGTAGATGGTCTCGCCGTGGTAGCGCGGGGTCCAGCCCGACGTCCACAGCACCGCCTTGAGGCCGTCGGCGGTGGGCACGACCGGCTTCCAGGGGTTCTTGATCAGGCCGCCGGCAAACGCCACCAGGGTGCCGAGGCCGAACGCGCCCATGCCCAGGCCGAACGATGCTCCGATCAGCTTGCGGCGCCCGATCGTCGACGTCTGGTACGCGTCGGTCAGGTTGGCCACGACCGTCTTGCGGTCGAGTTCGCGGGAGGCGCCGTCATGGCGGTCCTGGATCGAAATCTCTTCGGGGATAAAGCGTTTCTGGTACAGGATCGCGCCGATGGCGATCGACAGCACCGACATCCCGAAGGTGAAGCCGTACAGCGGGGTGGTCAGCGAGTACATGAAGTTACCCGCTTGCTCGTTCGACTTGTACTCCCACGGCCAGAACAAGAAGATCAGCAGCAGCGCCAGACCGAACCCGCCACCCAGCAAAAGCCAGAGGGCGACGCCACGCTCGGCACGCTTCTCGGCCTTGGTGCCCTCGACCGGCCAGCGCGGCTCCTTGAAGACGGTCTCGACGCCGTCGATCTTGCCGCCCAGCTCCAGCAGCTCCTGGTTGGACATCGCGGCCAGCGCGGCCTCGTCCGGCTCGCTGCTTTTACCGACCCCTTTGCTTTCCGCGCTCATGCTCGCGCCCCAATCCACAATGCCAACGCGATGGCCGCGACCATCCCGATGATCCACGCCGCCATGCCCTCGGGCGCGGGTCCGAACCCGCCGAGGCCGTAGCCGCCCGGCGACCGCTCCTCGGTGACGCTCTTGACGTAGCCGATGATGTCCTTCTTGGACTCGAAGGACAGCTGGCGATCGGCGAACTTCGGCATGTTCTGCGGCCCGGTCAGCATCGCGGTCAGGATCTGCTGCTCATTGGCCTCACCCAGGTCCGGCGCGAACTTGCCGGACGACAGCGCGCCGCCCTTACCGGTGAAGTTGTGGCACGAGGCGCAGTTGAGGCGGAACAAGTCGCCGCCGCGGCCCAGGTCCTCGCCGCGCAGCGAGTGCATCGCGATGCTGCCGTCGGGGTTGCGCACCACGGTGGGGCCGCCACCGTTGGCCTGGACGTAGGCGCCGAGCGCGTCGATCTGGGCCTCGTCGAAGATCGGCTCTTTACGCGGGGCCTGGGCCTCGCCGCGCATGGCCGGCATGCGGCCGCTGGACACCTGGAAGTAGACGGCGGCCTCGCCGACCCCGATCAGGCTGGGCCCGTGATCGGGCACGCCCTGCAGGTTGGCGCCGTGGCACGACACACACGAGGTGTCGAAGAGCTGCTTGCCGTTGCGCAGCAGCGCCGAGTTCGACTCGTCGGCGACGGCGACCTGGGGGGTGGGTGTCAGCACGGCGGCCAGCCCGCCGGAGATGGTCAGCGCGATCATCAGCAGCAGACCACCGGACAGCCGGCGGCGAAGACGGCGCCGCGCCTGTTCTTTACGCGGTTGGCTCTGCGGCTTGCGGCCGCGGGATCGGGTGAATCCCAGTTTCTTCAACCGAGCACTCCTGTTCATTCCTTTTTGATAGCGCCGGCCTCTAACGGATGAAATAGATCACGGTGAACAGCGCGATCCACACGATGTCGACGAAATGCCAGTAGTAGGAGACGACGATGCTGGCCGTCGCCTGCGCCGGGGTGAATTTGCTCATCCCGGTGCGGGCCAGCAGGAATATGAAGGCGATCAGTCCGCCGGTGACGTGCAGGCCGTGGAAACCGGTGGCCAGATAGAACACGCTGCCGTAGGCGCTGCCGTGGATGGTCGTCCCGTGGGTGCCCAGGTGGAAGTACTCGTAGGCCTGCCCGAGGACGAAGAACAGTCCCATCAGGAAGGTGATCACGTACCAGCGGCGCAGGCCGAAGACGTCGCCGCGCTCGGCGGCGAACACGCCCATCTGGCAGGTGAACGACGACGCGATCAACACCAGAGTCACCGGCACGGCTTGATACAGATTCAGCTCGGTGGGCGGCGGCGGCCAGTTCCCGCCGGCCTGTGCCCGCGCCGTGAAATAGAACGCGAACAGACCAGCAAAGAACATAAGCTCGCTGGACAGCCACACTATGGTGCCGACACTGACCATGTTGGGCCGGTTCAGCGAATGCACCCGAGACGTGATCGCAGTCCCCGAGGTCCCTACAGCACTCGTCACATCCGCAAGTATGACGCTTTGTAGTTGTTGAACTCTACCCGGGGCGGAAATTCGCTTGGGCGCGTCGTTTTGGGGGGAACTTTTCCGGGTCCGGAAACGACGGTTGGGTCGCGGTTGGTCCGCGTGGGACCATCGGCGCGTGGCTGCGTCATCTGAGGTTCCTTCGCCCCGGTCGTTTTCCGCGACGACTCCCGGGGCCACGCCGACGACCTGGCCACAGCTGCTGGGCCGCCTCACCGACGGGGAGAACCTGGTCCGCGGTCAGGCCGCGTGGGCGATGGACCAGATCATGACCGGCAATGCGCGCCCGGCCCAGATCGCCGCCTTCGTGGTCGCGATGAAGATGAAGGTGCCCACCGCCGCCGAGGTCAGCGAGCTGGCCGACGTGATGCTCAGCCACGCGCGCCGCATCCCCGCCGGGGCGATCCGCGACGACGCCGTCGACATCGTCGGCACCGGTGGCGACGGCGTCAACACCGTCAACCTGTCCACGATGGCCGCGATCGTGGTCGCGGCCGCCGGGGTACCGGTGGTCAAACACGGCAACCGCGCGGCGTCCTCGCTATCCGGCGGCGCCGACACGCTCGAGGCCCTCGGCGTGCGCATCGACCTGGGCCCCGATCAGGTCGCGCGCAGCCTCGCCGAGGTCGGGATCGGGTTCTGCTTCGCGCCGACGTTCCATCCGTCCTACCGGCACGCGTCGGCGGTGCGTCGCGAGATCGGGATACCGACGGTCTTCAATCTCCTTGGGCCGCTTACCAATCCGGCGTTGCCGCGGGCGGGGCTGATCGGCTGCGCGTTCGCCAACCTCGCCGAGGTGATGGCCGGGGTGTTCGCCGCGCGGCGCGCCAGCGTGCTGGTGGTGCACGGCGACGACGGCCTGGACGAATTGACCACGACCACGACCAGCACGATCTGGCGCGTGCAGGCTGGCACGGTGGACAAGCTGACGTTCGACCCCGCGGGATTCGGGTTCGCGCGCGCCGAGCTCGACGAGCTGCTGGGCGGCGACGCGTACGCCAACGCCGAGGAGGTGCGCGGCGTGCTCGGCGGTGTCAAGGGCGCTGTCCGCGATGCCGTCGTGCTCAACGCCGCCGGCGCGATCGTCGCGCATGCGGGCTTATCCAGCCGCGCTGAATGGCTGCCGGCGTGGGAGGACGGGCTGGAGCGGGCCAGCGCGGCCATCGACTCCGGGGCCGCCGAAGAGCTGCTCGCGCGTTGGGTGCGGTTCAGCCAGCAGGTCTGAGTCCGGACCGCGCGCCGCCTGCGCGGGATCCTGTTGTGCGGCCAGCCGCGCCGAGCGCGCCGCCGCCGCCCACCCGGCCCAGGCGCCGGCCGATCGCAGCGGCGAGGCCCAGCCGATGTCGCCGGCGACCCGCACGATGCGCACGCCCGGGGCGACCAGCCAGCGTGCGATCAGCGCGGTCTCTTCGACCGGCGCGCCGCCGAGCGGGGCTGAGGTCGTCAAAATCGCTTGTGCCCCAGCGTGAATAGCGTCAACGACGGGCATCGGCGGCACCCCGCGCCGGGCGTTTCCGGCCGCGGCGAGCTGGCCGTAGCGGATGACGGCGAGGTGATAGCCCCCGCCGCCGTCCGGGGCCGCGGCGATCAGCTCGGGCAGCGCGGCCAGCGCCCGCAGCCGCTGACCCCGCCACAACACCTCGACGGCGGTGGCGGTGCGGTCGCGCAGCCGCGCGGCGCTCTCGAAGTGGCGATGCCCGGCCAGCGCGGTGACCTGGCCGACGGCCGCGTTCAACGCGCTGTCGTCGGCGCCGTCGATCAGGGCCGCGGCCCGCCGTGCCGCCTCGGCGTACTGCGCGGCGCTCAGGTCGCGAGCGGCCGGGCAGGGCGACACTTCGGCCTCGGGACACGCCGGGCCGTGGCGGGCCGAACGGCCGAGTCGCGTTGTGCAGGTGCGGATTCCGGTGAACCTCGCCAGCAGTCGCGCGGTATTGGCCGCGTCGGCGCGGGAGCGAAACGGCCCGATCGCACGGTCGTGTCGCGGGGCTCGCACCACCGACAGCCGCGGGAACGCCTCGTCGCTCAGGGCCACCCACCACCAACGCTGCGGGAACCTCGAGCGACGGTTGTACGGGGGAGCATGTGCGGCCAGCATCCGCAGCTCCCGGACGCCGGCCTCCAGCGCGTGGGCGCACTCGACGTGCTCGACCGCGTCGGCCAGGGCGACCATCTCCTTCATCCGGCCGCGCGGGTCGGCGCCGGTGAAGTACTGGCTCACCCGGCGGCGCAGGTCGACGGCGGTGCCGACGTAGAGCACCTCGCCGGAGGGCCCGCGGAACAGATACACCCCGGGCCGGTGCGGCAGGGCATCGGCGAGCACGCGCTTGCGGCGCTGGGCCGGTGTCACGTTCGGCAGATACGAGCGCAGGTCGGCGTAGGTGTGCACGCCCTGGTTGCCCACCCGCTCGATCAGCGCGTGCAGCACGTCGACGGTGGCGCGGGCGTCGTCGAGCGCGCGGTGGGTGGGTTGGGTGGCGACGGCGAACAGCCGTGCCAAGGCGGCCAGCCGCACGCTGGGCGCCTCCTCGCGGCTCAGCACGCGGCGCGCCAGCCGGACCGTACAGAGCACTTGCGGTCGGGGCCAACGGATTTCGCAGTGCTCGGCGGCGGCCCGCAAGAACCCGATGTCGAATCCCGCGTTGTGGGCGACGAGCACCGCTCCGTGCTCTAAGCCGGCGAACTCCAAGAACATCGGCAGCACGGCGTCGATGGTCGGGGCGTCGCTCACCATCGCCGTCGTGATGCCGGTGAGCTGCACGATCTGGGGCGGGATGCTGCGCTGCGGGTCCACCAGCGTGCCGAACTCACCGAGCACGACGCCGCCGCGGACCTTGACCGCCCCGATCTCGGTGATGGCGTCGGCGGGTGCACCGTCTTTTCCGCGGCTGCGTCCGCCGGTCGTCTCCAGGTCCACCACGACAAAGGTGAGCTCGCGCAGCGGGATTTCGTCGGTGGGCGCCCAGTTCGATTCCCCGCTGGATGCCAAGTCGGCGAAACTCAGTTGAGTCCCACCAGTCACACCCATGGGCGTGACGTTAGGCAGCCGGACCGACACCGGTGGCGTTCCCACGCCGGGTTCGCGGCCGGCAAAACATGTCGGTGCCCGCGGTTAGCGTTCGGGTCAGCACGACCAAACCGGATGAGAGGACCGATTCCGATGGCCGACAACAGCGGACCCGACAGCAAAGGCGTTGCGGCGCCAGAGTCTGGCGCACCGGTGGTGATCGACTGCGACGACTGCGCGGCGCGTGGCCCGGGATGCCGGGATTGCGTGATCAGCGTGCTACTCGGGGTACCGGAAACTCTGTTGCAGGACGAGCGGGCCGCACTCGAGGTACTCGCGGAGGTCGGGTTGGCGCCGCGGTTGCGCCTAGTGCCGATTCATCGAAATCCCGGGTACGGTGTCGCTTAATGACCCTGAGTGCCAAAACCCCTGGCCGCCCCACCTGCCCCGTCTCGTTCACATACTCATGACAGAAATCTTTCCATTTTCTTAACGATCTTGTTTGGACAAACGCCTTTATCGTTTCGTAACCTGTTTGAGACCTAAACCCAGCTCGACCTCGAACGTCGATGGCAGTTTAAGGAAGCAATACTTTGAGTTTCGGCTCCGTGCATTCGATCTCGCGTGTCATCACGCGGTCAGTCATCGGGACGCTGGCAGGCCTCACGGTCTTATCGGGTGTCTGTGCCGCCAATGTGGTGGCCGATCCGGCCGACGACGCATTGGCAAAGCTCAGTGAGCTGTCCCGGCAGGCGGAGCAAACCACCGAGGCCATGCACAGCGCGCAGCTCGACCTCAACGAGAAGCTCGCCGCTCAGCAGGCCGCCGACAAGAAGCACGCCGACGACCAGGCCGCGGTGGATGGGGCGCGAGCCCGGCTGGCCACCTTCCAGAACGCCGTCAACAAACTCGCCGCCGCGACCTACATGGGTGGCCGCGTCGACGGCATGGAGGCCATGCTGACCGCGCAATCGCCGCAGGGGCTGATCGACAAGATGGCCGTCCAGCGCGTGATGGCGACTCAAATGTCCACGCAGATGGCAAGTTTCCGCGTCGCAGGTGACCAGGCCGCCAAGGCCGAGCAGGCATCGGCCAAGTCCGCCGCCGACGCCAAGAGCGCGGCCGAGCAGGCGGCCGCGGTGCGGGCCAGCCTGCAGTCCAAGCAGAGCCAGCTGCAGGTCCAGATCGCCGTGGTGAAGTCGCAGTACGTCTCCCTGACGCCGCAGCAGCGCACCGCGCTGGCCGACCCCGGGCAGATGCCCGCCGCGGTTCCCGGTGCGCCGGCGCCCGACGCGATGATCCCCGGAGCGCCGCCGGCGCCCGGTGCGCTACCGCCGGGTGAGGCTCCGCCTCCGGGTGGAATGCCCGGGATGCCCGGATTTCCCGGAATGCCCCAGATGATTCCTGGCGGCCCTGGTGGCCCCGGCGGTGACCGCGCCAACGTCGTGCAGGCCGCGCTGACCCAGGTCGGAACGCCGTACTCGTGGGGCGGTGCCGCACCAGGCGGGTTCGACTGCTCCGGATTGGTGATGTGGGCCTTCCAGCAGGCCGGCATTTCGCTGCCGCACTCCAGCCAGGCGCAGGCGCACGGCGGTCAGCCGGTCGCGCTGTCCGACCTGCAGCCCGGCGACGTGCTGACCTTCTATTCGGACGCGTCACACAGCGGCATCTATGTCGGTGACGGCATGATGATTCACTCGTCCACCTACGGCGTGCCGGTGCGGGTGGTGCCGATGAACTCGTCCGGCCCGATTTACGACGCCCGCCGTTACTGATCGTTTTCCGCGAGGGCAATTCCGTCGGCGGCGCCGGTGGCTTCCGGTTCTGCTGGCCTGGGTCTTCGTTGTTGAGTTCGTTGCGGCTGTGGCCGTACCGCTCGACGCGCGCGATGGCCGGATAAGACCCGCGCAGCTCGTCGCGCCGGCCCACAGCAACCCGATCGCCACGCGGGCGCCCCTGATCGTCGGCGACCGCGAGGTCCGCTTGATCGGTCACGGCGGCCCGGCCGCCGACCGGCTGCTGGCCCGGGTCGCAGCGGAGATGCCTACCGCGATCGACAAGGTGGAGGCCTTCTGGGGGGCCGACTGGTCGCGCGACATCTCGGTGGTGGTCGCCGCGTCCGACGACGAGTTTCGCGCCGCCGCCGGTGGTGGGCCATCGTCACAGTGGGCCGATATCGCGGCGGTGACCGTCGCCGATCGCATCGATCCGGTGCACCGGGTGGTGGTCGGCCAGCGCATCGTGTTCGCGCCGGGTGCGGCGAACATGAGCGACTCTGCATTGCGAATTGTCTTGACCCATGAGCTTTTTCACTATGCGTCGCGCGCGGACACCGCGCTCGATTCGCCGCAGTGGCTGGCCGAAGCCGTCGCCGATTTCATCGCCCGGCCCAACACCGCCGTCCCGGCCGAGGCGGGCTCGCAGACCGTGTCGCTGCCGTCGGACTTCGACCTGAACAACCCCGGGTCGCAGCGCTCGCTGGCCTACGATCGCGCGTGGTGGTTCGCCCGTTTCGTCGCCGATACCTTCGGAGCGCCCAAGTTGCGCGCCTACTATCTCGCCGTCTGCGGCGTCGCGCACACCGACCCGTTTGACGCCGCCCGCGACGTACTGGGCGTCGACCCGGCGGGCCTGCTCGCGCGTTGGCAGCAGTGGATGGTCGGATAGCCTGACCCTAGTGAGCCGGGTCCTGCTGGTAACCAACGACTTTCCGCCGCGGCGCGGCGGCATTCAGTCCTACCTTGGCGAATTCGTCCGACGGCTGGTGAATACCGGGTCGCACGCGGTGCTGGTGTACGCGCCGCAATGGAAGGGCGCCGACGCCTTCGACGCGGACGCGGCCGGCTACCGCGTGGTGCGTCATCCGGGCACGCTGATGCTGCCCGGGCCGGCGGTCGATGCCCGGATGCGCCGGTTGATCCGCGACCACGGCATCGACACCGTGTGGTTCGGTGCGGCCGCGCCGCTGGCGCTGCTGGCGGCGCGGGCGCGCCAGGCCGGGGCGAGCCGGGTGCTGGCCAGCACGCACGGCCACGAGGTGGGCTGGTCGATGCTTCCGGTGGCGCGGTCGGTGCTGCGGCGCATCGGCAACGACACCGACGTCGTGACGTTCGTCAGTCGCTACACGCGGTCCCGGTTCGCGACGGCGTTCGGGCCCGCGGCGTCGCTGGAGTACCTACCGTCCGGCGTCGACACCGACCGGTTCCGGCCCGACCCGGCCGGCCGCGCGGAGCTGCGCAACCGCTACGGGCTGGGGGAGCGGCCCACCGTCGTCTGCCTGTCCCGGCTGGTGCCACGCAAGGGCCAAGACATGCTGATCAAGGCGCTGCCGTCGATCCGGCAACGCGTCGACGGCGCGGCCCTGGTGATCGTCGGCAGCGGCCCGTACCTGGACGCGCTGCGCAAGCTGGCCTCCGACTGCGGTGTGGCCGACCACGTGACGTTCACCGGCGCGGTGCCGTCGGCCGAGCTGCCCGCCCACTACGCACTGGCCGAAGTGTTCGCGATGCCGTGCCGCACCCGCGGCGCGGGCATGGACGTCGAGGGCTTGGGCATCGTCTTCCTGGAGGCGTCGGCGACCGGCGTACCGGTGGTTGCCGGCGACTCGGGTGGGGCTCCGGAAGCTGTGCAGCACAACAAGACTGGTCTTGTCGTCGACGGGAACTCGGTGCAAAAGGTCGGCGACGCCGTCGCCGAGTTGCTGGCCGACCCGGATCGGGCTGCCGCGATGGGCGCGGCCGGGCGCGAATGGGTGACGTCGCAGTGGCGCTGGGACATTCTGGCCGCCCGGCTGGCCGACCTGCTGCGCGGTCAGCCCTCGCCGGCCACCCTGGCCTGACGGGAGGTTATTCCTTGTCGTAGAGCGCTTCGATATCGGAGGCGAATTTCTCGGCGACCACGTTGCGCTTGAGCTTCATCGTCGGGGTCAGCTCGCCGGTGTCCTCGGTGAAGTCGACCGGAAGAATGCGGAACTTGCGGATCGACTCGGCATGCGACACCGACAGGTTGGCCTGCTTGACCGCGGCGTCGACCTCGGCGACCAGGTCCGGATCGGTGGCCAGATCGCCCACTGACGAGCCCTCGGCCTTGCTGTTGCGGTGCTTCCAGCCGCCGAAGGCCTCCGGGTCGATCGTGATCAGCGCGCCGACAAACGGTTTCGCGTCCCCGACCACCATCGCCTGGCTGATCAGCGGGTGGGCCCGCAGCTGGTCTTCCAGCACGGCGGGCGCGACGTTCTTGCCGCCGGCGGTGACGATGATCTCCTTCTTACGGCCGGTGATCTTCAGGAAGCCGTCCTCGTCGAGCGAGCCGAGATCGCCGGTCTTGAACCAGCCGTCGGCGAACGCCTCGGCGGTGGCCTGCTCGTTGCGCCAGTAGCCGCTGAACACCACGCCGCCGCGCACCAGCAGCTCGCCGTCGTCGGCGATGCGCATGCTGTTGCCCGGCAACAACGTTCCGACGGTCCCGATCTTGACCCGGCCGACCTGGTTGACGGTGATGGCCGAGCTGGTCTCGGTCAGGCCGTAGCCCTCGTGGATGGTCAGACCCACGCCCCGGTAGAAGTGGCCGAGCCGGGCGCCCAGCGGTGCGCCGCCGGACACCGACGCGTGGCAGTCGCCGCCGAGCGCCGCGCGCAGCTTGTGGTAGACCAGCCGGTCGAACAACGCGTGCTTGGCCCGCAGCAGCAGCCCGGGCCCGCCGTTGTCGTGTGCCTCGCTCCAGTCGACCGCGGTCTGCACGGCCCGCGCGAAGATCGGCCCCTTGCCGTCGTTGGCGGCGTTCAGCTCGGCGGTGTTGTAAACCTTCTCGAACACCCGCGGCACCGACACCACAACCGTCGGTTTGAACACCGCCAGCATCGGCAGCAGGTTCTTGATGTCGCTGGTGAAGCCGCAGGTCACCTTGTTGGCGAACGCGGACAGCGTCAGCGACCGGGCCAACACATGCGCCAGCGGCAGGAAGATCAGCAGCCGCTGCCCCTCGTTCAGCAGGGTCGGCAGGCACTCCTTGGCGCCTCGGGTTTCGTACAGCAGGTTGGAATGCGTGAGCTGACAGCCCTTGGGACGGCCGGTGGTCCCCGACGTGTAGATCAGCGTCGCGGGATCTTCGGGGCGCAGCGCCGCGAGGCGGGCTTGCAACTCCGACGGATCGACCGACGCGCCGGCCTCGGCGAGCTGGTCGAGCGCCTTGGGGCCCGCGCCGTCGATATGCAGCACCCGGCGCAGCGCCGGAAGGTCGCCGGTCAGTTCGGTGACGGTCGCGGCATGTGCGTCGGTTTCGGCGAACGCCACGACGGCTTCGGAGTTTTGCAGCACCCAGCGCACCTGCTCGGCCGACGAGGTCTCGTAGATGGGGACAGTGACGGCGCCGATGGACAGGATGGCCAGGTCGAGGATCGCCCACTCGTAGCGGGTGGCCGAGAAAATCGACACCCGATCGCCGGCTTCCACGCCCAGCGAGATCAGGCCCAATGCCGCCGAACGAATCTGCTGGGCGGCCTCGGCGCACGTGACGTCGGTCCACACCCCGTCGATCTGACGTTGATAGATGACAAAGCTGGGGTCGTCGCGCTCGTGCTCGAAGACCATGGCCGCGATGTTGTCGTGCTCGCCGATGGAGAAGCGGGCAGGAACGCTGTACTCACGCACTGTTGACCTCAATTGATCCGGTGGCCGGGTTGCTGTCACCCAGACTAATCGCGGCATTCGCGCAGCAACCAAACAGTCGGTTGGGCCGCGTCGCGATTGTGGCGACGGGCGGCTGGCGCCGCGTTCTTCTCCGGCGTGGCCTCGGCGGCGCGAGGCGGATATAGATATGTGAAGCTGACACGATGCACAGCATCCAGATCGCGGACCAGACGTATGTCGCCGCCGACGGCGCACTGGTCGGCGCCGCGGTAGGCGATCAGCTGAGCTGGCAACGGTGGTGGCCAGATCTGCGGCTGCAGGTCGTCGAGGACCGCGCCGAAAAGGGAATCCGCTGGGCGGTCACCGGCGCGCTGACCGGCACCATGGAGGTCTGGCTGGAGCCGTCGCTGGACGGCGTGGTGCTGCACTATTTCCTGCACGCCGAACCGACCGGCGTGGCGGCCTGGCAACTGGCCAAACTGAACCTGGCGAAAATGACACATCGCCGCCGGGTGGCGGGCAAGAAAATGGCTTTCGAGGTCAAGACGACACTGGAACGGTCACGTCCGGTCGGGGTTTCTCCGGTAGTTTAACTCCGGTCAAGGTTCGCCCGGAGAGTACCGTTTCGGTCCGAAGGCGGGGTACTACCGGAGATGACCGGGGGTGGACCCCCTTGCGGGAGAGAAGGTAACGGCCAGGTGGCGGATAAGACGACCCAGACCATTCACATCGACGCAGATCCCGGCACCGTGCTGCAGGTGATCGCCGACATCGATTCGTACCCGGACTGGATCTCGGAGTACAAGGAAGCCGAAGTGCAGGAGCGCGGCGCCGACGGCTATCCGAAGACCGTGCGATTCGTGATGGACGCCGGCATCATCAAGGACACCATGGTCATGGCCTACCAATGGCCGGCGGACCACAAGTCGCTGAGCTGGACCCTGGTTTCCAGCTCGCTGCTGCGCTCGCTGGAAGGGTCATACCGGTTGGCGGCCAAGGGTTCTGGGACCGACGTCACCTACGAACTCTCGGTCGATCTGGCCCTGCCGATGATCGGGTTGCTCAAGCGCAAGGCCGAGCGCCGGCTGACCGATACCGCTCTGAAGGATCTGAAGAAACGAGTCGAGGCTGAGTGAGTCCGGTTCATCCACCCCGGCCCGAATCAGTCTCTTCGTAGGTAAGGGCGGGGTAGGAAAATCCACCCTCGCTTCTGCCACCGCGGTCTGTGACGCGATCGAGGGGCAGCGCGTGCTGGTGGTCTCAACCGACCAAGCGCACTCGCTGGGCGATGTGCTCGGCATCCCCGTCCCGCCGAGCGGTCGGGGCGATCCGGTTCGGGTGCTCCCCGGCGAGGCCGCCGAGACGGGCAGTGGCTCGCTGGACGCGATGGCACTGGACACCCTGGCCCTGCTCGAGGCCCGCTGGCACGAGGTGGTCACCGCGCTGGATCGGCGGTTTCCCGATTCCGAGCTGAGCAGCATTGCGCCCGAAGAACTCTCGGCATTGCCGGGCATTCAGGAAGTGCTCGGGCTGCACGCGGTCGGCGAGCTCGCGGCGTCCGGACGATGGGATCGCGTCGTCGTCGACTGCGCCTCGACCGCGGACGCGCTGCGCATGCTCACCCTGCCCGCCACATTCGGGCTCTACGTCGAGCGCGCGTGGCCGCGCCATCGCCGGCTGTCCATCACCGCCGACGACGCCCGCTCGGCCGCGGTGGTGGAGCTGATCGAACGCATCAGCTCCAGCGTCGAGCGGCTCAGCGCCCTGCTCACCGACGGGGAGCTGGTCAGCGCGCACCTGGTGCTCACGCCCGAGCGGGTGGTGGCCGCCGAGGCGGTCCGGACGCTGGGCTCGCTGTCGCTGATGGGGGTCCGCGTCGAGGAGCTGATCATCAATCAGGTTCTGGTGGAAGACGAGTCCTACGAGTACCGCAACCTGCCCGAGCATCCGGCGTTCTACTGGTACGGCGAGCGCATCTCGGAGCAGCGCGCGGTGCTCGAGGAGCTCGATGCCACGATCGGCGACGTCGCGCTCGTGATGACCCCGCACTTGGCGGGTGAGCCGATCGGCCCCAAGGCGCTGGGCGGATTGCTTGACAGCGCGCGTCTTCGGCGTGGAGGCGCCCCACCTGGACCGTTGCGTCCTATTGTGGATCTCGAATCGGGGTCGGGACTTGGGTCGATATACCGTATGCGGCTAACGTTGCCCCAGCTCGATCCCGGATCGCTGTCGCTGGGCCGGGTGGACGACGACCTGATCATCAGCGCCGGCGGGTTGCGGCGCAGGGTTCGGTTGGCGTCCGTGCTGCGGCGGTGCACGGTGCTCGACGCGCATCTGCGGGGCGGTGAGCTGATAGTTCGTTTTCGACCAGATCCGGAGGTGTGGCCTAGGTGAGCAAGGCACACCCCGATATCGGTCCGGAACTACGCAAGCTCGCCGAAACGATTCTGAACGGGATCGACCCCGCGGTGCGGATGGCGGCTTCATTGACCGGAGGCGATGGCCCCGGGACCGGCAAGTGTCAGCAGATCTGGTGTCCGGTGTGCGCGCTGGCCGCGCTGGCGACCGGCGATCAGCACCCGCTGCTGACCGTGATCGCGGATCACAGCGTCGCGCTGCTGGAGGTGATTCGCGCGATCGTCGACGACATCGACCGGTCGGCCCAGCCGCCTCCGGACGGCCCGCCCGGTGGCGGAGCGCCGGGTGAGGACGCCCCCGCGGGCGACACGGACGTGCGTACTCGCTACCAGCCCATCCCCGTCACGATCGAAGATTGATCCACACGGTTTGAAAGTGGTCCCCTCCGTCGCGGATGGGTACAGTTGGCGCAGAACATCAGCGGATTTCGGGCGAAAGGGAGGGCCATGGCTTACTGGCTGTTCAAGTACATCCTCCTGGGTCCGTTGCTGCAATTGCTGGGCCGGCCGAAAGTCGAAGGCCTGCACCATGTTCCGAGTACTGGCCCGGCGATCCTGGCCAGTAATCACCTGGCGGTGATGGACAGCTTCTATCTGCCGCTGGTGGTGCGCCGGCGCATCACCTTCCTGGCGAAGTCCGAATATTTCACCGGCACCGGAATCAAGGGCTGGTGGAGTCGGTGGTTCTTCACCGCCGTCGGCCAGGTGCCGATCGACCGCACCAACGCCGATGCCGCCCAGGCCGCACTGCAGACCGCGCAGCGGTTGTTGGGCGAGGGCAAGTTGATGGGCATGTACCCCGAGGGCACCCGGTCGCCCGACGGCAGGCTCTACAAGGGCAAGACCGGTCTGGCCCGCCTCGCCCTGGAGACCGGCGTTCCGGTGATTCCGGTCGCGATGATCGGCACCAACGTCGTCAACCCGCCCGGCACCTCGATGCTGCGCTTCGGCAAGGTGACGGTCCGGTTCGGCAAGCCGATGGACTTCTCCCGATTCGAGGGCATGGCCGGTAACCGCTTCATCGAGCGGGCCGTCGCCGACGAGGTCATCTACGAGCTGATGGGTCTGTCCGGTCAGGAGTACGTCGACGTCTACGCCGCGACGGTCAAGAACCGCGACGACGGCTCGAATGTTCAGGGGCCCGACGACGAGGCCACGCGTATCCCCGAGACGGCTGCCGGCTAGGTCGCGACGTTCACGTCGCGCAAGAGCGCACGGCCGGTGTCGGAATCACTGCGCCCCTGCGCATCCCGAGTAGCAGCCCGGGCGGTGACCGTGAGTCCGGCCGTGACGATCACGGCCAGCGCCCACCACACGTAGGACATCCCGAGCAGCTGATGCCACCAGTTGGCCGTCTCCTCGTGGTGCTTGGGCATCAGCTCCAGCGGTGTCCAGTCGATCTCCAGCACCGCCACGCCGACGACGGTGAGCACGCCCAGCGCGATGTTGCGGCGCCGCCAGCCCAGGATCGCCGTCACCAGCAGCGTCGGGAGCACCCACACCCAATGGTGTGACCACGACACCGGCGACACCATCAACCCGAACAGGGCGACGCAGATGACCGCGAGTGTCGTCTCACCGGCCTGCAGCACCCGCCGCATCGCCCAGATGGTCAACGCGAGCACGGCCAGGCACAGCCCCACCCAGAGCAGGAAACGCAGGTGCTCGGAGAGCCCGATCCGGGCCAGCGCGCCCGCGATGTTCTGGTCGGTGTTCAGCGCCGCGGAGCCGATCCGGTCGGTGTGGTGCACGGTGTGCGTCCAGTACTCCCAGGAGTCGCTCCAGGCCAGGATGAACCCGACCAGCGTCGCCGAGGCGAAAGACGTCAGGGCCGTCAACGCGCTGCGGAAGTCGCGGCGCACCAGGAAATAGAGCAGGAACACCGCGGGGGTGAGTTTGAGCGCGATGCCCAACCCCAGCAGCAGCCCACGCGGCCACGGCGTGCGGCGCGGCACGCAGTCGGCGATCACCAACGTCATCAGCACCACGTTGATCTGGCCGAAGGCGAAGTTCGAGGCGATGGGCTCCAGCCAGATCGAGGCCTGCGCCACGACGACCACCGCGAGCCACCACCGGCGCAGCCAGGCCGGCCCGGGCACCAGCGCCGAGGTGCTCCACACGTCGAGGCGGGTCAGCACGATCACCGTCGAGACGATGAGCAGCACCAGGGTCAGCACCGTGATCGCGACGCTGGCCGCCGGCATGTGCAGCCAGGCGAACGGACAGAACACGATCGCGGCCAGCGGGGGATAGGTGAACGGCAGATTCAGCCCGATGGGTGTGTGGAACAACACGTCACCGGTGTAGAGCGGCCGTCCGTCCAGCCAGGTCTGGCCGCCCATTTGATAGATGTCGATATCGATGCGGTACGGCGTGTGCGCGAACAGGCCCCAGGCCGTGTAACCCAGTGCCGCCGCGGCCACCAGCCACAACAAACCCCACACCAACGCCCGCCCCGGTCGGCTGCCCACGCGGGGCGCCTGCGAAATACTCATGTCGCAGAACAGCGTAATCGGTGTTCCTGGCCGTACTGCCGCGCAGCGCGGCTCCCGCGCTGCCGACAGGTGCGGGCGTAGGTTGCAATCGTGTTGCACTGGTTCGCGCCCAGAGTGGCCCACTGGTTCTCGCACGACATCGTCCACGGCGGCCGGCTGCCCCTGCTGTGCTGCCTGGTCGCCTTCATTCTGACCTTCTTCGTCACCCGAACCTTCGTGCGCTTCATCCGGCACCGCGTCGCCTCCGGACGCCCCGCCAAGTGGTGGCAACCACGCAACGTCCACATCGGGGGACTGCACATCCACCACGTGACATTCGGGGTGGTGCTGGTGATGATCTCCGGGTTGACGCTGGTCACGTTGTCGGTCAACGGCGACGAACCCGAAAACACAGTTTCCGCAATACTTTTCGGAATCGGTGCGGCGCTGGTGCTCGATGAGTACGCGCTGATCCTGCACCTGTCCGACGTCTACTGGGAAGAGGACGGCCGCACCTCGGTGGACGCCGTCTTCGCCGCCGTGGCGGTGGCCGGACTGCTGATCATGGGGCTGCACCCGTTGATGTTTCTCTTCCCGTTTGCCCATGGCACGGTGCCGTCCGCCTGGCACGCCGCGGTGGTCTGCGCGTTGGTGATGACGTTGCCGCTGGCGGTGGTGGTGGTGCTCAAGGGCAAGGTGTGGACCGGCCTGCTCGGCATGTTCATCGTGGTCTTGCTGGTCATCGGGGCGATCCGGCTGTCGCGCCCGCACGCGCCGTGGGCCCGCTGGCGCTACACCACCCAGCCGGACAAGATGCGGCGAGCCCTGGCGCGGGAACGCAGATGGCGCCGGCCGGTGGTGCGGGCCAAGCTGTGGCTGCAGTGCGCGATCGCCGGCACGCCGCGCCTGCCCGACGAGCGCCTGGTCGACGCCCAGCTGGACCATGACGTCCATCCCGCGCCGCCACCCGAGGGAACCGAGCCCATCCTGATCGGCGGCTAGCCTAGGCTTTTTCGGTGCGGTACTTCTACGACACCGAATTCATCGAGGACGGCCGCACCATCGAGCTGGTCTCGATCGGGGTGGTCGCCGAAGACGGCCGCGAGTACTACGCCGTGTCCACCGAATTCGATCCCGAGCGCGCCGGGGCCTGGGTGCGCGCCAACGTACTGCCAAAGCTGCCGCCGCCCGCCTCGCAGGTATGGCGCTCGCGCAAGCAGATTCGCCACGACCTCGAAGAGTTCTTCGGCATCTCCGGCGGCCAGGCCGCCGAGCCGATCGAGCTCTGGGCCTGGGTGGCGGCCTACGACCACGTCGCATTGTGCCAACTGTGGGGGCCGATGCCCGGACTGCCGAAGGCGATACCGCGCTTCACCCGGGAGCTGCGCCAACTCTGGGAGGACCGGGGATCGCCGCGATTGCCGCCGCGACATCGCGACGTCCACGATGCGCTGGTCGATGCCCGCGATCAGATGCGCCGGTTCAGGCTGATAGTGTCCGGCGACGATGCGGGCGCGCAAGCGAGCCGTTAAGCACCCCTCAGCCCCCGCTGGGGGTACCGGTCTGGGTGCACGACGAATGGCGTTGGCCCAGGCTGGCCACGGATATCATGGACCGATGAACTGGACCGTCGACATACCGATCGACCAGCTGCCTGCACTGCCGCCGCTGCCCGCCGACCTGCGGACCCGGCTGGACGCTGCCCTGGCCAAGCCGGCGGCTCAGCAACCGTCCTGGCCCGAAGCGCAGGCCGCGGCGATGCGCACGGTCCTCGAAAGCGTCCCGCCCGTGACGGTGCCGTCCGAAATCGCCCGGCTGCAAGACCAGCTCGCCCAGGTCGCCAAGGGCGAGGCATTCCTGTTGCAGGGCGGCGACTGCGCCGAGACGTTCGTCGACAACACCGAGCCGCATATCCGCGGCAACGTCCGCACCCTGCTGCAGATGGCGGTGGTGCTGACCTACGGCGCCAGCCTGCCGGTGGTCAAGGTGGCCCGCATCGCGGGTCAGTACGCCAAGCCCCGGTCGGCCGACATCGACGCGCTGGGCCTGAAGTCCTACCGCGGCGACATGATCAACGGCTTCGCCCCGGATGGCGCCGCGCGCGAGCATGACCCGTCGCGGCTGGTGCGTGCCTACGCCAACGCCAGCGCGGCGATGAACCTCATGCGGGCGCTGACGTCGTCGGGCCTGGCGTCGCTGCACGGCGTGCACGACTGGAACCGGGAATTCGTCCGGACCTCGCCCGCCGGTGCCCGGTACGAGGCATTGGCGGCCGAGATCGATCGCGCGCTGAGCTTCATGAGCGCCTGCGGCGTGGCCGACCGCAATCTGCAGACCGCCGAGATCTACGCCAGCCACGAGGCCCTGGTGCTCGACTACGAGCGCGCGATGCTGCGGCTGTCGGAAAGCGAAGACGGCAAGCCTCAGCTGTACGACCTGTCGGCGCACACCGTGTGGATCGGGGAGCGGACCCGCCAGCTCGACGGCGCGCATATCGCGTTCGCCGAGGTGATCGCGAACCCGATCGGCATCAAGCTCGGCCCGACGATGACGCCCGAGTTGGCGATGGAGTACGTCGAGCGCCTCGACCCGCAGAACAAGCCGGGCCGGCTCACGCTGGTCAGCCGGATGGGTAACAACAAGGTCCGCGACCTGCTGCCGCCGATCATCGAGAAGGTGCAGGCCACCGGTCACCAGGTGATCTGGCAGTGCGACCCGATGCACGGCAACACCCACGAGTCGTCCACCGGGTACAAGACCCGCCACTTCGACCGCATCGTCGACGAGGTGCAGGGCTTCTTCGAGGTGCATCACGCACTGGGCACGCACCCGGGCGGCATCCACGTCGAGATCACCGGCGAGGATGTCACCGAGTGTTTGGGTGGCGCACAAGACATTTCGGACCATGACCTGGGCGGCCGTTACGAGACGGCGTGCGACCCGCGGCTGAACACCCAGCAGTCGCTGGAGCTCGCGTTCCTGGTCGCCGAGATGCTGCGCGACTAGCTCCGCACGGTAAGTCGCTCGCGCTGCGGGGCGACCGCCGGTCCGGCCGCGCGCTGTGTCGACCGGGTGAACAGCGCCCGCAGGTTGCCCAGCACGATGCGCGGCATCAGGGCGGGATCCCGCAGCCGCGAGGGCGGGTCGACGAAGTTGGAGACCCGAAAGAAGCGCTCAGCCAGCACAACATCATGGCCCGCCGCATTGAGGGCCGCTCTGGACAGTCGGCGGGATAGCCGCTGCCGCATGGATTTCCGGTCGTGAGTCGGGGAAGTGACCCGCGACCTGGCTTGATTGGCGGCCCATGTCTCGCCGAGGTAGTGCGCCGTCGCGCGGAAATAGCGTTGCGCCAGACCGGTTCTGCCCACGCTGAGGCAATCGCGCAGGGTGAGTGCTTCCAGCGCGGCGATCGTCATGCCCTGGCCGTGCGTCGGGTCGAGGCTGCACAGCGCGTCGCCTATCACCAGCAACCCCGCGGGGAATCGGGGCAACTGGTCATAGCGGCGCCAGACCGCGGCGGTGTGGCGATAGGTGACGGCCTCACCGAGGGGCTGGGCATTGCGCAACCCCTCGATGATCGCCGGGGGAAGACTCTGCTCGGCTATCGCGAGCATCGAGGCGAAATCGGTTGGCGGATCGCCGGCCTCGCTGGGCCGGCCGATCGCCAGCATCCACATGTCGTGCTCGCAGGTGAGCAACAGGCCGCCGGGCTGGCCGCCGCCCGGATTGAACACCACCAGCCGCTGGGCGATGGACCCGTCGGGGATGCTCAACTGTTGGGTCGAGTAGCCCAACCTGGCCTCCGCCCGATGCTCGGCCGGCCGTTCGAAACCCAGCTTCTCCAAGAACGCCGGGGTGCGCGCCGCCCGACCCGTGGCGTCCATCACCAGATCGGCGTCCAGCGTCGTGAGAAACCCGTTGTAGCGCCGGATGATTCGCACGCCGTTGACGATGTCGGCGGTGGTGACGAGTTCGGCCACATCGTGCCCGTCGAGGAATGTCACGTTGGGCAGGGCCTTGACGCGCCGGCGCAGGTGAAACTCCACAAACGGCCGGCTCGCCATATGCATCGCCAGCGCGGCCGGGTCGGCGAATCGGCCGGACGTTTTCATTTCATAGCGCCCGAAGCGCACGTAGAAATTCGACAGCTCACCATCGTCGACGACGACCGCCCCGGCTCGGGCCAGGTCCCTCAACAAGCCGGGAAACAACTCGTCCAGCACCTGCAGGCCGCGGCTGTGGAAATTATGTACATGGCGGCCCTGCGGGATGCCCCTGCGATGGCACGGGTAGTCGGGCAACCTGTCCCGCTCGACCACACTGACCGAGTCGTAGAACTCCGAAAGTACGCGCGCCGCAAGCAAACCCGCCATTCCGGCGCCCAGTACGACTGCGTGCTCGCCGAGCCGGTTCGGCGAGTCGATGCCAAGCATTGTCGAACCCATGCAGCAGTACGCTACACGAAAATTAAGAAAAATAAGAGATTCATGAGGCAATGTTAAGAAACGTTTCCCGAGCGTGACCTCGCGCCGGCGCCCGGGGGAGTCATGCGGTGCTGACGCCGGTCCGCCAACCGGGCGCGAAGTCGGGTCAAGTCCTGGGGCCCATCCGTTCGCGGTCGCGGTCACGAAGCGTTTGCCTCGATTTGCTGGTGCTCGACCACTATCGGCGTTATTCTCTCGCTGTTGAAAAAATATTAAATGGTGGTTGAAATAACCACCGCCGTCCGCGGAAGGACTGACGACGTGGACTTTGGGTTGTTGCCGCCGGAGGTCAACTCCGCGCTGATGTATGCCGGTCCCGGTTCGGGGCCATTGCTGACGGCCGCGGCGGGTTGGGATGCGTTGGCCGCGCAGCTGGAGTCGACCGCCAGTGGCTATGCGGCCGAGCTGGCCGGATTGACCGGCCAGGCGTGGTCGGGCCCCTCGTCGGTGCTGATGACGGCCGCGGCCACACCGTATGTGGAGTGGTTGTCTGCTGCCGCGGCGCAGGCCGCGCAGACGGGCGTTCAGGCCTACGCGGCCGCGGGGGCTTACGAGGCGGCGTTCGCGATGACGGTGCCCCCACCGGTGATCGCGGCCAACCGGGCACAGCTGATCGCGCTGATCGCCACCAATTTCTTCGGGCAAAACACCCCGGCGATCGCGGCCACCGAAGCCCAATACATGCAGATGTGGGTGCAAGACGCCACCGCGATGTACGGCTACGCCACCGACTCCGAGACCGCCGGCACCCTGACGTCCTTCGACCAACCACCGCAGACCACCAATTCGACAGGGCAAAACGCCCAGGCTCAGATGGTGGCGCAGGCCACCGGCAACGCCACGCAACAGCTGTCCTCGACCAATGCCACGATGCAAACCCTCAGCTCCACTAGCGCCGACACGGTCGGGCCGGTAGCTCCGGGCCAAACTGTGACCGTCGCGCCGGGCGGCGCCATCGACATCGGCGCCAACACGGGCGTGTACGTCAACAGCGGCTCGATCACGATCACGGGGCCCGGCACCAACCTCGTCAGCTTCGGCAGCGTAATCGTCAACCCCGGCAGCACAATTCACACGCTCGTCGACTGTTCCGAGGGTGGTGTGCTGATCCCCGGCGGCGTCGACGTCACCGCCGACTCGAGCCCCCTCGTCCTGACCCCCGGATCCTTCCAGGAGGTTCTGGTCACCCTCGTCAACGGCTCCGCCACACTCCCCGTTGTCGGTGCGGAACAGGTCGCCATCCAAACACTCGGGAACACCGCCACCGCCATCGCCGGCCCCGCCGGCGCGTCCATCACGAACGTCTTCGGCTCCGTCGCCGTCGCTTCGGTGACCCCCATGCCCGGCTCGTCGAGCACGTTGGCGGCCCCGTTAGGCGGGCTGGCTGCGCCAGGCCTGGCGGGTACCGCGGGAATTCAGCCTCAGCTCAACGTGGATGGGCTGTTGGAGTGGGCTCAAACCGTTTCCGGTTGACGGTCAAGAACGCTGCCGCCCAGACGGTCATCCCAGAACTGTTGCCAGGAAGCAGTTTTCGACAGCACTGACGACGGGACTGGCCGGCACCCGGGATCGTTGACCGACGCGATGTGACCGACAAACGAAGGCACCGCCTACCAGGTGGCACCATCGGGCACCCGGTAGGCGACGCCTGCTTTGCGAAGTGTCGCTTAGGATTTCGGCGCGATGCAGCTTTAACCCGCTGCAACCCCGAGGGGTGGTTCCACGCTGGCCGCGGGAACGCATCCGGTCGCAGCGACGGCGGTGAAGGTGAGGATCGCCGCAACGACGACCTTCGTGGCTAGACGTGACATGACGACTCCGTTCATCCGGCCCCCTGCCAGAACTGTAGCCGGAACCAACGATTATTTCAATAGTTATTGAAATAATCAAAGTTTGCGGGCATAGTTGCCACGCGGACAGGGCGATCGGTCGCGCAGTAGGAACCCTCGGGTGAGCAAGTACTTTTGGGCGCGTTCGCGTCCAGCGTGGCGAAGGTGAGCGAGAAAGAAGGTAGTCAGTTGACCTCTAAGGTCCCGCCGACCAAGGTCGTGCGAGCCGTTGAACGGACCCGCCAGCACCTGTCGCGGCTGCGGCAACGCTTCGCTCCGCCCCCGGCGGTGATGCTGGAATTGATCCTGAATGCCTGGGTCGCTCAGGCGATCACGACCGCAGCGGATCTTGGCGTGGCGGACGCCCTGGCAGCCGGCCCGCTGTCCGGAGATCAGTTGGCAGATCGAGTCGGTGCCGATCCCGACGCCCTGCGGCGACTCATGCGCGCGTTGATCGGCATCGGGATTTTCCGCCGGCGCAGCGACGGATGCTACGCACTCACCCCGCTCGCCGACACGCTGCGCACCGACGCGCCGGTGTCGATGGCCGGGATGGCGCGATGGGTCGGGTCGCCACAGCATCGCGAGCACTGGAGCCACCTGACCGAGGCGATCCGGACCGGAGAACCGGTGATTCCCCAGCTTCGCGGCCAACCAGCATTCGAGTATCTGGCTGGCGAGGCGGAGCTAGGTGGGATTTTCAACTCAGCCATGACCAATATCTCCGAATTCGCGACCGTTCCCTTGACCGCGGCCTATGACTTCAGTGCGTTCGGCACGATCGTTGATGTCGGTGGGGGACACGGTCGGCTGTTGGCGGCGATCCTGGACACGGCTCCGGACTCGCGCGGCGTGCTGTTCGATCTTCCAGAGGTCGTGGCGGGCGCACCGGACTTGTTTCGCAAGTACGCGGTCGACGACCGCGTCCGGATCGAAGAGGGCTCGTTCTTCGATTCCGCCCCGGCGGGCGGCGACGCGTATGTGCTCAAGAACGTCATCCACGACTGGCCCGAGGACGCCGCCGTGCGCATCCTGACGAACGTCCGTGCCGCGGCCCGTACCGGCGCGCGACTATTGCTCTGCGAGTTCGTCATTCCCGACCACGATCGCGACTTCCACGGCAAGTGGGTGGACCTCGAGATGCTGGTCGTCGCGGGCGCCCAAGAACGCAGCGCGGACGAGTATGGCAAGCTGCTCGACCGAGCCGGTTTTCGGTTGAACCGCGTCGTCGACACCGTATCGCCGCTCAGCATCATCGAGGCGACCGCGGTGTAGCCGAGGCTACTTCGTTGCCTTGCAGGGTTATTGCGACGGCAGGTCCAGCCCCAGCTCCTCGGCGGGGGCAGTGAGGAACCGGTGCACCGCAGGCCCCACCAAACTGACCACTTCGTCGACCGCGAGCGACGACAGAGGCGGCACGCGCATGATGTACCGCAACATCGCGGTGCCGACGAGGTTGGTCGCGGCCAGCATTGCGCGCAGTCGCGCTTCCTCGCCACCGCCCAGGACGCTGGACACCGCAGCGAGCAGGTAGTCGTGCACGAAACCGCGAAACGCGTCCCTGGCATCGCTGTTCGACGTCGCCGACTGCACCATCGAGGCCATGCTCGCGGCCGTATCGGGGTGCTCCCAGATGCCGAGGTAGGCCCGCACGATGCGGCAACCCAAGTCGTCGTCCTTCTCGGCGAGCGCCGTTGTCAGCAACTCGGATGGCAGCACCAACTTCATCGACTCGCGAAACAGTGCCGCCTTCGAGCCGAAGAGATAGAGGATCATCGACGGGTCTACTCGTGCATCATCGGCAATCGCCCGCAGGGGCGTCTTGTCATAGCCGTGCATAGCGAACTGCCGCTTTGCTGCGCGCAGGACCGCGTCGCGCGATACCGGCTCGCCTTGGCGTCTGCCCCGGCGCTTTATCGTTTTCCCAGGTGACGGCACGGGCGAACCATATCATTTCAACCCACATTGAAAAGGGATCTGGCAGCTGACGGCGTCGCCTACCGTCACAGCAGCCCGGCCAGGTTGCTGCCAATCGTCCAGCCCGCCGTCGCGGCCAGACCGGCCAGCGCCAGCACCAGCGCCACCCAGATCAGCACCATGCGCCGGTTTTGTTGACGCGCGAGGGTGAATTCGCTGATCGCGATACCGGCGAATTCGCCTGAGACAGGCTGGTATTCGTATTCCTCGTCGGGGTCGGGGCCGACCTGGGCCTGCGGTTCGGATTCCGGCCAGTCGCCGGGTCCGCGCGGCAGCTGACGGGTGGGCTGACGCACCGCGGGCTGAGCCGGCGGCGGTGGCGCCGCGGGCTGCTCGCTGAGCCGACTGTGGTGCAGCGCCGCCGAGCGGTGCTGGGCAGAGTTGCGTGGCGCCGGGACCCGGAAGTCGGGCAGGTCCAGCTCCTCGGCGATCGCCTCCACGTCGGCGAGCATCTCGATCGCGTCGGCGTACCGCTCGGCCGGGTCGCGCGCCGTCGCGCACGCCACGAAATCGTCGAATTGGGTGGGCACTCCTTCGATCACGGCGCCGGGACGCGGCACGTCGTGGTCCAGTCGCTGGTAGGCGACCGACAGCGGGGAGTCGCCGGTGAACGGTGCCCGGCCGGTCATCAGCTCGTAGGTGAGGATCCCGGCGGAGTAGACATCGCTGCGCGGACCGGCGTTACCGTCGCGCACCTGCTCGGGCGACAAGTAGGCCGCGGTGCCCAAAATGACACTGGTGGAGGTGATTCCGGCGGCCGCGACCGCACGTACCAGACCGAAATCGGCGATTTTGACGTCGCCATCATCGGAGATCAGCACGTTCTCGGGTTTGACGTCGCGATGCACCAGCCCGGCGCGATGCGCGGCGGCCAGCCCACCGAGCAGCGGGCGCAGCACCGCCACCACGGCATGGGGCGGCATCGGACCGCGTTCGGCCAGCAGCTCGCGCAGGGTGCCGCCCTCGATGAGCTCCATCACCAGAAATGGGTGCCGCGCGTCCAGGCCCTGGTCGTAGACGGCGACCAGCCCCGGATTCTTCAGCCGGGCCACCGTGCGGGCCTCGAGCTGGAAGCGGGTCATGAACTCGCTGTCGCCGGCATAGCGCGAATCCATCACTTTCAGCGCGACCGGGCGATCGAGCCGGACGTCGAGGCCGCGGTACACCGTCGAGGTGCCGCCGCTGGCGATCTTGCCCTGAACCAGGTAGCGGCCATCCAGCAACGCGCTGTCCAACGGGTCGCCCGTCCCGGGTCTGGTCACGGGGCCATCGTAGGTGCGGGTCGGCGATTGGCGAGGAGAACATCCGCGCAAGCCGCCTCCGCGCCCGGCAACCACGGCCTACACTTGCGCCGTGGGCAGTATTCCGGCCGGCGACGATGTCTTGGATCCCGACGAGCCAACCTACGACCTGCCCCGGGTCGCCGAGTTGCTCGGCGTGCCGGTGAGCAAGGTGCAGCAGCAGCTGCGAGAGGGTCATCTGCTTGCGGTTCGCCGTGCCGGGGGTGTGGTGATTCCGCAGGTCTTCTTCACCAACAGCGGTGAAGTCGTCAAGAGCCTGCCGGGGCTGCTGACCATCCTGCACGACGGCGGTTATCACGAAACCGAGATCGTGCGTTGGCTGTTCACCCCCGATGCGTCGCTGACGGTGACGCGCGACGGGAGCCGCGATGCGATCAGCAACGCCCGTCCGGTCGACGCGTTGCACGCCCACCAGGCCCGCGAGGTGGTCCGCCGGGCCCAGGCGATGGCTTACTGACGGCGTACTAGGCGGCCAGCGGTTCTTCGGCCTGTTCGGCGCGCGCTTCCGGGGCGCGGTACAGCGCCCGCCAGACCAGCAGCGCGGCCACGGTGGCCATCGAAAAGTGCAGCCAGGAATACATGCCGTGCGATCCGTCGGGCTTGAAGATCACCATCGCCCAGGTCGAGAGCCCGCCGATGACGGCGATCGCCCGGCGCGACTGGGCCAGCGGCGACGCCACCGCCAGCGGCCAGGAGTAATACCACGGCAGGGCGGCCGGTACGAACAACACCACGATCAGCATCGACCACGCCATACCGGTCAGTGCGCCCCGGTCGTCGCGCCGGAACCGCCACCACAGCAGCGGCAGCGATACGGCGATGATCCCGATGCCGATCAAGCGGGTGACCCGCAGCGTGGCGTAGAAGTTCACCGGGACAATCCCGTTGACGAGGAAGTGGATCACGTTCGCCGCCGCGGTCGGCACCGTCAGCCAGTTGATGATCTTCACCGATCCGGCCAGCGCGGTCAGCCAGCCCAATCCGACGCCGGCCGCCACGGACAAGACGCCGAACACCGCGACGAAGATCAGCAGGCCCATCGCGGTGGCCGCCGCGAATGCCTGCAACGGCCGATATCCGCGTTGGTCGCGCAGATGGCGCATCCACACCCAGACCAGAAACGGCA
Organism: Mycobacterium florentinum; assembly: GCF_010730355.1. NCBI lineage: Bacteria > Bacillati > Actinomycetota > Actinomycetes > Mycobacteriales > Mycobacteriaceae > Mycobacterium > Mycobacterium florentinum. Next base: position 147,623 of record NZ_AP022576.1, read on the forward strand.
ACGACAGTGCGGCGGTGGCTTTGACCGCGACCGCGACCGTCACCAGGGTGATACCCAGGCCGTGACGGCCTTGGAAGGTCAGCGCGATCCCGGCGGTCATCAGACCCACCATCAGCATCTCGTTGTGCACCCCGCCCATCAGGTGGATCAACACCAGCGGGTTCAGCACACAGATCCACAACGCCGTGGCGCCGCTGGTGCCGATGTGGTGGGCCAGTCGGGGAGCGGCCCAGATCAACAGCGCCAGCCCGGGCAGCATGCACAGCCGCAGCAGCATGGTCCCGGCGATCACGTGATTGCCGGCCACCACCGTGACGAGCTTGGCAATGAGAATGAACACCGGACCATACGGTGCGGTGGTGATCGTCCAAATGGGACTTACGTTGTCCAACAACACGTTCGGATTCGCGACCGGGCCCACGGCATACGGGTCGAAGCCGTCGCGCAGCAGCGCGCCCTGGGCCAGATAGGAATAGGTGTCGCGGCTGAAAACCGGCACCGACAGCAGCAGGGGCGCCAACCAGAAGCCGGTGGTGGCGCGCATCATGAACTCGGTGGTTTCGCCTGCGATGACGCGGCGGCCCAGCGTCAGCCACGCGAACAACATCAGCGCCACGCCCGTCCACAGCAGAATCGACGACAGCACCAGCCCGTGGCCAAATCGCAGCCAGGACATGTGGATCGACTCCAGCAGGGGGTCGTGTGGCTTGGTGCTGCCCGCGCCCAGGCCGCCGGCGGTGATCAGCACCGAACCCACGAAGCCCAGCTTTGCCGGGCGGGCCTGCGGAGCGGCAGCGAACGCCTTCAGTTCCGAAAGCCGCTGGGCGACAGATCGTTTCGGACCGGTGTCGATCGGCGTGGTCATCAGCTCAGGCGGACCGGTCGGTGGCCATCCGGGCCAGTTCCAAGAGTCCGGCCTTGGCCGACGTGCTGATGGGTGCGGCCGCGAGTTGGGCCAGCGCCCGTTGGGTCAGTTCCGCGATGCGTTGCTCGGCCGCGGTCAGGGCGCCCACCGACTCGATGACGTCGCGCAGCTCGGCCACCTGCGCGTCGGTCAACGGTGCGCCGATAGAGCTCCGTAAGAGTTTGGCCGCCAAGGGATTTGACTTGTCGGCCAACTCCACTGCCTCGGCCAGCAGCACGGTGCGCTTGCCGGAGCGCAAATCGTCACCCGATGGCTTGCCGGTCACCGCCGGATCCCCGAACACGCCCAGCACGTCGTCACGGAGCTGGAACGCCACGCCGAGGTCGTTCCCGAACTGCGCAAAGGCGGCCTGCACATCCGGGCGGTCGGCGGCCGCCGCCACCCCGAGCTGCAGCGGTCGCGTCACCGTGTAGCAGGCGGTCTTGAACGTGTCGACGTTCATCGCCGACGCGATCGACTCCGCGGCGCTGGCCTCCGCGACGATGTCGAGGTACTGCCCGCCCAGCACTTCGGTGCGGATGTCGGCCCACACGCGCCGGACCCGTCGCTGCGTGTCCGGCGGCAGGTCCGCGCCGAAGGCGATGTCGTCGGCCCAGGCCAGGGCCAGGTCGCCGAGCAGGATGGCCGCCGAAACCCCGAAGCGGTCCGCCGAGCCGCGCCAGTTCCGGTCGCGGTGCAGCGCGGCGAATCGGACGTGCACGGTCGGCTTGCCGCGGCGGGTGGAGGAGTCGTCGATGACGTCGTCGTGCACCAGCGCGCAGGCGTGCAACAGCTCCAGCGCGGAAAACAGCAGCAGCACTTGCGCGTCGGGTTCCGCGTCGGCCACCGCGCGCCATCCCCAATAGGCGAAGGCGGGCCGCAGCCGTTTGCCCCCATTGAGCACAAAGTCTTCGAGGGCGGAGATCAACGCGGCGTAGTCGCCACCGATGTAAGCGGTCTCGTCACGCCGGGTGTGCAGGTACTGGCGAAGTTGCTCGGCAATCGCGCCGGTCAACTCGTCGGTTGCCGCCGCTGCCGGAGTTTTCACGCTCAGCGCGGCGCCCCTTTCTGGTCGGCATGCCCCGGTGATCTCCAGGCCCGACCAGTGTATTCGGCTGTATTCGGCGTCACAGCGGTGGCCGTTTCCACGTGGTCCCCCGCCAAGCCGGGCGGTCATCGGACGCACCTATGCTGGCTGGGTGCCATCCGCCCTAGAAAGAGGAACCGCGTGACTCTCAACACCATTGCGCTCGAGCTGGTGCCGCCGAACGCGGACGAGGGTCGGGAGCGGGCGCTTGAAGAGGCAAGCAAGGTTGTGCGGTATTCGGCCGAATCCGGTCTGGCCGGCCGCATCCGTCACGTGATGATTCCCGGCATCATCGCCGAGGACGACGACCGTCCCATCGTGATGAAGCCCAAGTTCGACGTGCTCGACTTCTGGTCGGTCATCAAGCCCGAACTGCCGGGGATCGACGGCCTGTGCACCCAGGTCACCGCCTTCATGGACGAATCGACGTTGCGTGGGCGGCTCACCCAGCTGACCGACGCCGGCATGGAAGGCGTGGTGTTCGTCGGCGTCCCGCGCACGATGAACGACGGCGAGGGCTCCGGGGTCGCGCCGACCGACGCCCTGTCGATCTATCGCGACCTGGTAGTTAACCGCGGCGTGATCCTGATTCCCACCCGCGAGGGCGAGCACGGCCGGTTCAACTTCAAATGCGACCAGGGCGCCACGTACGGCATGACGCAGCTGTTGTACTCCGACGCGATCGTGGGCTTCTTGACCGATTTCGCCAAGACCACTGATCACCGGCCCGAGATCCTGCTGTCGTTCGGCTTCGTACCGAAGATGGAGAACAAGACGGGCCTGATCAACTGGCTCATTCAGGACCCGGGCAACGCCGCGGTGGCAGCCGAGCAAGACTTCGTCAAACAGCTGGCCGGCCGCGAACCGCCGCAGAAGCGCCAGTTGATGCTCGACCTGTACAAGCGGGTGGTGGACGGCGTCGCCGAACTCGGCTTCCCGCTGAGCATCCACCTGGAGGCGACCTACGGGCTGTCCGGTCCGGCGTTTGCGACCTTCGCCGAGATGATCGACTACTGGTCGCCCGCCCAGCGCGTCTAACCCGCTCGGCGACGATGCAGGCCGGGACGGCCTGAGGAGAAGCCGGGCAAATCTAACTGGGCGGCTGATTGCCCGGTGTGGTGAACCGCTCGGAGCGGTCCCGGCTCATCCAGGCCAGTAGCGCGACCACGCCCGCCGCCGCGAACGACGCGATGGCCAGCCATACGCCCGCGCCGGTGAAGGAACGGGTGTTGGGATCGGTGTAGCGCGCCTGGGCGGTCATCGTGCTCACCACGCCCGGCTTGAGCTTCCACGACACCGCATCGGGATCGACGCGGTCGCCGTTGGTCGAGGTCACGACGCCGGGAAAGGCGACGGTCAGCTCGACGTCGGCGTCGGGATCGGTCAGCGACGTCAGATCCGCGCGGCCTTCCAGGATCACCACGTTGCCGTTGCGACGCAGCGACACGTTGACGCCGGCGGCGTCGGAGTTCATGTTGGCCAGCTGCGGTAACTCGCCGAACGTCAAATCGGAGAACACCGCCTGCGACCCGACGTAGCCGTCGCTGTCGTAGTTCGACACCGCGACCTTCTGATTGAACGGCAAGTTATTGGTGTCCAGTTGCGGACCCGTGTCCTTGGGAGTTTTCGGCTTGGCCGCCGCGATGATCTCCCCGGACACCAGGTCATCGGGCGAGATGGTCAGCGAGGCTCTGGCTCGCAGGCATCCGGTCGCCAGGGGGACCAGCAGCATCAGCATGGCGATCGCGAGCACGCGAGTGGATGCTCGGGTTCGACGTGGGGGAGAGCTGGCGCGCACCAGGTCATCGTGCCAGATCCGGCGTCTGGATTGCCCACGTCGTCCGGTGTTCGAGTCGGCCGGGCTCCGCAGCTAGAGCGGCAGCGGGCGGCCCAGGATCGCGAATGCCCGTGGGTCACCGGCGAAGTGGTAGCCGCGGATGATGTCGTTGAAGCCCAACCGTCGATACAACCGCCAGGCGCGATTGGCCTCACCGTTGGTTTCCGGCGTCGAGAGCAGCACATTGCGCTCGCAGCGGCCGGCGAGCAGCCTGCGGGCCAGCGCCTCGCCGATGCCGCGGCCCTGCGCACGCGGATGAATGTGCAGCTCGGTCAGCTCGAAATAGCTGTTCATCAGCTGCGCGATCTCCTGAGGTGGCAGGCCACCGCGCTGCATCCCCAGCACAACCTGCTGCTGCCACCACTGCCCGGGCGCCCCCGGGTAGCCGTAGGCCACTCCGAGCAACGGCGCATCGCTCAGTTCCGACGCCGGCGGCACATCGCCGCCCTCGGCCGCGTCCGCCTCGACCGCGGCGGCGGCCTGCCACCCACGCCGGCGGATGTGTTCGAGCCACATGGCCGCGCGCTGGTTCTCGGTGCCCCGGGGGTATCGCATGGCGTCGACGTAGACCCCGAGGGCGTCACTGAGACGGCGCTCCATATCGTTCGGCGGCAGATCGATGAGGAATATCGCCAACTCGCGGTGTCCTCCTCGTCGCAATGATCGGGCCTCATGCTGTCATCGCCGTCAGGCGCTGCGTCGGCCCCGTGCCCGTATCGCCATTATCGGGTCCGAGGCCGATCGGCTGACGGGCGGTGGCGGCAACCAACCGACGACTCCGTCCGGTTAGGCAAGGCTGTTGTAACGCTTCGTCGTTGCGGCCCGATGATCGTCGGGAAGCAACGGAGATAGAATCGCGGACGAACCAGTGGTACGGGTCTGATTGACCTCGTATCATTTGACTTAGTTGCCCATACAATGGGCATCCGCGTGCTATCGATAGTTACGTGTCACACTGTCGGCAAGGAGGGACGAATGCCACTCTCCGATCATGAGCAGCGGATGCTCGATCAGATCGAGAGCGCTCTCTACGCCGAGGATCCCAAGTTCGCTTCGAGCGTACGTGGTGGGGGATTCCGCGCACCGACCGCGCGGCGTCGTCTGCAGGGTGCGGCTCTCTTCGTTATCGGTCTGGCGATGCTGGTTTCCGGCGTGGCGTTCAAGGCCACGATGATTGGCAGCTTCCCGATTCTCAGCGTGGTTGGCTTCGTTGTGATGTTCGGTGGCGTGGTGTTCGCCATCACCGGTCCGCGAATGTCCGGGCGGCCGAACCAGTCCGGGCCCGCGCCGGGCGCGCGCCCGCGCCGCACCAAGGGTGGCGGCGGCTCGTTCACGAGCCGCATGGAAGACCGCTTCCGCCGCCGCTTCGACGAGTAGCCGAACCACCGAACACGCAAGACCTTAAGGGGTAGCCGAACCGGCTGCCCCTTAATTTTTGTGCTGGAGCCCGATTCGTGTCGCAACCGAGGCCGATCCGAGCCCCACTGCGCCCCACTCGGGCGCCCCACTTCCCCCCACCGAGCAACTTTGGGGTCCTGAAATGCGGTTTCCCCACGCCGCATGCGAGCCCCGCGAGGGTGCTCCGCGGCTGCGGAGCGGCGTGGGGTGGCAAATCATCGGCGAAACACCCCGACGGCACCTCTTTTATGGGGCAAAGTGGGGGACTGTGGGGTATGGTGGCTGAAGTGTTTGGGCGAGGCGCAAGCCGGTCTTCGCAGGAGGTGAGCAGGTGTTTCTCGGCACCTACACGCCCAAGCTCGACGACAAGGGGCGACTGACGTTGCCCGCCAAGTTTCGTGACGCACTGGCAGGGGGGTTGATGGTCACCAAGAGCCAAGATCACAGCCTCGCCGTCTACCCGCGGGCGGAATTCGAGGAGCTGGCCCGCCGGGCGAGCAAGACCTCTCGCAGCAACCCGGAAGCCAGGGCGTTCCTGCGCAATCTGGCCGCCGGCACCGATGAGCAGCACCCCGACGCCCAGGGCCGCATCACCCTGTCGGCCGACCACCGTCGCTACGCGAACCTATCCAAGGACTGCGTGGTGATCGGAGCGGTCGACTACCTGGAAATCTGGGATGCCCAGGCCTGGCAGGACTACCAGCAAGCACACGAAGAGAACTTCTCCGCGGCCAGCGATGAAGCACTCGGCGACATCATCTGAGGCGCATGCCCGTGCATCGTGGCCTCTGCCCGAACCGACCCTGGCGTACTTCCCCAACGCCAGGTTCGTAACTTCGGACAGGGACCTCGGTGCAGGGGCGCGTCTTTCCACTGCCCATCGTTGCGATGTGTTCTTGAAGGCGCGGGGAGGTGTTGCGGTGGCCGACAAGGACTTCGGGCATGTGCCCGTGCTGCTGGAGCGATGCGTCGAACTGCTCGCCCCGGCGCTGACCCGCCACCAGCCCGACGGCTCCGGCGCGGTGCTCGTCGACGCCACGCTTGGCGCGGGCGGGCACGCGCAACGATTCTTGACCGAACTTCCGGGCCTGCGGTTGATCGGGCTCGACCGCGATCCCAGCGCCCTGGACACCGCCGGCGCCCGGCTCGCGCCGTTCGCCGACCGAATCACCCTGGTGCACACCCGGTATGACGGCATCGACGAAGCCCTGGCCGAATCCGGCTACGCCGCAAACGAATCGATCGACGGGGTGTTGTTCGATCTGGGCGTCTCCTCGATGCAGCTCGACCGGGCCGAGCGGGGGTTCGCGTATGCCCAGGACGCGCCGCTGGACATGCGGATGGATCCGTCGTCGCCGCTGACCGCGGCCGACATCGTGAACACCTACGACGAGGCCGAGCTGGCGAACATCCTGCACCGCTACGGCGAGGAGCGATTCGCTCGCCGCATCGCCACCCACATCGTCCGGCAGCGGGCCAGCGCCCCGTTCACCTCGACGGCCGAGTTGGTGGCCCTGCTGTACCAGGCGATTCCGGCTGCGGCCCGGCGTACCGGCGGGCATCCGGCCAAGCGCACCTTCCAGGCGCTGCGGATCGCGGTCAACGACGAGCTGGACACGCTGCGCCGGGCCATCCCGGCCGCACTGGATGCCCTCACCGTGGCCGGTCGCATCGTGGTGATGGCCTACCAGTCGCTGGAAGACCGGATCGTCAAGCGCGAGTTCGCCGACGCGGTGGCCTCCCGCACGCCGGTGGACCTCCCGTTCGAGCTGCCCGGCCGCGGCCCGCGATTCAAATCGCTGACCCGCGGTGCCGAGCGCGCCGACGCCGACGAAATCGAACGTAACCCTCGCAGCACCGCCGTGCGACTACGGGCCTTGCAACGGCTGGAATCCGAGGGACAACCACAGCGGCGGGTGACCAAGAAGGGCGACTCATGAAAGCGAAAGCCAAGCGCGAGACGCCAAAGCGCCGGGGCGGCAGCGACCGTCGCGGTGGGCGTGACGTCGCGGCCCGCAAGCCCCGGCGCAACGCGGCGGACTCGACGGCGCGGCGCACCCGGCCGGCGCAGGGTTCGACGGCCGGGCGCGAGGCGCGGGTATCGAAATCCGGCCCGCAAACCAGCCCCCATGCGCGCCCGGTCGAGCGCAAGGCTCGCCCCAAGAACAGCGGGCAGGCCAAGGCGCGCGCCAAGGCACGGAAGGCAAAGGCGCCCAAGGTTATTCGGCCCCGGCTGACCGAACGGATTGCCATCCGGCTGGCCTCGATCGATCTACGGCCACAGACTCTGCTGGCCAAGGTTCCGTTTGTCGTGCTGATCATCGGCGCGCTTGGCCTCGGGCTGGCGCTCACGCTGTGGTTGTCCACCGATTCCGCCGAGCGCTCCTACCAGTTGAGCCACGCTCGCGAGAAGACCCGGATGCTGCAACAGCAGAAGGAGGCGCTGGAACGCGACGTGCGCGAGGCGGAGGCCGCGCCGGCGCTGGCCGAGGCGGCCCGCAAGCAGGGCATGATCCCGACGCGCGACACCGCTCACCTGGTCCAGGATCCGTCGGGTAGCTGGGTGGTCGTGGGCACGCCCAAGCCCGCCGACGGCGTTCCGCCGCCGCCGCTGAACACCAAGCTGCCCGACGAAGGCTCGCAGCTGCCCCCGAAACCGGCGGCGGTGCCGCCGGAAGTTTCGGTTCGCGTGCAGCCGGATCCCGGTGCGGTTCTGGTGCCGGGCAGGGCCGGTGGGCCCGAAGCGCTGCTGCGCGCCCCGGACGGCTCGACCACGGTGGGTGGCCAGCATCTGCCGCCGGCCGCACCGCTGGTGCCCGGCGCGCCGGGTGCGCCCGGTGCCCCGGTTGGCGGGCAATTTCCGGGTATGCTGCCGACGCCGGGGTTGCCGGCACAAGGACTGCCGACCCTAGGACTTCCTACGCAAGCACTGCCGACACAAGGACTTCCGGCACAGGCGCTGCCGGGTCAGGGGCTGCCCACGCCGGGCCTACCGATGCCGGGGCTGCCCGCGCCCGCGGCCGCTGCGGCGCCCGCCGAAGTACCGATACCGGTTGGCGGACTGCCTCTTTCGGTACCGGCGCCGCTGCCTGCCGAAGTGCCGGTTCCGGTGCAACTGGCGCCGCAGGCCGGTGCTCCGGTCGCACCCGCGTTCGCACCCACTAACGGCGCGCCGTTCGCGCCGCCCGGCGCCGCATTGCCAGGGCCCGCCCGGTGAGTCGCGGCGACGACGGCCGGACACGGCGGTCGGGACCCACGCGGGGTCCGCGTAAACCGCAGGGAGTCAAGGACGTCCGGCAACCGAACCACGCTCGGAAGTCGGAGAAGGCGCAAAACGGACGAAATGCGGAGGAGCCGAAGGGATTCCGCAAGGCCAAGAAATCCGACGAGGCCGCACTTGGCCACTCGGCCCGCGAGCGGCGCACCCGGCAGGTCGTCGAGACCGGTACCCGCGGCGCGTCGTTCGTCTTCCGGCATCGCGCCGGCAACCTGGTCATCTTGGCGCTGACGCTGGTCGCGGCCGCCCAGCTGTTCGTCCTGCAGGTGACCAACGCGCCCAAACTGCGGGCTCAGGCCGCCGGCCAGCTCAAGGTCACCGACGTCTCGAAAGCCGTCCGTGGCAGCATCGTTGACCGCAACAACCAGCAATTGGCGTTCACCATCGAGTCGCGGGCCCTGACGTTTCAGCCGAAGAGGATCCGCCAGCAATTGGAAGAGGCCAAGAAGAAGAACCCGGCCGCTCCCGATCCGCAGGCCCGGCTGCGGGATATCGCCAAAGAGGTTTCCAGCCGGCTGAACAACAAGCCGGACTACGCGACCGTGCTGAAGAAGCTGCAAACCGACGACAATTTCACCTATTTGGCGCGTGCCGTGGACCCGGCCGTCGCCAGCGCGATCTCGGACAAGTACCCCGAGGTCGGCTCCGAGCGCCAAGATCTGCGTCAGTACCCGGGCGGATCGCTGGCGGCCAACATCGTCGGCGGTATCGACTGGGACGGTCATGGCCTGCTCGGACTCGAGGACAGCATGGACTCCGTGTTGTCGGGAACCGACGGCTCGGTCACCTACGACCGCGGCTCGGACGGCGTGGTCATTCCGGGCAGCTACCGCAACCGGCACAAGGCGGTCAACGGTTCGACCGTCCAGCTCACCATCGACGACGACATCCAGTTCTACGTGCAGCAGCAGGTCCAGCAGGCCAAGAATATGTCTGGGGCGCACAACGTTTCGGCCGTCGTCCTGGATGCCAAGACCGGTGACGTGCTGGCCATGGCCAACGACAACACTTTCGACCCGGCCCAGGACATCGGACGTCAGGGCGATCGGCAGCTGGGCAATCTCTCGGTGTCCTCGCCGTTCGAGCCGGGCTCGGTGAACAAGATCGTCACCGCGTCCTCGGTCATCGAATACGGCCTGTCGAATCCCGACGAGGTGCTGCAGGTTCCGGGGTCCATCAACATGGGTGGTGTCACCATTCACGACGCGTGGGACCACGGCGTGATGCCGTACACCACCACCGGCGTGTTCGGGAAATCGTCGAACGTCGGAACGCTGATGCTGGCTCAACGCGTTGGCCCGGAACGTTTTTACGACATGGTCCGCAAGTTCGGGCTGGGGCAGCGCACCAATGTCGGGCTGCCCGGTGAGAGCGCCGGGCTGGTGCCGCCGATCGACCAGTGGTCGGGCAGCACGTTCTCCAACCTGCCCATCGGCCAAGGTCTTTCGATGACCCTGTTGCAGATGACCGACATGTACCAGACGATCGCCAACGACGGGGTGCGGATTCCGCCGCGAATCATCAAGGCCACCATCGCTTCCGACGGCACCCGGACCGAAGAAGCGCGCCCGGAAGGTGTTCGGGTGGTTTCGCCGCAGACCGCGCAGACCGTGCGCCAAATGCTGCGTGCTGTCGTGCAACACGACCCGATGGGCTACCAGCAGGGCACCGGTCCCGCGGCCGCGGTGCCCGGCTACCAGATGGCCGGCAAGACGGGTACCGCTCAGCAGATCAACCCGGGCTGCGGCTGCTACTTCGACAACGTCTACTGGATCACCTTCGCCGGGATGGCCACCGTCGACAACCCGCGCTACGTGATCGGCATCATGATGGACAACCCGGACCGCAACGCGGACGGTACGCCCGGGCACTCGGCGGCTCCGCTGTTCCACAACATCGCGGGCTGGTTGATGCAGCGTGAGAACGTCCCGCTGTCACCCGACCCCGGCCCGCCGCTCACTCTGCAGGTCACTTAGCACATCCAAAGTCAGTGCTATCGGCGCTGATTCGCGAGCGGGGTAGCGTCGGCCCCGATAGCGTCTAGGGTTCCGACGCGCGAGCGTGACTGGTCCGAGCGACGCCACCGCAGCCCCCGACGGGATGCGGTCATCTGAACGGACAAAAGCCTGGAGGATCTCCGGCGGCGCGCCTCGCGCCGTCGAGAAGGTCCGCGCATGTTCGCTCTCACGGTTCTGTTCCTCGTTGCCCTGGCCGCCGGCGCGCTCGGTGGCTTGGTCGGCACCGGATCGTCGCTGGTGCTGTTGCCGATCTTGGTGACGATGTACGGATCACGAATCGCGGTGCCCGTCATGGGCATTGCGGCCGTGATGGCCAACGTCGGCCGGGTCGCGGCCTGGTGGCGCGAGATTCAATGGCGTCCCGTGCTCGTCTACGCCGTGCCGGGCACCCCCGCGGCGGTGCTCGGTGCACACACGCTGCTGACCATCTCCCAGACGATCGTCGACGCCGCGCTGGGCATCTTCTTCCTCGCGATGGTGCCGGTGCGACGGATCGTGGCCGCCCGGCAATGGCGGGTGCGACTGTGGCAACTGGCGGTCGCGGGCACGATCGTCGGCTTTCTCACCGGGTTGATCCTGTCGGACACGAGAATGCGCATCGGACTAATCCCTTCAATTTTAAGATACGTCTTGTGCCCTAGAAACATGGGTCTTGGCGTTAGGAAACGCAATGTCTCTTAACCGCAATGTCGCGCCGCAGCGGCGGCGGGGCCGTGCCCTGGAAGAGGCGCTGCTCTGCGCCGCGTGGGAGGAGCTGACCGAACGCGGCTACGACGACTTCACCATCGACGGTGCGGCCGCACGGGCCGGCACCAGTCGTGCGGTGCTGTACCGGCGTTGGTCGAGCAAGCAGGAGTTGGTGATCGCCGCACTGGCCCATGCGGCGGGCAAAGACGTGGTGGTCGCCCCGGACACGGGAAGCCTGCGTGGCGACGTGATCGGCCTGCTGCAGCAGGCCAATAAGGTCAGGATCGGGTTGGCCGCCCAGGTATTTATCCAGCTCGGCAGCCTCTACCAAGAAACCGGCACCGGCCTGGCCGGTCTCAGCGCTTACGTCCGGGGCGGCCGGGACTCCGCCATGGAGGAGGCGATCCAGCGCGCCGTCGATCGCGGCGAGATCGAGCGCGAACGCGTCACCGAACGCATCGGACGGCTACCCGCGGACCTGTGGCGTCACGAAATCCTGACGACGTTGCAACCGCTGCCTGACGAAGCCATCGAAGAGATCGTCGACACCATCTTTCTGCCGCTGGTGGGCGCGCGGACGCCCGCGGGGAGGACCGCACCCGCGGACCCGGCTCGATAGGGTGTCATGGCTGATCATGACGATCTCGCGGCGTCCCAGGGAGGTGTGAGCGAAGTGCAGGTGTCCGCGGAGCTGCGCCCTAGCAGGGGTGCGGGCGTGCGACTGGCTGCACTGGCCGCTCAGGTGGGTGCGGTGCTGTCCGGCGACGGCGCCGTCCCGGACCTGCCGATCACCGGCGTGACGCTGCGTGCCCAGGAGGTGCAGCCCGGCGACCTGTTCGCCGGGCTGCCCGGCTCGACGACCCACGGTGCCCGTTATGCCGCAGACGCGATCGGGCGCGGTGCCGTCGCTGTGCTGACCGACGCCGCGGGCGTAGCCGAGATGGGCGCCCCGTCGGTGCCGACTCTGGTGCATCCCGAGCCGCGCGGCGTGCTCGGCGGGCTGGCCGCCACGGTGTACGCAAACCCGTCCGACCGGGTGACGGTGGTCGGCATCACCGGCACCTCCGGCAAAACCACCACCACCTATCTGGTCGAGTCGGGTCTGCGCGCCGGCGGCCACACCGCCGGGCTGATCGGCACCATCGGCGTCCGCATCGACGGCGCCGACATCCCCAGCGCCCTGACCACTCCGGAGGCCCCCGCGCTGCAAGCGATGCTGGCCGCGATGGCCGAGCGCGGAGTAGACACCGTCGTGATGGAGGTCTCCAGTCACGCGCTGACACTGGGCCGGGTCGACGGAACCCGTTTCGCGGTGGGCGGTTTCACCAACCTGTCCCGCGACCACCTGGACTTTCACCCCACCATGGCCGACTACTTCGAAGCCAAAGCGGTGCTGTTCGACCCGAATTCGCCGCTGCGCGCGACAAAGGCCGTGGTGTGCGTCGACGACGACGCCGGGCGCGCGATGGCCGAGCGGGCCGCGGATCCGATCACGGTCAGCGCCACCGGCCAACCGGCGCACTGGCGCGCGACGGACGTGACGCCGCTGGGGGCCGGGGGCCAGGAGTTCACCGCCGTGGACCCCAGCGGCGGTCAACACCGTATCGGCATCCGGCTCACCGGCGCCTACAACGTCGCGAATTGCCTTGTGGCACTGGCCATTCTCGATGCGGTTGGGGTCTCCCCGGAGCAGGCTCAAGACGGGTTGCTGAACACCCGGGTTCCGGGGCGGTTGGAAGAAATCGACCGCGGCCAGGATTTCCTGGCTCTTGTCGACTACGCCCACAAGCCGGGCGCATTGCGGGCGGTGTTGACCACCCTGCTGCGTCCCGGGCGGCGGCTGGCGGTGGTATTCGGCGCCGGTGGCGATCGTGACCCGGGCAAGCGGGGGCCGATGGGCGCCGTCGCCGCCGAACTGGCCGACCTGGTCGTCGTCACCGACGACAACCCGCGCCGCGAGGACCCCGCTGCGATCCGGCGCGAAATCCTCACCGGAGCAGCCGGATCCACGGCGGAGGTCGTCGAGATCGGCGACCGGCGCGAGGCGATCAGGCATGCGGTCGGCTGGGCCCGCCCCGGCGACGTGGTGCTGATCGCTGGCAAGGGCCACGAAACCGGGCAGCGCACCGGCGATGTGGTGCGCCCGTTCGACGATCGCGTCGAACTCGCGCACGCCTTGGAAGACCGCGCATGATCGACCTCACCGTGGCGCGGATCGCCGAGATCGTCGGCGGCACCCTGGCCGACATCTCGCCGCAGGACGCCGCGGAAGTGCACGTCACCGGGACCGTCGAATTCGACTCCCGGGCCGTCGGCCCCGGCGGGCTGTTCCTGGCGTTGCCGGGCGCACGCTCGGACGGACACGACCACGCCGCCTCGGCGGTCGAGGCCGGTGCGGTGGTGGTGCTGGCCGCGCGGCCGGTCGGGGTACCGGCCATTGTGGTCGCCCCCGAGGTTGCTTCGGAGTCGCGGGCCGGGGTGCTCGAGCACGACCCCGACGGTTCGGGTGCGGCCGTGCTGGGCGCGCTGGCGAAACTGGCCAAGGCGGTGGCCGAGGAGCTGGTGGCCGGCGGGCTGACCATCATCGGGATCACCGGCTCGTCGGGCAAGACGTCGACCAAAGACCTAGTGGCCGCGCTGCTCGAACCGCTGGGTGAGGTGGTGGCCCCGCCGGGATCGTTCAACAACGAGCTGGGTCATCCCTGGACGGTGCTGCGCGCGACGCGGCGCACCGACTACCTGGTTTTGGAGATGTCGGCACGCCATCCCGGCAACATCGCCGCACTGGCGCGGATCGCCCCGCCCGCGATCGGCGTGGTGCTCAACGTGGGCACCGCGCATCTCGGCGAGTTCGGCTCGCGTGAGGCGATTGCGCGCACTAAATCCGAACTGCCACAAGCGGTTCCATCCTCCGGCGTGGTCATCCTGAACGTCGACGACCCGTCGGTGGCGGCGATGGCGCACGTCACCTCGGGATGGGTGGTTCGGGTCAGCCGGTCCAGCGAGACCGATTCGGGACCCAGCGACGTCTGGGCCGAAGGCGTGTCGCTGGACGAATTGGCCAGGCCGCGATTTACCCTGCACGCGATGGACGCGCGAGGCGCTCTCGAAGCCGAGGTACACCTCGGCGTGTACGGCGAACACCAGGTCACCAACGCGCTGTGTGCCAGCGCGGTCGCCCTGCAGTGCGGCGCCGGCGTCGAGCAGGTCGCCGCCTCGCTGGGCGCGGCCGGCCCGGTGTCGCGGCATCGGATGCAGGTGACCAACCGGGCCGACGGGGTGATCGTCATCGACGACGCCTACAACGCCAACCCCGACTCGATGCGGGCCGGACTGCAAGCGCTGGCTCAGATCGCCCGCGGTGGCCCGACCCAGCGGCGCAGCTGGGCGGTGCTGGGTGAGATGGGCGAGCTCGGCGACGACGCGATAACCGAGCACGATGGCATCGGCCGGCTGGCGGTGCGCTTAGATGTGTCTCGACTTGTTGTCGTGGGAATGGGAAGGTTGGTAACCGCCATGCACCACGCTGCGGTCATGGAGGGCTCGTGGGGCGCCTCTGGAGATAGAGGGGCCGTGCAGGTGGCCGACGGCGACGCCGCCCTCGAGTTGTTGCGGGCCGAACTACAACCCGGCGACGTGGTCCTGGTGAAGGCGTCGAACGCCGCCGGACTCGGCGCTCTGGCCGAGGCGCTGGCCGCCGAGGGGCCGGCAGGCTCGCACGGCGGGGCCCGCCCGTGAGGCAGATCCTCGTCGCCGTCGCGATCGCCCTGACCGTCTCGATTCTGCTGACCCCGGCGCTGATCCGGCTGTTCACCAAGCAGGGATTCGGTCACCAGATCCGCGAGGACGGCCCGCCGAGTCACCACACCAAGCGCGGCACCCCGTCGATGGGCGGCGTGGCGATCGTGGCGGGCATCTGGGCCGGCTACCTGGGCACCCACCTGGCCGGACTGGCGTTCGACGGCGAGGGGGTCTCCGCGTCGGGTCTGCTGGTGCTGGGTCTGGCCACCGTGCTGGGCGGCGTCGGCTTCCTCGACGACCTGATCAAGATCCGCAGATCACGCAACCTGGGGCTGAACAAGACGGCCAAGACGGTCGGTCAGATCGTGGCCGCGGTGCTGTTCGGGGTGCTGGTTCTGCAGTTCCACAACGCCAACGGTTTGACGCCGGCCAGCGCTGATCTGTCCTATGTGCGTGAAATCGCCACCGTCACACTGGCTCCCGGACTTTTCGTGCTGTTCTGCGTGCTCGTCGTCAGCGCTTGGTCCAACGCGGTCAACTTCACCGATGGCCTCGACGGGCTGGCCGCGGGCTGCATGGCGATGGTCACCGGTGCCTACGTGCTGATCACCTTCTGGCAGTACCGCAACGCGTGCGCCACGGCGCCGGGCCTGGGCTGCTACAACGTGCGCGACCCGCTGGACCTGGCCCTCGTGGCCGCCGCGACCGCGGGTGCCTGCATCGGCTTTTTGTGGTGGAATGCCGCGCCCGCCAAGATCTTCATGGGCGACACCGGTTCGCTGGCGCTGGGCGGCATCATCGCCGGTTTGTCGGTGGCCAGCCGGACCGAGCTGCTCGCGGTGGTGCTGGGTTCGCTGTTCGTCGCCGAGGTCGTCTCGGTGGTGCTGCAGATCCTGGCCTTCCGGACCACCGGGCGCCGGGTGTTCCGGATGGCGCCCTTCCACCATCATTTCGAGTTGAGTGGCTGGGCCGAGACCACGGTGATCATCCGCCTCTGGCTGCTCACCGCGATCGCCTGCGGCCTGGGTGTGGCGCTGTTCTACGGTGAATGGCTTGCCACGGTCGGCGCGTGACATGTCCGGGCTCGAACCACTCGTGGCGGGTGCGCCCGTCCTGATCGCCGGCGCCCGGGTGACCGGCCGGGCGATCCTGGGTGCGCTGTCCCGGTTCGGCGCCGTGGCCACGCTGTGCGACGACGATCCGGCCATGCTGGGGCCGTACGCCGAAAGCGGTGTTCCGACAGTCGATCCCGCGACGGCGGTGGCGCGGATCGGCGAGTATGCGCTGGTGGTGACCAGCCCCGGATTCCAGCCGACGGCACCGGTGCTGGCCGCCGCCGCGGCGGCGGGCGTACCGATCTGGGGCGACGTGGAGCTGGCCTGGCGCCTCGACGCCGCAGGGTGCTACGGGACGCCGCGCCGCTGGCTGGTCGTGACCGGCACCAACGGAAAGACCACGACGACGTCGATGCTGCATGCCATGTTGATCGCCGGCGGGCGGCGCAGCCTGCTGTGCGGCAACATCGGCGACCCGGTGCTCGACGTCCTGGACCAGCCGGCCGACCTGCTGGCCGTCGAACTGTCGAGTTTCCAACTGTTTTGGGCGCCGTCGCTACGGCCCGAGGCGGGTGTCGTGCTCAACATCGCCGAGGACCACCTGGACTGGCACAGCTCGATGGCCGAGTACACCGCGGCCAAGGCCCGAGTGCTGGCTGGCCGGGTCGCGGTGGTCGGGCTGGACGACAGCCGGGCCGCCGCACTGTTGAGCACCGCGGCGGCGCCGGTACGGGCGGGTTTCCGGCTGGGCGAGCCGGCCACCGGCGAGCTCGGTGTGCGCGACGGTCAGCTGGTCGACCGCGCGTTTGCCGACGACCTGGCCCTGCTGCCGGCCGCGTCCATCCCGGTGCCGGGCCCGGTCGGCGTGCTCGACACCCTGGCCGCGGCGGCGCTGGCCCGCAGCGTCGGCGTGCCCGCCGACGCGATCGCCGAGGCCATCTCGACGTTTCAGCCGGGCCGGCATCGCAGCGAGGTCGTCGCGGTGGCCGACGGGATCCGGTACGTCGACGATTCGAAGGCGACCAACCCGCACGCCGCCGAGGCGTCGGTGCTGGCCTACCCGCGGGTGGTGTGGGTGGCCGGCGGTTTGCTCAAGGGCGCGTCGCTGGATGCCGAGGTCGGCAGAATCGCGTCTCGGCTGGTCGGCGCGGTGCTCATCGGCAGGGACCGCCAAGAGGTTGCCGAGGCGTTATCGCGACACGCGCCCGATGTCCCCGTCGTCCAGGTTGTGACAGGCGAGGATGCTGGTATGCATGCGACTGCTGATACTAAAGTGACAAAAGTTGACAGTGTGGGGGATAGTCTCGGCGCTCGCGTGATGACCGCTGCTGTGGCGGCGGCTCGTGATTTGGCACAGTCGGGCGACACGGTGTTGCTGGCACCGGCGGGGGCGTCGTTTGACCAGTTCAGCAGCTACGCCGACCGTGGTGACGCATTCGCGGCCGCCGTACGCGCGGCGCTGCGGTAGGCGGGTGTGGGCAACGCGCTGACCCGGCGCCTACGCCGGGGCAAGAAGAAGACCGAGGCCCCGCCGGCCCCGCGGGTCGAGGCGGCGGATTCCGTCGTGGAAGATGCCGCGACAGACACCGCGACCGACACCGATGCCGAGGCGCCGACGGACGCGATGGACGCCGAGGCGCCCGATGCCGCTGGCGTCTCCGAGACTTCCGACACTCCCGAGGCGGATGGGGCACCCCCGGCAAAGCCGGCAAAAGCACAGGTCAAAGATCCGGAGCACACGCCGCGCGCCCGGTTCGGCGCCTGGCTGAACCGGCCCATGACGTCGTTTCACCTGATCGTGGCGATTGCCGGGTTGCTGACCACGCTGGGCCTGACCATGGTGTTGTCGGCGTCGGGCGTGCGGTCCTACGGCGACGACGGGTCGGCGTGGGTGATCTTCGGCAAGCAGGTGTTGTGGACGGTCGTCGGGGTCGTCGGGGCCTATGTCTCGATGCGGCTGCCGGTGCGGTTCATCCGGCGGGTGGCCTTCCCGGGCTATGTCGTCACGATCATCCTGCTGGTGCTGGTGCTGGTTCCCGGCATCGGAAACCTCGCGAACGGCTCGCGGAAGTGGTTCGTCGTCGCGGGCTTCTCGATGCAGCCCTCCGAGCTGGCCAAAATCGCGTTCGCCATCTGGGGTGCGCACCTGCTGGCGTCGCGGCGCGTGGAGCGGGCCTCGTTGCGCGAGATGCTGATTCCGCTGGTTCCGGCGGCCGTCATCGCGCTGGGGCTGATCGTGGCCCAGCCCGACCTCGGGCAGACGGTGTCGATGGGCATCATCCTGCTGGCCCTGCTGTGGTACGCCGGGTTGCCGCTGCGGGTCTTCGGGACGTCGCTGCTCGCGGTGTTCATGGCCGGCGCGGTGCTGGCGATGTCCGCCGGCTACCGGTCGGACCGGGTGCGCTCGTGGATCAACCCCGAGAACGACCCGCAGGACACCGGCTACCAGGCCCGTCAGGCCAAATTCGCGCTGGCCCACGGCGGCATCTTCGGCGACGGCCTCGGCCAGGGCACCGCCAAGTGGAACTACCTGCCCAATGCGCACAACGACTTCATCTTCGCGATCATCGGCGAGGAGCTGGGCTTCATCGGCGCCTTCGGGCTGCTGGCGCTGTTCGGGTTGTTCGCCTACACCGGGATGCGGATCGCGCGCCGCTCGGCCGACCCGTTCCTGCGGTTGCTGACCGCCACCACGACGATGTGGATCCTCGGGCAGGCCTTCATCAACGTCGGCTACGTGATTGGCGTGCTGCCGGTGACCGGCCTGCAGCTACCGCTGATATCTGCCGGCGGAACATCCACGGCCGCAACGCTTTTCATGATCGGCATCATGTGCAACGCGGCACGACATGAGCCCGAGGCGGTGGCCGCGCTGCGTGCCGGGCGCGACGACAAGATGAACCGGCTGCTGCGGCTGCCGCTGCCCGAGCCGTACTCGCCGACCCGCCTCGAGTCATTCCGCGACCGCAAGAAGGCGCAGCCGCGGCCGCCGCGGCCGCCCGCCCCGGGACGCGCCCGCAAGGCCCCTGCCCGGAAAGCTGAGCCACCCGCCCGCAAGGGCGCCCGTCAGCCCGAGCCGCCACTGCGGCCGGTTTTCCCGCGGACAGCCGCCCGCGCGGAACCCCGCTCAAGGCATCATGGATCTGATCAGCGCTACCCCAGACAGGGAGCCGGTCAGCGTCGGACTCGGCGCGCTCGCGCATTGGAAGGTCAGCGTTACGGGTGAACCACACCATCAAGGAGCCGGCCGGCGGGCAGGGGGTTAGTCCCTCGCCCGCCGGTGCCGCATCATCGGCCCGGGCGCCCCTGTCGGTCGTGCTGGCCGGTGGCGGCACCGCCGGCCACGTGGAACCCGCGATGGCCGTCGCCGACGCCCTGCGCGCGCTGGATCCGCAGGTCCGGATCACCGCGCTGGGCACCGCGCGCGGACTCGAGACCAGGCTGGTGCCCGAACGCGGCTACCACCTGGAGCTGATCACCCCAGTGCCGCTGCCGCGCAAACCCAGCGGTGACCTGGCCCGGCTCCCACCGCGGGTGTGGCGCGCCGTGCGCGAGACCCGCGCGGTGCTCGACGTCGTCGACGCCGACGTGGTGGTGGGCTTCGGCGGCTACGTGGCCCTGCCGGCCTACCTCGCGGCCCGCGGTTTCCCGGGGCTCCGCCGCCGTATCCCGGTGGTCATTCACGAGGCCAACGCCCGCGCCGGGCTGGCGAATCGGGTCGGCGCCCGGTCGGCGGACCGGGTGCTGTCCGCGGTGCCGGAGTCCGGGCTGCGGCACGCCGAGGTGGTCGGGGTGCCGGTGCGCGCCACCATCACCACACTGGACCGCGCGGCGCTGCGGGCGCAGGCGCGCAAGCACTTCGGCTTCGCCGACGACGCGAGGGTGTTGCTGGTGTTCGGCGGTTCGCAGGGCGCGGTCTCGCTCAACCGCGCGGTGGCGGCGGCCGCCGCCGACCTGGCCGCCGCGGGCGTGTCCGTCCTGCACGCGCACGGGCCGAAGAACACCCTCGAGCTGCGCGAACCGCAAGCCGGCGATCCGCCGTACCGGGCGGTGCCGTACCTGGACCGGATGGACCTGGCCTATGCGGCCGCCGACCTGGCCATCTGCCGGTCCGGGGCGATGACGGTCGCCGAGGTGTCGGCCGTCGGCCTGCCGGCCATCTACGTTCCGCTCCCGATCGGCAACGGTGAGCAGCGACTCAACGCGCTGCCGGTGGTGAACGCCGGCGGTGGCATGGTCGTGCCCGACGCCGTCCTGACGCCGGACCTGGTGGCCCGGGAGGTGAGCGGGCTGCTGACCGACCCGCCGCGACTGGCGGCGATGACCGCGGCCGCCGCCCGGGTGGGGCATCGGGACGCGGCGCTGCAGGTCGCCGAGGCGGCCCTGGACATCGCGCGACAAGCACGTGATAGGGGGCCGGCAGCCGGGGGGTCGCGGTGACCGACCAGTTGCCGCCCGAACTGCACCGGGTGCACATGGTGGGCATCGGGGGAGCCGGAATGTCGGGCATCGCCCGCATCCTGCTGGATCGGGGCGCGCAGGTATCCGGGTCCGACGCCAAGGAGTCGCGCGGCGTGCACGCATTACGCGCCCGGGGCGCACTGATCAACATCGGACACGACCCGTCGTCGCTGGACCTGCTGCCCGGCGGACCGACCGCGGTGATCACCACCCACGCCGCCATCCCGAAGACGAACCCGGAGCTGGTCGAGGCCCGCCGCCGCGGCATTCCGGTGCTGTTGCGGCCGACCGTGCTGGCCAAACTGATGAACGGGCGCACCACGCTGATGGTCACCGGCACCCACGGCAAGACCACGACGACGTCGATGCTGATCGTGGCGCTGCAGCACTGCGGGGGTGACCCGTCGTTCGCGGTCGGCGGGGACCTCGGCGAGGCGGGCACCAACGCCCACCACGGCAGCGGGGACTGCTTCGTCGCCGAGGCCGACGAAAGCGACGGCTCGCTGCTCGAGTACACGCCCGACGTCGCGGTGGTCACCAATATCGAGACCGATCACCTGGATTTCTACGGCAGCGCCGACGCCTATGTCGGGGTCTTCGACGCGTTCGTCGAGCGGCTGGCCCCGGGCGGGGCGCTGGTGGTGTGCACCGACGACCCGGGCTCGGCGGCGCTGGCACGGCGCAGCAGCGAACTGGGAATCCGGGTGCTGCGCTACGGGTCCGGCCCGCAGGGGGAGCCCGGCCAAGAGCTGGCCGGCACGCTGCTGTCCTGGGAGCAGCAGGGCACCGGGGCCGTCGCCCACGTCCAGCTGGGTGACGAGCCGGTGCGGGCGATGCGGCTGTCGGTGCCCGGACGGCACATGGCGCTCAACGCGCTCGGCGCGTTGCTGGCCGCGATCGAGGTCGGCGCCCCGACCGACGAGGTGCTCGACGGGCTGGCCGGTTTCGAGGGCGTGCGTCGCCGCTTCGAGCTGGTCGCAGCTGTGGGGTCGGTGCGGGTGTTCGACGACTACGCCCACCATCCGACTGAGATCAGTGCGACGCTGGCCGCGGTCCGCACGGTCGTCGAGCAGGGCGGCGAGGGCCGCTCGCTGGTGGTGTTTCAGCCCCATTTATATTCGCGGACAAAGGCTTTCGCTGCGGAGTTCGGTCGCGCGCTGGACGCCGCCGACGAGGTGTTCGTCCTCGACGTGTACGGCGCCCGCGAACAGCCGCTGGCCGGTGTCAGCGGGGCCAGCGTCGTCGAGCACGTCAGCGTGCCGGCGCGCTACCTGGCGGACTTCTCCGCGGTCGCCGAGCAGGTCGCCGCGGCCGCCGGCCCCGGGGACGTGATCGTGACGATGGGCGCCGGCGACGTGACGCTGCTGGGCGCCGAGATCGTCAACGCGCTGCGGGCGCGGGCCAATCGCAGCGCGCCCGGCGCGCCCGGGGTATTGCGATGACCGAGCCCAACGACACCACACCCACCGAACTGGTCGCCGACTCGGCGGCCACCCCGGGTGACCCCAACCCGTCCGTCCGCCCTGCTGAGTCGGCCGAGAACGCGATCACCGAACCGATCCCCGTCGAACACCCGCAAGGCGCTGAACCCGAGGACGAACCAGCCGAATTCGAGGGGCCACGCCGCCGGGCCCGCCGCGAACGGGCCGAGCGCCGCGCGGCGCAGGAACGGGCGACCGCGATCGAGGAAGCGCGCCGCGAAGCCAAGCGCCGGGCCAGTGGACGCGTCGTCAATCAGCCGAAACCCGCTGCGCGCGGCGTCGTCCGGGGCCTGAAGATGCTGCTCGCGACGGTGCTGCTGATCATCGTCGGGGTCGGGCTGGCGCTGATTCTCTACTTCACGCCGGTGATGTCGGCGCGCAACATCGTGGTCACCGGCACCGGCGCGGTAACCCGCGAAGAGGTCCTCGACGCGGCGCAGGTGCGGGTCGGCACACCGCTATTGCAGATCAACACCAACCAGGTCGCCGACCGGGTGGCCGCGATCCGCCGGGTGGCCAGCGCCCGGGTGCAGCGCCAGTACCCGTCCGCGCTGCGGATCACGATCGTCGAGCGAGTTCCGGTGGTAGTGAAGGACTTTGCCGACGGGCCGCACCTGTTCGACCGCGACGGCGTCGACTTCGCGACCGGCCCGCCGCCACCGGCGCTGCCGTACATCGACGTCGCCAACCCCGGGCCGACCGACCCCACGACCAAGGCCGCGCTGCAGGTGCTGCTGGCGCTGCGCCCCGAGGTCGCGGGCCAGGTGGGCCGGATCGCCGCGCCGTCGCTGGCCTCGATCACCCTCACGCTCGGCGACGGGCGCGTGGTGATTTGGGGGACCACCGACCGCACCGATGAGAAGGCCGAAAAGCTCGCCGCCCTGCTCACGCAGCCGGGCAAGACCTACGACGTGTCCAGCCCGGATTTGCCCACCGTCAAGTAGCGACGCGTGTTCCGGGCACGGTAAACGCCGAAAAATTGACCAAAATTTGCGCGCGGCGCGTCGGCGCGCCTGCGGGGTTAGCGCGCGTAGTACCCATACCGTTCTGGTTGCGCGGAACTACTTGACATAACTCTAACTCTATGGTTGAGGTTGAGAGTTTGCCAGGGGAACCGCCACTGTACCGGTAAGAACCGAATCCCCACCAGGGAGGAAGACGAGATGATGACCCCCCCGCACAATTACCTCGCCGTCATCAAGGTTGTGGGTATCGGTGGCGGCGGCGTCAACGCCGTCAACCGGATGATCGAACAGGGCCTCAAGGGCGTTGAGTTCATCGCGATCAACACCGATGCGCAGGCCCTGTTGATGAGCGATGCCGACGTCAAGCTCGACGTGGGCCGCGACTCCACCCGCGGATTGGGCGCCGGCGCCGATCCCGAGGTCGGGCGCAAGGCCGCCGAGGACGCCAAAGACGAGATCGAAGAACTGCTGCGCGGTGCCGACATGGTGTTCGTCACCGCCGGTGAAGGCGGCGGAACCGGTACCGGCGGGGCACCCGTCGTCGCCAGCATCGCGCGCAAGCTGGGCGCGTTGACCGTCGGCGTGGTCACCCGGCCGTTCTCGTTCGAAGGCAAGCGGCGCAGCAACCAGGCCGAAAACGGCATCAACTCGCTGCGCGAGAGCTGCGACACCCTGATCGTGATCCCCAACGATCGACTGCTGCAGATGGGCGATGCCGCGGTGTCGCTGATGGACGCGTTCCGCAGCGCCGACGAGGTGCTGCTCAACGGCGTCCAGGGCATCACCGACCTGATCACCACGCCCGGTCTGATCAACGTGGACTTCGCCGACGTCAAGGGCATCATGTCCGGTGCGGGCACCGCGCTGATGGGCATCGGATCCGCACGCGGAGAAGGCCGTTCGCTCAAGGCCGCCGAGATCGCCATCAACTCGCCGCTGCTGGAAGCCTCGATGGAGGGCGCCCAGGGCGTGCTGATGTCGATCGCCGGCGGCAGCGACCTGGGCCTGTTCGAGATCAACGAGGCGGCCTCGCTGGTGCAGGACGCCGCCCACCAAGACGCCAACATCATCTTCGGCACCGTGATCGACGACTCGCTGGGCGACGAGGTGCGCGTCACCGTCATCGCGGCGGGCTTCGACGCGGCGGGGTCGGGACGCAAACCCGTGATCGGCGCGGGTGCCGACAAGGGGGAGAAGGTCGGCGGTGCGCACCGGATCGAGTCGGCGAAGGCGGGCAAGCTCACCTCGACGCTGTTCGAGCCGGTCGACGCCGTCAGCGTGCCGGTACACACCAATGGCGCGACGCTGAGTATCGGTGGCGATGACGACGACGTCGATGTGCCGCCATTCATGCGCCGCTGAGAACGGGCATGCGCACCCGGCCACCCGACGGGGACGGCCGGCGGGCAACGAAATCTCCGGATACTGGTCCTGTGAGCGTTCGCATCCGGCGAGTGACGACCACCCGCGCGGGCGGCGTCTCGAAGCCGCCCTTCGATACCTTCAACCTCGGCGACCATGTCGGTGACGATCCCGCGGCGGTGGCCGCCAATCGCGCCCGGCTGGCTCGCGGCATTGGGCTGGGAGCACACCGGGTGGTGTGGATGAACCAGGTGCACGGCGATCGGGTTGAGGTCGTCGACAAGCCGCGCGATACCGCGTTCGACGACACCGACGCCGTGGTGACCCGTACGGCCCGGCTGGCGCTGGCGGTGGTGACGGCCGACTGCGTGCCGGTGCTGCTGGCCGACGCGCGCGCCGGGGTGGCCGCGGCGATCCACGCCGGGCGCGTCGGCGCGCAGCGGGGAGTGGTGGCTCGCACGGTCGAGACGATGCTGAAGCTGGGCGCCCAAGCCGGCGACATCTCGGCGCTGCTCGGGCCGGCGGTCAGCGGGCGCAACTACGAGGTGCCCGCGGCAATGGCCGACGAGGTCGAGGCGGCGCTGCCCGGCAGCCGCACCACCACCGCCAAAGGAACGCCCGGCCTCGACCTTCGAGCCGGAATCGCTTGCCAGCTAAAGGATTTGGGCGTCACCTCGATCGACATCGACCCGCGCTGCACGCTGGACGACCCCGCCCTGTTCAGTCATCGCCGGGACGCCCCGACCGGGCGGCTGGCGTCACTGGTCTGGATGGAGTGACCGCCATGGCGGTTGGAATGTCGGACTCGGGGTCGAGTCAGGGCAACCGCGAAACTGAATTGACTCATGCGTTGGCGGCAGTGCGTTCGCGACTAGCGGTGGCAGCGGAAGCCGCGGGTCGCAATGTCAGCGAAATTGAACTACTCCCAATTACCAAATTCTTTCCGGCATCCGATGTCGCGATTTTGTCGCGATTGGGTTGTCGGTCGGTAGGTGAATCTCGGGAACAAGAAGCGGCGGCAAAGGTGGCGGAACTCACTCGCATGGCGGGGTCTTCGGTGGCTTCCGGGCGGCGTCAGGATTGGCGAGAGTTGCACTGGCACATGGTGGGACAGATTCAGCGCAAGAAGGCACGGTCGCTGGCCGGCTGGGCGCACACCGCCCATTCGGTCGACAGCCCGCAACTGGTAGCGGCTCTGGAACGGGCGGTTACGGCGACGTTGGCCGAGGGTGGACGCCAGCACCCGCTGCGCGTCTACGTTCAGGTCAGCCTGGACGGTGATGTCTCGCGCGGCGGCATCGACATCACCGCGCCCGGGCCCCTCGACCGGGTCTTGGCGCAGGTGCAGGAGTCGCAGGCCCTGGAACTGGTGGGGCTGATGGGCATTCCGCCGCTGCACGCGGACCCCGAAGCGGCCTTCGACCGGCTGCAATCCGAACACCGCCGGGTGCTCGAAGCCCACCCCAATGCGGTCGGTTTGTCCGCCGGGATGTCCAACGATTTCGAAATTGCCGTGAAACACGGTTCGACGTGTGTGCGTGTCGGTACCGCGCTATTGGGCCCGCGGAGGCTACCGTCACCGTGAATAGTCACTGTAGTCACACCTTCATCACAGACAACAAAAATCCCAGGGGCTAGAAGGGGTCGCACGCAATGAGCACACTGCACAAGGTCAAGGCCTATTTCGGTATGGCCCCAATGGACGACTACGAAGACGAGTACTACGACGACCGCGCACCCTCCCGCGGTTTCCCGCGTGCTCGCTTTGACGAGGGTTATGGCCGCGGCTATGACGGCCCCGACTATGACGACCCGCGCGGCGAGCCGGGCGACTACGCGCCTCCCGGTTACCGTGGCGGTTACGCGGACGAGCCGCCCCCGTTCCGCGGTCGCGAATTCGACCGCCCGGACATGGGCCGGCCGCGCCTCGGGTCGTGGCTGCGCAGCGGTTCCACTCGCGGCGCGCTGGCCATGGACCCGCGCCGGATGGCGATGATGTTCGAGGAAGGCCACCCGCTGTCGAAGATCACGACGCTGCGGCCCAAGGACTACAGCGAGGCCCGCACCATCGGTGAGCGGTTCCGCGACGGCACCCCGGTGATCATGGACCTGGTGTCGATGGACAACGCCGACGCCAAGCGGCTGGTCGACTTCGCGGCCGGGTTGGCGTTCGCCCTGCGTGGCTCGTTCGACAAGGTCGCAACCAAGGTGTTCCTGCTGTCGCCCGCCGACGTCGACGTCTCGCCGGAAGAGCGCCGCCGGATCGCCGAAACCGGCTTCTACGCATACCAATAACCACATCCGCCCCGCCAGGGCGCGGGGTCAGGCGTCAGGCACGCGTCCGCCGATGCGGCCCATCTGAGATGTCCCCTCAACGGTGAGTCGGTACTCTTGCGGTTGCCGGGCTATCGCGCGCGGTTTGACGTCTCATCGGTAAGGTCGGGCTCTCGTTGGTGCTGTTCTTTCAGATCCTTGGGTTTGCGCTGTTCATCTTTTGGCTGCTGCTCATCGCTCGGGTCGTCGTCGAGTTCATCCGGTCGTTCAGCCGTGACTGGCATCCCACCGGCATCACCGTGGTGATCCTGGAGATCATCATGTCGATCACCGATCCGCCGGTGAAACTGCTGCGTCGGCTGATCCCTCAACTCACCATCGGAGCGGTTCGCTTCGACCTTTCGATCATGGTGCTTCTACTCGTCGCCTTCATCGGCATGCAACTCGCTTTCGGCGCCGCGGCGTGAGCCGCGTTATGTGTCGGGGCCTCTAAGCGACGGTTTGGCCACGGATCGGCCTCGGTTTGATGTGCGCGATTTGCAAATTCTAAGGATTGAGATTTTATGGCTCTTAGTGTTTGAAATTGGTTCTTATTTATTGGGCTAAACGGCAACCGCCGGGTCTGGTGTGACAGGATGGGCGGCAGTTGCACAACCGCTGCCACTCCGTTCTACACTTTCGAGAACGTTTGACGGGAACTTGAGGGGACGAAACAATGCCGCTTACACCAGCCGACGTCCACAATGTGGCGTTCAGTAAGCCGCCTATTGGCAAGCGCGGTTACAACGAGGACGAGGTCGACGCGTTCCTCGACCTGGTGGAAAACGAGCTGACACGGCTGATTGAAGAGAACTCCGATCTGCGCCAGCGGGTCGAGGAACTCGACCGCGAATTGGCCGCCGGTGGCGGCGCCGCCGCTGCCGCCCCCGCTGCTCAGCCGGCCCCCGTTGCACCCGTCTTCGAGCCCGAGCCGGAACCCGTCAAGGCGGCGCCCGCGCCTGTTGCCGCGACCGGCACCAACGAGGAGCAAGCCCTGAAGGCGGCCCGGGTGCTGAGCCTGGCCCAGGACACCGCCGACCGGCTGACCAGTAGCGCGCAGGCCGAATCGGAGAAGCTGCTCTCCGACGCCCGCGCCAACGCCGACCAGATTCTCACCGAGGCCCGGCAGACCGCCGACGCCCAGGTCGCCGATGCCAAGCAGCGTTCCGAAGCGATGCTGGCCGACGCCCAAACCCGCTCCGAGGCGCAATTGCGGCAGGCCCAGGAGAAGGCCGACGCCCTGCAGGCCGACGCCGAGCGCAAGCACTCCGAGATCATGGGCACCATCAACCAGCAGCGCACCGTGCTGGAAGGCCGTCTCGAGCAGCTCCGCACCTTTGAACGCGAATACCGCACTCGGCTCAAGACCTACCTCGAGTCCCAGCTGGAGGAACTCGGCCAGCGCGGTTCGGCGGCTCCCGTCGACTCCAGCGCGGATGCCGGTGGGTTCGATCAATTCAATAGGGGTAGTAACTAGCCGGGAGTAATGCCGGACGTCTTGTTCGGCACACTGGTGTGCACTGGACCTGGCGGTCCCGCCCTGTGGCTGGAGGATGACCGATGCTGATTATTGCGCTGGTATTGGCCCTGATCGGGCTGGTGGCCCTGGTGTTCGCGGTTGTGACCAGCAACGAGCTGGTGGCCTGGGTGTGCATCGGCGCCAGCGTCCTGGGTGTGGTGCTGCTGATCGTCGACGCGCTGCGGGAGCGGCAGCGCCGCGACACGAGTGACGAAGCCCACGACGAGCAGCCGGCCGAAGACGCCGAAGCCGAGGCGGTCGACTACCCAGAGGAAGTCCCGGACGAGAACGCCGACAAGTCGGCCGACGACGAGACGGTCGCGGCGGAGACCCGCGGCGAGGACTCGGCCAAGTAATTTCAGCGCGTCGGCGTATTCAGCAGCTGACGTACCTCGTCGTCGCTGACTTGGTGAAAGTCGCCGTACACCTGCCCAACCGCTTCGAATCCCGGCGGCATCGTGATGCACACGACGTCGTCGGCCACGTGCGCGAGTTCACGGCAAGCCGACGGCGGTCCGACCGGAACCGCGACAACGATCGACTGCGGCCCGGCCGCCCGAATCGCCTGGACGGCGGCCAGCATGCTGGCGCCGGTGGCGATGCCGTCGTCGACCAGGATCACGATCTTGTCCCGCGGGTCGGCGATCGGGCGGCCACCCCGATACGCGTCCTCGCGCCGGGCCAGCTCCACCGTCTCGCTGTCGATGACCTCGCGCACCTGTTCGTCGGTGATCTGCAGGCTGGACACCACGTTGTCGTTCATCACGACACCGCCGCCGCTGGCCAGCGCGCCCATCGCGAGCTCCGACCAGCGCGGCACCCCGAGCTTGCGAACCAGGAACACATCCAGCGGGGCGTGCAACGCAGCGGCGATCTCCCAGGCGACCGGCAGGCCGCCGCGCGCCAGCCCGAGCACCAGCACGTTGTCCTTGTCGCGGTAGGCCATTAGCTGCTCCGCTAGGGCGCGACCGGCGACGCGGCGGTCGCGGAAGGTTCGCGTAGCCGTGCGGCGAAGGAAGCCGTTCCGTGGGTTCATGAGTTCGCCTTAGTTTACCCGCCTGGCCAGTCCTGATCGAATAGCTTGTGCATCAAAGGGATTGGCTTGGGCTAGACAGGCAAACATGCCCCGCCATCAATACACTGCTGACGTGACTTCACTCGAGGTGGATCTGGCGGTCATCGGTTTCGGAAAAGGCGGCAAAACATTGGCGGCCGCGCTGGGCAAGCGCGGCTGGCGGGTGGTGATGATCGAGCAGTCGCCGTTGATGTACGGCGGCACCTGCATCAACATCGGTTGCGTCCCTACGAAATCGATGGTGTTCCGTTCCGAGTACCTCGACGCGGCCACCACCCACCCGGATCGTTACCGCGAGGCCGTTGCGGCCACCGCACACTTGACCGCGTCATTGCGCGACATCAACTACGCGACGCTCGATCGAATCGACACGGTGACGGTGTTGACCGGCCACGCGTCATTCAAAGATTCACATGCGCTGAGCGTCAAAACCGTTGACGGACAAGCCATTACCATAACTGCGCAATGGATCGTAGTCGGCACCGGTTCGCGTCCGGTGTTGCCGCCGGTTCCCGGATTGGCCGACGCGCCCGGTGTGTACACGAGTACGGATCTGCTCAGCACGGCGGAACTGCCGGGGCGGCTGACCGTGCTGGGCGGTGGCTATGTCGGCGTGGAATTCGCGGCCATGTACGCCGCCTACGGGTCGCGGGTCGCGCTCCTCGACCGTGGTCCGCGGGTGCTGGGCCGCGAGGACGACGACGTCGCCGACTGCGCCCGCGACATCCTCGTCGGGCGCGGCATCGACGTCGTCACCTCTGCGGCGGTCACCGCCGTGTCCGGCAACGGCGACGGCGGCTCGACCGTTTCCTACCGGGTCGGCGGCGTCGCGCACGATCTCGACACCGACGCCATCCTGGTGGCGCTGGGACGCGAGCCCGTCACCGACGGGCTCGACCTGGACGCGGCGGGCGTCGAGACGACGGACAGGGGCGCGATTGTCGTCGACGACCACCTGCGCAGCAGCCAGCCGCATATCTTCGCCGTCGGCGATGTCAACGGTGGACCGCAGTTCACCTACATCTCGCTGGACGACTACCGCGTCGTGCTCTCGCAGCTGGCCGGCGATGGCACCCGCAGCACCGCGACCCGCGCGGCGGTGCCCTACGCACTGTTCATGACGCCGCCGCTGGCCCGGGTCGGCCTCACCGAGAAGGCCGCCAGGGAGGCGCACGACGTCAAGGTCGCCACGATGCGGGTCGCCGACATGGCGACGATGCCTCGCGCGCGGATCGTCGACGAGGATGCCGGCCTGATGAAGGTCGTCGTCGATGCCGGCAGTGACACGATTCTGGGTGCGGCGCTGCTGTCTTACGACTCGCACGAAGTCATCAATACGGTGGCGCTGGCGATGCGGCACGGTATTACCGCCTCGGAGCTGCGGGATTCGATCTACACCCACCCGTCGATGACCGAGGGGTTCAACAGCCTGCTCGCGGTGCTCTAGTCGGCTCTCATCGTGGACGACGGACGACGCGTTCTGGATGAACGGCTCGAGCTCGTCGAGCCGGTCGGCACCGGATCCGGCGAACCCGTCCAGGCTCAGTGCGCCCACGCGGCCAAAGCTGTTGCTGGCCAGTTCATCTGATTCGACCCGACCATTGAAAGCCAATTGTGATCGGTTGGGTAGAAGTAGTGCGGCGAGAGGAACACCGCGAAGCCATGCGCGTTGGCGGCGGTGAAGATCTCGACGAGGTGCTCGACGGTTGTGTTCTCGGTGATGCCGGCTTGCCGGACGGCCCGGTTCTTGATCACTAGATCTATGGAAATCGACATAGGTTTTTTGCAGCACCAGATCTAGTTTCATGAAATCATGGATGTGGACCTGATGATTGGTGATGAATTGGAGCTGGTGCAGTGCCTGACGATTCTCTGGCGCGATCTGCGCGCGGCGTGTACGGCATCTCGGTGACCTCGGAGTTGACGGGGATTGATCCACAGACGCTGCGGCTCTACGAGCGGCGCGGACTGCTTACCCCGGCACGTACCGAGGGTGGGACGCGCCGCTACAGCCAGGACGATCTGGATCGCTTGGCGCGGATCGGTGAGCTCGTCGCCGAAGGCGTCAACATCGCTGGGATCGCCCAGATCTTGCACCTGGAACACCGCAACAGTGAACTGGAAGCCGACAATAGCGACCTCAAGTCCGAAAACGCTCGACTGCGCTAGTACGAGCCGACCGCCGGAAGGAGGACGGTCAACCAATGACGATCTACTTCGACGACAATCCGCTTGCCGATGACGTTCCCGTCGCCGACGCGGCCGAACAGCGCCGGCCCGCCGACGTGTCCGCCGAGGCCAGAGAACTCGACACCCGTTGCCTCGCCAACCTTGTGCACCGCGACGCCAACCCGTCCGATGTGATCGACCAAGCCATCATCGTGCCGTTCCCCGACGACGACCCCATGGTGTTCTAGGCGCCGGCAACGCCATCGTGTTCGCCGCCAACTTCCGCGCGGCGGGCGCCGTCCAACAAGTGTCCCCACGCGGCGCGGGCGGCGCTGAACGCGGCATCCTCCCCATTCTGGGAGGGCTCGTCTTGGGCGATCGCCACCAGCGCATCGGCCAGACTCAAAGCACCCACGTTGTGCGCCCGCGCGGTCTCCACGATCTCGACAAACGCCTGATTTGATGTGCAGCCGCGAAGCGCAATGAGCATGCCTTCCGCGGTGTCAAGGATTCGCGCACCCGCCCGGCGAGGATCCCGCAACCGGCCAGACACGTTCACGTCGCACACACCTCCTGTGCTCGATCGGTACCTAATTTTCCCCGGACATAACTTATGAACACAGATACATATTTTCTAAGCTATAGCGGAGAGCGTCGGCGTCGTCAACCAAACCGGGGGCACGGCCCGGTGGCGCCCGCGCGCGGGGCCGTCACCTGCCGCCGCGTCGTTCCTCGGCAGTTCAGAAAGGGGTTGCGAGATGTCTGCGCACCTTGCCGCCGATCCCCGTTGCGCCAAACCTGCTCCTAGATCTTGCGTAAGTCTGCGGGTAGTGGTATCACAAAACTGTATTCATGACCATAGATAATCTTCCTCGATTGGAGGTGAACTCATCGTGTTGATGCGTACAGACCCGTTCCGCGATGTCGACCGTTTCGCCCAACAGGTATTCGGCACCGCGGCCCGGCCCGCGGTTATGCCGATGGATGCCTGGCGCGAGGGCGACCAGTTCATCGTCGAATTCGAGCTGCCTGGCGCCAAGCCGGATTCACTGGATCTCGAGGTCGAGCGCGATGTGCTCACAGTGCGCGCCGAACGACCCGACCTCGATCAAAACCGCGAGATGGTCGCCGCCGAGCGTCCGCGTGGCGTGTTCAGCCGGCGGCTGTTCCTCGGGGACAACCTCGACCTCGACAAGATCGACGCCAACTATTACGACGGCGTGCTCAGACTGACGATCCCGATCGCCGAGCAGGCCAAGCCGCGGCGCATCGAGATCAGCCACGACGGCCAACGAACGGCGATCAACGCCTAACGGCCCAGGGCCGCACCCTTCCTCGGGCGAGCGCGCGGTCGCCGCCCATGCGGCCCTGCCTTTGCAGATTGTCACCCGTGAACGAGGAGGTGATGCGTCGACAGCCGAAACGCCGCATGAGGTGAATCCGTGCCGTCGACAACCACTGATGACGACGGACTGGCGCTACTGACGCATGATTGCGCGCGCATCGCCACTCATCGTGGCCCCGTCAGTGGATGGCACGGAACTTGCCGACAGGGGGTGGGCGCGCGCAACCACTCAGCGTGCGCGACCAGTCACCCGCGCGCGCCCACCCCGACACACGATTGTCGGTCGCGTCTGTCGCCAACCGGATGGCTCGCGATGACGGGCCCGACCCGTACTAAATAGCACACGCCTACCGGCGCCAACTACATGACTATCACCCCGCCCGGCGCCGCGGCGAACCGAATCCTGTTGCGGGCCAACTGCTTCAGCAGATCGTGGGCGCCTGCGCACCGCTTCCAGACCCGCACCGCCGGGCCGCCCACGAGAACCGTGGACCAATTGTGCTGAGAGACAGGGGCTCTGCGCCCGTTTTGATCCCGGACGCCAATGCAAAGGCACAGCACAACCGGTGGGCGAGTGTTGCACAATCATGGATACCGTCGGCGAGCCGTCAGTCGTCCATGCGGACGGGTGGTGTCGGCGAGCAGTGACGAAATCTGATCGGTTGTGGGCACAGGGGATGAGGTGGCACTTCGGGCGGGGCGTGATCGGACAGCCCTCTACGCGGTGAATTTCTTTATGGCCGACATGTCGGCCGGCATGGGCCCGTTTCTGGGTGTGTTGTTGCAAAGCCGTGGTTGGAGCACCGGCGCCATCGGCGCGGTGATCACGCTCGGCGCCATCGTCGGCATGGTCGCGGTCGCCCCGGCGGGAGCGTTCGTTGATGCCACCACCCGCAAGCGGGCATGCGTCATCGCGGTGGCTGTGTGCACGGTGACGGCCTCGGCGCTGATCTTGTCTTCGCGGCAGTTTTGGGTCGTCGCCGCCGCGCAGGCCGCGATGTGCATTGCGGGAGCGACCATCGCCCCGGCGCTGATCGGAATCACCCTCGGTGTGGTGGGCCAGGCGGGCTTCACCGGCCAAAACGGCCGCAACCAGGCCTCTAACCACGCCGGCAACATGGCCGGCGCCGCGCTTTCGGGGTTGCTGGGCTGGCAGTTCGGATACCCCGCGGTGTTCTGGCTGGCCGCCGCGTTCGCGGTGATCACGATCGGCTGCGTGCTGGCCATACCCGCGGGGCACATCGACCACCGGGTTGCGCGCGGCGCGGCGCGTGGCCCCGATCAAGTCGCGGTCAAGGCATCGCGGGTGCTGCTGCGGTCGCGGCCGCTACTCGCCGTGGCCGCGACCATGGTGCTGTTCTGGTTGGGCAACGCGGCCATGTTGCCGCTCTACGGAATGGCGGTGGTCGCTGCCCACGCCAACCCGTTCACCACTGTTGCCGCGACCGTCGTGATCGCCGAAGCGGTGATGATCCCCGCGGCGCTGGTGGCCACCCGCGTCGCGCAAGTGCGAGGCTACTGGCTGGCGATCCTGATCGCGCTGGTCACCCTCCCCATTCGCGGGCTGCTCGCCGCCGGCGTGATCACTACCTGGGGGGTGATCCCGGTGGAGATACTCGACGGCATCGGCGGAGGCATCCTGTCGGTGGCCGTACCCGGACTGGTAGCGCGCATCCTGGACGGCACCGGCCACATCAACGTCGGCCAAGGCGCCATCATGAGCGCGCAGGGCCTCGGTGGTGCACTAAGCCCCGTCCTGGGGGGATTCATCGCCCAAGTATTCGGGTTCCCGGCGGCCTTCATCGCACTCGGGGCGCTTTCGGTGGGTGCGTTGCTGATCTGGGTTCGCTTCGCGCCCATATTGCGCCGCGCCGGCAACCCCGCGGCTACGGCAGCTGCCCGGGCCGAGACGGGCTGAGGGTCGACGAGCCCAGCCGACCGGGTGGTGTCGGCCTCACCCGAACGTGTCTCCCTGGTCTTGCACGCGGTTGCTGATTGCGGTGCGGGGCTACTGGCTGGCGCAACTCGAAACGGGGCTTCTTGCCCGGGTCGGCAGCGTCTGGCACTGCGGCGGTGAGAGCGCTAATGTTGGTGTTACACAGTGGTTTTGCCGCCCACCAGGGTGGCGGGCGGCGAGTGTGACAGGAGGTGAATCGCTGTGTTGCGTTTCGATCCGTTCAGTGAGTTTGATGCGCTTGTCCGAGATGTGCTGGCCGGGCCAACCGGGTCGGGCCGCAGTCCTCGCTTCATGCCGATGGACTTGTGCAAGATTGACGACCACTACGTGCTGACCGCCGATCTGCCGGGGGTTGATCCGGGGTCGGTGGACGTCAGTCTGGAGAGCGGGACCCTGACGGTTTCGGCGCGTCGCACTGCCCGCTCCGAGGATTCGGTGCAGTGGCTTGCCGCCGAACGGTTCTTCGGCGAGTACCGGCGGCACGTAGCACTCGGTGAGGGCATCGATGCGTCGGCGATCAGCGCGACATATGAAAACGGTGTGCTGACGGTGACCATCCCGCTGGCCGAACGGGCCCGGCCGCGCAAGATAGAGATCGCGCACGGCGCGGGACCAAAAGTCATCGAGGGGCAGGTCGTTGACTCCCCCTCGGACACCGCGTAGCGGCCAGTTCCGACACCCGCGGCGGGCGATGCCCGCCGCGGGTTTATCCGCAGCCAACGATCGCGCGGCATATGGCGGCAATTGCGACGCGGCCGCGATCTTGTTCACCGTGGCGCGGTGTGCAGCTGCCAGTCCTCGGGCATGCGCAGTATCTTGACCGTCTCACCCTCGGCCTCCAGGTCGACCGCGATGTTCCCAAGGCGTAGGTCGGTCAGCACGACGCGGCCCCACGCCTCCGGCAGATGCGGCGATACCGCTATTTGGCGGTGCGGCGTGTGCGGCTCGAGTCCCAGGAACGATCTGAGCAGTAGGACTGGCGCGGCGCTGGACCAGGCTTGCGGTGAGCATGAGGTGGGGTACGGGATGGGTGCGCGGAATTGTGATCGGGGAAATCCGCAGTACAGTTCGGGCAGCCGGGCCCCGAACGCGTCGGCGGCATCCAGCAGGCCGGCGGCTAATCGTTGGGCCAGGGCCAGGGCGCCGGGCACGTGGCGGTAGCGCAGCAGTCCGGCGACCGCGATCGCGGTGTCGTGTGGCCAGACCGCGCCGTTGTGGTAGCTCATGGGGTTGTAGGCACCCATCGTGGTGGCCAGGGTGCGCAGCCCGAACCCGGAGTCCATCTGATCGGTTGCCAGGTGTTCGACGAGCGCCGCGGCGTGCTCGTCGGTCGCGATGCCGGTCCACAGGCAATGAGCGACGTTGCTGGTCAACGCATCGACGGGGTGTTTGTGTCCGTCCAGAGCGACTGCGTACCACCCGTGTTGCGGTAGCCAGAACGTCTCGAGGAACCGGGTCCGTAGTGTTTGAGCGCTCTCACGCAGTTGTGCGGCCCGGGCGATGTCGTCGAACGCCTCGGCGAGTTCGGCGCGTGCCAGTAGCGCTGCGTAGTAATAGCCCTGTACCTCGCACAGCGCGACCGGCGGCTCGGCGCTGCGACCACCTGCATCGTTTATGCCATCGAAGCTGTCTTTCCAGCCCTGGTTGATCAGGCCACGGTCGGTGGCACGCTGGTATTCGACGAACCCGTCGCCGTCGCGATCGCCATAACGCTCGGCCCACGCCAGCGCGGCGTCGGCCGCCGGCAGTAGGGCGCGCACCGCCGATTCGTCGGCACCCCAGCGCCAAGCTTCGGCCAGCAGCATCACGAACAACAGGGTGGCATCCACCGACCCGTAATAGATGGCACCGCCGAGCACATCGGTGCTGGCCGGGCCGCGGCGGATCTCATGCATGATCCGCCCGGGCTCTTCTTCGGTGATCGGTTCGACGCGCCGGCCCTGCACCGCGGCCAGCTGCTGCAGGGTGCCCATCGACAGCCCGACATCCAGCGGCAACGCCATCCACGCGGTCAGCAGGCTGTCGCGGCCGAACAGCGTCATGAACCAGGGCGCTCCGGCGGCCACAAACGACCGGCCGCGCCCCGTCTCGTCGTGCATCAGCAGCGCGCCGAGGTCGCTTTCGGTCTGGCGCAGCACCTCGGTGAGCACGCGATGGCCGGCCTCAACGGTCGTCGCCGTATCCCGCCAGGCCTCCAGTCTGCGTGCCGGGGCGCTGGACTCCAGATTCTCGCCGCGACGGAATCGAGCCCTGACGGTCTTGTTGGCCCACGTCGGCTCGGCGTGTATCTCGGTGTGCCATGCCTGGCCCGCCGGCACCACCACCCGCCACGTCAGCAACCCCGGTGACACCATCGGCTCACCAGAGGCGGTTACGGTCAGGCCGCGGAGGCGATCGCCCCACTCGCGCAGCGCGAGTTCGCCGTCGACGACCGCGACCTCGGCGCCACCGGGCGCCGCCCGTCCCTCCTTAACCGAGAACAGGTCGGCGAAGTCGGCATCGACATGCAACTCGAGGACCACCACGGTGGGTTCGTGGTCGAGGTTGTGCACCGAAATGGTCTCGCGTAGCCCATCGGCCACCAACCGCTCCCTCACCAGCAGAAGCGTGCTGTCGACGCCGCCGCCGTGCGGCGCGCGGCGCAGAATGAATTGCGTCGCAAACGCCGCCGACGGCTGCACCGACAACGGTTCGGGCGCCTGACCGTCGACCCTGAGCTCCCACTTCGACAACACCCGCGCGTCGCGGAAGAACAACCCATGCGGGCGCCCCACCACGATGTCGCCCTGGCAATCGGACAGACAAAACGTCGCCCCTTCCACCAACGTGACGGTGGCAGACCCCGCCCCGATGCGCGCCGGCGCACCGGTGTTGAACGCCGCGGGCGGCGCCGTCATGCGGTGGCCTTCTCTCCCGGCGACTCACGCCGCCCGGATATCGGCTTCATCGTCGCCCGGGTCGTCTCGTTGCCGCCCAGCAGCCGGTGATAGATCTTCTCGTATCCCGAACCCAACTGGCCCACACCGAAGTTCGCCGCGACATGGCGACGGCAGGCATGCGGGTCCAGGCTGCCCGCGCGCTCGATCGCGGCCGCCAGCTGGGCTGGCCGCTCGCAAATCACACCTGTGACCCCGTCGACGACCACCTCAGGCACCGCGCCGCCACGCAACGCCACCACCGGTGTGCCGCAGGCCATCGCCTCGATCATCACTACCCCGAACGGTTCCTCCCATTGGATCGGAAACAGCAGACACCGCGCGCCGGCGAGCAGTTTGCGCTTGCTGGCCGCGTCGGCCTCGCCGAACACGTGATCGCTGCTGGCCAGCAGCGGACGCACCCGCTCATCGAAGTAGGCCTTCTCCGCCGGTTCGTTGCACTTGCCGGCCAACACGAGCGGGATGCCCGCGTCGTGCGCGGCTTGCACGGCAAGATGCGCACCTTTGTACGGGGCGAAGCGGCCCAAGAACAGCGCGTAATCGTCCTTGTCGGATTGAAACGGCCACTGCTCGATCTGCAGCGCATTATGCACGCGCCCAACCCAATTCAGGTCCGGGGCCAACTCGCGCTGGCGATCACTGATGGCTACCAGCGCGACGTCGTCGCCCAGCTCGCGATAGTACGGGTACAGGTCCTTGTCGATGGGGCCATGCACCGTCACCACCGTCGACAATCCCAGCTCGTGGTAGACGGGCACGTTGAGCACACCGGCGAAGGTGTGATCGTGAACGATGTCGATCCGCTCGGCCGCGGCGATCCGCGCGATGGTGCTGCGCACCTTCAGTGCGTGCATGACCTCTGGGTAGGGTTCGCCTAGCCGATCGGGAAGCGTCTGATCCCACACCGGCACAAACCTTGCCGTCGTGCCCGGTTGCCCAGCCCCCACCACCGTCACATCGTGGCCACGGGCGACCAGCGCATCAGCAAGATCGGCGAGCACCGCCTCCACACCGCCGTAAGCCTTGGGCGGAATGTCGAAATACGGGGGCGCGACCTGCACAATCCGTAACCGCTGGGCCTGGCCATCGGCTCGGGAATCCATCGAGGCGCACTGCACCCCCTGAACGAAGTCGATGCTGCGCATTCGGGTTTTCCTCCTCTTCCACTTTCACCGGCGTTAGCACTCTCATTCGCTGAGTGCTAATTATGGCGCAGGATGGACCCGTCCGCTACCGCGTCTCGGCACCTCCGGCCCTTGTCCAGCGACGCCGGTCAGCGCAAGTGTGACCACCCAAGGCGCAACTCGGCGATGCCGCGACAATGGCCGCCCGGGCACGAGGTTTTTCTCTCCCAGCATTCCGTGGATGCGGTGCAAGTCGCTATGGCAGACGCCGCAGTAGTCAACCCGCACCGCGACATCGTCGGGGTGCAACTCGCGGCGCTCGATTGTTACGAGAGTCAGTGCGTTGCTGGTCTGGTCCTGACTCTGCCAACCGGTCGTGATTCTCACGCGTGATCCTCTCGACTCAAAACGGAATCTTGATTCAAGATAACATGAATCGGAACATAGATTCCGTTTTGATAGGGTGTGCTTGTGCCCGCCCAGAAGAACCCGCCGGCAGTCGCTCGCCGCCCGCGCCGTGATGCGCTGCGAAACGACGCGGCTGTCATTGCGGCAGCGCGCAGTGTGTTTGCTGAGCAGGGGCCGCAAGCGAGCATGGAGTCGATCGCCGCCCGCGCTGGGCTCGGGGTGGGGACGATCTACCGGCGGTTCGTGGGAAAAGATGCATTACTCGACGCGATCGCGCAACTGTTCGTCGACGAACTCGACGACGCCGCTACAGCAGCACTCAAGGACCCCGATCCCGGCGCGGGATTGCAACGATTTCTCGAATTTGTCGTCGCCTTCAATGCCGAAAAACTCCGGTATGCCGCCGCACTGGCGGATCGCGTCACCAGTGCGGACGCCACCGCGAGAACCAGCGATAAAGTACGACAGCTCACTTCGAAGGCCGTTGAGGCAGGTGCGCTCGCACCTCACGTGACTGCCGAGGACATCAAGGCGCTGATCGTCGCAATTCGGGGAGTGGTGGCGGCCTCCCATGGCGGGGATGAGGTCGCGTGGCGACGCTTCGTGCGCATCCACCTCGTCGGGCTCCGCGCCAACGCACTGACTGACACCGACAACATGTCCTCGCCGAGGCCTGACGAGACTTCGTCAAGTTGATCGGGCCAGCGCCCAGCGCTCGCTTGAAGATCGCTCCACAACTGCGGCAGTACACCGGCAACTGCCGACGTGAGTCGTGTCGCCGGATGTGTCCGAGGGGGGACTTGTCCACCTGCGACACGAGTCCTGACCTGGCGAATCGGTACCTGATCGTCGTCCGCTGCCGGGCTGACGCACTCTAACGTCGAGCGGTCGGGTTAGGGGTCGAGTTGAGCGGGGGCGACGCGGCACCCGGCGGCTTGGGCTCCGGTGTGCAGGCGTCGGTCCCAGACGGCGACGATCAGGCCGGGTTCACCGACAGCCAACGCGCTGGCCAGATGAACAGCGTCGGCTCCGCGCAAGGCATGGGCGCGGGCGAGGCGGCCG
Source organism: Mycobacterium florentinum (assembly GCF_010730355.1). Classification (NCBI taxonomy): domain Bacteria; kingdom Bacillati; phylum Actinomycetota; class Actinomycetes; order Mycobacteriales; family Mycobacteriaceae; genus Mycobacterium; species Mycobacterium florentinum. The sequence continues at coordinate 187,804 of NZ_AP022576.1, forward strand.
GCGTGCTGTTCAATCGTCGCGTTGAGTTCGACTGGGCGGGTGGCGGCCCAGAAGTCCTCCCAGTCACGCTCGGCGTCGGCGAGCTCGGATTCGGTGAGGTCGTGATTGCGGGCCGCTGCGGCGAGCGCGGCGCGGACTTCGGGGTAGGCCAGGCGGCTGGACAATGCGGCATCGCAGCCGTCCCATAGCGCGGACGCCAGCGAACTCCCTGTCTCAGTGGTGAGAAGTTTGACGAAAGCGCTGGCGTCGAAGTAGACGAGCGGCACCGGTCAGCGCCGCTGGTCGCTGACCCGGTCAGACACCGGCCGTCGCGGTCGGGGTCCGGACCGTCCCGCAGCGACGGGCCGCTGCGCGGTGGCCTTGCCGATCACGCCCTCGGCCGTGAGACGCTCCAAGGTGCTTGCGCTGTCCAGCGCGGCCAGTCGCGCGACCGGAATCCCGCGGTCGGTGATGACGACCTCACCACCAGCCCGAGCTCGATCGAGCCAATCGCTGAGGTGCGCGCGCAACTCGGTCACGGATACATCCACACCGTGAACTGTACACTCACTGAACCGTGATTTGTACATGTCACTCTTGAGTGCGGCAGACCCAACCGCCATTCACCGTGGGATTCGACACCACCGTGAATCGCCCCGGTGAGTCCGGACAGGCCGGGGCGATTCAGATGAAGATTTTGGACTCGTCGTCCTGACGACGGGAGAATGCAGATGGCGTTGGCGTGACATCACTTGATTCGAGCGCTAGGAGCAACGGAAGTCAGCCGAAGTCCGCCCATCCCAGCATTTCTCGATAAGGGAGTTCGTTTGGCAACGCGCCCGGCATCGGGCGGGGATCATCTGACCAGCACCCTAGTACGGGGTGCTGTTGGGTCGTGACTCTTGCCAGCGTCTTGTTGCGAATGATGAAGTGCGAGAACTCTTCCAGATAGCGCAGCGTCTCCATGAAGGTGTCGTCGCGAGTGTGGCGATGTCGGCGACATATGCTTTTGGCTGAAATGGATTGGATGACTGCGCTTTCCAGACTCCCAGCCTGTCCAGTTGATCTTGATCGAGCGGCGTGGCAGCGGGGTCGAACTCCTCAAGCCCATTGAGAGTGATCGCTACCGTTGTGGACGAGCCATAGCTTCGCGACAACTGATGTTGGGTATCGAGGGGAATCGCGTGAATTCGGTTGCGCAACTGTCCGATAACCCAAGCGTATGAGCCCAACGATTCCAGCTCTGAGCTGTCTATCGGTTCGAACTTCTCGATAACTGAGCGCAGTTCGTCCACCGAGGTGAGGGATCCACGCTGCTTGTCGGGATCGAGGCTGGTGTCGAACCATGTTCGAGTGACGCGCGCGTACCTGTCCACCAGCTGGGCCTGGGCTCGCCGGGGAGCCACTGGAGGTGGTGGCCTGAGATTTCTACCCTTGTCTCAGCTCTTTCACCCGCGTTTGGTGCTGTCGCGGCGGTCTTACGTCGCCATGATGGCGAAGTGCGATCGAGCGATCCGGGTTCCCGCGGCACGCGCTAGCTTTGGCCAGGGGCGATGACCACCGTGCCGTCGCGGCCGGGGGATTCGGCTTCGGTCACGGCATCGCGGATGAGGTTGAGCGGGTAATTAGCACCTGGGGTGGTCGTGAGGACACCTTCACGGACGAGGGCCACGATCTCGTCGATGAGTTGGGCGACGGCCGAGCGTCCGTTCGAGAAGAAGCCGCTGTCGTCGAGGCGCGGCAGCCAATAGCCTAGCCAGTACACCTCGAGCCGTCGTCGCCCCGACAGGGTAAAGCGGGGGTCCTCGCCGACCCGGACGGGCTGGTCGGTCAATGACCCGTATAGCAGCATCCGGCCGTCGATGCTGAGTGAGCGGAACATTTCGGTTCCGGTCTGCCCCGCCACGGCGTCGACGGCGTAATTGACACCGTCAGGCCCGACGATGTTGCGGACCTGTTCGTCGATGGGTGCCTCGGTCGAAATGAGCACCGCGTCCGCGCCAAGGGCTTGCAGCTCGGCGAGGGCTTCCTTTCGGCGGACGATATTGAGCGTTTTGATTCCGTCTCGTTTGGCCAATCTGATGATCATGCGGCCCAGCTCTGAGCCTGCGGCCGATTGCAAAAGCCACTGTCCAGGTGGCACGGCCAGCACGTGGCGCAACATGAGGATGGCCGTGGCGGGGTTGATGAGGAAAGATGCCACCTGCTCGTCGGGGATGTCGTCGGGTACCGGGTAGGCCTTGGCGGCCTGGATGATGGCGTATTCAGCCCAATTGCCGCCCTGGGAGTTCCGGCAGATGACGCGTTGACCGATCGTGAGATGGTTCACGGCTGGCCCCAGAGCGTCCACGATGCCCACGTCTTCGAACCCGGCCGGTGCTGGGAAACACCGGGGTGACCCCGGACTCAGTCGTGTGTCCGAGGGGGGACTTGAACCCCCACGCCCATTAGTAGGGCACTAGCACCTCAAGCTAGCGCGTCTGCCATTCCGCCACTCGGACCAGGCCAACGAGAGTTGGCAGCTAAGGCTAGCGGATCCGCCCGCGCGGACCCAACTTAGCTGGCCGACAGCGCATCAATTGCACGGCTATCTGTGGTGGTGGCGTACCCGACAGGGCAGACATCCACCTTGATGGCCTTCAATGGCGCGGCCGGCAACCTGGGGGTGCGCAGGCGCGGCGACGGTCACCTCACCGAGCCCCAAAACCGTGGAGCCCAGAACGGTTACGGCAACCAAGCCGGCCAATCGCTTCATGCGCAGAAAATGCCATACCCCCCTGGGGTAAAGTGCGGCGGCGCGCGGCTTGTCGAGCCGGGTAACCCGGGCAGTGGTAGGAAAGGTGGTTGTGACAGTTGAGAACGAAGTTCCCAACCATCCCAGCGACGATGTGGTCGAGGTGGTCAGCAGGCTGATCCGGTTCGACACCACCAACACCGGCGAACCCGAGACCACGCAGGGCGAGGCCGAATGCGCCCACTGGGTCGCCGAGCAGCTCGCCGAGGTCGGCTACCAGCCCGAGTATCTCGAATCCGGCGCCCCCGGGCGCGGCAACGTGTTCGTCCGCCTCAAGGGCGCCGACTCCTCACGTGGCGCACTGCTGATCCACGGGCATCTCGACGTCGTGCCGGCCGAACCGGCCGACTGGAGCGTGCACCCGTTTTCCGGCGCGGTCGAGGATGGCTACGTCTGGGGTCGTGGCGCGGTCGACATGAAGGACATGGTCGGCATGATGATCGTCGTGGCCCGCCAGTTGAAGCAGGCGGGCATCGTGCCGCCCCGCGATTTGGTGTTCGCGTTTGTGGCCGACGAGGAGCACGGCGGCAAGTTCGGGTCGCACTGGCTGGTCGACAACCGTCCCGACCTGTTCGCGGGTATCACCGAGGCGATCGGCGAGGTCGGCGGGTTCTCGCTGACCGTGCCGCGTCGCGACGGCGGAGAACGCCGGCTGTATCTGATCGAGACGGCCGAGAAGGGCATCCAGTGGATGCGGCTGACCGCCCGCGGGCAGGCGGGACATGGCTCGATGGCCAACGAGCGCAACGCGGTCACCCTGCTCGCCGAGGCGGTCGCCCGGATCGGCCGGCACCAGTTTCCGCTGGTGATGACCGACACCGTCGCGCAGTTCCTAGCCGCTATCAGCGACGAGACCGGCCTGGCCTTCGACACCGAGTCCGATGATCTGGACGGCGTGATCGAAAAGCTCGGCCCGATGGCCCGCATGCTGACGGCGGTTTTGCGCGACACGGCCAACCCGACGATGCTCAAGGCCGGATACAAGGCCAACGTGATCCCCGGGAGCGCCGAGGCGGTGGTGGATTGCCGGGTGCTGCCCGGCCGGCAGGCCGCGTTCGAGGCCGAAATCGACGAGCTGCTCGGCCCGGACGTGACCCGGGAGTGGATCAGGGACTTGCCGTCGTACGAGACCAGCTTCGACGGCGACCTCGTCGATGCCATGAACGCCGCGGTGCTGGCGGTCGACCCGGACGGCCGCACGGTGCCCTATATGCTCTCCGGTGGCACCGATGCGAAAGCCTTCGCGCGCTTAGGAATTCGCTGCTTCGGCTTCGCGCCGCTGAAGCTGCCGCCGGAATTGGATTTCGCTGCACTGTTCCACGGCGTCGACGAGCGGGTGCCCGTCGATGCGTTGCGGTTCGGCACCGACGTGATGGCCCACTTCTTGACCCATTGTTAGAAAACTCACCGAAACGAGAGGATCGACCATGAGCTCGCCGCCCGACCCGTATGACGCCCTGCCCAAGCTGCCGTCGTTCAACCTGACCTCGACCTCGATCACCGACGGTCAACCGCTGGCCAAGCCGCAAGTCAGCGGCATCCTGGGCGCCGGGGGAGAAGACGTCAGCCCGCAGCTGAGCTGGTCGGGATTCCCCGCGCAGACACGCAGTTTCGCGGTCACCGTCTATGACCCCGACGCCCCGACGGCCTCCGGGTTCTGGCACTGGGCCGTCGCCAACCTGCCCGTCGACGTCACCGAGCTGCCCGCGGACGCGGGAGACGGTCGTGAGTTGCCCGGCGGCGCGCAGCAGCTGGTCAACGACGCCGGCATGCGCCGCTTCATCGGTGCCGCGCCGCCGCCCGGACACGGCCCGCACCGCTACTACGTCGCCGTGCACGCGGTCGACGTCGACAAGCTGGACCTCACCGAAGACGCCAGCCCGGCATTTCTCGGCTTCAACCTGTTCCAGCACGCGATAGCGCGGGCCTACATCGTTGGCACCTACGAACAGAACTAGGTGAGCGCTCGCGCGTGCGTGCTCGTGCTACCGGGCGGCCGCGTGCGCAGCGCCGAGGCGTCGCGGTGGTGGCAGGCGGCCAACGTCCGGATGATGTTGGTCGCTGCCGCCTTGCGGTGGCGGCTGGGCCGCGGCGTCGAGGTGCGCCGTGTCCAGTACCGGCTGCGCGGGTGGAACAGTCCGCGCTACGACCCGGTGGTCGACGCCAGCGCGGTGCTTGACGCTGTCCGTGCCCGGTTCGAGCCGAAAAATATTGTGCTGGTTGGCCATTCAATGGGCGGTCGAGTCGCCACCCGGCTGGCCGCCGGTGGACGGGTCGGCGCGGTGGTCGCGCTGGCGCCGTACTGGCCCCGCGACGACGGTGACCTGATCGAGGCGCCGACCCGGCTGCTGGTCGTGCACGGCACCGCCGACACCCGGACCGACCCGGGCGCCTCGCGCGTCCAGACGCTGCGGGCCCGTGAGCGCGGGCTGGACGCGCAGTGGGTGGGCATCGAGGGTGCCGGCCATTCCATGGTGCGGCCCTATTTCGAATGGCACCGCCGCGCTACGGATTTCGTCGCCGAGTACCTGTCGGGCGTCTAGTTTCGCGCCCGGGCATTCTTGTCGGTGGGCCGAGTTAAAATTCGAACATGAGTTCGAGTAGTCGCGAGGAGATCCAAGCGGATTTCGACGCGCTGCGTGGCGCGGTGTCACGTGTTGTCGGGCATTCGTTTGACGCGTTGACCACTCCGGAGCGGTTGGCGTTGTTGGGGCGCCTCGAGCACGAGACGCGGCGGCTCCGGGTGCCAGGGCATGAGTTGATCAATCAGATCGCCGAGCAGGCCGCGCCGGAAGAGCTGGGCGGCAAGGCTTCTCATGCCCTGGCCGACTGGCTGCGCATCTCTCGTGGCGAGGCCTGCCGGCGTATTGCCGAGGCCGCAGACTTGGGGCCGCGGCGTGCGATCACCGGCGAGCCGCTGCCACCGCTATTGACCGCGACGGCCGCGGCCCAGCGCGACGGCAAGGTCGGCCCAGCCCACATCGCGGTGATCCGCCAGTTCTTCGATCGGTTGCCGCAGTCGGTAGACATTGAGACCCGGGAATGCGCCGAGAAGGATCTGGCCGAACACGCCACCCAATATCGACCCGACCAGGTGGCCAAGCTCGCCGACCGGCAGGTCGCTTGCCTGAATCCCGACGGCAACTACACCGACGACGACCGGGCCCGCCGACGCGGATTTGTCCTGGGCAACCAAGAAAGCGATGGAATGTCGCCGCTGCGGGGATGGCTGACGCCCGAGGCACGCGCCACCTTGGAGGCGGTGCTGGCCAAGCTCGCCGCACCGGGGATGTGCAACCCGAGGACGAAACGCCTGTCATCGACGGGCCGCCCGATGACGCGCCGCGCGACCTCCGGTCGATGGCCCAACCTAACCACGACGGACTCCATGCCGCGCTACGGGCCGTGTTGGCGAGCGGAAAACTCGGACAGCACAACGGTTTACCCGCCACGATCATCGTGACCACCACGCTAAAGGAGCTCGAAGCGGCGACCGGCACGGGCCTCACCGGTGGCGGCGCCCTACTGCCAATGTCCGATGTGATTCGGATGGCCCGCCACGCCCATCACTACCTGGCGATCTTCGACGAGGGTAATGCCATCGGTCTGTATCAGACCAAGCGATTGGCTTCAGTCGGTCAACGAATAGTGCTCTACGCCAAAGATCGTGGTTGCACCCACCCCGGCTGCGACGTGCCCGGCTACTTGTGCGAGGTCCACCACGTCGAAGACTGGGCCAGCACCCACCGCACCGAGATCGACCAGCTGACCTTCAGGTGCGGCACCCATCACAAACTCCTCGAGGCCGGCTGGACCACCCGAAAACGCAGAGACGGTGCGACCGAATGGATTCCACCGCCGCATCTCGATCGCGGCCAACCGCTAACCAACACCTTTCATCACCCGGAGAATCTGCTAGCCGGCGACGAAGACGCGGCGGCCTAGGCGGGAGGGGTGCCGGGCTGCTGTGCCGCCGAACCGACCGCGTCGCTCAACGAGGCGAAGCCGCCGTCGTGCAGCCGCTTCGCGATGCCGTCGTGAATGTGCTTGGGCCACAAGCCGCCTCCGTAGATGAAGCCGGTATAGCCCTGCAGCAGTGAGGCGCCCGCGGTGATGCGCTGCCACGCGTCGTCGGCGGTCTCGATGCCCCCGACGCTGATCAGCACCAGACGATCGCCGACCCGCCGATACAGCCGGCGCAGTACCTCGACGGCGCGGTGTGCCACCGGCGGCCCGGAGATGCCGCCGGGACCGAGCTCGTCGACGCCCGGGGTGCGCAGCCCGTCGCGCGACACCGTGGTGTTGGTCGCGACGATGCCGGCCAGCCCGAGCTCGACGGCCAGGTCCGCAATGTCGTCGACGTCGGAATCGGAGACGTCCGGGGCGATCTTCACCAGCACCGGCACCGAGGTCTCGGCGAGCACCGCCGACAGGATGGGCCGCAGCGATTCGACGGCCTGCAGATCGCGCAGCCCCGGCGTGTTCGGCGAGCTGACATTGACCACCAGATACGACGCCAGCGGGCCGACCAGCCGGGCGCTGGCCCGATAGTCCTCGACGGCCTCGTCGGCCGGTGTGACCTTCGTCTTGCCGATGTTCACCCCGATCGGCACGTCCGGCTGATGGCGGGCCAGCCGGGCGGCCAGCGCCCCGGCACCGTGATTGTTGAACCCCATCCGGTTCAGCAGGGCCCGATCGTCGGGCAGCCGGAACAGGCGCGGCGCCGGATTGCCGGGCTGTGGGTGCGCGGTGACGGTCCCGACCTCCGCATACCCGAAACCCAAGGCGCCCCAGGTGCTCAGCCCCATGCCGTCCTTGTCGAAGCCGGCGGCCAGTCCCAGCGGCGCGGGGAAGCGCACCCCGAACACCGTGCTGGCCAACACCGGATCGGTCGGGCCGAGCAGCCGGTGTAGCAGCCGACGCGGCACCCCGACGGCCGTCGCGGCGCGCAAAGCGGCGAACACCAGCGTGTGAATGCGTTCGGGCGGGATCAAGAAAAACACCCGGCGCAGCAGACCGTACGGACCGCTATCCACCGTCACAGTTCCGGCTGATCGGGCCAACGGTTGCTGACACGAGACTTCTTGCGGCGCAACAACACTCGTCGACTGCCGTCGTTATACAGCCGCACTCGGGTCAGCTCCCAGCCACGGTATTCCGCCTCGATGGACAGCCGGATGGAGGCGGTCAGCCTGGTCACTTCCGGCGGCAGGCGCAACGGCACCCACTCGTAGTCGTCGGACATGTCCGCGACCCAGCCCGCCGGCAGCCGACTCCACCGCGGCGCCGTCAACGCGTTCCCGCCGCGCGCTCGATGACCTGGACCCCTGCGCCGGACCCCGACACCACGTACAAGGTGTCCGACGCCTCGTCAAAGGCTAACGAGTTGGGTTGCTGCACAGTTGGGTAACGCACCTTCTCGACGGGAATTCCGGTTGATAAATCGTAACCAATAACCATATTCGATGCGGTTTGAGACACCCAGGCCAAATCGCGAGAGCCGGCCAATCCGTACGGGGCCTGTCGCACCGGGTAGGCCTGCCGCAGGAGCAGCGGGTCGACGCCGTACACCAGCAGTTCGTCGCCGCGGGTGTCGGCCACCAGGACCCGGCCCACCGGATCGGCGGCCATCGTGGTCGCGCCCGCGCCGGCCCGCAGCGACTGCGCGACACGGCCGTCGGCGCCGATCGAGGTCACCGAGGTCTGGCCGCGATCCAGCACCACGGTCGTATTTCCGTGTGTCACAAGCCAATCGACCCGAGCGAAGATCGTCGTCCGATTCTCGACCGCAGCGGTACCCGAGCCATCGGGCGAAGCCAGGGTGTACACGGCGCCGTCGGCGCTGCCCAGCACCAGCTTGCCGTCGGCACGGCGCGCGATCGCGGTGAAGTCCACGCCGGCCGAAGCCGCGACGTTCACCGGTGCGGTGTGGCCGCCGGCCAGGTCCAGCACGACGTAGCCGCCGCGGGTGGACAGGTAGGCGGTGCCATGGCCGTCGCCGGTCACCGCGGTCGCCGGCCCCGGCAGCCCGATGACATGCGGCGCGAGCTGCCCTTGACCGAATATCGCGACGCTGGCGCGCGCTGCGGGGTCGCTGCCGGGGGTCAAAACCGCCAGCTGGTGAGTGCCGTCGTCGAAGACCGTCGCCGCCGCGGCTCCGGCCAGCGGCCGCACCGTGCCGGCCGGCTGCTGCGATGCCGGCGGCGACTGGGCGGGGCGCGCCGCTTCGATGGTCGGCGGGGAGCTACCGAGCGGATTCGATGAACAACCAGCGATCAGTGTCAGCAAAATGACCAGGCCAACAGAACATCGTTGAGCTGCGAGTTTCTGGTATCTAAGCCGTGATAGCAACAACCAACCTTGAATCGGTGGACGTGGAATACAAATTCTAAGGAACGGTTCCGCATCCAATAGGGCCATGTCGCCCACATCCGCCCGTACTGGAGAGGTATGGTCGGATTATGACCGTCACCGCTGACCGGCATACCGCAGACAAGGAGTTTGCTGTCGAAGACATTTCGACAGGAATCTTCGCGAGCGGATATGGTCAAGTCGGTGACGGACGCAGTTTTTCGTTTCACATCGAGCATCGCTCGCTCGTCGTCGAAGTTTACCGGCCCTGCCTTGCCGGGCCCGTTCCGCAGGCCGAGGACGTGGTCGCGACGGCGGTGCGCGGTCTGGTCGACATCGACCTCACCGATGAGCGCAGTTTGACCGCAGCGGTGCGTGACTCGGTCGCGGCAGCGGTTCCCGTCCCGCGCTAGTCACTTCGGGTAGCGGCCCACCGCACCAGGTACGGTCGTCGTCGTGGCAGCGGTTTCGGCGATGTCGTGGTGGCAGGTCACCGCGCTGTCGGTAGTTCAGGGTTTGACCGAGTTTCTGCCGGTCTCATCGTCCGGGCACCTGGCGACCGGGACGGTGGCCGCGACATGACCGTCATCCTGTTGCGCCACGGCCGCTCGACCTCGAACACCGCGGGCATCCTGGCCGGCCGTTCCGAGGGCGTCGACCTCGACGACAAGGGCCGCGAGCAGGCCGCGGGGTTGATCGACCGCATCGGTGACCTGCCGATCCGCGCGGTGATCACCTCGCCGCTGCTGCGCTGCCGGAACACGGTCGCGCCGCTGGCCGAGGAGCTGTGCCTGGAGCCGTTCGTCGAAGACCGGCTCGCCGAGGTGGACTACGGCGACTGGACGGGCCGCAAGATCGGCGAGCTGGCCAACGAGCCGCTGTGGCGGGTGGTGCAGGCGCACGCCAGCGCGGCGGTGTTTCCCGGCGGCGAGGGCCTGGCGCAAGTGCAGGCGCGCGCGGTGGCCGCCGTACGGGAACACGACCGGCGGCTGGCCGAGGAGCACGGCGGCGACGCGCTGTGGGTGGCTTGCACTCACGGTGATGTCATCAAGTCGTTGATTGCCGACGCGTACGGCATGCATCTGGACGGCTTCCAGCGCGTCACCGCCGACCCGGCGTCGGTGAGCGTGATCCGGTACACACCGCTGCGGCCGTTCGTGTTACACGTCAACCACACCGGTGGAAGGCTGGCGGCGGCGTTGCGGGCCGGGCCCCCACCCAAGGCCGACGCCGAAAGCGACAAATCGGAAGAGCCGCAACAACAACCGGCCGAAGCGGAGCCGTCGAGCGACGCGGTCGTCGGGGGATCCACTGACTAACTCGGTTGCAGCAACCGAATCGAATCGCCTTGCGACGGCAACAGCCGGTATTTTGGAGGTGCCATGGCTCGCGCAATCCATGTATTCCGTACACCCGACCGCTTCGTGGCCGGGACCGTCGGTCAGCCCGGAAATCGCACCTTCTATATCCAAGCGGTGGGCGATTCCCGAGTGGTGTCGGTGGTGCTGGAGAAGCAACAGGTCGCCGTGCTCGCCGAGCGCATCGGTGCGCTGCTGCTCGAGGTGAACCGCCGGTTCGGCACACCCGTCCCGCCGGAGCCGGCCGAGGTCGACGACCTCAACCCGCTCATCACACCCGTCGACGCGGAGTTCCGGGTCGGGACCATGGGCCTGGGCTGGGATTCCGAGGCCCAGACTGTGGTGGTCGAACTGCTGGCCGTCACCGATGCCGAGTTCGACGCGTCGGTGGTGCTCGACGACACCGACGAAGGCCCCGACGCGGTGCGCGTGTTCTTGACCCCGGAGTCGGCACGGCAGTTCGCCACCCGATCCAATCGGGTGATCTCGGCGGGACGCCCGCCATGCCCCCTGTGCGAGGAACCGCTGGACCCCGAGGGCCACATCTGCCCGCGCGCCAACGGTTACAAGCGCAGTGCGCTACTCGGGTCCACCGATGAACCCGAAGAATGACGATCGAGAGGTCTTGCGGGACGGCGAGCTGACGGTCCTCGGACGGATCCGCTCGGCCAGTAACGCCACCTTCCTGTGCGAGTCCACGCTTGGCGAGTCCAGCGTGCACTGCGTCTACAAGCCGATCTCCGGCGAGCAGCCGCTCTGGGACTTTCCCGACGGAACGTTGGCCGGCCGCGAACTCGCCGCGTATCAGGTGTCGACGCAGTTGGGCTGGAACCTGGTGCCCTACACCATTATTCGTCACGGACCGGCGGGCCCCGGCATGCTGCAGCAGTGGGTGCAGCAGCCCGGGGACGCGGTGGACAGCGATCCGCGGCCGGGGCCGGATCTGGTGGACCTGTTTCCCGCCGACCGGCAGCAGCCGGGTTATCTGCCGGTGCTGCGGGCCCACGACTACAGCGGAGACGAGGTCGTGCTGATGCACGCCGACGACATTCGCCTGTGGCGGATGGCGGTGTTCGACGTGCTCGTCAACAACGCCGACCGCAAGGGCGGACACATCCTGCGCGACCTCGAGGGCCACGTCTACGGCGTCGACCACGGGGTGTGCCTGCACGTCGAGAACAAGCTGCGCACCGTGCTGTGGGGGTGGGCGGGCAAGCCGATTGACGAAGACACGTGCAAGTCGGTCGCCGGCCTAGTCGACGCGCTGGGCGGTGAGTTCGGCGATGCGCTGGCCGGACAGATCACCCGTACCGAGATCGCGGCGCTGAGCATGCGGGCGCACGCGCTGCTGGACAACCCGGTGATGCCGGTCCCCAATCGGCATCGCCCCATTCCCTGGCCCGCGTTTTAGGGTCCGGCATCGGTGTCGGCGATACTGAAGCGGTGAGCCCGGCCACCAATGAGATGACAGATGCCGAATTGGCCGCCGATCTCGCCGCCGACGCGGGGGAGCTGCTGCTCAAGGTGCGCGAGGAGGTCGGGTTCGGTCATCCCTGGATGCTCGGTGATGCGGGCGACAGCATGGCCAACGAGCTGATCCTGCGGCGGCTGCGGGCCGAGCGTCCCGACGACGCGGTGCTCAGCGAGGAAGCCTACGACGATCTCAAGCGGCTCAAGCACGACCGGGTCTGGATCATCGATCCGGTGGACGGCACCCGCGAGTTCTCCACCCCGGGCCGTGACGACTGGGCGGTGCACATCGCGCTGTGGCAGCGTCCCATCGATGGCCGACGCGAAATCACCGATGCCGCAGTCTCTTTGCCCGCGCGTGACAACATCGTGTATCGCAGTGACACGGTAAACGACAGCCAGGCGCGGGTCGGGATTCCGCACACGTTGAGGATCGCCGTCAGTGCCACCCGGCCGCCCGCCGTGCTGCACCGCATCCGGCAGTCGCTGGCGATCCAGCCGGTGGGGATCGGTTCGGCGGGCGCCAAGGCGATGGCCATCATCGACGGCGACGTCGACGCCTACCTGCATGCCGGCGGCCAATGGGAATGGGATTCGGCGGCGCCGGCCGGGGTGGTGATGGCCGCGGGGATGCACGCGTCACGGCTGGACGGCTCGCCGATGCGTTACAACCAGGAGGACCCCTACCTGCCCGACTTCGTGATGTGTCGTGCGGAGGTGGCCCCGATCCTGCTCGGCGCCATCCGCGACGCATGGCGCTGACCGGCCGCGGCTAGCCTGATCGCCCGCCTCGCCCCCTCGCCGCGGTGCGGCTGGGAGGTGCCCCCGCCTCGGCCCGCCGCATGGGCCGCATCGTCGCCGGGCCTAAAGTCGACAGCATGCAGTCGTGGTCTCCCGCACAGGTTCCGGTGGTTCCCGGACGCGGCCCCGAACTACGGCTCTACGACACCTCCGACCGCCAGGTCCGCCCGGTCGCGGCCGGGTCCCCGCCCGGTTCGGCCGCCACCATGTATGTCTGCGGGATCACGCCGTATGACGCCACGCATCTGGGCCACGCGGCCACTTACCTGGCGTTCGACCTGGTGCACCGGCTGTGGCTGGATCTCGGGCACGAGGTGCACTACGTGCAGAACGTCACCGACGTCGACGACCCGCTGTTCGAGCGGGCCAACCGCGACGGCATCGGCTGGCGCGAGCTCGGCGACCGCGAGGTGGCGCTGTTCCGCGAGGACATGGCCGCGCTGCGGGTGTTACCGCCGCGCGAGTACGTGGGGGCGACCGAAGCCATTCCCGAAGTCGTAGAGCTCGTCGAAAAGATGCTGGCGTCCGGGGCGGCGTACGTCGTCGACGACGAATACCCGGACGTCTACTACCGCGCGGATGCCACACCGCAGTTCGGCTACGAGTCGGGCTACGACCGCGACACCATGCTGCGGCTGTTCGCCGAGCGCGGCGGCGACCCGGATCGGGCCGGCAAGACCGACGAACTCGACGCGCTGCTGTGGCGGGCCGAGCGACCCGGGGAGCCCAGCTGGCCGTCGCCGTTCGGCCCCGGCCGGCCGGGCTGGCACGTCGAATGCGCGGCGATTGCACTGAGCCGCATCGGCAGCGGTCTCGACATTCAGGGCGGCGGCACCGACCTGATCTTCCCGCATCACGAGTTCACCGCCGCACATGCCGAATGTGTAAGGGGCGAAAGGCGTTTCGCCCGACATTACGTGCACGCCGGGATGATCGGCTGGGACGGGCACAAGATGTCGAAGAGCCGCGGCAACCTGGTGCTGGTGTCGGGGCTGCGCGCGCAAGGCGTCGAACCGGCGGCCATTCGGCTCGGTCTGCTGGCTGGGCACTATCGCGCGGACCGATCATGGAGCCAGCAGCTGCTCGACGAGTCGGCCGAGAGGGTGCAGCGCTGGCGCACCGCGACGACGCTGCCCGCGGGCCCGGACGCCACCGACGTCATCGCCCGGGTGCGCAAGTATCTGGCCGACGACCTCGACACCCCCAAAGCGATTGCGGCACTTGATGGTTGGGCCACCGACGCACTCGAGTACGGCGGGCACGACGAGAATGCGCCAAAGTTGGTGACCACCGCGATCGACGCGCTACTCGGGGTGGAACTGTAATCGCTGCGAAAGGTAGATGACGGCCATGACAACGCTGCAGGGCAAGGTCGTTCTCATCACGGGAGGCGCCCGCGGAATCGGCGCCGAGGTCGCACGCCGGTTGAGCGCCTTGGGCGCCAAACTCGTGCTGACGGACCTCGACAAGGCCGAGCTGGACACGATGGCCGCCGAACTCGGTGGCGACGAACAGGTGCTGACAATGGTCGCCGACGTGCGCGATCTGCCCGCCATGGAGGCCGTCGTCGACAAGGCGGTGGAACGCTTCGGCGGCCTCGACGTCGCGGTGGCCAACGCCGGCATCGCCAGCTACGGGTCGGTGCTGCAGGTCGACCCGGAGGCATTCAAGCGGGTGCTGGACGTCAATCTGCTCGGGGTCTTTTACACCGCGCGCGCCGCGCTGCCCGCGCTGATCGACCGGCGCGGCTACCTGCTGATCGTCTCATCGCTGGCCGCGTTCGCGGCGTCCCCGGGAATGGCGTCCTACGACATGTCGAAGGCCGGCAACGAGCATCTGGCCAACGCGCTGCGCCTGGAGGTGGGCCACCGCGGCGTCGGCATCGGCGTGGCGCACATGTCCTGGATCGACACCGCGCTGGTCCGCGACACCAAGGCCGACCTGGCGTCGTTCGGCAATTTTCTCAAGGCGCTGCCCTGGCCGTTGAGCAAGACCACGTCGGTGGACAAGTGCGCGACGGCGTTCGTCAAGGGCATCGAGGGCCGCAAGGACCGGGTCTACTGCCCGGGCTGGGTGGCCGTATTCCGCTGGCTCAAGCCGGTGCTGTCCAGCGCCGTCGGTGAACTTCCCGTGCGCAAGTCCTCCGCCGCGCTGGTGACTCAGATGGATGCCGAGGTCGCCGCGCTCGGCCGCTCCACCAGCGCCTACAACGAGGAATTAGGCAAGCACTAGTCCGCGTTCGGTCACCAGCGCGCGACGGCGGCCGCCACCCGCTTGCGAACCAGGAACCAACCCCCGATCAGCGCCGGGATGATGACGATCAACGCCGCGACACTCGAGGTGCCGGCCGGTTCGTCGAAGGCCATCAGCACCACGATGCCGACCAAGAACACCAGGGTGATGTAGCCGCTGTACGGGGTGAATGGCATCCGGAAGCCGGGGCGTTCCAGGGTCCCCGCCTGTGTCTGCTTGTAGAACCGAAGCTGACACAACACGATCATGGCCCAGGACGCGATGATGCCCAAAGCGGCGTCGTGGAGCACGATTTCGAAGGCTTCACCGGGGTTGAACGCGTTGAGCGCGATACCGCCAAGGCAGATGACGGCGGTCATGGCGATGCCCCCGTAGGGCACACCGCGTTTGGTCATTCGCATCGCGAATTTGGGGCCGCTGCCGCTCACCGCCAGTGAGTGCATGACGCGGCCGGTCGAATAGAGTCCGGCGTTCAAGCTGGACAGCGCAGCGGTGAGCACGACGATGTTCATCAGGTCGCCGGCTCCGTGGAAGCCGATCTTGGAGAAGAACGTGACGAACGGGCTCTCGCCGGCGTGAAAGGCGGTGTAGGGCAGCAGCAGCCCCAGCAGGGCGACCGATCCGACATAGAACACCGCGACGCGAAAGATCACCGAATTGATCGCGCGCGGCATGATCTTTTCCGGTTCGGCCGTCTCGCCGGCCGCGATACCCACCAATTCGACGCCGGCGTAAGCGAATACGACTCCGGAGGCCGTCACCAGCAGCGGTATCACACCGGTCGGGAACAACCCGCCGTGGGCATCCCAGATGCCGGGTCCGGTCTCATGCCCTTCGATGTGGAATCGCCCGGCCAGGAACACAATTCCCACGATCAAGAAGGCGACGAGTGCCACAACCTTGATCAGCGCGGCCCAAAACTCGAACTCGCCGAACCACTCGACGGAGATCAAGTTCATCGACAACACCACCACCAGCGCGATGAGCGCGAGGACCCATTGCGGGATCGGCCCGAAGGCCCCCCAGTGATGCAGGTAGGTGGCGATCGCGGTGGTGTCGACGATCGACGTCATCGCCCAGTTGAGGAAGTACATCCAGCCGACGACGTAAGCGGCCTTCTCGCCGAAGAACTCTCGCGCGTAGGAGACGAACGAACCCGACGACGGACGGTGCAGCACCAGCTCGCCCAGCGCTCGCAGCATGAAGAACACAAAGATTCCGCAGAACGCGTACACCAGGAACAGCCCGGGGCCGGCCTTGACGAGTCGCCCGCTGGCGCCGAGGAAAAGCCCCGTACCGATCGCGCCGCCGATCGCGATCATCTGCAGCTGCCGGGGCTTGAGCCCCTTGTGATAACCGGCATCCTCGTTGAGAGGCGCCGCGAGATGCGGATCGGGCTCGGGCGTGTCGGGCAGCGCGGTCATGGGAGTCCAATCGTCGTCGTTCGCCCAATGTCAATCCGGTTGGTTTGCCAGCGATCCTTTCGCAGTCGGCCCAGGAGGGCAACAGGAGAAGCCGCTATCGGTTACCGCCCGAATCCCGGGCGGCGGCGGCGCAGATACCGCTCGAACTCGGCGGCGAGCGCATCGCCGTCGATCTTGCCGAGGGCTTCGTTCACATCGACCTCGGCGTCGCCGCGTTGCTCCAGCGACTGCACGTATTCGGCCAGGTCCTCGTCTTCGGTGGCCATCTCGGTGACCGCCAGCTCCCACTCCTCGGCCTGAGCGGGCAAATCGGCCAGCGGCACCTCGATATCGAGCACGTCCTCGACGCGTCGCAGCAGTGCCACCGTCGCCTTCGGGTTCGGCGGGTGCGACACGTAATGCGGCACCGCCGCCCAGAACGTCACCGCCGGAATCCCGGCGGCCACGCAGGCGTCCTGGAACACCCCGGCGATCCCGGTCGGCCCTTCATAGCGGGTCTCCTGCAGGCCGAAACGTTCCGCGGACTCGGGGGAGTAGGCCGCCCCGGAGACCGGCACGGGCCGCGTGTGCGGAGTGTCGGCCAGCAGCGCGCCGAGGATCACGACCGTGTCGACGTTGAGCTTGTCGGCGATCGCCACCAGCTCGGCACAGAACGTGCGCCAGCGCATGTTGGGCTCCACCCCGTGCATCAACACGATGTCGCGGTCGCTGCCGGGTGGCCGGCAGTGGGTGATCCGCATCGCCGGCCACACCAGTTCGCGCGTCACCCCGTCGACCTGACGGATGACCGGGCGATTCACCTGGTAGTCGTAGTACGCCTCGTCGTCGATCTCCACGATCGGGTGGGCTTCCCAGATCGCATCGAGATGCTCGAGCGCATCGCTGGCCGCGTCACCGGCGTCGTTCCAGCCCTCGAACGCGGCCACAACAATCGTGTTGTGGAGGTCGGGGAGCGCGGAGGCTTCCGGGCCACGATCGGGCGGAGTCACAGAATCAGCCTAAGGCCTGACCGCTCGGCGACGGCCCTCAGCCGCGCGGTGGCCAGCACACCAGGGCATTTGCATAGGACCACTATCCTTGTGGGGTGACTGCTACTTCAACAACCGGCGTCAACGGGGGCGAGACGGAATACGCGCGGCTGCAGTGTGGTCAGCGCTGGTAACTCGAGCTGGGCGTCCAGACGTCGGGTGACGACGTAGACTTTTCACCGTCGAGAGGCGTTGCAACGGTTCGCCGGTCCCCGCCGGTATCCGCCACGCTCGGCAGAGTCAAGGACGCCTTCCGTTACGGAAGGAACGTATGTGAACGCCGTTGAAAAGACCTTCGTGCCGAACATCCGACCCGACTGCACCGACGAACTGACGGCAGCTCTGCGCCAGCGGATCATGGTGATCGACGGCGCGATGGGCACGGCGATTCAGCGGGACCGGCCGGACGAGGCCGGCTACCGCGGCGATCGGTTCACCGAGTGGCCGACGGCTCTTCAGGGCAACAACGACCTGCTCACCCTGACGCAGCCGCAGATCATCGAGGGGATCCACCGGGAGTACCTCGAGGCGGGCGCCGACATCCTGGAGACCAACACGTTCAACGCGAACGCGGTCTCGCTCTCCGACTACGACATGCACGAGCTGGCCTACGAGCTGAACTACGCCGGCGCTGCCCTGGCGCGGGCGGCCGCCGACGAATTCAGCACCCCGTCCAAGCCCCGCTACGTCGCCGGCGCCATCGGACCGACGACGCGGACCGCGTCGATCTCGCCGGACGTCAATGACCCCGGCGCCCGCAACGTCTCCTATGACCAGCTGGTCGCCGCCTACCTCGAAGCCGCCAACGGCCTGGTCGACGGAGGTGCCGACCTCCTGATCATCGAGACGATCTTCGACTCGCTGAACGCGAAGGCGGCGGTGTTCGCCGTCGAGACGCTGTTCGAGGAGCGCGGACGCCGCTGGCCGGTGATCATCTCGGGCACCATCACCGATGCTTCCGGCCGGACATTGTCCGGCCAGGTCACCGAAGCGTTCTGGAACGCGATCAGGCACGCCAGGCCGATCGCGGTGGGCCTCAACTGCGCCCTGGGCGCCCCCGAGATGAGGCCCTACATCGCCGAGATGGCGCGAATCGCGGACACCTTCGTCTCCTGCTACCCGAATGCCGGTCTGCCCAACGCCTTTGGCGAGTACGACGAGTCCCCGGAGGCGCAAGCCGGCTACATCGCCGAGTTCGCCGAGGCCGGCCTGGTCAACCTGGTCGGCGGGTGCTGCGGAACGGCGCCGCCGCACATCGCCGAGATCGCCAAGGTCGTCGAGGGTAAGTCGCCGCGCGAGCTGCCGGAACTCGACATCGCCACCCGGCTCTCAGGCCTGGAACCGCTCAACATCACCGACGACTCGCTGTTCGTGAACATCGGTGAGCGCACCAACATCACCGGCTCGGCCCGGTTCCGCAATTTGATCAAGGCCGAGGACTACGACACCGCGCTGTCGGTGGCCCTGCAGCAGGTCGAGGTCGGTGCGCAGGTCATCGACATCAACATGGACGAGGGCATGATCGACGGCGTCGCCGCGATGGACCGCTTCACCAAGCTGATCGCGGCCGAGCCGGATATCAGCCGCGTCCCGGTGATGATCGACTCCTCCAAGTGGGAGGTCATCGAGGCGGGCCTGAAGAACGTGCAGGGCAAGCCGATCGTCAACTCGATCTCCATGAAGGAGGGTGAGGAGAAGTTCGTCCGCGAGGCACGGCTGTGCCGCAAGTACGGCGCCGCCGTCGTCGTGATGGCCTTCGACGAGCAGGGTCAGGCCGACAACCTGGAGCGCCGCAAGGAGATCTGCGGGCGCGCCTACCGGATCCTGACCGAAGAGGTCGGCTTCCCGGCCGAGGACATCATCTTCGATCCGAACTGCTTCGCGCTGGCGACCGGTATCGAGGAGCACGCGACGTACGGGATCGACTTCATCGAGGCCTGCGCCTGGATCAAGGAGAACCTTCCCGGGGTGCACATCTCCGGCGGTATCTCCAATGTGTCGTTCTCGTTCCGCGGCAACAACCCCGTCCGCGAGGCGATCCACGCGGTGTTCCTGTACCACGCCATCAAGGCCGGCCTGGACATGGGCATCGTCAACGCCGGTGCCCTGGTGCCGTACGACTCGATCGACCCCGAGCTGCGGGACCGCATCGAGGACGTCGTGCTGAACCGTCGCGAGGACGCGGCCGAAAGGCTCCTGGAGATCGCGGAGCGGTTCAACAGCTCGGAGAAGGCCGATGACCCGGTGGCGGCCGAGTGGCGCAGCCTCCCGGTCCGCGAGCGCATCACGCACGCCCTGGTCAAGGGCATCGACGCGCACGTCGACACCGACACCGAGGAACTGCGGGCCGAGATCGCCGCCGCGGGTGGGCGCCCGATCGAGGTGATCGAGGGCCCGTTGATGGACGGCATGAACGTCGTCGGCGATCTGTTCGGCTCGGGCAAGATGTTCCTGCCTCAGGTCGTGAAATCGGCCCGGGTGATGAAGAAGGCGGTGGCGTACCTGCTGCCGTTCATCGAGGAGGAGAAGGAAGCGTCCGGCGCCACCTCATCGAAGGACACCAACGGAACGATCATCATGGCGACCGTCAAGGGCGACGTCCACGACATCGGCAAGAACATCGTCGGGGTCGTCCTGCAGTGCAACAACTTCGAAGTGATCGACCTCGGCGTGATGGTGCCCGCCGAGAAGATCCTGGCTGCAGCCGAAGAGTACGACGCCGACATCATCGGGTTGTCCGGCCTGATCACCCCGTCGCTCGACGAGATGGTCAACTTCGCCGCCGAAATGGAACGGAAAGGGTTGGAGATCCCGCTGCTCATCGGTGGCGCGACCACTTCGCGCGCCCACACCGCCGTGAAGGTCGCGCCGCGGCGCAGCGGACCGGTGGTTTGGGTCAAGGATGCGTCCCGCTCGGTGCCCGTCGCTGCCGCGCTGCTCGACGACAAGCAGCGGCCCAGCCTGCTGGAGGCCACCGCCGCCGACTACGCCTCTCTTCGCGAACGGCACGCCCAGAAGAACGAACGGCCGATGCTGACGCTTCAGATGGCCCGCGCAAACCGGACGCCGATCGATTGGGGCGGTTACACGCCGCCGGTGCCCGCGCAAGGTCTGGGAGTACGAGAATTTCTGGACTACGACCTCGCCGAGTTGCGCGAGTACATCGACTGGCAGCCGTTCTTCAACGCCTGGGAGATGAAGGGCAGATTCCCCGACATCCTCAACAACCCTGCCACCGGCGAGGCGGCCCGCAAGCTGTACGACGACGCCCAGGAGATGCTCGACCGGGCGATCAAGGAGAAGTGGCTGACCGCTAACGGGGTGATCGGGTTCTTCCCGGCGAACGCGGTCGGTGACGACATCGAGGTGTACACCGATGAGACGCGTACCGAGGTGCTGACCACGTTGCACAACCTGCGCCAGCAGGGCGAGCACCGCGACGGCATCCCGAACCGGAGCCTCGGCGACTACGTCGCGCCCAAGGACACCGGTCTGGCCGACCACGTCGGAGCCTTCGCCGTCACCGCGGGGCTCGGCAGCCAGGAGAAGATCGTGGAGTTCAAGGCGGCCCTCGACGACTACAGCGCGATCCTGCTGGAATCGATCGCCGACCGGCTCGCCGAGGCCTTCGCCGAACGGATGCACCAACGGGTCCGCAAGGAGTTCTGGGGATTCCAGCCCGACGAACAGCTGGACAATGAGGCACTCATCGGTGAGAAGTACCGGGGAATCCGCCCCGCCCCCGGCTACCCGGCCTGCCCGGAGCACACCGAGAAGGTGACGCTTTTCCAGTTGATGGACGTGACGGCGCGGACCGGCATCGAACTGACCGAGTCGATGGCGATGTGGCCCGGCGCGGCCGTCAGCGGCTGGTATTTCTCGCACCCGCAGTCGCAGTACTTCGTGGTCGGCCGGATGGCCCAGGACCAGGTTGCCGACTACGC
Organism: Mycobacterium florentinum; assembly: GCF_010730355.1. Taxonomy (NCBI): domain Bacteria; kingdom Bacillati; phylum Actinomycetota; class Actinomycetes; order Mycobacteriales; family Mycobacteriaceae; genus Mycobacterium; species Mycobacterium florentinum. The sequence goes on from NZ_AP022576.1 coordinate 209,206, forward strand.
TAAGCGCAAGGGCTGGACGCTGGCCGAAGCCGAGCGCTGGCTCGGCCCCAACCTCGGCTACAACCCGGAGGACTGAGCCCTTGAACCGCATCGCCGATATCGGCGTTGAGGCCGTCAATGTCACGGTCCTGCATGTCCGGCGCATTGTGGCCGCACTGTGCACCGCGCTGGGCCGGACGAAGCGCGAAGTCAGCGACTTAGCTTGGGACTACGGCGAACTGGCGGGAAGGGTCCGTTGGTCGGCGCGCAGGACGACGAGCGATCAGCACGTCGCCGAGGTGATTTCCATCGATCTGGGCCGCCGTCGGGCCAACTGAGTTCAGCTCAGTACCGCCGACAGGTAGCCCGAGGACCCACCGAACGAGGCCAGCTCGTCCTGGGGTACCTGAAAACCGTTGGCGGAGAACGCCTGTTCGGTTGTGCGGATGTCGATCCGCCAACCGCGCTCGCCCAGGTACTCGCCGGCGGAATTGCGATCCCCGGTGTAGAACAACTCGGCCAGATTGATCTTGGAGCCGATGCGCCGCGAGCGTTCGGTGAGCTTTTCCGCCCAATCCGCGGGGATGTTGCGGAAATCCATGTGCTCGCAGGCGATTCGGCTGCCCGGCGCCGATAGCGCGGCGACATTGTCGAACAGGCGGTCCTGCGCCTCCGGCGGCAGATAGACGAGCAGGCCCTCGGCGCTCCACGCGGTCGGCTTGCTGGGATCGAGTCCGGCCGCGACGAGCGCCGCCGGCCAGTCTTCGCGCAAGTCGATCGCGACCGTGCGACGTTGCGCGGGCGGCTGTGCACCCAGGTCGGCCAGCGTGCGGGTTTTGAAGTCGATCACGCCGGGTTGGTCGATCTCGTAGACCACCGTGTCCGCCGGCCACGGCAGCCGGTACGCCCGGGTATCCAGACCGGACGCCAGGATCACGGCCTGCCGGACACCCGCGTCGGTGGCTTGCATGAAGAAGTCGTCGAAGTACCGGGTGCGCACGGTGATCTGTTCGAGCACGGCCTTGCGGTTCATCACGGGATCGTCGGTGTCGCCGAGCTTTCCGTCGATCAGCTTGATGAAGGTGTCGCTGCCCACCGCGCGCACCAGGGGATCGGCCCACGGGTCGTCCAGCAGCGGCTCCGGCCCCTGCGAAGCCATCGCGCGCTGAGTGGCGACCGCGGTCGCGGTCGCGCCTACGTTGGACGCCAAATCCCAGGTGTCGTTCTCGGTGCGCGCCACGCCGTCCCCGCCTCTGCGTTAGTTAGGTGACTTAATTACTGCCACTGTACGTGAGACCGGCGGGGCCGCCGACTAGATACGCAGGATCGGGCCGAGCGCCGAGAGCGGAATGTGCGCCTGCACGGTGCCACCGTCCATATACCACTGCGGCAGGCCGGGGGAGAAGTTGATCGGCTCGTCGTGGCCGACGGGATAGTCCGGCATGTAGAGGATCAATTCGTCGGGCGTCACCGCCCACGCCTTGTACGCGCCGGAGTAGACCTTGTCGGGAGTCCAGCGGTCGACGATGAACGGATAGGTCCCCGGATCGTGCGGCGGCGGCGCCTGATTGAGCGCGGTTTCGATGAAGGGCTGCGCCAGCGGCGGGATCGCGGTCAGCGGATTCGACGTCGTCAGATCCGAGAGCTGCAGCCGTCTGCCGCTGGCCATGTCGAACGTGAAGGTTCGGTAGGCGTTGTTGGGCTTGGGCCCGTCGGCGTGGTAGTCCTCGTGGAACACCGCGCTGAGCAGGCTGCCGTGCTGAAAGATCTGGTAGTTCTCCTCGCCGTAGCTGTCGGCGGCCATGTGCGCGTTGGCGTTACGCCAGTTGTTGACCAGGGTGTGCAGGTAGTCGCGCACCACGCCGCTGGTGGTGGGATTGTCGATGAGCTCGCCGGGCACCGCGACCTTGATGTCGCGCACGGCGTTGCGTTCCGATGTCACCGTGGTGTGGCAGTACTGGCCGTCCCAGTCGCCACCGAGCTCGCCGCAGAACGACGGCGCCGAGGCCCGGGCGATGGCCGCATCGGGAATCGTTGCGGTGCATGCTAATACGAGCGTCGCGAGGAGTCTTGCGATCACAGCAGCTGCACCTTGCTCGCCCGCCAGCGGCCATCGACCATTTCCATCGTCATCTTGATTCGGCTACGGTCGATGCGCGGATCGGGTGACTGTGAATTCGCCACGGTCTGGTCGATAAAGACAAGCACCACAACCTTATTCGTGGATTCGGACTGAATCGCCGAGTCCACGACAACCCCGTGAGCGGACGCCTTGTTGTCGATCAGGAGCTGCCGAAGTTGGACGCTGGATTGGGTGTACATGTCCTTGAATTCGCCGGTCGCGCCGTCGAGTACAGCCCGGAAGTTCTCGTCGACCTTGTTGGAGTCGATGCTCGTCAACACCTGCGCGTAGGCGATCGCGGCCTGTTGAGCCTGCTGACCCGCCTCCTTCACCTCGTGCTCTTGCCACAGCTTCCAGCCCAGGAAGCCGTTGACCGCAAGCGAGGCAATGAGCAACAGCGGCAGCGCGCCGCGGCGCAGATAGCGCCCCCAAGGCCGCTCGCGCAGCGCGATCTTGTCGCCCTTCTCCTTCTTGGCCCCACTCCCGAACGGAATATCCTCGTCGTCCTCGTCCGTCGCCTCGGTGTCCTCGTCGTTCTCGGCGTCCTCGGACTCGGAGTCCGCGTCCTTGGCTTCGGCGTCCGCGTCCTTGACGTCGACGCCGTCGTCTTTGGCATCAACGCCCTCGACGTCTTCGGGTTCGGCGTCGGCGCCTGGTGCTTCGGGCATTTCGGCCTCGGCAACTTTCTCGGATGTGGCGGTCACAATCAACTCCTTAGAGCTTAGGTTGGTCCTAGTGCGGCGGTTCGATCGGCAGCGGGGGACCGCCGTAGGGTGTGGGAATCGTGAAGCGGCCCTTCGGTGTCGGATCGGTTCTGCGGCCCAGGTCGGCTCCCGGCGGCGGACCGGCGGTGTCGTCGCCTCCCGGTCGCGGTGCGTTCTTTGCTCCCCGGATCGAGACGGCGGGATCGGTGTCGCGGCAGTAGGTGTACATGAACGGCTCGTAATAGTCGGCGGCCGAGGGCGCATGCGCGGGCGTTCCGTAGTCGCAGACGTAGCGCGGGTAGAGGTCGGCGATCGCCCAGACCCCGTGGTCGTGAAAGGCACTTGACACCGCGTCCAGCACCGAGCCGCGGTAGTCGGGGAACAGCGCGTTGAGCGCCGGCACCCGCTGATAGAGCAACTGCGACATGGTGGCCATGCTGCCCAGCAGCTGCACCATCGTTTCGGAATTGTCGGAGAACAAATTGTCGACCGCCGACAGGGCGCGCGGCGTCTGCGCGGTCAGCCTTCGGTAGCCGGCCTGCATCCGGGCAACCCCGGACAGCGTGCGGTTGAGTTCGGTTGCGGTGGCGGCCAAACCGGCATTTTTATCGCTCACCAGGGTCAGCACCACCCGGCTGGTCTTGATGACGCTGGTCGTTTGGGGCAGCACCGAATCGAGCGTCGACAGCAGGAACGTGCCGCCGTCGACGATGGCGCTCAGTTTCGCCGGGCCCTCCTTGCTCAGGCTCAGCTCCTTCTTGATCAGTTCGACCTTGCGCGGGTCGACCTGGGCCAGCATGCCGTCGGCGTCGCCGAGCAACCGCGCCAAGCTGACCGGAACATTGGTGTGGGCCAGCGTGATCAGGCTGCCGTCGTGTAGATACGGCCCGGCATCGGATTCGGCTTGGAAGTCGATGTACTGCTCGCCGGCGGGCGATAACGCCGACACGTGCACGACGCTGCTGGCCGGGATCCGCACCTTCGACGTGATGCTGGCGACGGCGTTGACCCCGCTGTCGGTGATCTGCAATGACTCGACGCGGCCGATCCGCACGCCGCGCAGCGCGACATCCTGATTGGGCAGCAGGCCGCCGGATTCGGGCAACTGCACGGTGACCCGATAGGACGACGCCAGCGGTGAGACCCGCAATGCGCCTATCAGCAGGTAAGCGGTTCCGACCACCAGGGTCAGAACCAGACCGGCCACCGACAGCCAGACCTGTTGGCGGTGAGCGGCCCGCACCGCCCGGACCACGACGTTGGCGGCTTCGGCGATCATGGCGGCGGTCCCGGTGGCGGCGGCCCCGGCGCGGGGGCGACGTCGATTTGGCCGGGGACGATCGGGTCGGGCATGACGGGAACCTGCGGCGAGTTTGGTCCCCGCCCGACCACGCGTTCCTGTAGACGCCACAGGGTGTACTTCAGGGTGCCGACGAGCAGGTTCATGTTGTAGTGGTGTGGTCCGTGCAGCCCGATGTCGCCTGGGTATCCGATGTCGGGAAGCGATCCGAGGATCAGCTTGTCGACGCCCACGTGCACCGAAATCGCGCTTCCCGACGTCGATTTGACCAGCGGCGGAATCAGCCGGTTGACGGCGTAGAAGCTGGTATCGGGACTTACCGCAACGTCGTTGGCGGCCCCGGCGATGGTGTTGAGGTCGCGGATGATGCTGCGGCCGCTGGTGTCGGTGCCGCCGATGGACGGGAACCTGGCCAGCAACCGTGAGGTGTCGCCCACCTGCACGGCCAGGTTGGACAGCTCGGCGGTGTTGTCGGCCAGGGTCGCGGTGGCGGGGCGCGCCGCGGTCATCAGGTCGGTGACGGCCGCGTCTTTAGCGTCGAGTTGGTCTGCGAGCCTTGATAATTGGGTCAGGGCCGACGAGATCTGGTCCGACCGGGTGTCGAGCGTGCCGACCAGCTGGTTGGACTTGCGGATCAGCTCCCCGAACGCCTGGCCCTGGTCGCCGGTGGCCTTGCCGAAGCCGTTGATGATGTTGGTGAAGTTGCGCACCGCTCCGCCGTTTACCAGGATCGCCGCCGAACTCAGCACCGATTCGACCGTCGCGGCGGCGGCTGTCGAATCCAGGCCGATGGTGTCGCCGTTGTGCAGCATCGGATCGTCGGCGGGATCGTCAGCGGGTGGCTTCAGCGCCACGAACACGTCGCCCAGTGGTGTGGCGGTGCGCAATTCGGCGGTGCTGCCGCGCGGCAGCCGCACGCCGTTTCTGATCCGCAGCGTGGTGACCGCGGTGTAGTTGCGCGCGACCATCGCTTCGACCTGCCCGACGTCGGCGCCGGCGAGTTTCACCTTGGCGTTCATCGGAAGGTTGAGCGCGTTGGAGAATATCGCGGTCAGGGTGTACCCGCCCGACCCTAGCCCGGGAGCCGGAAGCGGCAGGCTGGCAAGGCCATTCGTGCCACATCCCGAGGTGATCAGCACCGCGGCCGCGATGGCGAGGACTCCCCGGCCGGCCGTCATTTCTGGCCCATCGCGGCCATGCCGTCGAGCACATACGTCAGCCCGAAATCCGGCCCGAAATCCTGGATTGTTCCCGTGCTGCAGCCGAGTTGGCGAAGCCCCATCAGGTTGCAGATCTCTTTGGTGAATTGGCTGTCGAAGACCAATCGGTCGGTGAGGAATCTGGCGCGCACGGCACCGTTGGCGCGGTCGATCATGTTGTAGGCGTTGTCGGCCAGCATCGGTGCCACGTCGAGGAGCTCGGCGAGGTCGCGGCGGTGGTCGGTCACCGTCTTCAGCGTCGAGTTCCCGTTCAGCACCGCCTGCTTGAAAGTGTCCCGGTTGGCGTCGAGCAGCTCGCCGGCCCGTTGGATCAACTGGTCGAATCGTCTTCCGGTACTGCCGGTCCCGATGTCCTCGTCGGCCATGATCTGGCTGACCTGGTGGATGGTGGAGGCGAATTCGCGCAGCTTGCCGTCGTTGGCGGCCACCGCGTCGAACAGCGTGCTGATGTTCTTGACGATCGTGGTGATCTGCTCGCGAGTCTGGGCGCCGCCGTCGCTGGACAGCCGCAGCGCCTTGGACAGTTCGTCGAGCGCCGATTTGATCTGGCCGCCGTTGCCTTCGACAACCTTGGTGCCGTTGTTGAGGACGTCGGCGACGGGCCCGCCGCCGTGGCCGTCTCCCTCGAGCGACTTGGTCACCTTGTCGAGAACGCTGAGCACGCGGCTGAATTCGACGGGTGTCTTGGTCCGGGTCAACCCGATCGTGTCGTGGTTCGCCAGCACCGGACCGCCGCGATACGCCGGAGTGAGCTCGATCTGCCGGTCGGTGAGGATCGAGGTGGACACCGTGACGGCTTGGGCGGTGGCGGGAATCTTGACGTGGCGATCGACGGTGAATTCGACTTCGACGTAGCCGCCCTTGGCGTTGATCTTGGTGATCTTGCCGACCGGCATTCCCAGCACCGCGACCACATTGCCCTCGTAAAGTCCTGAGGCGCTGTCGAATTGGGCCGTCACCGTGATCGTGTCCTGGTCGGGTGCGAGATACCACCAGCCGATGCCGACCGCCGCGGCCAGCACCACCAGGGCGGCGCTGATGGCCACCGCCTTGGACCGCAACTTCGATGCCGTCATTTGCAGTCCTTGAAGTATTGGATCATGCCGAACTGCTTGGCGCGCCCGCTGATTGCGCACATCCACGAGTCGACGAGCGGAACGTTGCTGGCGTTGAAGTTCACCGCGTTGCCCTCGCCGGTGAGGTTGGCCGCCTCGCGGAAGAAGATCGGGCTGATCTGCAGCATGTTGGCCAGCAGGTCGTCGTGCTGGGCCATCAAGCCGGTGAAGTCGCGCATATCGGCGATCAGCGAGTCAAGACCGGGCCGGTCGTTGACCACGATCTGGCTCATCGTATCGACCAGGTTGGTCAGCGACTGCATCATGGCGTGGAAAACGGCTCGCCGCGCGACGAATTGGCCCAGCAGGTCCTGTCCCTGGTTGATGAGATTGCCGATGCCGGCCTGCTGGCGCCGCAACGTGTTGGTCACCCGTTCGGTGCTTGCCAGCAGTTGACCCAGCTGATCGCGTCGCATCGAGATGATGGACGACAGCGAGTGAATGTTCTTCATGGCCTGCGGCACCACCGTGGGCAGACCCTCGAGTTGCTTGCCCAGCACCGCGAGCGACTGGGCGAACCGGTCGGAATTGACCTGCTCGAACGTGGTGGTGGCGTCTCGCAGTGCGGATTGCAGGTCGTAGGGAACCTCGGTGTGGGCCAGATCAAAGGTGTTGTGGGGCAGTGAGTTCAAGCCGTCGGGCTGGACCGATAGGTAGCGCGAGCCCAGGATGGTGGTGACCTTGATGGTGGCTCGGGAATCCTTGCCCAGCACGATGTCGTCGCGAATCTTCAGGCCCGCCTCGACGTGGTCTCCGTCGAGTTTCATGCTGGTCACTTCGCCCACCGGGATGCCCGCGACGACGATCGGGTTGCCGGCCCGCAGCGAGGCCGCCTGCAGAAATTCCGCGGTGTAGTGTCGGTATCCGGCGCCGAGCGCGTGTACCGCCAGCATCGCCCCGATCAGCACCGCCACCACAGCGACGGCGACGAACCCGAGCCACGTCTTGTTGTAGCTCTCCAGCGGACGCGACTTGATGCGCTGCCAAACGGATGAATCAGCCACCGGCTGTACTCCTGCATCTCGGTGTGTGCCACATCTTGTTTCCCGGGGTGGCGGCGGCGACGATGATCGGCACGACGTCATTGAGGCCGGGGAAGAATCCCATGAAGTTGACGTCGCAGACGTAGGCGTTCCCGTAGGCGCCCTGGTTACCCACTCGGACAAGCCCTTTCAGCAGCAGCGGGATGTTGTCGCCGAAAAACGCCACCTGCGGCTCGACATCCATCAGGTGTCTGGCCACACCGGGTTTGCGGTCGATGAATTCGCGCAGCGCCGGGTATACGTCGGTAGCCGAGGTCGACAGCCGGCCCATCACCCGCGACAGTGCACCGACCGAGGACACCAGCTCCGGACGCCGCCGGTCGAGTTGGTCGACCACCTCGCGCGTTTGGGTGATGACGCCGTCGAAATTGTCGTTCTGCCGAGCAAGGTTGCCGACCACCTTGTTGAGGTTGGTGATCACGTCGCCCAGGGCTTGGTCTCGTCCGGCGAAAGTCTCTGTGAGCATTGATGTTTGGTTGATCAGTGTGGTCAGCGACGAGGTATCGCCCTGCAGCGACGCGATGATGCCCTTGGTGAGGTTGTCGGCATCCTGCGGGTTCAGCAGGCTGAACAGCGGCTCGTAGCCGTTGAGCAGCGCGGTGACGTCGAAGGATGGTTCGGTGCGTTCCAGCGGCAGCACACTGCCCGGCGGGAGCAGGCCCTGATTGCCCTCCCGCCCCAAAGACAGCCCGAGGTAACGCTGTCCGACGATGTTTTGGTAAGTGACGGACGCGATGGTGTTGCCGTACAGGTGCTGATCGGTCTGCACCACGAACGCGACGCGCGCGAGTTTCCCGTCGAGCTCGACGCTTTCCACCCGGCCCACCCGCACCCCGGCCATCCGGACGTCGTCGCCTTCGCGCAGCCCGTAGACATCGGTGAACAGTGCCGAGTACTTGGCGGTGTCGCCGGCGACGTCGCGCCGCAGGCTCACGTACACCAGCCAGGTGAGCGTCATCGCGACGACCATGAACAGCGTGAGGCCGATCAGTGGGCCACGAAATCTCATTCCCATGTCACTTCGGTCCTCCGGGTGCGGGTTTCAGCGAGACCGTGGACCCGCGCGCCACGGGGCCCAGCAGTAGCTCGGTGGCCGGCGTCGCGGTCTGGCCGGTGATCACGCTCAGCATGTTTCGCTCGTATTGGCTGCCGACGGGTCCCACGTTGCCGCCGAAGGACGCTTGCGGTATCCAGGGAGCCTTCGGGGCCACCGGCGCGACCCACGGTGCGTTCGGCGACGGCGTCGCGGGAGCCCCGGGCGATGGGTTGTCGGGGTTGGCGCTGCCCGGTACCGGCGGCGACGGCGGAAGCCAAGATGGCAGTGGGGGATTGGGATCGGTCAGGTTGGGGCTCGGGTTGATCAGTGGCGGTCCGACCGCGACGAGGTTTCCGTCCGGACCGATGACCGTGCCCGGCGGCGGCGCCAGATCCTTGGGCGGCTGATAGTTCTGCGGCAGCAGCACCTCCGGCATGTCCGGGCGCACCGGATACTGCGGTGCGGTAAAGCAGCTGGGCCCCTTCAGTTCTCCGTAATGCGGGCAGTCCGCGCGGGTGTAGGTCGACGACGGCGTGAACGTCAGCATCGCGCGCATATTGCCGACATCTGCGCCGGGCCGCCAGACCTCCTCCATGAACCTGTTGGCCAGGTTGTCCAACTTCGTGACGGCGGGCACGAAATTGTTCGACTTCATCGCCAGCACGCCGAGCACCGGTGTGAAATCGGTGGTGATCCGAATGAGCTGGTCGATGTGGTTACCGAACGATTCGCGCGTCGTACCGACCGTGTTCTGCGCCCCGGAGAGCAGCGCGGCCAGCTGCCCGCGTGTCTCGGCGAAGGTCTGCATCGGTTCGACGGCCTGGTGCAAGGAGTCCAGAAGATCGGGTGCCGTCTGTGCGAGTCCACTCGCCGCGTCGACGAGCGCGGACACGGTCGACGGCCCCGTGTCGGTGCTGACAATCGAATTGAGTTGGTCGAGAAGGCGATTCAATTGCGCCCCGGCATTCAGCAGGGAGACGCGGCGGTGGTCGGTGGCCGCACCCAGCGCCGCCAGGATCCCGATCGACCTGTCGTCGCGGCCGCGGCCGGCGGCGGCCAGCAGGTCGCGCAACTTGCTGATGGTGGTCTGAAACAGCACGGTCGGAAGCCTGTTGTCTTCGGGTATGTGCGCGCCCGGTTGGATCGCCCCGCCCGGACCGTTCCCCACCAGCTGTACCGACGACACTGCGAAGACGTTGCTGGGGACCACGCGGGCGGTCACCGCGGCCGGAATCGACTTGGCGAACTCGGGTTTGAGATCGATGTGGACGTAGTTGGGTTTTCCGTTCGATGCGGGAATCACGTCGTCGACCATCCCGACGAGCACGCCGTGATACTTGACGTCGGACTTCTGTGGCAGCCCGTCACCGACGTTGACCAGATCGGCGACCACCCGAACGTAGTCGGTGAGCCGGCCGGTGGACTTGAGCAACATTGCGACGGTTAGCAGCGCCGCGACCACCACCACCGCCGCACCGGCGGCGAGTAGCTGCCGGTCCGAGGGCCCGCGTCCGTCCAGCTCAAAGGAATTCGGCATCAACCACCGAACCTGGCACCGGCGTCTACCCCCCACAACGCCATGGTGAGCAACATGTTCACGATGATCACGACGGTGATGCTGGCTCGCATGCCATGCCCGGCGGCCACCCCGACGCCCTCGGGGCCACCGGTCGCGTAATACCCGAAGTAGCACTGGATCGTGGATGCGATCCACACGAAGATGACGGCCTTGATCAACGAGTAGACGATGTCCTGGCCGGCCAGCATCAGGGTGAAGTAATGCAGGTAGGAGCCGGTCGAGCCGCCGCTGCTGATGCCCACCACGAGCTGCGTCGTCAGGTAGCCGATCGCCAGGCACGCCACATACAGCGGGACGATCGCCGCGACCGATGCGATCAGCCGCGTCGTGACCAGATACGGAATCGGCCGGATCGCGATCGACTCCAGCGCGTCGATTTCCTCGGCGATCCGCATCGACCCGAGCTGAGCGGTGAAACGGCAGCCGCCTTGCATGGCGAAGGCCAGCGACGCCATCAGCGGTGCCAGCTCGCGCGTGTTGACCAACGAGGAGACGAAACCGGTGGCCGGTCCGAGACCTAGCAAGTCGAGGAAGTTGTAACCCTCGATGCCGACCAGTGCGCCCACCGTCATGCCGAGAACAACGGCCACACCGGCGGTTCCGCCACCCACCACGATCGAGCCGTTGCCCCAGGTGATGTTCGACAGCAGGCGCAGGAATTCGCCGCGGTACTGGCGCAACGCGAGTGGTACCGAGACCAGCGCACGGATGAAAAAGACCAGCAGGTGGCCCAGCCGAATGATCGCTACCGTGCCCCTGTCATATAGCCGGACAACCGGGACGATCAACGGCGCAAACGGACGGTAAGCGGAAACCGTCATGTCACAGCCCCGTCCTGGGCACCAACATGATGTAGAGCTGGCTGATCGCGACGTTGACGATCATCAGCAGCAGGATCGCCTCGACGACCGCCGCGTTCACCGAGTTCGCGACGCCCGTCGGACCGCCGACCGTGGACAGGCCTTTTTGGGCCGACACCACGGCCACGATGGCGCCGAAAATCACCGCCTTCAGCAACGCCAGGATCATGTCGTCGGTCGTCGCGAATGACGCGAAGGTCGAGACGAAGCTGCCGGGTGCCCCGTCCTGGAAGTACACGTTGAACATGTAGCTGGCGAAAAAACCGACGAAGCACACGACGCCGGTGAGCGCGACCCCGATCATGATCGCCGCGGCGAAGCGCGGCACCACCAGCCGACGGATCACCGATACGCCCATCACTTCCATCGCGTCGGTTTCTTCGCGCATGGTTCGCGAACCCAGATCGGCGGTGATCGCCGACCCGACGGCAGAGGCCATCAGCACGGCGGCCACCAGCGACGCGCCCTGACGAATGACCGCGAGTCCGCTGGCCGCACCCGCCAGCGAGGTGGCGCCCACCTGCCCGGCGAGCAACGCGAACTGAATGGACAACGTGACACCGATCGGCAATGACACCAGAATCGTCGGCAACACCGCGGTGCCCGCCATAAACGCGCCCTGGCGAACGAATTCGTGCCATTGAAATCGGCCGGTCACCAGGTCGAAAAAGAAATACTGAATGGTGCGCACCCCAAGGACGAACTGTTCGCCGACGGTCGTCAGCGACGCAAGCGGATGACGTTTAACGTATCCGGCGGACCAGTTCTGGATGGCGATGACGCCGTCTTCTCGCGTGGTCATCGAAGCGCAACCGGCAATCTGTCCAGCAAACTCAGGCTACCGGTCATTGCGCACCAGCCACTGCCACCATTGGCGCTCCCCCTCACCAATAAGTGCACGAGCGCAGAACGCGGAGAGCCAGGTGCCGTACAGCGCATGTGCATAAAGGTAGTGCCATCAGGCTCCGTGAACTGCGGTTCTCGGTGTGTGCCGTATCACACTAGCCGACTTGATAGGCGCTTTCAATAGTGTAGAGTCACTCACCTGTGATCGTCACGGGACGGCGCCGACGCGTTGGAATGTCAGCTCAACGAAGGTAATGGCATGCCCTCAGCAAACACCGGCTCGCTGCGGGACCGGCGCCGCGCGGAATTACTCTCCCAGATTCAGCACACCGCGTATGAGCTTTTCGCCAAACACGGATTCGACGCCGTCACCACGGAGGACATTGCCGCGGCCGCCGGGATTTCCATCAGTACCTATTTCCGTCACGCGCCGACGAAAGAAGGCCTGCTGGCCGATCCCGTGCGGGAGGCGATCGGCGAGATCGTGGGTTCGTATCACGCGCGGCCGCCGGGTGAATCGGCCGTCGAGGCATTGCTTGAAGTGTTTGTCACGCGCGCCCGTGACGCCGACGAACTCGACAACATCGACACCTGGCGCCATGCGGTCGCCACCGCGCCCCACCTGCTGAGCAAAACCGTGCTGGTCAGCGAGACCGACCACGACAAGTTCATCGAGCAGGTCGCCGCCCGCATGCGCGTCGACGCGACGACCGACATCCGGCCCGCGCTGTTGGTCCACACCAGTTTGGCCACCGTCAAATTCATTCTCGATCGCTGGCTGACCTCGGATATGCTCGCGGGCCCGCCGCTTCACCTTCAGTTGGAGGGCGCGCTGCGCACCACGCTGGCCGGGTTCGACTGACGGTTCCCGGCTCGGCGAAACAGCCTGCGGGGCTTGCGGATCGCCCGTACCGGCCACCACCACGAGAAACCGCCGTGACTTTACTCGTTGGCACGTGAAACAATCGCTGGCCGTGAAGACATTCGAGGATCTGTTCGCCGAACTCGGCGATCGTGCCCGCACCCGACCGGCCGGCAGTGCCACGGTCGCCGCCCTCGACGGCGGGATTCATGGGCTGGGCAAGAAGATCCTGGAGGAGGCCGGCGAGGTGTGGCTGGCCGCCGAGCACGAATCCGATGACGCGTTGGCCGAGGAGATCAGTCAGTTGCTGTACTGGGCGCAGGTGCTGATGATCGCGCGCGGACTTTCCCTCGACGACGTCTACCGGAAGCTATGAGCATGTTGCGAGTCGCGGTTCCCAACAAGGGCACGCTGAGCGAGCCGGCCAGCGAGATCCTTTCGGAGGCGGGCTACCGGCGGCGTACCGATTCCAAGGACCTCACCGTCATCGACCGGGCCAACCACGTCGAGTTCTTCTTCCTGCGACCCAAAGACATTGCCATCTATGTCGGTTCGGGACAGCTCGACTTCGGCATCACCGGGCGAGACCTGGTGCTCGATTCGGATGCCCCGGTGCGTGAACGCCTGGCGCTGGGTTTCGGGTCGTCCAGCTTCCGTTACGCGGGGCCGGCCGGGCTCGACTGGACGACGGCCGATCTGGCCGGTAAGCGGATCGCCACCGCCTATCCGAATCTGGTACGAAAAGATTTGGCGGACAGGAGAATTGATGCGACCGTCATCAGGCTCGACGGCGCCGTGGAGATTTCGGTGCAACTCGGGGTGGCCGACGCGATTGCCGACGTGGTGGGATCAGGTCGCACCCTGAGCCTGCACGATCTGGTGGCCTTCGGTGAGCCGCTGTGTGATTCGGAGGCGGTGCTGATCGAGCGCGACGGCTCCGACGGCGGCGGCGCAGCTCGAGCGGCGCGCGATCAGCTGGTTGCCCGGATTCAGGGTGTGGTGTTCGGGCAGCAGTATTTGATGCTCGACTACGACTGCCCGCGCTCGGTACTGGACAAGGCCACGTCGATCACGCCGGGGCTGGAGTCGCCGACCATCGCCCCGCTCGCCGACCCGGACTGGGTGGCGATCCGCGCGCTGGTCCCGCGTCGGGGCGTCAACGAAATCATGGACGAGCTTGCGGCCATCGGCGCCAAAGCGATTCTGGCTTCCGATATCAGGTTCTGCCGATTCTGATCGCGCGGTGACTAGGTCCGCATAATCGCGGTCTGCGTTCGCGGTGACCTTGGTGCCGGCAACCTCAGCAGGGGTCCAGAGGCGTGTCGATGATGGTCTGAATAACCGCGGACACCGCATCGGTTAAGCGTTCTGGGGCGGCTTCGATGAGTTCGGGCGTCTGGATGACGCTTCGCATCAACCACACCCCGGCGATGACGGAGAGGATCAGCTCTGTCCGAAGGTGCCGATCCGGTTCCGGTAGCTGGGCGGCGAGCCGTCGTCCCACATGACGTGCGAGAGCGTCGCGCACGATCTGGGCGGCGCGGGGGTTGGGGACCGATCGCAGCATGATCGGGAACCTGCCCAGTTGCTCGGCGTCGGGTGCGCTTAGCGCGATGAGGTTGTGGGCAGCGTCGCGTGCGAGTGCCTCCGGGTCACTAGCGAAGAACGCTGGCGGCGCAAACGCCGCCTCGACCACCTCGGCGAAGAGTTGTTCCTTGGAGCCGAAGTAGCGGTTGATCAGCATTGCCGTGACACCGGCGTCACGGGCGATGTCGCGGACCCCGGCGCCGTCATAGCCGTACCGCGCGAAGGCCTGCAGCGCAGAGGCCAGGATGTCGGCGCGGGTTTTGGCCGCGTTACGGGGGCGAGGGCTCGCAGAGTGCTTTTTCGGATTGACCATATCTACGAGTGTAGACAACAATGCGCACCTTGGTCTACAGTCGTATACATGTATACAAATCTGGCCCTTGATCGCGTCTCTGTGTTGAGCCGATACCACCGGGGTCCGCATCAAGGGCAGGAGTCGATCAAAGGACTCGCTAGTAATCTCGCGTACTCCTAAACTGGCACTTCGCTAACAGATCCATCTGCACGACTGCATTGGGCTACTGCTAGCTACGCTGGCACCGCGCCCACCGATGAACGACTCTTAACCCCGCGGGCCAAAGTTGATGGTCCGACATCTCCTCAGGAGGTTCTCCGTGACACATGTCCTCGTTCTGTTGCTGGCTTTGCTGATTGGCGTTGTCGCCGGGTTGCGCTCCCTCACGGCGCCCGCGGTGGTCGCATGGGCGGCATACCTCGGCTGGATCGACTTGCACGGCACGTGGGCATCCTGGTTCGCCAACATCATCACGGTCGTCGTATTTTCCGTTCTCGCCGTCGGCGAACTGGTCAACGACAAGCTGCCCAAGACGCCACCGCGCACGGCGCCACCGGTGTTCGCCGCCCGGCTCGTCATGGGCGGGCTGGCGGGCGCGGCGCTTGGCGCCTGGCCGCACTGGACCTTTTCCGCACTCGGGGCCGGTGTCATCGGTGCGGTGCTCGGCACCCTCGGCGGCTATCAGGCACGCAAGCGGCTGGTCGCGGTGAGCGGCGGGCGGGACCTGCCGATCGCGCTGCTCGAGGATGCGGTTGCGGTCTTGGGCGGGTTCGCCATCGCTGCGCTGACGGGTCACGTGCTGGTCGAGTACCTCGCCTCGGCCGTTAAGTGACCACGCATTTCGATGCGATCATCGTCGGTGCCGGTCAGGCAGGGCCATCGCTTGCGGGGCGGCTCACCGCCGCCGGGCAGCGCGTCGCGATCGTCGAACGCAAACTGATCGGCGGTACCTGCGTCAACAACGGGTGCATTCCGAGCAAGACGCTGGTCGCCAGCGCGCACGTCGCCCAGCTGGCGCGTCGCAGCACCGAATTCGGTGTCGCGACCGGGTGGATCAGCGTGGACATGGCGAAAGTCAAGGCCCGCAAGGACGGTATCGTGCTGGCCGACCGTAAGGCCATCGAGGACTGGCTGGACGGCATGGACGGATGCACCGTCTTTCGCGGACACGCACGTTTCACCGATCCACACACCATGCGTGTCGACGGCGAGGAGCTGCACGCCGACCGGATCTTCCTCAACGTCGGTGGCCGCGCGGTGGTCCCCAACATCGCGGGCCTGGACGACGTCGACTACCTCACCAACGTGTCCATCCTTGAACTTGACACGCTGCCAACGCATCTCGTCATCATCGGCGGCGGCTACATCGCGCTGGAGTTCGCCCAGATGTACCGGCGCTTCGGCTCGGCGGTCACTGTCGTCGAGCGCGGCCCCCGGTTGGCCTCCCGCGAGGACGAGGACGTCTCGGCCACCATCAAGGAGATCCTGGAGGCCGAAGGCATCAACATCATCCTCAATGCCGACGGCGTACGGGTCAGCAAGAGCGACAACGGATTCGAACTAACGCCCCGCGCCGGTGCCGACCCGACACCGGGCAGCCATCTGTTGCTGGCGGTGGGACGGCGGCCCAACACCGACGACTTGGGCCTCGAGGACGCCGGCGTGCAGACCGACGCACGCGGCTACATCGTTGTCGACGATGCGCTCAAGACCAACGTCGATCACATCTGGGCGATGGGCGATTGCAACGGCAAAGGCGCATTCACCCACACCTCGTACAACGACTACGAGATCGTGGCCGCCAACCTGCTCGACGACGATCCGCGCCGGGTGAGCGACCGCATCACCACCTATGCGCTCTACATCGATCCGCCGTTGAGCCGCGCCGGGATGACCGTCGGCGAGGTCCGTAAGTCGGGCCGCAAGGCGCTACTCGGCAGACGGCCGATGACCAGGGTCGGCCGGGCCGTGGAAAAGGGTGAGACGCAAGGCTTTATGCAGGTCGTCGTCGACGCTGAAACCGATCAGATTCTCGGAGCGACCATCCTCGGGGTCGGTGGCGACGAAGCGATTCACGCCATCCTGGACATCATGTCGGCCAAGGCGCCCTACACCACGCTGTCGCGCACGATGCACATTCACCCCACCGTCAGCGAGCTCATTCCCACGATTCTGCAGGAGATGTCACCGCTCGACTAGGTGCACAACGCCGTGCCGGTGGGCGAACTCGAGTGCGTCGGCGACATCGGCGATGATGCGAACCGCACGGTCGGGGCTCAGCGGGCCCGCGCTGACAGTTTTATCGCAGTCCACACCGGCGATGTAGCGCATCGCGATCCACATCACGCCATTCGTGGTGTCGCGGTCGAAAACAGTGACGATGTTCTCGTGCTCGTCGAGTTGGGCCAGCAGGTCGGCCTCGCCGCGGAACTTCTGCTCTACCTACTTGCGCGCCTGCTCGTCGGAAGTTCGGAAATCCAAGGCCTTGAGCGCGACCAGCTTGTTCAGGTTTGGATGCCGGGCCAGATAAACGGCGCCGAAACCACCGACGCCCAGTGGTTTCAAGATCTGATAGCCCGCGAACACGCTACCCGGTGCCAGTCGATGGATGCCCTCCATCGGTGCGGCCTCCTTTCACCGGATGGCAGTTAGGTCGTGTCACACGTGAGCGCTCGAATGAATGAGTTTGCGGAACGATCCGCAATCACGACGTGCCCGACGGATTCCTGCTCAGGCGGCAGGTTCGGAGTCCCCGGCAACCAGGTGAAGTCCCGCAAGCAACGCCGCGTCCGCGCCGCCTTGCGCCCGAACGCCATCCGGCCAGCCGGGATAGGGCGGCGGGGTGCCGCCGAAAACCGGGCAGTGCTCGTGGTGCGGGCACCAGTCGCACAACCGCGACTTACTGGGGCGGAAATCGCCTGTCGCACCGGCGGATTGGATGGCACGCCAGATCGCCATCAGGGTCTTCTCGAAGCGCAGCAGCTCGTCGAGCTCGGGCGAGTAGTCCAGCACCTGGCCGTCGGCGAGGTAGATCAGCCGCAGCCGGGTGGGCGGCACGCCGCGGCTGCGCAGCAGCGCCACCGCATAGAACTTCATCTGGAACATCGCCTTGAATTCGGCCAGCGCTCGCGCCTCCGGCGGCGCCTTGCCGGTCTTGTAGTCGACCACCCGCAGCTCGCCGGTGGCGGCGACGTCGATCCGGTCGATGAACCCGCGCAGCAGCGTGCCGTCGGCGAGTTCCACCTCCACCCGCTGCTCGCAGCATTGCGGGTCGAATCGGGTCGGGTCTTCCAGGCGGTAATAGCCGGACAGCAGCGCGCGGGCCTCGTCGAGCACCTGCGTCCGCAGCACGGAGTCCAGCTCCGCGAACCGGCCGGGCTCGGCGGCCATCACCTGCTCCCACGCGGGCTCCACGAGCGATATCGCGGTGTCCGGGCCTCGTGATGCCGCGGGCAGGCCGTAGAGCTGTTCGAGTGCGGCGTGCACCACCGACCCGCGGATCTGCGCGGTCGACGGCGGCTCGGGCAGCCGGTCGATCGCCCGGAACCGGTACAGCAACGGGCACTGCTTGAAATCCGCCGCCCGCGAAGGTGACAGCGCGGGCCTGGAAGCCGCCCGTGCCTGGTCTTGCGGCTGGTCGGTCATATTCGCAGCCTAGGACGCAGCGCCGACAACCCCGAGCATCGACAACGGCGAGTCGGCTGGCACGCTGAACGGCGTGTCCAACACCGGTCCATTCGTCGTCGGCGAGCGCGTTCAGCTCACCGACGCCAAGGGCCGGCACTACACGATGGAGCTCACCGAAGGCGCCGAGTTCCACACCCACCGCGGAGCGATCCCGCACGACGCGATCATCGGGCTGGAACAGGGCAGCGTGGTCAAATCCAGCAACGGCAACCCCTACCTGGTGCTGCGCCCCCTGCTGGTCGACTACATCATGTCGATGCCGCGCGGTCCGCAGGTCATCTATCCCAAGGACGCCGCCCAGATCGTGCACGAGGGCGACATCTTCCCGGGTGCCCGTGTACTGGAGGCCGGAGCCGGATCCGGCGCGTTGACCTGTTCGCTGTTGCGCGCGGTGGGGCCCGACGGGCGGGTGGTCTCCTACGAGGTGCGCGCCGATCACGCCGAACACGCACGGCGCAATGTGGACGTCTTTTTCGGTGGGCCGCCCGCCAACTGGGAGCTGATCATCGGCGATGTCGTCGACTCCGGGCTGCCCGACGGCTCGTTCGACCGGGCCGTGCTGGACATGCTCTCGCCGTGGGAGGTGCTGGACTCCGTGTCGCGGCTGGTCGTCGCCGGCGGGGTGCTGGTGATCTACGTGGCCACGGTCACCCAGCTGTCGAAGGTGGTGGAGGCGCTGCGGGCCCAGGAGTGCTGGACCGAACCGCGCGCCTGGGAGACGATGCAGCGCGGTTGGCATGCCGTCGGACTGTCTGTCCGGCCCCAGCACACGATGCGCGGGCACACCGCATTCCTGGTGGCGTCGCGACGGCTCGCGCCGGGGACGGTGGCCCCGATGCCGTTGGGCCGCAAGCGCCCGGGTCGCGACGGCTAGGGCTAGTTAGTCCTCGCTGTCCTCGCTGCGCAGCACCGAGCGTCGCACCGACAGCAGCTCGAACTCGGGATGCGCGGCGACCAGACGCTCGGCCGCGTCCAGAACTTCGACCGCATGGCCACGGTCACCGGACACGACGGCCACCCCGATGCCCGCCCGTCGTAACAGATCCCGCGAACCGGTCTCGGCGGCCGACACGCTGAACTTGCGGCGCAGTTCGGCGACGACGGGACGGATCGCCGACCGCTTCTGCTTGAGCGATCGCACGTCGCCCAGCAACACGTCGAACTCGAGCCAGGCGATCCACATCAGCCGGGCGGAGGTGGCGCGGACTCGGGAGCCGGCGGCTCAGGCGGGGCCGGCGGTGGCTCAGCAGGAGGAGGCGGTGGCTCGGGTGGGGGTGGCGGTGCAGGAGGAGGCGGAGCAGGTGCGGCCGACGGCGGCGGCGCCGGAGGGGGCGTCGGAAGAGGCGGAGGGGGCGGCGGCTCGACGGGTTCCGGCGGCGGTGGCAGGGGAAGCGCGGGTGGCGGAGGCGCCGGAGGCGTCGGGGCGGGCGAGTTGCCCAGTGCCAACAGCATTTCCGCTGTTCGCCGGGACAGCTGCCAGCCGCCTGCCAACGGCGCGAACTCCATCGGGAAGGTGAACGCGCCGTTGTTCGCCTTGGCGGTCTTGACGCTGACGGTGGCCACCACGTTGGCCGGGTTCTTGTCCGACCACGCGATGCTGTTCGTCGCGAAGGTCATCGGCAGGTAGCCGTTGTCGCGCAGCGCGTTGATGAACTTGTCCAGCTGGGCCGCGCTCTCCGGCGTCGCGCCTTCGACGAGGTTCACCTTGTTGGTGCCCGGCACGTTCGGGTCGACAAGCCGGTTCAGCACCTCGACCAGAGCCTCGGGGACGGGCAGGGGCGCGGTCGGGGGAGCCGCGACGAGCAACGGACTGGACGTCGGCGCAACCACCCCCGAACTGGTCGACGGCAGCACCTTGGGTTCGCTGTGTGAGCACGCCGCGATCCCGAGGGCCGCCACTGCGGTGGCGGTGCTCAGTGCTACGGACAGGTGTCGCTGCATCCGTCGAACCGGCCGGGCTATTCGGCCACGCCTGATTCTTGGAGGGCGGTGGTTGCTGCGATCGGGCCAACTGGTGCAATGGAAGTCACAGTTGGAAACATTGCGTTGATGACCGCGACCACGGCAAGGCCTGTGGTGAGGGGTTTTGCGGTCAAGGGGTGTCCTCTCGGTGGTCCCAAATCGACGCCGAGGTTACCAGCGGGAGTAAAGACGCGACTTTTGATGGCTTTTGAGTTCACGCATGAACGGCCAATCGCCGGTAGCGTTGTAAGGATCCACCGCATCAATTCGGGGCGGGAAAGGAGCGCAACATGGGTGACTCAGAGCGTTCTGAAGCATTCGGGATCAATGACGAAACTGGTATGTCCAGCAGCGATGCTGCAGAGCTGGAACAGTTACGACGCGAGGCCGCGGTACTCCGCGAGCAACTCGAGCAAGCCGCCGGGTCGGCGGGCAGTACACGCTCCGCGCGCGATGTGCATCAACTCGAGGCCCGCATCGACTCGCTCGCCGCGCGCAATTCCAAATTAATGGAAACTCTTAAAGAGGCCCGACAGCAGTTACTTGCCTTGCGCGAGGAGGTCGATCGGCTCGGGCAGCCGCCGAGCGGATACGGCGTCTTGCTCTCGTCCCATGAGGATGAAACGGTCGACGTGTTCACCTCGGGTCGCAAGATGCGATTGACATGCTCGCCCAACATCGACGTGTCGTCGCTGCGCAAGGGACAGACGGTCCGGCTCAACGAAGCCCTGACCGTCGTCGAGGCTGGGACGTTCGAATCCGTCGGCGAGATCTCGACTCTGCGCGAGGTGCTCAACGACGGCCACCGCGCGTTGGTCGTCGGCCACGCCGACGAGGAACGGATCGTGTGGCTCGCCGACCCCCTGGTGGCCGAGGACCTGCCGGAGGGGCACCCCGACGCACTCAACGATGACACCAGGCCGCGGAAACTGCGGCCTGGCGATTCTCTACTCGTCGACACCAAAGCCGGCTACGCGTTCGAGCGCATCCCCAAGGCCGAGGTCGAGGACCTGGTGCTGGAAGAGGTGCCCGACGTCAGCTACCAGGACATCGGTGGCCTGACCCGGCAGATCGAGCAGATCCGCGACGCCGTCGAGCTACCGTTCCTGCACAAGGACCTCTACCGGGAGTACGCATTGCGTCCGCCCAAGGGTGTGTTGCTCTACGGCCCGCCGGGGTGCGGTAAGACGTTGATCGCCAAGGCGGTCGCCAACTCGCTGGCCAAGAAGATGGCCGAGGTGCGCGGCGACGACGCCCGCGAGGCCAAGTCGTACTTCTTGAACATCAAGGGCCCCGAGCTGCTGAACAAGTTCGTCGGCGAGACCGAGCGGCACATCCGGCTGATCTTCCAGCGCGCCCGTGAGAAGGCCTCCGAGGGCACACCGGTGATCGTGTTCTTCGACGAGATGGACTCCATCTTCCGCACCCGCGGTACCGGCGTCTCCTCCGACGTCGAGACCACGGTGGTCCCGCAGCTGCTGAGCGAGATCGACGGTGTGGAGGGGCTGGAGAACGTCATCGTGATCGGTGCCTCCAACCGTGAGGACATGATCGACCCCGCGATCCTGCGGCCCGGACGTCTCGACGTGAAGATCAAGATCGAGCGGCCCGATGCCGAAGCGGCACAAGACATCTTCTCGAAGTACTTGGTTGAGACGCTGCCGGTGCACGCCGACGACATCGCCGAGTTCGACGGCGACCGTGGCGCTTGCATCGCCGCGATGATCGAAAAGGTCGTCGAGCGGATGTACGCCGAGATCGACGACAACCGGTTCCTGGAGGTCACCTACGCCAACGGTGACAAGGAAGTCATGTACTTCAAGGACTTCAACTCCGGGGCGATGATCCAGAACGTCGTCGACCGCGCGAAGAAGAACGCGATCAAGGCGGTGCTGGAAACCGGCCAATCGGGCTTGCGGATTCAGCATCTGCTCGACTCGATCGTCGACGAGTTCGCCGAGAACGAGGACCTGCCCAACACCACCAACCCCGACGACTGGGCGCGGATCTCGGGCAAGAAGGGCGAGCGGATCGTGTACATCCGCACCCTGGTCACCGGCAAGTCGTCGAGCGCATCGCGCGCCATCGACACCGAATCGAACCTCGGCCAGTACCTCTAGGGACTCAATCCCTAAGCGGCTCAGTCGAATTCGAACGAGTAGCTGTTCGTCAGGTCGTCCTGCGTCACGCGGGCGGGGCGCGTCGTCGTGTCCACTCGCAGCGTTTCGGCCAGCACGCGCGGCTGATAGCTCCAACCCTGCGGCAGCGTGAGCCGGTCGGCCAGCCCGGCCAGCTCGGCCCGCGACAGGTTGGGGTCGGCGACCTGGCTCCAGGTCTGCATGACCCAGCGCTGGCCGTCGGGATCGATCAGCTCGTAGATCTCTTCGCCGGCGTTGAAGACGAAGACCGTATTGCGGGTCACTTCGTTGACGGTGTACGGCGCGGGGTTCATCGACGACAGCTGCACGGTGGCTTGCTTGATCATCTCGATCCCGCCGAACGTCATCCGCTCCTGCTGAGCGTCGGCCTCCTTTTCGATGGCATTCATCAGCCAGTAGCGCGGGCCGTTCAGCAAGGCCGCCGCGGCGCCGTGCTCCGCCGCGATGGCCTGCGGGTCGAGCTTGGACCACAGCTCGGCCGGGCAGTCGTTGAGCGGGAAGCTGTTGTAGACGGTGGCTTGTGGGCCGGATTCACCGACTTCCACGAGAAGCACTTCGCCGTAACGCTTTCCGGATAGGTCGGGCATTTGGTTACTCGCATTCTATCGTTGCGACATTGCCGAGATAGCGGTTGCGGGCCGCGAGAGCGGTGTGCAGGTCGTCGATCAGCGGGTCGAGGAACATGCCCCGGTATTCGTCGTCGTCGACCGCCCGCGCGCTGATGTACATGAACGTCAGCGCGCCCAGGAACAGGCACATGTGGATCAGTGAAACCGGCGCCGGGAACGTCATGCCGAACACGGTCGCGGTCATGTCCTGGTTGTGCGTCCACTCCTTGAGCAGCGGTGGCGTGAGGATGATGACGCCCAAAATGAGGTACATGGTGGCGCCGACGGAGGCCACCACCAGGATCTCGATGAGTTGCGAGGTCGCGAGCAAGAACACCACATTGAGGCGCTCCGTGCGCTTGAGCGGTGAGCCGGACACGGGGGCGTGCATGGCGGTGAACGGGGTGTCGACGAGGCTCTGGCTGCCCTCGGGCAGCGACGCCGTCGACTTCAGCAGCGGCCGCACCCGTTCCACCGTCTTGGATATCACGAACGCCCCCGCGATGCCCATCAGAAAAGTGATGGCCAGCGTCAGCCGCTCCCCGTTGATATTCGCTGCCATCAGCCAGACGTAGGTGTTGAAGAACACCAACGCGGTCAGCAGCACGATCGGCAGGGCCCGGATCGCCAGCGTGCCGACCGTCGAGAGGTGCTCGAACGTCATCCGCACCGCCCAGGCGAGCACCGACCCGACGCCGCAGCCGGTCAGCAGCAGCACCACGACCAGGATGACGGCGTCCCGGGTCAACTGGATCGGGCCGGATTCGATGACCCCGCAGGCGACCGCGAAGGCCAGCGAGGCGGTCGCCACGGCCGCGCGGGTGCCCCCGCTGGCGATCCGGGACACCAGCCAGCCGATCAGGGCGGCCAGCGGAAGTGCGAGGGCCAGCAACGCCAGGATCGCCCACTGGCGGCTGGTCGGCGTGCCGTTGATGAAGACCTCGTTGCCGTCGCTGATGACGTAGACGCCCAGCAGGCACGCTTCTACCGCCGCCCACGCGGAAAGCATCGGAGCGCACCGTGGCCAGAGCCGGCGCCATCGGCCCCGTCGGGTCAGCACCGACGGCAGGCCGCGCTCCAGGAACCACCGTTCGGCCGCTGCCGTCTTCTGAACGTCCGGCGTGCGGCGCTGAGTTAGACCCACACCGGGTCACCCTAGTGGCGCGGCAACCCGTGCGCTGGCTGTTTAGGCGCAGGTCAGGAATTGTTCTTCGGCACCACCGGCAATCTCTTCGAATTCTCTTTGCGCCGCAGGCTTTTCGACGATCTGCGGACGCTCGACGTCGGCGGTCACCTTGCCCCGGCGCGGGGCGCAACCTCACCCGGCCTACCCTTGACGCATGCAACGGATTATCGGGACGGAGGTCGAGTACGGCATTTCGTCGCCGTCCGACCCGACCGCCAACCCGATCCTTACTTCGACTCAGGCAGTGCTGGCCTACGCGGCCGCCGCCGGCATTCAGCGCGCCAAGCGCACCCGGTGGGACTACGAGGTGGAGTCGCCGCTGCGCGACGCCCGTGGCTTCGACCTGAGCCGCTCGGCCGGGCCGCCGCCGGTGGTCGACGCCGACGAGGTCGGCGCGGCAAACATGATCCTGACCAACGGGGCACGGCTCTATGTCGACCACGCGCACCCCGAGTACTCCGCGCCCGAGTGCACCGACCCGCTCGACGCGGTCATCTGGGACAAGGCCGGCGAGCGGGTGATGGAGGCCGCCGCGCGCCACGTCGCCAGCGTGCCCGGAGCCGCCAAGCTCCAGCTCTACAAGAACAATGTCGACGGCAAGGGCGCCTCGTACGGGTCGCACGAGAACTACCTGATGTCCCGACAGACGCCGTTTTCGGCCATCATCGCAGGTCTGACGCCGTTCTTTGTGTCCCGGCAGGTCGTCACCGGCTCCGGCCGGGTCGGCATCGGCCCCTCGGGTGACGAGCCCGGCTTCCAGCTCTCCCAGCGCTCCGACTACATCGAGGTCGAGGTCGGGCTGGAGACCACGCTCAAGCGCGGCATCATCAACACCCGCGACGAACCGCACGCCGACGCCGACCGGTATCGCCGGCTGCACGTGATCATCGGCGACGCCAACCTCGCCGAGACGTCGACCTACCTGAAGCTGGGCACCACGGCGCTGGTCCTGGATCTGATCGAAGAAGGCCCGCAGCACGGCATCGACCTCAGCGATCTCGCGCTGGCCCGGCCGGTGCATGCGGTCCATGCGATCAGTCGCGATCCGTCGCTGCGGGTGGCGGTGGCCCTGGCCGATGGCCGGGAGCTGACTGCGCTTGCGCTGCAACGGATCTACCTCGACCGGGTGGCCAAACTGGTCGACGGTCGCGACCCCGACCCGCGGGCAGCGCACGTTGTCGAGACCTGGGCGCACGTCCTGGATCTGCTCGAGCGCGACCCGATGGAATGCGCCGAGCTGCTGGACTGGCCGGCCAAGCTGCGCCTGCTCGAGGGTTTCCGGCAGCGGGAGAACCTGAGCTGGTCCGCGCCGCGACTGCACCTGGTGGACCTGCAGTATTCGGATGTCCGGCTGGACAAGGGCCTGTACAACCGGCTGGTCGCGCGTGGCTCGATGAAGCGTCTGGTCAGTGAACATCAGGTGATCGAGGCGGTGGACAACCCGCCGACCGACACCCGCGCGTATTTCCGCGGCGAATGCCTGCGCCGGTTCGGCGCCGACATCGCCGCGGCCAGTTGGGACTCGGTGATTTTCGATCTCGGTGGTGATTCGCTGGTGCGCATCCCGACGCTGGAGCCGCTGCGGGGCAGCAAGGCGCACGTCGGCGCGCTGCTGGACTCGGTCGACAGTGCCGTCGAACTGGTTGAACAACTGACGAGCTGAGCCTGGTTAACCGAAGAAGACCGGCGTTGACCGGTAGGGTAGAGGTACCAGCGGGCGGCTTAAGCGGCCAGTAAGCAAGCCCAGACAAAGCAGGAGGCGGCGATGGCGCAGGAGCAGACCAAACGTGGCGGTGGCGGCGGCGACGAAGATGACGTCGTTGGCACTACCGCTGCGGGCCAAGAGCGTCGCGAGAAACTGACCGAGGAAACCGACGATCTGCTCGACGAGATTGACGACGTCCTGGAGGAAAACGCCGAGGACTTCGTCCGCGCGTACGTCCAAAAGGGCGGACAGTGACCTGGCCTTTTCCCGATCGTCTGTCCACTAACTCGGCACTTCCCGGATTTTCCGCTGTAAATACGTCCTCTTTCGCCGATCTGTTGCGCCGCCAGGCGCCCGAATTACTCCCGGCTGTCCTGGGTGGCGGCGGTAGCCAATCCGGTGGTGACGGTGCGCATCTGCCGCACGGCACCACGATCGTGGCCCTGAAATACCCCGGCGGTGTCCTGATCGCCGGTGACCGGCGTTCGACGCAGGGCAACATGATCGCCGGCCGGGACGTCAAAAAGGTGTACATCACCGACGACTACACGGCGACCGGCATCGCCGGCACGGCCGCCATCGCCGTCGAATTCGCCCGCCTCTACGCCGTGGAGCTCGAGCACTACGAGAAGCTGGAAGGCGTGCCGCTCACGTTCGCCGGCAAGGTGAACCGGCTCGCGATCATGGTGCGCGGCAACCTTGCCGCCGCGATGCAGGGGCTGGTGGCCCTGCCGCTGCTGGCGGGCTACGACATCCACGCCGCCGACCCGGAAAGCGCCGGGCGCATAGTCTCGTTCGACGCCGCGGGCGGCTGGAACATCGAGGAAGAGGGCTACCAGTCGGTGGGGTCGGGATCGATCTTCGCGAAGTCTTCGATCAAGAAGTTGTACGCCCAAGTCACCGACGTCGATTCCGCGGTGCGGGTGGCCGTGGAGGCGTTGTACGACGCCGCCGACGACGATTCCGCCACCGGCGGACCGGATCTGGTGCGCGGGATCTTCCCGACGGCCGTCACCATCGGCGCCGAAGGCGCGGCCGAAGTCCCCGAGAGCCGCATCGCCGAGCTGGCCCGGGAGGTCATCCAAAGCCGCTCGCGCACCGACACTTTCGGCCCGGATGGCGGTGAGAAGTGAGCTTCCCGTATTTCATCTCGCCTGAGCAGGCGATGCGTGAGCGCAGCGAGCTCGCGCGCAAGGGCATCGCCCGGGGCCGCAGCGTCGTGGCGCTGGCCTACGCCGGTGGCGTGCTGTTCGTCGCGGAGAACCCGTCGCGGTCGCTGCAGAAGATCAGCGAACTCTACGACCGCGTGGGCTTCGCGGCCGCGGGCAAGTTCAACGAGTTCGACAATCTGCGGCGCGGCGGCATCCAGTTCGCCGACACCCGCGGCTACGCCTACGACCGCCGCGACGTCACCGGCCGGCAGCTGGCCAACGTCTACGCGCAGACCCTGGGCACCATCTTCACCGAGCAGGCCAAGCCCTACGAGGTGGAGTTGTGCGTCGCCGAGGTCGCGCACTACGGCGAGACCAAACCGCCTGAGTTGTACCGGATCACCTACGACGGTTCCATCGCCGACGAGCCGCACTTCGTGGTGATGGGCGGTACCACCGAGCCGATCGCCACCGCGCTCAAGGAGTCTTACGCCGAAAACGCCGACCTGCACGACGCTTTGGGGATCGCGTTGGAGGCGCTGCGGGCGGGCAGCCCCAACGGCGGCGACGAGCCTTCGCTGGATGTGGCCAGCCTCGAGGTCGCCATCCTGGACGCCAACCGGCCCCGGCGCGCGTTCCGGCGGATCGGCCGGTCCACCCTGGAAAACCTCCTGCAGGAGGTGGATTCGAAGGGCTCGAAATCCGATTCGGAGCCGTCGGATTCCGAAGGCGACACTTCGGATTAGACCCGCGGGCGCGGCTTGCTGACCGTCGCCCTGACACAACAAGTACCCTCGATGTTGTGCAGCGACGAATCATGGGCATCGAGACCGAGTTCGGTGTCACCTGCACGTTCCACGGCCATCGCCGCCTGTCTCCGGACGAGGTGGCCCGCTACCTTTTCCGCCGGGTGGTGTCGTGGGGCCGGAGCTCCAACGTCTTCCTTCGCAACGGCGCCCGACTGTACCTCGATGTGGGCAGCCACCCCGAGTACGCCACCGCCGAATGCGACAGCCTGGTGCAGCTGGTCACCCACGACCGGGCCGGGGAATGGGTGCTGGAAGACCTGCTGGTAGACGCCGAGCAGCGGCTTGCCGACGAGGGCATTGGCGGCGACATCTACCTGTTCAAGAACAACACCGACTCGGCCGGCAACTCCTACGGCTGCCACGAGAATTACCTGATCGTGCGGGCCGGTGAGTTCTCCCGGATCTCCGATGTGCTGCTGCCCTTCCTGGTTACCCGCCAGCTGATTTGCGGGGCCGGCAAGGTACTGCAGACCCCCAAGGCCGCGACGTTCTGCCTATCGCAGCGCGCCGAGCACATCTGGGAAGGCGTGTCGTCGGCCACCACCCGCAGCCGCCCGATCATCAACACCCGCGACGAGCCGCACGCCGACGCCGAGAAGTACCGGCGGCTGCACGTGATCGTCGGCGACTCCAACATGTGCGAGACCACCACGATGCTCAAGGTGGGCACCGCCGCGTTGGTGCTGGAGATGATCGAATCCGGCGTGCCGTTCCGCGACTTCTCGCTGGACAACCCGATCCGCGCGATCCGTGAGGTCAGCCACGACGTCACCGGGCGCCGTCCGGTGCGCCTGGCGGGCGGACGTCAGGCCAGCGCGCTGGACATCCAGCGTGAGTACTACAGCCGCGCCGTCGAGCACCTGCAGACCCGCGAGCCCAACGCCCAGATCGAGCAGGTCGTCGACCTGTGGGGCCGGCAGCTCGACGCCGTGGAAAGCCAGGACTTCGCCAAGGTCGACACCGAGATCGACTGGGTGATCAAGCGCAAGCTGTTCCAGCGCTACCAGGATCGCTACAACATGGAGCTGTCCGACCCGAAGATCGCCCAGCTGGACCTCGCCTACCACGACATCAAGCGCGGACGCGGCGTCTTCGACCTGTTGCAGCGCAAGGGTCTGGCGACCCGGGTGACCACCGACGAGGACATCGCCGAGGCGGTCGACAACCCGCCCCAGACCACCCGCGCCAGGCTGCGCGGCGAATTCATCAGCGCCGCCCAGGCCGCCGGCCGCGACTTCACCGTCGACTGGGTCCACCTCAAGCTCAATGACCAGGCGCAGCGCACCGTGCTGTGCAAGGACCCATTCCGGGCGGTTGACGAGCGGGTGAAGCGGCTCATCGCCAGCATGTAGGTGGCGGCCGACTTCTGGCCACACCGGTCGCACTGGCCTCGCCGCGGTGACCGATGCTTCGAGCAAATGCGATATCGCGTGCGCTATCAGGATTTCGAAGCGGGTGTGCCCCGCCTAACTGTGGCTCATGTGGCCAGAGTGACGTTGGCGAGTCGGTGCGCGCTCTGGGTGGTGGCCATCTAACCTGGAGCAAATGGCGACCTCGAAAGTCGAACGGCTGGTCAATCTCGTCATCGCCCTGCTGTCCACTCGTGGCTACATCACCGCGGAAAAGATCCGGTCCAGCGTCGCCGGCTATTCGGAAAGCCCGAGCCTCGAGGCCTTTTCCCGGATGTTCGAGCGCGACAAGAACGAACTGCGCGACCTCGGCATCCCCCTTGAGGTCGGCCGCGTCTCGGCGCTGGACCCCAGCGAGGGCTACCGCATCAACCGCGACGCGTACTCGCTGCCGCCGGTCGAACTGACCGCCGATGAGGCGGCCGCGGTCGCCGTCGCCACCCAGCTCTGGGAGTCACCCGAGTTGATCACCGCGACCCAGGGCGCGCTGCTCAAGTTGCGGGCCGCCGGCGTCGACGTCGACCCCTTCGATGACGGCACCCCGGTGGCCATCGCCTCCCCGGAGGGCGTGCCGGGATTGCGCGGATCGGAGGATGTGCTCGGAATCCTGTTGTCCGCCATCGATTCTCGACAGGCCGTGCAGTTCCCGCACCGGCCGTCACGCGCCGAGCCCTACACCACGCGCACCGTCGAACCGTGGGGCGTGGTCACCCAGAAGGGCCGCTGGTATCTCGTCGGCCACGACCGTGACCGTGACGCCACTCGCACCTTCCGGCTCTCCCGCATCGGCGCCGACGTCGAGCCGATCGGCCCCGCCGGTGCGGTCACCGTTCCCGACGGCGTCGACCTGCGCAAGATCGTCGCGCAGACCGTCGCCGAGACACCGACCGGCGGGACGGCCCTGGTGTGGGTCGCCGACGGGCGGGCCACCGCGTTGCGTCGCGCCGGGCTCACCACGGGTGAGCGGCAACTGGGTGGCCGCGGTGGCGAGGTGATCGAGCTCGAGATCAGTTCCTCCGACCGGCTGGCCCGCGAAATCGCGGGATACGGGGTCGACGCCGTCGTGCTCGAGCCGCAACCGCTGCGCGACGACGTGCTGGCCCGGTTGCGTGCCCAGGCGGGAGTTTCGGAATGACACCGGTATCCACCCGACTGGTGCGGCTGCTCAACATGGTGCCGTATTTCCAGGCCAACCCGCGGATCACCCGTGCCGAGGCCGCCGCCAAGCTCGGGGTGTCGGCCAAGCAGCTCGAAGAGGACCTCAACCAGCTGTGGATGTGCGGCCTTCCCGGCTACTTCCCGGGTGATCTCATCGACTTCGAGTTCTCCGGCGACACCATCGAGGTGACGTTCTCGGCGGGTATCGACCGCCCGCTCAAGCTCACCTCGCCGGAGGCCACCGGCCTGCTCATAGCACTGCGGGCGCTGGCCGACATCCCCGGCGTGGTCGATCCGGAGGCGGCCCGCAGCGCGATCGCCAAGATCGCCGTCGCGGCCGGGGCCGTCGGGCACGATGCCACGGTGACGGCAATCGACGAGCCGGCGCCGATCGAGAACCGGGCCGCGGCCACCGTACGCACGGCCGTGCAGTACAAACACGCGCTGGCCATCGACTACTACTCGGCCTCGCACGACACCCTGACCAGCCGGATCGTCGATCCCATCCGGGTGTTGCTGATCGGCGGGCACAGCTATCTGGAGGCGTGGTCGCGCGAAGCCGAAGGCGTGCGGCTGTTCCGCTTCGACCGGATCGTCGAGGCCACCGAGCTGGGTGAACCGGCCGCCCCGCCGCAGCCGGCGCTGCAGGCGCCGCCGGACACGTCGCTGTTCGACGGCGATCCGTCGCTGCCGTCGGCCAGGCTGCGAGTGGCGCCGCGCGCGTCGTGGATGTTCGAGTACTACCCGATGCGCGACGTGCAGGAGTTGCCCGACGGATCCTGCGAGGCGGTCATGACGTATGCCTCCGAGGATTGGATGACACGCCTGGTGCTGGGTTTCGGGCCGGATGTGCGGGTGGTCGAACCGCGGTCACTTGCGCAGCGTGTACGGGGTGCCGCGGCCGCGGCCTTGGAGTCTTACCAGGCAACGACCTCCTGACCGCACGGCGCGGGCACACCGGCAGCAGGCCGCGCTGCGGTAGCATCGGGTGGACGTCTGGAGGTAACAAAAGTGGGCAGTCTCAGTCCGTGGCACTGGGCGATCCTCGCGGTCGTCGTGATCCTGCTGTTCGGTGCCAAGAAGCTCCCCGATGCGGCGCGCTCGCTGGGCAAGTCGATGCGCATCTTCAAGTCCGAGCTGCGCGAAATGCAGACGGAGAACAAATCCGACGCGCCTTCCATCGAAACCCCGGCGCCGGCTCCCCAGCCGGTGCAGTCGCAACGTGTCGACCCGTCGGCGGCCTCGGAGCCGGGCCACACCGAAGCGCGCCCCGCTTAGCCGGGATTCGGCCGCGGTGCCTGAGCGCCACTGACCGAGCGTCGTGAAAGCATTCAAGACTCCAGCGCGCACTGCTGCGTTCCTGAAGCATCTCAATCCGCGCAATAGGCGCAGTCGGACCAATCCCGACGCGACGATGTCTCTGGTCGACCATCTGACCGAACTGCGCACCCGGCTGTTGATCTCGCTGGCCGCGATCCTGGTCACCACGATTTTCGGGTTTATCTGGTATTCGCATCCGATCTTCGGGCTCGAAAGCCTGGGCGAGTGGCTACGCCATCCCTATTGCTCGCTGCCGCAGTCGGCGCGCGCGGACATCAGCGCGGACGGGCAGTGCCGGTTGCTGGCCACCGCGCCGTTCGACCAGTTCATGCTGCGGCTCAAGGTCGGGATGACGGCCGGGATCGTGCTGGCCTGCCCGGTGTGGTTTTACGAGCTGTGGGCGTTCATCACCCCCGGGCTGTACCAGAAGGAACGCCGCTTCGCCATCGGGTTCGTGATCCCCGCCGCGCTGCTGTTCGTCGGCGGTGCGGTGCTGGCCTACTTCGTGCTGTCCCAGGCGCTGGGTTTCCTGCTGACCGTCGGAAGCGACGTGCAGGTGACGGCGCTGTCGGGCGACCGCTATTTCGGCTTCCTGATCAACTTGCTGCTGGTGTTCGGATTCAGCTTCGAATTCCCGCTGCTGATCGTCATGCTCAACATGGTTGGCGTGCTGCCGTATGAAAAGCTCAAGGCGTGGCGGCGCGGCCTGATCTTCGGGATGTTCGTGTTCGCGGCGGTGTTCACGCCCGGCTCCGACCCGTTTTCGATGACCGCGCTAGGGGTTGCGCTGTCCGTTCTACAGGAGCTGGCGATTCAGATCGCCCGCATCCACGACAAGCGAAAAGCCAAGCGCGAAGCCCAAACCGCGATCCCCGACGACGAAGCGTCGGTCATCGAGGCGCCCTCACCGCTGTCCGAACCGGCGCCCGAGCCGTCGTTCATCAGCGGGCAACATGACGACGTCACGTAGATGTCAGTGGCATCTGAGGGCGGCGTGACCGAACTGATCGAGCTGCCTCGGTTCACCGCGGAATTGCCATTTGCGCTCGACGATTTCCAGCTGCGGGCCTGCGCGGCGCTTGAGCGGGGTCACGGCGTATTGGTTTGCGCCCCAACGGGTGCCGGTAAGACGGTGGTCGGGGAATTCGCCGTTCATCTGGCGCTGGCCGCCGGCGGTAAATGCTTCTACACGACCCCGATCAAGGCACTGAGCAATCAGAAACACACCGACCTGACGGCGCGCTACGGCCGCGACCGGATCGGCCTGTTGACCGGCGACATGTCGGTCAACGGTGATGCGCCCGTGGTAGTGATGACCACCGAAGTGCTGCGCAACATGCTCTATGCGGATTCGGCTGCGCTGCAAGGGCTTTCCCACGTGGTGATGGACGAGGTGCATTTCCTTGCCGACCGGATGCGGGGCCCGGTCTGGGAAGAGGTGATCCTGCATCTGCCCGACGAGGTGCGGCTGGTCAGCCTGTCGGCGACGGTGAGCAACGCCGAGGAGTTCGGCGGCTGGATCCAGACCGTGCGCGGCGACACGACGGTCGTGGTCGACGAGCACCGGCCGGTGCCGCTGTGGCAACACGTTCTGGTCGGCAGGCGCCTGCTGGACCTGTTCGACTACGAGAACCAGAAACCGGCCGCCGACCGTCATCCGCGTGTGAATCCCGAACTGCTGCAACACATTGCGCACCGCCGCGAGGCGGACCGGATGGGGGACTGGGGGCGTGGTCCGCGCCGGCAGGGCGGAAGGGGCAGGCCGGACCGGCCGCGCTTTTACCGCCCGCCCGCGCGGCCTGACGTCATCGCGACGCTGGACTCCGAAGGGTTGTTGCCGGCGATCACGTTCGTGTTCTCCCGGGCCGGCTGCGACGCCGCAGTGCAACAGTGCCTGCGCTCGCCGCTGCGGCTCACCAGCGAGGAGGAACGCGCCCAGATCGCCGAGGTGATCGAGCACCGGTGCGGAGACCTCGCGGAAAGCGACCTCGCCGTGCTCGGCTATTACGAGTGGCGGGAGGGTTGCTGCGCGGTCTGGCGGCCCACCACGCCGGGATGCTGCCGGCCTTCCGGCACACGGTCGAGGAGCTGTTCACCGCCGGGCTGGTCAAGGCGGTGTTCGCCACCGAAACCCTGGCGCTGGGCATCAATATGCCCGCCCGCACGGTGGTGCTCGAGCGGCTGGTGAAGTTCAACGGCGAGGCGCACGTGCCGCTGACGCCGGGGGAGTACACGCAGCTGACGGGCCGGGCCGGCCGGCGCGGCATCGACGTCGAGGGCCACGCGGTGGTGCTCTGGCACCCCACCGAGGAGACGTCCGAACCGTCCGCCGTGGCCGGGCTGGCGTCCACCCGTACGTTCCCGCTGAAAAGCTCGTTCGCGCCGTCGTACAACATGACGATCAACCTGGTGCAGCACATGGGCCCGGAGCAGGCGCACCAGCTGCTCGAGCAATCGTTCGCGCAATACCAGGCCGACCGCTCCGTCGTCGGGGTGGTGAAAGGCATCGACCGCGGCAAGCGGATGCAAGACGAGATCGCCGCCGACCTCGGTGGTAGCGACGCGCCGATCCTTGAATACGCCCGGATGCGCGCGCGGATCACCGAGATGGAACGGGCGCAGTCCCGGGCGTCGCGGCTGCACCGGCGCCAGGCCGCCAACGAGGCGCTGGCCGGGCTGCGTCGCGGGGACATCATTACGATTGCCAACGGCCGGCACAGCGGCCTGGCGGTGGTGCTGGAATCGGCCCGCGTCGGCGACGACCCCCGGCCGCTGGTGCTCACCGAACACCGTTGGGCAGGGCGGATTTCGTCGGCCGACTACTCGGGTGCCTCGGCGCCGCTCGGGTCGATGCCGTTGCCCAAGCGGGTGGAGCACCGCCAGCCGCGGGTGCGTCGCGATCTTGCTTCGGCGCTGCGCTCGGCCGCCACGCCGCTGGACGTGCCGTCGCGCCGCCGCGCCAAGGACGCCGACGACGGCTTCCACGACCCGGAGCTGGCGTCGTTGCGGGAGGAGCTGCGCCGCCACCCGGCGCACGATAGTCCCGGCGTCGAGGCCCAGGTCCGTGAGGCCGAGCGTTTCCTGCGCATCGAACGCGACAACGCGCAGCTGGAAAAGAAGGTGGCCGCCGCCACCAACTCGCTGGCGCGCACCTTCGACCGGATCGTCGGGCTGCTGACCGAGCGCGAGTTCATCCAGGGCGCTGCGGGCGACCCGCGGGTCACCGACGACGGCCGGCTGCTGGCCCGGATCTACAGCGAGAGCGACCTGCTGGTCGCCGAATGCCTGCGCACCGGG
This sequence comes from Mycobacterium florentinum, assembly GCF_010730355.1. NCBI lineage: Bacteria > Bacillati > Actinomycetota > Actinomycetes > Mycobacteriales > Mycobacteriaceae > Mycobacterium > Mycobacterium florentinum. Next base: position 244,205 of record NZ_AP022576.1, read on the forward strand.
GCGTGGGCGGAGTTGAAGCCGGCCGAACTGGCCGCCGTCGTGTCGTCGGTGCTCTATGAGACCCGCGGCGGCGACGGCCCCAGCGCTCCCTTCGCCGCCGAGGCGCCCACGCCTCGACTGCGGCAGGCGCTGCAGCAGACAGCTAAGTTGTCGTTCGCGCTGCGCGCCGACGAGCAAACACACCGCATCGCGCCGAGCCGCGAACCCGACGACGGTTTTGTCACCGTCATCTACCGCTGGGCCCGGACCGGCGACCTCGCCGCCTCGCTGGCGGCGGCCGACGCGACCGGCAGCGGTTCGCCATTGTTGGCAGGGGATTTCGTACGGTGGTGTCGCCAGGTGCTCGACCTGTTGGACCAGGTTCGCAACGCCGCGCCGGATGCTCAAGTGCGGGCCACGGCAAAGCGCGCTATCAACGATGTTCGGCGCGGCGTCGTCGCAGTTGATGCCGGGTAGGCTGGCTCCGGGCTACCGTTACAGGGCCAGGACACAAGGCGATTGAGGAGAAATGATGAGCGGACCGCAGGGATCGGACCCGGGCCAGCAGTGGCAACCGCCCGGCGAGGGTGGCGATCGCTCCCAGGAACCGACTCAGGTGCGTCAGGTGGGTTCGCCCTGGCAACAGCAGCAACCCCCGGCCCAGGACCCGACGTGGCAGGCGCCGGCCTACACGCCGCCCGCGGAGTACCCGCAGTACCAGCAGCCGACTGAGCACGCATACCAGCAGCCGTATCCCCAGCAACAGCAGCCGGGATACGGGCAACCGGAGCAGCAGCAGTACGGCCAGTACGGCCAGCCGGGCCAGTATGGCCAGCCCGGGCAGTACGCCCAGCCGGGTCAGTACGGTCAGCAGCCCGGCCAGTACGGCCAGCCGGGCCAGTACGGCCAGTACCCGCAGCAGTACCCGGGTCAGCCGCAGAAGAAGCGCTCGACGGGACTGATCCTCGGTGTGGGCGGTGCGATCGCCTTTCTGCTGATCGCGCTCATCCTGGTGCTCGGCTTCTGGGAGCCCGGCTTCTTCGTCACCACCAAGCTGGACATCAACAAGGCGCAGACCGGTGTGCAGCAGGTCCTGACCGACGAGACCAACGGCTACGGCGCCAAGAACGTCAAAGACGTCAAGTGCAACAACGGCACCGACCCGACCGTGAAGAAGGGCGCCACCTTCGACTGCGCCGTCAGCATCGACGGTGCGCAAAAGAAGGTGACCGTGACCTTCCAGGACGACAAGGGCACCTACGAGGTCGGCCGGCCGCAGTAATTCACTGCGGCAGCGAGTCGAGCGCTTTCTGCAGGCGGGCGATCGAGGATCCGACGCCGAATTCCGTCGCGAGCGACGCGGTGCGCTGCGGATCCGCGGCGACCAGCGGTAGCACGTCGGTGGGCGTCGACAGCGTGATGGGCGCGTCGGTGGCCACCCGAACCACCTGGTTCGCGGCCTCGATGTAGTCCGTCGCGCCCAGCAATTTGGCCCGCAAGCCCTTGGCGAGCTTGGATTTCGGGTCGTGTGCGGCGGCCAGGATCTGATCCAGCGAGCCGTGCTGGGCCAGCAGGGTGGCGGCCGTCTTCTCGCCGACACCCGGGACGCCCGGCAGGCCGTCGGACGGGTCGCCGCGCAGCAGCGCGAGTTCGGCGTAGGCGGGCCCGGCCCGGTCGACCGGCACGCCGTACTGTTCGGCCACCTCCGGCGGGCCGTACAGGGTGGCTTTGGCCAGGCCGCGGCCCAGGTAGAGCACCCGCACCGGGACCGGGTCGTCGGTCACCACCTGCAACAGGTCGCGGTCCCCGCTGACCACCACGACCGGGTCGTCGCGTTCCTGGGCGGCGAGCGTGCCCAGCACGTCGTCGGCCTCGAAACCCTCCGAACCGGCCGTCGCAATGCCGAACGCGTCCAGGAGCGCCATGATCATGTCGACCTGCGGCGATAGGTCGTCGGGCACTTCCTCGATGTCGGGGGTGCCTTCGGGTTCGGGCTCGGCCACCCGATGCGCCTTGTACGACGGAATCAGGTCAACCCGGAACTGCGGGCGCCAATCCAGGTCGAGGCAGACCGCCAGCCTTTTCGGTCGCTGCTGAGTGATGACTGTGGCCACCGAGTCGATGAATCCGCGAACGGCGTTGACCGGCCGGCCGTCAGGAGCGGTGATCGACGACGGCACGCCGAAATACGAGCGGAACCACATGCTGGCGCCGTCGAGCAGCAACACAGGTGCAGGCATGCGGCTATCCTGCCAGCGCGGTAATTATCTCCGCGCCGAACGTCGACTTGTTGTTGGCCTCTTCGTTGAATTGGCGCAACAACTCGACGTTCGGCGGGTGCGGTTAGCCTGGCTGCCATGGACTCTCACCGATTCGACGCCGAGGTCTATTCCCGTCGCCTGGCCGCGGCCGCCGCGGCGACCGCCGACGCCGGGCTCGACGGCCTGGTGATCACCCCGGGATACGACCTGCGCTATCTCAGCGGCTCGCGCGCCCAGACGTTTGAGCGGCTGACGGCGCTGGTGGTGCCGGGCGCCGGTGACCCGAGCATCGTGGTGCCGCGGCTGGAGCTCGCTTCGTTGAAGGAGTCGGCCATTGCGGAACTGGGCTTGGCGGTGCGCGATTGGGTCGACGGCGACGACCCCTACCAGTTGGTTCTCGCGGCGTTGGGTGATGGCCCTGTTGCGACGGCCGTCACCGATTCGATGCCGGCGCTGCACCTGCTGCCGTTGGCCGGGGTGCTCGGCGTGTCGCCGGTGCTGGCCACCGACATCCTGCGCACGCTGCGGATGGTCAAGGAGGAGTGCGAGATCGACGCGCTGCGCAAGGCCGGTTCGGCCATCGACCGCGTGCACGCCCGGGTGCCGGAGTTCTTGATCCCGGGCCGCACCGAGGCCGATGTTGCCGCCGATATAGCCGAAGCCATTGTCGCCGAGGGACATTCGGATGTGTCGTTCATCATCGTCGGCTCCGGACCGCATGGGGCCGACCCGCACCACAGCTATTCCGACCGCGAACTGCAGGCCGGTGACATCGTCGTCGTCGATATCGGAGGAGCCTACGAGCCCGGATACCATTCCGATTCGACGCGGACGTATTCTCTTGGCGAGCCTGATGCCGATGTCGCACAACAGTATTCGCTGCTGCAGCGGGCGCAGCGGGCGGCGTATGAGGCGGTTCGTCCGGGGGTGACCGCCGAGCAGGTCGATGCCGCCGCGCGCGACGTGCTGGCCGAGGCCGGGCTTGCGGAGTTTTTCGTGCACCGCACCGGTCACGGCATCGGGCTCTCGGTGCACGAGGAGCCTTACATCGTCAGCGGCAATGATCTGCCTTTGGCTGCGGGAATGGCCTTTTCGATCGAACCGGGCATCTACTTTCCGGGGCGCTGGGGCGCGCGCATCGAAGACATCGTCGTCGTGACCGAGGACGGCGCGTTGCCCCTCAACAATCGGCCGCACGATCTCGTCGTGGTGCCGGTGTCTTAGCCGGGTCGCACTGCCCGCAGGTCTGCGGAGTTGTGCGCTTCCATATCGGTGAAACTCGCGGCGGCCTGGTGTGCCTTGCCGCCCACATCGGTCAGTGTTTCACTGTGGGCCGCAAGGTCTTTCACGTGCTTGCCGTGGGCGACGCTCACCGCTTCGTGAAATTCTTCCGCGGCACTGAAGTCGCCGAACATGCCCGACATCAGCGGCCCCCGCGATAGGCGATCGGCTGCGTCTTGGGCGTGCCCGCCGGCGCGGTGAGACTGGCTTCCGCCCGAGTGCAGTAATCCGGTGTCGACGTACATGGCCGCCCCCTCTTATTGACTAATCGTGGTGTTGCAGGCCCGGAACCAGGCGAGGTGATAGTTGGCGCCCGACTTGTCGCCGGCCACAAGGGCTTCGATCGCGGCCAGCAGCTGCCAGTTGCCGACGTCGTGGAAGTCGACGTTGTCCGGATAGCTGTCCAGCACTCGGGTGCTGACCTCGCGCAGATGTGTCTGGAGGAGGTCCACTTCCTTGTCCAGCACTCCGGTGCCGCTCGTGGCGGCCTTGGCCAGGGTGTGGGCTAGTCGCGGTAGACCATCTCGCCACTGTGTCGCTTGGTTGAGTTCCCAACCGAGTTCGTCGATGTCAGGCAGGTGCCGGGGGCGTGGCGAGGTGGGGACCGGTTCGTCTTCCTCGGCAACGTGGTGGATCGGGGTGTAGCCGGCGGCGAGAGTGACTTCGCCGAGCAGGGTTTCGATATCGCCGCGGCGGCGTTCGGGGGATAGTAGCGTGACCGCGGCTGGGAGCTCGATGCCCGGCGGGATCCATCCGCTGGCGAGATCGGTTGTGAGCACGGTGGTTTCGTCGGGTCGATCACCGGCTGCCCAGGCGAGTCGGGGTTGTTGACGGGCGACGGCAGCCACCAGTCGCTCTAGCCGGGCGCGTTCGGTGGCGTTGGCCGATGCGGCTCCGGCGATCGCGCCGGTGGCCGTGGCCGCGACGGCTTCGGTGCCCAGACTCGACGGCGACGACGGAGCTGCGGGCGGGGGTGTTTGACGGACCATGGTGGGGCCGGCGGGGGTGCCTTGTCCGGCTGAGGGGTGCACCGGTGCAGAGCTTGCCATCGCCGACGGCGATGGGCCCGATGGAAGGACTGGGGCGGAGGCCGCGGGGATCGTCGGCCGTATGTCGGAGGCGTAAGCCGGTAGCGGGCCCGCGGGTGCGGATGGGGCCGGGGCAGCTGCTGACGGTCCCGCGACGACCTGCGGTGCCGGGGTAGCGTCCGGTGCGGCCGCGTGTGCGACCGGAGCAGGGGAGTCGTATGAGGGCGCGTTGACCGGGACGCTGCCACTGCCGGCGGTCGGCGTCGTCGGTATCTGCGGGTCTGTGGGATGGGGTGGCGGCATCGGACTGGCCGTTGCCGAAAGTGGTGTTCCCGCTTGCATTCCCTTGTCGAAGCTGTGCATCAAATCGGCCGGGGTGACCGGCTGGACGGGGCTCGCGGGCGCGGTTGGTGCTGCACCTGCTGCACCAGTCAGCGGGGACACTGAGGACGCTGGTATGTGTGAGCCGCCACCGGGTGCACCTACCCCGGGGCTTGGCATCATCGGTGCGCCAGGCACACGCGGCGACGTGGCGGGAGCCGGCGGTGCCGGTGTTGGACTTGGCGGTGCTGTTCCTCCGAGGTTGCTAGTTAGGCGAGCGGTGGGGGTTGACGGCCGCGGCTGGCCTTCGGGCATAGCTGCGTTTGGCTTTGGGGCCGCGCCGAGATTGCCCGTGAGATTGGCCGTTCCGGTCGCTGGCGGTTGGGAGCCGGGCTGCGCTGGTTGTGGTCCTGGTGCAGTACCAGCGTTGCCCGTGAGATTTTTTGTTGAACCACGGGTGACTGCATCTCGTACTTTGTCGGGCAGGGCCGCGTCGTGATCGGGTGGCCGGAACATGTTGCCGACATCAGCGCCGTGAGATTGCGCGAACTGGCGCGCCGACATGCCGATCCCTTCCGCGTCGAGTACTCGCTGCATTGCATCCAGTACGTTGCCGGAGTATTTTGCAGCGGTGATGCTGGCCATCGCCCGATATTGGTGTATTGCGGCGATGATCTGCGGGACCTTGGCTTCCACGGGCTCTTTGGAGTGTTGGATCTCTTCGATTCGCTGATTGCCTTCGGCAGCCAAATTGGCCAGGTCCTGCCGGAGGCTCGCCATACTGTCGTAGGCAGTGCCGTATGCCCCCTGTTTGATGCCGTTCTTTTCGGCTACCGTCCGCGCTTGTTGTTCACCCTGTCGGAAGGCATCGCGTAGATCGTCGGCAGTAATGCCGCGCTGATCTGCGAGCGGCCCAGTTTGGGCGCTACGAAGCATGTCGCCAAAGTTCGTAAATCCAGCCTTGATGCTTCCGCGGTTGAGCTTGCCATGAGACAGCGCCATTAGATCGTCATCATCGACCCATTGATCTCCGACGATAGCCGCCGACCATTCGCCAGGCGGCAACATTATTTGCAAAGCCGTTCGATCGTGGCGGACGCATCATCGGCTGCCTGGAGTACCGGTTGCAGCTGGGCATCTGAATTTGTGAGGTCGTTAAGATAGCTAATTGCGAGTTCTTGGTATGCGGTCGCTAGGTTTCGGACGGCGATCGCGAGTTCCGGCGATGTTGCTTGTTCTTCAGACAGCTTGGTGACGAGGTACCGACTACCCGCATCCAGCACCTGGCGCCCGCTCGTCGCAACGCCGAGCACAGCAGTTGGGTCGCTGCCGCCGTTTCGTGCGGAACTCAAAACCAGTGCGTGATGGACTTTCTCGTAGGCTGCGCAAATTTTAGTTTTGGCGTCTGTGACTTCTTGGGTGCTGTATGACGGCCCGTGTGAGGCAGGAGTTGATTTGCTGTCCGCCGAGGGGCGGAACCAAGCGCCAACCGCGACGCAGATCGCCAATACGGCGACCACCAGTGAGATAACGGCTAGCCATTGTGTTGAACGGCTGGATGCTGACGGCCACGGAGCTGGTGCAGCCGAAAGCTGAGATGGATTCGACATATCACTCCCGGGTGGTTGCATCTGTCATGTGTGCTCAAGGCCTGGCTGTCTCGGTGGCGATACTCCTCGGTCGCGCGGGTGGGCGCTGAATTGTCTACCTTCAGCGGCCCGCGTCCCTATCGTCTTCATCACGCTTTTGGTCGGGCAGGATGATGCGTCGACTCGCAACCGGCTTGCCTTCAACACGTTTGACGACCTCGGGAGCCGGCGGCGGAGTGGTGATACGTCCCTGGACTGCGGCACCGTTCTTAACTGACGGCGCGACAATGCGTTTGGTGTCGGGCTTTTCGTCCTTGCCGCCGCCACCCGCTCCGTGCATGGCACCCGGCGGCATCATCGGCATCGCGCCCATCGCGCCTCTCGGAGCGGAAGTCGGTGCCGACGCACCCGGCGGCGGGATCGAGCCGGTACGCGATGACGCGGGCTCGGTACCGGCTGACGGAGCGGGAAGCGGATTGAGACTTCCCGTTGGCGTGGTGGCGCCGAGTCCGCCGCCGCCCAAACCGCCACCGCCGGCGCCGCTCGTGGAACCCGTCAATTCGCCTGGAATTGCCGCGCCAGCTGCAGCCGCTTCTCCGCCGTGCTGCATCGCGCCCATGCCCGCTTGCATCATCTGCTGACCAATCTGAGCAGCCTGCTGCGGAAGCTGACTCAACGGTTGGAGCAGACCCTGCATGGCACCTGAGATGCCGCCGGCTACACCGGAGATCATCTGCGGAATCTGCTGCGCCATCTCAACGGGGCTGCCGGCGCCGCCCAGCTTCCCGGCTGACTCTGCTTCATTGGCAGGGAATTTGGCCATGGCGTCACCGATTTTCGCGTCGCGTTCGGCATACCCGGTTTGGGCGTCGCCCATGTCCCGGGGATCGCCGCCATTAGCTGCAAGCCCAAGGGCTCTCAGCAGCTGGCTCAAGGGGACCTGACCCGTGGTTAGCTGATCGGGCGTGATTCCGGGTGGCGGCGGACCGCCGCTCAACTTGGCCAGGTGCTCGAGAATTATGCGAATCTCATCGTCACCACTCATGACGTCCTCCTGGGTGACGTTGAGGGGAGCGTGGCGAGGCCGTTTTAAGGACGAGGCGCAAACGTACCCGCGCAGCACAACTTGCTCGCTTCAGCAGCGAACCAGTGCCGATCAACATCTCTACCCCTGACCATTCGTGCCCCCTGGCCCTGATGGCGAGGCTAACTCCGCCGCCGATGCTGGTCAATTCACCGTGAGCATTCATGACCACACCCTTAGTGCAAACCTGCAGATGGTGGAGGCGTCGATCCAATTGTTAGCGACAATACAATAATCAAGATTGCGGCTGACCCGACGAAAGCAACAACGCCCGCAAACGCCGCTAATGCGCCAACCGAAAATGCTTTTGTGCGTCGGAAGAACATTGTGATCCCGCATAGCATTAAGGGCAAGATGGGCGCGAAGAACCACAAAAACCCGAACGTGAGAAGTGTGGACATAAAACCGGCAAACAGGCCGAATAGGAGCTGGGTCGGATGGTTCTGGGCGTTCTTGAACAAATCGCTGCGCTCCGAGGATGCCACGTCAATGCGCTCCGTGCATGGGCATTACTACGGTCAAAGTAACAAACAATAGAACTGACCAACCGGTCAGAGGGGCCAAAATAATGCCAACAGCTGTGCTGCGCCAGAGCGCAGTTCTCGCCCTTGAGTAGAGGATTATCCCAACGGTGATGACACCTATCGACACGGCGGAGACAAATGTGTAGAAATCGCGCATCGCCTTATCGCCGTGTATCGCAGAAAACGGAACAGTCAGCATGATCGCCCAGAGGAAGCCGCCAGAGATCGCGCCCAAAAAGACTGCGCGTATCCAATCGATAGGCTCTCGCATCGGTCTCAGCCAACTCTTTCTATCTGGTCGGCAGCAGCGGCAAAACCAGAACCGGGTCATGCACGCCGATGTCCGGTGGACGGTCGATAGATCCGAGGGGATACATACCCGGTGGGCTCACAACGAGGGCTGGGCCAATCGGCGCCAAGGATGGCAGGTGACCGCCATGCGGAGGGGTCGGAATCCTCGGAGCCGGGGTCTGATCGTTGAAGGACAGCTCAAGACCTGCGTCACCAATTGGCCTTTGCCACCAGAGACCTGCAGCAGGTCCGCCGGCGTCATCCACAAAGAGGGGCCAAGACTGGATGAGGGGCGAGGTATTTCCATTCGGCATGTCGCTATAGATCTCGATCGCAGGAAAGTTTGTTACGGTGCCGCCTACGCGGGGTCCTCCGGGCGTAGGTTCAATCGCGATCGTGCCATTTACGTCGAAAGGTATTGCCTTGGCGAGGCCTTCACCGCCAGGCGAGAGCGGGTCAGCAGCACTGTACTTGATCAGGACTGCGCCATTGCTCTTTTGGACAGCTGAGATGCTGGGTGATCCCGTGCGAACCTGACCGGTCTTCTCATCAATCGACGGATTTTGCCGGGCAACGATGATGCCGTTCTCGTAGTCGACATAGATCGACACCCTCGACTCCTCGGGACCCGCTGTAGCTGAGAAACCTCGGTTGTCGCCGAGATTGTCATGGTACGGGGGCCAATCAATCTGCGGGTCCCATACCGCGCGGCCCGGAATGAACATGTTTGTCCGTACTACGCCCTGTCCTGGTACCGGTTTGATCCGCCCCACGACAATGTTGGGCGGCGTTCCGCCATTCTTGGCCTCATAGGTGTGTGGATCGAGTGCTGCAGCTGTTTCCCAGTCGGCCGCAGAGCTCGGTGGTCGACCGAAAAGCTTTGTGAAAGCGTCGATTTGATTCTGCCTTCTCTCCGCCTGGGAGCCCGCGTCCGAACCGGATCCCGGCGCGTCCATCGCCTGAATAGCGGTCGCGTCATAGCCCTCGGTACGCAGGGTGTTCAGCGAACTCTGCAGGCAGTCAGAGTACTGACTACGTAGTGACCGGAGTTGACCCAGAGCTGCCTCAGTGTCGGATATCGCTTGGTCTTCGAGGGAAGTGAGCCGGTCGTGATTTTCCAGCGCAAGGGCTACACCGGCCTGGCTGTCGATGACTTCCAGCTGAGTCTCCAAATTCGAGATCAACACGGCGCCGCTTCGCTGCACTCCGGCCAGAGCCGCGGCGATGCGCTCCAACTCGACCCCGATCTTGGGCAACTGCAAGGACTGCCTGCCTAGCGATTTGGCTACTCGCCGCACCTCGGCAGAGTCATTGATCGGGTGGTCGCCGTTCTCGCGATTCCACGCTGCCTCAAACCGGCGACGGGCGTCGTCGAACGCATTGCCAGACTCCGTCGTGCACCTGCCTGCAGCGTGAAATGCCTGTGCCAAGTCCGAAATCTGGGCGGGGCGGCCGACTTGCAGGCTGTCGTTGATCGCCCACGGGTCACCGCCGGCCACAGCGATCAGGTGCGGGACGCTTACGTAGGTGAGCTGCATCGTGAGGCCCGCGGCTTTGCGGGGTTGGCCTCGGCGGTGTCAGCGAACATGGCTACCCCTCCGGCTATTCGCTCTCTCCGAACAGCGACAGGCGAGCCTTTACGTCCCTGGCTGCCCACCCAACAGTCCTTCGGCGTCTCCGCGCTGTGCTGCTGGTGAGGCTAGCCATGGCAATCGATGCGGGTCAATTCACCACCATGGGCGCCGCTTCGAGAAGGGACCCGCGGGGGTCGGCCGGCAGCACAAGGGTGAATAGCGCCGACGGTCAGTTCGGGCAAAAATCTCGCGTGTGGCCCCCCTCGCGGTCGACCCAGAGGCGCTGTTCGATGCGGGCAGCGCCGTGGTTGCAGCGGGCGATGGTTTGGCAGCCGCGATGGCGGTGTTGAGTGCTGGTTTTGGCGCCAACACGGGTCTGGATGTTGCCGGCGAGGTGTTCGGGCTGTCGTACCAAGGGACAGCGGAGTCGTTGGTAAATGCCGCCGCGGCAGCGATTAATGCGTGTCGGCGCAACGGGGTCTTGATCCAAGTCGACGCGTCGAACTGGTCGAAGGCCGAGGCTGCCTCGCGGCTGGGCGGCGGTGCCAGTGTGTTGCAGGCGCCGACGGAGCCCGTCAAAATCAGCGCCCCGGGGCCGCCGGGAACATTAGGCCCAGGCGAGCCGCCTCCGCTGCTGTGGGCGGTGGTGCAGTCATTCGTCGACGACGTGTGGCCTAACGGCGATGTGGCGGCGCTTCATGCCGCAGCCGGGTGTTGGCGCACCTTCAGCTCGGCGGTCAGCGGAATGCGAAATGCGCTCAACGGATCGAGGACGCTCGTCGGTACGCAACAGATCCCCGAGGGCGAAAAGATCGATCACGTGTTGTCGCAAATCGGCGTTGCGATGGAAAAGTTGGGTGCGGGGTGCGTGGGGATGGGCTTGGCCCTCGAGGATTTCGCCAACCAAGTCGCCAAGGCCCAAAACGATATACGAAATCTGTTGCACCGCTTGGAGTCGCTGACCGATATCTGGCATGACGTGGACTCGGTGCTCGATGGCGATGCGTTCGAAGAAATCAAGAAGATCGCGCGGGACGTCAACGCCGTATTGCACGACTTAGGCCGGGAGGCAAGGTCTTTCGAGCAGGGTATACACCTGCTGATGCAGATGGCCGACGGCCTTGTCGTCGACATGGAGAACTACATGCGCGGCCAGTTCACCCACTTTCTCGGTGACGCGGTCGGAAACCAGGTCGCCACTGTCTTCGACACTTTCGTCAACGCGAATGAGGGAGTTGTCAAAGGAGCCGCCCAGGCGGCCGTCGGCTTGGCGGACTTGAGCACGCCGTGGTTGCTCCTTGATCCCAAGGGGGCCGAGGCTACCTGGAAGGACATGGTGCAGAGCCAGTTCAAAGCGAGCTTGCTCAACGAAGTTTTGCATCCGCGCGAGGGCGGCGCAGCCAATCTGCAGATGTGGAAATCGCTTCTACACCTTAAGGATTGGAGTACTGCTCGGCCGGGATTGGGGTTCGGCGAAAACGTGTTCGACGGTGCGACGTTTTTGCTTCCCGGCATCGGAGAAGTTGGCGCGGGGGCGAAAGCGGGGTCTGCGGCTGCCCGTGGCGCCGAAGAGGCCATAGAGGGCGCTGGCGCCGCAGGGCGTGCCGGGGAGCTTGGGGAGTTTGGGTCGACTACCGGTCCGCTGGCAGATCTTGGAAAAGCCGGCACCAACCTGACCAAAGACCTCGACAACCTCAAGCTGGATCTGTCCAAGACGGATTTTCCGTCCGGCGGTCGTCCGGTCAGCCCGCCACGAGTGGAGGCTCCGAGCGGTCCGCCGCCAAGGCCGCTGGAATCCGCGCCGCCCGGTACGCCGGCACCTCACTCGCCGACCACCCCGGGCACTCCACCACCCCCCGGACGCCCCGATGCCCCCGTTGCACCCCACGAGCCCGTATCTCCAACCGAGCCTCGGCCATCCGGAGGTCCACCGGAAGGTCCTCGCGAGCCGGTGCCTGCGCGAGGCGGCGGTCCGCACGAACCGCCGTCATTGCCCGCAGCACCCGCCGGGCCGTTGCCATCGGCCAAATTCCAACCGTTCCCTGCATCAACACCGACGGTGCCCCACGTGCAGGCTCCGGAGTTCGGGGCCCCGACTGGCCATCCGCCTAACCCTCTAGGTCCACCCACCAGCGGTCCACCCGGAATTGAAGAAGGCAAAATTCCCCACGGCCAACCCTCCGAACCGGGTCCACACGGTCCCGGAGATGGAGGCGCGGATAACGGCGGCCTTACCGATAGCGCTGGCGATCCGAACGCGCACATGCCCTGGAACTCCACTCATCAGGCTGCACTCGCCGACTACACTGGGTCCGGTTACACGGACCTAAACTACGCGTTGAGGAACGGGACTTTGGATGCATCGCAAGCTGCTCGGATCGATGCACTGAATCGCGCGTTGGAAAAGTTGCCTAAATATGAAGGTACGGTAATTCGTGGGTCAGACCTCCCGGATGAGGCGTTGGCACAATACAAACCTGGCGAAGTCTTCACAGAGCTCGGATTTTTGAGCACGACAACGGATGTTGCGGTGGCGCGATCGCCGGTGTTCTCGGGAAATGTTGAATTCCAAATTGTTTCGACTTCGGGGCGAGACGTGTCTTCTTACTCGATGTTCCCGGAAGAGCAGGAGATTCTGTTTCCGTCCGGTACGCGATTTTACGTGGTAGACAAGGTCGTTGATCCAGTAACAGGTAAGACAATTATCAAAATGCTCGAATACTAAGATCGTGGGTGGACGGTCAGAATAGGATGGTTGGGACGCCGGTATGAGTAGAAAAATTGGTGGAAGGATTTTCTCCACACTCGAAGAAGCGGGTCTCACCCCACCGGCAGAGGCCGAGTTGACGCGCGCTCGCCGGATGTTCGACGAACTCCAGGAGCGGATAGATGCCGTCCCGCCGGAAGATCGGGCGACGGAGGTATCGCCCAAGTTCTGGGACGACACGTCAGGCACTGAGTTCGAGCGCCGCGAGCCCGAATGAGCGCGAGAATTATTCGCTGCCGCGGTCGAGCAGATCTGACGACCCCAGCACTCGCTCCACCTGAACTTCGATGACCACACGTCGGGGATTGGGCCGCGGAGTGCGGTAGCGCTGTGCATACCGCAGCTCGGCATCGCGCACGGCATCGGCATCGTTGTTGACCTTGGCGCTGCCCTCAAGCGAAAGCCAGCGCGCACCGTCGACCTGGCTGAGTACAGCCACCCCGGCACGATCGGCATTGACGGCCTTCTGCGAGCCCCCGCTGGTGATCACCCGCGCGATGTGAGTCACGGGGTCGAAGGTGAAACCGACTGCCACCACATGCGGCGAATTGTCCACCCGAAGCGTGGTCAGCATCGCCAGATGACGTTCGGACAGAAACGCCAAAGCGTCGTTGGTGAGCCGTGTCGTGGTGTTCGCCATCACCGCTCACGCTAGCGCAGGTGATAATCGCAGCCGTGGACGACACGGGCGCAGGTCCAGTTCTAATTCTGGGCGGCCGCAGCGAGATCGGCATTGAGCTGGCGCGACGGCTCGCTCCAGGCGCGACGGTGGTGCTGGCCGCACGCCGAGCCGATCAGCTCGATGAGCAGGTAGAGACGCTGCACCAAGCCGGCGCGAAGGCGGTTCACACCCGCGAATTCGATGCCGACGACCTGGCCTCGCACGCCCCACTGGTCGCAGCAGTCATCGCCGAGCACGGGCCCATCGGCACCGCGGTGCTCGCCTTCGGGATCCTCGGCGATCAGGCCCGCGCCGAGGCCGATGCCGCTCACGCGGTGGCCGTCGTGCACACCGACTACGTCGCCCAGGTCAGCCTGCTGACCGTCCTCGCACAAGCCATGCGCAAAGCCAACAGCGGCCAATTAATCGTGTTCTCCTCGATCGCCGGCTGGCGCGTGCGTCGGGCCAACTACGTCTACGGGTCAGCGAAGGCCGGCCTGGACGGCTTCGCCGGCGGCCTGGCCGACGCGCTGCACGGCACCGGCGTGCATTTGCTCATCTCGCGCCCCGGATTCGTGATCGGGCGTATGACGGAGGGCATGACTCCGGCACCGTTATCCAGCACACCGGAGCAGGTGGCCGCCGCAACCGCACGCGCGCTCGCCAAGAAAAAGCGCACGGTGTGGATCCCGTGGGCATTGGGGCCCGCGGCGGCGGTCATGCGGATGCTGCCGCAATTCGTCTGGCGCAGGATGCCGCGATGATCGTCGTGGTCGGTATCGGCGCCGACGGCATGGCGGGGCTCTCGGCAATTTCCCGCACTGAATTACAAACGGCCACAGTCATTTACGGCGCCGAAAGGCAATTGAAACTGCTCGACGATACGGTGACCGCCGAGCGCAGGCAGTGGCCGTCGCCGATGATGCCCGCCCTGCAAACGCTTCCCGCCGACGACCGGATCCACATCGTGGCCAGCGGTGACCCGCTCATGCACGGCATCGGCGGCACCCTGATCCGCCTCTTCGGCCCGGAAAAAGTGCGCATCATCCCGCATGTCTCGGCGGTGACGTTGGCGTGCGCCCGAATGGGCTGGAACGTCCACGACACCGAGGTGATCAGCCTGGTCTCCGCGCCACCGCACACCGCAGTGCGCCGCGGCGGACAGGCGATCGTGTTGTCGCAAAACGGATCCACGCCCAAAGCCGTGGCCGCGCTGCTCACAAAGCACGGCCGAGGCGATTCCGAATTCAGCGTGCTCGAACAACTCGGCGGCCCGGCCGAATGTCGTCGTGACGGCATTGCGCGCCAGTGGGGCGAAGACGACGTCGACGACCTCAACGTGATCGCCATTCGCTACCTGCCCGACGAGCGCGTCGCGCCACTGCCCGACGACGTGTTCGCCCACGACGGCCAAATCACCAAACAGGGCATCCGTGCTGTGACCCTGGCGGCGTTAAAGCCACGGCCTGGGCAGCTCCTCTGGGACGTCGGCGCGGGCTCGGGCAGCATCGCCGTCGAATGGTGTCGCAGTTGGCGGGCCTGCCGCGCGGTGGCCTTCGAACAAGACGAAAAGCGGCGCCGCAACATCGAATCCAATGCCGAAGCGTTCGGCGTCAACATCGGGGTACGCGGCGCGGCGCCCGACCAATTCGACGGCGCCCCGCAGCCCGACGCCATCTTCATCGGCGGCGGCCTGACCCATCCCGGCGTCCTCGACGCCTGCCTCGAACAGCTCCCAACGGGCGGCCGCCTGGTTGTCAACGTGGTCACAGCAGAGTCTGAATTAGTTCTACTGCAAGCATATTCGCGGCTGAAAGGTGAGCTGCGACGCTTTCAGCTCTACCACGGCGAGCCGCTGGGCGCGTTCACCGGTTGGCGCCCTCGGCACCCGGTCACCCAGTGGGCGGTGACCAAGTGACGGTGTATTTCATCGGTGCGGGCCCGGGCGCCGCCGACCTGATCACGGTCCGCGGCCAACGCCTGCTCCAGCGATGCCAGACATGCCTGTACGCGGGGTCGATCATGCCCGACGATCTGCTGGCTCTGTGCCCGCCCGACGCGAAAATCGTTGACACCGGGCCGTTGACGCTCGAGCAGATCATCGACGAACTCGCCGCCGCGGACGGTAAAGGTCACGACGTCGCCCGGCTGCACTCCGGTGATCCGTCGCTGTACAGCGCGCTGGCCGAGCAATGCCGACGACTCGACATGCTGGGCATCGGCTATGAAATCGTGCCTGGCGTACCGGCTTTCGCCGCCGCAGCCGCCGCGTTGAAGAGAGAACTCACCGTCCCGGGAGTGGCGCAGACGGTCACTCTGACTCGCATAGCCACCCTGTCGACGCCCATGCCGCCCGGCGAAGACCTGCCAACCCTTGCCCAATCGGGCGGCACCCTGGTGCTGCACCTCGCCGCTGCTCAGATCGTCACGATTGTCGAGCAGCTGCGGACCAACGGCTATAAGCCTGAAACACCCACAGCAGTAGTGGCTTTCGCAAGCTGGCCGCAAGAAATAACACTCCGCGGCACCCTGGAAACCATCGCCGATCAAATGCGCGAGGCCGCCATCACCAAGACCGCCGTCATCATCGTCGGCGATGTGCTTGCCGCCCAGGGCTTCACCGACAGCTACCTGTACTCAAAAGCGCGCCGCGCAAAAGGCCAGCACTGATGCGGGTGCTGCTGCTCGGCGGCACCGCCGAGGGGCGCGCGCTCGCCGAAGTCTTGCACCCGGGCGTCGACGTGGTCAGCTCGCTGGCCGGCCGGGTGCCGGATCCGGCGCTTCCCGTCGGATCGGTGCGCATCGGCGGGTTCGGCGGTGTGGACGGGCTGCACAGCTACCTCCAAGAAGAACACATCGACGCCGTCGTCGACGCGACCCACCCGTTCGCGGCCACCATGACCGCCCACGCCGCCCAGGCATGTGAGCGGGCCAAAATGCCGCTCCTCGTGCTGGCCCGCCCGGCATGGGAACCAGGCACGGCAGAAGTCGTCGCATCAGACAGAGAAGCGGCGGAAATCGTTGCCCGGCAACGCTATAAGCGGGTGTTTCTCACCACTGGCCGCTCCGGAACACGAGCATTCCAAGGCAGTGACGCGTGGTTTTTGATTCGCGCGGTCACCGAACCGGACATCGACTCACTGCCGCACCATCACCAGCTGCTGTTGTCCCGCGGCCCGTATCGCTACGACGATGAAATCGCCACCATGCGCGAGCACCGCATCGACACCCTGGTGACCAAGAACAGCGGCGGCGACATGACCCGGGCCAAGCTGGACGCCGCTGCGGCACTGGACATTCCGGTGGTGATGGTGGACCGTCCAGCACTGCCAGAAGGTATCACCGTGGTCGGTACCGTCCAGCAGGCCGCCGAATGGGTTGCGCGCCAAACCTAACCGGTCAGGTCGTCGCGTTCCGCGTCGGCGAGCAGGGCATCGCGGGCACGGGCGACCCGGGACCGGATGGTGCCCACCGGGCAGCCGCACACGGCGGCGGCGTCGGCGTAGGGCAGCCCGAGCAGCTGGGTCAGCAACAGGGCTTCGCGTTGTTCGCGGGTGAGGTTGGCGATCATTGTCGTCACCTCGACCAGGTCTTCGAAACCGCGCGCGTGCCGGTCGCGGTTGTGCACCTGCTCGGGGTTTGCACCCGCGGCGGAGCGCGGCCGCGACTGGACATGGCGAATGTGATCGGCGACCACGCGGCGCGCGATCGACAGCAGCCAGGTGCGCGCGCTGGAGCGGCCGGAGAATCGCTCGATCGCGCCGATCGCCCGCAGAAACGTCTCCTGGGTCAGATCGTCGGCGCTGCCCGCGTCGGACAGGTAGGTGACGAACCGCCACACGTCTTGCTGGGTGGCCTTGATGAATGCTTCGAGCGCTCGCTCGTTCCCGCGCGCGGCTGCCAAGGCCAGTTCGGTTACGGCCTCGTCATCGCTGGACGCGGTCATGGCCAACCACCTTAGTTCCGCAGGTTCGGTCAGTCTACGACGGGCTGTCGTAGAGTTTGCGGCGAGGTCCGATGGGGACCGGTTGATCGGCCGCAGGTGGCCGCGCCGCCGACCGGCGAACCGGTCGGGCAGCTCGCTGTCGAAAGCGTCGAAATCGGACTGCTGCGGCCGGTGCCCGCCGGTTCGCTCGCGCGCCACCAGCACCGCGAACGCCAGGCCCAACAGCACGGGCACATGACTGGCGACGCGCGTCGCGGTCACCTGTCCGTCGAGGGCGTCGGCGGCTACGTAACCCATCAGCCCAAGCGAATAGGCACCGGCGATCGCCGCGACCCCGGTCGCCATCGCGGGCCAGATACCGGCGGCAACCATCGCGACGCCCAGCGCGAGCACCCACGCGGTGGATTCGTGCAACAAATGTTGGCCAGACATCGCACCGTGCATGTGATGCGACACCATGCCGAAATTGACTCCGCCGATTTGAGCGGCCGCGATCGCCACCTGGAATCCACCCACCGCGATGAGCCCCCATCGCGCGTAGCGGGCCCGCACCGCACGCATCCAGCCGTGACGGGCTTCGGGGTCCCCGTCGATACTCGCCATGATCTGGGCGACCAGATCCGGTCCGTCGCCGGGCTCGATCGAGGCGAGCCGCCGGGTCTGGGTGGCCGCGCCGATCAGCCAGGTGCGACACCCCCGGCATGTCTCCAGGTGAGCATCGACCTGCTGCGCCAGCACTTCCGGACGCTCGCCGTCCAACCGGGCGGAAAGTGCCTCACGCGCAACGTCACACCGCATCCCTGCATCGTTGCGCATGCGTGCGCCCGGCGCAAAGACCTGGGCCAGAAACCCGGCGGGAACTAAATCGTGCCGTCCAACGACCACTAGGAACAGCCCACAACGTCCCGGAAGGCCGCCTTCAATGACCGCCCCGATCTGGCTCGCGTTTCCACCAGAGGTGCACTCCGCCCTGCTGAGCAGCGGGCCAGGACCCGGGCCGCTGCTGGCGGCCGCGGGGGCGTGGTCGGCGTTGAGCACCGAATATGCCGATGCCGCCGACGAACTCACCGGGCTGCTGGGCGCGGTGCAGGCCGGCGAGTGGCAGGGTCCGAGCGCCGAGCAGTACGTCGCCGCCCACGCCCCGTATCTGACCTGGCTGCTTGCCAGCTCCGCGGACAGCACGGCCGCGGCCGCACTGCACGAAACGGCCGCCGGCGCCTACACCGCCGCGCTGGCCGCCATGCCGACGCTGGGCGAGCTCGCAGCGAATCACGCCATCCACGGCGCCCTGGTCGCGACGAACTTCTTCGGCATCAACACGATCCCGATCGCTGTAAACGAGGCCGACTACGCGCGGATGTGGGTGCAGGCCGCAACGACGATGAGCACCTATGAGGCGGTCAGCGAATCCGCGCTCGCCGCGGTTCCGCCGTCCACGCCCGCGCCGCAGATCATGTCGGCGGCCGCCACCACGTCGACGACGGACCAGGCCACCACCACGGCAGCGCAAACGCAGCAATATCCGTCCTGGATGGATCAGCTCGCCAAATGGTTGCAGCAGTACACCAGCAGCTTCGCGTGGCCGGTGTCCAAGGAGCTCAACCCCGGTGGCTGGCCGTTCCCGCCGGTGCCGTGGGTCAACAGCCTTGCGTCATTTTTCGGGCAGCTGGGACTCTCGCCGGCCTTGTCGAGCGCGCTCGGCTGGGCCATCTTCCACACCCTGATGATCTTCTGGCCGTTCATCCAGGTCGCGGTGCAGCTAGCCGTCGTCGCCATCCCGGCCATGATGCTGGTTGCCGCCGCGGCCGGCGCCGGGGCGGCCGCGGGTGCGGCGGCGATCGCGGTGGGCACGGCGGTTCCCCTGGCGATTCAACCGCCATTGCCCGCAATGGCACCCACGCCGATGCCCACCGCGCCGGCCCCGGCGGGATTCGGCAACGTGCCGACCAGCTCGAGTGTCAGCGCCCCCGCGCCTGCCCCCGCTTCCGCGACCGCGGCCCCGGCGAGCGGGGCCCCTCCGGCCGGTGCCCCACCCGGCGTCGGCTTCGGCCCGACCAGCACGAGCGGGCTGGGCGCGGGCCTGTCCGACGCGCTGTGGGCGGTTGGGCTGTCGGGATTGTCGGGGAGCGCCGGCGCGAAGAACCGTTCCCGCCGCAAGTCCGAGGAGCCGGCTCCCGACGACGCGGACGCCCCGGCCGCCGGCGTGGCGGCTTCCGCCAAGGAGAAGTTGAAGGCCCGCCGGCGTCGGGCGCAAGACGCCAAGGACAAGGCCTACCGGTACGAATTCATGGATCTCGAGGACACGCCCGTCGGACCCGTCGACGACGAGCCCCGCACGTCGGCGGGGGAGTCCGGCGCCGGTCCCCTCGGATTTGCCGGGGCCGCAGCCAAATCCGGTGCGGACCACGCGGCAGGCCTGACGACGCTGACCGGTAACGGGCTGAACGACGGCCCGTCGGTGCCGATGCTGCCCAGTAGCTGGGGCAAGGACTGACCAGCCTCAGCTCGGATAACGCCGGGGCGTGAACACCCTGTCGCCGGAATCGACTGTGTACCACTGGGTTTGAGACGATCCGATTATCAGCAGACAGCGCATGTCGACGTCGGCGGGGTCCAGGTCGGCCAGCCGCACCACGCGGACGTCTTCGTCGGGCCCAGACACGTTGCGCCCGATCACCACTGGCGTTCCGGGTTCGCGATGGGTCAGCAACACGTCGCGCATCGCACCGACCTGCCAGGTGCGGCTCTTGGACGCCGGGTTGTAGATGGCCAGCACCAAATCGGCCGCGGCCGCGGCGGCCAGGCGCGCCTCGATCACGTCCCACGGCTTGAGCCGGTCCGACAGCGAAATCACCGCGTAGTCGTGCCCCAGCGGCGCGCCGACCCGGCTGGCGACGGCCTGAGCCGCCGTCATCGCCGGGATCACGCGGACATGTACTCCGGGCCATTGTTTGGCCTCTTCCAGAACCGCGGTGGCCATCGCGAACACGCCCGGATCGCCCGACGACACCACCGCCACGGCGCGGCCCTGTTCGGCCAGCGCGCAGGCCAACCGCGCCCGCGCCGGTTCGTCGGTGTTGTCGCTGGGATGACGCTGCTGACCGTCGCGTACCGGGACGCGATCCAGGTAGTTGCCATAGCCGATCAGGTCGGTCGCGGCGGCCAGCTCGCGTCGGCTCTGCGGTGTCATCCAGTCGTTGTCGCCGGGACCCAGTCCCACGACCGCGACGGCCCCGACCGGCGACCGCTCGAATCGCCGCCTTCCCGGCACCATGGCCAATGAGAAGTACGGCACGCTGGCCTCGTCGACGTCCGCGGCCGGCGAGATGCGTTGCGCGACCGTGCTGGCCCGTTCCACATAGAACGCTTCATCCAGCCGTCCGGATGCCGAAAGTGCCTCCCGGACGGCGTGATACGAACGCCCCAGCTTGAGCACCACGGCGGCGTCCGCGTCGGCGAGCCGACGGGTGAGCTCGGCGACCGGCAAGGTTCCCGGCAGCACCGAGAGCACTTCGTCACCGGCCACCAGCGGGGTGCTCACCGCGGCGGACGCCGCGCTCACCGACGTCACGCCCGGCACGATGACGGCGTCGAACCGCTGCGTCAGCCGGGTGTGCAAATGCATATAGGAGCTGTAGAACAACGGATCGCCCTCGGCCAAGAGCGCCACATTGCGTCCGGCGTCGAGGTGCGCGGCGATGCGATCGGTGGCTTCGACATAGAAGTCCTCGATCGCACCGGCGTAGCCGCCGGGATGATCGGTCGTCTCGGTGGTCACCGGGTAGACGAGGTGTTCCTCGATCTGGCCGGGCCGCAGATACGGTTCGGCGATGCCGCGGGCGATACTTCGCCCGTGCCGGGCGCTGTGATACGCCACCACGTCGGCCTCACCGATCACCCGGGCGGCCTTGACGGTCACCAGTTCCGGATCGCCCGGGCCCAGCCCGACGCCCCAGAGTGTGCCGCGAGTTGTCATTCCGCGTCGCTCGCGATCGCGTTGACGGCGGCTGCGGCCATCGCACTGCCGCCGCGGCGGCCCCGCACCACCAGATACGAAATTCCGCGCGGGTTGTCGATCAGCTCCTGCTTGGACTGCGCCGATCCGACGAATCCGACCGGTCCGCCCAGCACCGCCACCGGCGCCGGGGCGCCCTCGTCAACCAGTTCAAGCAGCCGGAACAGCGCGGTGGGCGCATTGCCGATCGCGAGCACCGCGCCGTCGAGTCGGTCAGCCCACAGTTCCACGGCCGCCGCCGAGCGGGTGGTGTGCCTTCGCTTGGCCAGCTCGGGCGCGCGGGGGTCGGCCACCAGCGATACCACCTCGTTGTCGGCGGGTAGCCGTGCCTTGGTGATCCCGGCGGCCACCATCGACGAATCGCACAGCACGGGAGCGCCATTTCGCAGCGCGGCGCTGGTCCGCGCCACCACGGAGGCGGTGAAGGCGACGTGCTCGGCGACGTCGACCTGCCCGCAGGTGTGAATCAACCGGACCACGACCTGCGCTATGTCGGCGGGGAATCGCGCCAAGTCGGCTTCGGCGCGGATGGTCGCGAATGACTGGCGATAGATCTCCGCCGCATCGCGGATGTAGTCGAGCACCTGCTCACCCTAGTCGCGAAGCAGCCGGTATCCGTCCTCGGTAGCGACCAGCACCTGACCGGTCGGCGGGCTGCCGCACGCGCGCTCGCAGCCGACGAAATGACGATGCACCGCGGAATCCGTCCCGACGAGGTGCGCCGCGTCCGCCCGCACGTCGGCGGCCGAGCGTGCGCAGCCGGGGCTTCCGGTGCAGGCACTGACGTCCAGCCAGGGGGAGTTCTCGTCGAACACCAAACCCAGCGGCGCCAGCACCCGCAAGGCCGCGTCGGCGACACCCTCGTCGAGATCGCACACCAGCACCGAGCGCCACGGCGTGATCACCATCGGGGCCTCGATCACGGCGAGATACTCCGCGACTTGCGCGGGCAGCACGCCCAGCGGCACCGCGGCGCCCAACGCAACCCGGCCGTCATCCTGGGCGATCCAGCCCACCGGCGGTTTGGCGACGGGCGCAAAGGGGGTCGCGCTGAAATCGGCACCGGGCAGTAGATCCTCGATGTCATCCAATTCACTGATCCGCCAGGCAGTTTCGCGTATCTCGGTGAACCGGACCGCGACCCCGACCAGCGTCGCGACCACATCCTCGGCGGCCATGCGCAGACCGGTGTCTCGTCCCATCAGCAGCAGGGCGTAACCGTCTTCGCAGACGTGCACACCGACGTCGGCGCCCAGCCCGGAGACGTCGGCGCGGCCGTCGTCGATGCTGAACCAGAACCGGCCGCCCAGGTCCACCAGCTTGGGTTCGGCGCAGATCGCCGCATCCAGCGCGCCCACCCAGGGGCGCACGTCCGCGCGTCCGCCGGCGCGCCCGGACAGCGGTGAGGCGACGATGTTGCGCACGCGCTCGTGCGTCGCGGACGGCAGCAGCCCGGCCTTGGCGATGCCCTCGGCGACCGCCGTCACGTCGGTGATCGCGCGCAACTGCACATTGCCGCGCACCGTCAGCTCCAGGGTTCCCGAGCCGAAGCCGCTGGACATCGCGGCCAGCGCCGCCAGTTGCGCGACGGTGATCATCCCGCCGGGCAGTCGCACGCGCACGAGTGCGCCGTCGGCGGCCTGATGCACCTGCAACGCACCAGGGCAAGCGTCGGCGTCGCGGGATCGGGGCACGTATTCCACGTTAAGGCAGAACGCTGCCGTGAAAACACCAATTGTCTGGCCGTTGGTCCGCCCCACCGCCGCGGGCCGCGGCGCTACCGTCGGCCTCATACCGGGGGAAGTTGGTGGTTTGCCATGACGCAGCAGCGTCAAATCAAAGTCGCAATAATCGGCGCCGGGGTATCGGGCCTCTGCATGGCGGCTAAATTGCAGGACGCCGGCATTGACTCCTACACCGTTTTCGAAAAGGCCGACGAGGTCGGAGGCACCTGGCGCGACAACACGTATCCGGGTCTTACCTGCGATGTGCCGTCGCGGTACTACTCCTACACGTTTGCACCCAACGCGAAGTGGACAAGTCTGCTGTCCCCGGGCCCGGAACTGCAGGCCTACTTTCGGCGGGTGGCCGACGAACGGGGCATACGGCGACACATCCGTTTCGGCTGCGACGTCACCAAAGCCGAATACCATGCTGGGACATGGCATCTCACCACGACATTCGGTGAGGAGACATTCGACGTTGTGGTCGTCGCGACCGGCGTGCTGCGGATACCGAACTATCCGGACATCCCCGGGCGGGAGACCTTCGCCGGGGCGGCATTCCACTCGTCGCGGTGGGATCACTCGGTCTCGCTGCCGGACAAGCGAATCGGTCTGATCGGAAACGGCTCGAGCGGTGTGCAGATCATTGCGGAGCTCGGCGGCAAGGTGCGCTGGCTGACGCTGTTTCAGCGGACCGCGCAATGGGTGTACCCGATGCCCAACCCGCGGTACTCGGCGGTGACCAGGCACGTGATCTCGCAGTTGCCGGGATTCAACTCGCTGAGCCACTGGTTTTGGGGCGCCTTCTTCCAAAAGGTCTTCGGCGGCGCGCTGATCCATTCGGGATTGCGCCGCGCTCTGGTTCAGGCCACCTGTCGTTGGAACCTGCGGCTGTCGGTGCACGATCCGGAACTGCGGGCCAAACTCACCCCGGATTACCAGCCGGGCTGCAAACGGCTGGCGATGTCGTCACGGTTCTACCGGTCGGTGCAGCACCCGACCGTCGACGTCGTCACCGATCGGATCGAGCGCATCGAGCCCCGCGGCATCGTGACCGTCGACGGCGCCCTGCACGAACTCGATGTGTTGGTCTACGCCACCGGGTTTGACGCCCGGGCCTACCTGCGGCCGATGCAGGTGGTCGGGGAGGGCGGCATCACCCTCGACGAGGCGTGGGCCCACGGTCCGATCGCATATCGGTCGGTCGCGGTACCGCGGTTTCCCAATCTCTTCATGCTGATGGGCCCGCATTCGCCGATCGGCCAGCAGTCCTTCATGTCCATCGCCGAGGACCAGGCCGATTACACGATCTGGTGGATCCGTCGGATCCGCAGTGGTGTGGTACGTGCCGCCGCGCCGACGGAAGCGGCAACCAAGGAATACAACGAGCGCGTGAAAGCCGCTCTGCCGCAAACAATCTGGGCGTCGGGCTGCAACAATTGGTACCTGGGTAAGGATGGTCTGCCGGAGACGTTCCCCTGGGCGCCGGAGACCCACCGCGCACTCTTGCGCCGACCCGAGCCCGCGGACTTCGACGTCCGCACGGCCTAGTTCTAGAACGGCGGCGGCTGATTTCGTTCGGCGACGTGAGCGGCGTTTAGTGAACGCTCGGCGTTGATCCGGTAGATGCGATCTTGCTCCCGCGTGCGCCGCCGCTTGGGCATCATTATCCCGCGACCGTCGGCCGGAGCATAAATCCTTGGCGCCGTAAGTAATTCACCGGTGGACATGCAGAGCGTTGGAAAGAGCAGATGGCTACCCGGCCGTGTGGTGTAGGTGTGGCCGCTAGGCGAAGTCCAGATAACGGTGCCATCGGGGCGTTGCTCGTCGCGCCAGGCTGTCCAGAAAGTCTTGAGCAGATGATGTTTTCGGCATAGGCACTTGAGATTTGAGGGATGCGTGGGGCCGAACGGGTGTGGGATCGTGTGGTCGATGTCGCAGACCTCTGCGGGACGATCGCAATTGGGAAATCGGCAAGTCAGGTCGCGGCATCGGACAAACGCGTCCAGCGCCGCCGAAGGGCGATAGCCCGGTTCCGCCATCTTGCTGTCGCCGGGATGACGCACCGGAAGCACCTGCGCGCCATTGCGAATCAGATCGGCGAGCCGTGGCGCAGGAACCGTTCCGCCACCCGTGATCAACGCTGAAGCGCGACCGGTGTTCGACGTTTCGAGCGCCGATGCCTCGGCGACGACGTGGATGACGACACCCCCCGCCCGCTCGTCGCTCGCTAAGCGCTCCGGGCATTCGGGGTTGTCGCAGCCGCAGCTGAGTCGCTCTGCCCCTGCGGCGAGCGCCCCCAACGCGTCGGCACGGCGCTGGGCGAGGGTGCGCGGGTCTTCATCGCAGACATCGTGGGCCATTTGCAGGAGCCGTCGGTCCAGAGCGGCCGCGTCGGTCGAGTACAGGCGGCCCCACAAAGAGGCGGTTCCCGACTCGTCATTGGCCAGGTCGATGACCACATCGCGGCTGCGCGCGGCGGCGTGAACGCGCCGTAACGCCCCGGGGTCGTGGCGGTCGACTATCGCATCGATGGCTTGTGCCGTCTTGCTGATCGATAGCGGCCCATATCGGACTGCATCGTTGGCCAGCGCAGTATCGACCAGCCGAAGCGTCTCCTCGTCCTTGATCAGATCCGTGTGCCACACGATGGCAGCGGCCAGTCGCGCGCTGATCGCGCCGTCGGCGAAGAGTGCCGACACCCGTGGAAGGCGGTCTCGCAGCGCGACTGCCAAATACATCTGGCCACAGGCCATTCCGTGACTAATGCCTTGCGCGGCAGAGACTTCGGCGGCCATCGCATCCCAGTTGTCGCAAGACCAATCGGCATGAGGGAGCGGGCCCGTAGCGTGGCGGCGCACCAATTCGGCAATGGCGGCCAGCCGGCGCGACGACGCGGCGGATTCGGCGCGCGTCCATTCCGCGATGGCCGCAACCACGGTCGCGTCGTCGGCGCGCACCAGCGCGTCCGGACCCTGTAATCCATCGAACATACTTTCGATACTAGCGACGTCCACTGACAAGATTTGAGATTGCCTAGGGGCGACAAAATCCGGCGGCTAACCCGCGCTCCGGCTCCCTTTGTGGCAATGTTTGCTGAGGGGGCATTCGGTCACCGGCAGTCAGCAGAGCGGCCCAGTGCGGCGAAGGCACGACACGCCATCCAACACGTGCATCGTCGCCGCAGGCACCACCGCCGCCGGCCTGGTCCGCTCCCGCGGCGCGCGTCTGGGTCAGCATCTGCCGCACCGATCCGATTTATCGGCATCTGCACCGGGACCTGAGCGGGCGCTGTGCCCCCATTCGCCGCCTTGCGGTACGAATGGGGAGTGGCTGAGCCGACTATCGTCCTGCTGTCGACGTCCGACACCGACCTGATCAGCGCCCGTTCCAGCGGGAAAAAATATCGGTGGGCCAACCCCGCGCGGCTGTCCGACGAGGAGCTGCCCGACCTCTTAGCTGGCGCGCAGATCGTGGTGGTCCGGATTCTCGGTGGCTATCGCGCCTGGCAAAGCGGCATCGACACGGTGATCGCGAGCGGCATTCCGACGATTCTGGTCAGCGGCGAACAGGCGGCGGACGCCGAATTGACCGGACTGTCCACCCTGGCCGCCGGCATCGCGGTGCAGGCACACATCTACCTCGCGCACGGCGGCGTGGAGAACCTGCGCCAGCTGCATGCCTTCCTGTCCGACACCGTGCTGATGACCGGCGTCGGCTTCACCGAGCCGGTGGTGACCCCGACCTGGGGTGAACTGGAGCGGCCGCAATCGCGGCGCACCGACGGGCCGACGATCGCGGTGCTGTACTACCGCGCGCAACATCTGGCCGGCAACACCTCCTACATCGAATCGCTCTGCACGGCGATCGAGGACGCCGGTGGGCGAGCGCTGCCCGTCTATTGCGCGTCGCTGCGCACCGCCGAACCCGAACTGCTGCATCGCCTCGCCGCTGCCGACGCGATGGTGGTCACTGTGCTGGCCGCCGGGGGACTGAAACCCGCGACAGTGTCAGCCGGCGGGGACGACGACAGCTGGAACGTCGAACACCTTGCCGCCCTGGATGTTCCGATCCTGCAGGGCCTGTGCCTGACGAGCTCGCGGGAGCAGTGGAATGCGAACGACGACGGCCTGTCCCCGCTGGATGTCGCAAGTCAGGTGGCGGTTCCCGAGTTCGACGGGCGCATCATCACCGTCCCGTTCTCGTTCAAAGAGATCGACGACGACGGGCTGATCGCTTATGTCGCCGACCCGGAACGCTGTGCGCGGGTCGCGGGCCTGGCCATCCGGCACGCACAGCTGCGACACGTCGCGCCCGCCGACAAGCGGGTGGCCCTGGTGTTCTCGGCGTATCCCACCAAGCACGCCCGTATCGGCAACGCGGTCGGACTGGACACCCCGGCCAGCGCGGTGGCGCTGGTGCGAGCCATGCGCGACCGCGGTTATCGGGTCGGCGATCTGCCCGGCATCGACGCCAACGACGGTGACGCCCTGATCCACGCGCTGATCGAACGCGGCGGGCAGGATCCCGACTGGCTCACCCAAGAGCAACTGGCCGGCAACCCGATCAGGGTGCCCGCCGACGACTACCGGGCCTGGTTCACCACCTTGCCCGAAGAATTCCGTGAGGCCGTCGAAACCCATTGGGGCCCGGCGCCTGGTGAACTGTTCGTCGATCGCACTAATGACCCCGACGGCGAGATCGTCATCGCCGCAATGCAATCCGACAACCTGGTGCTGCTGGTGCAGCCGCCCCGCGGGTTCGGCGAGAACCCCGTCGCCATCTACCACGATCCGGACCTGCCGCCCAGCCACCACTACCTGGCCGCCTACCACTGGCTGGACGCCGGATTCGGCTCGCACGCCGTCGTGCACCTGGGCAAGCACGGCAACCTGGAGTGGCTGCCCGGCAAGACGCTGGGCATGTCGGCGGCCTGCGGGTCCGATGCCGCGCTGGGCAACCTGCCGTTGATCTACCCGTTCCTCGTCAACGACCCCGGCGAGGGTACTCAGGCCAAGAGGCGGGCGCACGCGGTGCTCGTCGACCATCTGATCCCGCCGATGGCCCGCGCCGAAAGCTACGGCGATATCGCGCGTTTGGAGCAACTGCTCGACGAGCACGCCAACGTCGCCGCCCTGGATCCCGGCAAGTTGCCCGCCATCCGTCAGCAGATCTGGACGCTGATCCGGGCCGCCAAGATGGACCACGATCTGGGTTTGACGGAGCGGCCCGAAGAAGATTCGTTCGACGACATGCTGTTGCACGTCGACGGGTGGCTGTGCGAGATCAAGGATGTGCAGATCCGCGACGGCCTGCACATCCTCGGGCAAAAGCCCACGGGAGAAACAGAACTCGACCTGGTGCTGGCCATCCTGCGGGCCCGGCAGCTGTTCGGCGGTGAGCAGGCGATCCCCGGCTTGCGACAGGCGCTTGGCCTCGCCGAAGACGGCACCGACGACCGGACCGCGGTCGATCAAACCGAGGCCGTCGCCCGAGAATTGGTCGCGTCGCTGCAAGCCACCGGCTGGGACCCCGATGCAGTGGACACGATTACCGACAATGCCGACGTCGCCACTGTTTTGAGGTTCGCGGCCACCGAGGTGGTGCCCCGGCTGTCCGGCACCGACGCCGAAATCGACCAGGTTCTAAGGGCTTTGGATGGCAGGTTCATTCCGGCCGGCCCGTCGGGGTCGCCGCTGCGCGGCCTGGTCAACGTGCTGCCCACCGGCCGCAACTTCTACTCCGTCGACCCGAAGGCCATCCCGTCGCGGCTGGCCTGGGAAGCCGGTGTCGCGCTGGCCGATTCACTGCTGGACCGGTACCGCGACGACCATGGGGAGTTGCCGCAATCGGTCGGGCTGTCGGTGTGGGGCACCTCGGCGATGCGCACCGCGGGCGACGATATCGCCGAAGTCCTTGCACTGCTGGGTGTTCGGCCGGTGTGGGATGAGGCATCGCGCCGCGTGGTCGGTCTGACACCCATCCCGCTGGCCGAGCTGGGCCGCCCGCGGATCGACGTGACCGTCCGGATCTCCGGATTCTTCCGCGACGCGTTCCCGCATGTCGTCACGATGCTCGACGACGCGGTGCGCCTGGTCGCCGAGCTCGACGAGCCCGCCGATGCCAACTTCGTCCGCGCGCACGCGCAGGCCGACCTGGCTCAGCACGGCGACCAACGACGCGCCACCACACGAATTTTCGGGTCAAAACCGGGCACCTATGGCGCCGGGTTGCTGCAGCTCATCGACAGCCGGAACTGGCGCGACGACGCCGATCTCGCGCAGGTGTACACCGCCTGGGGAGGATTCGCCTACGGGCGCGACCTCGACGGCCGCGAGGCGGTCGACGACATGAACCGCCAGTACCGGCGAATTGCGGTGGCCGCCAAGAACACCGACACCCGCGAGCATGACATTGCCGACTCCGACGACTACTTCCAGTACCACGGCGGCATGGTCGCCACGGTGCGAGCGCTGACCGGCAAGGCGCCGGCGGCCTACATCGGCGACAACACCCGGCCCGACGCGATCCGCACCCGCACCCTGTCCGAGGAGACCACGCGGGTGTTTCGCGCCCGGGTGGTCAATCCCCGCTGGATGGCCGCGATGCGCCGGCACGGCTACAAGGGCGCATTCGAGATGGCGGCCACCGTCGACTACCTCTTCGGCTACGACGCGACCGCAGGTGTGATGGCCGACTGGATGTACGAGCAACTGACCGAGCGTTACGTGCTGGATCCCGAGAATCGCAAGTTCATGACGGAATCCAACCCCTGGGCGTTGCACGGCATGGCCGAGCGGCTGCTGGAGGCGGCCGGGCGCGGCATGTGGGCCGAGCCGCAACCGGAAACCCTTGACGGGCTGCGCCAAGCGCTTTTGGAGTCCGAGGGCGACCTCGAAGGCTAGATGAAGTCGGATCCGCCGTCCACGTTCACGGTGGCGCCGGTGACGTAGCCGTTGCGCCGGGATGCCAAGTATGCGGTGATGGATGCGACCTCTTCGGGAAGCCCGGCGCGACCCAAGTCGCAGGGTTGATGAAAGTTGTTGTCGATCCAGGTCATGACGTCGTGCGGATCGGTGGCGTCCAGGCCGTCGGCGGCCAGGATGTCCTTCAGGTTTTCGGTGAAGCTCGCCGTCACAATCGTCCCCGGGCACACACAATTGACCAAGATGCCATCGGAGGCAAGGCTTTTCGAGAGATTCTTGGTGACGCTGGCCAACGCTGCCTTCGATGCCGTGTAGGCGACGATGCGCGGGTTCTGTCGTTGAATCGAGTGCGCGGACAACGTCACAATGCGGGCCCAGTCCGCCGCGCGCAGCAGCGGTAACGCGGCCCGGATCGACCGCACGCCCGACATTGTCCCAAGGGAGAACGCCGCGTCCCACTCGGCGTCGTCCATCTGCTCGAAGTAGCCGTCGCCCGGCCCGATCGTGTGTACCAGGCTGTTGAGTCGGCCCCAGCGCTCGGATACCGCCGCGAAACTGCCGGCGATGGACTGCGCGTCGGTCATATCCACGCTGATTCCCACGGCGTCGGGAGCGCCTGCCTGCAGCAGTGATTCGACCGCGGCGTCGAGTGCGTCTTGGCCGCGCGCCATCACCGCCACGCAAGCCCCTTCGGCCGCAAGGGTTTCGGCTATGGCCAGTCCCATCCCCTTGCTGCCGCCGGTGACCACGGCCGTCGATCCGGCAAAACCCAAGTCCATGGATACTCCTCAGATCTGATTGAGTGCTTCGGGTGCCACGCCCAGCGCGCGTAGGCAGAAACGGAGCGCGTCTTCGCGAACTTCGGCGCGGTCGCAGTCGCCGGTCCGCCACTGCCGGTTGGTGCTTGCCCACACCACGCCCTGGATGAACTCCGCGTCGGTCACCGGGTCGATGTGCTGGAACACTCCGCTCTTCAGGCCGCGCTGCAGCGCTTCGCTCAGTGGCTTGAGCATTTCGGCATATGCGGGCTGAATCAGACCGGGGGAGGTGAACGTTTGCGATTGAGCTTCCAGCGACAGCCGCCGCAAATCGGACTTGACGTTGTCGTCGAACGCCAGGTCGAGCCGCCCGTCGATCCACGCCGCCACTGCCTCGATCTCCGTTGCAGCAGTAGCCATTCGGCGTTGCAGCCGGCGCTTTTCCGCGCGCGCGGTCTCCAGGAAGACCGCGGCGACCAATTCTTCCTTGGAGTCGAAATGCCGATAGAAGGCACGAGTGCTCAACTTGGCGCGGTCCAGCACCGCGGCAATGCTCAGTCCGCGAACTCCCTGCTCGCGCAACGTGGTTGACGCCGCCGCCAGAATCTCGCGGCGCACCGCGGGGTCGGGCTCCAGCTTGTCACGACGCCGCGTCCGGGGAGCGTTCATGCGGTTGCATCGTAGGCGGCGAGGTAGTCGGCGAACCGCTCGCGGACCCCCGCCGACGTCAGACCGTACTCGGCCAGGTCGTAGTCGTGCGCACCACGCGAGCCGGGTTTGTGTCCTTCGGCCCACCGCTTCACTGAGTCCGATGTCGCCTCGGTAAAGCTCAGGCCCAGACGCTCATAACCGGCTTGCACCGTCCGCACCGGATCAGATTGCAAATCGGCGAAGGAGACGTCGGCAAAGCGGTCGTCACCCATCCGGGCACGGAAATCCATTGCCCGCCGGACGGCTTCGACCCAGCTGTTGACCTGCTCGGCGCCCAGCTCCTTGGGGTCATTGCGGTCGCTGCTCCAGCTGCGGACGTACTGGATCAAGCTGCACACCGAACCCATCACCTTGGCCGGATCGCGGTGACTCCACAGGAATTTGGCGTTCGGGTAGGCCTCGACCAGGGCGTCGAGGGCGAACATGTGCACCGGCGTCTTCAGGTGCCACAGTGTCGGCGGGCAGTGCCATTGCAACAACCGCAGCACCCGACGGTGAAAGGTGTACGTCTCGCGCATGTCGCAGTCCATCAGCCACGCCAGGTAACCGGGGGCGCGCACCGCGCCGTCAAAGTGGAAGGTACGAAAGCTCATTCCCATCAGATCCTGGCATTCGGTCGCCGCCGTCGCTTCGGAGTTGTGCATTGTTTTCATCAACGGGAACATGTCGTCGAGCATCTTCAGACCCGCCTCGGCCTGCGCGATCCTCGGGTCGGTGTGCTGCGTGGCGGCCTCCGGCGGCGGTGTGGGGGACTGCGATTCCCACATCCGCAGCGAGCGGAATTGCGGATCGGCGGCCACCAGCTGGCTCAACGCCGTGGTGCCCGTGCGGGGTAACCCGATCACGAAGACGGGGCCGCCGACCACCTCGTCGTCGATCTCGGGATGCTGCCGGTAGGTGTCCTCGATGTGAAGGCGTTGAATCAGCGCGTTGCTGATGGTCGCATGCTGGATGACCCGGCCGATCTCGTTGAGGTCCGCCTCGGTGTTCAACGCCTCGACGATGCGATCGAGTCCTTCGCGGTAGTACGAGGATCCGAAATTATCGAGACCGGTCGCTGCGCGGGCACCGTCCTCCAATTGGTCGGCGTCGAACGTCATCGGGCGAACCTTTCGCGCACGGCCTCGCGGCGCGCCGCAATAGCGGACGACCGCTGCTCGGGGGTCACCGTCGCGGTGTCCGCGGGCAACTGGGCGCGAATGTCGTCGAACGGTACGACTCGCGTCGCCGGAGTCGGTGCCGTCGCGGTACGCACGCAGCGCAGGATGATCGGTCCATTGCTGTGCCCCGCGGTGTCAAGCCAATTCGCGACGCCCGGGTCCTGCGAGCACAACACCACGCGCACCAGGCCGTCGGAGTCCACCGCCGCCTGAAAGGCATTCAGGCTGGACTGATGGCGTCCATAGTGGATCGTCTCCCACCACGGATTGCCGATGGAAAAGCTCCAGTAAATCCCTTCGGGCGGTTCGACTTCCACGACCAGGGCTTCGTCCGGGCCCAGCTCCCAGCGCCCGATCACCGGCCGGTTCTCGGCCGCCGCGCCGATATCCGTGCGGTCGATCGGCGGTAGGAACCCGTTTGCCGGCGCCGCGGCACCGAATTGCAGGAAGAACGCGAGGTTCTCCTGGACGAAATCGCCGAGGGCCACCAGCTGACGCGAAATCGCCACCGCCGGATCGATCGAGCGGTCGTCGGTACCGGCCGCGGGGCCGAGCCGCTCGATGCGCAGCGACGACGCCACTTCGGTGCTCCAGTCGTAGAAGAAGTGCCGCACCGTCAACGTCGGGTGATCGCCTTCGAGCCGCATCCAATTGCCGGCCGGTTGCTCGGCGGCCGACAGCACCACCTCGAAATTCCCGTCGGCATCCACCTCGAGTTCGTCGACAAGTGCGTTGGCCGTGGCGGTGATGCCGTTCATCGTCTGCAGGCCGACATACCGTGCGGTGCCGCGATTGCCGAACAGCCGGTAGCTTTCCCCGCCGCGCAGCACGGCGCTGGTGTAAATGCAGTCCGGACACTCCATTCCCCAGGTCACCAGGTCGTCGGTGCTGGTGGCTTGCACACACAGGACCGGGTCGGTGTCGAATCGCAAGACCTCGTGGATGCCCGCGGCGAGCAGCACCAGCAGGTGACGCATCCCCGCGGCGAGATCGACTCGATTTCGGCTCGCCGGATCCGATTGCACGATCTGCGCCGCGTCGCGAAACCGTTCCTGCAGATATGACCATGCCTGGGGCAGGTCCAGATCGTCGTCGCCGGAGCCCGTCAGCGCCGCCTCGGTGATCGAAAACGGCAGCCATGCCATCGGTTTCTTCGGATCGCTCACGCGCTTCCTCGCTCCGGTTACTTAAGTGAAAACGATGTTTTCACTTAACACGATTGCACCTGAGAGCTGAGAATGTCAACGTTCGCGGGTAGGTTGAGACCGTGATACCCACCTTCGCCGATCTCGCCAAGGCGCAATACATCCTGCTGACCACCTTCACCAAGGATGGGCGAGCCAAGCCGACTCCCATCTGGACCGCCCCGGACAAGGACCGGCTGCTGGTGATCACGCAGGGAAACTCGTGGAAGGTCAAGCGGATTCGCAATACACCCCGCGTGACGATGGCCACCTGCACCATGCGGGGTCGCCCGACGAGCGAGGCGGTCGAGGGCACCGCGGCTCTGCTCGACAAGTCGCAGACCGGCACCGTTTACGACGCGATCGGCAAGCGTTACGGCATCGTTGGGACGGTCTTCAACTTCTTCAGCAAGCTGCGCGGCGGCATGGAAAACAACATCGGACTCGAACTCCGAGTGGCACAAGGCTAAAGCCTCCCGATGGGTACGGTGCTGATCCCGATCCCGGACCGCGACTTCGATCCGACCGAGGTCGCCGTCAGCTGGCGGGTCTTGACCGACAACGGTCACCGGCTGACCTTTGCGACCGAAAGCGGCACCCCCGCCGTCGCCGACGACATCATGGTGACCGGCCGGGGTTTGGATATCTGGTCCGCGCTACCGGTATTGGGCTCGCTTTCGCTCGTCGGGCTGGCGCTGCGCGCCGACAAGAACGGCCGCGATGCCTACGCCGCGATGGTGGGCTCACCGGAGTACCAGCACCCCGTCAGCTGGAGTGCGGCCACGCTGGACGGCATCGACGCGCTGCTGCTGCCCGGCGGTCATCGGGCCCGCGGTATGCGCAGCTACATGGACAGCGACATCCTGCAGAGCTTGGTGGTCGAAGCCTTTGGCCGCGAACTGATCGTGGCCGCGATTTGTCACGGTGTGCTGCTGGCCGCGCGCAGTGTCGATCCCGGCACCGGTCGCTCGGTGCTCTACGGACGCAAGACCACGGCACTGACCTGGGCGATGGAGGGGCTGGCCTGGCGGCTGACCCGGATCACCCGATTCTGGGATCCCGACTACTACCGGACGTACACCGAACAACCCGGCCAGCCCGCCGGCTACATGTCCGTGCAGTCGGAAGTCACACGCGCGCTTGAAGATCCGGCCGATTTCCGCGATGTCGAGCCTGGCACGCCGCACTGGCGGCGCAAGTCCTCCGGGATGGTGCGGGATACGGCGACCGACGCGCGGCCCGCATTCGTCGTCGACGACGGCAACTACGTCTCGGCGCGCTGGCCCGGCGATACGCACACCTTTGCGGGCGTCGTATCGGACAAACTACGTCTTTAGGTGCTCGCCGAAGAACGAGAAGACCCGGCTCCACGCGTCTTCGGTCGCGGCGTCGTCGTAGCCGAAACCGGCGATCCGCAACAGTGGTTGGGCGGGAAGGGCGTTCGCGAAGCTGTGCCCGACGCCGGGGTAAACCTTGACGTCACTGGAGATTTGCTTGGCCGCAATCACTTCGCGCAACTTCTCGGGTGCGCCCTTGCCCAGCGGGTCACGCCCGCCGAAGCTCGCCACGATCGGGCACGCCCCCTGCAGCGTGTCGTTCAGGTGCCGCGGCAGGGGAGCGCCGTAGAACGGTGCCGACGCGCCAAAACCCTTGGGCGACATGACGAGTGCAAACTGACCGCCCATGCAGAAGCCGGCGATCCCCACCTGCCCGGAACAATCCGGCCGGTTTTGCAAGTGATCGCGCGCAGCCAGAATGTCGTCAAGAGCGCGGCCGCGCTGTGTCATCAGCTCGCGCATCACTCGGGTAATGCAGCGGATGCGTCCTCCCCGCGCGTACATGTTCGGCGTCAGCGCCACGTAGCCCGCCCGGGCGATGCGGTCGTTGATCGACTGCTTGTCCCGGCTGTAGCCGAAGGCGTCATGGATCACCACCACACCCGGCCAGGGGCCATTTCCGGGTGGAATGCTCAGCAGCGCATCGATCGGTCCGTCCGGGGTATCGATCTCAATCGTGGTCATATCGTCATCTAACTGCAGCCGCGTCATCGATCACCAGGGGAACTCGAGTGCGATGCGCAGACGTTGGCATCACATGGTGAGCCGGTTGTTACTCCTCTACGCCGTCGTTGAGCTGGCGGCGATCTTCGCGCTGGTCTGGACGGTCGGGTGGGGCTGGACCCTGCTGGGTCTACTGGTCACGTTTGTCCTCGGCTGGGGCCTGCTGGCCCCGATCGCGGGGTCGCAGCTGATTCGCGACATCGGGCGGATGCGTTCGGGTCTGAAGGAACCACGCACCACCCTGGGCGACGGCGCGTTGGTGACCATGGCGACCGCGCTGGTCCTGGTACCCGGATTCGTCACCACGGTGTTGGGCATGCTGCTGCTGTTTCCGCCGGTGCGTAGCGGCGCCGGGCCCGGATTGACCAGGATCGCACTGCGGAATTTTCAGCGACACGCACCGCTGGTCAGCTACACGTCGACCTTCTCCGAGACCTTCACCGGCTACCGTCCCGACTCCGCGGGCGCCGGCCGTGACTTCATCGACGGTGAGGTCATCGACGTACACGACGTCGAGCCGCCCGCGTTCCCGAAGGACCGGCCCGGCGACGAGCACTGGGGCGGCCCCCGATACGCGGCCGGCCCGAACTGATCGCCTCACGCACTGCTGCACGTAGTTTTGCGGTGTGACCCCGATTCCGACGACGCTGCTGCTCAATGGGCGGGTGCACAGCCCTACCCATCCCGACGCGACCGCGATGGCGGTGCGCGGCGGGGTCGTCGCATGGCTGGGCAGCGACGATGTCGGGCGTGGGCAGTTTCCCGACGCCGAGGTGGTGGACCTCGAGGGCGGCTTCGTGGCCCCGGGATTCGTGGACAGCCACATTCATGTGACCGCGACCGGCCTCACGCTCAGCGGGCTGGACTTGCGGGGGGCCACCTCGCGCGGGCAGTGCGTGCGGATGGTCGCCGAGTATGCCGCCGCGCACCCCGGCGAGCCGATCTGGGGACATGGCTGGGATGAGTCGGCATGGCCCGAAACCAGCCCGCCGTCCACCGCCGATCTGGACGCCGTGCTCGGTGACCGGCCGGCCTACCTGGCCCGCGTCGACGTCCACTCCGCGCTGGCTTCGACGGGACTGCGCAGGCGGGTTCCGCAGCTCGCGGCGGCGCGCGGTTTCGCCGCTGACGGGCCGCTGGCCGGCGACGCGCACCACCTGGTCCGGGCCGTCGCCCGTGGCCTGCTCACGGCCGCGCAGCTCGACGATGCCAGATCCGCCGCGCTGGGGGCCGCGGCGGCGTGCGGCATCGTCGCCGTGCACGAATGCGCGGGACCCGAGATCGGTGGCCTCGACGACTGGCTGCAACTGCGCGCCTTCGATCACGGTGTCGAAGTGATCGGCTATTGGGGTGAGGCGGTGACGACCGCCGGGCAGGTCCGCGCGCTGATGGAGCGGACCGGTGCCCGCGGGCTGGCCGGTGACCTGTTCATCGACGGGGCCCTGGGTTCGCACACCGCCTGGCTGCACGAGCCGTACACCGACGCCCCGGACCGCATCGGCACCTGCTACCTCGACGCGGACGTCGTCGAGGCGCATCTACGGGCCTGCACCGAGGCGCAGGTGACGGCCGGTTTCCATGTCATCGGCGACGCCGCGGTCTCGGCGGCGGTCGACGCCTTCGAACGGGTCGTCGCCGACCTCGGAGTGGCCGCCGTCGCCCGCTGCGGGCACCGGCTGGAGCACCTCGAGATGGTGACTGCCGAGCAAGCCGCCAAACTGGGTGCATGGGGCGTCATCGCCGGCGTGCAGCCCAATTTTGATGCGCTCTGGGGTGGTCGCGACGGCATGTATGCCGACCGTCTCGGCGCCGAACGAGCCGGCCGGCTCAACCCACTTGCGCTGTTAGCATCCCAAGGCGTGCCCCTCGCGTTAGGTTCCGACGCCCCCGTGACGGGGCTCGACCCGTGGGCAAGCGTGCGCGCGGCGGTCCATCACCACACCGCGGGCAGCGGCGTGTCGGCCCGGGCCGCGTTCGCCGGCGCCACTCGCGGCGGTTGGCGCGCCTGCGGTGTCCGTGACGACAACATGGGCACCCTGGTGCCCGGCGCTCCCGCCTCCTACGCCGTGTGGGACGCCGGAGACCTCGACGTCCACGCCCCGGACGACAGCGTCCAGCGATGGTCCACCGACCCGAGGTCGCGCGTTCCCGCGTTGCCCCGGCTCGACCCGACCGATGACCTGCCGCGGTGCCGGCGAACCGTCCACCGAGGTGCTGTGATCCATGGCTGAAGACGTCGATCCGGACGTCGACCCGACCGACGACGAGCCGCTCGACGACGAAGCCGAGCCGCTCGACGACGAGCCCGAGACCGAGCCGGAATCCGGCCGTGCGGGCCTCGCGGGTCGCATGGCCGCCGCAACGGGCCACGGCATCACGCGGCTGGGCAAGGGGGCGGTCGCGC
Organism: Mycobacterium florentinum; assembly: GCF_010730355.1. Classification (NCBI taxonomy): domain Bacteria; kingdom Bacillati; phylum Actinomycetota; class Actinomycetes; order Mycobacteriales; family Mycobacteriaceae; genus Mycobacterium; species Mycobacterium florentinum. Next base: position 282,453 of record NZ_AP022576.1, read on the forward strand.
GACTCCCCGGCATTGGGGCCGCGCTGCTGCCCCGGCTCACCCGGCTGGTGGCCACCGTCGGGGGCGGCGTGCTGCTGTGCACCAGCTTCCCATCGGTGAACTGGTGGTGGGCCGGCGTCGTCGCCGCCGCGCTGCTGGCCTGGGTGCTCAAACATCCCGCCACCACGCTGGCGGGCGGATTCGGCTACGGGTTCCTGTTCGGGCTCGCGTTCTACGTGCCATTGCTGCCGTGGATCAGCCTGCTGGTGGGCGCCGTCCCATGGCTGGCATTGGCCACGATGTGCGCGCTGTTCCCCGGGCTCTTCGGTTTCTTCGCGATTGTGGTGCGTCGACTGCCCGGCTGGCCGATCTGGTTCGCATTGCTGTGGACCGCCCAGGAGTGGCTGAAGTCGATCGTCCCGTTCGGCGGCTTTCCCTGGGGCTCACTGGCCTACGGCCAGGCCGAAGGCCCACTGCTGCCGTTGGTGCAGCTCGGCGGGGTGGCGCTGCTCTCCCTGGGGGTCGTCCTGATGGGCTTCAGCGTGACCGCGATCGCGCTGGAAATCGCCAAGTGGTGGCGAATCGGCAGCCGAGCCCGCGGTGCCGCCGAGGCCGACGGCGAGGACGCGCCGGATGCCGGGCGCCCGCCCGCCGTGGTGCTGCCCGGTGTCTGCTTCTGTCTGGTGTTGTTTACCGCGGTCATCGTCTGGCCGCAGGTGCGCCACTCCGGTGCCGGATCGGGCGGCGAACCGACGGTGACCGTCGCGGCCGTGCAGGGCAACGTGCCCCGGCTGGGTCTCGGCTTCAACGAGCAGCGCCGGGCGGTGCTGGACAACCACGTCGACGAGACGCTGCGACTGGCCGAGGACGTCCGCGCCGGGTCCGCCCCGCAACCGCAGTTCGTCATCTGGCCCGAGGATTCCTCCGACATCGATCCCTTCGTCAACGCCGACGCCGCCCAACGGATCGCCGAGGCGGCCCATGCGATCAACGCGCCGATCCTGATCGGCTCGGTGCTCGCGGTGCCGGGCCACGATCAAGGACCCGGACCCGTCGAATACACCAACACCGCCATCGTCTGGAATCCGGTCACCGGCCCCGCCGGCCGCCACGACAAGGAGATCGTGCAGCCGTTCGGCGAGTACCTGCCGATGCGGTGGCTTTTCGAGCATCTGTCGAGCCAGGCCGGTCTGGCCGGCAACTTCGTCCCCGGAAAAAGCAGCGATGTGGTGCAGATCGGCGGCGTGCCCGTCGGCGTGGCCACCTGCTGGGAGGTGATCTTCGACCGGGTGCCGCGCAAGGCCGTGCTCAACGGCGCCCAGCTGCTGGCGGTGCCCGCCAACAACGCCACCTTCAACAAGCGCATGAGTGAACAACAGCTGGCCTTCGCCAAGGTGCGGGCCGTCGAGCACGACCGGTACGTGGTGGTCGCCGGCACCACCGGTATCAGTGCGGTGATCGCGCCCGACGGCGCCGAACTGGTGCGCACCGACTTCTTCCAGCCCGCATACCTGGACATCCAGGTGCGCCTCAAGACGGAGCTGACGCCGGCAACGCAATGGGCCCCGATTGTGCAGTGGGTGCTGGTCGCGGCGGCCGGAGCGGTCATGCTGGCCGGAATACGGCACAATGGGAGCTTCCCGCGTTCGATTCGGCTGCGGCCCAGGCCTTCGGCCGAATCGGCAGACGTCGCGGCGGCCCCGGACGAACCCCGATCCGACGAGGAAGCCCCGGCGACCGCGCACGACGCTCCGCCGGACACAGACGGCGGCTACACTCCGCTCCACCAAAAGGGCGGCCGACAACCGCGTTATCTCGGGCGACACAAGAGGAGATAAATGACCACCGGCGAGCAGGCGACCCGGGTTCCGGGCAATCGGCCCAGCCAGCGTGTCCTGGTTATCATCCCGACCTTCAACGAGCGGGAGAACTTACCGCTGATCCATCGGCGGCTGACGGATGCCTGCCCCGACGTGCACGTGCTGATCGTCGACGACGGCAGCCCCGACGGGACCGGCGAACTCGCCGACGAGCTGGCCGCGGCCGACGGCGGTCGTACCCACGTCATGCACCGCACGGCCAAAGACGGCCTGGGCGCCGCCTACCTCGCGGGCTTCGGCTGGGGTTTGAGTCGCGACTACGCGGTGCTCGTCGAGATGGACGCCGACGGCAGCCACGCGCCCGAGCAGCTGCGCCGTCTGCTGGACGCCGTCGACTCTGGAGCCGACCTGGCCATCGGTTCGCGCTATGTCGACGGGGGAGCGGTCCGTAACTGGCCCAAGCGCCGCTGGGCGCTGTCCTGGACCGCCAACACCTACGCGCGACTGGCGCTCGACATCGACATCCATGACATCACCGCCGGCTACCGGGCCTACCGCCGCGAGGTGCTCGAGGCGATCGATCTCGACGGTGTGGACTCCAAGGGCTACTGCTTCCAGATCGACCTGACCCGGCGCAGCCTGGACAACGGATTCATCGTCGTGGAAGTGCCGATCACCTTCACCGAACGCGAACTCGGCGTCTCCAAAATGAGTGGATCCAACATTCGCGAAGCGCTGGTGAAGGTCGCGAAATGGGGTATCGAGAGCCGCAGGAACGGCGCGCGGGCCGCCCGCGCCGCCAATCGCACCTGAATTCGACCGGGTGCGACGGTCGGGTTAGCCGCGACGCTTCGACCGGATCAGGTCGAGGCGCTCCTTGAGCAGCTCTTCGAGCTCTTCGACGGTGCGGCGCTCCAGCAGCATGTCCCAGTGCGTGCGCGGTGGCTTGACCTTCTTCGGCTCGGGCAGGTCGCCCTCGATCAGGGTGCCTTCCATGCCGTTGCGGCACAGCCAGGTGCCGGGGATGTCGGCATCGTCGGCGAACGGAACCTCGAATTCCTCGCCGTTCTCGGTGCGGTACTTGGCGAGCTGACGCGGCGCCAGGTCGTGGTTGCGGTCGGTCTCATAGCTCACGGCTCCGAGGCGACTGCCCCTCAGTACACGATCAGCCATGGCTGCTACTCCTTTTAATTGCTCTGAGCTCTAAGCTCCGGTGACGCGATTCTATTCGCATAGCAAACGTTAAGACGTTATGCGTAGTTCCCGAGTCGACACGCGGCGTACGCGACTCGACCGTCAATGATACCGGGATCGCGGAGTGTGGCCGACTAAAGTCGGCAGGCGTGAGCCGCCGTTCCCACCCACAACCATGCCGTTGGTGCGGTCGAGACGTGACCGAAGTCGGAATGGGTCGGCGCCGTCAGTACTGTCGGCAGTCTTGCCGGCAGCGGGCCTACGAGCAGCGGGCTTCGATCAACCGGGGCGAGGTCACGGCCCTGCCGGTCGATGCCGTGGTGCTGTCGGCTGACGACGCGTCCGACCTGTCGGATCGCGTCTACCAGGTCCGATGCGCCGCGGAGGACGTCGCCACGGCATTGGAAGAAGGCGCCGGGGCGACCGAGCTGCGCGAACTCTGCGAGGTGCTGATCCGCGCGGCCCAGGCCGCCGACGGCTGGCGCCGAGCAGTCGTCTGACCGCGCTGACCACGACCGATGGCTAGCCGGGTACAGTCGCGCCATGGATGGCGTGCCGGGCGGACGGCGCGGTCAGCGGGACCGCAGCGGAACCGGGCGCGCCCGCTTTCCCTCGGATACGGCGTTCCACACGTCGAATCCGATCCTCCTTTAGTGGCCGGGAGCATCGGGCGTTTTGAAATCCTGTCAGAGTTGGCCATACTCACCAGCGACATTCTTGGGTCGGGATGCTGCACGACGCCGCTTCGTGCAGCAACTGCCGTGACTCGGCAGCCGGTGGTTGGCATCCCACGTTTGGGAGAGACCAAATGGTAGGCAAGGGGTACTGAGGTGGATCAACTCCAGCATGCGACCGAGGCGCTGCGCAAAGCGCTGGTCCAGGTTGACCGCCTGAAGCGCACCAACCGTGCGCTGCTGGAGCGCTCGAGCGAGCCGATCGCGATCGTCGGCATGTCCTGCCGCTTCCCGGGCGGGGTCGATACACCCGAGAGCCTATGGCAAATGGTGGCCGACGGTCGCGATGTGACCTCGGACTTTCCCACCGATCGCGGCTGGGATCTGGCGGGCCTGTACGACCCCGATCCCGACGCCCGGCACAAGACCTACGCCCGCACCGGAGGTTTCGTCGACGGCGTCGCCGACTTCGACCCCGCGTTCTTCGGCATCGCACCCACCGAGGCCCTCGCGATGGACCCCCAGCACCGGATGCTGCTGGAGCTGTCGTGGGAGGCATTGGAGCGCGGTGGGATCGACCCCAGCGGGTTGCGCGGCAGCGCCACCGGAGTGTTCGCCGGCCTCATCGTGCAGGGCTACGGCATGCTCGCCGAGGAGATCGAGGGCTACCGGCTGACCGGTATGACCTCCAGCGTCGCCTCCGGGCGGGTGTCGTATGTGCTGGGGCTGGAGGGCCCGGCGGTATCGGTGGACACCGCGTGTTCGTCGTCGCTGGTGGCATTGCACATGGCGGTCCAGTCGCTGCGCTCGGGCGAGTGCGACCTGGCCCTGGTCGGTGGTGCCACCGTCAACGCCACGCCCACCGTTTTCATCGAGTTCAGCCGGCACCGGGGGCTCGCTCCGGACGGCCGGTGCAAGGCCTACGCCGGAGCGGCCGACGGGGTCGGCTGGTCCGAGGGCGGCGCCATGCTGGTGGTGGAGCGGCTCTCGGACGCGCGCCGGCTGGGCCATCCGGTGCTGGCGGTGGTGCGGGGTTCGGCGGTCAATCAGGATGGTGCTTCCAACGGGTTGACCGCGCCCAATGGTCCGTCGCAGCAGCGGGTGGTGCGCGCGGCGTTGGCCAATGCCGGGTTGTCTGCCGCCGAGGTCGATGTGGTCGAAGGCCACGGCACGGGCACCACCTTGGGCGATCCCATTGAGGCGCAAGCGTTGTTGGCGACGTATGGCCAGGATCGCAGCGAGCCACTCTGGTTGGGCTCGATCAAATCGAATATGGGCCACACCCAGGCCGGCGCCGGAGTGGCCGGTGTCATCAAGATGGTGCAGGCGATGCGCCACGAGACGCTGCCGGCGACTCTGCATGTGGATCAGCCCAGCCCGCACGTGGATTGGTCGGCGGGCGCGGTGTCGTTGTTGGTCGAGGCGCGGCCCTGGCCGGCGGCGGATCACCCACGGCGCGCGGGGATCTCGTCGTTCGGGATCAGCGGCACCAACGCCCATGTGATCGTCGAGTCCGCCCCGGAGCAAGAACCACGGGAGCCGAGGGAGCCCGCCGCGACGCCCACCGTCGTGCCGTGGGTGCTGTCGGCGAAATCATTGCGGTCGTTGGCATCTCAGGCCAATCGGTTGGCCGCACACGTAGCCGCCGATGACCAGCTCGACGTCGCCGACGTGGCGTGGTCGTTGGCGGGCCGGGCGACCTTCGAGCATCGGGCCGTCCTGGTCGGTGGTGACCGCGACCAGTTGCTGGCCGGGCTCGCGGAATTGGCCGGCGACGACCCCGCGGGTTCGATCATCCGGGGCGCGGCGCTGCCCGCGGGCAAGCACGTCTTCGTCTTTCCCGGCCAAGGCTCCCAATGGGTGGGCATGGGCATCGAATTGCTCGATACCGCACCGGTATTCGCCCAGCAGATCGAGGCGTGCGAGCAGGCGTTCGCCGAGTTCGTCGACTGGTCGCTGATCGACGTCCTGCGTGGCGCGCCCGGCGCCGCGGGCATGGATCGCGTCGACGTCGTGCAGCCGGTGCTCTTCGCGGTGATGGTGTCGCTGGCCGAACTGTGGAAGTCGGTCGGGGTCAATCCGGACGCGGTGATCGGACACTCGCAGGGCGAGATCGCCGCGGCCTACGTGGCCGGTGCGCTGTCGTTGCGAGATGCCGCACGGGTGGTCACACTGCGCAGCAAACTGCTGCGCTCGCTGGCCCACTCCGGCGGCATGGTCTCGATCGCGTGTAGCACCGAGCGGGCGCGGGAATTGTTGGCGCCCTACGGCAATCGGATCAGCATCGCCGCCGTCAACGGCCCGTCCGCGGTCGTGGTGTCGGGTGAGGTCGCTGCGCTCGAGGAACTCATCGGCTTCTGCACCGACCTGGAGGTGCGCACCCGCCGCATCGATGTGGACTATGCGTCGCATTCGGTTGAGGTCGAGGCGATTCGCGACGAGCTGGCAGCGGCGCTCGCCGGCATCGAGCCGCGTTCCTCACGGGTCGCGTTCTTTTCCACGGTATCCGGAAGCCGTTTGGATACAGCCGGTTTGGATGCCGCGTACTGGTATCGCAACATCCGGCAGACGGTGCAATTCGACCAGGCGGTGCGCACCGCGTGCGAGCACGGGTACCGGACATTCATCGAGTCCAGCCCGCATCCCGCGCTGATCGCCGGCATCGAAGACACCTTCAACGACTCGGGCCTCGCCGGCGACGCCGATGCCATCGTCATTCCCACCCTGGGCCGCGACGACGGCGGCCTGAGGCGGTTCCTGCTGTCGGCCGCCGCAGCCTTCACGGCGGGCGTGAACGTGAATTGGCGCGGGGTGTTGGACGGTGCCGGCTTTGTCGAGCTGCCCACGTATGCCTTTGACCGGCGCCGGTTTTGGCTGTCGGGCGAGGGCATCAGTGCCGACGTCGCCGGCTTCGGACTGGGCGCCAGCGAGCATGCGCTGCTCAGCGCGGTCGTCGATCTGCCGGCCTCGGGCGGGGTGGTGCTGACCGGCAGATTATCGCCCAGCCTGCAGGGATGGTTGGCCGATCACGCCGTGTCCGGCACGGTCGTGTTCCCGGGTGCGGGGTTTGTGGAGCTGGCCATCCGTGCCGGAGACGAAATCGGATGTTCGACGGTCGACGAGCTGACGCTGCGGGCGCCGCTGATGTTGCCGGTCGCCAATTCCGGATTCGGTTCGGTGGCAGTGCAAGTCGTGGTGGGCGCGGAAGAAGAATCGGGCCAGCGCAGTGTTGCGATTTTCTCGCGCGCCGACGCCGAGTCCGCGTGGGTGTGCCATGCCGAGGGGGCGTTGAGCTCCGCTGCGGTCGAGCCGAGTGCCGATCTGTCGGTGTGGCCGCCGGTGGGTGCGGTCGCCGTGAACGCGGCGGACGGCTACGAGAAGCTCGCGGCGCGCGGGTACGGCTACGGCCCGGCGTTCCAGGGATTGACCGCCGCGTGGGTCCGCGGCGACGAGGTGTTCGCCGAGGTGCGGCTGCCGGACGCGGCCGGAGGCGTCAGCGGGTTCGGGGTGCACCCGGCATTGCTCGACGCGGCAATGCACTCCATGGTCATGGCGCAGGCGGCCGACGGCCCGGACGGCGACGTGGTGTTGCCCTTTGCCTGGCAGGGCATTTCACTGCATGCCGCGGGCGCGTCGGCGGTACGCGCGCGGATCGCGCCGGCGAGTCCGTCCGGGGTCTCGATCGAGCTGGCCGACGGGCTGGGCTTGCCGGTGCTCTCGGTCGCGACGATGGTCGCCCGCCCGGTCAACGAGCAGCAACTGCGCGCCGCACTCTCCAGCTCGGGCCCGGACCGGCTGTTCGAGGTGGTGTGGTCACCAACTCAGGCGGCGGCCGCTACCACTCCGGTTCCGTCGCACCAGGTGTTCGAATCCGTTGCAGGCGAGGACGATCCGGTGACGGCTACCTACCAGCGCACCCACCAGGCGCTGGCGGCCGTGCAGTCGTGGCTGACCGAACAGGACTCGGGAGTCCTGATGGTGGCCACCCGCGGCGCGATGGGGTTGCCGGGCGAGGACGTCACCGATCTGGCGGGTGCCGCGGTGTGGGGTCTGGTGCGTTCGGCGCAGACCGAGCATCCCGGCCGGATCGTGCTGGTGGATTCCGATGCGCCCCTTGACGATAAGACGACCGCCGCCGTCGTGGCCGCCGGCGAGCCGCAGGTATTGTTGCGCGGCGAAACCCGTTACAGCGCAAGGGTCAACGGCAGCCGCGCGGTCGACGGCATCCTGGTGCCGCCCGCCGACGGGCCTTGGCGGCTGGGCATCAGCAGCGCGGGCACCTTCGAAAACCTGCGCCTGGAGCCGGTTCCCAATGCGGGCGCGCCGCTGCAGCCGGGCCAGGTCCGAGTGGCCCTGCGCGCGATCGCCACCAATTTCCGCGATGTCATGATCACCCTGGGCATGTTCACCCACGATGCGCTGCTCGGCGGCGAGGGCGCCGGCGTGGTGGTCGAGATCGGGCCGGGGGTCACCGAATTCGCGGTCGGCGATTCGGTCTACGGATTCTTCCCGGACGGCAGCGGCACACTGGTTCCCGGCGACACGCGCCTGCTGCTCCCCAAGCCCGCCGACTGGTCCTACGCCGAAGCCGCCGCGATCTCGGCGGTTTTCACCACCGCGTACATGGCGTTCATCCATCTGGCCGACGTCAAGCCGGGCCAGCGAGTGTTGGTGCATGCCGCCGCCGGCGGCGTGGGCATGGCGGCCGTGCAGTTGGCTCGGCATCTGGGCCTCGAGGTGTTCGGAACCGCGAGTCGCGGCAAGTGGGACACGTTGCGGGCCATTGGCTTTGACGACGACCACATTGGCGACTCGCGCAGCCTGGAATTCGAGGAGAAGTTCCGCGCGGTCACCGGTGGGCGCGGCATGGACGTGGTGCTGGATTCGCTGGCCGGTGAATTCGTCGATGCTTCGCTGCGCCTGGTCGCCCCGGGCGGTGTGTTCCTCGAGATGGGCAAGACCGACATCCGCGACCCCGGCGTGGTCGCCCGGGAGTACCCGGGTGTCCGCTACCGCGCCTTCGACCTGTTCGAGCCGGGCCGTCCGCGGATGCACGAGTGGATGCTCGAGCTCGCCAAACTGTTTGAGACCGGTGTGCTGCGGCCGTTGCCGGTGACGACCTTCGATGTGCGACGGGCCCCTGCGGCGTTGCGGTACCTGAGTCAGGCCCGCCACATCGGCAAGGTCGTCATGACTGTTCCTTCTGGGCCGGCGGGCCCAGAAGGAGCCGGGACCGTCTTGATCACCGGTGGCACCGGGATGGCGGGTTCGACGCTGGCCCGCCACCTGGTGGCGCACCACGGCGTACAGAACCTGCTGCTGCTGAGCCGGCGCGGCGCGGACGCGGCCGGAGCCGCCGAGCTGGTCGCCGAACTGGAGGCGGCCGGGGCCCGGGTGAAGGTGGCCGCCTGCGACGCGGCCGACCGGTCCGCCCTGGCCGCGGTGATCGCCGACATCCCGGCACAGCACCCGCTCTCGGGGGTCGTTCACGCCGCGGGTGTGCTCGACGACGCCGTGGTCACGTCTCTGACACCCGAGCGGGTGGACGCGGTGTTGCGGGCCAAGGTGGACGCGGCCTGGAACCTGCACGAACTCACCCGCGAGCTGGATGTGTCTGTGTTCGTGATGTTTTCGTCGATGGCCGGCCTGGTGGGTTCATCGGGTCAGGCCAACTACGCGGCGGGCAACACGTTCCTCGACGGGTTGGCCGCGCATCGGCGGGCACATGGGCTGCCCGCGATCTCGCTGGGCTGGGGGCTGTGGGACCAGGCCAGCGAGATGACCGGCGGACTCGACGCCGCCGACCTCGCCCGACTGGGCCGCGACGGAATCCTGGCATTGTCGTGCGACGATGCGATGGAATTGTTCGACACGGCTTTGATTGTCGACGAGCCGTTCATCGCGCCCGCCCGCATCGACCTGGCCGCACTGCGGGCGCACGCGGCCGCGGTGCCGCCGATGTTCACCGACCTGCTCAACGCGCCGGCCCGCCGCCAGGTCGACGACTCGCTGGCCGCCGCGAAATCGAAATCCGCTCTGTCGCATCGCCTGCACGGGCTCTCCGAGCCCGAACAGCACGCCGTGCTGCTGGACCTGGTCCGCTCTCACATCGCGACCGTGCTGGGCAACACCACCGTCGAGGCGATCGACCCCGACAAGGCGTTCCAGGATCTGGGCTTCGACTCGCTGACCGCCGTCGAAATGCGTAACAGGCTGAAAACCGCTACCGGACTGGCGCTTTCGCCCACGCTGATCTTCGACTACCCGACGCCGAACGGACTGGCCGGCTACATCCGTCAGGAGCTCGCCGGGGTGCCGCAGGAAATCGCGCCTGCCCCGGTCGCGGCGGTCACCGGCGACGACCCGATCGTGATCGTCGGCATGTCATGCCGCTATCCGGGCGGGGTGACGTCTCCCGAAGACATGTGGGAGATGCTGGCCGAGGGCCGTGACGTGCTCACCGAATTCCCGAGCGACCGCGGCTGGGACATCGCCGGGGTGTACAACCCGGACCCGGACGTTCCGGGTACCTGCTACACCCGCACCGGTGGCTTCGTGGATGGTGTCGCGGACTTCGATCCCGCCTTCTTCGGCATTACGCCGAGCGAGGCACTGGCGATGGATCCGCAACAGCGGATGTTCCTCGAATTGTCGTGGGAAGCCTTGGAGCGAGCCGGGATTGAACCCGGTGCGTTACGCGGCAGCGCCACCGGCATGTTCGCCGGGATCTACACCCAGGGGTACGGGATCGGCGCCGCACCGACCGCGGAGGGTTTCCGGTTGACCGGGCAGTCCTCGAGCGTGGCTTCGGGCCGGGTGTCGTATGTACTGGGGCTGGAGGGCCCGGCGGTGTCGGTGGACACGGCGTGCTCGTCGTCGTTGGTGGCGCTGCACATGGCCGCGCAGTCGCTGCGTTCGGGCGAGTGCGACCTGGCCCTGGCCGGCGGCGTCACGGTCAACGCCACACCCGACATCTTCGTGGAGTTCAGCCGGATGCGCGGCTTGTCGGTGGACGGCCGGTGCAAGGCGTACGCGGGAGCCGCCGACGGCACCGGATTCTCGGAGGGCGGCGGCATGCTCGTCGTCGAGCGGTTGTCGGATGCGCGTCGGCTGGGTCATCCGGTGCTGGCGGTGGTGCGGGGTTCGGCGATCAACCAGGATGGTGCCTCGAACGGGTTGACCGCCCCCAACGGCCCGTCGCAGCAGCGGGTGGTCCGCGCGGCGCTGGCCAGCGCCGGGTTGTCCCCGGCCGAGGTCGACGTGGTGGAAGGCCATGGCACCGGAACCACGTTGGGTGATCCCATTGAGGCCCAGGCACTGTTGGCGACCTACGGGCAACACCGTGCCGAACCGCTCCTGCTGGGATCGATCAAGTCGAACATGGGTCACACCCAGGCCGCCGCGGGCGTGGCCGGTGTGATCAAGATGGTGCTCGCGATGCGCCACGAGCTGCTGCCGGCGACCTTGCACGTGGATCAGCCCAGCCCGCACGTGGATTGGTCGGCGGGCGCGGTGTCGCTGCTGACCGAGGCGCGGCCGTGGAAGGCCGAGTCGGCGGATCACCCTCGCCGCGCGGGGGTTTCGTCATTCGGCATCAGCGGCACCAATGCCCACGTCATCATCGAGGCTGCCCCCGCCGAGGTCGAGCAGGTCGTCGCCCAGCGCACGGCGCCGATGCTGCCGTGGGTGGTATCGGCAAAGTCCTTGTCGGCGTTGGGCGCTCATGCGGCCCGACTGGCCGCGTATCTGCGCCGCGCCGGCGAGCTGGATGTCGCCGATGTGGCGTGGTCGTTGGCGGGCCGGTCGAACTTTGAGCATCGCGCCGTCATCGCCGGTACCGATCGCGACCAGTTGTTGGCCGGCCTCGACGAATTGGCCACCGGCGAGGCCGGATCAGTCGTGCGGGGCACCGTCACAACCGGCGGCAAGACGGTCTTCGTCTTCCCGGGCCAGGGCTCCCAGATTCTGGGTATGGGGCGGGGATTGCACGCCGGGTATCCGGTATTCGCCGAGGCGTTCGACGCCGTTGTGGCGGAACTGGACCGGCACCTGCTGCGTCCCTTGCGCGACGTGGTCTGGGGCGACGACGAAGACCTGTTGAACACCACCGAATTCGCCCAACCGGCGCTGTTCGCGGTGGAAGTCGCTCTGTTCCGGTTACTCGAATCCTGGAGTGTGCGAGCCGATTTCGTGATGGGACACTCCATCGGCGAGTTGGCGGCGGCGCACATCGCCGGTGTCCTGTCGCTGGAGAACGCCGCGGTACTGGTGGCCGCCCGGGGTCGCTTCATGCAAGCGCTGCCGGCGGGCGGGGCGATGATCGCGGTCCAGGCCACCGAAGACGAAGTGCGCCCGCTGCTGGCCCCCTCGGACGGCGTCGGCATCGCTGCGGTCAACGGACCCGGCTCGGTGGTGCTCTCGGGCGATGAAGACGAGGTCAGCGCGATCGCCGAGCGGCTTCGTGCCGATGGCCGCCGCGTGCACCGACTTGCCGTTTCGCATGCGTTCCACTCTCCGTTGATGGATCCGATGATCGATGAATTCGGCACGGTCGCGGCCGGACTCGCCATCGGCAAGCCCACCATCGGCATCGTGTCGAACGTGACCGGTCAGCTGGCCGGGGACGACTACGCCACCGCGGCGTACTGGAAGCGGCACGTGCGCGAGGCGGTGCGATTCGCCGACAGCGTGCGATTCGCGCACTCGGCCGGCGCGACCCGGTTCCTCGAACTCGGGCCCAGCGGCGGACTGACGGCATCGATCGAGGAGACGCTTGCGGACGCACCGATCATCACGATGTCCGCGCTGCGCAAGGATCGCCCGGAGCCGGACACCCTGACCAACGCGCTCGCGCAGGGGTATGCCGCCGGGATGGAGGTGGACTGGCGCGCCGCGATCGGCCGGGCCAATTTCGTCGAGCTACCCACCTATACCTTTGAGCGACGCCGCTTTTGGCTCGCCGGCGACGGCGCCCGGGCCGACGCGGCCGGCCTGGGCCTGGTGGCCGGCGAACACCCCTTGCTGGGTGCGGTGGTCGAGTTGCCGGCGTCGGGCGGAGTTGTGCTCACGGGCCGGTTGTCGCCCGGCCTGCAGACCTGGCTCACCGATCACGCCGTGGGCGGCGTCGTGCTGTTCCCCGGAGCGGGATTCGTCGAGTTGGCGATTCGCGCCGGCGACGAGGTGGGCTGCGGAGTTGTCGAGGAGCTGAATCTTGCGGCGCCCCTGGTGTTGCCGGCCGGCGGGTCGGTCGCGGTCCAAGTGGTGGTCGGCGGTGCCGACGACGCGGGCGCCCGTGCGGTGTCGGTGTTCTCGCGGGCCGAGGCGGGATCCGGCTGGTCGCTGCACGCCGAGGGCGTGCTGCGCGCGGGGTCGGCCGAACCGAGCGCGGACCTGTCGGCCTGGCCACCGCTCGGTGCGGTTCCGGTCGACATCGGCGACGGCTATGAGCGGCTGGCCGAGCGAGGATACGGGTACGGGCCCGCGTTCCGCGGCCTGACCTCGATGTGGCGTCGCGGCGAGGAATTGTTCGCCGAAGTGACGCTGCCCGCGGATGCCGGGGTGTCGGTGGCCGGTTTCGGTGTCCACCCGGTGATACTCGACGCCGCGTTGCACGCGGTGATCCTGGCGTCCGGGGACGAGATCGCCGAAGGCTCGATGATGGTGCCGTTCTCCTGGCAGCAGGTGACTCTGCACGCCGCGGGCGCGGCGGCGGTGCGGGCGCGGATCGTCCCGGTGGGCGATCAGGCGGTCTCGATCGAGCTCGCCGATGGCCTTGGACTGCCGGTGCTTTCGGTGGCTTCGATGGTGGCCCGGCCCGTGACCGATCAGCAACTGCTGGCCGCGGTGTCGAACTCGGGTCCGGACCGGCTCTTCGAAGTCGACTGGATCGCGCAGCCGTCGTCCTCGGTGCCGCCGGTATCGGTATCGGCTTGGGGAGCACCGGAACCCGAGGCCGTCGAGGGACAACGGTCGGCCGTCGTGTTCGAGTCCGCGCCGGTCGCCGATGACATCCTGACCGGGGTGTACGGCGCCACCCGCGCGGTGCTGCCGGTGTTGCAGTCGTGGTTGGCCCGCGAAGGGGCGGGGACACTGGTGGTGGCGACCCGGGGCGCGATGACGTTGCCGGGGGAGGACGTCACCGATCTGGCGGGTGCCGCGGTGTGGGGTTTGGTGCGTTCGGCGCAGACCGAGCATCCGGGTCGCATCGTGCTGGTCGATACCGACGGACCGCTCGACGACGAGGCGGTGGCCGCGGTCCTGGCCGGCGGTGAGCCGCAGGTGTTGCTGCGTGGCGCAACGGTATACATCGCCCGCGTCCACGGCAGCCGCGCCGTCAGCGGTCTGCTGGTGCCGCCGGGCGACGGCGCGTGGCGGCTGGGCATGAGCAGTCGCGGCACATTCGAGAACCTGCGACTGGAACGGATCCCCGACGCCGACGCGCCGCTGGGGCCCGGACAGGTTCGGGTTGCGCTGTCGGCCATCGCGGCCAACTTCCGCGACGTGATGATCGCGCTCGGTCTCTACCCCGACCCGGACGCGGTCATGGGTATCGAGGCGTCCGGAGTGATCGTCGAGACTTCATCGCCGGATGACCGCTTCGCGATCGGCGACCGCGTCATGGGCCTGTTCCCCGACGGAACCGGAACGATCGCGGTCACCGACCAGCGACTGCTGGCCAAGGTGCCGGCCGGATGGTCGCACACCGCCGCCGCGACCACCACAGTGGTTTTCGCCACCGCCTACTACGCGCTGACGGATCTGGCCGCGGCCAAGCCCGGCCAGCGGGTGTTGGTGCACGCGGCCACCGGTGGCGTCGGGATGGCCGCGGTGCAACTGGCCCGGCACCTGGGTCTGGAGGTTTTCGCGACCGCCAGCCGCGGCAAGTGGGACACGTTGCGGGCCATGGGCTTTGACGACAACCATATTTCCGACTCGCGCAGCCTGGAATTCGAGGACAAGTTCCGGGCGGTCACCGCGGGACGTGGCGTGGACGTGGTGCTGGATTCACTGGCCGGCGACTTCGTCGATGCTTCGCTGCGGCTGGTGGCCCCGGGCGGGATCTTCCTCGAGATGGGCAAGACCGACATCCGGGAGCCCGGCGAGATCGCGCAGGAACATCCGGGTGTGCGGTATCGCGCCTTCGATCTCTTCGAGGCGGGACCCGAGCGGATTCAGCAGATGCTCGACGAGCTGGCCGCGCTGTTCGGCGACGACGTGCTGCACCCGTTGCCGGTGACCAGGTTTGACGTGCGACGCGCCCCGGCGGCGTTGCGGTACTTGAGTCAGGCTCGCCATGTCGGCAAGGTCGTGATGAGCATGCCGGACGGCTGGCTGGCCGGCACGGTGCTGATCACGGGTGGGACCGGGATGGCCGGTTCGGCGCTGGCCCGCCATGTGGTGTTCCGGCATGGTGCGCGCAATGTGGTGTTGGTGAGCCGGCGTGGCCTGGATGCTCCCGGTGCCGCGGAGTTGATGACCGAGCTCAGCGCGACCGGCGCCCAGGTGCAGGTGGTCGCGTGTGATGTGGCCGATCGCGAGGCGCTGGCCAAGGTGATCGCCGATATCCCGGTGCAGCGACCGCTGTCCGGCGTGATTCATGCGGCCGGGCTGCTCGATGACGCAGTCATTTCCTCGTTGACCCCGCAGCGGGTGGACGCGGTGTTGCGGGCCAAGGTCGATGGGGCGTGGAACCTGCACGAGTTGACCCGCGCCCTGGATGTCTCTGCCTTCGTTCTGTTTTCGTCGATGGCCGGGTTGGCGGGAGCGTCGGGTCAGGCCAACTACGCGGCCGCCAACTCGTTCCTGGACGGCCTGGCCGCGCACCGGCGCGCGCACGGCCTGCCCGCGATGGCGTTGGGCTGGGGCTTGTGGGATCAGACCAGCGCCATGACCGGCGCGCTGAGCGCCGCCGATCGGGCCCGGTTCGGCCGGGACGGCATCGTCGCGATGTCGTCGGATCAGGCACTGGAATTGATGGACACCGCACTGATCGTCGACGCGCCGTTCCTGTTACCCGCCCACATCGACCTTGCGGCGCTGCGGGTGAAGTTCGACGGGGGAACGTTGCCGCCCATGTTCGTCGATCTGATCAACGCGCCCACCCGGCGCCAGGTGGACGATTCGCTGGCTGCGGCCAAGTCGAAATCGGCTCTGCTGCAACGCCTCGAGGGTCTGCAGGAGGATGAGCAGTATGCCGTGCTGCTGGATCTGGTGCGCTCCAACATCGCCACCGTGCTGGGCAACTCCAGCCCCGAGTCGATCGATCCGGACCGTGCGTTCCAAGAGCTCGGCTTTGACTCGCTGACCGCGGTCGAGATGCGCAACCGGTTGAAGTCCGCCACGGGTCTGGCGCTTTCACCGACGCTGATCTTCGATTACCCCAACTGCGCCGCGCTGGCCGGCTACATGCACTCCGAGCTCGTCGGGACGTCGGAGGAAAGCACTCCGGCCGCCGCGCCCGGGGAAGCCGACATTCAGCGCGTCGTGGGCTCGATTCCGGTGAAGCGACTGCGGCAGGCGGGCGTGCTGGAATTGTTGCTCGCGCTGGCAGCCGAGGACGGCACCGCGCAAGCGGCGCCGGTCGGGGAGAGCACCGAAAAGGACATCGCGGACATGGACCTCGAGGCCCTGGTCAATGCCGCGTTGATGGACGACGACGAATAGCCATGAAAATCGGAATTCAGTGAGAATCGCGGTCACCGGCGCCAGCGGTGTGCTCGGCCGCGGTCTCACCGCCCGATTGCTCAGCCAGGGTCACGACGTCGTCGGGATTGCCCGGCACCGGCCGGAAAGCTGGCCGAGTGCCGCAGATTTCATCGAGGCCGATATCCGGGACGCGGGCGCGGTCACCCGCGGCGTTGCCGGCGCGGACGTCATCGCGCATCTCGCGTGGGCACGCTGTCCCGGACCTCACGAACGTATCGGCCACGAGGTGAATGTCGGTGGCACGCTCAACGTTCTGCAGGCGATGGCCGAGACCGGTTCCCGGCGAATCGTTTTCGCGTCATCCGCACACGTCTATGGCCGCGCCGACACGCGAAGAACCGAACTTGAACCGATGGTTCCGGTGCTGACCGACGGCGTACACCAGGCCCGCGTCGAGGACCTGCTCGACGCAACGGACGCCGAATGGGTCGCGGTCCGCTCTGCGCTCATCGTCGGACGCAATGTCGACAATTGGGTGCGCCGACTGTTCGCGCTGCCGGTGTTTCCCGACGGGTCCGCCGACCGCCGCATGCAGGTCGTGCACCTCGACGATGCGCTGCGGTTGTTCGGCCAAGCCATTCTGGATACCGAAATCGCCAGCGGCCCGGTCAATCTGGCTGCCGCCGGCGAGCAGACGTTTCGTCAGATCGCGGCCGGGCTGGGGCGCCGGCTGGTGCGGTTCAGCGGCCCGTTGACGTCTTCGCGGCGACGCGGCGAACTGGAGCTGGTCCGAACTGCCCCGCTGATGGATACCTCGCGGTTGCGTGAGCAGTGGGGATTCCAGCCGGCCTGGGATTGCGCCGAATCCATTGAGGACTTCGCGCAGGCGGTACGCGGCCGCGTTACGGTGGGCAACCGGATCGTGGCGTTGCCGTGGCGGCTTGCCAACATTCCCGACCTGCCCGCCGTCGATGCGGCGGCAGACGACGGTGTGACACCCAGATTGGCTGGCCCGCAGGGAGATAACGGGGAGTTCGACACCCCGATCGACCCGCGTTTTCCCACTTTCCTGGCCACCAACCTGTCCGAAGCGTTACCGGGACCGTTTTCGCCCGCCTCGGCATCGGCCACCGTACGCGGATTGCGTGCCGGCGGCGTGACGATCGCCGGGCGACTGCGGCCGGGTGGAATGGTGCAGCGCGAAATCGCCATGCGCACCGTGGCGGTGTTCGCGCATCGGCTGTACGGGGCGATCACCTCGGCGCACTTCATGGCCGAGACCGTGCCGTTCGCCAAGCCGTCGATGATCGTCAGCAACAGCGGCTTCTTCGGCCCCAGCATGGCCTCGCTGCCGATCTTCGGCGAACAGCGTCCTGCCGAAATCAGCTGGGCCCGAAAGCAACTGCGCAACGGCCGCAACATCGGCGTGTTCGGTGTCAATCTGGTGGGCTTGAGCTCGGGCGCCACGCGCGACACCGAAGACTTCATCGCCGATGTCGACCGGCTGGAACGGCTGACCGACGAAGTCACCCAGCTCGACGACCGCCGGCTGGCCAGCCTGATCGCGCTGGCACGCGACCACGTCGTGCATGGGTGGGTGCTCGCCTCCGCGTCGTTCATGCTCTGCGCCGCGTTCAATGTGCTGCTGCGCGGCTTGTGCGGGCGAGACACCTTCGGGCCGGCGGGACCGGAACTGGTCAGTGCTCGTTCGGTCGAGGCCATGCAGCGACTGGTGATTGCGGCACAGCGGGATCCGAACGTGGCTCGGATACTGAACGAACCGGGGGAGCGGTTGGACAAGTTGGCCGTCGATGCGCCGGAGTTTCATGCCGCGGTGCTGGCCGAGCTGGCGTTGATCGGGCACCGTGGCCCGGCGGAGCTGGAGATGCTGTCGACCAGCTACGCGGACGACCCCGAGCTGCTGGTCCGGATGGTGGCCAAAGCGATGAGCGCGCCCGGCTCGTCACAGCCGCTGTATCCGCGGGTTCCATTGCGGGCCAAACCGGTAGCACTACTGGCCGCACGCCAACTCCGTGATCGCGAAGCCCGTCGCGACAAGGTGGTGCGGGCCAACTGGGTGCTGCGCGATCTGCTGCGGGAGTACGGGCGCAGGATGGTCGGCGCCGGGATCTTTCACTCCATCGATGACGTGTTCTACCTGTTGGTCGACGAGCTCGACGCTTTGCCCACCGACGTCGCGGGTTTGGTGGCACGGCGACGGGCCGAGCATCGCAGACTGGTCACCGTCGCTCCTCCGACCGTGTTCAGCGGCAGCTGGCAGCCCATCACGGCGTCCTCGCCGGCCCTGACCAGCGGCGGGACCTTACGCGGTGTCGGCGTGTCCGGGGGACGGGTGCGTGGCCGGGTTCGGATCGTGCGGCCCGAAACCATCGATGACCTGCTGCCCGGCGAAATCCTGGTCGCGGCCGTCACCGACGTCGGCTACACCGCGGCATTCTGTTATGCCGCGGCCGTCGTGACCGAGCTCGGCGGACCGATGTCGCATGCAGCGGTGGTGGCCCGCGAATTCGGTTTCCCTTGTGTGGTGGACGTCGAGGGAGCCACCAAGGCGTTGCCGTCGGGCGCTCTGATCGAGGTCGACGGAACCACCGGCGAAATTCAGGTGCTCTGAGCCAGGTTCTTCAACGGCAGCCGCGGTAACGTGCTGGTCGGGGACGGCCAGATGATCTCGGGCCGGTACCCCGGTGCGAGCTCGAAATCGGGTATGCGCTTGAGCCATTCGGTCACGACGACGTTCATCTCCATTCGCGCCAGGTGAGAGCCGACGCAGCGGTGCGGACCGCCACCGAAGCCCCAGTGCTTGTGCACCCGGCCATCGAGCACCAGGTCATCACCGGATGTCGCGTCGCTGCCGTCCCGGTTGATCGCGCCCAGGCACAGCCGCACCCGAGAACCCGCCGGCAAGGTGATGCCGGCGATGGTGACGTCCTCGGTCGTCACCCGGGGGACGACCGGGGCCGACGATTCCAAGCGGACGATCTCCTCGACGAAAACAGCGATGGTCTCCGGATTTTCGCAAAGCCGGGTGCGCAGGTCGGGACGGCGTGCCAATTCGAGCATGGCCGCACCGATGGCCGACGTGACGGTGTCCAGACCCGCCAGCACAAAGAAGAAGGCCATTCCGAGCCCCTCGTCGTCGGTCAGCGCGTCCTCGCCCACCAGCACCGCAGACAGCACGTCGTCGCCCGGATGCTGCCGATGCTCGGCGACCGCCTCGGTGAGGTAGGCGAACAGCTCCAAGGCTGGTGTCAGGTCAGGGGATTTGCCGGCGGCATTCGGAATGCTCAGTTCGATGATGGCGTCCTTCCACCGAATCAGTCGTTCGCGATCCCGCAGCGGCAGGCCGAACAACGTCAGAAATACCTGCGACGGATAGGGAGTCGCCAGCTCGGACATCACCTCGCACTCGCCGTGTTGCGCGATCGAGTCGATGATGTCGATGGCTTGGGCCTGAATCGACGGCAGGATCGCGGCGAGCGCGTGCGGGCTGAAGAACGGCTGCAGAATCCGCCGAAACCGGGTGTGCTCGGGGGGATCGAAGGCCGCCGGCACCAGCGGCAGCGGACTGCCGACCACCTCGAATGCTTTCTTGGACGAAAACACGCTCGGATTACGCAGTGCCGCAAGCACATCAGCGCGGCGGGTCAGGGCGTACCAGCCGTCACTGAGCACCACGGGGCCGGCATCCCGCAATGCGGCCCAGCCGGCACCCCGGTCGAACGACATCGGCAGATCGGTCAAGTCGAGTACCGGGATACCCTCGGTCATGCCTCGTTCCCTTTCGATGCTCATGGCAGGTTGGTAGACAGGAAAGTCAGTGGTAATCCGAACACCGACAAGTCGACTTCCTCGAGATAGTTACCGTCGCCGGAGAAGCCTTGCCGGAAACGGGTTGTCGAGCCGTAACGCTGGGCGATATTCTCCGCGTCCGACGCTCCGGGAACCTGGACCACGACCGTGTAGACACCGTCACCATGGCTCGCCAGGAATTCGCGCACCGAAGTCGCCACCGTCGCGGTGGATTCCGCGTTCGGACTGATCAGTTCGACGCCCCGATTCCAGTCCAGGAGCACGCGAAGCCCGAGTTCGTCCAGACTGATTTCTTCGAAGCTGAAACCCAGTTCCCTGAACAGTTCTCCCACGGCGTCGTGCCGTTCGCGGGCGACGGCGAAGACGACGTGGTGCAACCGCGACGAGTCGCTCATCGTCGCGAGCCGAACTCTATCGGCAGACTTGTCGGTCCACTCATGCCCAGCATCGGCTTCCACGGGGCAGGTCCGGCGCGGCGGGCGTCGGGAATGCGCCGCGCCAAAATCTTCAGCCCTTCGGCCAGCTCCAGTCTGGCCAGGTTCGCGCCGAGGCAGTAGTGCACCCCGCCGCCGAACGTCAACACCGCCGGCGCGTCCTTGCGGGTGATGTCGAACCGGTCGGGGTCCGGATAGATGTCCGGATCACGGTTTGCGGCAAAGGAATTCACAAAGATATAGGTGCCGCCGGGGAAGCTGTAGCCGCCCAACTCGACATCCTCGTTCACGGTGCGGACGGTGTTGCAGACGGCGGGGGAGTGCCGCATGCTTTCCTCGACCGCCGAGGTGGCCAGTTCCGGCTGATCACGCAACAAGGCCCATTGCTCCGGGTGGTCGACCAGCACCTGCATGGACGCGGCCAACTGATTGCGGGTGGTATCCGTTCCGGCGAGCAGTAAACCGGCCACCGTCAACCGCAGTTCGTCGGCGTTGAGCCGGTCGCCGTCGTCCTCGGCTCGAATGAGATTGGAGAGCAGGTCGTCGGTCAAATTCTGTCGGCGGTCGGCGACCATCTCATCGACATACGCATCCAGTTCGGCCCAGCCCCGAAGGACGGCCGGCATTTCGTCGACAAGATTGACCGAGAAGTTGACCATCTTGAAGATCTCTTCGGCCCATCGGTCAAAGTGCGTCCAATCCGCGCGCGGGGCACCAAGAAGAGCGCAGATGATCGGAATGGGGTAGTGCCGGGCGATGTCGGTGACGACGTCGCAGCGGCCCGCGGGGGCAACCTTGTCGATCAGCTCGGTGATCACTTCGCCGATGGTTTCGTCCAGACGTGCAATGGCCCGCGGCGTGAATGCCCGCGATACCAGGCTTCGCAGCCGATGGTGTTCGGCGCCTTCGGCGCAGATGATGCTTCCGACGACCCGGTCCCAGAGTGGTCCCGATGTCACGCCTTGTGCGCTGAGATGAAGCCCCGGGGGGATGATGAATCGGGTGTCGCGCAGAATGTTTCGGGCGAGATCGTAGGAGAGCACTTCGGGACCGAACGGTCCGATGGCGATCGGCGCCCGCCGCTGTGCCGCCCGAATCCGATCGCGGACCGCGTGCGGCGATTCGGTGACGTCGTACTCAAGCGCGGGAAGTCCTGCCTCGAAGATGCTGGGCGCACCGGTGGTGGCGGTCATGTGCACGTCCTTTCAGTTGCGCGCAGGACGCCGCGCGGAAGCAGCAGGGGCAGGTCGTTGTACGTGGCGATCCCGGGCGGCGCCGCGACCACAGCCGGGATCGCGGTGATCGCCGGCATGGCCGTGATGGTCAAGCCGAGCATGATGTAGTCGTCGATCGATTCGCCGGCAAAGTCCGCCGGGGGCTCGAAACTCAACGTGCTCTTGATGGTTGGCCGGCCCTCGACCGTGACGGTGTAACCGAAGTTCGTCGACCAGGCCGGGTCCAGGGTTTGGCCCTTGGTCCACACGCCGCGAACCTCTACCACCTCGCGCGTACCGAGAAATCCCTTCCAGCGAACATCGATGCCCGCGACGCAACCCTGTTTGATGATCCAGTCACCGGGCAACAGCAGATCCTGCGTGGTGTGCGCGTATTCGGCAACACAGCGGACGTCGTCGAGTTCGACCCCGAGGGCGTCGGCAATCAGGTGCACCGCCTCGCGGAAGATGCCGGATCCCTTCTCGGTGATCGCAGGCAGATCGGGCTGGTCGATCGGATAGCCGAAACCCATCGGGATCTCGGTCGTGGGAGAGTTGTAGATAGTGGTGTCAAAGGATTCGACGATGCAGATGCGGTCCACCCGGTCGGAGATACCGGCCGTCACGATCGCGAAGAGCTGGATGAAACCCGGGTTGATGCCGCTACCGAAGATGGTCGAGCCACCGCGCGCACATGCTTGAACGATTCGTTCCCGGTCACGGCCCAATTGATGCCCGGTGATGAACTCCGATGTGGTCACGACGTTGATCCCCGCTTCGAGAATGCGGGTCACTTCGCCGACATCGGCGAACATCGGGTTGTAGACCGCACAATCGGGTTTCAGGTTCAGCAGCGTGTCGACGTCGTGGGTTGCGCGTACGCCCATGGGTTTGATGCCACACAGCTCACCGACATCGCGCCCGACCTTGTCGGGAGACCACGCGTAGCAGCCGACAAGTTCCAGCTGTGAATTTTCGGCGATCGCGTGCACCGACTTCGTGCCGACATTGCCGGTCGTCCACTGGATGACGCGATACGTCATGGATGCGGCGCCGAATGCTGTTGTGCGGCTTGGCGGGCCAGCCGATCGTTATGGATGCGGACCAGTTCTCGAAAGCCCAGCCGGTGGTATTTCGGTATCGGCTGGATACCCCACACGTCCTGCGCGGTGGCCTTACCCTCGGCGCCCTCGGGCGGGCCGAACGGCGGGTAGGGGTACTTGCACTCCAGGGTGTCGTTGGAGTAGCGGATCTTCAGCAGCTCACTGCAGATCTCGGTCAGGCTCAGCGTCGGGTAGCCGTAGTACACCGCCATGAACGGCAGCGTGAAGGCGCCTTCGATCACGAGTGCCACCAGGCAGACCAAGACGGCCCGTTTGATCCATTTGTGCATGCGCGCGTAGTACGGCGTGGTGCCCGGCTCGAGGTCGGGGGCCGGTTCTTTTTCTTCGGTAGGTGACGTGGTGGTCATGGCTTACCTTTCTGGGCTCCGTTGAGCCAGGTTCAGTCGGAGAAGATTTCGCGGTTGACGGTGTGCAGGTACGGAATCGCGAGGAACGGAGTGATGTAGAAGATGTCGTAGAGCCACCATCCGATGACCGGAAATACGACGCCGGCGTAGCGCACGTCGGCGAACATGGTCATGTTGAACACGTAGGCGGACCAGATCACCACGCCCATCCAGCAGGTGACGACCATCCACTGATGGCCCCACCGCTTCATCTGCAGGAACCCGATCGCCGCGGCCACCCGCATGGAGAACACCGTGAAAATCAGCCCTGCGACATAAGCCTTTTCGCCCGGTCCCGCCGCGCCGCCCACCCAGAGTTCGTTGTAGTGCCAGAAGTAGCCCGCGTCGAACATGTTGCCCCAGCCGACCATCAACACCCGGTTGATCAGCGTGTGGTTGGCGACCAGGTCCAGGGCCCACCCCAGACTGTTGAGCATGCCGTCGATCAGGGTCAGGTAACCGATCAGCGTCACGATCATCGGCCGCACCGACAGGCCGGCGCGCAGTGCCTGGCGCTGCAGCCACACGCCGCGCATGAAGATGGGAAAGCCGATCAGGCCCGGTGCCCACATGCCCATCAAGGCGGCGCCGACGATCATCCACTTGTCGGCACGACGCTGGGCTTGCCGGGATTCGTCGTGGTGATCCTCGAGGCTGACCGGGCCGTCCGTGGATCGGGTGCTCGAAGGCCGTTTGAGCAGGGGGAGATTCACAGGTCCCACCACCCACGAGCAAAGGACATGTACAGCTGGATCCCGAACATCGCCAGGAGGTAGCCGTAGATGACTATTTGGAAGACGATCAGCGCCCTCTTGCGCTTCTGCTCCTGTTGGTTCATGGCCAGTACTTCCTTTCTCAGGTGTTCGAGGTGGCCAGCCGGGCTGCCGCAACCTCGCGCAGCCCGTCGTTGATGGCGCCGTCGCTGCTCAGCGGGGCCAGGATGCAGGCGTCGGCGGCGTCCAATTCGCTTGCGCCCGCGGCGATCAACTGTGCCGCGGTGACCAATACCCGGGTGGACGGCGGCTCGAAGTGAAACGCCTCGTCCGCGGTGCGGATGGCGATCGCGCATTGCACCAGCCGCACGGCCGTCGTCATTTCTACCCCGGTCTCGGCGACGATCACCTCGGCCTCGCGGTCGGCGGGCAGGTAATTCATCCCCAGCGTGACGAACCGCTGACGGAAGGATGGTTTGAGTTCCTTGAGGGAGCTGCGGTACGCCGGGTTGTATGAGCACACCAGCATGAATGTCTCTGGGGCCCTGACTACTTCGTCGGCCCGGTCCAGATACAGGGCGCGACGGTGATCGGTGAGCGAATGAAGGATCGCCAGCGAGTCGTGGCGAGCCTCCACGACCTCGTCCAGGTAACAGATCGCACCGGCCTTCACCGCCCGGGTCAGCGGGCCATCGGTCCACACGACGTCACCACCGGTCACCATGAACCGGCCGACGAGGTCCGAGCTGGTGAGGTCGTCGTGGCAGCTGATCGTGACCACGGGGCGGCGCAACAGCACGCCCATGTGCTCGACGAACCTGGTCTTGCCGCACCCCGTCGGACCGGTGAGCATGACCGGCAAGCGCCGCTGGTATGCCTGTTCGAAGAGCTGAACTTCGTTGCCGTTCGCGAAATACGTGTCGGTGCTCATCGTTCCCCCTGTAGGCGGTGGATCATGCGGCGACCAGCTCACGGTGCACGTGGGCCAGCACCCGCGGGAGTTCCTCGATTCGCCGGATGCGCTGGGATCGACGAGGTCCGAACACCTTCGGGAGAGGATCGACCCGAGTGGGTCCGACACCGACGTAGTACAGCGACACGCCAGCGTCGTTGGCCTCCTCGACGGCGTGCGCGGCGTCCGCCCACGCGTAGCGGCCCTCGTAGCCTTCGTCGGATATCAGGCCGTCACCGATGACGATCAGCAGTCGTCGCTCGGACGGCTCCGCGAGCAGCCGGCTCGTCAGATGGCGAAGCGGCGCACCGAGTCGGGTGTACCCACCCGTCTGCAGCCCGAGAGCGCCCGGCCGTACGAAGCGCCGATCCTCGAAGTCCTTCAGGCAGCGGACTTCGACTCGGTGCCGGGTGTTGCCGGTGAACACGAAGATGCCGTGGCGTTCGCGGGCGCGGTTCATCGCGCGCGAAAGTGCGTCCGCACAATCTAATTCCAACCGGAAGATGCGGCCGCCGTGCACTCCCAACGATGAACTCCCGTCCAGGAGCAAAGCGGTGGTGACATCGCGGCTGCCGGGCAGCAGGTCACGGAAAATCCGTGGTTGGCGCGCCTCGCCCGTCACGGTGTCGATGTAGTGCCTGACGTATTGCTCGACGTCCAGATCGGAGCCGTCTTCAAGACGATTCTTCATGGTGCGATGAGTGTGTTCTTCGAACCATTTCCGAAGGTCGGCGGAGATGGAGGCGGGTTGGCGAGTGAGGCCGGTGTGTGCCCGCTCCAGAACCGCGACGTGATCTCGCATGAAACTCTTTGTCCACGAGTTCCATTCGGGATACGGAATTCCGGGCCGGTGGTCCGGCGTGATGTCGAGGTCGTTGTCCTGTGGGCGGCTCGGCGGTGGCAGGTTCGGATTGCGGACGCCGCCGTCGCCACCGACGGCAACCGAGTACGGCCGCGGCACGCGCTGCTGTGTTGTGGTCCAGGGCATCCGGCCGAAGCTGCGTCGCAACTTGTCGGTGAAACCCTGCGGCATGGTGTGGGCCAGCGGCAAGGCGCCCAGCAGCGCGGGAACGGTCAACGGCCGCCCCGTGGCCGCCAGCTCGAGGGCGCGGTTGAGCATCTCCTGGGCGGTCATGTCAGCGTCCTCGGCATCCATCTCCGGTACTACGCGCCGCATCTCGGGCAACAGTCCCGGCCAACGGGACGCCATCCAGCCCAGGGCGACTTGGGCTTCGACAAGTGTGAGCGCGCGCAGTTCACGAGCGGACAGCTCGTTCAAGCGATATTCGGTAATGCGCTCTTTCGACGGCGAACATTGCAGGGCCACACCGCATGTCAGCGTTCTGCGGGTCCAATCGGGCGGTGCGGGGTAGGGGATGTGAACGAAGCGCAGCGCCGTATTGAGCCCAAATCCGCGTCGCGCGCCGGTAACGAGCCGGGCGCCTTCGCGGCGTTGCTCGCTGAGCGCGACCGCCGTCACGGCGCAACTTCGTTCCAGCGCCATGGCGTGGGCATCGGGGCCGTCAGTCATCGGCACAACCGGACGCGCTCAGAACGTGCCGATGTTGGAGAACATCCAGTACCAGAACCAGATGATCAGGCCGGTGCCGCCCCACGCGGCGACGTAGCGAAGAATCTCCCAGACGTAATCCATGATTTGACCTCCTCGGTGCAGCGATGCGACTCGACTGATGCGTGAATGTGACTGGCGGCGAAGGCATCCGGGTCGCAGGCCCCCGGACGGCGCACGGTGATGACGGTCATCAGAGGCTTTCAGTCGGTGAAGAGCTCGCGGTTCACGGTGTGCAGGTAGGGGATGGCGAGAAATGGGGTGATGTAGAAGATGTCGTAGAGCCACCAGCCGACCACCGGCAACACAACGCCGGCAAAGCGCACGTCGGCGAACATGGTCATGTTGAACACGTAGGTAGTCCAGATCACCACGCCCATCCAGCAGGTGACGACCATCCACTGATGACCCCAGCGCTTCATCTGCAGGAAGCCGATGGCGGCGGCGATGCGCATCGTGAAGACGGTCAGGATGAGGCCGACCTCCATGGCTTTTTCGCCGGGGCCGGCCGCGCCGCCGACCCAGAGTTCGTTGTAGTGCCAGAAGTAGCCGGCATCGAACATGTTGCCCCAGCCGTTGAGCAGCACGCGGGCCAGAATCGTGTGGTTGGCCACCAGGTCGAGTGCCCATCCCACGGTATTGATGGCGGCGTCGATGATGACGAGGTAGCCGAGCAAGGTAACCAGCATCGGTCGCACCGAGAGCCCATCGCGCTGCGCGCGGCGCAGCAACTGCACACCCCGCAGGAACAGTGGCAGGCCGAAGACACCCAAGGCCGCGGTGCCGATCAGCAGGCTGCCGGAGATCAGCCATCTATCGGCTCGGCGCTGCGCGAGCCCGGATCGCTCCAGGTGCTCGTCGATACTCAGCCCCGGTAGGGCAGAGTCGCTTTCGCCGGCGGCCGTGGCAATGCCGCCCACATCGCGCTGGCGCAGCTTCGGCAGGTTCACGAACCCTCCGCGTCATCGAGGCTGATCGAGTACGTTTCGTGGACTATAGCACTGACTTAAGTCAGCAATATAGCTACTTCGGCTCACCGGTTTGCGTCGGGCGTGGCCCGACTTGGGACTAATTCTGGCTGATTGACCGCAGACTCGCAGCTAGCAGGGACGGACAGCTGACTTCATAGCTGACAGAAGTCAGCTACAAATCGTTGACACGCTGTTGGAAAAATGCCTACGCTCAGCGAGCGCACGGCGGCTGTCGGTGCATGCAAAGGAGTAGCAATGACGCTCACCCAAGAGAAGACAGTGACGCGAAAGCCGCCGGCCGAGCGGAAGTATCGCGTAATTCAATGGGGCGTAGGCAATGTCGGGACAGTGGCGCTGCGACATTTTGCCCACAACCCGGCCTACGAACTGGTCGGAGTGCTCTGCAATCGTCCGGAAAAGGTCGGCAAGGATGCCGGCGAGCTCTGCGGCAAGCCGCCGACCGGAGTGCTGGCGACCGACGACAAGGCGACCATCGAAGCTATTGATGCCGACTGCGTGTTCTACGCGCCACTGTGGTCTGACCCCGATGAAGTCTGCCGCCTGCTGCGCGGTGGGAAGAACGTGGTCGCATCGGGCGGCGCATGGTGGTATCGAACCGAACACAGTCAAGCGGACATCGACAAGATCCACGCCGCGTGCCTGGAGGGCGGTACGTCGTTCCATGCGGGCGGCATCAACCCCGGATTCGCGGGGGACCTGCTCGTTCTGACGCTGGCCCGGATTGTCAGCCAAATCGACACCATCCACATCTACGAAGTCGTGAATTTCGGCAGGGACACCCTGAAGTACCTGCACGAGATGGGGATGGGCAGCGATCCCGCCGGGTTCGAGGACGGCCCGAATCTACTGGGTCAAGCGTGGCCGCTGTTCGCCCAGTCGATGGCAATGATCGTGGAAGGCATGGGCAAGACGGTCGACAAGTACACGACCGAGGTGGAGCTCGGGGTCGCCACGCGTGACATCGCGTTCGAGGGATCCGAGACCAGCGACATGCCGGGCTTCAAGGGCGTGATCGAGAAGGGTACCGTCGCCCGCCAGCATCACAAATGGACGGCGTGGGTGGACGCCAAGCCGCTGGTCGTCTTTCACGAGATCTACACGATGGACACGTTCGATGCGATTGAACCACAAGAGGATTGGCCGCAGCATTATCACTACCGCATCGTGATCGAGGGCGATTCGTCCACCGAGCTGATTCTGCAAGGGGCTCAGGACCCGGACGGTGGCTACGCGTTGCCCGGCTACACCTGGACCGCGATGGGCCCCGCGAATGCGATTCCCGCTGTCTGCGACGCGGCGCCGGGGTTCATGTCCCACAACGAACTGGGACTGATGCCGCTGCGCGGCGTGATACGACCATGACGCGCCGGCGTCACGGCCGAAGACTGCGTAAATTCCTGGCGACGTAATCTTCCAGCAGGGTGTGGCCGGTCGGCCAATGGTTCGTGGTGATCAACAGTGCGTAGAGCCCGAGTAGGAAGAACACCGCGCTGTTCATGGGATTGACTTGCGGGTCCGCCTCGCCGCGTTCTTGAGCCAGCGCGATCTCCTGGGCGACCAACACGACCAAGGGGTGGTCCCGGCCGTCTTCGGTAGGCGGACGGGTTTGTGAGAAGTGCAGCGCAAGAAAGTCATTGAAGAGCAGATAGCCCAGTCGATGTTCCAATCCGACCACCAGGCGAACCGCCTCGTCCAGGGCGGATGCGAGGTTGTGCTCGGACTTCAAGAATTGCGCGAACTGTTTGGCAATGCGCGCCTCTTCGCGGTGCTCGAGCTCCAGCAGCACGTGTTCCTTGGTGGGGAAGTGGAAGAAGAAGGTTCCGTGGGCGACTCCGGCGGCGGCGACGATCGCACTGACGTCGGCCTCGGCCATCCCGGCGCGGGCGAACTCCGCGATTGAGGCGCCCATCAAGCGCTCTCGCGTCTGTAAGCGCTTGGCTTCTCGCGCAGACACCCGATCCGTGACAGCCATTTCATTTCCTTACAGTTGACCCGACTCATGTAAGAGTATCGAGGCTAACCACACCATTATGCCGTGTGACCGCTAAAAAGGCTTGCATAACTTGATGATTGTCGGCCCATCCTCATTATGGCAGGCAACCACCCCACATATTCATTGACTTTAGTCAGCAAGATTCATAGATTGAACTGCGCGGACGTCACACACGATCAAAGGAGCTCGGCATGGCGTTGGAGCAGTTCCGGCTGGATGGTCAGGTCGCGATCGTCACGGGAGCGGGGAAGGGCGTCGGGGCGGGCATCGCGCGGGTGTTGGCGGAGGCCGGGGCCACGGTCGTCGGCACCGCGCGTACCGAGGCGGATATCGTTGGCACGATTGAAGGTATCGAGGCCGCGGGTGGCACGGGACTGCCGCTTGTCGCGGACGCGATGAGTCGTCCCGACGGAGAGCGCGTCGTGAATACGGCGATGGAGCGCTTCGGCCGCATCGACATTCTCGTCAACAATGTCGGGGGTTCCACCTACGCGCGGTTTCTGGATATCACCGACGAAGATTTCCGGCACACCTTCGACTGGTGTGTGACCTCTGCCTTCATCATGAGTCAGCTCGTGGCACCGCACATGCTCAGTGCCGGGCACGGTTCCATCATCAACATCTCGTCGGGCTCGGCGCGGTTCGGCATCCGGGCACTGACGGCCTATTGCGTCGCGAAGGGTGGCCTCGAAGCGCTCACCCGCGCGATGGCACAGGAACTCGCGCCGAAGATCCGCGTCAACGCCATCGCGTTAGGTTCATTCGCCACCGACGGCCTGAAGGGCAGCCTGGACATGATGCCGGGGTCGCTGGAAAAGATGCAGGAGGCCACGCCGCTGCATCGCCTCGGCGATGTCGAGGACCTGGGGCGGCTCGCGGTGTATCTGTCCACCCGCGACTGCTACGCGACGAACGCGACGTTCCACGTCGACGGCGGCATCGACTCGAACAATTCGCCGCTGCCGATACCCGACTATTAAGCCGCCCGGGGACTGAAAGCGATACAGTATCGTCCACGGGAAGGATGAGGTAACAGTGCGCAGAGTCATTCAATTCTCCACCGGAAACGTGGGCCGGCATTCGTTGCGGGCGATCATCGGCCGTCCAGATCTGGAACTGGTCGGCGTGCACGCCGCCAGCCCCGACAAGGTCGGAAAGGATGCGGCGCGGCTGTGCGGACTCGACGCACCGACCGGCATCGTCGCCACCGACGATATCGACGCCCTGGTGAACCTGGGCGCGGACTGCGTGGTTTACACGTCTCAGGGTGAGACGCGGCCGCTGGAAGCGATCGAGCAGATGTCGAGGTTCCTCGCCGCGGGGACCAACGTCGTCGGTACGTCGATGGTCTGGCTGGTCACGCCGCACCACGCCGAAGACTGGCTGCGCGAGCCCCTGCAGCGCGCCTGCGCCGCCGGCAACACCTCGCTCTACGTCAACGGCATCGATCCCGGCTTCTCCGGCGATACGCTGGTGCACTCGGCGGTCAGCCTGACTACCCGGGTGGATTCGATCACCGTCCAGGAGATCTTCGACTACGGAAATTACGACGATGCCGAGTTCACCGGCGCCGCAATGGGTTTCGGAACAACTGAAGACGACGATTCGCCGATGATGTTTCTGCCCGGGGTGATCGTGTCGATGTGGGGCGGCCAGGTCCGAAGTCTGGCCGACCATCTCGACATCAAACTCGACGAAGTGCGCCAGCGCGTCGAACCGTGGTACACGCCGGAACGAATCGACTGCACGATGATGACGGTGGAGCCGGGGCAGATGGGCGCGGTGCGCTTCGCCACCGAGGGCGTGCGTGACGGCAAGCCGGTGATCACGCTCGAGCACGTCACCAGGCTCACCAACGCCGCGGCGCCGGACTGGGAGTTCCCGCCCGAGGGGCATACCGGCGTGCATCGTGTCGTCGTGGAGGGCGAACCGCGCGTGGAAATCAACACCCACGTCTCCCATCCGCTTTTCGATTCCACTGATGCCGGCTGCATCTCGACGGCCGGGCGTGCCGTCAATGCGATCGACTGGGTGTGTCGCGCGCCGCAGGGACTTGTCGCGGTGGAGGACATTCCGCTGTCCGCGACGATGCGCGGTGCGATGTGGAGTGAGCACTAGGTGCGCGTTGCCGGTAAACGCATTCTGATTACCGGCGCCGCCCGCGGCATGGGGCGCGGCCATGCGTTGCGGCTTGCGCAGGAGGGTGCGGATCTCATCCTGGTCGACATCTGTCGATCCTTGCCGCAGATCGAGTATCCCTTGGCCACGGAAGACGATCTGGCCGAAACGGCGAGACTGGTAAAGGATTTCGGCCGCCGCTGTGTTAGTCGTGTTGTCGATGTTCGTGACGAGGCGCTACTGCGTGCCGTGGTCGATGAGGGTGCAGCCGAGCTGGGGGGACTGGACGGGGCGGTGGCCAACGCCGGTGTCTTGACGGTGGCGCCGTGGGACGGGACAACGGGCGATCAGTGGCGCACGGTGGTCGACGTCAACCTGATCGGCGTGTGGAACACCTGCGCGGCCGCGATACCGCACCTGCTCAACCAAGGGGGAGGCAGCCTGGTCAACATCAGCTCGGCGGGTGCCATCAAAGGGTTTCCGCTGCAGACGCCCTACACGGCGGCCAAGCACGGCGTCGTCGGCCTGACCCTGGCTCTGGCGAATGAACTTGCGGCACAAAACGTGCGGGTCAATACCGTGCTTCCCACCGGCGTGCCGACCGGGATGGTTCCGCCGTCGTTCGGACCACTGCTGGGTGAGCACCGGTCCGACCTGATTCCCATCTTCGTCAACGCGATGCCCACGCCGGCCGTGGAGCCCGCCGACGTCAGCAGCGCCGTGCTGTTCTTGCTGTCCGACGAATCCCGGTACGTGACGGGGCTGGAGTTCAAGGTCGACGCCGGGGTGACGATCAACTGAACCCGCCTACAGCGGCCACCTGTTCGGCTCGGAGGCCTGCAGAGGAGGCGCGGGAGGCAGCGGCTTTCGCTCGCCGGTAGATATCGCGTCGAGAATGAGCGCGAGATAGCGTCGCCAACCGTCGCTGGTCGCCTCCATCGTGGACAGCACGCTGTAGAGCATGCCGATCAGGCGAAGCAGGTCCTCGGCGACCAGGTCGGCGCGGACGATGCCGGACTGTTGGCCCCGGCGGACAAGTTCGTTGAGGGCGTCAAGCAACGAGTCGGAGATGTCGGCGGTCAGTGATCCGGCCCGCTGCGCCGCGATCAGGAGGTTCTGCTCCCGGGCGCCCAGCGATATGGCCGTCTCGATGAGTTCGGTGAGGCCACGCAGGGCGTCTTCGCTGCGCCGCGCGCTGTCGATCACCGGCGTGAGGTCCTCGGCGATGCATTGATCCAGCGCGGCCCGCACCAGATCGGCCTTCGCCGGAAATCTGCGGTACAGGGTGCGCTCACCGACGCCGGCGTGGCGTGCGACCGCTTCGACCGAGGCGTCGGGCCCCAGCTCGGCATAGACCTCGCGCGCCGCGCGCAGGATGCGCTCGACGTTGCGCGCCGCGTCTGCCCGCAACGGCCGGTCTTCAACCGCGGTCATCGTGACAGCCTAACTGAGAGTTGACTGCCAACAGGTGTAGCTCTAGGCTCTATAACTGGCAGAACGCTGACATTTAATGGGAAACGCAGGTTATGTCAACAACTTCCGAAGTCTGCTCTGACGCCGATCTTCCCGTGCTGCCCGTTCCGCGGGCCGCGCGGTGCCCGCTTGCGCCACCCGCCGAGTTCGCGGACTGGCGGGAGCAGCCCGGGTTACGAAAGGCGATGTTTCAGGGCAACCCGATCTGGGTGATCAGCCGCTATCAGGACATCCGGGCGGCGCTGGTCGATCCGCGCCTGTCCGCGAAGACGATCCCGGATTCCATCATGCCGAAGGACGCCGACAACAAGGTCCCGGTGATGTTCGCGCGCGCCGATGATCCCGAGCATCAGCGATTGCGGCGCATGATGACCACCAACTTCACGTTCCGGCGTTGCGAATCGATGCGACCGCAAATCCAGGACACGGTCGACCATTATCTCGGCCGGATGATCGAGAAGGGCGCGCCGGCCGATCTGGTGCTCGAATTTGCCTTGCCGGTACCGTCATTGGTGATCGCGCTGCTGCTGGGAGTCCCGCCGGAAGACCTCGCGATCTTCCAGCACCACACCACCGTGGGGTTGGACCAGAGGTCCTCCGACGAGCAGAAGGGCCAAGCCTTCGGGGCGATGTACGCCTATATCGTGGAGTTGGTCGAGCGCAAAGCACGCGAACCCGGCGACGACCTGATCAGCCGGCTGCTCACCGAATACGTGGCAAAGGGTGAGCTCGACCACGCCACCACGGCGATGAACGCCGTGATCATGATGCAGGCCGGCCATGAGACCACCGCCAACATGATCTCGCTGGGAACCGTTGCGCTGCTGGAACATCCCGACGTATTCGCGCGACTCGGACAAACCGACGATCCCGCCGTCATCGCGAACATCGTCGAGGAGCTGATGCGCTACCTGACGATCGTGCACAGCCAGGTCGACCGGGTGGCCACCGAAGACCTGACGATCGGCGGTCAGCTGATTCGTGCCGGGGAGTTCGTGATGATGAACCTGCCCGCCGGCAACTGGGACGCCGCCTACGCCGACAACCCCGACAGCTTCGACGTCGACCGAAACACCCGCGGGCACTTGGGCTTCGGGTACGGTGCGCACCAGTGCATCGGCGCGAACCTGGCCCGCGTCGAGATGCAGGTCGCGTTCGCCACCCTGGCGCGCCGGCTGCCCGGCCTCACTCTGGCGGTATCGCCGGACGAGTTGAGCTTCAAGCACGCCAACATCTATGGCATGAAAGAACTCCCGGTGAGCTGGTGACGATGAACTCGTGCTGGCACACGAACTCGACGATCACGAAACACCGTTGATGTCAACCGATCTGAGCTCCGACATGGATCTTCCGGTGATCCCCGTACCGCGTGCCGCGCACTGCCCGCTGCATCCGCCGGCCGAATTCGTCGACTGGCGCCAGGAACCCGGACTGCGACGGGTCATGTACCACGGCCGACCGGCCTGGGTGGTGAGCCGGTACCACGACATCCGGGCGGCCCTGGTCGACCCGCGTCTGTCCGCCGACACCATCCCCGAATACCTGAGGCAGAAGAACACGGACAACACGCCGGTCATGTTCGCCCGGGTCGACGACCCCGAGCATCATCGGTTGCGGCGCATGCTGACCGGCGACTTCACCTTCCGGCGTTGCGAAGCGATGCGGCCCCGGATCCAGGAATTGGTCGATCATCATCTTGATGTCATGATCCGTAACGGGCCGCCGGCCGACCTGGTGCGCGACTTCGCCTTGCCGGTGCCGTCCCTGGTAATCGCGCTACTGCTGGGGGTGCCGTCCGAGGATCTCGCGTCCTTCCAGCAATACACCGCGGTTGGGCTGGATACGAGGGCATCCGACGACGAAAAGGCACAGGCCGGTGCCGCGATGTTCGGCTACCTCCTGGAATTGGTGGGGCGCAAGGAACGGGATCCGGCTGACGACCTGATCGGCCGCTTGGTTGCCGACTATGTCGTGACGGGCCAGCTCAACCGCGAGACCGCGGCGTTCTCCGGGATGACGCTGCTGGTCGCCGGCCACGAGACCAGCGCCAACATGATCTCGCTGGGAACGGTTGCGCTGCTGGAACGTCCCGAGATCTTCAAGCGACTCGGGGAGTCCGACGATCCCGCCGTCGTCGCCAACATCGTCGAAGAACTGATGCGTTATCTGTCCATCGTGCACAGTCAGGTGGACCGGGTGGCGACCGAGGACTTCGAACTCGGCGGTCAGTTGATCCAGGCCGGCGACATGGTCTTGATGAATATTCCGGCCGGGAATTGGGACGCTGACTTCGTCGACAATCCGGAATTCTTCGATGTGGAGCGGAATACCCGCGGTCACTTGGGGTTTGGCTATGGCGTGCATCAGTGCATCGGGGCGAATCTCGCTCGCGTCGAAATGCAGTCGGCGTTCACCACATTGGCGAGGCGTTTGCCCGGGCTGAGGCTGGCGGTAGCTCCGGATGAACTGAAATTCAAAGAGGCCGATATCTATGGCATGAAAGAACTTCCGGTGAGTTGGTGACGATGTCCACGAGTCAGTTGCGGTTCGACGATCAGGTTGCCGTCATCACCGGCGCCGGCGGGGGTTTGGGTAAGGAGTACGCGTTGTTGCTGGCGTCCCGTGGTGCGCGCGTCGTCGTCAACGACATCGGCGGCTCGGTGACCGGGGACGGCTCGAGCACCGAAGCGGCGGACGCCGCCGCCCACGAGATTCGCGAGCTCGGCGGTCAGGCCGTCCCGGATAGCCACAGCGTGACCAGTCCCGAAGGGGGGCAAGCGATTATCGATACCGCCCTGAGCGCCTGGGGTCGCGTCGATATCGTGATCAACAATGCCGGAATCGTGCGGGATGCACCGTTCGCGGATATGACCGCCGAGGTGTTCGAACCGCTGTTGGACGTGCACCTGCGGGGCGCGTTCCATGTGACACGGCCGGCGTGGAAGGCGATGCGCGAGCAGGGTTACGGGCGAATACTCAACACGACCTCGGCGGCGGGACTTCTGGGCAATGTCGGCATGAGCAACTATGGGTCTGCCAAGACCGGGCTACTCGGTTTTACCCGCGTGCTGGCTGCCGAGGGCGCCGACCACAACATCAAGGTCAACGCCGTCGCCCCGATCGCCTACACGCGGATGCTGACTCACTCGATCGACGGTGCCGCACCCCCGGCCGACGCGGCGGCGCGGGCGGTGCTGGACGACCTGACCAGCCAGTACCTCAAGAAGCTGGATCCCGCGCTGGTGGCTCCGGTGGTCGCGTTCCTGACCCACCGAGATTGCCCGGTGTCGGGAGAGGTTTATACCGTTGGTGCAGGCCATGTTTCGCGATTCTTCATCGGTCGGACGAAGGGTTTCTACAATCCCGGCCTGTCCATCGAGGATGTGCGGGATCACCTGGCCGAGATCCGCGACGAAGCCGGATACACGGTTCCCGGTGGACCCGCCGACGAGATGGCCGAACTCTTCGCGACGATCATGGCCGAGCAAGCGAACTAACGGCGTCACTCGCGCCCCGCCGACACCCAGCTGAGGTCCTCGAAGCGGTCACCGGAAACCGCCGAACCGGCAGAATCCAACGCCGCCAACTGCTCCGGTGTCAGGGTCACGTTCAGCGAACCGGCGTTCTCGTCGACTCGTGCTGCCCGGCGGGTGCCCGGGATCGGCACGCTGATGACGCCCAACTGTTCGCCGCGGTGACGCAGCCAGGCCAGCGCGACCTGCGCGCCGGTGGCGCCCTGTGCGTCCGCGATCGAGGTCACCACGTCCACGACGGCCAGATTGGCGTCCAGGGCGTCGTGGGCGAACCGCGGCATCCTGCTTCGGAAGTCGGCCGGTGAGGACAAATCCGCGGTGGAGCGGACAGTACCGGTGAGGAAGCCGCGTCCCAGGGGCGAATACGGCACGAATCCGACGCCCAGTTCGGCGGCGGCCGCTACGACGTTGCGCTCGACGTCGCGGCTCCACACCGACCATTCGCTTTGCACGGCGGCGATCGGGTGCACCGCGACCGCCGCGCGCAGCTCATCGGCTGTCACCTCGGACAATCCGAGGTGCCGCACCTTGCCGGCCGATACCAGCTCCGCCATTGCGCCGACCGTCTCTTCAATCGGGACATCGAGGTCGCGTCGGTGCATGTAGTACAAGTCGACGACGTCGGTGTCCAGCCGTCGCAAGCTTTCGTCGATGCACTCGTGGACGTACGCGGCGTCGCCGCGTACCGCTCGAGAACCCGCCAACGGGCTGCCGGCGATACCGAATTTCGTTGCGAGAGTGACCTCGTCGCGACGTTCCGCCAGCAGCTTGGCGATCAGCCGTTCGTTCTCCCCGCCGCCGTAGATGTTTGCGGTGTCGATGAAGGTGACGCCCCGGTCGAGGCAATGGTGCAGGGTGGCAAGCGATTCAGCGTCGTCGACCTCGCCATAGACCGGGGTCAGCGCCATCGCGCCGAACCCGATCGCACTGACGGTAAGCCCGTCGCCAAGTTCGACGGTGGGAATTGCGGTAGGCACGGGTGTACTCCTCGTCGCGGTTTGAGGTAATGAACACCGCCGCCGCGCCAAAAAATCCTCAGCAGCCGAACGCGATCCCGATCCCATCGGGCGGCGGCACCGACCGCAGGCAGCCGAACTGCTGGATCCCGGCGCCGCCGAACCTGGCGGCCGACTGGCGGGCGTAGTTCACGCAGAACAAGCCGGCCTGGTCGGCGCGACAGCGGTAGTCGTCGTAGGACAACGTGTCCCCGGCCGCCAACTCGGCGCCGTTGCCGTTGACGAACGGACCCGGGTCGGCGCGGGCCGCTCCGACCTGCAGATTCGTCCCGTCGAAGGTGACCCACCCGCCTTTCCATTCGCCGTAGGCCGTCTCCGGCCGGGGCGGGGGATTGGCCAGATCGACCAGACAGGTCAGCGTGCCACCGGTGTGCGCGGAATCCGTCGCACACGCGACGGGGCGGCCAGGAGGGCTGGCCGCCACGGTGAAGGCGACGTCGTTACCGAGCTGCGTGGTGACGCCGTCGCGGGTGACGGCGTGATAGCGGGCGGGATCGGCTGGATGACCTGCTTCGATCCACGCGATGACGTCCGAGATCGGCGCGCCGGCGGCGGGCGGGGCCGACGGCCCGGGCGGTTTACTCCCCGGCGAGACCGTGGTGGTCGGGGAGAAACCCGACACCGCCGTCGTGTTCGGGGTCTGGCTTCGCGCCGACTGGCCCCCGCCGCTGTGCGAGCATCCGGCAACCAGTACCGAGAGTGTGACCAACGCGGCCATTCGCATCCCGACAGGCTATCCGTCACAGCGCGGATTTAGCCGCTCCGCGCGCCCTACATATGTAGTGTCGGCTACCGTCGGCGTATGCACGAGCGCACTATCCGCGCACGCACCGCCAACGGCATCGTCGAGGGCTTCACCCGCGATGGCGTCAACCGCTGGCGATCCATTCCCTACGCACGGCCGCCGGTCGGGCGGCTGCGCTTCCGGGCGCCGCAGCCGGTGCAGCCGTGGTCGGGGGTGCGACATTGCCACGGGTTCACCAACTGCGCGCCCCAGCAGCGCCGCTACACGTTGCTCGGCCTCTCGGGTTACGGAGGCAGATACCAGCCGATGAGCGAGGATTGCCTCACCCTCAACGTCGTCGCGCCGGAATCGGGTCACGATGAACCGCTGCCGGTCATGGTCTTCATTCACGGCGGCGGGTACATCCTGGGCAGCTCGGCGGTCCCGCTGTACGACGGCGCGGCGCTGGCCCGCAGCGGTTGCGTGTACGTATCGGTCAACTACCGGCTGGGCGCGCTGGGATGTCTCGACCTGTCGTCCCTGTCCACCGCGGACGTCACCATCGACAGCAACCTGTACCTGCGCGACGTGGTGATGGCATTGCAGTGGGTTCGGGACAACATCGCCGGATTCGGTGGCGATCCCGGCAACGTCACCATCTTTGGTGAAAGTGCGGGCGCCTGCATCGCCGCCACGTTGTTGGCCGTGCCGGCCGCCGGGGGTCTGTTCGCCCGGGCGATCGCCGAAAGTCCGGCGTCCGGGCTGGTGCGGTCGAAGGAGATTTCGGCCCAGTTCGCGACACGATTCGCGAACTTGCTGGGCGCGCGGCCCGAGGACGCCGCCGCCACTTTGATGCAGGTGTCCCCGGCCCAGCTCGTGGAAACCCAAAATCGCCTGATCGAACAGGGCATGGAGAGCAAGCTGGGCGCCTTCCCGATCGGACCGGTCATCGGCGACGACATTCTGCCCGAAGATCCCGTCGAGGCGATGGAGTCCGGCCGGGCGCATCGGCTCCCGCTCATCGTGGGTACCAACGCCGACGAGGGCCGGTTGTTCACCCGATTCCTCAAAATGCTGCCCACCAACAAAACGATGATCGAAGAGTTGTTGGCCGACCTGGAACCGGCTGTCCGAGAACGCATTACCGGCGCCTATCCGGGTTACCCATCGTCGGAGGCGTGTATCCAGCTCGGTGGCGACTTCGCGTTCAGCTCGGCGGCCTGGCAGATCGCCGAGGCGCACTGCGGCCACGCGCCCACCTACCTGTACCGCTACGACTACGCACCGCGGATGCTGCGCTGGTCGGGGTTGGGTGCCACGCACGCCACCGAACTGCTGGCCGTCTTCGATTTCTATCGCACCCGGCTCGGCGCGTTCTTGACTGCCGCAGCCGACCAGCGCGCCGCGCTCAAGGTGAGCAATCAGGTGCAACGTCGTTGGCGAGCGTTCAGTCGAACCGGGGTGCCCGGGGACGACTGGCCCGCTTACACCTTCGACGACCGCGCCGTCTTCGTCTTCGACCGCAAGTCCCGCGTCGAATTCGATCCGCACCCGCATCGCCGGATGGCCTGGGCAGGCTTCTCATTGGCGCAGTGACCTGGCACGCTGACGTGGCACGCTAAATCGTCAGCGAAAATTCGGCAGAGGACGTCAATGCAGACCCAGCCAATCGAACGACCCAGTGATCTGACCGCCTCGTGGCTGACCGCCGCGATCGGTGCCGGAGAGGTCGCCGACTTCGAAACCGAACGCATCGGCACCGGCCAGATGAGCGAGTGCTACCGCGTGCGCCTGCGCTACCGCGACGGCGCCGCGGGGCCCGAGTCGGTGGTGCTGAAGGTCGCCGCCAGCGATCCGGTGAGTCGGCAAACCGGGTTGGCGCTGGGCCTCTACGAGCGCGAGGTTCGCTTCTACGGCGATATCGCGCCACGCCTGGGCGGCCCGATCGCGCCGTGCTATCACGCCGCGATCGACACCTCGACGGGAGTCTTCGATCTGCTACTCGGCGATGCGGTTCCCGCGGTCGTTGGCAACGAAATCGCCGGTGCCACAATAGAACAGGCCGCGATCGGGGTCGTCGAGCTGGGTCGGCTGCACGGCCCCCTGCTCGGTGACACCTCGCTGGCCGAGGCGCCGTGGCTCAATCGCGACACTCCGCTGAACCAAGGCATGATCGCCCCGCTGTACGCGGGCTTTCTCGAGCGTTACGGCGACCAGATCGCTCCGGCGCACCGCCTGGTGTGCGAGCGCCTGGTGGGCTCCTTCGACGCGTATTTGGCCGCCGAAGCGCAGCGCAACACGATCCAGGGCCTGGTTCACGGCGACTACCGACTGGACAACATGTTGTTCGGCGCCCAGCGGGCCGACCGCGCACTGACCGTCGTCGATTGGCAGACCGTCTCCTGGGGTCCGCCATTGACCGACCTGGCGTATTTCCTCGGCTGCGCACTGCCGACGGCGGATCGCCGGGCGCACTACGACGCGTTGCTGCGGGCCTACCACGAGGCGCTCGGGCCGAACGCGCCGATCACGTTCGCCGACATCACCGAAGGTGTTCGCCGACAAGCCTTTTTCGGCGTGATGATGGCGATCGTTTCATCGATGCTGGTGGAACGCACCG
Organism: Mycobacterium florentinum; assembly: GCF_010730355.1. Classification (NCBI taxonomy): domain Bacteria; kingdom Bacillati; phylum Actinomycetota; class Actinomycetes; order Mycobacteriales; family Mycobacteriaceae; genus Mycobacterium; species Mycobacterium florentinum. The sequence continues at coordinate 323,458 of NZ_AP022576.1, forward strand.
AGCGCGGCGACCAGATGTTCATGACGATGCTCGCGCGGCACTGCGACCACGTGCTCGATACCGACGCGCTGGCGACGCTGCCGAATGCGGTGGCACCCGAGCCGCTGCGGCCATCGGACGACGACGAACTCGCACATGCCCCGACCGGCGAACCGCTGTGGAGTGAGAGCTGGTACGCCGATTTCGTCGATGCGGCACAGGGATTCGGCGGCTGGTTCCGGATCGGTCTGGTCGCCAACCAGCAGGCCGCGTGGGTGCAGGTGCTGCTGTGCGGACCCGACCTCCCGACCGTGGCCGTGCTGGATTACGAAGTTCCGCTACCGGAGGACCCGTGGGTGTTGTCCACCGATGCCTTCGAAATCAGGCACTCCGCCGGCGCTGCGCTGCAGACCTATCGTGTCGACGTGCGGGCACAGGGTCAGTCCTACGCGGACCCGTCGGCGATATTGCGTGGCGAAGCGGGAACGCCCGTCGACATCACGATGAATCTGGTGTGGACCACCGACGGTGCCCCGTACAAATACCGGATAACCACCCGCTACGAAATCCCTTGCACCGTAACGGGAACCGTCACCGTTGGCGACACCACCTACCGCATGGATTCCGTTGCGGGACAGCGTGATCACTCGTGGGGTGTCCGCGACTGGTGGAGCATGGATTGGATGTGGAGCGCGCTGCACCTCGGCGATGGCACCCACCTGCACGGATTGGATATCAACATCCCGAATGTCCCTCCGGTGGGTATCGGCTATATCCAGGATTCCGAGGCAAACGTCACCGAACTCCACACCGTGACCAACCCACGTTCCTTCGGCGCCAACGGTTTACCTCTTAAGATGACGCTTAGTCTCGATCCGGGTGCGATCAGCGGCGACGTGGATATCCACGGCCACGCCCCGGTGCTCCTAACCGGCCCCGACGGACAGGTGAGCGAGTTCGCCCGCGCCTGGGTCAGTATCGACACCGCGGACGGCCGCACCGGCGTCGGCTGGATGGAATGGAACCGCAACCTCGCGCGACAGAGCTAGGCGGTGCCGACCGCCGCGGCGTCGCCCATCGTGGTGATGGGTGTGTCCGGATCGGGCAAGTCGACGGTGGGTTCCGCACTCGCACAACGGCTGGGCGTGCCCTTCGTCGACGCCGATCATTTGCATCCGCCGTCCAATGTCGCCAAAATGGCTGCCGGACAACCGCTTAACGACGACGATCGCCATCCGTGGCTGCAACGAGTCGGGGAGTGGCTGGCCGGTCACCGCGACGGTGGGGTGATGAGTTGCTCGGCGCTCAAACGCGCCTACCGCGACCAATTGCGCGCACACTGCTCGCGCACCGAGTTCCTCTACCTGAGTGGCTCACCGCAGCAAATCGGCGCGCGGTTGGCGGCCAGGCCGGACCATTTCATGCCGGCCGCGTTGTTGCGTTCGCAATTCGACGCCTTGGAACCGCTGGGTGACGACGAGCCCGGGGTCACCGTCGATATCGGCCGAAGTGTCGACGCGATCGTCGACACCTTCCTGACGAGCTAGCCGATTACCAGGGACGCTTGCGGCGACGGGTCTTGATCTGACCGCCGACTCGTTCGCGCGCCGCGTCGGCCAATTGGCTGCTGTGCGTGCGCGCGGTTTCGGCCAGTTCCTCACCGCGTACCCGGGCCGTGCTGGCCAGCTTTTCGCCCCGCTTGCGCGCTTTTTCCGCAAGGGGTGCACCACGTTCGGCGGCGGCGCTGGCCAATTCGCGGCCGCGGCCCAGGGCGGCTTCGGCGTACGGCGCGCCCCGCTCGGCCGCCGTGCTGGCCAGTTCGCGACCGCGCTCGGCGCCGAGTTGGAGTCCGTGCGCGATTCTTTCGCCGAGCTCGCCGAAGTCGGTGTCGTCCGATCCGGGTACCCCCGAGGACACCCGGTCGGACAGACGCTCGGCAGCCCGGCGGCCGCGCCATCCCAGCGACGGCTTGCCCGCGGTATCGGCGGACGCGATCATCAGTCCGCCCAACAGGCTCAGATCTTTCAAGAACCCGCGACGCAGCTCGGCTTTGCGCTCCGGGTCCGTCTCGGTCCAGAAGGAGTAGGTGCCGAGGTTCGCCGGCAGCACCGTCAACGCGAGTGCGGCCGAGGCAACGCGGGGCATCTTGCCGGTGGCGAGCAGCAATCCGCCCACGATCTGAACACCCGCGGTGATCTGGGCGAACGTCTGGGGGTCGGCAGGTATGTTGCGGGCCACCTGATCCGGTAGCGCCTGCAGACCGTCCACCGCAGGTGCTGCGGCTTCCGCGGCGGTCTTGGGATTGAGCAGCGATTCCACTCCTTGGCCGACAAAGGCAACCGACAACAGGGGACGCGCGATTCTGCGGATGACCATGGCAGGGGGTTACCCGGGTGGTCGGCAAACAAACCGGCCCGCCCATCGCCGCAGTTGACGGCGATATGGTGGAGCGCGTGCGAGCGTTGATCATCGTCGACGTGCAAAACGACTTTTGCGCGGGTGGCTCGGTGCCCGTCACCGGCGGCGCCGAGGTGGCCGGCGCCATCAACGACTATCTGTCCGGCGAGCCCGGCTACCAGCACGTCGTGGCTACCCAGGATTTCCATATCGACCCGGGGGACCACTTCTCCGAGCACCCGGACTATTCGTCGTCCTGGCCGCCGCACTGCGTCGCCGGAAGTCCGGGGGCGGAATTTCGTCCCGACCTCGACACCCGGCCGATTGAGGCGATATTCCGCAAGGGCGCCCACGCCGCCGCGTACAGCGGCTTCGAGGGCGCCGACGAGAACGGGACGGTGCTACTCGAGTGGTTGCGGCGGCGCGGCGTCGACGAGGTCGACGTCGTCGGCATTGCCACCGACCACTGCGTCCGGCGAACCGCCGAGGACGCGACACGCAACGGGTTGCGCACCCGGGTTCTGGTCGACCTCACGGCGGCGGTTGCGCCCAGTTCGGTCGCGCAAGCTATGGACGAGATGCGAAGTGCCGGAATCGAATTGATAGAGGGCATCTGATGGCGGTGCCGCTGGATCGAGAGACTCTGCTGGCCGCGGTGGAGCGGTCGCCACGGGCGGCCGCCGCGCATGACCGCGCCGGGTGGGTGGGGTTGTTCACCGAGGACGGGCGTATCGAAGACCCGGTCGGCTCACGACCGCACCTGGGCCCGGTCCAGATCGGACACTTCTACGACACCTTCATCGGCCCGCGCGAGATCGCATTCCATCGCGAGCTCGACATCGTCTTCGGCACCGTCGTGCTGCGCGATCTCGAGCTCGAGGTGTCGATGGGGTCGGCCGTCACCATGTACATCCCCGCGTTCCTGCGCTACGACCTTCGAGAAGCGAACGGCAAGTGGCAGATTGCTCATCTACGGGCCTACTGGGAGCTGCCGGCGATGATGCTGCAGTTTCTGCGGACCGGATCGCCGGCGATATCGCCTGCCCTGCAACTGTCGCGAGATCTGCTGGGCAATCAGGGGTTGTCGGGTACGGCGGGCTTCATGAGCGGCCTTCGCCGGCCGGGTGCACGTCACAAGAGGCTGGTGCGCACGTTCCTCGCCGCCGTTGCAAGTGGTGATACGTTGGGCGCCGCGCACGCGCTATCGCCTTCGGCCGCAATCACTTTGGGAGACAGCGACCCGCTCGACATCGGCGAATTCGCGACCGAACTAAACCGGGCGAACTGGACCAAGATGAACGGTGCGGGGTCCACGGTGACCGTTTCGCTCAGTTCGAGTCACGGTCGCGGCATTATCTTCGCCGACCTGGGCCGACGCGGCAAAGCGATCGATCAAATCCGTTATTTTCCAGGCTGAGCGGACCAAGGCGATCGCCACCCGGTGCGCGCCGCATCGTTGCATCTATTGCCGAGGACCTGATGGGTGCCGTAGAAATAGCTGTCATGAGACGGAGGCAAACGATGAGTGTGGTACGAACCGTTGGCGTCGGGGTGGCGATCACCGCATTGCTGACCGTCGCGACAGGCTGTGGCAAAGACGAAAAGCCATCTTCCTCGTCATCGTCGTCGTCGACGTCCTCGTCGACCTCCGCGGCGTCGTCGAGTTCGGCGGCATCCTCATCCGCGTCGAGTGCGGCGCCCTCGGGAACCGCGCCACTGGCCGACTACTCCAACTTGCTGGTCACGGCCGCCGACATCGGCGCCGACACCACGTTGGGTCCGCCGGAGCAGAACCCCGGCGGCGTGGCCGGGGTGGCGGTGACCTTCAGCAACACCTCGAAAACCCACACCATCACCGACCTCCTCGTCGTCTTTACCGACGCGGCTTCGGCCGCCCAAGGCGCCAAGGACCGCCCGGCGTCGCTGGGCAAATACGTCACCGGTGCCCCCCAGCCGTTCGCGGTGGGGACGAACGGGATCATCGTCGTCGGCCCGTCGCCCGATAACACCAAATCGGTGACCTACGTGGTGTTCTCCGAGGGCAAGGTCGTCGTCGACCTGGAGTTCGACAGCGGACCCAACGACGCCGCTCCGCAGGACTTCGTGCTCGACGTTGCCAAGAAGCAGGACGACGCGGTAAAGACCCGCACGACCAGCTAGTAGCGCTGGATCACCAGCAGCGCCAGCGACGCCGCCGACAGGCACAGGAACGCGCCGGGAAAGGCGATGTTGTACAGGACGTGTGCCCTGACGTGAGTCAGCACCGCACCGACGAAGAACAGGACCAGGCCGGCCGCGGCCGCGATGCCTAACGCCGGCAGACCCACCAGCCCGGCGACCAGGCCGACGGCCCCGGCCAGCTTGGTCACCCCCAGCGCCGGTATCCACGAACGCGGCACGCCGACCTCGGCCGAGTTTGCCAGGACGAATTTCGCCGGGATCAGGTCGGCGACGGCGATCCCGCCGGTGGCGATCACGGTGATCAGGGTGATCACCAGGTATGCGGTGTGCATGCGAATCAGGTCCTTTCCATCGTTGTATCCGTTGTGGTGGAGCTATTTCCGCACCGGCGAGCCGCGTGGCCGCGGCGCGCGTCGCGGCGCACAATCGGTAGCGTCATGGTGCTGATCTCTTCTGCGCAGCGAGTTCGATCGACGCGGTCACCTTCTTGACGGCTCCCGTGCGGAAAAGGTGACCCATGACCGAAAATCCGTTGGACCTCGCCGATCTGGCGAAACAGTTCGACGCCGACCGGCAGCACTTGCGGGCGGTGGCATTTCGGCTGCTCGGCTCGCTGGCGGACGCGGACGACGCGGTGCAGTCCGCATGGCTGAAGGCCAGCCGCGCGGCCGGCGTCGGCGACGTCGTCAACCTGACCGGTTGGTTCACGACGATCACCGCCCACGAGGCGTTCGACCAGCTTCGCGCCCGCAAGCGCCGCGCCGAGCAGCCGTTGGCCGACGCGGGAGAGCTCGACCGGCTGGCCACCGCGTCGGCATCGGCGGACGAGGAGGCGCTGCTGGTCGACTCGGTCGGCACCGCGATGCTGGTGGTGCTGGACCGCCTCTCGCCCGCGCAGCGCGTCGCGTTCGTCCTGCACGATCTTTTCGCCGTGCCGTTCGAGACGATCGGTGACGTGCTGGACCGGTCGCCGACGGCCGCGAAGAAGCTGGCGAGTCGGGCCCGGGCACGACTGCACAACGGCTCGCCCGCCCGACCCCGCGGCGAGGCCGAACACCTCGAGGTTGTCGACGCGTTTCTGGCGGCATCCCGCGGCGGTGATATCGCCACGTTGCTCGAGTTGTTGGCCCCCGACGTGGTGCGCCGGGTCGATCGCGTGCTGATTCCCGACGACATGGCGGCCGAGTTGCGCGGGGCCCGCGAGGTCGCCGAGGAGACGCGTCACTTCGCCCAGCGCGCGCGGGCCGGCGTGGTCATGCTGGTCGACGGTGTCCCCGGCATCGTGATCGCGCCGCGGGGCCGCGCGCGGATCCTGTTGCAGCTCGGCATCGGCGCCGACAACCGCATTTGCTTGATCGACATCACCGCCGACGCCGACCGCCTGCACCGGGTGGTTCTCGCGTTGCCGGGGTGGCCGTCTCAGGCGGATGCCAGCCCCATCGGGTACCAAGGACATGGGACACGGCCGGTCGGGCCGTCGGAGATGGGGCGGGAACGGGAGGACGATGCTCGGTAAGCCGTTCGGACGGCGGAGCTTGATGCGGGGCGCTGGCGCACTGACCGCCGCGGCTCTGGCGCCGTGGGCCGGTGGCTGCGCTTCCGACGACGACGACGCGTTGACGTTCTTCTTCGCGGCCAACCCGGACGAGTCCGCCGCCCGGCTGCGTGTCGTCGGCGAATTCGAGCGCCGTCATCCCGACATCAAGGTGCGGGTGGTGCGGTCCGGGCCGGGAGTGATGCAGCAGTTGTCCACGTTTTGCGCGGGCGGCAAATGTCCGGACGTGCTGCAAGCGTGGGAACTGAGCTATGCCGAGTTGGCTACCCGGGGAGTGTTGCAAGACCTCAACGACCCACTGGCGCGCGATCAGGCCTTCGCCGCCGAATTGAAGGCGGACAGCGTTGCGCCGCTGTATGACACGTTCGCGCTCAACGGCGAGCAATCGGCTTTTCCGGAACAGTGGTCCGGAAATTTCCTGTTCTACAACACGCGGCTGTTCGCCGAGGCCGGCGTGGCAGCTCCGCCCACGGCCTGGGACAAGACGTGGACGTTCGCCGAATTCCTGGACGCGGCGAAGGCGTTGACCAAGCGGGACGGATCGGGCCGGGTCACGCAGTGGGGTTTCGTCAACACCTTTGTCTCGTACTACTCGGCCGGATTGTTCGCGCTGAACAATGGCGTGCCGTGGTCGACGCCGCGCCGGAACCCGACCCATTTCAATTTCGACAACCCGGCGTTCATGGAGGCGGTGCAGTTCTATGCCGACCTCGCCAACAAGCACAAGGTGGCACCCAACGCCTCCGAGGTGCAGTCGATGTCGACGCCGGATCTGTTCGCGGCGGGCAAGGCCGCGATCGCGCTGGGGGGTCACTGGCGATACCAGACCTTCATCAGCGCCGAGGGATTGGATTTCGATGTCGCCCCTCTGCCGGTAGGGCCATCCCTGCCCCACGGGCATAGCGCCTGCTCCAATATCGGCACCACCGGACTGGCCATCTCGGCGAGCAGCCGGCACAAGGAGCAGGCATGGCAGTTCGTCAAGTTTGCCTGCGGCCCCGTCGGCCAGGCGATCATCGCCGAATCCAGCCTCTTCGTGCCGGTGCTGCGATCGGTGCTCGCGTCGGACGGATTCGCCAAGGCCCACAACAGGATTCGTAACCTCGCGGTGCTCACCGAGGGGCCGTCCTATTCCGAAGGCCTGCCGGTCACCCCGGCATGGGAAAAAATCGTTGCGCTGATGGATCGCAACATGGGACCCGTCCTGCGCGGGTCCCGCCCCGCGACATCGCTGACGGGGTTGTCGGGCGCAGTCGACGAGGTGTTGCGAAACCCATGACATCGGTGAACCAATCAGCTTTGCTCACCTCGACCACCGCGAAACGCCATCCGCAGGGGCCCTATCCGTCGCGGCGGCGAGCCTGGGCGGGACGCATGTTCGTCGCACCGAACCTGGCGGCGGTCGCGGTGTTCATGCTCTTTCCCCTCGGGTTTTCGCTGTTCATGAGCTTTCAGCAATGGGACGTGTTCAGAGCGCCGAAGTTCGTCGGGTTGAAGAACTTCGAAGACCTGTTCACGTCCGACCCGCTGTTTCTCATCGCCATCCGCAACACCGTGGTCTTCACACTCGGAACGGTCATACCCACCGTTGTCATCAGTCTCGTCGTCGCTGCCGTGCTGAACCGAGAGGCCAAGGGCATAGCCATCGTCCGGACAATCGTCTTCATGCCACTGGCGATCTCGTCGGTGGTGCTGGCGGTCGTCTGGCAATTCGTCTTCAACACCGACAACGGGCTGCTCAACATCATGCTCGGCTGGGTGGGAATCGACCCGGTGCCGTGGCTGGTCGACCCGAATTGGGCGATGGCGTCACTCTGCGTGGTCGCCGTGTGGCGCAGTGTGCCGTTCGCGACCATCATCCTGCTGGCGGCAATGCAGGGAGTGCCGCAAACCGTGTACGAGGCAGCCAAAATCGACGGTGCGGGCGAGATACGGCAGTTCTGGTCGATCACCGTGCCGTTGATCCGCGGCTCGGTGTCGTTCGTCATCGTCATTTCAATCATCCACGCGTTCCAGGCGTTTGACATGGTCTACGTTCTCAACGGCGCCAATGGCGGCCCGGAGACCTCGACCTACGTGCTGGGCATCATGTTGTTCCAGCACGCCTTCTCGTTCCTGGAATTCGGCTATGCGTCGGCGCTGGCATGGGTGATGTTCGCAATATTGCTGATATTGACCGTGGTGCAGTTGCGGCTGACGCATCGGCGATCTTGGGAGGCTTCGCGTGGCCTTAGCTGAGGGACTGTTCAAGCGCATTACTTTTCGCGCCGTGGTGGTCTACGCCGCGCTGGTGACCATCGCCTGGTGCTGGCTTTTCCCGGTTGCCTGGGCGGTGTCGGGCTCGCTGAAGAGGGAGGGTGAGATCAGCGAGCCGAAGCTGTTGCCATCCCACCCGCGGTGGTCGAACTACACCGAGGTGTTCCGCGTGATGCCGTTCTGGCGAATGTTTTTCAATACCGTGCTGTACGCCGGATGCGTGACCGCCGGGCAGGTCTTCTTCTGCTCATTGGCCGGATATGCCTTCGCGCGCCTGCAATTCCGAGGCCGCGACACCCTGTTCGTGCTGTACCTGGGGACGCTGATGGTGCCGCTGACCGTGACGGTGATTCCGCAATTCATCCTGATGCGGACGGTGGGATGGGTCGACACGCCGTGGGCGATGATCGTGCCGGGTTTGTTCGGCAGCGCGTTCGGCACCTACCTGATGCGCCAGTTCTTCCAAACGCTGCCGGGTGATCTCGAGGAAGCCGCGATTCTCGACGGGTGTTCGCCGTGGCAGATCTACTGGAGGATTCTGTTGCCCCATGCCAGGCCCGCCGTGATGGTGCTTGCCGTGCTCACCTGGGTCAACGTCTGGAACGACTTTCTGTGGCCGCTGTTGATGATTCAGCGCAACAGTCTGGCCACGCTGACCCTCGGGCTGGTGCGGCTGCGGGGGGAGTACGTCGCGCGCTGGCCGATCATCATGGCGGCCTCGATCATCATTATGGTGCCGTTGGTGATCATCTATGCGGTGGCGCAGCGCTCCTTTGTGCGCGGCATCGCCGTGACCGGGCTGGGTGGGTGAGTCGTGGCTTCGGTGAGCTGGGAGCAAGCGACTCGACAATTCCCGGGCACGGACCGCCCAGCCCTCGACGGTCTCGACTTGTTCGTCGCGGACGGCGAGTTCGTCGTTCTGGTCGGGCCCTCGGGATGTGGCAAGACGACCTCGTTGCGGATGGTGGCCGGATTGGAGACGCTGGACTCCGGGTGCGTCCGCATCGGTGAGCGCGACGTCACCCATGTCGACCCCAAGGATCGCGACGTGGCGATGGTGTTCCAGAACTACGCGCTGTACCCGCACATGACGGTCGCGCAGAATATGGGTTTCGCGTTGAAGATCGCGAAGACCTCGAAAGCCGAGATCTACGACCGGGTTCTCGCCGCGGCGAAATTGCTCGATCTGGAACCGTATCTGGATCGCAAACCCAAAGACCTCTCCGGTGGGCAACGCCAGCGGGTGGCGATGGGGCGCGCGATCGTGCGGCGCCCGCAGGTGTTCCTGATGGACGAGCCGTTGTCCAATCTCGACGCCAAACTGCGGGTGCAAACCCGCAATCAGATTGCGGCGCTGCAGCGACGGCTGGGGACGACGACCGTCTACGTCACCCACGACCAGGTCGAGGCCATGACGATGGGAGACCGTGTGGCAGTCCTGCGCGACGGCGTGCTGCAGCAGTTCGCGGCGCCACGCGAGCTGTACCGCAACCCGGCGAACGTGTTCGTTGCCGGATTCATCGGATCGCCGGCAATGAACCTGTTCACCTTGCCAATCGTGGATTCGGCTGTGTCACTGGGGGATTGGCCGATCCAGCTACCGCGTGAGATCGCCGGCCATGCCAGCCAGATCGTGGTCGGGGTCCGGCCCGAGCACTTCGAGCTGGGCGGCCTCGGCGTCGAGATGGAGGTCGACGTCGTCGAGGAGCTCGGCGCCGACGCGTACCTGTATGGCCGAATCACCGACTCCGCGAAGGGAATCGACCAGGACGTCGTTGCCCGCGCCGACGGGCGCAATCCGCCGCAGAAGGGCAGTCGGGTGCGGCTGCACCCGGAAGTCGGGCACGTGCATTTCTTCGGGGTCGACGGCGAGCGGATCTCGTGAGCACCGCGCCCGGCGTCGGCCATCTTGATGGTAGGGGCCGGTGATGGATTCGGTCGATCTGGTCTGCGAGGGCGGCGGCGTTCGGGGTATCGGCCTGGTCGGTGCGGTCGACGCGCTGGCGGCGGCCGGTTACCGGTTTCCCCGGGTCGCCGGGACGAGCGCGGGCGCCATCGTCGCGTCGCTGGCGGCCGCCCTGCAGGCGGCAGGCGAACCGCTGACCCGGCTCGCCGAGATCATGCGTTCTCTCGACTATCGAAAGTTCTTGGACCGCAACCTGATCGGGCACGTGCCGCTGATCGGCGGGGGGCTGTCACTGCTGGTTTCGGATGGAGTCTATCGCGGTGCCTATCTCGAACACCTGCTGGCCGGATTGCTCGGCGACCTGGGGGTGCGGACCTTCGGCGACCTGCGCACCGGTGAGGAGCCCGAACAGTTCGCGTGGTCGCTGGTCGTCACCGCCAGCGATCTGTCCCGGCGCCGGCTGGTGCGCATCCCGTGGGACCTCGACTCCTATGGAATCGACCCGGACGAATTTCCGGTGGCACGCGCGGTGCACGCATCGGCGGCGATTCCCTACGTGTTCGAGCCGGTGCGAGTGGGCGGCGCCACCTGGGTCGACGGCGGGTTGTTGTCGAGCTTTCCGGTAGCGCTGTTCGACCGCGCCCAACCGCGGTGGCCGACGTTCGGGATCCGGCTCTCGGCGCGGCCGGGCATTCCGCCCACGCATCCGGTGCACGGGCCGGTTTCGTTGGGCATCGCTGCGATCGAGACCCTGGTGAGCAATCAGGACAATGCCTACATCGACGATCCATGTACGGTGCGACGAACCATTTTCGTGCCCGCGGACGAGGTGAGCCCGATCGACTTCGATATCACCGCCGACCAGCGCGACGCTCTCTACCAGCGCGGATTGCTCGCGGGCCAGGAATTTTTGAAGACGTGGAACTATGCCGACTATCTGAGGGCTTGCGGCGGGCCGGTCGCAGGGGATTAGCCCCGCGTGCACCCGATCGCGTCGAGTCGATGTTCGACGCGCTTGATGTCGTCGAGTGAGGGCATCGCGTTGGTGATCCGGAAGATTGCGACACCGACATCGACGGTGCCGATCGGAGCCGCTCCCCGGGCCATGAATTCGCTTGTAATAGTTGCGATCTCGTCGTCCGTTACCCGGCGGCACAGCAGCGCCGCGAGCGGCAGATAACCCCTCGACGGCATGCCGGTCGGGTAGCCGGCGCGCAGAAACGCGACAGCCCTCGACACCAGACCAGCCATCCCCATGACTCCACCTCGTTAACGACAGCATGTTAAGCGCTCTAAGTAAGGTAGCAGTGGCCTCGCGGTTCGTAGGTAGGGCAACGCAGTCCTTACGCAGATCGCCCCGATTTTTCCGGTCCATTAGCGCCCGCCGCCCCGTGGCACGGGCGCGCCGGTCACGAATTCTGGCCGTGCGTGTTCCTAGTATTGCCGCGTGACGGATCGCTACGGAACCGATGTCCTGGCCGCCGGTCGGCGCAAGCCGCGCTCGACCGAGCACCCCGCTGACCTGGGCCTCGTCGTCGAGGACGTCCAGACGGGCTACGTCGGTGCGGTCGTCCGGGTTGAGTACGGACGCATCGATCTGGAGGACCGGCATGGCCACGTCCGCGGCTTTCCGCTGGGTCCCGGCTATTTGCTGGAGGGCCGCCCGGTGATCCTCACCGAGCCGCACCGCTCGGCACCGGCCGCCGCGAGCCGCACTGCCTCGGGTTCCGTCGCGGTGCCGGGCGCCCGTGCCCGAGTCGCGCGTGCGAGCCGGATCTACGTCGAGGGCCGCCACGATGCGGAACTGATTGCGCAGGTCTGGGGCGAGGATCTGCGCATCGAGGGTGTTGTCGTCGAGCATCTCGGTGGCGTCGACGACCTGGTGGGCATCGTGACGGAGTTCGCTCCCGGTCCGGGGCGCCGGCTCGGTGTTCTCGTCGATCACCTCGTCGCGGGATCGAAAGAGGCGCGGATCGCCGAGGCGGTCCGCCGGGGACCCGGCGGGCCCGACACGCTGGTCGTCGGCCATCCCTACGTCGACATTTGGCAGGCGGTGAAGCCGCAGCGACTCGGACTGCCCGCCTGGCCCGAGGTGCCTCGGCACATCGAATGGAAACACGGCGCGTGCGAGGCACTTCGGTTGCCGCACGCCAGCCAGGCCGATATCGCCAGGGCGTGGCAGCGCATCCGGTCGCGGGTACGCGACTGGAACGACCTGGAACCCGCGCTGATCAGCAAGGTCGAAGAACTCATCGATTTCGTGACCGAGCCCGGCCGCTAGACGCATCCGACCGCGCGGGCAGAGCCAGCGCCGCGGAGCAGAGTAGGACCCCGCCCAGCGCGATCACGTTGAGGACGGCGTCGCGAGTGCCGTACATGTGCAGCATCTGCAGGTGATAGATCAGGTGCAGCAGGTTGAACGTCGTCCAGCTCACCGCGGTGACGATCCGCAGCGTCCGATCAGCCAGGTAGACGAGCGTCAGGGCACTCAACGCGGTCAGCGCCAGGTACATCCCACCGACGTCTTTGACGAGATGCTCGTTGTACGGGCCGAGGACGGGAAGCCACCTCATTCCCAATCCGGGAAAGGTGTTGTACCAGTTCAGCGGAGCGAAATACGCCCAGCTGCCGACGAACGCGCCGCTGAGCGTCAGCACAAAGAGGCACACACGGAAGAGGATGCGATTCATGACAGCTATGACGGTGCAGCGTCGGTAGATGTGACATCGGCCCGGCCGATGCCGGAGAAATCTCCATTGTCTGCGACATTCGCGAGACGATGGGGAAGAACCGCGGCTTAATCGCGGTCGAAAGTTAGGGTAGGCTAAGTCGAACGTCCCGATCCTCGGGATGGGAATCGGACGCATGCAGGGCGTATTCGGCGTTTTCCTCGGCGCGTTCCTTATCGGCCTGCGCGAAGGCCTGGAGGCGACGCTCATCGTGAGCATCGTCGCGGCCTTCCTCAAGCGAAACGCGCGGTCGACCCGTCCGATGTTCGCCGGTGTGGTCTTGGCAGTACTGATCAGTGTCGCGGTCGGCGTCGGATTGGATCTCTTCTCGGCGACGCTGCCCCAGGCCCAGCAGGAGATGATGGAGACGGTCATCAACGCCATCGCCGTGGTGTTTGTGACCTCGATGATCATCTGGATGAACCGCAATGCCATGCGGCTCAAGGGCGAACTCGAGCGTGAAGCCCAACAGGCGCTCAACCGTGGTGGTGCGCTGGCACTCGTGGTGATGGCGTTTCTCGCCGTCCTGAAGGAGGGCTTCGAGACGTCGGTGTTCCTGCTGGCGGCCGCGGAGACCTCGCACGGCAATCGGTGGATCGCCGTGCTGGGCGGCGCGCTGGGGATCGGGGCGGCGATCCTGCTCGGCATCGGTCTGTACTTCGGTGGCCTGAAGCTCAATCTCGGCCGCTTCTTCCGGGTGACCGGGGTGTTTCTCGTGCTGATCGCTGCCGGACTGGTGCTGGGTGCGCTGCGCACCGCACACGAGGCGGGCTGGGTGACCATCGGCCAGCAGCAGGTGCTCGACTTTTCGGCCTGGATACCCAGCCAATCCGTGCTGGGCGCGTTGCTCGCCGGTGTGTTCGGCATACCCACCGACCCACGCCTCATCGAGGTGCTGGGCTGGTTGCTGTACGCGGTGCCGGTGCTGGTCGTCTTCCTGTGGCCCTCGCGCCTTGCCGCGACACCCCGAACCCGCTGCCGGCTGCTGCTGGCCGCCTCGGCGGCGCTGGCCATTGTCGCGGCGGTGCTGGCCATCGCCGTTCCCGCCGGCGGCACCGCACCGGCCACGCGGACTCGGACCGTCACCGACCGGGCCGGCCACACCGCGCAGGTGTCGATGACCACCGGGCCGCACGGACGCGAGCTGACCGTCGTCTCCGCGGGAACGTCGACCGTGCACAGCATCCCGCTGATCCCGGCCGGCGACCAGACCGTCGACGGCTTACCGCTACAGGAATGGCACGCGTCAGAGACCGCTGCGGATGGAGCACCGGCAGTCACGCTGGAGCAGTTGCTGAGTATGGCGGGGGGGCCGGCTGCCGGTCGGTCTCGCGGCCGGCCGCACTCCAGGGCCGTTTCTGGGGCAATGGACAACGACCACCGTGTATTCCGTGTTCACGCAGGGTGATTCCGTGGTCAGCGCGCAAGCGACGAGCAATCGCACGGCGCTGTTGAGCGGCGGCGGGCTGACCGGAGCCAAGACCGTCGGTCTGGGGGCGCTACCCACGGACTGGTCCACGTCCGGTGCCGAAGACCACTCGACTGCGGCCGCGATCGTCGCGAGCGACCGGAATCGTGGGGAGAGTCAGCTATGGCGGGTGTGGCTTCCGTTGGTACTGGCCTGCTTTGCGCTGGCTTGTGCCGCAGGCGCCATAATCTCGATGCGCGGCGACGCGCGATCCGAACAGGAGAGGAAAACGAGTGATAGCGAATCGCACCGCCGGGGCAAGGTCGCGGTCTCGTGAATTCTGGCTGACTGCACCGGTTTTGGTCGCAATCACGGTGCTGGCCGCGACCGCCTGCAGCCACTCGAACGGCTCGTCGAGCCCGTCGAAATCTGGGCAAACCGGTCAACCCGGTGCGACCAAGGCGGTCAAGGTGACGATGGCCAACAGCGGCGGAAAGGACGGCTGCGCGCTCGACGCGACGAGCGTGCCGGCCGGGCCGGTGACCTTCACCGTCGTCAACACCAGCGCGCCGGGCATCACCGAGATGGAGCTGCTCCGGGATCAGCGCATCGTCGGGGAGAAGGAGAACCTCGCGCCCGGCCTGGATCCGGTGTCGTTCACCATCACCCTGGATGGCGGTTCGTATCAGCTGTACTGCCCCGGCGCGAGCGCCGAATATCAAACCCTGACGGTGACGGGCCAGGCCCCGGCCGGGCCGACGGGCACCGTGGCGAGCATCCTCACCCAGGGCACCAAGGACTATGCGACATACATCGTCACTCAGATCGGTCAGCTCGGTGACGGCGTGAAGGCACTCGATGCGGCGATCCAGTCGGGCAACCTCGACGGCGCCAAGGCGGCCTACGCCAAGGCCCGACTGTTCTACGAGCGCGCGGAATCGAGTGTCGAGGGTTTCGTCCTGCCGGGCTTCGCAGTCGGCGACAACGCCGGCAGCCTGGACTACTTGATCGACATGCGTGCGTCGACTCCGGTCGATGCGAAAGTCGGCTGGAAGGGCTTCCACGCCATCGAGCGCGACCTCTGGCAAGGCGGCGCGATAACTCCGGGTACCAGAGCTCTGAGCACCGAATTGGTGGCTAACGTAGGCAAATTGAGCACCGTGGTCGCCGGCCTGCAATACAAGCCGGAGGATCTGGCCAACGGCGCGGCCGATTTGATCGAAGAGGTGCAAAACACCAAGATCACCGGCGAGGAAGAGGCGTTCAGTCATATTGACCTGGTCGATTTTTCCGGCAATGTCGAAGGCGCCCAACAGGCTTACGCGTCGCTGCGGCCGGGGCTGGAGAAGATCGACGCCAATCTGGTCAACCAGATCGATCAGCAGTTCCGGGCGGTACTGAACGTTCTGGACGGCTATCGCGACCCGGCAGCGCTGGGCGGCTACCGGACCTACACTCCCGCGCTGCAGGCCAGCGATGCACCGAAACTGACCGCCGTGATTCAGCCACTGCACCAGAGCCTGTCCACCGTCGCTCAAAAAGTGGTCTCAACCAACTGACCATGGCTGACGACGAGCTGGCCGAACCCGCCGACGGCGCCGAGACGCCGGCCGATGCCGCATCGGTATCGCGGCGCCGGATGCTCGGCGGCGCGATGCTGGCCGGCCTTACCGGGACCGCGGTCGGTGCCGTCGGTGGCGGCTTCGCCGGTTATGCGTCCGCGACCGCGCATCACGGCGGCTCAGGTGATGGTGACGACACCGTGGACATGCGTCGTAGCTATCCCTTCTACGGCCAGGTCCATCAGGGCGGAATCGCCACGCTCCCACAGCGTTACGCCGTCTTCATGTCGTTTTCGCTGGCTCCGGCGGCCGGTCGCACCGACCTGCAGACGCTGTTGGCACGCTGGTCGGCCGCGGCCGCGGTGCTGCAACAGGGCAAACCCGTCGGCACGGTCCAGCCGCAGGTCGAGGTGCAGCCTCCGGCCGATACCGGGGAGGCCTACGGGCTCAGCCCCGCCAGTCTCACCGTCACGATCGGGTTGGGGCCGTCGCTGTTCGGTGATCGGTTCGGGCTTGCCGGACGGCGTCCGGCGGTGTTCACCGATCTGCCCCCGCTCAACGGGGACAACCTCGATCCGCGGCTGCACGGTGGCGACCTGTCGGTGCAAGCCTGTGCCGACGATCCGCAGGTCTGCTACCACGCCGTGCGCAACCTGGCCCGCCTCGGCCGCAATATCGTGTCGCCGTTCTGGGCGGTGTTGGGTTTCGGACGAGCATCGGCCGGTCCCGGTCAGCAAACCCCACGAAACCTGTTGGGATTCAAGGACGGTACCCGCAACGTCAGCACCGAAGCGGAATACGGACGCTTCGTCTGGGTCGACAACAGCGACCAGCCGTGGATGAACGGCGGAACCTATCAGGTGATCCGCAAGATCCGGATGCTGCTGGAGACATGGGACGTCGACCGGATCGGCAACCAGCAGAAGATCTTCGGCCGCACCAAGCAGGAAGGGGCGCCGCTGAGTGGCAAGGCCGAGTTCGACACGCCGAATTTCACCGCCACCGGCCCGAACGGTGAACCGCTCATCGATCCGTTGTCGCACGTCGGCCTGGCCGCCCGGGAAAACAACGACGGCATCATGATCCGTCGCCGCTCGTACAACTACACCGACGGCCTGGACCCGAACGGCCAACTGAACGCGGGATTGCTGTTCATCTCGTACCAAAAAGATCCGCAAGATTTTATTCGTTTGCAGAACCGGCTCGGCGCCAACGATCTACTCAACGAATACATCCGCCACATCGGATCAGCTATCTTCGCGGTCCCGCCCGCGCCCGCGGAAGGCCACTACATCGGCCAAACACTGTTCAGCTGAGCAAACCTCGCCGGCGCCCGGCGGGCGCCGACGGCCGCGGCGTTTCGCGCGAGTGATGTCTGGTGTCGTCGGTGCAAATGAATCCGGCGGCCGTCACGCATCGCGTCTACCGCGCACTAACGACATGAAAGCCAAGATCACCGAGAAACGGAGGAACTCTATGACCGACGCGCTCGTCATCGACTCGGAAGGGCTCGACCGGCTGTCCTGTAACGCCAAGGCGGACCCCGCCACCGGCAAGAAGACCCTGAGAGCCAAGACCGTTTGCGAGGCCGGTTTTCGCAACATGACCTACGTGCGCGACCTCGCACCGCTGCTCGTCGGCGAGCCGCCCGCTCTGCTCGGTGACGACTCCGCGCCCAATCCCTCCGAGACCGCCCTGGCCGCCCTGGGCTCCTGCATCTCGGTCGGTCTGCTGGCCAATGCCACCCACCGCGGCGTGACCCTCACCAAAATCGAGGTGGAGATGGAAGGCGACATCGATATCTCCGCGGTGTGGGGAGTCGGCGACACCCCGGACGGCAAGGTGCTCGGCTTCACCGCGGTCCGCTGCAAGGTGGCGTTGGCCGGGGATACCGACGACGAAACGCTCAAGCAAATCCACGACAACGCCATCGCCTGGTCGCCCGTGGTGAACACGCTCCGCCGCCCGGCCAGCGTCGACTCGACTTTCGTCGTCGCTTAGCGCCGGAAAGACACCGAACAGGAGGCCCTGCCTTGACCGCAACCGCGGACGCCGCCGTCGAGCGGCTCGATCCGGAGCTGCTGGCAGACATTCGAGCCCACGCCAGCGCGCTGGACCGCGGCGAGGAAACCTCGCGCCGCAGCTTCACCCGGCTGGGTGCCGCCGGCCTGCTTGGCCTCGGCGCCCCGGGAAACACCGACGGGCGGCTCCCGCGGATGGCCGACGTGATCGGCCTCATCTCCGGCGAGTGCATGAGCACCGGATTCTCGGTGTGGGCCAATCGGATGGCCCTGGAGTATCTACTCACGGCCGCAACGCCATTCAGCCTCGCGGCGGCCCAGCCCGTGCTTGCCGGAGCCACGCTGGGAGTGACCGGAATGGCTTCGGCGTTCAAGGAGGCGGCCGGTTGCGGCAGCCTGGACCTGACCGCGGAAACGGTCGACGGAGGCTACCGGCTGAGCGGTTCGATCAGGTGGGCGAGCAACCTCTATCCCGACTCGACGATGGTGACCGCGGCGCGCACCGAGGCGGGTGAGAGGTTGATCGTCGCCCTTCGGCTGGATACCCCGGGCGTCGTCCTCGGCGATCACTTCGACCTGTTGGCCATGGGAAGCACCGCGTCGTCGTATCTAAAGCTGGAAAACGCATATGTCGGTGCGGAACAGGTGCTGTCCACGGACTTTGAAGCGTTTCTGCAGACGGTGCGGCCGACGTTTCTTGTTCTGCAGTCGGCGATGTGTCTGGGGCTGACCAGGACCACCGTCGAGCAGAGCAAGCTCGGGCTCACCGGGGTCAAGTCGGTGTTCACCGCCGACGTCGACGCGATCGCGGACAGACTCGCGGCGGCGGAAGCGACGCTGGCCACATTGGCCGGCGCCGTCGGCGGGGCGAAATCGCCGGCGAAGAAGGAGCTGCTGTCGCTGCGCCTTGCCGCTGCCGAATTATCCAGTGCCAGTGCTGATTTAGAAATCCGCACCGCCGGCGGCAAGGGGTATGCGAGCCGGACTTCGGCCAGTCGTCGCTACCGGGAGGCGGCGTTCATCCCGGTGCAGTCGCCGTCGGAGGCCCAACTGCGCTGGGAACTAGGAAGATGCGCTTGAGTTCGGGCCGAGGGTGAACCCGGAGGCGGTGCCCCCGGAGGATCCTGCGCATCTGGTCGGCGGGATTCCGCTGGCAAATCTGGTTCGCGATTTTCACCGGCCGATGGTGAAATTCGCTCGCACGATGGTGGATTCGGCGACCATAGCCGAAGAGGCGGTGCAGGAGGCATGGGTGCAGGTCCTGCAGTCCTCGGGTTCGTTCCAAGGCCGCTCCTCGGTGGGCACCTGGTTGTTCGGAATCGTCAAAAACACCGCGTCGCGGCACCGGCGTCGCGAGTCCCGGATCCGCGACCACGAGGTGCTGGCCGCCACCGAGACCGACCCGCTGTCGGGCCGGATGCATCCCGCCGGCCACCCCGACGCCGGGCATTGGAGTCTCCCGCCGTCGCGGCGCTTTCTTCCCGAAGATCGCACCGTGGCCCAGGAACTCATCGGCTACGTTCGGGCGGCGCTGGACGCGCTGCCCGAACGGCAGCGCCAACTCGTAATCCTGCGTGATCTCGTGGGAACCCCGGCCGAGGAGGCCGCGGAGATTCTTGGCCTCTCCGCAGAGGGGCAGCGCGCACTTCTTTACCGCGCCCGGGGCAACCTTCGCACTGAACTAGAGAAGCGGTACCGCCAATGACCATCCACGACAACGCAGTTCCCGCAATCGACTGCGTCGATTTCGTCCGGCTGGTCGACGACCTGGTCGACTCCGATCCTGCGCAGTGGGGTCCGATCGTGGCCAAACATCTCGACGAGTGCCCGCCATGCCTGGTGTATCTGCAACAAATGGTCGACCTCAAGGTTCTGCTCAACCACGTCTTCGAGGGGGAGAAGCTCAGCGAGGAGCACGTCGCGGGGGTCCTCAAGGCAATCAACGACTTCAGGCGGGGCCAGCACGGCTAGCCTGGGCGAAGGCCCTCCGTCCCGGCGGTTGGGGACTAAAGCCTCACGACCGACGACCCGCTGGTCAATAGCGTTACTCCTGACGAAAGGAGTACGAAATGTCGGCACCTGTCAAGCAACTCGGTATCGTCGTCGCGGTCGACGGCTCACCCGCATCGAACGCCGCCGTTGTCTGGGCGGCCCGTGATGCGGCGATGCGCAGCATTCCGCTCACCCTGTTCCACGCGGTGGTGACCCCCACCTCGACGTGGCCACCCGTTCCCTACCCGGACTCGTTGTTGGTGAAGTTGGAAGATGACTGCCGCCAGCAACTCGCGCACGCGTTCAAGCTGGCCGAAGAGGCGATTCCGGCAGATCGCAAGGTCACCATCACGAAGGAGTTCGTGT
This sequence comes from Mycobacterium florentinum, assembly GCF_010730355.1. Taxonomy (NCBI): domain Bacteria; kingdom Bacillati; phylum Actinomycetota; class Actinomycetes; order Mycobacteriales; family Mycobacteriaceae; genus Mycobacterium; species Mycobacterium florentinum. The sequence continues at coordinate 343,810 of NZ_AP022576.1, forward strand.
ATTCGAGCCCGGCGCTGGCCCTGATCAAGCTGTCCGACGACGCCGAGATGATCGTCGTCGGCAGCTCCGGTCGTGGGTTGCTGGCTCGCGGTGTGCTCGGCTCGGTCAGTTCGACCGTGGTGCGCCACGCCAACTGCCCGGTCGCGGTGATCCGTGACGAAGATGTGCCGGACCCGCAGCACGGCCCGGTCCTGGTGGGTGTCGACGGTTCACCGGCTTCCGAACTCGCCACGGCGATCGCGTTCGAGCAAGCGTCGCTTCGCGGCGTGGATCTGGTGGCCTTGCACGCCTGGAGTGACGTTGCGGTGCTGGGACTTCCCGCATTCGACTGGGAGGCGGTCAAAGCCGAGGCCGAGCGCAGTCTCGCCGAGAATCTGGCGGGCTGGCAGGAACGCTATCCCGACGTCACGGTGCGCCGGGTGCTCGTCCGCGATCTGCCCGCCCAACAGCTCATTCAACAAACGAAGTCCATCGAGGCGCAACTGGTGGTCGTGGGCAGCCACGGCCGCGGCGGGCTCACCGGTCTGATCCTGGGCTCGGTCAGCAACACCGTGCTGCATTCGGTGCGCGTTCCGGTCATCGTCGCGCGACCGAGGTAGCGGCCGGGTCCAACGGGCCGGCTACGACGCCGGTTGCCCACGCGCACAGCGCGGAGACGTCGCGCCCGGCGCGCAAGACCGTCCGATCGGGACGGACCAGCGCGCCGGTGGCGCGGCCGTCGCGCAGCCACTGCGCCAGGGCGTCGCCCGGCTGGGTGACCAGCACGACGAAGCCGCGCCGGCGCATGGCGGCTTCGTCGTGCTCGCTCAGGCCGCGGCTGGTGATCAGGGCGAAACCGGTTCCCAGCACGTCGTCGAGCCGCTGACCATCGCCCAGCCTCGGGTTCGGGCACAGCGTGCCGCCGAGTCGGCCGCGTGATTTGCATACCAGCTCCGAGGGTCGCAATGCCGGTGTGGTGGAGTCGACGACCTTCTCGCGCAGGCCCGGGAGCAGCCGCAACCGGGGCAACACCAGGTGGCGCAGCGCGTTGCCCACCCGGGCGCCGCCGGTCATCGCGCGACCGACGTTGAGCGCCAACCTAATCAGGCTTCGGGTATGCGGTTTGCGCTCCCGCTCATAGCTATCCAGAACGGCCGGGTCAAGGGCGCCGTACCGAACCGCGGCAATCTTCCAGGCGAGATTCATCGCGTCGCGCACCCCGGCCCCCATGCCCTGGCCGATGAACGGGGGGGTGAGGTGTGCCGCGTCGCCGAGGATGAAGACGTTGCCGCGGCGCCACCACTGCGCGATCTGGGCGCGAAACGTGTACTCCGCGACACGCACCAGTGTCAGTTCGCGATCCTGCACGCCCGCGGTCCAGGGCCTGATCAATGGTCGCAGGGCGGTCAAAGTCGTGAAGTGATCGGCACATTCGCCGGGCAGCAGCTGAAACTCCCAGCGGTAGCGCGACGTTCCGATGCGCATGTAGGTTCCCGCGCGAACCGGGTCGCACACCTGATGCACGCCTTCCCACTGGCGCAGGTCGGCGTCGGTGGCGACATCGATCACCAACCAACGTTGCTCGAAATTAAAATCCCTTATTGCTGAACCTATTTGGGCGCGCACCAGGCTGTTGGCCCCGTCGCAACCCAGCAGGTAATCGGCATCCACCCGGTGTACCGTGCCGTCGGTACGGTCGGTGAAGGTGACACGGACGTATTCACCGGTGTCGGTCACGTCGGTAACCTCGGCGTCGCCGCGCAGCTGGGCGCGCGGGAACCGCTTCAGGTTGGCCCGCAGCAGGGCCTCCAACTCGGGCTGGTCGAACATGTTGGCCTGCGGGAAGCCGTTGCGGCTGCGGGAGGTGTCGCGGGTGAACTCGGCGAGGACGCGGAATCGGTCGTCGAGCAGGCGCAAGCCCAGCGTGGGCCGCGAAATGGCCGCGAATTCATCGGCTATGCCGAGCCGGGCGATGACTCGGTAGATCTCGTCGTCGAGGTGTACCGCGCGTGGTTGTTGATACACCCCCGGCCAGCGATCGAGGACCAGGCTGTCCACCCCGTATTGCGCCAGCAGGGTGGCGGCGGTGATGCCGGTCGGCCCCGCGCCGACAATGACGACGGGAAGACGGCGAATAGCGTTGGAGGTCAAGCGAATCGGACCGCGTTGCGCTGTGTTCCGAGGTCGATGGCTCCGTCGTCGGTGGCCACCGACGCCTCCACGATGTCGCCATGCTGTAGATAGTTCGGGTTGCCGGCCTGACGGCTGAAGAACACCTTCCATTTGAGGGAGGTCGGCAACAGATTCCCGATCATGGCAAGGGGTTTGGGCGGCGCGCTGAGCGCGGTGCCGGCGGGCGTGCCGGTGAGCACCAAGTCGCCCGGTGCGAGCTCTTGGAATTGGGTGAGCGACTGCAGCGCCTGCAGCGGCCGATACAACATGTCCGGATCGACGAGTGCGTTCTGCCGTTCGACGCCACTGACGCTCAGGCGCAGCCGCAGATCGCCGAAGCGGGCGAGTTCTTCGGCCGTCAGCAATACCAGCGCCGGTCCCACCGGGGTGAACGACGGATAAGACTTGGCCTCGTAAAACTGGGTTTGCGGAAGCTGGACGTCACGGGCAGAAACATCGTTGGTGACCACCAGTCCCGCGATGAATTCGGCCAGGTTCGCGTCGGAAATGCTTGTGCCGACCGGAACCGCGCGCCCGATCACCAATCCGATCTCCACCTCGTAGTCGAGCAGCTGGACGTGCGCGGGCTTGACGATGTCATCGAACGGACCGTTGATCGATGCCGAGGCCTTGCGAAAGAAGGTCAGCGGAACCGATGCGGGATCCATGCCCGCGTCCCTGACGTGTGACTCAAAGTTGGTCATCTGAGCCACTACTCGGCACGGTCGGGTCACCGGCGAGATCAACTTCAGGTCGTCCACCGCGACGGTATCCGCAGTTGCGGCGGCTTCGATCGCTGCCCGATCTGACAGCAGTGCGCCGGTCGTCGTCGCGGTGGTGTCGATCTTCGCGGCCCCGGTCTCGGTCTTGAGCCACCAGGCGTCGGCAGTGCGCAGCACGGATACGGTCATGATGTGGGTACTTTCAGTAGGCCGACGAGGCGGCTGACGTCGAACTCGTTGCGGGCGCGAAGAGCCGTGATCATCGAAACCATTTCGTGGCGAGCTGATTTCAGGTCGGTTCCGAGGAAGTCTTTGGTCGCGCGGGGTCCCCACTGGGCCAGGCCGGACGCGCGCAACGGTGCCCAGCCCGGTTCGACGGTGTTGTCGAACAGGTCGCCGTCGGCGAAGTGCTCGACCAGGAAGCCGTCGGGATCGCGCCAGTAGTCGAAGATCTGACTGCCCTGGATGTGCCGGCCGATTCCCCAGGACCGGAAGTAGCCACGCTCCTGCAGGTATTCGCCGCCCGCCGCCAGGGCATCGAGATCGCTGACCTGATAAGCGGAATGGACATAACGGTTCGCCGGTCCCAAAGCCAACGCCAGCGTGTGGTGATCGGCGGGCGTCGATCCGCGATCACAGCGGATGAAGCTCATGGTCGGTCCTCGTTCGCGCTGCCCGGGAAAAAACAGGAAGTCGCTCACGACCATGCCCAGGTTGTCGAGATACCAGTTCAGCGTTTCGAGGTACTTCGTCGTCTGCACCACCAGGTGGCCCAGACGTTGCACCCGAGCGGGGACGCGTGCCGGACGCTGGCCGTTGTTGATGCGCTGCGGGTGTTCTCCGAAGTTGAACGTGTGAGCCTGCTGGCTCGGCAGTTCGGGCAGCTCGTGCATGCCGGCGACCACTCGTACCGGCATCCCTGCGGGGTCGATCAGGTCGACCGACAGGCCGCCGAGACTCTCCGGCAGCGGGCGCGCGCGGGCGCCGAACTTGTCGGCCAGCCGCAGCACGTCGGCCTCGTCGCCGGCCCGAAAGGCCGCGCCGGTGAATCGCGTTCGCTGCCCGTGCCGCACGATCACGCAGGGTGCACCCGCCCGGGTACCGCGCAGCTGAATTTCGTCGGGACCGTGTTGTGCCGCCTGAAATCCGAAGGCCCGCGCGAACGCCTCGGAGCGGGGCAGCTCCGGCTTCTCGAATTCCAGCCACGCGATGTCGACGACCCTGATCGCCGGATTCCGGGACCGGCCGGTGTGTTCGCCGGGCAGTGCTCCCTGCTCGCTGTGCAGGTCCCGGTGCGTGTGTGCGGCTTGAGGAAACATAACTGACGAAATCGTCACATACGAGACAACGTTCGGTCAAGGTTTCTGACGAAATCCTCAAAAGTGATGCATACTCTGTGGGATGAGCGTGATGCCCGGGGAAGCCGATCCGCCCAACCGTTTGGGGCGGCGCAAGCAGCGCACCCGCGCGGCGCTGATCAAGGCCGCGCAGCGGTTGATCGCCGAGGGAAAGCTCAACGTTCCGGTGCTGGAGATCACCCAGGCCGCCGATGTCGGGATGGGTTCCTTCTACAACCATTTCGACACGAAGGAGCAGTTGTTCGAGGCCGCGGTCGCCGACGTGCTCGACGCCCACGGGGCGATGCTGGACCGGCTCACCGAATCCATTGACGATCCGGCCGAAACCTTCGCCGCCAGTTTTCGGTTGACCGGGCGGCTATTTCGTCAGCGACCGCAGGAGAGCGAGATTCTGCTGGCGCACGGACCGGCATTGCTGTCGTCCGACCGTGGCCTGGCCCCGCGCGCGCTGCGCGATATCAAGGCCGGCGTCGACGCCGGCAGGTTCTCCGTCGACGATCCGGAACTCGCTCTCGCCATGGCCGGCGGTGCGCTGCTGGGACTCGGAAAGCTGTTGCGCGACGACCCCCGCCGCGACGACGCCCAGGCCGCGGACACCGTCACCGAAAATGTGCTGCGCCTGTTCGGACTCAGCGCCGACGAGGCCCGCGAGGTCTGCCGGCGCCCGCTGCCGGATGCGTTCGCCGAAGCCTGAGGCGTTGCATCACACGTAAATCGGTGTCACGTCGAAGAAGCCCTGGCGCAGGCTCAGCGATTACGGGTGTCGATCGACCACAGGGTTGCACAGCCCGGGCATTGGAGGTGGACCCGCATCGCGTGATTGCTCAGCAGGTACTGCCAGTGCGAACCGCAATTGCGGCTGCTGCGGCACTCCGCGCACTTGTCGCGGCCCCAGTCGCAGTTGGGGCAGGGCAGCCACGCGCGCCGAGAAGCATCGGCGTGTGGGTCGATCGGCAACGCAAGTGCCACGGGCAGGCCTCCTGTCGTACATTAGGTTAGGCTACCCAAATTAGAAATGCAAAATGAGTCCACTCCTGCCCGCCGGGGACTACCGCTGGCGGCGCGAAAGCCATTGGGACAACGGCCTTCTGGAGTTCATCCGGTCGTATGAGCGGGCGCAGCCGGTCGCGGGCTGACCTGTTTGGGGCGAAGGGCCACCAGTGCGACTCCGACGGCAAAGATCACGGTGGTCGGCCAGGACAGGCGCCCATCGGGCGCGAAGCCGACGGCGGCGACGTAGTGCAGGCCGTACGCCGCCATCAAGGCGCCCAGCAGCATCACCGGTTCGGCCCAGCGCTCCGGCAGTGGGATGCCAATCAGGGGGAGCGGGGCCGCGAACACCCGTCGTCCCCACCACAACAACACCAGCTCGACCGCCGTGACCAACCCGAGGACGCCAATCCAAACCAGCCGTCCCAGCCACCAGTCGGTCGTGCCCTCGCTCGGTTGCGGCAACAGGCCGGCCGGATAGCCGACGACCGCCACGATCACGACGGGGATCATGTGCCACAGGTACAGGGCCATCACGTTGTTGTTGCCGACGGCGAGCACGCGCCGGATCGGGCCGGCGCGCAGGACTCGGTTGAGCAGCGGTGCGGCCGCCATCGCGATTCCGGCCTGCGCGCATCCGAACGCCAGCATGGCCACCGTCGGTGGTGACGTGTTCTGCACGGCCTCGCCGGGAATGCCGATCATGCTGACCGGATAATCTGCCAGCCAGATCAGTAGTGCGAGTATCGTTCCGGAGCCGGCGGCCAGCAGCAGGGGTCTGCGGCCGGCCAATAGTCCACCATGCCAAGCGATTCCGAGCTGATAAAGCGTTCCCCAGCACAACAGGTAGTTCAGCCAGCCGAGGTCGTGTAGGGGACCTTGCTTCAAGACTGTGTCCACCAGCGTGACCGCGACGGCCAGCGCTGCCGGCACCCAAAGGCCCCAACGGCTTTGTGCGGCAATCGAAATCGGAGTCAACGACACCACCAACACGTATACGGCGAGGAACCACAGGTGCATCGCCACCGCCCAGCCCGCGTACTCGAGCAGCGAAGCGCCGACACCGAACGCCGCCGCGGCCACCACGATCGCCGACACCAGCGCGATGTAGACCACCGTCGGGCCCAGCACTCGGGCGAGCCGGCGCCGAAGCCAGGCCTGGCGCGACACCTCGCCGCTCTCGCGGTGATGCGTCCAGGACACCGCGCCCGCATAACCCGCTACCAGGAAGAACACCGGGACCGCCTGGAACGGCCAGGTCAACCATTGCGTCCAGGGCATGTCGACGAGCGGATTCTGCCGGCCGAAATGTCCGTCGTCATACGTCACGGATCCGGCCAGCCAGTGCCCCAGCACGATCAGGATCACGCCCGAGACGCGGTAGTAGTCGGCCGCCAGATTGCGGTCCGGACGTGCGGTGTTTGCGCGGTCCATCAGATCGCGGGAAGCTCGTCGCGGTACACAGCGCCACGGTACCCGGGTGGCTCGTGCTGCGACGCAGTCGAACCGCGCCTACGACAGGAGAATGTGCCATGAAACAGGCTCAGCTCGGCGACTTGCAGGTCGGCCGGATCGGTTTGGGGGCGATGGGCATGTCGGCCGCCTACTCGATCGGGGGCTTCGACGACGCCGAATCCATCCGGACGGTTCACCGCGCCATCGATCTCGGCGTCACGCTGATCGACACCGCCGAGGTGTACGGCCCCTTCGTCAACGAGGAGCTGCTCGCCCGGGCCCTGCAGGGCAAGCGGGACAGCGTGGTGCTGGCCACCAAGTTCGGCTTGATCTCGCACACCGGACGTGACGGCCTCGACAGCAGCCCCGCCAGCATCCGCGTCGCGGTCGACGGATCGCTGAAAAGGCTGGCGACCGACCACATTGACCTGTACTACCAACACCGCCTCGACCGCGGTACCCCGATCGAGGACACCGTCGGGGCGTTGGCCGAGTTGGTTGACGCGGGCAAGATTCGGCACATCGGTCTTTCCGAAGTCGGTGTGAACACCATCCGCCGCGCGCATGCGGTGCACCCCATTGCCGCGGTGCAATCGGAATACTCGCTGTGGACCCGCGATCCCGAAGACGGGATCCTGGCGGTGCTTCGCGAACTGGGTATCGGGTTCGTCCCGTACTCACCGCTGGGTCGCGGCTTCCTCACCGGCGCAATCCGATCCAACGCGGAGCTGCCCGACACCGACTACCGCAAGACCAATCCGCGCTTCTTCGACGAGAACTTCGGCCACAACCTGCGCAGCGCGGACGAGCTGCGCGAGATCAGCGCCGACGTCGGTGCCACCCCGGCGCAGGTCGCGTTGGCCTGGCTGCTGGCCAAGGGGCCCGACATCGTGCCCATTCCGGGCACCAAAAAGGTTGTACGCCTTGAGGAAAACGTCGGCGCCGACCGCATCGAACTCTCGGCTGGGCAGCTGGCCCGGCTCGACCAACTCACCCCGGCCGCCGGCGGCCATCACGCCGAAGCGCAACTGGGATGGATCGACCGCTAGGCGTTGCCTACAACGAACGCTTCAGTGCGGCAATGGTTTCCAGGTCTTCGAGGGCTGCGACACCGCGCCGCACGCCCTCCATCGCGATGTCTTCGACCTGCATTCCGCCCATTCCCGCGGTGATCAGCGGCGCGACATACGCGTACAGGGCGCCTTGGCGGTAGCGCAGCCAGAGGTCTTCACGGTCCAGGTCGGGTCCACCGGCCGCGGCCAGCGCCTGTCGGTAGACGTCGAGCAGCTCGCGCTGAGCGGCACGGCGGTCTTCCGGTGTCAGGCTGGTGATCAGTGTGTAGGCCAGTTCGCGGGAAGGGTGGCCGCGCCGCACCGCCTGCCAATCCAGCAGGCCGGCCTTGCCGTCGCGGAAGTACATGTTGCCCGGATGGGCGTCGCCGTGCATCACGGTATGCGGGGGAGTGTCGATCACCGCGGCGACCGCGCGATAGTTCTCCGCGATGAACCGACCGTTCTCCACCGGAATGTCGGTGCGCTCGCCGAGTCGCTTCATCGAGGTCGTCATCAGTGAGCCGGTCAACAGAGAAGTGACGTCGCCCGACGGGGTGTACAGCCACCCCAGCGGTCCGCGCCCGTTGTGGCGCATGCGGTCCCAGAAGGTGCCGTGCAGGGTCGCCAGCAGCTCGACGATCAGGCCGGCCTGGTCGGTGCTCAACGGGTGCAACGTGTCGGGGAAGACGCACGACTCGGGGAGGTCTTCGAGCACCAGCAGGTATCGACCCGTCCACGTGTCGAAAGCCGCGCCGTGGGCGACCGGGACGCCGGCCAACTCGGGGGCGAGCTGGCTGTAGAAGCGCACCTCGGTGTTGCCCAGCCGACCCAGCTCACCCATCAACTTCGTCGCGGCCGTCTGCGCGGTGATCTTGACGAACACCGACTCCGGTACGTCATCGCCGGTCAGCACCAGTCGTGCTCGTGACGATGTGCCCGCGTCGCTGGCAAGCACGCGGATCGACCTGACGTTGCGGCCCATGACGCTCGAGAGCGCCGCGGTGTTGAGGTCGCCGACCGTGCGGGGCAGCCCCGCTCGACTGCCGACGACGGCGTCGGCAGTCACCCGGCCGATTCCCCGGCCGAGATGCGCGGCCAGGCCGACGACGGAAAGGGCCTGCTCAACGGCGTTTGTCATGACTGTCCATCCTGTGTGCGCCGATACCGGATCCACCGCCGAGGCGGGCGCGAAAGAGTTGTCAGGACAAAAATAGCCTAATGTCTGGATATCAGACAAAGCGAGACTAATGTCTGATCTATGGCACCAGGGCCCGGACCAGGAACTGCTCGACGAATAGGCGTTTGTCAGCCACGGCGCGGTGCCGCCACGCCGGCGCCAGGAGGAACAGCGTCGTCGCGGTCAGCCACTCGACGATGGAGCGGGGATCGAGGTCGGCGTGGAGCTTGCCCGCTTCCTTCCAGCGCTGCAGCAGCGGCCCATAGTGCGCCAACAGCAGTTCGACCATCGGTTCGGACCCCTGCTGGAGGGCCGCGGGCACCGCGGTGCTCTCCGCGGCGAACAGCGCCTCGTTCAAGGGGTTGCCCGCCACCGACTCCACCCGCGCCAGCACCATCTCGGGCAACGAGCGCGCCGGGTCGTCGGGGTGAGACAGCGAGCCGACCAACTCGCCCAGCGCCGTGTCGACCCGCGCCAGCATCAGGCCGAGCAGCACCTCGTCACGATTGGGGAAGTAGCGGTACACCGTCGAGCGGGATACCCCGGCCTCGTCGGCCACTTCGGCCATCCGGATCTGGGCGTTGCCCCGACGCACGATGCACCGGCCCGCGGCATCCAGCAGACGCCTGCGTGCCTCCTCGTCATCGAGGATTGCGCGGTCGTCGCCCCACCACCGACTCGGCTCCATGGCAGCGATAGTAGGGGATGTGTTGTGTCATTGAGTATCTGATGCGCGAGGTTTCGTCAAAAACTTTTCATCAATGTGGCGGTTTCGCTAAAACCACTCGATGGCAATGGATTTCGCTTTCCGGCAGAAGGGTATTTCATGGGTTACAGCGCCGCCGACGAGTCATTCACCCATCAGCTGCCAACAACATTCGATCACGTGCACGATCCCGATCCGACATGGTCGGACCGCTGCTACTTCTTTGCCGCCTCGCCGGACGGCACTCTGCTGCTGGCCAGTGGCTACGGCAATAACCCGAACACCGGTACCGGGTTGGGATACGTGAAGGTCAGCCTGGCCGACGGCCGACACTGGGATCTGCTGGCCGGCAGGCCGATCAGCGCAGGCGGTCGCGACGACCTGAGTGCCGGGCCGATGCGCTGGACCTGTGTCGAGCCCTTGAAGAAGTGGCGACTCGACGTGGAGCCCAACGATTCCGGCATCGCGTGGGAGCTCTATTACGAGCCCACAGCGCCGATGTGGGAGCTGTTGCCGATGCAGGTGCGCGACTCCGATGGCCGGATGCTGGCCGACATGTACCACATGAAAGAGCCGGGCCGGTGGACCGGCTGGGTGCAGATCGACGGCGAGCGGATCAGCGTCGATGGATTCCACGGCGGCCGGGATCGCACCTTCGGGGTGCGGGTTTCGGACAAGATCGATTTCTGGCTCTGGCTCGACGCCGGCTTCGAAGACTGCGCGATCGAGGCCTGGATCATCGAATCGTCCGATGGCACAGTCAATTACGTAGACGGCGGCATCACCCACCGGGACGGCACGCTATCGAAGCGGTTCGTGAAAATCGAGCACGACGTCGAATTCGACGGTGACAACAAACGGCCCGCCCGAGCGGTGCTCGTCTTCACCGACGAGGACGGCAAGACTTATCGGGTCACCGCCGACGCGCCGCACCAGCACGTCAACGCGTATTACGGGCTGCCCATGGCGCATTGCCAGTACCAGGACCTGGGCGGTGGCGGGTACTTCATCCACTTCCAATGGGACAGCAACGATTCCGCGCAGCTGGCCGAGACGGAGGGCAAATCGATGGCGCTGGATCAGTTGATGCGCTTCGAACTCGACGGCGACACCGGTTGGGGCATCTTCGAGCTGCTGATGGGTGGCCAGTGCTACGCCCGCTACCCGAACTGGGCCGCGATGGACATGTCGGCCTTCACCCAGACCAAGACGCCGGTCGAACGGTTGTCCGACGACGGAGTCCGCCAATGACGCGGGACGCCGATATCGCCGAGCGTTTGACCACCTGGCTGCGCACTCGGCTTCGGGATGCCGACGATGTCCGCGTCGAGGGCCTCGATCGAGTGAACTTCGGGCATTCCGCCGAGATGATGGTGCTCACGGTCGTCACGGGGGAAACCCGCCGGGATGTGGTGCTGCGGCTGCGTCCCAAACCGCCGGCGCTGTTGGAACCCTACGACCTCACCCGCCAGTTCACGATCCTGCGTGCGTTGCAGGACAGCGCGGTTCGTGTTCCGACGGCGTTGTGGCTCGAGGACACCGGCGATGTTCTCGGGAGGCCGTTCTTCGTGATGGAGCGGGTCGGCGGCGAGGTCTATGAAATGCAAGCACCCGCCGATGCGGCCGGCGCGACGGTGGTGCGGATGTGTGAATGCCTGGCCGAACACCTTGCGGCAATCCATTCCGTCGATCTCAAACAGACCGGGCTCGACGCGCTGGATGACGGCAGCAACCACCTGCGCCGCGAACTCGACCATTGGGCAACCGAAATGGACCGGGTCAAGCAGGATTCACTGCCCGCACTGGAGCGGCTGCTGCACGCGCTGCGCGACAGCCAACCGGAGCCGTGCCCGAAAGTCACTCTGGTGCACGGGGACGCCAAGCCGGGCAACTTCGCGTTCACCGGCGGCGAAGTCAGCGCGGTCTTCGACTGGGAGATGACCACCGTCGGTGACCCCCTGACCGACATCGGCTGGCTCGAACTGCTCTGGATGCAGCCCGTCGGCATCACCAGCCACCCCGACGCACTGGACATCGAGGCACTCCTGCGGCACTACCAAATGGCCAGCGGGATCACGCTGCAGAACCGTTCCTGGTATCGGGCGTTCAACGCGTACAAGATGGCGGTCATCTGCCTGATCGGTGCGATGCTGGTCGACGGTGGGCACAGCGACGATCAGAAGCTGATGCTCGCCGCGTACGGCACCTCGATGCTGACCCAAGTCGGGCTGTCCGAACTGGGGATCACCGAGGCGATCGACGACGGCCCGGTGCTGCCGCGCGCAGAGCGCATCCAGCAACTCCAGGCGAACGCCGTCTAGAGGGAGAGAGCCATTACCGGCGAGAAGAAACTGGTGATCGGGGCCAGCGGCTTCCTGGGATCACACGTCACACGTCAGCTCCTCGCCTCGGGTGCCGATGTTCGAGTGATGTTGCGCCGCACCAGTTCCACCAAGGGCATCGATGACCTCGAGGTCCAGCGCTGCTACGGGGACGTCTTCGATGACGAGGCGTTACGTGCCGCGATGGCCGGCTGCGACGTCGTCTACTACTGCGTCGTGGATGCCCGGATGTGGTTGCGAGACCCGGCGCCGTTGTTCCGGACGAATGTGGAGGGTCTGCGCCACGTGCTGGACGCGGCGCTGGACGCCGAACTGAAGAGGTTTGTATTCACCAGCACCGCAGGCACTTTGGCGATCAGCGCTGGCCGGGCGGTGACCGAGGAAGACCCGCACAACTGGGACGAGGGCGGCGCCTACATCGAAGCCCGGGTCGCGGCCGAGAACATGGTGCTGTCGTACGCGCATGACAAGGGCCTGCCCGCCGTCGCGATGTGCATCTCCACCACCTATGGCCCCGGCGATTGGGCGCCCACTCCACACGGCTCGATGCTTTCGCTGGTCGCCAACGGCAAGTTTCCGTTCTACCTCGGGTATTCGTCCGAGGTGGTGGGCATCGAAGACGCCGCCAAGGCAATGCTTCTGGCCGCCGAACACGGACGAAGCGGCGAACGCTACATCGTTTCGGATCGGTACATGAGTGTGCGCGAGTTGCACGGGATCGCTGCCAGCGCCGTCGGCAGGCGGCCACCACGCATCGGCATCCCGATGTCGGTGCTGCGGGCGGGCTCGCGGGTCAACGACGTGTTGGCGCGGCTGCTCGGCCGCGACCTTCCGTTCGCTTACGCCGGAATGCGGATGGCCGAACTGATGTCGCCGCTGGACCACGGCAAGGCCGAACGCGAACTGGGATGGACACCCGAGCCCGTCGAAGACTCGATCCGCAAGGCCGCGGCTTTCTTCACGTCGCGCAACTAGTCCGCTTGCTGATCGGCGTGCGCCAACGCTGCTGGGCCGTACTTGCTTTCGATCATTGCCCACGGGTCGGCGTAGGGACCACGCCCCTCGACGCGGTTCTGCAGCTTGACCGCGATGCGCAACACCGGCCGCAGTAGCGGGCCGAGGGCGCGTAACACGATGCGCATTTTTCCCTGGGATTCACCGACCCAGGCCATGGTCTGCTGCCAGTTGTGCTCTTGAAAGTCAAGCAGCGCTTGCGCTTCGGTGGTGTCGTACCAGCCGGTGAAACTCCAGCCCCGGTCATCGTCGGGATCACCGGGCAGACCCACCGACGGGCCGAGGCGACCCAGGCCGACGGCGGTCATCAGGTCGCCCTCGAGCTCGTGTTCGAGCATCACGCACGTCTCGTTTCCGCCGATCAACAGGGCCTTGCCATTGATCGTGGCTTCGCGGTCGACACCGTTGGCGAACGCCAGCGCCGCGTCTCGTGCGTCCACGGTGTGCAGGCGATTGTCGACGGGCATGGAACGCATGATCGTCAGGTTGTCGACATCGATACCGCCCGATTGGGTATCCGGCGAGATGACCCCGGCCAGTCGGTAGAGCGCGTAGGGGAGACCGCTGGCCCGGATCGCGGCCTCGGCCAGCACTTTGTCCTGCCCGTACTGATCGATGGGGTTCAGCGGGGTATCGGGGGTGATTCGCTCCGGATACCGGTGTGGATTGCGTGAGCCGTAGACAGAGGCACTGGACGCCATCAGGAACAGCGGGGGACGCGGCAGGGCCGTGGCCGCCGCCAGGAGGTTCTCGGTGCCGCCGACGTTGACTTTTCTTGCCAGCGCGGGGTTCCGGTACGACACCGGTGCGACGACCGCCGCGAGGTGAACGATGGCTCCCGGCTGGTGCGTCATGAGCAGCTCACGCACCGCTTCGGCGTCCGTTAGGTCGACGTAGGCGGGAATCAGCGCCTCGCGTTTGGCGCCGGCCGACAATTCTCCTTGCACCGCAAGGGTTTTGTCGTTGCGCAGGTCGGTCGCGATGACCGTCCGGCCCCGATCCAGCAGAATCTGCGCGCAGCGCTTGCCGACCTGTCCGAAAGCTCCGGTAACCAGGATGGTGTCGACGGTCATGAAGTCTCCTATTTCTCCAGCAGCCGATTGGCGAACTTGGCTGCCGTGTTGCGGATCCGGTTGGAGATGTAGAACGAGAAGACCGGCGTGACGATGTCCTCGCGCAGCCGAGTTAGCTTGGAGCTCTTGATAAGCCACTGACCGGAAATATTATTGTATGTCTCGTGGTAGTGCCCGTAGCCCACCAGGCTGAGCCCGGGGCCGAACCGCACGACATCTTGCAATGCCCAGATCCCGCGTGCGGTCGTCGGCGACGTGAGCTCGATCTCGGGGGCATGCACCTGATGTGCGGTGGCCTGCCAACGGCGTCCGATGCTCTTGCGGGTGAACGCGACGAAATCGTCGGCACCGACGATGAGCTTGCCGCCGGCCTCGGAGGTGTCGCTGACAAAGTCGTCGGCGAAGATCGCACGCCACGCGGCCCAGTCCTTGGTGTCCAGGTACCGGCAGTAGCGGGCCTTGAGCTGCTTGATGGACTCGATCGCCAGCAGCGTGGCGGCCCGGCCGTCAGCGATCACATCGTTGGCGCGCTCTGTCATTGCGGGCTCGATTCTGGTGTACCGGTGTTTCCCGAAGTCACGCCAAGCCTGACATTCGCGTACGAGTTGCACGCCAGCGGGGCCGGTCGGCGCTGGTTACGGTGAAATCGGTGTTATTTTAAGAACCCGTTGCGGGTGCCTGGAAGGGCCGGTATGACAGTGTCGTCGACACGCGAGTTGCTCACGGCACTCGTGGCCGCGTTCGGTGATGCCGAGCGCGTCACCGAGTTGCTGGCGCCCAAGGCGCAGTGGTGGATCACCCCGACCGTCGGGGTGCTGGGCAGCCCGACCGTGGGGCGCGACGCGATCCGTGCCGGCATGCGAATCATTTTCGGCCAGCTCTACGCCGACGTGCATACGACGGTGCACCACCTGCTCTGTGACGGCGACATGGGTGCCGCGCGCTTCACGATGCGGGCTACCGCGTTGTTTGCCGCCGGCCAACCATACGAGAACGAATACAGCGTGTGGGTTCAGGTGCAGGACGGATTGATCATCCGGGTGTGGGAGTACCTCGACGTTGCCCACGCCACAAGCCAATTCAGCTCCTGATCACGCTCCCGGAGTGGGGGTGTTGCGCTGGCGCATGACACCATGATTACACTGTGATCTCGGTGTGAGGAAGTGTGCCGATGTCGCGAGTGCGCGACCGATGGTGAGGAACGCGATGGCCTGGGATTTCGAGACGGATCCGGATTTCGCCGAAAAGCTGTCGTGGATGCGCGAATTCATCGATTCGGAGGTCATTCCGCTCGAACCCATCCTCGGAGAGATCTCGCCCGAGGAGTGGCAGCCGGTCAAGCGCTACCTGCAGGACAAGGTCAAGGCGCAAGGGTTGTGGGGCTTGTTCCTGGATCCCAGCCTGGGTGGCGCGGGGCTGGGCCAGCTCAAGCTCGCGCTGATGTCGGAGATCATCGGACGGTGCATGGTGTCCATGGAACTCTTCGGGGTCCAGGCGCCGGACAGCGGGAACATGGAGTTGCTGGCACACGGCGCGACCGAAGCGCAAAAGCAGCGCTGGTTGTTTCCCAACCTCAACGGGGAGATATCCAGTGCGTTCGCGCTGACCGAACCATTCCTGGCCGGCGCCGACCCGACCGTCATCGCCACCACCGCCGTGCTCGACGGTGAAGACTGGATCATCAACGGCCACAAGTGGTTTACCACGAATGCGTCCTGCGCCGACATCATCTTGGTGGTAGCCGAGACCGACCCCGCCGGCCGGCCGCACCGGCACGCTTCGATATTTGTCGTACCGACGGGAACGCCGGGGTGCAACATCGTCCGCGACATCCCGACCATGGCCCACCCCGACCCGGAGTTCGGCAGGCGGGGCAATCACGCCGAGGTGGTGTTCACCGACTGCCGGGTGCCGGCGGATCATCTGGTCGGCCCGCGCGGTGGCGGTTTCGTGCTGGCGCAACAGCGTCTCGGCGGCGGACGTATCCATCACTCGATGCGTTGGCTCGGACAGGCGCAGCGCGCCCTGGACATCATGGGTGAGCGCGCGGTCTCGCGCCGTTCGCACGGCCGATTGCTGGGCGAACATCAGATGGTGCAGGACTTTATCGCGCTGTCGCACACCGAGATTCAGGCTGCGCGACTACTGACTTTCCAGACCGCATGGAAGATGGACCGTTTCGGCGCGGGAGAGGTCCGTGCCGAACTGGGAATGATCAAGGCTCACGTATCGAAGGTGGTGCTCGCGGTCCTCGACCGCACCATCCAGGTGTGTGGGGCGTTGGGGTACTCCGGGGACCTGCCGGTCGAATCTTGGTATCGGATGACGCGATTCGGATCGATCGGCGACGGGCCCGACGAACTGCACAAGTCGGTGCTGGCCCGGCACGTGCTCAAGAAGTATCAGCCGGTGCAGGGTTGGCCGACCGATCATCTACCGTCACGGCGGCCGGCAGCCGAACACAAGTGGCAGTCACTACGCCAGGAGGCAGGCATCGCATGAGCATTCCGGATCGGCAGCGGGCCATCGTCATGACCGGGCCGGGCGAACCCGTGCAGACCGTCGAAATGCCGGTGGAGCGGCCCGGACCCGGACAGGTGCTGGTCAAGGTCAACGCCTCGAGCCTCAACTACCACGACAACGTCAATCTGCTGGGCCTGCTACCCGGGCCCTGGCCGCGCGTGCCGATGACCGACGGCGCCGGGGAAGTGGTGGCCATCGGGACGGGAGTCGGCGAGTTGCGGCCAGGTGATCGCGTGATGGGAGCGTTTCACCCGGGCTGGCACGACGGGCCGCCCACCCCGGAAGCCAAGCACGAGGTGCCCGGCGACAACTGCGACGGGTGGCTGCAGCAATACCGCGTCGCCGAGGTCGCGGGCCTGGTTCGCACCCCGGCGCACCTCAGCGACGTCGAAGCGGCGACGATTCCCTGCGCGGGTGTGACGGCGTGGAGTGCGTTGGTGGAAGCCAACATCGGCGAAGGCGACGTCGTGGTGACCCAGGGCACCGGCGGGGTGTCGCTGTTCGCCGTCCAGCTCGCCCGGGAGCGGGGCGCCACCGTGATCCTGACGTCGTCGTCCGACGACAAACTCAAGGTCGGATCGGATTTGGGGGCAACGCATCTCGTCAACTACCGGACCAACCCGGACTGGGAGACGGAGGTGAAGCGACTGACCGGAGGTCGCGGCGCCCGGCTCGTCGTCGATCTCGGTGGACCCGCGACGCTGGCGCAGTCGTTGCGCTCGGCAGCCGTCGGCGGCACGATCGCGGTGATCGGTGTGCTCAGCGGATTCGACATGGCATCCATCGCGGTCGCCGAGGTGATGCTGAACAACCTGCGCGTCATCGGGATCACGGTCGGCAGCGTGCGCGCTCACCGGGAGATGTGCGAGGTGGTGTCCAAGGCCGGCATCAAACCGCACATCAGCCACGTCTTCGACTGGGAGCAGCTGGACGAGGCGCTGCGGGTGATGCGGGCCAACGAACATATCGGCAAAATCGCCCTGACCATCCCTTAGCCTCACGAGGAGGGTAGACATGCCCAGCGAACTGGAGCTCGACGCGGACCAGATCGTTGCTGCCGCTGTGGAAATCATGCGTGAGAGCGGCCTGGACGCGATCAGCATGCGCAGCGTGGCCAACCGCTTGGGTGTCACCCCGCCGCCGGTCTACTCGCGAATCGGCAACAAGGACGCGCTGATCGATGCGGTTGCCGAGCATATGCTCGACGACCTGGCGCCCGAGCTGGAACGCGATGAACCCTGGCCGGACTATGCGCGCCGCTGGACCCGCCAACTCCGCGCACGACTGACCGACGCGGCCGACTGCCGGCTCTTCCTGCAGGCGAAGCGTCCGGCCTATCTGAAGGCATCGCGCCCGCTGCTGAAAAGCATGCGCCGCGACGGCATGTCGACCGATATGTCGGTGCGTGCCTGCCGGCTCTTGACCTGGGCGGCCGTGGGTTTCGTCGCGATGGATCATCCGCCGAGCACGAACTCGACGCGTCGGCGGGGACGGCTTGCCGGCAGCGACCCGGCGGGGGTGACTCGCGAGGAAGTCGACGAGTTGTTCGCCACGCACATCGACTACCTGATCGAAGGTATTCGCCGCGACAGCGCGTAGCCTGCGGTGTCGGCACGGTCGGGGCTTGTACGATGCAGCGATGGCCAAGCCGCTGATCCCGGCCGACGACATCCTCACGCACGCGCTGGACCTGCTGGATTCCGAAGGCATCGAGGCTCTCAGCGTTCGTCGACTATCGGCCGCATTGAAGATCTCACCGCGGACGCTGTATCAACAGGTCGGCAATCGCGAAGCACTGATCAGGGCGCTGGTCGCCCGTCACTTTGCGCAGCTGAAACTCGACTTCAAGGAGTACGACACCTGGGAATCGACGGCGCTGCACTGGTGTCAGGCGTTGCACGACGCCCTTCGTGCCCATCCGTTTCTGACCGAGCTGATGACCATCGACGACCGCAGCGCAGTCGCCGAGTATGTCAACGCGTTACTCAAAGCCACTCTGCGGGAGGGGATTCCGCGCCCGCTGGCCACCGAATGCTGCCGCGGCCTGGCGCACATGACGATCAACCATTCCATCGTCGACGTGCGCGCGCTGCGTGAGTCGAAACGCTCCGAAGCCGAGACCGCCAAGATCGAGCAGAACTTCCCCCGGCTGGTCGAATGGGTGATCTCGGGGGTGCGGGCGGAGGCGGGCGGCGTCGGCGCCAAGGCGAACCGGTCCCGCTGATCACCCGGAGACGCCGCCGTCAATCGTCATGAGCGATCCGGTGGTGTAGCTCGACGCGGCGGAGAGCAAATAAACGACGGCTCCGACGATCTCGTCGGGTCGGCCAACTCGTCCGAGCGCGATGCGGCGCACCAGCTCCGGCAGCAGGTCGGGGTTGCGGACAAAGCCCGACGCCGCGTCGGTGTCGAAGGTGCCGCAGATGATCCCGTTGACCCGCACGCCGGCGCCGGCGTATTCGATGGCCGAGGCGGTGGTCAGCGCGTTGAGGCCGGCCTTGGCCGCCGCGTAGACCGTGGTGACCGGGGTGGGTTTCACCGACGCCAGCGAACTGATGTTGATGATCGACCCACCGCCGGTCCTGGCCATCGCCGTGGCGGCCAGCGCCGTCAACCGGGTCGGGCCTTTCAGGTTGACCCCGATCACCTTGTCGAACAACACCTCTGAGGTATCCAGCAGCGAGGGCGCAAGTGGGCTCATCCCGGCATTGTTGACCAACCCGTCCAGGCGGCCCCATCGGGAAACGGCCGCCTCGATGACGCCGGGCAACGATTCCCAATCGCCGACATGGCATGTCAACGAATGGGCCTGCCCGCCCGACTCGGTGATGGTGGCGGCCAGCGCCTGGCACGAGGCGATCTTTCGGCTGGCGATCACCACTCGGGCGCCGCGCTCGGCGAGCCCGACACTCATCGCGGCGCCCAGCCCTCGGCTGCCGCCCGTGACGAGGACGACCCGGTCGGCGACATCGAAAAGGGGGTCGGTCATTGCGCGAATCTCCTTGCGCGGCTGAGTAGTTCATCGATAACCGGCCCGAAGAACTCATGGATCGGGTTGCGGGACTCACCGCGCAAGAATTTGGCGTAGGACGCCTCCAGGACGATCGCCAGCTTCCACGCACTGAACACCTGATACCAGTCGAATTGCGACAGATCGCGCCCGGTGGCCTCGGCGTACCGCGTGATCAGTTGATCCGGTGCCTGGCAGTGATCGCGGTCCATGCCGTGCGGCGCGTCCGGCGATCCCAGCGCGATGGGGTTTCCTGCCTCGGGCCAGAAGATCATCGCCCAGGCCAGGTCGATGAGGGGATCACCCACCGTGGTCATCTCGAAGTCGACGACGCAGGCGATCCGGGGTGGCGGTGCCGGCGCCCAGATGACGTTGTCCAGCTTGTAGTCCCCGTGCATCACGGTGAGGTCGCCGCCGGCGGGCAGGTTATCGCGCAGCCAGCCGGCGAGCTCGTCCACGCCGTCCAAATCGCGGGCCCGGTACCCCGCCAGTTGCGCTAGCCATCGATCGACCTGGCGCGGCAGAAACCCCTGAGGGTGCGACAGTTCGGCCAGGGTGGTGCCCGTCCATTCGACCGCATGCAGCGCAACCAGGGTGTCGATCAGCTGTTCGCCGATCAGCCCGTGTGACGACGGATCCCGATGCAGCGCTTCGGGAAGGCCGTCGCGGCGGATCACCCCGCCGTCGACGTAGGACATCACGAAAAACGGGGCGCCCAGGATGGCGGGGTCGTCGCTGCGCGCCAGCACCGTGGGCACCGGGATCCCGGCCGCGCCCAGCGTCTCCATGATCCGCGCCTCGCGGATCACCTGATGAGCGGTGTCGGAAACCGTGGCCAGTGGCGCCCGGCGCACCACCCAGGCCTGCCCGAGCCGGTCGACGCGGAACATCTCGCAACTGCCACCACCGCGAATAGGGGCCACCGACACATCGGCGTCCTCACCCGTCGCCTCGGCCAGCCAATCACGAAACCGCGCGACGTCGAAACCCGTTGCGGCAGCACCCATGCGCCGATCCTCCGATCGCCGGTTAAAATAACGCCGATTCCGTAAAGCTACCAGTCGACGGGATCCATGATCGACCAGGACGGGCGAATCCGTCGAGTCTGCGCAGAGGGCGCAAATTTCGGCGATTTCTCGCCGTGGGCGCGGGCTCGAAGCCGTGAACGCACACTCATTGCCGTCCGACGGCAGGGGATTCTGTACAGTCAATGAGCGGTGCTGTACAGTCGCCCAGCACAGGCTCAAGGTTCGGACACGACGACGGCGTCGGGAGGTCATCGGCGATGACGCACAGACGAATTCGGCACCGCAGGTGAGCGCCGAGACCGCTGAAACCGTGGCGGAGTTTCGCAGCCGGGCCCGAGCCTGGTTGGCCGCCAATATGCCGCGGCAGGGTCCCGCCGAAGCCGCGCTTCTCGAGCGCGACGCTGAGCTGTCCTGGCACCGGGCGCGCGAGCTGCAAAAGAAGTTGTACGACGGGGGATTCGCCGGCATCTGTTTCCCGCGGGAGTACGGCGGGCTAGGGCTGGGCTACGAGTACAAGAAAGCGTTCGACGCCGAGGCGCAGGGCTACGAAACGCCGTTGCTTCTCAACGTGCCATCCTTCGCCATCTGCTGCGCGACCATCCTCGACATGGGCAGCGAGGAACAGAAGCGCACCCACATCCAAGCGGCGCTGCGCGGCGATGAAGTTCTGGTACAGCTGCTGTCCGAACCCAGCGGGGGTTCGGACCTCGCGGGCGTCATCACCCGTGCCGACCGCCGTGACGGACGCTGGATCATCAACGGCGCCAAGACATGGAGCACCTGGGCCTTCGCCGCCGACTACGGGCTGTGCCTGGCCCGGACCGATTGGGACGCACCGAAACACGAGGGACTGACGATGTTCCTGGTGCCGCTTGCGCACCCCGGCATCACGATCAACCGCATCCAGCAGATCAACGGCTCCATCGAATTCTGCGAAGAGTTCTTCGACGATGTCGAGGTGGGAGACGACGCCGTCGTCGGAGTACCGGGCAAAGGATGGGAAGTCGCCTCGCGGCAGCTCTATCACGAACGCCGCAGCATGGGTGACGGCTCGGAGTACACCAGCGGCCCGGGAATCTCTGAGGCCGAGGACGTTTCAATCGACTTGCTGGCGCTGGTCGAGAAGACGAACCAGCAGGGCAGCGAACGCGTGCGGGAGATGACCGGGCGCGCCCTGGTGCACCGCTACGTAGCCCGTCAGCTCAGCGAGCACGTCTTCCACGCGGTGGCGAGCGGGGCCCTGCCGCCCACCGCGGGTTCGATCATCCGGCTGTCGATGGCGGCGGTCCACGACGTCGAGATCGATACCGCGATTGCCGTCACCGGTCCATCGGCCGTCGTCGAGGACGATGCGCAACTGCTCGATATCGGCATCCGATACCTGGGCCGACAGATCGCCAGCATCGGCGGCGGTACCACCGAGATGGCGCGCAATGTGATCGGCGAGCGCGTGCTGAACTTTCCTCGCGAGCACGCCGCCGACCGCGGGGTGCCGTTCAACCAAGTGCGGCGAAACAGACAGTCCTGACCCGCTGCTCGAGAAAGGTGGCCGACATTGAGCGACCAACTGCGAGACATCCGAGAGTTGGCCGGCGACGCCGACGCCTATCGCGATGAGCTGTTCCGCCGCTGGACGGGTCTGCTCAGTTATCGCTACATCGGCCGCAAGCACTCGTCGATGGACATCGGTGACGTCGATGACACCGTCGTGATCCGCCGGGACATGCGCAATGAGGCCGGCGGAATCATGGTTGCGCCACTGGCTATCTCGTCGCCCGAAGGATGTCAGACCGACATGGTCGCGGTGCCCAATCCGGTCATCGCCTCGGTGCAGATCATCGACCCCGGCTACGACGTCTCCCGCGTCGAGATCGTCGGCTCCGGCGTCGTGCACCAGGGCCGGACCATGGGCTACGGACGGTGCAAGATCGTCGACGCCGACAACCCGGATCGGGTGATCGCCTTCAACGAGGGGCAGGGCGCGATCATCGGTATCCCGCCCGAAGGCCTTGACAGAATGGATGTTTCGGGCACCGAACTGATCATTGAGGACTCGCCCGACCTGCCGCCGCTGTGGGCCGCCTTCGGCGCCGCCAAGCGCGACGACGGGCATTGGGTGCTGCCCGCACTCAGCGCCGAACTCGCCTCGCCGGACGCCGCGTTGCACATCGGACCCCAGCACGTCGTGCTGGAGACCGCGGCGATCGACCTTGCCGCCGATCTCGCCGGGACCCGGAAGGTGCAGGTCGTCAGCTGGCACGTCATGTTCATGTCCCGCGGGAAGGTCGGCCCCTTCCGGGTGGAGGGCACCGCCCATGCCGGCGGGCCCGGACGCATCGGGGTGCGCATGCTGCTGCACGACGAAGGCAATGCGGACAAGGCCGTCACCTCCGCCGCGGCGATCTTCGAGGTGGTCGACTGACCCCGCCGAACGCTACCAACGACCTCCCTAGATCACCGACTGATACAGGTCAACTGGTGACCCAGGTCCGAAAAGGCCTGAGCCATCGCAAGTTGCTCGCCAATGTTGTCGACCTCAGCATGCGACAACCCAAAGCCGACAAGCGTGCGACCCCGCCATTGCAGGCGGGCCACCGCGCGACTCGTGCGGGCGCTCTCGTCGGAAGTGATGGTGACCGCGATCGTCTGGCTGTTCTGGGATCTGTTGCGGTTCATAGGGTTTCCTAGAGGTTGACGGTCAGCACATCGGCTAGCGGTCGCCGTGGGGTCGGCGGCGGGCGGTGCTCGTCATCGGGCGTGCGGCCGATCCGGACCAGCACCTCGGGCCGTGGGCGCCCGGTTAGCTTCGCGATGAGGTGTCGGCTGGTTGCGAGCTCGGTCAGATGGGTCAGGGTGCACGTGGCCAGTCCGGCAACGGTGGCTTCCAGCAATATTGTCGACAGCGTTTCTCCGCACCCGAGCAAATCGCGCCGACTGTCGGCATGCGAGGAGATCACCAAGATTGTGGACAGGTCGGCAGGCGTCTGCGCACGTCGTTCAGGATGGTGGCTGACCGGGAAGCTTCGCGCCACGTCCACACGGTCGGCCTCAGCCGCGGACGGCAACGAATCGTAAGGAATGCCCTCGCTCGCCTCAAACGGCGCTGTCCACCGCTGCAATGTCTCGAAATAGGGGGAATCGTAGAGTCGCAAGGAGTCCGTCAGATCGGTTGCATAAGCAAGCTCCTGACGATCGGCGTCGTCGATGACATCGACCAGAGCAACCGTACTGTCGATACGGCTTCGCAACCCGGCTTCGAAGTCGTTCCACCCGGCGACCGGGCCGAACGCGAGGCGATCGGTGCGCCGCGTGGCGATGGCGGCGGCGCGACGTCGTTGTTCCTCGGTCACGGCGGTCATCTCCGTGAATGTGATCGAAGCGAGATGCTCGAGATTGTCAGGGTCGGGACAGCGACAAATATTCGCTTTCCATCCGGTAGCTCTCATCGCGACACGTAGGTGGTCGAGGGCCGCGCCGCTACTGATCAGCGCCTGCCGCTCGGTTGGGTCGGTTTGCACGACGCGGGCCGGATCTAGGAACAAATGTAATCCCGCGCGATCGGCGACCCAGTGCCAAGGCTGGCTGTTGTGGTACGAAGGGGCCCGGCAAGCCAGCGTCACCGCGCCTTTGAGCACGTCCATTGCAACAGTTGTCATTGACGTCACCTGGATCTCCCGCCATGTGCTGAATCGATCTCGATATCGACATTGCTCGAAACAGTTGGGACGGGGCAGAGTCGTTGGTCCCTAATCGCAACAATGGGGCCTATAGGCCCTCCGTGGAGAAGATTTTTTGAGGCTTAATGCCCCCACGAGGGCAAATATGTGCACTTACCCAACCGGGGCTGCGCAGTTACAGACAATTCACAAGTGCTGCAGTAGCTTTGGTTGCCGTCGGGCGACGTTGACGGGATTCCGGCGAATTCGTCCCGAGCGTATGGGGCATCGGACCCGTACGACATGTCCTTCGCGGGGTTATTCGTCAGCTCGGGTACCGCAAATACGATCATCCGATGACAATGCTTCTCGCTCCCGCGAAAGGACGCTGAGATGTCGGGGTTCGGCTTCGACACGCTGGCGCTGCTGACGGCGGTGGCCTTCGTCGGCCCCTTGGTGGCGTCACTGCCGCACCTGCGGATTCCGCTGATCATCGGCGAGCTGGTCGCGGGACTCGTACTCGGCAAGACCGGGTTCGGCATGCTCGACGAGTCCAACCCGACCTTTCAGTTGTTCGCGGACATCGGCTTCGCGCTGGTGATGTTCGTCGCGGGCACACATGTGCCGATCCGCAGCCGCGAGGTGCGCGCCGCGGTGCCCCGGGCGCTGGCGCGAGTGGCACTGTGTGGCGTTCTCGCGGTCGCCCTCGCCATCGGGCTGGCCTGGCAGTTCGGCACCGGCCACGCGGCGCTGTACGCGGTGTTGATGACCTCGTCGTCGGCGGCGCTGGCGCTACCGGTGATGGGTTCGCTGGGATTGAAGGGGCCCGCGGTGCTCTCGGTGACCGCGCAGATCGCCATCGCCGATACCGCCTGTATCGTGTTGCTGCCCTTGGTGATTGACCTGCGCAGAGCGCCGACGGCGGCGCTGGGTGCGCTGGCGATCGCGGCGTGCGCGGCGCTGTTCTTTGTGGTTCTGTTCGTGGCCGATCGCCGGGGCTGGCGCCAGCGTCTGCACGATTACAGCCATAAGAATAAATTCGCGCTGGAACTGCGGACGAATCTGCTGGTGTTGTTCGCACTCGCGGCAGTGGCGCTGCGCACGCACGTGTCGATCATGTTGGCCGGCTTCGCGTTGGGGTTGGTGATCGCGGCGGTCGGGGAACCGCGACGGCTGGCGCGCCAGCTGTTCGGGATCACCGAGGGATTCTTCGGGCCCTTGTTCTTCATCTGGCTCGGCGCATCGCTGCACGTGCGAGAACTGGGTGCGCACCCGAAATTGATCCTGCTGGGCGTGGCGCTGGGGCTGGGCGCCGTGCTGGCGCACTGCGTGGGCCGGCTGCTCGGCCAGCCGATAACCCTTGCCGTGCTCTCGGCCGCCCAGCTCGGTGTGCCGGTGGCCGCGGCCACGATCGGGAACGAGGAAAACCTGCTGGCCCCGGGCGAGGGTTCGGCACTGATGCTCGGCGCCTTGCTGACGATTGCGGCCACCTCGATCGCCGGCGCATTGGCGGCGCGCGTCCAGCCCAAGTCCACCCAACCCGAGTAGTGGCACAAAGTCCTTACCGACTGGGGCCGTCCTGCCCTCGTCCGTCCGTTGGCGCTGCGCAATCGTTGACCTGATGCATCACCGAAGGGAGCAATGGCGATGAATGCGAGCCTTCCCGACGCCGCCACGATCCAGACCGTCTTGGGCCTGGCTTCCCGCGCTCCCTCCGTCCACAACACGCAGCCGTGGCGCTGGCGGGTGGCGGAGGAGAGCCTGCAGCTGTCCTCCGACGCTGGCCGGCAGTTGCCCAACACCGACCCCGATGGCCGGGATTTGATACTGAGTTGCGGTGCGGCACTGAATCACTGTGTCGTTGCCTTGGCGGCGGTCGGGTGGCGGGCGAAGGTAACCCGGCTTCCGGATCCCTCCGATCCCAGCCATCTTGCCGCGATCGAGATGTCGCCGTACCGCGCGGACTCCCTCGATATCGCCCTCGCCGCGGCGATACCTCGGCGGCGAACAGATCGGCGCCACTACAGTTCCTGGCCGGTACCGGTCGGTGATGTCGCGCTGATGGCCGCGCGGGCGGCCCGCAACGGCGTCACGTTGTGCCAAGTCGAAGACATCGATCGGCTGCACAAGATTGTGTCCCAATCGATTTGGGATCATCTCAACCACGACTACCTCGCCGAGCTCACCGAATGGAGCGGGCGGTACGCGTCGGTAGCCGGGGTTCCCGCCCACAGTGTGCCGGTGCCGGATCCACGGGCCAAGATTCCCGGACGTTTGTTCGCCGGTCCCGCCTTGGCGATGCCGGCGGGTGCCTCGGCCGCCGACGACAACGCCGTCGTCCTTGCGCTCGGAACCAGGACCGACGACCGGCTCGCGCAGCTACGTGCCGGTGAAGCCACCAGTGTCGTGCTGCTGACCGCGACGTCGATGGGCTTGGCGTGCTGTCCGGTCACCGAACCCCTGGAGGTGGCCGAAACTCGCGCGGCGGTGCACGCGGATATCTTCGGCGGCAGTCATTATCCGCAGATGTTGCTGCGGGTGGGGTGGGCGGCGATCAATGCCGACCCATTGCCGGCCACACCGCGGCGTGACCTCTCCGACTTCGTGGAGTGGGGCGCCGACGCACATCAACGCGCCGACTTTTTCAGGTCGAAGTAGCTAGCTGATCTCCAGGACCTCGTCCAACGGACGCCGTGGCGTCGGCGGGGGAAGCACTTCCATGGCCGGCGTCACCCCGACACGGACGAGCACCTGCGGCTGGTCCGATCCGTCGATCAGGCCGCGAACAATGTCGCGGCACTCGTCCAGTTCGATCAGGTGCGTCAGGGGGCAGGTGGCCAGGCCGGCCATCGTGCATTCCAGCAAGACGGACGACAGCGCTTCGCCGCACCGCAATGCGTCCGATCTGGTGTCTTCCGGAGTCGACAGCAGCAGAATCTTCGACCAGTCGACCTCGACCTCGGGTCGCCGACTCTGATGGCTCCGGCCCGGGAAGTCGCGCGCCACACCGACCCGCGGGCGTTCTTCGTCGGAAACCAGCGCGCTCGGCGGTATGCCTTCACTCACCACGAAACGCGAAGTCCACCAAGCAAGTTCCTCGTGGTACGGGTAGTCGTCGCGGCGAAGCGCGGCGCTCAGCTGCGAGGCGGCGGCCAACTGCGGGCGCGCATCGTCATCGAGCACATCGAGCCTCACCTCACCGTCGTCGAGCGCACGGCGCAAAACGGGTTCGAACAGCGTCCAGAACGTCGGTTCTGAGAAGGGCAGCCGATCGGTCCGGCGAAGCAGGATCGCCTGGACGCGATCGTCCTGGGACTTGGTGACGTGCTCGACCCGGCGGAATTCGATCGACGCCAGGTGGTCCGGGTTGTTCGGGTTCGGGAACCGTTCGGTGACCGCGTCCCACCCGGCGGCCAGCATGGCGACCCGGAGATGATCCAGGGCGCAACCACAACTGATGAGCGCTTGCCGCCCCGAATGATCCGTGCCCGGCACCAGGTGGCGCCGATCGAGGAACAAGCGCAGAGTGCCGCCTTCGGCCACCCAGTGCCAGGGCTGGCTGTTGAGCACCGACGGTGCACGGCCGGCCAGTCGAACCGCTTCCTTCAGGACCCCGCTGCCCGGTGTCGTGGGCATGCCGTCAACTCCTCGCCGCGCTTGTTGTCGTTCCCATCAACCTAGGGGACGAACGGCGTCGCATGAAGGGCCTTTTGGCCCCTCCGCGGTCGGCCGCATGTCAATAACCTGAAATTGGGCGAATCACATGATCAGCCCGGGCACGCCAGTCAGGAGCGGTCGTGAGTCAGCTGCATTGCAAGTCGGTGGTCGTCGGGGTCGACGGTTCGAAAGCCGCAATCACCGCTGCCAAGTGGGCGATCGACGAGGCGATCAGCCGTGAACTGCCGCTGCGTTTTGTGCACGTCGTCCCGCGCGAAGACGCGCGTGCCACCCAACCTTCCGGCTGGGAGGTCGAGCGCGGCGAGATGGCACTCTGGCAGGCCGACGGCGCCGTCCAGGGTGTGGGAAAGCCGGTCGAGATCGAAACAGCCCTTCTCTCAGGAGATCCCGAAGAAGTCCTGATCCATGAGTCGCAGGATGCGGCCCTGGTGTGCCTGGGCGTCGGCAAGCGCGAATGGGGGAGCGACGAGTTGTTGGGCCCAACTGCCGCGGCGCTGGCCACGCGGGCGCATTGCCCGGTGGCCATCATCCGAAGCGATTCCGACGAGCCGCCGGCGGAAGGTGGCGTGATCGCCGTCGTGGTCAACGACGAACCCGACAACGACGAGGTCGTGCACCACGCCATGGAGGAAGGACGGCTGCGCAAAGCCACTGTGCGCCAGATTGATCGGCGCCTCGACAGCTGGGTACGGCGCTATCCGGATGTTCGCGTCGAGGTCGTCGCCGCCGGGGCCGGCGTGCGAATGACCGAAAACCACAGCAACGCAATAGACCTCGCAGTCGTGGGACAGGCCGATGCCGACGAGATTACCAAACTCGGCGCCCTCAACTGCCATCCGATTCCGGGCTATCCCGACTGCTCGGTGTTGCTGGTCCGCCACTGAATCGCCAAAGGAGCCCGCGATGGCGTTCGTGACGCCCCGATCGATCGTCGTCGGTATCGACGGCTCGAAAGCGGCTCTGCGCGCCGCACACTGGGCGGTCGACGAGGCGGAAAAGGCTGACGTGCGGCTGTGCCTGCTCTATGCGATCGAACAGGATGAGGCGGCCGGGGTGGCGGACAGACTCGCCATCGCCGAATCCGCCCTGCGCCGAGTCTCCGGTGCAATCGAGGCCCTGAACCGGCGGGTCAAGATCGAGACCGAGATCGAGCACGAGCCGCCGGTCAACGCGTTGGTTCGTGCGTCGGCATCGGCGGCCATGGTGTGCGTGGGTGCGGTTGGTTTGCAACACTTTCGGGCAGGCCGGACCAGCTCGACTGCCTCGGCGCTGGCGATGTCGGCGCATTGCCCGGTAGCGATTATTCGGGACCGTGATGTCCATCGCCGGCAGCCCGCGCATGACGTTGTCGTCGAAATCGACTGTGCCCCCGACAACGGTCTGGTGCTGGGTGCCGCGATGGAGGAAGCATTGCTGCGCGATGCACCAATCCAGGCCGTCATGTGCCGGCATGCCGACAACGGTGATCGCCGGGCGCTCGCCGATCTGGATCGCCGGCTCGCCCGGTGGAAGCGCCACTATCCGCAGCTGCGGGTCGAGTCGGTCGGGGTGCACGGCACTCTGATGGAGTACCTGGCAAGGCGGCAGCGGCCGGTGCAGCTCGTCATCGTCGGCTCGCACGACCGCCAGCATCTGGGGGAGTTGGTCGGGCCCGCCGGCAATGCTGTCCTGCACGACGCCGGCTGCTCGTTGCTGATCGTCAATCGTCAACACTTGTGAAAGGGGCGATGATGAAGGTTGCGCAAATCGCCCGGCCCAGCCGGCAGGAAGGACTCGCAATGGTCACGGTATTTCTGGTCGACGACCATGAAGTCGTTCGTCGCGGTCTTGCCGACCTGCTCGCCTCGGACTCTGAGCTCGAAATCGTCGGCGATGCTGGTTCGGTGGCCGAGGCGATGGTGCGAATACCCGCGTTGAAGCCCGACGTCGCGGTGCTCGACGTTCGTCTTCCCGACGGCAATGGAATCGAGTTGTGCCGGGAGCTGCTGTCCGAGCTTCCGGACCTGCGGTGTCTGATGCTGACGTCGTTCACCTCCGACGAGGCAATGCTCGAGGCGATTCTGGCCGGTGCCAGCGGCTACGTCGTCAAGGACATCCGGGGCATGGAGCTGGCTCAGGCGATCAAGGATGTCGGCGCCGGTAAATCGTTGCTGGACAACCGGGCCGCCGCCGTGCTGATGGCGAAACTGCGCGACACCACCGAGCCGCCCGATCCGCTTTCCGGATTGACCGATCGGGAGCGAACTCTGCTTGGACTGCTCAGCGAGGGATTGACCAACAAGCAGATCGCCGCGCGCATGTTTCTCGCCGAGAAGACGGTCAAAAACTACGTATCGCGATTGCTGGCCAAACTCGGTATGGAGCGTCGGACCCAGGCAGCGGTGTTCGCCTCGAAGCTGGACCAGCGATCTACCAAACCCACGTCGCCGTAGCTCGTGTCGTAGCGATCCGCTTAAGCTGGGCCAAGGCGTTTTGCGTTGTCAAGGCTTAGTGGAGGTATCGGGTCGAGTGGCCAGCGATGAGAGCAGCTCGGCCTTTGCCGGACTCGGCCGGCGCGGCTTGGTTGACCGGATGCATGAGCAACTCGACGAGTTGCTGGCGGGCCGCGATCAAATGGAGCAGTTGCTGCGGGTCATCGTCGAGATCGGATCGGATCTCGACCTGGATGCGACCCTGCGTCGGATCATCATGTCGGCCCGGGATTTGACCTCAGCCCCGTACGGCGCCTTGGCAATACGCGACCCCGAGGGTGGGTTGGTCTCATTTGTCCACGATGGAATCGACGCCGAGACGGCGCGACAAATCGGGCCCCTTCCGGTCGGCAAGGGAATTCTGAGCGTGTCGCTGCTCGACACACCGGCTTTACGTTTGGACGATCTGACCACACACCCGGCCGCGGTCGGGTTTCCCGAGCACCACCCGCCGATGCGTGCCTTTCTCGCGGTGCCGATCACGATTCGGGGAACGGTGTTCGGCAATCTGTATCTGACCCACGACGAGCCGGCGCGGGTCTTCTCCGAATCCGACGAAGTCGCCGCGCGGGCGTTGGCGTTTGCGGCCGCGGTCGCGATCGACAATGCGCAAGTATTCGAGCGCGAGCGCACGTCGGTGAAGTGGATGGATGCCAGCCGGGAGATCACCACCGCGCTGCTTTCGAGTGTCGACTCGCGAACGACGCCGTTGCGGCTGATCGCCGAACGGGCCTGCGCCCTCACCGAAGCCGAACAGGCGATCGTGCTCGTCCCGGTTGACGCTGATCTACCGGCTGAGGAAAACGACACGCTCGTCGTCTCTGCCGCGGTCGGGCTCAACTTCGATGAAGTTGTCGGGCAACGGGTTCCGATCGACGGATCCACCAGCGGCCGGGTTTTCCGCTCGGGCGTGCCACTGATCACCGAGTCGCTGAACTATCCGATTCAGGCTTTCACCGATGTCGGCGAACGCTCGGCGATCGTGATGCCGCTGCGCGCACCCGAACAAGTCGTCGGCGTGATCGCCGTTGCCCGCAATGCCGGCCAGCCACCCTTCGACGACAGCTACCTCGACCTGGTCAGTGATTTCGCCACGCACGCCGCGATCGCGCTGATGCTCGCCGAAGGACGCGAGCACTCACGCCAGCTGACCATCGTGGCCGAGCGGGAGCGCATCGCGCACGACCTACACGACCATGTGATCCAGCGGTTGTTCGCCGCCGGCATGGATCTGCAGGGCACCGTCGCCCGAGTGCGTTCACCGGAGGTCGCCGAGCGGCTCAATCGCACCCTCGACGACCTGCAAACCATCATCGAAGAGATCCGCACCACGATCTTCCAGCTGAAATCCCCGCTGGGCGGCGACGGCGGCTTTCGCAATCGGATCCAACGGGTGGTCGCCGACCTGACCGGCAATCGCGACATCGTCACCACGGTGCGCATGCACGGGCCGATGACCGCCGTGGGCGGCGAACTCGCCGAGCATGCCGAAGCGGTCACCGCCGAAGCCGTCAGCAATGTCGTCCGGCACTCGTCCGCGACAAGACTGACCGTGGACGTCAGCGTCGCCGACATGCTGACCGTCGACGTCACCGACAACGGTTGCGGCATTCCCGCCGACAACCCCCGCCGCAGCGGATTGGCCAATTTGACGTACCGCGCCGAACAGGTCGGCGGATCCTGCGAAGTCAGCGCCCCGGACGGCGGCGGCACCAGGGTCCGCTGGACCGCTCCGCTGGATGATCGCTGACCGCGTATCACCGTTGCACGGCAGGGACTTTGGTCCCACGAACCGAGGTCCTTCGCCCGGCGCGACGTTGCGCCCGTCTGCGTAGCGTCATCGTCATGACCTATGTGATCGGCAAGGCCTGCGTCGACGTAATGGAGAAATCCTGCGTTCACGAATGCCCGGTGGACTGCATCTACGAGGGTGACCGAACGATGTACATCAACCCCGACGAGTGCGTGGACTGCGGGGCCTGCAAGCCGGCTTGCCACGCCGGTGCCATTTATTGGGAGGGCGATCTGCCCGACGACGAGCAGGCGCACCTGGCCGACAACGCCGCGTTTTTCGCTCTCCCGCTTGCGGGTCGTTCCGGCCCGCTGGGCTCTCCAGGCGGCGCCAGCGCATTGGGGCGCGTCGGTGTCGACACCCCGATGATCGCGGCAATGCCAGCCGCCGGAGCCTGAACCATCGTCATACATCCCCGCGCATCTGTATGGTGATCGCCAGCGTCTACCCCTGACGCTCCGATACGACGGGAGACATCGCGGTGGCAGAACGATTGGCGGGAAAGGTCGCACTGATCAGTGGGGGTGCGCGGGGGATGGGCGCCTCGCACGTCCGGACGATGGTGGCCGAGGGAGCCAAGGTCGTACTCGGCGACATCCTCGACGACGAAGGCAAGGCGGTAGCGGCAGAGGTCGGGGACTCGGCTCGTTACCTGCACCTCGACGTGACGAAGCCCGATGACTGGGATGCCGCGGTGGCAACCGCGCTCAGCGAGTTCGGCGGCATCGACGTGCTGGTGAACAACGCGGGCATCATCAACATCGGCACCTTTGAGGACTACGCGCTCTCGGAGTGGCAGCGGATCCTCGACATCAATCTGACCGGTGTGTTTCTCGGCATCCGCGCGGTGGTGAAACCGATGAAGGAAGCCGGACGAGGCTCGATCATCAACATCTCCTCGATCGAAGGCATGGCCGGAACCATCGCCTGCCACGGTTACACCGCAACCAAATTCGCCGTGCGGGGCCTGACGAAGTCGGCCGCGCTGGAACTGGGTCCCAGCGGAATCCGGGTGAACTCGATCCATCCCGGTCTGATCAAGACCCCGATGACCGATTGGGTTCCCGACGACATCTTCCAGACCGCGCTGGGGCGGGCCGCCGAACCCAAGGAGGTGTCCAGCCTCGTGATCTATCTGGCCAGCGACGAGTCCAGCTATTCCACCGGTTCGGAGTTCGTGGTCGACGGCGGTTGCACCGCGGGCCTGGGCCACAAGGACTTTTCCGCGGTGGAAACCGAAGAGCAGCCGGAGTGGGTTACCTAGCGGCGGTTGCGGATTCGGGTTCCGTGGCCGGCTTCGGCCACGGCGACGGGACCGGGCGTTGCCGCACTCGTTGCGGCCACCAGAACCACTTGCCCAAGAGTGCGGCAATGGATGGCGTCATCAGCGACCGCACGATCAGGGTGTCGAAGAGCAGGCCCAAGCCGATGGTGGTACCGACTTGACCGATCACGGTCAGCTCGCTGACCGCCATCGTCATCATCGTGAAGGCGAAGACCAACCCGGCAGAGGTGACCACCGAGCCGGTGCCGCCCATCGAACGGATGATTCCGGTGTTCAGGCCGGCGTGGATCTCCTCCTTGAACCGCGCCACCAGCAGCAGGTTGTAGTCGGCACCGACGGCGAGCAGGATGATGACCGACATCGCGAGCACCATCCAGTGCAGCTCGATGCCGATGATGTGCTGCCATATCAGCACCGACAGCCCGAACGACGCGCCCAGTGAGAGCAAGACGGTCCCGACGATGACCGCCGAGGCCACCACACCGCGGGTGATGATCAGCATGATGATGAAAATCAGGCAGAGCGAAGCGATTCCGGCGATCAACAGGTCGTAGGTGTTGCCATCACTGAGGTCTTTGAAAATTGCCGCGGTGCCCCCGAGGTAAATCTTCGAACCCTCCAGCGGGGTGCCCTTGAGTGCTTCGTAAGCGGCCTTCTTGATTGCGGCGATGTGCGAAATACCTTCTTGCGACATCGGATCGCCATCGTGGCTGATGATGAAGCGCACGGCGTGGCCGTCGGGGGAGATGAAGTTCTTCATGCCCTTTTTGAACTCGGTGTTGTTGAAGATCTCCGGCGGCAGGTAGAACGAGTCGTCGTTCTTGGACGCGTCGAACGCCTTACCCATCGCGTTGCCGTTCTTCTGCGCCTCGTTCTGCTGATCCTGCAGACCCTTCTGGGTCGAATACATGGTCAGCATCGTGGTTTTCATGGCCTTCATGTTTTCGATCATGGACGGCATCAGCGCCACCATCTGAGGCATCAGGGTGTCGAGATGATCCATGATCGGCAGCAGGCTCTCGATGTCATCGGTCATCGTGTCGATGCCGTCGAGGGTGTCGAAGACGGAGTGAATCGACCAGCACACGGGGATGTCGAAGCAATGCTTCTCCCAGTAGAAGTAGCTGCGGACAGGCCGGAAGGTGTCCTCGAAATCGGCTATATGGTCCCGTAATTCGTTGATGTCGATGGTCATGTCGTGCATCTTTTTGACCATTTTGTGCATGTCGTTGGACATCTGCACAGTGATGCTGGACATCTTTTCCATGCTGTCGATGGTGGTCTGCATCATGTCGGCCTGCTTGAGCATGTCGGCCATCTGGTCTTCTTGGTACTTCTGGTTCATCTGCTGGGTGACGCCCTGCATGCTCATCTGAAATGGAATCGAGGTGTGCTCGATCGGCGTGCCCTCGGGCCGCGTAATCGCTTGCACGCGGCCGATTCCCGGAACCCGGAAGATCGTCTTCGCGATCTTGTCGATCACCAGGAAGTCCGCGGAGTTGCGCAGGTCGTGATCGCTTTCGATCATCAGCACCTCGGGGTTCATCCGCGCATGCGAGAAGTGGCGATCGGCCGCGGCATATCCCTCGTTGGCCGGTAGATCGGCAGGCAGGTAGTTGCGGTCGTTGTAGTTGGTCCGGTATCCGGGCAGCGTCAGCAAGCCGATGAGCGCGATCCCGATCGTCATGACCAGGATCGGCCCGGGCCACCGCACGATCACGGCGCCGATCTTGCGCCACATCCGAATACGTTGCGTTCGCTTGGGTTCCAGCGTCTTGCCGAACCGCGTCGCCACGGTAATGACCGCGGGCCCGAGCGTCAACGCCGCGGCCACCACGACCACCATGCCGATGGCCAGCGGGATACCCAGCGTCTGGAAATACGGCAGGTTGGTGAAGTGCAGGCAGAACGTCGCGCCGGCGATCGTCAGGCCCGAGCCGAGCACCACGTGTGCGGTGCCGTGAAACATGTCGTAATAGGCGTCTTCGCGGGAATCGCCTTTACCCCGGGCTTCCTGATATCGGCCGATCAAGAAGATCGCATAGTCGGTGGCGGCCGCGATGGCCAGCGTGACGATCAGGTTGGTCGCGAATGTCGAGAGCCCGATGATGTTGTAGTAACCCAGGAATGCGACCATGCCGCGCGCGGCCGACAGCTCGAGCACCACCATCACCATCGTGAGCAACACCGTGACGATGGACCGGTAGACCAACAGCATCATCGCGATGATCACGGTGAAGGTGCACATCGTGATGAGTTGGACGCTGCGGTCACCAGCCACGTGCTGATCCGCCGAGAGCGCCGCGGGTCCGGTGACGTAGGCCTTCACCCCTTTGGGCGTGGGCATGCTTCTGACGATGTCTTGAACGGACTCGACGGATTCGTTGGCCAGCGACTCGCCCTGATTACCGGCGAGGTAAATCTGAACATAGGCGGCCTTGCCGTCGTTGCTCTGCGCACCCGCCCCGGTCAGTGGGTCGCTCCACATGTCCTGAACGTGCTCAACGTGTTTGGTGTCGGCGTCGAGCTTTTTGACGATCTGGTCGTAGTAGGCGTGTGCATCGGCGCCGAGCGGTTGTTGTCCCTCGAGAACGATCATGATCGAGCTGTTGGACTTGTATTCGTTGAACACCGCGCCCATGCGCTTGGTCGCGACCACCGATTGCGCATCGTCGGGGGCCATCGAGACCGAGCGCATCTTCCCGACCGTGTCCAAGTCCGGGACGATCGTGCTGAGCACCGCGATCAGCGCTATCCAGCCCAGGATGACGAATACTGCGTACTTCCGGATGAAACGCGGGATCTTCTCCCGCACTGGCACTGCAGCCGTCGGGATCGCGTCGGTGCGGGTCTCGTTGAACGTCGTGCTCATGCGGATTTCACCAGGCAGAAGGTCAGGGCGTGCACGCCGGTAGTTATCTTCTCGTCCTTGATTTCGTCATCGATGGTGATGCGGCAACCGAGGTAGTCGCCATCGCTTTGCGCGGAGAGATTCGGAAACACCGACGGGGCGGTGGTTTTGAGGACCAGCGTCCACGGCAGTGGCGCGCCGTCGATTCGTTGTGGGTCGGCGGACAGATCCAGATAGTTCACGTTGGCGCGGCTGGCCGAGCCGAACACCTCGTATTTGACGACCTTGGGCTTGAACGGCTTGGAGTCATCCAGCCGCGGGCTCGTCATAACGCCAGTGTCGTTGGCGCCGAAGAAGGACTTGACCCGCACCACGGCAAAGCCGCCGACCACCACAACCGCGACGATCAAGAGCGGCAGCCATGCATTGCGCACGATCTTCGATAACAGCAACTACATGAGTCCTTTTCTCGTCACCGTGTTGTGGCCAGCGCCCGCAAAACCTGGGGGCATTCGCGCGCACGAGCCGCATGACTCGGCATCGGATTTCGGTCCTCGCCGTGACTTGCGCGCCCGATCGTTACGTGCGGATGAAGCTGCCGGCGCGCGTCGCGGTCGTTTCCGGTACCGACGCGTGCCTCGCGTTGCGGAAGCGTCCCCGACCACCGCCACCAGCGCATAGTACATGATGTGCATATCTTGCACATCATGCAACGTTTGCTAGCGGTGTTTCAGATCACTTTGTGAAGATGCTGTTCACGAGCGCGGCGGCCCGCTCGACATAGGGCATCGGCGTGTCGTCAGGATCGACCGGCTCGCTACTCGCCCACTTTTCGAGGCCGGACCGCACCGCGGTCAAAGCGAGGGCGGAAATCAGGGCGGCCATCTCGTCGTCGGGTTTCATGTCCTGGCGGCGCACGATGATGTCGGTCAGCTGAAGCTGAAAGCGCTCCAGGTCGGCGAGGAATGCGGCCAGCACCGCGGGGGAGGTTTTGGCGAGTTCGAGCATGTGGGCGGCCTGCTCGCGCAGTGGGGGCACGTCGCGCAGGTGGTGGGCGGCCAGAGTGATCAGCTCTGCCAGCACCACCGAGTAAGGGGCAGGTCCGGCCGCGACGAAATCCGCGACCAGCTCGGCGGGGATGTCCGAGGGGCCGTAGGCGATAGCGGACTCTTTGTTCGGGAAGTAGTTGAAGAACGTGCGTGTCGAGATTCCGGCCTCGGCGCAGATTTCCTCGATGGTCACCTTGTCGAAGCCGCGCTCGAGGGCCAGCCGCACCGCGGCGTCGCGGATGTCTGCGCTGGTCTCCCGGCGACGTCGCTCGCGCAGTCCCATCGGGTTGGCCATACCCCCATAGTTGCACGTTCTGCACATTTTGCAGTCAACTAGCCAGATTGGCATACCGAATCAGGTCGCCTCGCACGCCCTTTGTCGCGCCGGGTTGGTCGCCAAATCCAAACGTGGACAACACAATTTCGAATGAGCAACGCGCTCAGTGTGGTTGATCTTCGGCCGGTGCGGCCAGGGCGGCCCAGAGGTGGTCGCGCTGGCTGGCGAAGAAATTCACCGAGATCGGCGCCTTGTCGACGATGTGGTCGAACGCGTGGAACGCGCCGGGCGCGATCTCCTCGTGGACCGGCACGCCTGCCTCGCGCAGGCGCCATGCATAGTCCAGACACTCCTGGTGGTAAAGATCCAACGTCCCGACCCCGATCCAGGCCGGAGCCAGCCCGGACAGATCCGGGCGGCGCCCCGGGGCCGCCTCGACCGGGTCTGCTCCGTTCAGGTACCACTGCCAGGCCAGTTGATTGTCCGTTTCGGTCCACATCAGGCGCTTGGGGCCATCGCGGTTTGCGCCCGTGCGATCGTCGAGCATCGGGTAGACCAGCATCTGATAGGCAAGCTTGACCTCGCCGCGGTCGTGCGCCCGCTGCGCCAATGCCGCCGCGAAATGTCCGCCGGCGCTTGCTCCGCCGACCGCGATTCGGTCCGGGTTTACCCACGGTTGGCCCGCCAGCCAGAGCAGCGCCGCATAACAGTCTTCGAGCGGTGTCGGGTATGGGTGCTCGGGTGCAAGTCGATGTTCGACGGCCGCAATTGCGATGCCGGTCAGCCGAGATAGCTTGCGGCAGAACTTATCGTCCTGAACGGCGGTGCCCATGATGGTGCCGCCGCCATGGATCCACAGCAGCGCGGGTGCCCGCGCGGGGAGGCCGGCTGGACGGTGCATGCGAACCTTGACGTGTTCGTTGACCGCGACCACCGGGACATCGCGGAGCCGGCCGGCGTTGCCGAGCGCCAGCATGATGGCCCGTTGGACCTTGTAGCCGCGGTGCAGGGCGTATCCCCGGGGCAGAAAGCGGGCCACCTTACGCAGATCGGGATCCAGCGCCTGCGGCGAGGTGAAGGCATTCTCGGGCAACGCGTTTGCCATGACTGTTCTCTGTTCCCTTATGCCGGCAGGCCAACTTGACCATACACAGCGAGAACACTGTCGATGCCACGGTCATCGGGCAGAGTCGTCAATCTGAACGGGGTATCCGGCACGCAAGATCCGCGTCGTGGACAGCGGGGTCAGCACCGTGGCCTCGCCGATTGCCGGGCGAAGTACCTTGTGCCGATAGGAGTTGTCCGGACCCCAGAGCGCGAGGTGGTCACCGACGACGGCGGCCGGTCCGGAATCGGTGGCGACGAACACTCCGTTGGGCAGGTCGCTCCAGGCGGCGCGGTGGCCGGCCTTGTCCATCCGTTCGCGGTGCAGCCGAGCGTCGATGTCTTTAGCGTAAAGTGTTGTCCCACCGTATATCTCGAACCACAACGATCGGTAGGTCTGGTAGTCGTGGTGTCGGCATTCGCCACATGGGCGATGTCCGGCAGCCAACGCGACCGCCTCGTCGAGGAAGAACAGCGGCGTGTAGCGGTTCGGTTCCCACTGCGCGACTGTGCGGCCCCGGAACGACAGCACACAGGTGATCCAGGTCTGGTGTTGGTGGTTGCGAACGACCGCGCGGGTGCCGCGCCCTTCGTGCAAACGGCCACGGTTGCCCATCCAGGCGCCCCGGCCCGCAACGGCGATGATCTCGCCCAGTGGTGAGACGCGGTTGCACGCCGGCCCTTCCGTCGTCATCTCTCCCGCTCAAGATCGAGCAGCACCCGTTTGGCGTCGGGCCCGCCTCGATAGGCGCCGACGGTTCCGTCGGATCGGATCACCCGATGACAGGGCACGACGATGGGGATCGGGTTTGTTGCGCATGCGGTTCCCACGGCGCGTACCGCCTTGGGGGAGCCGGCCAGTCGCGCCAGCGCCGCGTAGCTCGCCGTGGCGCCGTAGCTGATCTCCGTATTGAGGCGTTCGAGGACCGTGCGCCGAAACCCTTGCGACAGCGTCCAGTCCAGCGCAACGTCGAAGCTGTGCCGGCGGCCGGCAAAGTATTCGTCGAGCTGACGCGCGATCGGATCCAGCCGCATCGGCGCCTCGAGCATCCGCGGGCTGATCCGCTCGGAGAGCGCCAGCAGCACGCCGTCCCGATCCTCGTTCGCGAAGGCCACCCGTACCAGTCCGAGCGGGGTGGCCGCCAGCAGCAGCGGCCCGACGGCGGAGTCCACTGTGCGGTAGGCGATGTCGAGCAGGTCGCCGGCCGCGGCGTCCCTTTCCAAGCGGGCGTGCAGGCGTTGCAGCTGGTCCGGGTCGACGGGGTAGTGGTGGGCGAGGTCAGTCGGGGTCATGGTCACTCCTTTGCAGTGAGGGGATAGGTGCGCCGCAGGGTGGCGATGCCATCGGCCGCGGCGCGCCGGGCAGCGGCAACGCTGCTGTCGAGGATCGTGGCGATCTCCGCGTAGGGCAGGCCCGCCAGATAGTGGTAGGCCACGGCCTGGCGCTGCTTGGGTGGCAGCGCGCCCACGGCCGTTTCGAGGTCGAGGTCGAGGCGATCGGGTCGTGCCCCGGCGGGGGAGTCGGGCGCATCCGCGACCGGGATGGCCCGTCGCGCTGCCGCGCGAGTGATGTCGATGGCCTTGCGGTGGGCGATGGTGACCAGCCACGCCTCGACGTTGGCGTCTCCCGGCAGTTGCGGGTAGGCCTTCAATGCCGCCAGGAAGGTGTCCGACCAGGCGTCGTCGGCATCGCTGTGGCCAACCACGGCGCGCACAACCCGCAACACCATCGCGCCGTGCTGCGCCACGACAGCCTCGAAGGGCAACTTGACGTCCTGTGCGGCCTGCACCGTGAGATTTCCTCCTGCTCCCTGATGTGAAGACGTCGGCGCATCGCGGAATGTGAGAAATCAATTCGCATCCCCATCTCACGCTTGTCGACCGTTCATCGTCTACCACCAAAGGAGGTTGAACGATGACAGCACGACACACGGTGATCGACAGCCGGTTGGGTGAACTGACTTTGGTTGCCGACCAGGGCGCCCTGACGGGCGTGTATTTCCGGCATCATTGGCACCCGCCCACAGCTGAGACCCTCGGCGAGTACGTCGAACCGGCCGCCGATGAATTGTTCAGTCGCACCGGTGAACAGCTGCGGGAGTACCTCGCCGGAGAGCGCACCCAATTCGATCTTGCAATCGCGTTGGTGGGCGACCCGGTTCGACGCCGGATTTGGGATCGGCTTGTCGACATCGGCTACGGGCAGACGAAGACGTACGGATCGCTGGCCGCCGAATTGGCCGACGGCACCACCGCCTACGAAGTCGGTCAGGCCGTCGGACGCAATCCGCTGAGTATCGTGGTCCCGTGCCATCGGGTCGTCGGAAAAGACGGCGCGCTAACCGGTTACGCGGGCGGCCTGGAGCGCAAGCGATTCTTGTTGGATTTGGAGGAGCCGGCACCCGCAGTGGCTGGCAAGCTGTTCTGATGCCACCGAATTGGCGTAACCGCGTTGATGCCGCGGACTGGGAGGCGGTCACCGCCGACATGAACGATGTCGGCGGTGCTCTGCTCCCGGAGTTGATCACGCCTGCCGAGTGCACCTCGGTGATCGAGCTATACGCCGACGACGGTCTGTTTCGGGCCGTCGTGGATATGGGCCAGCACCGTTACGGGCGAGGCGAGTATCGGTACTTCAAACAGCCCTACCCACGTCCTATCGAGGACTTGAAACTGGCGTTGTACCCACGGCTGTTGCCGATCGCCCGCGACTGGTGGACGAAGCTCGGGCGGGAAGCCCCCTGGCCCGACACACTCGACGAATGGCTGGACATGTGCCATCGCGCCGGCCAGACCAAGCCGACGGCCTTGATGCTCGAATACGGCCCGGGTGATTGGAACGCGCTGCATCGAGACCTCTACGGGGACCTCATCTTTCCGCTGCAGGTCGTCATCAATCTCAACCAGCCGGGCGTGGCGCACACCGGAGGTGAGTTCCTGCTCGTCGAGCAACGGGCCCGGGCTCAGTCACGCGGGACGGTCACGACGCTGCCGCAAGGCCACGGCTACATCTTTACCACCAGAGAACGGCCAGTCCGCTCGACCCGAGGATGGTCGGCGGCCTCGGTACGCCACGGTGTGTCCGCCGTCCGCTCCGGGCAGCGCTACGCGCTGGGTCTGATTTTCCACGACGCGGCCTGACCCGTCGTCGCCGGCTGCGGCACGATGGAAGTCATGGAGTTGTACGACGTCATGCGATCTACCCCCGCGGTACGCGAATTCACCGACGATCCGTTTCCCGACGACGTTCTCGAGCGCATCCTCGATAACGCTCGCTTCTCGCCGACCGGTGGTAACCGGCAGGGCGTGCGGGTCATCGTGCTACGTGATCCGGAGACGCGGTCCGCGTTGGCGGATCTCGGGCTCACCGCGGCCCGTCGCTATACGGCGCAGTTGGCCAACGGCGAGTCGCCATGGAATCCGTTGCAGCCGACGGGCTTAGATCCAGCCACGATTGCGGCGGCGGAGCCGGCCGCGCAGATGTCGGCGCCGTTTCGTGAGGCGCCGGTGGTGCTGGCAATCCTGTTGAACCTTGCCGTTGTCGCCGCCACCGATCAGGATCTCGATCGCATCGCGGTGGTACCCGGCGCTTCGGTGTACCCGTTCGTGTGGAATGTGTTGCTGGCGGCGCGCAATGAAGGCTATGGCGGAGTGCT
This sequence comes from Mycobacterium florentinum, assembly GCF_010730355.1. NCBI lineage: Bacteria > Bacillati > Actinomycetota > Actinomycetes > Mycobacteriales > Mycobacteriaceae > Mycobacterium > Mycobacterium florentinum. The sequence continues at coordinate 386,230 of NZ_AP022576.1, forward strand.
GACCACGATGATTGCCGCCGAAGAGCCGCGGGCAAAAGATATTCTCGGCGTACCCGACACATTTGCCATCGCCGCGTTGGTACCGCTGGGCAAGCCCCTGCGACAGGTGACGAAATTGCGCCGACGACCGGTCTCCGAGTTCGTCACTTCGGACCGGTTCGACGGGGCGCCCTTCGGCGGCTAGCCGGTTGTCCCCTTAAGCGAACGGGCAACCGGGATTTGGTGCATCCTCGGCGGCTGGTTTGCCCACCGGCTGGATGTAGATGACTTCCAGGATCAGCGGCATGGTGCCGAGGTTTCGACCGAGATGCACGTGGTCGGGGCCAGCGGGTTCGATGACGGGATCGCCCGGGTTGTAGACGCCGTCAACCGAGCAATCGGCGGAGTAATGGGTGAGAGTGCCCTGTTTGATTGCTCCGACGAGCGTGCCATCGTGCCAGTGCCAACCGGTGCTGCCGCCCGGGCCGACGGTGATGTCGCGCACGATGAAATCGCGTCCTTCTTGCGACGATTGGGTCTCTTGAGCCGAGTTCACTCCGCTGCCGGGCGTCGCGGCGCTCCGCGCGGGCGGTAAAGCGATTGAAAGTAACAGCAGAAGTGCGACAAGTCCTATGCGGCGTCCACGCATCGCTGTGACCCCCACCCTTAGGCTGATCCTCCGTGCTATTAGGCTGCGGCTATCACCGCATCGTCTTCGCGGATGTATCGCTGTTCAATAGCAAAGTCCAGCAGCAACTTCCGCATGTTCTTGCGGCCGCGATGGATGCGAGACATGACTGAACCCAGTGGTATGTGCAGGATCTCGCCGATTTCCTTGTATCGGAAGCCTTCAACATCGGCGTAGTAGACGGCCAGCTGCTGCGATTCGGGTAGCTGCTGGAGTGCCTGGCGAACCTCCGGGTCGCCGATCGAATCGAGCACCTCCGCCTCGGCCGACAATCGTCCCGCGGTCGACTGCGGGGGTCCCGCGGTCGACTGCGGGGGCCCGGCCGGAATCAGAAAGTCGCTGACGTCGCCGGCCAACCACTCCGCCGGGCGACGTTTCGCGGTGCGGTAGTGATTGATTCGCGTGTGGTTCATGATCGTGAAGAGCCAGGCGCGCAGGTTTGTGCCTTCCTTGAAGGACCCAAATCCGACATAGGCCTTGATCATCGTCTCTTGGACGAGGTCTTCGGCGTCTGCGTGGCTTTGGCTATACCTGCGTGCCGCACGGAATAGCTGATCGCGCAACGGTATGACGTCGCGTTCGAATCGCGCTGCAAGATCATCGAGATGCGGGCTCGGCGGGGACTGCGACATGATCGTCAACCTCGTAATCTTTGCGCTCGGTTGTGTCTCTTCATCAGAGCAACGAAGCATCATCGTGTCCAATGAATGGTTCTGATCCGAGCCATCAAAATTAGAGATGAGCGTCGTGAAACGCTGATCAGGACGATTGGCTTGTCGAGCGATTTCGGGGTCGCGGCGCCGACGCGAGGATCAACTCGGCGAGTTTGGCGGCGGCCGGGGAGATCTGCGCTGGTCCGCCCATCGCGAGGTAGATCGGCCACACGATCTCCGGCTGCAACGGCACGGCGCGGAGGTCCGGAAAACGGCTGACGTCGCTGGCGGGCATGAACATGGTGCCCAATCCGTGCTGGACCAGACTGGATGCGACCCCGTCGTTGACCGCCGCTTCGTACCGGGTGCGCGCCGTGATGCCGGCTGCGGTGAAGGCGTTCTCGACGACGCGGCGCAGGCCGAATTCAGCAGGGAAGCCGATCAGGTTCTCCTGGGCAAGCTCAATGATGCCGACGCGGTCGCGCTGCGCTAAATGATGATCGGGCCGACAGACGAAGAACATCGGCTCCTCAGCCAGGAGTCGCATGTCAATCCCGGTCGGGAAGCGGTCCGGAGCGGAAATGAAGGCAAGGTCGAGCGAGCCGTTGGCAATCGCCGACAGGTGCGGCATGGAACCCGACGTGCTCAGCCGCAGAATGATCTGGACGAACGGATAGGTGCGGTGAAATTCGCCCAATGCCCGTGGGACATCCAGCGCCCCAAACGATATGAGTGAACCCACCTCGACGGTCCCGGAGAGCTCGCCGAGGTAGTCACTGACCGAATCCTTGGCGAGTCGGGCGCTGTGAATGATGCGGCGCGCATGCTCGCGAAACAACTCACCGGCCGGGGTCAATTTGATCTGCTGCTTGGATCGGTTGAACAGTTCGACGCCGAGTTCCCTCTCCAGCTTGCTCACTGACGTGGACAGCGCGGACTGAACGACGTGCACCCGTTGCGCCGCGCGCGAAAAGTTCATTTCGTCTGCCACAGCAATGAAGTACTCGAGCTGACGTAGTTCCATCCCGCACACCCTGTCAATGGAGTTGAGGAACATGTCAGTAGGCGCACCAATGGACCTGATGCGCGCATGCTCCATCGAGATGTAACACCCGTCACGCCACATTGTGTGCGCTGCCGGCGTATAACGGATTCACGGCGACGCGATCATTGCCAGTGATCGCCGCAATGGCGATACTTCAGGGGCCCAGACACGTGCGCAGAGGAGACGTTGAAGTGACACGAATCGCCCCGTCCGCCGCCTTTGCCGCGGTGCCGATTGAAGACCTCGGTCAAGGGGATCGGATAAATCTCGGCGTTGCCTCCATCGTCAGTCGCCTGCCGGCGGCGGCCGAGGCGCTGGGCGCGTTGACCGCCGCGCTTCGCACCAACGGGAGTCTGTCGCCCCGGCTGCTCGAATTGGTGCGACTGCGCATCGCATTTTTCAACCAGTGCCGAAGCTGCATCGCGGTCCGCTATCAAAGCGCCATCGACGACGGGCTCGACGAGGACGCGGTCTGCTCGCTGGAGCGACCGGCCGACGCGGACAATCTCTCCGACGCCGAGCGATCGGCGCTTCGCTTCGCCGAGCTGTTCGCGACCAACCATCTCGCCATCGACGATGCGGTCTACGACGAATTGCGCAAGCACTTCAGCGAGGACGAGCTCGTGGAGCTCGGCCTGCACTGCGCCATAGCTCTGGGAGTCGGGCGGCTCTCCGCGACGTGGGACGTCAGTGATGATCTGCCCGAATCGAACGGTTCGTCCGAGCGTCTGGCGCCGTGGAACTCGGCGTCGGTTGTCGCGACGGGCTAGCCTGGGGGCCGGCCGCAGACAACAAAACGTCACTGTGACGTAATCCGTTGGAGTGCTGTACTTTTCAGTGTCAGGGAGTCAGAGGCTGCGCCGGCGATACTGTCGCAACCGGTGAACATTGGCGAGAGTCGCGGGGCCGGCGAACGGGCGCAGTACGGCATCAAGTCGAGCGCGCACGGCATCGGTGTCGAGGCCGATCCCGATCGCAACGAGACAGTTGGCCGACATCCCGGGCGGTGCGATCACTACGTGAATCACTGAGCCGACCAGATTGACCGCATACGTGTGCGTGGCCGCGCCGTAGCGCACCGCCACGGCACCCTTGATCCGATATGCCCCGGCTGGCGGATCCTCGAGCAGGTCGATGAGCGCGCCCGGGTCGATTTCGCCATCGCTCGTCGCGGTGACCGCGTCGGCGTGCGAATTGTCGTGATCGTGGCCGTGATCGGTCGCGGCGTCGACGAGCAGTTCGCGCAACGAGAGCTGACCCGGCTCTTCGTCAGTTCCCGAGACGTCGTAGAGCAGCGCAGGATCGATCCGGCCGCCGATCGCGCCGACGACGGTGGCTCGTGGATTGCGTTCTCGCACCCGTCGTTCCACCCGCTCAACCGTCACGGTGCGCTGGTCGCGGGTGAGTTGGTCGAGTTTGTTGACGACGACGAGCGAAGCCACACCGTAGCGGGCCGGCGCCGTTTGGCCGACGTCGATGGTGTCGAAGTGTGTCGTGGCATCGATGACATCGACCAATCCGCCGTACCGCACGCCGGGGACCTCGCTGAAGCCGATGATCCGGGCGACCGAAACGGGTTCGGCCAGACCGCTGGCCTCGACGATCACCGCGTCCAGCTTGCGCCGAGGATCGGCGAGCCTAGTCAATGCCTCGTCGATCCCGCCGTCATCGGGCAGGCAACAGATGCAGCCGCCGGCGATGGAGGCAGGCTCGTCGACTTGGCCGGTCACCAGCATGGCATCGACGTTGAGTTCACCGAAGTCATTGATGATGACGCCGATTCGTGCTCCCGGACTGCGAAGCACATGGTTGAGCAGGCTGGTCTTGCCGGCACCAAGATGGCCCGTCAGGCAAATGACAGGGATCGCTCGCACACTTGTCCTTCGCGTCTCATCGGCTCCCGAGGTCCGGCCGGGGCGGTGGCCATAATGCTAATGATTTTCAATAAGGCATGATCAGCCGGGCCTCGAATTCGAGCAGAATGCCTCAGTCGACACGGGATGCCGATCGCGAGAACTAACCCAAAAGCCTTGCAGCCCAGTCCTATTCGTCACAGTGACGTTTTGTCGACGCCGAGCGGGAAGGGGGCGAGCGGTGGGGATGGTCGGGGCATGGGCGTCGAGTCGCTGGTCGCGCGGCTGCAGTCGACGGCGCCGGCCGGTCCGGGGTGGGCGGCATAAGGCCGCCGGGTCAATGTAGACACGCGGGAGCCGATCTTCGCCGGCCATGCGTGGAGCCTCAAGAGCCCTGCCGCACAGAGCAATTCGTCACAGTGACGTTTTGGGGCAATCGCGCGGTCGGGGCAATGGGCCCTTGACTAACTCGATTAGGGATCGCCAACTAACTCCAATAGGGATCGGCCGATCGCGCCGCGGCGGGCCAAGGCCGGCGGTCGTGATCTCACGCCGGGGCCGCGGCGCGCATGACCATGGTGAGTCGAGCAGGCGTCGTCGAGGAGCCTTTCATGTGGGCGTTCGCGGTGGGCGTGACCGACGTTCCGGCCGAACTGCCTATATGGCTTATGCCGATAAGCGACATTATGTCAAGCAGGCGGCTGCACCCCAATTGTTTTCATCCGATGGGTCGCTGCGCGCTCAGAGATCGAGGACGATGCGCAGCGCTGCATCAACGCGGCGCATCTCGTCGAAGTTGAGGAATCCGACGCTTTTGCCGAGTCGGCCCGGGGCGACCGCCGCAGCCTGCTCGGCAAGCACGCGGGTGTTCACGCCGCCGATTTCAACTTCGGGACGAAAGCTGGCGGCACGAGCCGACGTGGATGTTGGCGCCACCAGCCAGGTCGACAAGGGCAGGTGATCTGACTGGACTACGACGGCATAGCGGGAACCGGACTGCTCGTGATCGCGACTCCCCCGCGGGGCCCGCAACTGAAAGACCTCACCACGCACGCAACGTCTCCATGTCGCGCAGCACCTGCATGGCCTCAGCGCGATCGGACTCGTCTTGCGCAAGCCTTTCCGCCTCGGCGCGAGTCGCCGCGCTGGCCTTTCGCCGTGCCGCATCGATAAGAGCAGATCGAACAGCTACCGATACAGCCGTGCCATCCTTGGTCAAGACCTCCAACGCCTTCAATGCGTCTTCGTCCGGCCGGAAGGTAATCGTGTCAGCCATTGCAACAGTGTACGACGTTTTGTAAGACGACCGCTGGATCCGCGGGTCACAAGTAGAGATGTGTAAAGCGGGCCACCGGGCGGAGTTCCAAACCGTGAGATGCAGCGCAGCGCGCGTCCGCAGCACCTACAACAAGCCGCGCTGACTTGGTGAGGTATCCGATCCGACCGAACTGCCGGACGAATCGGTGATTAGCTGTCTGGGTTCACCCGTGGGAGATTCCGGCGGCGACGAATCAGTTCATTCGGGCTGGCGCTGGAACGGGGCAAGGGGGGCAGTTCGGCCACCGGCGCACCGTCGCGCGTAACCACGATCCGCTCGCCGTGCTCAACGCGGCGGAGTACTTCTCTCCCGTGGTTGCGTAGATCGCGCACAGTCACCGTGTTCACGTCCCAAGTGTCTCGCCGGTGAGACGCCACAGCGAGACGTTGATGCCCGCACCACCGCCCAGCAACTTATCAGCTGGAAGCAAGCACCTCATTCGCCTCATCTGCTGGTGCATCTTCTTGTGCGGCGCGGCGGGCGCGGTTTTCCCGCAGTGCTTGCTGTGCGGACTCCAGGGTGATGTTGCGTGGATCGACCCCTTCCCGCTCAAAGCCTTCCACCGCAATCGGCAAGTAGAGATACTTCTGCGGGACTAGACGCTCGAGAACTGCGTAGAGGCGCCGATACATACGCATAAAACGGAGCGTCATCTCCTCGTCCTCGGAGGTCCACTCTAAGTTGAACAACTCCCGCAGATGGGGCGGAAAACTATTGGCAACGACATTCCGCCGCGCCGCCCACCAGGGCCACACAAATTTTTTCATGACTGCAGGCCACCACCGCGGCGCCGGGCGGCTCTCCAAAAATTGTTCCAGCATGACCTGAGTTACCTGTGAGTTCACCAAATAATTATGCTCGATGTTTTCCAGATACCGCTCGAAATCGTCGTAGGTATCCGGCTGAGGGCTATCGTCCACCCCCCACATGCTGTACCACTCCTTGGATTCCTCAAATAGCTGCTCCTTCATCGCACGTGGCATGGAACCGTCGAAATACAGCTGCTCAGTTATTATGATCAATAGGTGATAAAAGAAGGTGACATGGGCAAAGTAGAAGGTCTCCGCATTTAAGGCGTGGTAGGTCCCCTCGTGCAGTGCGCCTTTGACGGATTTGTGCATATTCCGAGTCTTCAGTCCGTATTTCTTCGCGTCTTCCGGAGCGCCGTACACCGCGCCATAAATGTACTCACGAGATCTCTGGCGCCGTTCTTTATATATCTTGGCGCGTGCGCCGAAAGAACTGTCGCCGGTGAAAAGAACAGAATTCGTGGTCGCTTTCGCCATCTGTGGCCACGCCCCCGCAATGGTGCCCACTACCCCGCTGCCGAAAAATATCACATCAAGGCGCCCCCAATACTTCCATATCAGGGAATCGGCGGGAATTGGATGCTGAAAAAGATCTTTCCGCGACAAACTGTTATCGCCGGTAAATTCCGTCACCGTAGCGTCTTGCGGAATCACGAGCTCTGAATCGAACGTTGTTTGCATGATTTTCTTAAGTGCCCTGATACCCCGGACCGCCACGTCGACCCCTTCCGTTGCCCCATACCCATTAATTGGTCACCTCAGTACCCGGACGTGTACACCCCCAGCCTCGGGTAGCTGATGTCTTCATCACCTAACCATCGCTATGTCGACTGTGTCTTGGGTTTGCGTCGTTCCGTGGCGCCGGATTTGGCCGCCTCCCGGCGGCGATGTCGCGTAGAGGGCGTCGTCCGGGCTCGCCGGTAGCTATGCGCCCGCCCAGGAAGTCAAAGCCCTTGTTGCACACGGCATCTAGAGCCTGCTCGGAGAACGCCTCGCCACGAAACCAGCATCGCCCGCTGCCTGACCGAGTGGACGAGAGTGCTATCCCGCCGGAGTCGTACCCCCGGACGACGTCGCCGCGAGGCCGCCGACGGGCCGGGCCGTACCCGCTGCTAACCCATCGTCAAGATTGCGCCCGCGGAGACGCCAATGACCGTCACAAGGGCCACCAAAATCACGGTGATCGACGCGCGCACGATCTCTGCTTCCGTGAGTCGCCAGTGCGGCCTCGATTCGACGAGAACGGTGTTCCTGCGACGAGCACCTGCGTTGATGCTTGCCACCGCCAAAAGGAGATCGTCACGCGCGTCTTGGTCGAATAGGTTGTGCGCGGCGATTGCGGTGGTCATATCAGCCCCCAGGCTCCCGAACGCCGATAGGCGTTGTCGGGATGTCGAAAGTTTCGGCCTTCTCGTGTATCCAAAGATACGAGTGCGAGATCACGATTGCGGTAACGATCCTTAACGGTCACAGCACACAATCGTGCTCCCGCATCGGCGGCGAGGCATACGAGCATCTGGTAGAGAATTCCTTCTTCAGTTGTGCGCCAACCTATTTCGTTGTCCAATATCGGAATGAGCCCGGGCACAGAATTCGACTTCATCATCGTGGGAGCAGGCAGCGCAGGCTGCCTGCTCGCCAATCGGCTCAGCGCCAACCCCGATCGCCGTGTCCTCTTGATAGAGGCCGGCGGCAGAGACGACTGGTTCTGGATCAAAGTGCCGGTGGGCTATCTGTACACAATTGCCAACGCCCGCACCGATTGGTGCTTCACGACCGAGGCCGACCCTGGCCTTGCTGGACGCAGCATTCACTACGCACGCGGCCGGGTGATCGGCGGCTGCTCGTCGATCAACGCCATGATCCACATGCGCGGTCAGGCCAGCGATTACGACCGGTGGGCGCGGGCCACCGGTGACGAGCGATGGCGTTGGGGTGGCCCGGACAGTCCGGGCGAGACACTGGCGATCTACAAAAAGTTGGAGGACTACTTCGGCGGCGCCGACACCTGGCACGGCGCCGGAGGTGAGATCCGCGTCGAGCGGCCACGTGTGCGTTGGAAGATCTTGGACGCCTGGCAGGCCGCCGCCGCCGAGGTCGGCATCTCCCCGATCGATGAATTCAACCGGGGCGTCAACGCCGGCTCTGCGTACTTTCACGTGAACCAGCGGCGTGGCCGTCGCTGGTCGATGGCCGACGCCTTCCTGCATCCCATTGCGCATCGGCCGAATCTCACCGTCTACACGCAGACCCAGGCCCTGCAGCTTCTGATGGATGACCAGGTCCACGAGGATCAGCGTCGCGGTGCCTGGACGACTGCCCAGCGCCGCGTCACCGGAGTGCGGCTTCTCAGAGGCGGCCAGATCGTCGACGTCCGAGCGCGCCGCGAGGTGATCTTGAGCGCCGGTGCTATTGGCTCTCCGCATCTGATGCAGGTCTCGGGTTTGGGCCCGGCCGGGTTGCTTGCCCAGCATCAAGTGCCGGTGGCCGTCGATCTACCGGGAGTGGGCGAAAACCTGCAGGACCACCTGCAGCTTCGAACGATCTACCGGATCCGGGGCGCCCCGACCGTCAACACGCTGTACCGGAACTGGATCACCCGTGCGGGCATGGGACTTCAGTACCTGCTGCTGCGATCGGGGCCCATGACGATGCCGCCGTCCACGTTAGGGGCTTTCGCCAAGAGCGACCCCGCCCTGGAAAGTGCCGATCTGGAATGGCATGTGCAGCCCTTGTCGTTGCCGAAGTTCGGCGAACCGCTGCACCCTTTCGGGGCGATCACTCCTTCGGTCTGCAATCTGCGACCCAGCTCGCGAGGCCATGCGCGCATGGCCAGTGCAGACCCCCTGACCCACCCGAAGATCTTCTGCAATTACCTGTCGACCGACGCCGATCGTCAAATCGCCGTCCGGGGCCTCCGGATGACCCGGCAGATCATGGCGGCGCCGGCGCTGGCGCGGTACGACCCGCAAGAGTTGCTTCCCGGCTCGCAACTGGTGAGCGACGAAGACCTGCAGCGGGCGGCCGGTGAACTCGGTACGACTATTTTCCATCCGGTGGGTACCTGCGCGATGGGAAGTTTCGACGCCCACGGGCGACCGCATTCGGCCGCCACGGTGCTCGACACCGACTGCCGCGTGTATCGCGTCGCCGGCCTTCGAGTGGTCGATGCGTCGGCTATGCCCACGATCATCTCCGGCAACACGAACGCGCCGGTCATGCTCATCGCAGAGCGCGCAGCGCGGGCGATTGTGGGATAAGCACGAATAGCTTTGCGCGCCAACGCCAATCTCGATCGAAGTAAACTCATAGCCGAACGGTCACCGTTCGGTATCCATTTGGGAATGCAACCGCGTTTCGGCTAGCGCAGCTCTATCGGTAACAACAGCCACATCGTTAACATCGCGCGATGCAATGTTTGCCCCCGGCGGCCAGCGATGTACGACTGCGAACGGTTTCCCGCCGCGACGCGCTGCGCTGCGCGACAGCGTTGGCCGGTCTCGCTGCCGCATCGGTAGCCTGCGGCATGCCTACGGCGGCCGCCGCCGCTTCGCCCCAACTGATCGACTTCGCCGCGCGCCAGATTCCGGCGCAGCAGATCCGAGCTGCCGGCTATAGCGGTGTGGTCAACTACGTTTCGGAGTCGCGTCCTGGCACATCGTTTGGCGCCAAGCCGATCACTCGGTCCTACGCCGACTCATTGAAAGCCGCGGGGCTGGTGATCGTCAGTAACTACCAATACGGCAAACCAGGTAGCTCGGCACCGTCGGACTTCACCCGGGGCTACGCCGGCGGCATCGCGGACGCGCGCACCGCCTGGCAGCTGCACACCGCCGCGGGCGGCGGCCAGGGCGCACCGATTTTCTTCACCATCGACGAGGACATAAACCACGACATCTGGAATCGCACCGCGCTGCCGTGGTTTCGCGGAATCAACTCGGTCCTTGGCGTTCAACGCACCGGGGTTTACGGAGGTGTCAGAGTGTGTCAGTGGGCCGTGGCCGATGGCGTTGTCGGATCTTCGACCACACCCGGCCGCCGCTGGCTCTGGCAAACCCGAGCCTGGTCCGGCAATCAGGTCCACCCCGCCGCTGTTCTATACCAGCGAGTCGTGAGCACCTCGTCCAACCCCGGGCCGAAGGTCGGCGGACTCGAAGTCGACGTCAACGACGTCCTAGCTTCCGATTGCGGCCAGTGGAACCTCCACGCGAGCCATCCCAGTGGCGATGTGCGGTAGCGGCGAGATCGCTGCCTGCAATTCGAGTTAGAGCCCGGCTGGCACGACCTTGTCGTTGACCGTCACCGCGACCTGGCCGGTCGTCGGGTTGTACTCGATCTTGCCGTGCTCGAACGTCGACACCCGTAGGTCGCCGACCGTGTTCACGTCGCTGGTGGGCAAGCCCAGCGGACCTGCCGAACCGTTGGTGCCGGTGACCGCAGGCGTGCCGTCCGGGCCTCTTGGAACATTCCAAGCCTCCCGGATCTTGCCCAGGATGATGTATGCGGGCGTGCCGGCCTGATTGTTCTTGGCGGTGATCGCGCCACCCTGGAATTGCTGGAATACCACGCCGCTCTCCCGCGTGCCCGCGTTGCGGTCACCCGTCAGCGGCTTGCCGAGAGCCTGCCTCTGGCCCTCAGTTGCCGACGAGTATTTGGCGGCGATCGGGCCGGTCAGAGTCACCTCGACGCCCCCCTCCCCGATGACCTTCACCTCCGTGGGCTGCGCCGGGGCTGTCGACGTGGAGGTGGCATTCGCACTGACTGGAGGCGGTGCCGACGCGTCGACGCTCTTGCCATGGCTGCAGCCCGCAGTGATCAGCGCGAGGGCGGCCAAGCCGACGACTGCGGTGTGGTGGTGTGCGACCGTTCTCATGGGCTTTCTCCCCCGTCTGCCTGTGGTATGCCGATCGCGCTTTTTCGTAGCTCCGAACGAACCTACAACGACAGCGCTCGATGCTTACCTGCCGGCGGAAGGTATCGCGATGTCGGTCAGGCCGGCCGCCGCACCGAAGAGATGGCCTTGTGCCAATCCGCATCCGGCCATGAACACCGTCTCCGCCTGCTCGGCGGTTTCGATCCCTTCGGCGATCACCTTGAGTCCCAACGCTTCACACAAGCCGATGACCGATCGGTACAGCGTGAGGTTTCGTCCCGGCTCGACGCCCGCCGCGAGGCCACGGTCGCGCTTGACGAATTGCACGGGCAGCTCGTGCAAGTAGGTCAGCGAGTTGTAACCCGTGCCGAAATCGTCCAACGCCACCCCGATGCCGAGTTCGTTCAACCTTCTGATGGCGTTGAAGTTCGATATCCTTGCAGACTAGTTAGACGGTTGGGCGGTTATTGCATAACCAGCGAGGGTCGGCATCACATGCAGGTCGTTAGAGTCAACGGCGACCGCCATAACCGAGATTCTGTGGGCCTGTTCAGAAAGAAGAGGCGGCCCGAAACGGCTCCCGCTGATGCCAAGGTCTACTACTCCACCCCGTTTGGCGACACAAAAGACGGCAAGCAAGAGCCTTTTTTGCTCGAGCGCGAGGGTATTTGGTACGTGCCGGTATTTCGCAGCGTGGAATCGATGAAAGAGTTCTACGAGTGGATGAACCGCGCCGCGTACATGATCCTCGAAGGCGACGTAAAGACGGTGATGGACACCAATCGCTCACTCGAGCTGATGAAGCGGGTAGGTGTCGTGATTGAGCCCTTGAGTGATCATCCGGTTGAGATCGGACCCGACGCTTGACGGACGCTTGGGTGCGATCACTTCTTGAGGTGCTCTTGCAGCTTTGGGTACAGCTCGGCCGCATCCTCCACGCCCACAAGCTCTTTCGGCAGCTCGATTTCGCGGACGGACTGCCCGGGCCCGGCGATGGGCCCACCTGTTCCCGCCTCGGGCTTGGTTGAGGCCCTTTTACCGGCGGTGCCGACGATGTTCCCGCGCTCGTCGGTGATCACGGTGATCTTCATGGTTTTCCTCATTCACGTGTTGAGTGGCAGGTCGCTGAATTTGATGAATTGGAGCAGGAACGGCACGGTGATGCTGCTGTCGTTTCTGATCTTGAATTCGTAGAACACCTCGGGCGCGTGGTCGTCACCCGGGCCGCCGCGACACATCGCGAAATCGTATGTAACCAAGACGTTTCGGGCGGTGTTGTTGCCCCCTTGGGATATCCCCTTGGGTATCGCGCGGAACACGATTGGACCCTGGTTTGGTCCACCGGTCGGGCCCGGGTCCGTGAAGAAATTCCAGGTCCAGTACTGGATAGAGTTCGCTGCGATGGTCCAATTACCGTCGACTTGCCAACGTACGGGCATATCGGCCCCCTAGCCTCGTGGTTGTGCGTCGTTGTTGGCGCCTGCTGGAAAAGTAGTACTGACTCAGTGCGAAAAGCGTGAGTAGTTCACTACCTGAATTGGCGGTCTTCGGGCGCAGCGTCAGCGTTCGATTACCGTCAACGAGCCATGGTTGAGGTCGCTGCTGACATAGGCGAAATGGGTGGTTGGGTCGACGGCGATGGCGAGCGGATTGTTGCCCACCGCAAGGATTCCGGTGACGATGCGCCGCGTGGTGTCGATCACCGACACGGACGCGCCGCTGTAGTTGGCCACGTACGCGGTGTTGGTCGGCGGGTCCACCGCCACACCCGCGGGGCGTTGTCCGACGGGCACACTAGCGGTGACGCCGAGGCCGATGGTGTCGACGAGGGACACCGATGCATCGTCGCCGCTGGCGATGTAGGCGGTGTGCGATGCGCTATCGATGGCGATACCGGCCGGGTGGACGCGAAGTGCGACCGAACCGATAACGGTGCGGTTCGAGGTGTCGATAACCGTCACCGTTGGATCGGTATTGGTGACAAACAAGCGGTGAGCTGTCCGATCGATGGCGACGCGGCTTGGACCCTTTCCGGCGGGCACCGTCGCCGTCACGGTATGCGTCGTCGTGTCGATGAGCGACACCGACGCGTTATCACCGTTGGTGACGTAGGCGATCCGCGCATCCGGGTCGACCACTACTCCGCCCGGATGGCTACCGACGCTTATTTTGGCGATGACCTTGCTGCTGGCCATGTCGATAACCGACACCGAGGCGTCGTCGAAGTTGGTGACGTACACGGTTCGGGCGGACGGATCCACGGCAACACCCACCGGGTGGCGTCCCACGGTGATGGTGGCTGTGACCGTACGGCTGGTGGTATCGACCACCGAGACGGAGCTGGAACCGGTGTTCGCGACATAGGCGCTGTGTCCGGCGGAGTCGACCCCGACGCCGAACGCGCCATTGCCGACCCGTATCGACGCGGCGATCGTAGGCGGACCACTCGGGACTGCCGTCAGTCCCGCGCTGGGCGTGCCTCCCCCGCTAGGCGCCGATGGTGGCGCGGTGGCCGCCGTCGTCTGGGTAGATCCAGGCGTGGATGTGTGTGCGCGCAGCAGGTATACGCTCGCGCCTCCCGACGCCACCACCACCGCAATCACCGCGGCGACCAGCCATGGCCGTTTGACGCGGGTGCGGTTCCCCACCATGTGCTGCGACGGATCGCGGTGTGGTGGTTTCTGTGCGGGCTCCGTCGGTGCATCCGGCCATGAGGCCTCGTGTGTGCGCGCGGGGGCAGTGACGGTGTGTGACTGGGTATTCGGGTCCGGGACGGATAGCGGCACCGTGATCGCGTCGCGCGCGGCGCGTGCCATATCCACCGGGGTGGCGTAACGCCGCTCGGGGTCCTTGGCCATGCCAGTGGCGATGACCGCGTCGAACGCGGGCGGCGCGCCGGAGTCGGACGGTCGCGGCGGCGGCGTCGACAGATGCCCTGCCACTTGTTGTTCGATGCTGTCGCCCGGAAATGGGGAGCCTCCCGTCAAGCACTCATAGAGCACGCAGGCGAGCGCGTAGATGTCCGAGCGTGCATCGGCCTCGCCGACTCTGAAGCGCTCCGGTGCCATGTAGCGCAGCGTGCCGACCACCGCGTCCGTCCCCGTCAGGCCGGTCTCTCCCACCACCCGCGCGATCCCGAAATCGATCAGATACGCGAAGTCGTGTTCATCGAGCAAGATGTTGGAGGGCTTGATATCTCGATGTACCAGTCCAATCTTGTGTGCGGCGTAAACGGCCTGGGCCACCTGCTCGACGATCTGCACCGCGCGTGCGGGCGGCATCGCAGCGGAGGCCAGCACGGTCGCCAAGTCGCGGCCCTCGATCAGCCGCATGTCAACGAATAGCCGCCCGTCGATCTCGCCGTAGGTGTGAATTGGCACCACATGAGGGTTGTTTATTCGTGCCGCTGCGTGGGCCTCGCGACGGAATCGCTGTTGAAACGTCCTATCCGAAGCAAAATGTGCCGGGAGCACTTTCAGCGCGACCATCCGATCGGTGACGGTGTCATAGGCTCGCCAGACCTCCCCCATGCCGCCTCTGCCGAGCAAAGTGATTAGGCGGTATCGGCCGAACGGGGTCCCTTCCATGGAAACCTCCCGACAGCTGCGATTCAGCAACACCATAGTCCACTGTCGGTACGGCGGGCTAGCAACCGTCGCGACAGTGGGCGGCAAGCACCCGCCCTGGCAGGAGATGTAGTAAATGAAACTGGCGGGCTACCACCGATGAATTTCGGCGCATCCTCAATTATGATGTAGCGCAACACAATACATCACAGTGACTGACGCGGCTCTGGTTGCTGCCGCTGAATATGCTGTCCCACGGCAGGATTAATGGCGAAAGACGCCGCTTTGGCTGCGCCGCTGTTCATACATGGCCTGATCGGCGCGCTCGAGGACGGCATCGATGGATCGGCCATCTCCCGGTCGGTGTGCTGCGGAGCCGATCGTCAAGACGATTGAGATCTCGGTGCCGTCGGCAAGCGTGATCGGTGTGAGTTTCACCTGTCGTGTGATTCGGTTCGTGAGGAGCGTGAGCGCCTGATCGTCAACGGCGTTGGTGATAACCAGGAATTCGTCGCCACCCCAGCGGGCGACGAGATCGTCGTGTCCAACGGCCGTGAGTAGGCGGCGAGCGACTTCGATCAATAGTTCGTCGCCGGCTTGGTGGCCGCATCGGTCGTTGATGGACTTGAATTGCTCGATGTCGCAGAACAAGATTCCGTAGCCCTCGTCGGCCGCGTCGAGTTCCTCGAGCGCGCTCCACGCAGCGGAGCGGTTGGCAATCTTCGTCAGCGTGTCGGTGGTGGCTTGGCGGGCCAACTCGGCCTCTCGCATGCGGTCGGCGGTGACGTCGACGATTTGCGATACGAAGCACCGAGGCTGGTTGCGATGGCCTTGTACGAGCACAGCGGTGAGGTTGCACCATACGACGCGTCCGTCGGAGGCGATAAAGCGCTTGTCCATGCGGTAACTGCGGCGGCGCCCCGCCAGGCACTCGCCGAGCAGAGCCAAGTCGGCATCCAGGTCCTCGGGATGCGTGATCTCCTGGAAGGTGAGGTTTGCCAAGGCCTTTCGGCCGTAGCCGAGAATCGTCCTAAGCGCCCGGTTGGTGCGCTGGAACGAACCATCGAGGCCGACGACGGCCATCCCGATGGGCGAATGCGTCAGCGCCAGCTCGAACCGTCGCTCTCCGAGCAGGTCGAAAAGAGCGAAGGACCGATCAACGGGTTCGGCGACGGCGTCGCAGGCCGCAAAACCGTGGGTGTGAGAGTGGGGCCTGCCGAGGTAGTAACCCTGCGCCCAAGGGATGCCGGCGGCACATATGGCGTCCAGTTCGCCCTGGCTCTCCACCCCTTCGGCGACCACGGTCGCACCGATCTGCGCGGCGAATTCGGCAATGGATTGCGCCAGTCGCCGCCGAGCGTCGTCGGCATCGATGTTGCGTGTGATGGACTGATCGATCTTGACGAATTCCGGTGCTAATTCCAGCACGTGAGAGAACGAAGAGAAACCAGCGCCCACGTCATCGACCGCCACCCGCATACCGCGTGCCCGGCATGCTTCGAGCACGTCGTCAAGGGCGTCGTAATTCTCCACGGCATCATGCTCGGTGATTTCCAGCACGAGACGTGACGGGTCGACCTCGGCAAGCAGCTCCGGCCACGGAGTCACCAGCACCGCAGCCGGAGAGATGTTCATGGCGACGAACACATCTTTGGGTAGCTGCGGCAACAGCGACAGGATGCGTGCTATGACCGCCGTCTCCAACTCGATGTTCAAGCCCAACAGCGCGGCCTGGCCGAAAACAAGATCGGGTCGAAACGGTTCGCAGGGGAAGCGCGCCAGCGCTTCGACGCCGACCACTTTGCCTGTCGAGACATCGTGTACCGCCTGGAAGATGACCTCGAAATCGCGCTCGGCCACCACCCGGCGGATGCGCTCGTGCTGCTCGGCACGGATCTTCGTCGAGTCCGCCGGCAATTCCATCAAGGCGCCGATGAGGTCGGCCATTTTGTTGACAATTCGTAAGTCGACGTCGGCGAGATGCGGCTTCGGCTCCCGGCTCACCGCGCACACCATCCCGGCCGTCGAGCCATCCGGGCCGAGCAAAGGAACGCCGACATAAGCGCCCAGCCCCAATTTGTGTGTTCGGGGCAGGACGGAGGCCGTTCTGTCGGCCGACGTGTCCGGGATGACGGCCGGCAGCCGCCCATCGATGACGCGGACGCTATAGGACCCAGACAGCGATGATCGGTCGCCAGGCGAGACACCCAAGGCGTCGGTGTCGCCGTCGATCACCTCGAATACCTGCATGCCCTGGTAAAACGAAGCTATCCACGCGGTCTCAAGACCTAGGCGATGCCGCAACAAGCCCAAAAGGGTTCGAACCAGCTCTAAGGAATTTGCTGGTTCCTCGCTCGCCGGGTGCGCGCCTTGCCCCTCGGCCCCCATAGCGACATGGTAATTGGGCTCGCTGGACCACGGGTTTGGAATCGGTTGGATTTGCCGGCGTGACGGCAGCGTAAAACCCCGGGACGTACACCTAGCCCGAACTCCGGGTGACGCGGAGATCCGGTTTTCAAATACCGTCCCCGGCTACCGATGGATTTCGGGAGCGCGACGAGTCATACCTTTGAGTGGACAATTCGACAGCAAAGGACAACTCATGACCGCCGACGCTGAACGCTATGTCGTCACGCACACGATCGTCGCCAGGCCGGACGAGATCTTCGCCGTCCTCGCGGATCCCACCCGCCACCATGACACCGAGCCCGGCGACTGGGTGCGCGACGCCAAGGACGCCGCACCGATCACCGGTACCGGGCAGATCTTCGCGATGAACATGTTCCTCACGCAGGCCGGCGGGCACTACATCACGTACAACCTGGTGAACGTGTTCGACAAGGACAGAGCCATCGGGTGGATGCCGGGCCAGCTTGACGATTCGGGCAACCACGCTCCCGGCGGCTGGTCGTGGCGATACGACCTCGCGCCCCACGCGGACCGCACCGACGTCACACTCACCTACGACTGGAGCGGCACGTCGCAGGACTTTCGCGAGCGGGTCGGCGCGATGCCCATATTCCCCGAGGACTACCTCGCCGCGTCGCTGGCGACGTTAGAGCAACACGTCGCCGACTGACCGCGGCCCGGCCGCAATCAGCCGGGCGGTACCAGTGGCGGACGGCATACGTTAGCGCCCGGATCCCACCACCAACCGTTGTCGCATGCCAACGGTTGCGGTCCGACGCCGAGCGGCCGGCACACGTTGGCCGTCGGGTCCCACCACTGGCCCGCGTCACAGGCCAACGGCTGCGGCCCGACACCGAGCGGCCGGCAGACCTTGCCCGTTGGATCCCACCACTGGCCATCCGCGCAGTCGGCAGAACTCACCGCCGGCGTTGCGATCGTCGTTGCTGCCATGGGCACCAATGCCACCGAGACGACGGTTGCAAGTCGGCGGACATACGTCCTCACGATGGGCCTCCCCTCGTGGTGTATGCATCATCGAACCGCCACCGGGGACGGAGGTCAACCCCGTCTCGGTGGATGCGATGGCGGTTCGGTGGGGCGCGATCAGCTTTGCCGGATCCGTGATTGTCGGCTTCGCACCATCGCCGTGAAGTCCGGCTTGATGACGAGAGGGACGAAGAAGATCGTGACCAGGGTGGTCCTCCAGTTTAACTGCACGAGAACATATTTCGGCCCTGCCATCGAGCCTGACGCATTGTATCGGCGGGATGTTGCAACGATGCCGACCGGTCCTGGGCTGCGCCACGACGCGTTTCCTCGCACCTAAGAGGGCAACGCGTAGCTGTCGGCGAACGTCGGGCGCCGTTCGGGCTGGCCCGACGAAGGCTCGCAGAGCCGCCGCGCAGGACTGCGACCAATGAGGCTTGAGCGATGACTGTGACCAGTGTGACCGACCAAACCAAACCATCCCCCGACACCCCGCCCACCGAACGCGGATTGTCCCCGCCGTGTCATATCTTGGACCGTCCGAGACATGACCGATCGACACGGAGGGCACGTGCTGGACGACGACACAACGCTGTCGCCCGTCGACCTGCTCGAGTGCAATCGCGGCCTACAGGGCTCGCCGACGATCCGCCTGCTGGCCACCCTGAATCTGAACCTGTACGCGACGCTGATGGAGCGTCAGCTCAGCGGCGGCGTGGTCCCCGAGGCGGACCTTGTCGTGCGCCTCGAACGCGACCTCGCCGAACTCGACCAGGCCGGCGAGCAGTCCGGCCTGGCGCTGATCAAGTCCTGGGCCAGTCAGGGCTGGCTGCACCGGGTCGCCGATCAGCGTTCCGGGGTCGAACGCAACCTGTGCTATCTGACCCAGGAGGCTCGTCGGGCGCTCGATTTTCTGCGGGGCATGCGCCGACAGGACACGATCGCCACCGGGGGCTCGATCAATGGCATCGCGTCGCGGCTCAAGCAGGTCGCGTTGCGGGTCGGCAATGACCCGGACCGCATCCGCGCCAGTATCGAAGCCGAAATCGCCTCACTCCAAACCGAACTCGACGCCTTGGAGCAGGGCGATATCTCAGGTGAGGGCAACGAAGACGTCGATCTCACCGATGCCTACGACGAAGCCCACGCCATCGCCCTGCAGATGGAGCGCCTGATCACCGACATCGGGCAGTACGGGATCATGATCGAACGGGCCACGGCAGCCCTCGACGAGCCGATCGACAGCAACATCGAATATCGCGACCGGCAGCGCCGCATGTACGCCGACTACGAGGCCGCCTGGGACTCCCAGGGCCGCGATTCGCACCGCGCCTTTCTGCGCATGATCAACGACCCCGACCAGCGCGCCGAGTTCGAAGCCGACGTCGCCGCGGTCGCCGCGGCCCTGCCGGCCCTGGACCCGGCGCTGCGCAAGGTGATGGCCGGCTTCTTCGAACTGGTCGGCCACCAGATCGACGAAGTCGAACGCATCCAACAGCGCTGCGCGCAGCGGGTCAAGCGGTTCACCGCGTTCGGCACCCTCGAACAGAGCCGCGGCGTGGCCCGTCAGCTCAACGAAGCCATCGGCGCCGCCCGCAACCTGCTCAAAGCGTCGCTGACCGACTCCCGCCTGGATATCGAACTCCCCCTGGCCCGGCACGCGTTCAGTTCTGTTGGCGCGCTGAGCTTCCGGATCGGCGACTTGTCCAATCCCAAGCCTGCCCAGGTCGCCGAGGGCGAGGTCGATCTGACCAGCTTCGCCGCGCTTACCACCCAGGTCGACGCACCCGCGATGTCCGAAATGATCAACACCGCGATCAGCTCGGGGGCGCAACTGTCCCTGCCGGATGCGGTCGCCATGCTCGATTCCGCCTACCTCGGCCACGTCATCGTGTTGTGGTCCTGGGCGCTCAAACAACCAGAAACCGCACAGGGTTCCGAGTCGGTCACCGTCCGCTTCCAATCCCTGGACGGCCGCGACCGGGAAATGGAAGTGCCGCACTTGATATTCACCGAACCGGTCTCCACGTTGCTGGGGGCAACCGCGTGACCGTCGAAGAGATCTTTGAAGGGACCGCGGACTACAGCGGGTTCTCCGCACTGCCCCAGGTCGATCAGACCGCCCGCACCCCGCACCAGCGCCGGCCCCGGTTCGACGGTGACGTGTCGGAGCTGCCGGACCGGGCGTGCTGGGCGCTGCAGCAGCTGCTGACGCGCCGTTACATCAGCGCCGAAGCCGATCGCGACGTTTACACCTGGGTGCTGGAGTACCGCCCACAGCTGTCCGTCAGACTCTCCGAACTGGATCTCTTGCTGCGTATCGTCGAGGGCGCGGACGTGGCGTTCGTCGAGCAGGCCCGCTACGAATCCTCGCGGGGTGTAAAGCTTTTGCGCCGTGAACCGCTGGGCACGTATGACTCGATTTTGGCGCTGCACCTGGCCCAGATGATGCGCGCCTCGGGTGATCAAGCGGTCGTGATCAGCCGCGACGAAATGCACGGATTGTTCGCCGGTGTGCTCAACGACGTCGACCGCGACGCCGTCACGTTCACCGCCCGCATCGACGCTGCCATCACCCGGCTTGCCTCCCTGGAGATCCTGCGCAAGACCCGCGACGACGAGGACAGCTACACCGTCAGCCCGGTCATCAACGCCGTCATGACCGCCTCGGTGATCACCGAACTACAGCAGCAGTTCGAAGTCCTGCTGGGCGGCAGCATCGCCCAGTTGCAGGACGGCGACGACGAGGAGGAACGCGAGGATGACTGAACAGTTCCACTTGTCGCGCCTGCAGGTCATCAACTGGGGCGTCTTCGACGGGTACCACTCGATCCCGTTCAGCGAAGGCGGAGCGTTGATCGCCGGCGCCTCAGGCAGTGGCAAATCCTCACTGCTGGATGCCATTTCGCTCGGCTTCCTGCCGTTCAACCGACGCAACTTCAACGCCTCCGGCGACGCCACCGCGGCGGGTTCCAGCGCCGGCCGGCGCACCGTCGACAAATACGTTCGCGGCGCGTGGGGTCAGCGCTGCGACGGCGGCACCAGCAAGGTGATGTACCTGCGCGGTGACGGCACCGCCTGGTCGGCGATCGCCGTCACTTACACCAGTAACACCGGCCGCACCGTCACCGGCCTGGTGCTCAAATGGCTCACCGGCGAATCCCGGTCGGATTCCTCGAGCCGGTTTGTCCTGGCTGACGGTGATCGCGACATCGAGAACGTCTGCAACCGCTGGGCCGCCGGCCGTTTCGATGCGGCCGTGTTCAAGGACGACTGGCGCTTCTCCACCAAAGTGGAATCGCAGTACCTCGCCCAGCTTTACGCCACCATCGGCATCCGTGCCTCCGACGCCGCGCAGCAGCTGCTCGGCAAGGCCAAATCACTGAAAAGTGTTGGTGGGCTCGAGCAATTCGTCCGGGAATTCATGCTCGACGAGCCCGGCAGCCTGACCCGGCTACCCGAGGCGCTCAAGCAGATCGATCCACTGGTCGACGCCCGCGAGCTGCTGGCCGTGGCGCAACGCAAGCGCAAGATCCTCGGCGACATCGAGAAGATCCAGCAGCGCTACGCCTCGGAATCTTCGGACCTGGGCATCATCGATCTGGTCGACCAGCCGATGGTGCGGGCCTACACCGATCACCTCCGGCTCGCGCAGTGCCCGGCCCAGATCGAATCGCTCGACACCACCATCGACCAGCTCGGCAACGAATACGAGGACGTCACCCGTCAGCTTAATCTCGCTAAGGCCGAAGGTGATTCGCTCAACGCACAGATCAGCGGATCCAGCACCAGCCTGGGGCCGCTGCAGTCGCAGGTGGCCGGCGCCGAGGCGCACGCTGAGCAGGTGTCGCGTCGGCGCACCGCCTACGAAGCCATGCTCAGCACGCACGATCTCGACGTCCCGGACTCCGCCGACGAATTCTGGAATCTGCGTGAGGAACTCAGCACGCGAGCCACGGAGCTGTTGGCCAAACTGGATCGCGGCCGAGAAGCCTCGACCGATGCCGAATACGCCCAGAAGGTCGCCCGCATCGCCCGCGACGACGCCGCCAAGGAGCTCAAACGTGTTGAACACGTGGGCTCGGCGCTTCCGGAGTTCGCGTTGGCAATGCGCGAACACATCTGTGCCGCCGTCGGTGTCAAACCGGAAGAGCTGCCTTACATCGCTGAGCTGATGGATCTGCGGCCCGAGCAGAGCCGCTGGCGCGTCGCGGTGGAGAAGGTGCTGCGCGGCGTGGGTTTGCGGCTGCTGGTGCCCGACCGCCACTACGCGGCGGTGCTGCGGTTCGTCAACGAGACCAACATGGGTGGGCGGCTTCAGCTGCATCACGTCCGCGCCCGCTTCGTCGGCGCCGAGGTCACCGAGGCCGATCCGAACACGTTGGCCGGCAAGCTGTTTGTGGTCGACCCGACGCATGCCTGCGCCGCCGAGGCCGCCGACGTCGTGGCTGCCGCGGGTGATCACGTCTGCGTGGACAGCCCCGAGGTGTTCCCGCGATTCCGGCGCGCCGTCACCGACACCGGCCTTTATAAGGATTCCGAACGCCTGGCCATCAAGGACGACCGCCGTCCACTCAAACAGGCCGACTACATCTACCAGGGCGACGTTGCCGCCAAGATCGACGCGCTGACAGTGGATTTAGCCAACGCCGAAGAGGCGTTTCGCCGCGCCCGCGGTGTTGCGGACGATATCGCCGCCGAGCGCCAGCAGTGGCGGGACCGCGCCGCCGCGTTCAAGGCGATCTGCGATCAGTTCGAGCAGTGGACCCATGTCGACACCGAGACCGCCGACGGGCACGCCGACCGGCTACGCGAGCAGTTCGAGCTGCTGCTGGCCGACAATCCCGATATCGAGGCGCTCACCGCGCGCGCCGAAGAGTGCTGGGAGCAGATCCAGGCTCTAATGACCCGTCGCGGCGCTATCCAGACCCGTCGCGACGATCTCGACGGTCGCCGCACCCGGCTGCTCGAGCTGCAGGAACGGCTCACCCCCGCATTCGTGTCCGAGCCGCTGACCGATCTGTTGAATCGCTACGGCGCCGACGTGCCGGTTTCGCTGGACCTGCTCAACCCCGAGCCGTACCGCGATGCGGTGTTCACCGCGATCCGTCGCGAACGCGAGCAACTGCGCGAAAGTCGCAGGCGCTCATACGATGAGCTGGCGCGCATCCTGAACACGTTCGATACCGCGTTTCCCGACGCGATCCCCAACGACAGCGAGGTGTTCGACGAACGCGTGCACGATTACGTCGCGTTGTGCCGTCACATCGACGAACGGGAACTCCCCGAGGCCTACGAGCGGATGATGCGGCTGGTCACCGAGCAGGCACCCGACGCCATCCTGACCTTGCACCGGGTCGCCGAGCAGGAGGCCCGGCGGATCAGCGAGCAGATCGAACGGGTCAATACCGGCCTAGGTGCGGTGGAGTTCAACCGCGGTACCCGGCTCACGCTGCGCGCCACCTCGCGCAGCCTGACCGCGGTCGCCGAACTCACCGAGATCGTTCGGGCCATCTCACGGCGCATCGCCGAAGTCGGCCTCGGCGACAAGCAGGCCATCTTGGACCAGTACGCCGACATCCTGCGCCTGCGCAACCGATTGGCGTCGACCGCGCCGGAGGACAAGGCCTGGACCCGCGACGCCCTTGACGTCCGAAACCGGTTCACCTTCGACTGCGCCGAATGGGATGTCAGCAGCGACGAGCTGATCCGAACCCACAGCAACGCCGGCGACAACTCCGGTGGCGAGCAGGAGAAGCTGATGGCTTTCTGCCTGGCCGGGGCGTTGAGCTTCAACCTGGCGACGCCCGAAAGTGCGGATAACAAACCGGTTTTCGCCCAGCTCATGCTGGATGAGGCGTTTTCCAAGTCCGACCCGCAATTCGCCCAGCAGGCGTTGCAGGCGTTCCGTAAGTTCGGCTTCCAGCTCGTCATCGTGGCCACGGTGCAGAACGCCACCACGATTCAGCCCTACATCGACAGCGTGGTGATGGTGTCCAAGCGTGAAGCCACCGGCCGCAATGCCCGCCCGGTGGCGACGGTGACCACAAAGACGATCACGGACTTCAGCGCGCTGCGCCACGAGATGCGGACGTCGGCGGCGCTGGTCCCGGCTGGAGTGTGATGCCCGCGAGCTCAGCCCGAAAACCGAAGGGCGCCATTGCCATCGCCGATGCGAACCGCTGGAATCCTTCGCAATGAACGGGCTCGATTGGGAGATCTTTGCCTCGCTCGTGCGGCTGGTCGGCCTAGTATTGCTTGGTCAGCGCGGACTATTCGACTGAGCAGAGGGGCTGTTGAAGCATCGAATGACGTTTCGTGTTCCGATTCTGTTGGCCGGCTGCGTGGTTGGTTTGGTGACCGGTGGCCAAATCGGAGTTTCGCGGGGCGACACCGGTGCGGCCTACCCTTTTTCGTGTGCGCGAGGCTCGTTGACGGCGGATTTCGCTAGCCGTGACGGGCTACCGCAAAGTTCAGTTCCGCCGTCGGAGTGGTACCGCACGAGTGCCGGGGGCCAGTACCTGAATCAGGGGTGGGGTCCGGCAGCGGACGTCCTCCCGCCGCCGGTCATCCCGCAGGGCGCGGGTTGCGATGCCAACACGTGGAAGCGGGAGCGGATCCTCGCGGTGGCCATGCGCTACATCTACGCGCCGGACAACGCGCTGGGGCTGCAATACCGTCACCATCACATTCCCGGCTGGGACCCGCCGGCCTCGACTCACGCCGATGCCCCCGAGGAGAATCCCGACACTGACACCCCGCACGAGGCGGTTGCCTGGAGTTCCGGGCGGGGCCTGGATTGTTCCAATTTCACCGCGTGGGTCTACAACTACGGGTTGGGCATCAAGTTCAACGGCGACGTCCACCAGCAAAACGACGGCCAGGCGGGTCCGATGGGCGGTCGTATTCCCAAGGAAGGGCCCTTCGCGCCCGGGGACCTGATTTATTTGCATCCCAACGGAAGTGAGAGCCAGGCCTCGCATGTGGTGATCTACATCGACGACCAACACATCATCGATAGCCGCGTCAATGCCCAGAACGTCATTGGGGTTCAGATTCGCAATCGGCAGGGTTGGTACCGGTCCGCTGTCCTCGGCGCGTGGCGGCCGATCGTCTGAGCGGTCCGGGATCAGTTACGGCCTGATTCCCGGGTCAGGTGCAAAGCGAGGGCGCATCGCATACGTTGCCGGGGCAATAGATCGAGTGGGCGGCGTTGACCATCGTTCCGACGTCCGGCAACGTCACGCTCCTCTTGTCCAAGTGGGCGTGGACCTCGTCGGCAATCTGTTGTGGCGTCCAACCCCACACGAGGTCGTAGCAGATGAGGTGCGCCTCGCCGATGAGCGCCTCCTCTGTCTGTGGTGGCCAGCTGAGGCCGACGGCGCGCAGTTGCGCGAGGTATGCCTCGTCTTGGGCGGTGGTGGCGGTTGCTGTGGCGGCGCTACCAACCAGCGCGGCGCCAGCGATCATGGGGATGGCGAGTCCAGCGAGCCAGCGTGCTGAGGGCATTTCATTCCCTTCCGTTCTTTTTGCGTTAGCAAGGGCGCCCGTGGGGGCAAAGCTGCACAAACAAGGAGAATAGCGAACGGCAGGCAAGGCAGCTCCTCAACGACAATGTGTTGACGGACGGAGCTGCGCTCCCCATCCCAATCACGGGTGACCACCGCCCGGGCGCCAGGCAGCTCAGCGTGTTTTGACAACGTCGATAGCCTGCCGGCGAAACGCTCGTCTAGCTGGAATTCCTTGTGCCGAAGCCTATCTCACAGTCTCGATTCACCGAGTGGGCGCATCATCGCCGCCGCGCCGTCGTTTCCAAATTGAAGATGGTCCGCATTTCTGCACCGATTGGAAGTCGTCAGGTGAATGCCGTACATGCCTTTCGCGACGATGCCCTCGGCGAGCTCGACGCCGTCGGAATCGTTGCCGCATTGCAAGCGCGTCAAGTGTCGGTACCCGAAGTTGTCGAGGCCGCGATTACGCGCACCGAAGCGGTTAATCCCATCCTCAACGGGCTGGCCTTCGAGACCTTCGACCGCGCGCGGGCCAGAGCCGGGGAAAGTCATGCTGAACGCTTCTTCGGCGGGGTGCCCAGCTTCCTCAAGGACTGTGAAGCCGTAGCCGGTATGCCGACAATGGCGGGCAGCGACGCCTGGGAGCCTCAACCCGCCTCGGCGGACGGTGAATTCGCTCGCGCGTACCTGGCGATGGGAATGGTGCCGCTCGGCTTGACGCGCATGTCGGAATTCGGGTTCAACGCGGCAACCGAGCACCCGCGGCTCGGCGCGGTACGCACTCCATGGAATCCGGAACACACCGCCGGCGGATCATCGTCGGGCTCGGGGGCGTTCGTCGCGGCCGGCGTCGTGCCGATCGCGCAGGGCAACGACGCCGGTGGATCGATCCGAATTCCGGCCTCCTGCAACGGTTTGGTTGGACTCAAGCCGTCGCGGGGCCGGCTGCCAATGGATAAGCAGATGCGCCGGTTGCCGATCGGTCCCATCGAAAACGGGGTGCTGACCCGCTCCGTGCGCGACACCGCGGCGTTTTATCGCGAGGCCGAGCGGCTTCACCACAATCGGAAGTTGCCGGCCATCGGTGACGTCAGCGCGCCCGGACGTGCCCGGCTCCGGATCGCCGTGTGCACGCAGCCCGGCGTAGGCACATGTAGCAGTGGGATTTCGGAGTTGGCGCTGAAGACCGCCGCCGTCCTCGAAGAACTCGGGCATCGCGTCGAACAGGTTGATCAGCCCTTGGTGCCGGCATCCTTCGCCGACGATTACCTGCTGTTCTGTTCTTATTGTGCGTATTTCGTGATGGCGCAGGTGCGGGTTAGCCGCTATGTCGGTGGTCCCGCCGTCGATAGTGACAAGCTGGACAACTTCACCCGTGGTCTGGCTCAGTTGGGTGGCCGCAACCTGCACCGCATGCCGCGGGTGATCGATCGGCTGAAACGACTGCGACGTCGCAGCGCCGGCTTCTTCAATGACTACGACGCGGTGTTGACCCCCACGCTCAATCGGGAAACTCCACGCGTTGGGTACTTTGACCCCACCGCTGACTGTCAACGGGTCATCGATCGACTCACCGATTGGGTCGTGTTCCTCCCGCAGTACAACATCACCGGGGAGCCGTCGATCTCGCTGCCCCTGGCCGAATCGGGAGCAGGCATGCCGGTGGGAATGATGCTGGCAGCCGACATCGGGCAGGAGGCGCGGCTGCTGGAGCTGGCCTACGAACTTGAAGAGGCGCAACCGTGGCGACAAATCCAGTCCGCCTAAATCCGCACGACGCGGGCCGGCTGCGCTCGGAATTATCCGCGGTTGATCACCTGATGCTTCGGGGTGAGGCAAACCCGCGTTTACGCTCGGGGTTCATCTCGGTGGAAATCCTTGATAACCAGCCGGATTGGGATCGGTTCCGGGCTCGCGCCGAGGATGTCTCTCGGCGGGTGCTGCGGCCGCGGCAGAAGGTGGTCGTGCCGGTCTTACCCACGGCCGCGCCACGCTGGGTGATAGATCCCGAGTTCAATATCGAGTTTCATGTCCGACGGGTGCGCGTGCCGGGACCCGGCACCTTGCGCGAGCTGTTCGACATGGCCGAGGTGATGCTGCAGTCGCCGTTCGACATTGCCCGGCCGTTGTGGACTGCCACCCTCGTCGAAGGTCTGACCGACGGCAGGGCCGCAGCGCTGCTACACCTCAGCCATGCGGTGGTCGACGGTGTCGGCAGCGTGAAGATGTTCGCGCCCATCTACGACCTGGAACGAAATCCGCCCGCGGAACCGACTCCCCCGCAACCGGTCCCACAGGATTTGTCCGCCAAGGAATTGATGCGAGAAGGCGTCGCTCGCCTGCCCGGTGTGTTCGCGTCCGGGGTCCGGGGTGCGCTGTCCACGATCGGCCGTGCGGCCCGTGACCCAGCGGCGACCGTGACGGGGGTCGTTGGCTACGCCCGCTCGAGTGCGCGCATCCTGCAGCCCGCGGCCGGGCCTTCGCCGTTGCTGCGCAGCCGCGGCGTGGCGACCCGGACCGAAGCGCTCGACATGGAACTCCACGACCTGGACCAGGCGGCCAAAGCCTGCGACGGGTCGATCAACGAGGTCTACCTCGCCGGTCTATGCGCCGTGTTGCGGCGCTACCACTGCGCCTTTGGCACTGCGATCAGCACACTGCCCATGGTCGTGCCGGTGAACTTGCGCACCGAAGACGACCCAACCGGCGGCAATAAGTTCGCCGCCGTCGGCCTGGCGGCACCGGTCGGCGCGCCCGACCCGGCGGAGCGCATTCACCAGATCCGCGCGCAGATGACGCGGCGCCGCGAGGAGCCCGCCAAGGGCCTGATCGGCGCCGTTGCGCCCGCACTGAGCATGCTGCCCACGCCGGTGTTGGTACAGCTGATGCTCCGGTCGGCCGCGGCATCGGACGTGCTGGCGACCAACATCCCACTCTACTCGCAGGACACCTACCTTTGCGGCGCAAAGGTATTGCGGCAGTATGGGTTTGGTCCGATGAACGGCACGGCGGTGGAATTTGCCCTGGTGTCCAGGGGCGGGATGTGCACCATCACCGCTCGCTACGACCGGGCCGCCGTCCAGCGGGAAAGGTTGTTCGCCCAATGCCTGCTGGAGGGCTTCAATGAAGTCCTCGCCTTGGCCGGTGAACCCGCCCCGTGTGCCGTGCCGGCATCCTTCAGCGCGCGCGACCCCACTTCCTCAACCAGGTTGGTTGCGATGCGTGACCGCCCCCGAGGAATACCCGCAGGCCAGTCATAGCCAACTGAGACCTCGGGTGCGGGCAAACCACGCGAACACGGGTCCGCGACCCAGGAAAAGCGGGTGGCTGTAGCGTGACGCCCGTGAACTCTCTCCGGGTGTACTCCTCGATCGTGATCGCGGCCTGTGCCGCGGCAACCGTTCTGATGCTCGCTGGAACGGGTACGGCAACCGCGGCCGGCTCGTGCCCAACCGCAGCAGCGCCGGCCGGTGGAACGCCTGATTGGACGCTTTCCGGGACCACCGGCAGCGTCGCCGTCATCGGATCCACCGATACGACCGCCCCGCGCGTGACGGTGACGGCACCGTTCAGCGTGAACCAGACCCAGGTGCATACGCTGCACGCCGGAGACGGACCGGTGGTCTCACCCACTGCCAAGGTTTCCGTCTGCTACATGGGTGTCAACGGACGTGACGGGTCCGTGTTCGACAGCAGCTACGATCGGGGCGCCCCGGTCGACTTCCCGCTCACTGGAGTGGTGCCGGGCTTCCAGAAGGCCATCGCCGGACAGAAGGTCGGGTCTACGGTCGCCGTCGCGATGGTCCCCGCGGATGGGTACCCCGAGGGCCAGCCCAGCGCGGGGATCCGGCCGGGCGACTCGCTGATCTTCGCGATCAAAATCCTCAGCGCCGCCGGCTGAACCGCAGGGCACGCCGGTACATCGGCCAATTGCATTGCCGCCGAGCGTATTCGCTGCGATAGCGGACGATGCTACCGTGGAAACAGGTATGCAATCAGGCTGAGAACGAGTGCTGCGATCCCTGAAATTCCAGCGACGATTGTCCAGGTATCCCTGCGAGGGCGGCGGGCGAAGACGACCAATCGAGGGTCTGACCGCGCCCCGAACATGCAGTCGCCCAGCCGATTTAGCCTGATCTATGCCTCGGCCTTGGCGGCAAACGCATAGACGACGTTGGTCTCTGCGCTGGTGATGCCGGAGTGACGAATGTAATCGAGATTCGCGGTGTGCACCCGGTCGCGATCCTGCGGCGAGAGCTGCTCGATGGTGCCGCGGTACCCCGAGCCGAGTATCGCCGCCCACCATGCCTCGGGCGATGTGATCGCATGCGCCCCGGATTCGGCGATGACTTCGGCCTGACCAACCCCGCCCTCCCGCAACACTTCACGCAGTGACACCGGATCGCAGATGCGATCCCATGGATTGAAGCCCTTGTAGAGATCGGGCCGAACCTCGCGAATCGATGCCCAGAAGGCGGTATTGGCGGGCTCGAGAAACCGTGGTCCCCAGGTGGTGATCGCCAGCGTGCCTCCCCAGCGCACGTTGTCCCACAACGCCCGTACCGCGGCGCCGATGTCGGGCACGAAGAAGACACCGAAAAAGCCGGATCCGCAGATCCTCGACGACCAGGCGCTGGTAGTCCACGTGCGCGGGCTCGGGCTTGTCGTATTGACCGGGTGTGGCCACGGCGGGGCGATCAACATCGCGCGCCACGCGATGCGGCTCACCGGTGTCGATCGGTTGCACGGCCTGCTCGGCGGCTTTCACCTGACCGGTCCCGGCTTCGAGCCGATCATCGAACCCACCGTCGACGTGCTCGTCGAGTTGTCCCCCGGTCTCGTGGTCCCGGCGCACTGCACTGGATGGCGCGCCCAGCACCGCTTCGCCGCATCGCTGCCGGACGCTTTCGTGCCCAACGCCGTCGGTACCTCGTTCGTGCTCGCCGCCGCATAGATCTGGAATACTAAGTGCCACAATAACGTTCGCTTGTCGACCCGTTAGCGCGGGTGTACCGTGCCGCCATGAGGAATAGATTCAAGACGTGCGCGGCCGTATCAGCCGCCGCGCTGATCATCAGTGGGAGCCCATCCATCGCGCCGCGCAGTACTGCCGACGGGTGTGGCGATGTCGCTCCGGCTCTGGTGCCTCCGAGCGGCTCTGCCGGTCCCGTGCCGGTGCCGCAAGCGCCGTCGGGCAATCCGCCGTGGCTTGCGGCGGTGCAACAGCACGACCCTCAATTTGGCGCCTCGTATCAAGGGATGCGGGAGCGGATCCTCAAAGACGGTGCCATTCCAGCCAAGTACAAGTTCCTGATGGGGATGGTCACCGACACGATCGCCGCGCATCCCGATGGTGTCAGGTCGCTCGCCGACAACGCTCGCGCCGCGGGCGCATCGGAGGCTGAAATCACCGAGGCGGTCGAAGTCGGATACCTCTACGGCGGTACCGCCGCGCTCGTGATGGGCGTCAACGCTTTCCCGGGCAACTGATCGTGGGAAAGGAATCCAACGTGCCCTTATTCTGAGCACGTGCCATGGCGTGCCGAACCCCGACCGACAACGAGGGTTTGGCATGGCATCGGCCTGACGGCGTTTCTTTCGATGCTCGTCCTCTATGCGGGGGCGGGGTACTTCTACGATGCGGGATTCAGCCATGGGTTTCTTTGGGTTCTCGGCGGCGGCGTCGTCGTTGCGGGGATCGTCGCGTTCGTCGGCCGGTGGCGAGGTTGGCAAGAGCGGCGCGCCCTGTTGT
Organism: Mycobacterium florentinum; assembly: GCF_010730355.1. Classification (NCBI taxonomy): domain Bacteria; kingdom Bacillati; phylum Actinomycetota; class Actinomycetes; order Mycobacteriales; family Mycobacteriaceae; genus Mycobacterium; species Mycobacterium florentinum. The sequence goes on from NZ_AP022576.1 coordinate 417,673, forward strand.
TCGGGTGGCCGGTGGCGTCGTTGCTCGCGACGGTTCTGGTTGGCGCGGTTGCGCCGGCTGCGACCCGGAACCTTCCCGGCATAATCACCGTCACGTTCGGCTATATCGGCCTCACCTGCTCGCGCTGGCGCTCGCTCGCTTTCGTCCCGCTCGGTGTTGTGGCGTTCGTCGTCGGTGGCAGCAAGGTCCTGCCGGGTGCGTTGACCACCGTCGTGTTGGCCGCGGCCATGTGGGTGATCGTCGCGGAGGTCCCGGCGTGGCTCATCTCGCAACTCGAGGAGCAAAGCGCGCTGCTGCGCAAGATCGCGCACACCGACGCGCTGACCCAACTGTTCGATCGCAGCACGCTCGGACCGCAGTTGACAGCGCACGCCAACACTTCGGCCGTGGTGCTTATCGACCTCGATAACTTCAAGCGCTACAACGACGGTCACGGCCACGAGGCCGGCGACGATCTTTTGATCGCCTTCGCCGACGCGATCCGATGGTCGGTCCGCAACGAGGATGTCGCCTTCCGTATCGGCGGCGACGAATTCCTGCTGATGCTTGTCGACGCCGACCGCACCGAGGCCGAGCAGGTCCTGGATCGGCTTCGGCATCGCTGGGCCGAATTCGGCGAACCGGTGGGCTTCAGCGCTGGGATCGCTTCCGGGGAGCAAGATCTCATGCGACTCGCGGACGAGCACATGTATGCCGACAAGCGTTCCCGCGATTCGTCCGCCGACTAGGCGAGCGCGTCGAACATGTGGGCCGCTTCGATGCCGATCTGCTTTGCGACGTGGCTGGTGTCCCAATACTCACGCCAGTGGGTGATTGCACCGTCGCGGACCTCGAAGACCGCAATGACGTGGAACGTGACGGGCTGGCCACCGCCCAACGCATTCACGTCGATTCGTTCGACGACGACGGTGTCACCGGTCGACACAATGGTGCGGATTTCGCTCCCCTCGATCATTCCCGTCGAGAGGCTGTTGTGCTTCTCCAGCTCGGCGCGTGCGGCGTCGCGTCCGGAGATCACGGGCGAGAGCGGCACATGGAGCTGCCACACGAAGTCCTCGGCCACCAGGGCGATCGCCGCGTCGATGTCGATGGTCTGCCCGTAGAAGGCATGGACGAAGTCGAGCACCAGCTGCTCGGTGTCGTTCTTTGCGGCAACGCTGTGTGGCATGGTCTCTTCCTTTGCTAGTCGCCGGTCTCGTCGAATGCAGCCAGCGGGCTGCCAGTGCGTAAGCTGGTGGAGACTCTACGCCTAAATAAACTGGTTGATTTAATCCTCTTCCAAATCTGGTGTAGACATTCGTGGTTGTCATGTGATTGATCCGAGGCATAGCGTCGTTTGTGATCCATAAGGTGCCTATATGTATCGGCAGATCCTTGATCCACTCGCTCACTCTCTGGGTTTGAGTTCACTCGTCGCGGCCGTGCCATTGGCGATGCTCTTCGTGATGCTTGGCGTTTTGCGTTTGCGAGCGTGGATGGCTTCACTGCTCTCGCTGGCCGTGGCGGTCGCGATCGCGGTTGCCGTGTACCGCATGCCAATCGGCCAGGCGCTGTTGGCCGGTGGCCAGGGCGCCGTCTTCGGGTTCTTCCCGATCCTCTGGATCGTGATCAACGCGATCTGGGTTTACCAGATGACCGTGCAGACAGGACATTTCGACGTGCTGCGGCGCAGTTTCGCAAGCGTCAGCGACGATCACCGCATCCAGGCGATCATTATCGCGTTTTCCTTCGGCGCACTGCTCGAAGCGTTGGCCGGATTCGGCGCGCCGGTGGCGGTCACCTCGGTGATGCTGCTCGCCCTGGGCTTCAAGCCGCTCAAGGCCGCCGTGCTCGCGCTGGTCGCCAACACCGCGCCGGTCGCCTTCGGGGCGATGGCCACACCGATCATCACGCTCGGCAAGGTTTCCGGACTGTCCAGTGACGCGCTCGGCGCGATGGTCGGGCGTCAAACCCCCATCATGGCCGTCTTCGTCCCACTGGCCCTGGTGGCTATCGCCGACGGTCGCCGCGGAATTCGGGAGACCTGGCCCGCGGCCGTGACCGCCGGCGTGGTGTTCGGCATCGGTCAGTACGCCACCTCGAACTTCGTGTCCGTGCCGCTGGCCGACGTGGTGGCCTCGTTGCTATCCGCCGGTGCCGTGGTGTTGCTGCTGCGCGTCACGCGTCCGCAAACGGTACGGCGCGCGGCGGTGGTCGCGGGCGGTGCGGCCGACACGCTATCCCCCGAATTCGAAGCCAACCTCGGGCGGCCGGAATCACGCGCCGAGGTGGCCCGCGCCTACGCGCCCTACGCGATCATCATTGCCATCTTCGTGATCTGTCAGATCGCGGCGGTGAAGCGGTATCTCGAACACGCGACCTTCATCGTGCACTGGCCGGGACTGCACTTGATCACCGCCAAGGGCGGCCCATCGGCGCTTCCGAGCTTCACCTTCAATCTGCTGACCACGCCGGGCACCCAGATGCTCGTGGCGGGCATCGTTTCCATGGTGGTGCTGCGCCTGTCGGTGGCCGGCGCGATCAAGGCCTACGGGGCGACGCTGTATCAGCTCCGCTGGGCAATCATCACCGTAATGGCAGTTCTGGCACTGGCTTTCGTGATGAACGCCTCCGGCCAGACCATCACTTTGGGCACCTGGATGGCCGGGGCGGGGGGCGCTTTCGCGCTGCTCTCCCCCATTCTCGGTTGGCTCGGTGTCGCGGTTACCGGGTCCGATACCTCGTCGAACTCCCTATTCGGTGCCCTCCAGGTGACCGCGGCCGCCAAGGCGGGGCTCTCTCCGCTGCTGATGGTCGCGGGCAACAGCTCCGGTGGTGTGCTGGGCAAGATGATCTCGCCGCAGAACCTCGCGATCGCGGCCGCGGCGGTCGACGTACACGGAAAAGAAGGCGACATTTTCCGCAGGGTTCTGTTGTGGAGCGTGGTGTTCCTGGTCTTCATTTGCATCCTGTCGGGACTGCAGGCATCGGTGCTGTCCTGGATGGTGTCTTGATGCAGGCCCGCGTGACTAGGCTCTGTTTTCGCGCCAGCCCCGCTCGAACGGCAACCGCCACGCGTTGGGCGCGATCAATTGGTGAATAGCGTTGGGGCCCCACGTCCCGGGCGGGTACACCTTGGCCGGCGGCGGGTCGTCGAGCAGCGCTTGCGAACGCTCCCATAGTGATTCGATGCCCTCGGCGGTGGTGAACAGCGTGTGGTCGCCGCGCATCGCATCGAGAAAGAGCCGCTCGTAGGCCTCCAGCGTCTGGTCCGCGGTGTCGATCTCCTGCGACGAGAACTGCATCGACAACTTGTCGAGCTTCATCCCGGGGCCGGGCCGCTTGCCGTAGAAGGACAGCGACACCTTCGAGTTGTCGGCGAGGTCGAATGTCAGGTGGTCGGGTCCCTGGGTTCCCACTCCTGACCCCGGCGGGAACATGCTGCGCGGAGCTTCTTTGAAGGCGATGGAGATGATGCGGATGCCTTCCGCCATCTTCTTGCCGGTGCGTAGGTAGATCGGCACCCCGGCCCAGCGCCAGTTGTCGATGCCGACCTTGAGCGCGATGAAGGTCTCGGTGTCGGAATCGTCTGCCACTCCGGGCTCCCCGCGGTACCCGTTGTATTGGCCGCGCACCACATCGGAGCATTTCACCGGGAGCATCGAGCGGAACACCTTGTTCTTCTCTTCGCTGATGGCATAGGGCTCGAGGGCGGTCGGCGGCTCCATCACCACGAACGCCATCACCTGGAACAGGTGGGTCACCACCATGTCCTTGTAGGCGCCGGTGCTTTCGTAGAAGTTCGCCCGCTGATCCAGCCCCAGGGTTTCGGGAATGTCGATCTGAATGTGGTCGATGAAGTTGCGGTTCCAGATCGGCTCGAAGAGGCCGTTGGCGAAGCGGAACGCCAGGATGTTTTGGGCCGCTTCCTTGCCCAGGAAATGGTCGATGCGGAAAATCTGCGATTCGTCGAACGTCTCGTGCAGGAAGTCGTTGAGGGCCACTGCGCTTTTCAAGTCGGTGCCGAACGGTTTTTCCATCACCACTCGGGAGCGCTCGACGAGATTCGCGTCGCTCAGCATGGTGATGACGTCACGGGCCGCTTTCGGCGGGACTGACAAGTAGTGCAGGCGACGCACTTTCGGCCCCAGGTTGCTTTCGGCTTCGGCGACCGCGGCGGCCAGCGCCGCGGGTCCGGCGCGCTGCGGGACGTAGCGCACGATCTTCGAGAAGTCGGCCCACTGTTCGGGCGTGAGCTTGTGGGTCCCATATGAATCGATCGCGTTCTTCGCGATGTCCCGGAACTCGTCGTCGCTCAACTCTTCCAGCGACGTCGCAACGACCTGGATATCGGGTGCCAGCTCGGACTGATCCAGATAAGCCAGGCCGGAGATCAGCTTGCGCTTCGCCAGGTCCCCCGTCGCACCGAACAGCACGATGACGTGGGGATCGAGCGGGTCGTAGTCGTGGCGGCGCGGACGCGATTCCGGCGCCGGGTAAGAGATCGTCTGCGGTTTCTTATCGGCCACGCCCGTGATACTTCCACTGTCGCGCTGTCTGCGCAGCCGCTGCCGTCGGATCAACTTCTCCAAAATCAGAAGTTCATCTCCGATCGGTAGCGAACTCTGTTTTCAGCGACCGCTATTGCTTGCGCCAGGCGAGCATCTTCTCCAGCTCCGAGAAGTCATATCCGCGTTCATCAGGGTGGATTTCGGTGGTGAACAGCGTGACGCCCTCACCGAGGAAGGCGTCGGCGGTCTTGGCGTCGGTCCACGCCATCGCGCGTTCGATGCCGGCCTCGTCGCGCCCGGCGTCGGTCGCAAGTTGCTTGAGGAGTTCGTTTTTGCGGCGGAATTCGTCGATCGGTTCGAAGCTGTGCCAGATGTGGGCGTGGCGCGCCGCGGCGGGAATGGTGCGCCGCTCACCGCCTCCTCCGATCAGGATCGGGATCTGACGCAGCGGGCTGGGAGTCAAATGGTTGAGCCGATATTCGATGCGCTCCAACCCCGCGTCGAACTGGTCCATCCTCGATCGCACCGTGCCGTATTCGTAGCCGTAGGCGATGAAGTCTTGCGGATACCAGCCGGCCCCCAGGCCCAGTATCAATCGCCCGCCGCTGATGTGATCGACGGTGCGCGCCATATCCGCAACCAGGTCGGGGTTGCGATAGGGCATGCCACTGACCAGCAGCCCGATCTCGGCTCGGCTGGTGATCTCGCCCCACGACGCCAGCGCGGTCCAGGCTTCGAAGTTGTTGACCTCCGGCTGTTCATCCTGGAGCACCGGAGCGCCGTCGACGATGTCGACGAAGGGTTTGTGAAAGTGGTCGTAGCCGAAGATCGCGTCGGCGCCGAGCTCCTCGGCGCGCAGCACCGCCTGCCGCCACGTGCGGTAGTCCGGTGTCCCGCCGGCCCACAGCTGCACGCCTATCCGCACCGGACCCGACCGGTCTGCGGATACCGCGGCGGCCTGGGACCCGCTCGTTGAGTCGGTCACGTTTCCTTCCCTTTCGGAATCGCAGGACGGATCTTTACGGCGTCGCCGGATTACCTAGCTCAAACTGAGCGAACATGCTGTTCCTTCCCGCCGGCAAGTACCTCATTCTGATAGATGCCGCCTTAGCCACCCCGCATCCGGGTAAAGCGAGCCGCCGGTACGGCCGTCTCGGTCGGTATGTCAGCATTTGAGAATGAGTGCACTCAGGCTGGTTCGTATCGTTGGCGTCGCGGCAGTGATGATGTGGGGGCTGGTTAGCGCGCCGATCTCCCCGATCGCGTCCGCCGATCCCTGCTCCGACGTCGAGGTGGTGTTCGCTCGCGGCACCCATCAGGAGCCCGGCCTCGGCAACATCGGTCAAGCCTTCGTCGACTCGCTGACCTCGCAGGTCGGCGGGAAGTCCGTCGGGGTCTACGCGGTCAACTACCCGGCCAACGACGATTACCACGCCAGCGCACCGGCCGGCGCTGACGACGCGAGCGGTCACATCCAGGGCACCGTCGCCAACTGCCCCAAGACGAAGCTCGTGCTCGGCGGGTACTCACAGGGCTCGACGGTGATCGACCTGGCCACTCAGGCGATGCCGGCTCCGGTGGCTGACCATGTTGCCGCGGTCGCGCTCTTCGGCGAACCGACCAGTCAATTCTCCAGCGCGCTGTGGGGCGGCCAGCCGCTGCCGACGATCAACCCGATTTACAGCGGGAAGACGATCAGCCTGTGCGCGCAAGACGATCCGATCTGCTCCGCGGGCGGGAACATCATGGCGCACGTTTCGTATATTCAGTTGGGGATGACCGACCAGGCCGCAACCTTCGCGGCCAACCGGCTCCGCTAACGGTGTCGCCGCACAGCGTCGCACGGCGGATCGCAACCAATGGACCTGGTGCACGGGACAAGCAGCACTGCGAGTGAGGTTCCGCCGATGAAATGCGTGCTGGTCGGCTATGGAAGTCGCGGCGACGTCGAGCCCTTGGCCGCCGCTGGCCGGGAGCTGATGCGACGCGGCCACCACGTGCAGATGGCCGTCGCGCCCAACATGGTGGCCTTCGTCGAATCCGCGGGGTTGCCCGCGGTCGCGTACGGCCGGGACTCGCGGGAACAGATGGACTTCGCCGCGGCGTTCGTCGGCAAGATCTCGAACCCGGTCACCATGTGGGCCGAGATCGCCGAGCATGTCAACGAGGTCAAGTCCGAAAAGACTGCGACGCTGAGATCGGTGGCGGACGGAGCCGACCTGCTGGTCGCCGCCTTCAACGAGCGCGGCCTGGCCGCCAATGTTGCTGAGTATCACGATATTCCGCTCGGCACGCTGCACTACTTCCCGGCGCGGATTTTGGCGTCCGGCGCATTCGGTCCGCAAATCACCAAGGACACCGACGACGCGCAGCGCCGCGCGCTCGGCTTACCGGAGGTCGCCGGGGACTCCGCCCCGCGCATGGTGGAGATCCAGGCCTATGACGAGATCTGCTTGCCGGGACCGGCGGCCGAATGGCTGGAATCGGATGCTGCGCCGCTCTTCGTCGGCGCGCTGACGCTGGGGCGGCCGAGCGACGCCGACGACGAGGTGTTGTCCTGGATCGCTGCCGGAACGCCGCCGATCTACTTCGGTTTCGGCAGCACACCGCTTGCATCCCCAGTGGAGACGATCGCGGTGATCGGCGCCGCCTGCGCGCGGCTGGGCGAGCGGGCGTTGATATGCACCGGCCCCAATGACGTCGCCGGCGCCCCGGACGCCGAGCACGTGAAAATCGTGGCCGAGGTGAACCATGCGGCCGTCTTTCCGGCCTGCCGCGCTGTCGTTCACCATGGCGGTGCCGGCGCTACGGCCGCGGGCCTGCGGGCCGGAGTTCCGACGCTGGTGCTGTGGTTCTGGCTTGATCAGCCGGTCTGGGCGGATGGGGTCACCGAGCTGAAAGTTGGCTCCGGACGGGCCTTTATGGAAAGCACCCTGGACTCGGTGACCGCGGACCTGCAGGGCATCCTCACTCCTGAGTGCGCGGCCCGGGCCCGCGAGGTCGCCGAGCTGATGAGCAAACCCGCCGAAAGCCTTGCGCGCGCAGTCGATTTCCTGGAAGAGGCCGCCCTCAAGCAGCCGCGATGATTACTTGAGGATCACACCGTCTTCTTCGCTGGGACGTGGTGTGTCAACATCTTTCGTGACCGGATGGCCTGCGCCGGGTGCGGTGTCGCGTGCCAGCGCGATGGTGGATGCCACCATCGCGACGACGGCGACGAGCAGGCCCAGTGCCGCCGAGCCTCGCACCGCAAGGTGTTCGCCGAGCACGACGACCCCGAGCAAAACCGCGACGACGGGTTCACCCACCAGCATCAGCGGTACCGAGGCCTGTAACGCGCCGGCGTGAAAGGCGGAGCTTTGCACCATGGTTACCGCCACCGCCAGCACGACGAGCAGGTACGGGGCCGGGACGGTCAGAAGACCATGCCATCCGCCCACGGCGTAGCGGTGCGTGCAGATCTTGGTCAAGACCGCCACCATGCCAAGTAGAACCGCCACCGCGACCGCGAGCAGCATGGCGCGGGTGCGGCCGTGGGTACGCCGGGCCGCGACGAGGCACACGATGACCAGCGGCGCGGTGAGCGCCAGCGCCATCGTCCAGGACGGTATCGGTGACCGGTGATGGCCCTCGCGGGGCTGACCGACGAGCACGAACGCGGCCAGCGCGGCGGTCAACACGATTGCCCAAGCCCATTCGGCTCCGGTGATGCGCTGATGGCAAAGCCGCGCGCTCAACGGCAGGGCGAACAGCAGCGACGAAACCAGCAGCGGCTGCACGAGCAGCAGGGATCCGTTGGCCAGCGCCAGGGCCTGAAACACGAAGCCGGCGACGGCGGCGAGAATCCCGGCCCACCACAACGGTCGGCGAGCCACACTCGTCACCGTCGATCCGGACAGGTCCCCAGCGGCTGGAACGCTTTGGGCGACTCGTTGTCGAACGACGATGCCGACGGCTGCCCAGAACGCGGCGAGTAATCCCGAGAAGATCGCGACGGCGTGCGATATCACCCACCCCATGTTTCGGGCTGGTACACCGGATTGCAACGCGGCTAACTCTGGCCACACCCGATGCAGCCTTCCGCACGCATGATCGGCGGTGGTGGCCGGGTCGCCGCCGACTAGTCTGGCGGGCATGGCTATCGAGTCAACAATGCTCGCCCTCGGCACGCCCGCGCCGCCGTTCACATTGCCCGACCCGGCAACCGGCGCCCAGGTCAGCCTCGACGAGCTCACCGGTCCGGCGCTGGTCGTCACATTCATCTGCAACCACTGCCCGTACGTCCAGCACGTCGCGGCCGGGCTGGCGGCGCTGGGCAGAGACCTCGCCAAGCAAGGTGTCGCGATGGTGGGGATCTCCAGCAATGACGTGGTCACCTACCCACAGGATGGCCCCGACGAGATGGTCGCCGAGGCCCGCCGCCACGGCTGGACGTTTCCGTACCTGTACGACGAGACACAAGACGTCGCCCGCTCCTTCTCCGCGGCGTGCACTCCGGACACGTTTGTGTTCGACGGCGAACGCCGACTCGTGTACCGAGGCCAGCTCGACGACTCCCGTCCCAAAAACGAACTGCCGGTGACGGGCGCCGACATCCGCGCGGCGGTCGACGCGGTGCTGGCGGGGCGGCCGGTCGACCCCGACCAGCGGCCGTCAATAGGCTGCGGCATCAAATGGCGTTGAACCGGCTGCGGGCCGACGTGCGATAGGTTCGGCCTGTTCCGCTAGCCGCCGGCTACGGGTGTTGCCGTGGCGTGAAATCGACTGTGGCCGTGCGCTTCTCATCGCGCGCACGCACCCGTGCGGGTAGCGCTTGGCGCGTTCGGCAGGAACACGAATTGAATATCCCGCGTTTGGTGACCGGCGGGGATGGGCATTTATTTGGGCATGATCGCCGGTTACGTCATCCGTTTCGTGGGCCCGGTGGCCGCAGTAATTTTGAGCTTCGGCGCCTCTGTCCTCTTCTCTCCCGTCCCCTGGTCGTCGGCCGAACCATGCCCCGACGTTCAGGTGGTGTTCGCCCGCGGTACCGGCGAGCCGGACGGGGTCGGCCCGACCGGGCAGGCCTTCGTCGACAACCTGCGCGGGCGCGAGGGCGGGAAATCGGTCGACGTTTACGCGGTCAATTACCCCGCCAGCAATGACTGGGACACCGGGCTCGACGGCATTCGGGATGCGGGTGCTCATGTCGTGTCGATGGCGGGCAGCTGCCCCAAGACCAAGATGGTGCTCGGCGGCTTCTCGCAGGGCGCGGCCGTCATGGGTTTCGTGACGTCGGATGCGGTGCCCGCCGGTGTCGATCCCGCGACAGTGCCCAAGCCGCTGGCGCCCGACATCGCCGACCACGTTGCCGCGGTGGTGCTCTTCGGGATGCCCAACGTGCGGGCGATGAACTTCCTCGGCGAACCGCCGGTGGTGATCGGACCGACCTACCAGGCCAAGACGATCAAGGTCTGTGCGAACGAGGACCCGGTTTGCTCGGACGGCATGAACTTCGCCGCCCATAACACCTACGCCGACGACGGCACGATGATCGACAAGGGAGCGTTCTTCGCCGCGAGCCGACTCGACGCGGGCCCGGCCGGACCGGCGACAGTGGTGCACGCGCCCAGTGGCTTCGGCGAGTAATCGCCTGTCCGGCTAAGGGTCGAGGATGACCTCGTCGCCGACCCGGATGACCCCTGGCGTCGTTGCCTTGAAGTAGATGCCCGCACACGCCGCCACCCCACAAGTGCCTGCCTGCAAACGATTTTCAGCGGCGGGTATGCGCAGCGCCCGCGGAGATTTCGGTAGCGGCCCGTGCTCGAGGGTCGGCACCACGCAGCGTGGCGTGAGTTCCAGGCCGCGCAGCCGTACCTCGCCGATACCGAATTCCCGTTCAACCCAATCGTTTTCGACGTACGGGGGGCAGCCGGTGGGCGTGGCGATCACGAGATTCGGCCGGTAGCGCAGGGTCTCGACGCCGATGTGCTCCGAGGTGGCGGTGGTGATCGCGTGCAGTGGAGCATCATCGGTAAACGAATCGCCTGGCGTGCCCAGGCCGATTTCCAGGATGCGGCCGGCGACGTCGGCGTCCAACCCCCGCTCGAGCAGCTGCTCTGGATCCGGCCGCTCTACCGTCGCGCCATCCGGACGCTGGCTGACCAATCGGACCGCGCGCCCCAACAGCCGCGAGAGCAGCTCGTTGACGCCAGGATCATCGGCAGCGACCGTTGTCCCGTCAGGCAGCCCGATGCTGACCCGGCCGGTATCTCCATTGGCCGTGCACTTCAACAGGCCGCGCCATAGCCGCGCCTGTTTGGCGCTGGCCACATGCCCGGTCGTGGCGTCGAGGAGCGCGAGCCGCCGGTCTCCGTCGGCGCCACGTTCGTCGACGAACAAGCTCTCGACGGCTTCCCCGAGCATCGACTTCACCGGATAACGGCGCAAACTCTCGACTCGCATCTAAACATCTTCCACCAGGTGAGTCCCGTACTCGAAATAGTTCAGCCCTGCGGTTGGCCCAGGAAGCCGCGAATCAGTCCCGCAGACTCGTCAGCACACTCGAGCGGAGTGAAAGGACCTGCGCTGTCATGGAAATGGACCGCGAAGTCGGCGATGCGCTCGGCGGGTGTCGCCGTTGCGCGTGGAGTGAATGCGCGACCGTCCCCCGCCGGCCCGGTAAGACTGGCCCGGCGTCCATCCCGCCCCATCGTGCGGTCGGTGGCCGGTTCGTGTACAAGGGTCTGATGGAGGATCGGGACCCCAGATCTTTCGATCCGTCGACGCTGCGCGAAGCGATGGCCCGGCGGTTGCATCGACGATCGATGGCCGAGGGCACCCTCCATCTGCCGGCCGTTCCGGGCATGCTCGACGAGTACCTCACGATGTGTACGACCATCTTTGCCGGGCTGGGCATCCAGTACACCGAAGAAGAGACGGCTCAGCTAAAAACCGTGCTGCAAGGCGAATTGGCGAAAGCCTTTAAGGCTTCGTCGCGTTCGAACATCGTCCTACAGTTCAGCAAGCCGTTCGGCACAATGCTGAATTACCGCGTCAAACCTCAGTGGGCGACGATCGGGGCCGATTACGACAACTGGGTCGACACCCGCGAGGGGCCGCTGTTCGGCACCGAACCCGATGCCCGGGTCTGGGCGCTCGCCAACGAAGCCCCCGATCCCAGCACTTGTCGGGTGCTCGACGTCGGCGCCGGCACGGGGCGAAATGCGCTGGCCCTGGCGCGGCGTGGTCACCCGGTCGACGCGGTCGAGCTGGCCGGGAAGTTCGCCGACATCATTCGTGCTGAAGCCAAACGGAATTCGGTCGATATCCACGTCATCCAGAGCGACGTCTTTGTGGCCATGGAAGGTGTTCGAGGCGATTATCAGCTGGTCGTGTTCGCCGAGGTGGTGCCGGACTTCCGGAGCCCGCAGGAGCTGCGCGGCATGTTCGAACTCGCCGCGCAGTGTTTGGCCCCCGGCGGACATTTGGTGTTCAACTCTTTCTTGCCGCGCGGGGGCTACATCCCCGACGACGCCGCCCGACAACTCGGGCAGCAATGCCACACCACGATCTTCACCCGCGACGAGGTCAGCGCCGCGGCCGCCGGATTGTCGCTTGAACTCGTCTCCGACGAGTCGGCCTACGAGTACGAGAAAGCCCATCTGCCCGAGGGCGCCTGGCCGCCCACGGCCTGGTTCGACGGATGGGCCAGCGGTCAAGACGTTTTCGACGTCGCTCGTGAGGATTCCCCGATCGAGTTGCGCTGGCTCGTCTACCGCAAAGGAAGTTGAGCCGCGCCAAATATTTACGGGCTGTTGCGGCCAGAAAGTCTTGACTGATTCCAGATAAGTGCGAAGTATTGGCGTTGTGTCGTCAACGTCGGACTACGCGCAGCGGTTGCGTTTGGCCGATCTGCGTGTGACCCGGCCCAGGATTGCCGTCCTGGAGGCGGTGCACGCCCATCCACATGCCGACACCGAGACGATCTTCTCCTCGGTGCGGGTCGGTCTCCCCGAAGTCTCCCGCCAAGCCGTGTACGACGTGCTCAACGCCCTCACGGCGGTAGGCCTGGTCCGGCGCATCCAGCCATCGGGGCTGGTCGCGCGCTACGAGTCCCGGGTCGGCGACAACCACCATCACGTCGTATGCCGGTCCTGCGGTGTGATCGCCGACGTCGACTGCGCGGTCGGCGATGCCCCCTGCCTTACCCCGTCGGACGACGACAACGGTCTCGATGGCTTCGTCCTCGATGAGGCCGAAGTCATCTATTGGGGCCTGTGCCCCGACTGCTCGACAGCAGATTCCTGATCACAGCCCGTGATCACAGCCCAATCACCCACCACTGGAAAGGAATGCTGTGTCATCAGATACGTCCCACAAGAGCGAGAGTGAGAACCCGGCAATCGCGTCGCCAGAGCCGAAATCGGGTGCTCCCCTCACCAACCAGGACTGGTGGCCCAACCAGATCGACGTCTCGCGGCTGCACCCGCATTCGCCGCAGGCCAATCCGCTCGGCGACGACTTCGATTACGCCGAGGAGTTCGCCAAGCTCGATGTCGAGGCTGTCAAGGCCGACCTGGTCTCGGTGCTGACCACCTCACAGGACTGGTGGCCAGCCGACTACGGGCACTACGGCGGCTTCTTCATCCGGATGAGCTGGCACGCCGCGGGCACCTACCGCATCTATGACGGCCGTGGCGGTGGCGGTCAGGGTTTACAACGCTTCGCCCCCCTCAACAGCTGGCCGGACAACGCCAGCCTGGACAAGGCGCGCCGGCTGTTGTGGCCGGTCAAGAAGAAGTACGGCAACAAGATCTCCTGGGCGGACCTGCTGCTGCTGGCCGGCAACGTTGCGCTGGAGTCGATGGGGTTCAAGACCTTTGGCTTCGCCTTTGGTCGCGAAGACGTCTGGGAGCCCGAAGAGATCCTCTTCGGTGAAGAGGACGAATGGTTGGGCACCAACAAGCGCTACTCCGGCACGCGCGATCTCGCGCAACCGTATGGCGCCACCACCATGGGTCTGATCTACGTGAATCCCGAAGGCCCCGAAGGTAAGCCGGATCCCGTCGCCGCGGCGATCGACATCCGCGAGACGTTCGGCCGGATGGCGATGAACGACGAGGAGACCGCCGCGCTGATCGTCGGCGGCCACAGCTTCGGCAAGACGCACGGCGCCGCCAGTGGCGACCTGGTCGGCCCCGAGCCGGAGGCGGCCCCGATCGAGCAGCAGGGGCTGGGCTGGAAGAGCTCCTACGGCAGCGGCTCGGGTGCCGACGCCATCACCAGCGGCCTGGAGGTGGTCTGGACGCCTACCCCCACGAAGTGGGACAACACCTTCCTGGAGACGCTGTACGGCTACGAATGGGAGCTGGTCAAGAGCCCGGGTGATGCCTGGCAGTTCACGGCGAAGGACGGCGCCGGCGCGGGCACCATCCCCGATCCGTTCGGCGGACCGGGCCGTGCTCCGACAATGCTGGTCACGGACATCTCGTTGCGGGAGGACCCGATCTACCGGGAGATCACCCAGCGCTGGCTGAAAAACCCCGATGAGCTGGCCGACGCGTTCGCCAAGGCCTGGTACAAGCTGCTGCACCGTGACATGGGACCGATCTCGCGTTACCTCGGTCCGTGGGTTCCCGAGCCGCAGCTCTGGCAGGACCCGGTTCCGGCCGTCGACCACAAGCTGGTCAACGACAAGGACGTCGCGTCCCTGAAGAGCAAGGTGCTCGAGTCCGGCCTGACGGTTCCCCAGCTGGTCAAGACCGCCTGGGCGGCGGCGGGCAGCTACCGCAACACCGACAAGCGCGGAGGGGCGAACGGCGCGCGGATTCGCCTTGAGCCGCAACGAAATTGGGAGGTCAACGAGCCCTCCGAGCTGGACAAGGTGTTGCCGGTGCTGGAGAAGATCCAGCAGGACTTCAACGCCTCGGCTTCGGGTGGCAAGAAGATCTCGCTGGCCGACGTGATCGTGCTGGCCGGTTCCGCGGCGGTCGAGAAGGCGGCCAAGGACGCCGGGTACGACATCTCGGTGCACTTCGCACCCGGTCGCACCGACGCCACGCAAGAGAACACCGACGTGGAGTCGTTCGCGGTGCTCGAACCGCGTGCCGACGGGTTCCGCAACTACGTCCGGCCCGGCGAGAAGGCCCCGGTGGAGCAGCTGCTGCTGGAGCGGGCGTATCTGCTGGGTGTGACCGGACCGGAGCTGACGGTGCTCGTCGGTGGTCTGCGTGCTCTCGGCGCCAACCATGGCGGCAACAAGCACGGCGTGTTCACCGACAAGCCGGGCGCGTTGACCAACGACTTCTTCGTCAACCTGCTCGACATGGGCACGGAGTGGAAGCCGTCCGAGACCGCGGAGAACGTCTACGAGGGCCGCGACCGGTCGTCGGGGGCTATCAAGTGGACCGCGACCGCGAACGACCTCGTGTTCGGGTCGAACTCGGTGCTGCGCGCCCTGGCCGAGGTTTACGCGCAGGACGACAACGCCGGCAAGTTCGTGGAGGACTTCGTCGCGGCGTGGGTCAAGGTCATGAACAACGATCGGTACGACCTGAAGTGATAACCACCTGATCGTCAGTACTGGCCGACACCCCGCGGGCGCCCAGCTCGCGGGGTGTCGTTCATTTCGGGGCGGGCGCGGCCGACGCGTGAGGCCCACCACACTATTACCCGTGAGTAACCTACGAAGGCGTAAGTTACGTATTCTTGGGTGAGCGCCAACGCATCCAACTGCCAAGACATGGGTAAACGGATTGACCATGAGCGAACTGACGTACCTCGAATTGCACGGCGACCGGATCGCATACCGGGACGCCGGACGTGGCCACGCGCTGTTGCTGATCCACGGCATGGCGGGCAGCTCGGCCACCTGGCGAGCGATCATCCCGCAGCTGGCCAAGAAATACCGCGTTATCGCGCCGGACCTGCTGGGTCATGGGGAGTCGGCGAAACCGCGCGGCGACTACTCGCTGGGGGCATTCGCGGTCTCCCTGCGCGATCTGCTCGACGAACTCGGGGTTGCGCGCGCGACGGTGGTCGGCCAATCGCTCGGCGGCGGCATCGCGATGCAGTTCACGCATCAGCACCGGGACTACTGCGAGCGGCTGGCCCTGATCGGCAGCGGCGGGCTCGGCCCGGAACTCAGTCCGGTGCTGCGGATGCTGGCGGCGCCCGGCGCCGAATTGGTGTTGCCCGTGGTCGCGCCGCAACCGGTGCTCAACCTCGGCAACAAGGTGGGGTCGTGGTTGACCTCGGCAGGGGTTCGGGCACCGCGAGCCGGTGAGATGTGGCAGGCGTACTGCTCGCTGTCGGATGCGCGGACCCGCCAGGCTTTCCTGCGGACATTGCGTTCAGTCGTGGACTACCGCGGCCAGGCCGTCAGCGCGCTCAACAAGCTCCACGTCGCGGCCGGCCTGCCCTCGCTGCTGATCTGGGGCGATCAGGATCGGATCATTCCCGTCGCGCACGCCTACGCCGCCCACGACGCGCTCGAGGGCAGCCGCCTGGAGGTGCTCGAGGGCGTCGGGCACTTCCCCCATGTGGAGGCGCCGATGGCCGTCGCGGACATCCTGGAGAACTTCATCGCCTCCACGACACCCCAGGCGACCGGCAGTTCGGTGCCGCTGGGCAGGTAGTGCGGGGCTCAGCGACCGAGATCCCACTGTCCGTAATCGGCCGCGAGGACGTCGTCCACGTCCACGTTGATGCCGCCCAGCAGCGGGCCGGGGTTCGAGGGCGTGTTGACGATCGCCTGGTACAGCACCGCCATCGGCTCGCGCTGGCCGTGCGACCACGACCTGGTTTGCCACGCCCAGCGGTGCCCCGCGCTGGTCGAGTTGCCGATCACGCCGTCCCTGATCGCCCACCCGCACGCGTTGTAGTGGCCGTAGATACCGGTGCGGCCCACCCCGAGTACCGAGTTGATGCCCCGAAACCATTCGAGTGCAAGGGTATTCCAGGTGTTTTGGTCGATATCGTCGTCGACGCTGAAGAAGATCGGCGCCGAGTTCGGTCCCCCTGCCGCGGCATGCAACTGCTGAGCCGTTTGTGCGTCCGCCACACCGCCGTCGTGTCCACGGGTGAGGTCTGACGGGGTGGCGGGCCATCCGGGCTTGCCGTACTGGAAGTTGCTGACGATCTGCAGACCTGCGGCGCGTAACGAGTCCGCGTACTCGCGGGTGATGGGCTTCGCCTCGAAATGTGCTCCCGGGCGCTCCGCGGAGACGTAGTTGATCACCCCGGCGTACCCGGCCGCCTTGATCTCGTCCGGCGCGATCCGCTTCTCGGCGAAGTCGATCAGCTGAATGTCGGCGGCCGACACGCTGGGCGCCTCGACGGTTGCGGCCAGGCTCAGCAGCGCCGGTGCGAGGGCATACTTGAAGACCTCGCGGCGCGGGACAGTCCGCTGCCCATCGCGTGGTGCAGCCGAATCGGGCACCGCGCGATGGTAGCAAAATCGGCTATAGTCCCCGCTCCTGTAGCCACGACAGGATGCGCTCGGCAACCGTCTCCCACCCAGGCCCCAGCATCATCTCGTGTCCCAAGCCCGGGAAGATGCGTGCTTCGGTGCCATAGGCCCTGGCCGTTGCGCGCACGTCGGGGGGAGGATAAATCCCGTCCTGCTCTGCCCCGAGCACCAGAAGCGGCGTCGTCACGCGGGTGGGCTTGACCAAATTGAGAGCCACCATGTCGCCCAGGATCGCCCGGATGCTGTCGGGTTGAAGCCGCTCCATGCCTTCGACCACTAGGGATTCGGGTGTCGA
The DNA here is from genome assembly GCF_010730355.1 of Mycobacterium florentinum. Lineage (NCBI taxonomy): Bacteria > Bacillati > Actinomycetota > Actinomycetes > Mycobacteriales > Mycobacteriaceae > Mycobacterium > Mycobacterium florentinum. The sequence goes on from NZ_AP022576.1 coordinate 434,909, forward strand.
CGGTGAAAAGAACATGTCGCGCGCGCCCGCCAGCGTCCCGCCGCACATGTCGGCCGGCCGGCCGGTCACCGCGAATTTGTTGCAGCCCCATGGGTGTCGGCGCATTGAGCGCAACACAGACCGCAGATGTCCGCGCGGCGGTGCGGACGCCACCAGCACTCCCGCGGGCGCCTCGTTGTGTTCCAGATACTTCTGCACGATGAAGCCGCCCATCGAATGTCCGATCGGAATTGGCTGCGGTGCAACCTTATTGGCAATCGAGGTGACGTCTTCGACGTAGTCCGAGATCGAGCACCAACGCAGGGGTTTGTCCACCGGGCTACCGCCGTGGCCGCGATAGCTGGGCGCTACGACACGAAACCCGTGCTCCGCAAAATAGTCCAGGAAGTGGACATCCCAGCACCATGCGCCTTGGAAGCCGCCGTGCACGAAGAGCAACGGGTGGGGGTGCTCTTCGGTCGGTTGGCCCTTGTCGATGAGTTCCAGCATGAGGTCGAATTCCTATCGTGGCGTGGGTGATTGGTCAGTATGGATTCGCTGCCACACGCGTGGCGGCTGGTCCGCGGCCGGACATCCGTTGTTGTCACATCCGGTGCTGTGACTTGATAAAGTGCGCGGCGCGCTCGCCGATCACCACACAGGGCGCCATGGTGTTGCCGCTGGTGATGCGGGGCATGATCGATGCATCCGCGACGCGCAGATTCTCGATTCCGTAGACGTTGAGGCGTCCGTCGACCACCGACATCGGGTCGCGCCCCATCTTCGCCGTCCCCGATTCGTGCCAGTAGGTGGTCACCGCGTTGCGCAGGTAGGTTTCCAGCTCGTCGCCGGTCAGGTCTCCGGGCATCACCTCGCGCGTGACGAACGGGCGCAGCTCCGCGGAATTGCCGACCTCACGCAGGGCTTCGATGCAGGCGATCCCCGTCTTGACATCGTGGGGATCGGACAACGCATTCGCCTCGATCCGAATCGGGTCGTCGGGGTCCGGGCCCGACAAGTGCAACCGGCCACGGCTTTTGGGATGTGTCGGGGAGCCGAACAAGATCCAGCTATTTTGCGGCAGGCCGTATTTCGCGGTGTTTTCCGGAGTGGACATGGCGAAGGACCCCAAACAGGCGAACAGGTCTGGCCCGTCGAGATCGCCGAGTCCGGAGTCCCAGAACAATGCCGCCCCCGCCTGGGTGCTGCCTTGTACGCCGTCGGGAAATGCCCATACGCAGCTGAAGCCGTAGTGGTCTTGCAGGTTGCGTCCCACCCCGGGCAGGTGCTGGCGAAGCGCGACTCCGGCCGCGCGCAGTTCGTCGGCATCACCGATTCCCGACTGCATCAGCACCTTGGGGGTGTGAATCGCCCCGAGCGAAAGCACCACCTCGGTGTCCGCCGTCACGTGATGGATCTTGCCGTCATGGAGGACTTCGACGCCGGTGGCCCGATTGCCGTGGAATGTCACCCGTTTCACCAGGGCATGCGGCACCACGGTCAGGTTCGGCTTATCCAGATGAGGAGCCGTGTAGGTGCGGAATACCGAGAGGCGCTTGCCGTCGTGGTATCTCACATCGGTGATCGCGGCGCCGCGCATCTCTTCCATCAGGCGACCGTTGGGGCTCTGATAGGTCGGAATTCCCAATGTCCTGGCCGCTTTCACGGTCGCCGTGGCGACCGGATGCGGGTCGGGTGTCGGCTGCACGAAGACGGGCCCTCCCCTGCCGCGATGATTCGGCTCACCCGCGCCCTGCCAGTCCTCAATCTGCCGGTACAGGTCCAGGACCGCGTCGTAGCCCCAGGCCGCTTCACCGGATTCGGACGCGAAATGGTCCCAGTCGCTGCGGTGCCCGCGGGCCCAGATCATCACATTGATGCTGGACCCGCCGCCGAGCACCTTGCCCATCGAGAACGGGACCGAGCGTCCGTGCAGTCTCGGGTCGGGTTCGGACACGAAACCCCAGTCGCGTTCGCTGCCCAGGTTTAACGGCCACTGGGTCGCGTCGGTCACGGTGGGGACGTCATCGCTGCCGCCGGCCTCTAGGAGTAAGACCGTCACATCGGGGTTTTCCGCCAACCGTCCGGCGACGGCTGAACCCGACGACCCCGCCCCGCACACGATGACGTCGTAGCTTGGCTCTAATACCGACTTCACGATGACTCCTTCATCCGGCTAGGTATAGTTATAGATATCTAGCCACGCGGACGTGAGCCGGACGGTTCACCGGTTTCGCGAATTTCCGCGTGACTAAACCCAATTCGGAGTCAGCGGCGACAAGGATGCCCCTTGTGACGTGAATTACTGCCGTTCGGCGGCGTTCATGAGGTGACTGGCGAGAAACCCGGGCCATATCCCCACCTTGCGGACCGCGCCTACGCCGGCAGGTGCTGGATCCCCTTGTTGCTCCCAACTCGATTGGACGATAAGCGGTTTCGCCCATTGCGATCAACGGGCACCGTCGGTTTCCAGGGCGAACGGCGTGGGGGCTGATGCGGTTGTCGTTCGGTTGATCACGAAAGTGAAGACTTTGCGGGCATCTCATCGACTCGCATGCGTCGTCGCGGCGGCGGGCCGCAGCATTCGGGCGCTGATCAAGGCCGCAAGCCAGCCGGGTGAGAAGCGCCCGCCCGTAGTCATGACCCGGTTGCGCCAGCCGGGAACCACGACGGCGCGGCCTCGATCGAGTGCGCGCAGCCCGGCGGTCACCACCGGTTCGGGTGCGGCCAGATGCCGGTAGATCGCGGTGTGCGAGACGTCCGATCCCAGCGCATCGACGAACCCCGTCCGGGTGGGCCCGGGGCACAGCGCGGTCACCGTGACGCCCGAGCCGCGCGTTTCGGCCCACAAGGCCTGGCTGAGCGAGAGCACGAACGCCTTCGAGGCGCCGTAGGTGGCCTGATAAGTCCCGGGCGCAAACGCGATCGTGGAGGCGACGTTGAGGATGCCGCCGCGTCCGCGGGCGAGCATCCCGGGAAGCACCGCGTGGGTCAGGCGGACCAGCGCATCGACATTGACCGCCACCAGTTCGTGCTCGCGGCGGGCGTCCAGCTCCGCAAATGGTCCGTAGGTGCCGAACGCGGCGTTATTGATCAGCACCTCGACCGGCCGTCCGTCGAGACGAGCCGCGAGGCTGTCGAAGCCGGCTTCGGTGCCGAGGTCGCCGACGGCGAGTTCGACGTCGACGCCCGCCGTCTGACGGACGCGCTGCGCGACCGCGCTGAGCCGCGCCTGGTCCCGTCCGGCAAGCAGCAGTGAGAAGCCCCGCTGGGCCAGCAGGTCGGCGAAGATCTCGCCGAAACCGGAGCTGGCGCCCGTGATCACCGCCCAGCCGGTCCTTGGTTGAGATGCCATTTCCGCTCCTTTCGAGGATGTGAATATCATTAACATAGACCTGCATGTTAATGTCGTCAACATGCCAGGAAAGAAGTCCCCCGCGGCGACGAAGACCCGCCGGGACAGTTATCACCACGGCGATCTCAAGCGGGCGCTGACCAGTGCGGCACTGTCGTTGGTGGCGGAGCGGGGACCGAAGGGTTTCACCCTGACCGAGGCCGCACGCCGGGCCGGCGTCAGCGCCGCGGCGCCGTACCGCCACTTCACCGACAAGGCCCACCTGCTCGCTACCGTCGCCGAGCAGGGGTTTGTCGACCTCCATGCGACGTTGACCGCCGCCGTCGGCGCAGTATCGGGGCCGACTGACAAGCTGACCGCAATCGGTCGCGCCTACGTGCGCTGGGCCGTCGACCATCCGGACCAGTACCGGGTCATGTTCGGGGCGGATACCGACAAGGCCCGGCACCCGAGCCTGGCCGTCGCCGCAGGTCAAGCGTTCGGAGTCCTGCTTGACGCGATAGCCGGGTGCCAGGCCGCCGGGCTGCTTCGCGGCCAAGAACCGCTCAAACTGGCCGGACCGCTCTGGTCGCTCGTGCACGGCATCGCTTCGCTTGCGAACGAGGGCGAGCTACGGAATGTGGGGATCGACCAAGACCCCGAGGGCATGGTCTCCGATGCCCTGTCCGGCCTGTTCGATCGCTGAATCGGGGGCCCACTCGGCGGGTGGCCCAGCAAACAAATGCGCCCCCACATCGATCATCGCCGCGCCCATTGGCTCACAACATGTTCCGACTCTCGATTGCTTCCGCGCGACCCGGAGCAGTTATCCAGCGGACCTCGCCGGCACGCGAACATCGCCGAAACCTAACTATTGAAGGGCACCGATGGCGCGTTTGCGTCGATTAGCTGATCGAACTATAGTCTGGACACATGTCCAGTTTGCTGTCAGGGAGTTCGGGAGCCCGTTGATCGCAATGGATTTGGCGCCCTTCCGCGTTCGTTAACCAGCAAAGAAGAGTTGAGTATGCGAATTGCCTTGCTGTCCTACCGTAGTAAGACCCATTGCGGCGGACAGGGCGTCTACATACGACATCTCAGCCACGGTCTGGTGGAACTCGGTCACGATGTCGAAGTGTTCTCCGGGCAGCCCTATCCGGAATTGCTTGATCCCCGGGTGCGACTGACCGAGGTTCCGAGTCTCGATATGTACCGCGAGCCCGACCCGTTCCGCATCCCCCGCCCCAGCGAGATCCACGACTCGATCGATCTCCGGGAGCTGCTGACCGTCTGGACGGCGGGTTTTCCCGAGCCACGTACCTTCACGCTGCGCGCCGCCCGGCTGTTGGCCGAGCGCGCATCCGACTTCGACGTCGTGCACGACAATCAAAGTCTGGGAACTGGACTGTTGAGTATCGCGGCCGCCGGAATGCCGGTGGTGGCCACCGTCCACCACCCCATCACCCGCGACCGTGTGCTCGACGTTGCCGCTGCCAAATGGTGGCGGAAGCCGTTGGTGCGCCGCTGGTATGGCTTCTTGGACATGCAGCAACAAGTGGCGCGTCAGATCCCGGAGCTCTTGACGGTCTCGTCGTCGTCGGCCGCGGATATCATTTCCGATTTCGGTGTCTCCCCCGAACAACTCCACGTGGTGCCGTTGGGTGTGAACACCGAGCTGTTCAAACCGGGTTCGGGTCCACGGCAGCCCGGCCGCGTGATCGCGATCGCCAGCGCCGACACCCCGCTGAAGGGCGTCAGCACCCTGTTACACGCGGTCGCGAAGGCCCGCGTGAGCCGGGATGTCGAGTTGCAGCTGGTCGCCAAAGTGGAGCCAAACGGGCCCACCCACAAACTCATCGCCGAGCTGGGGATCTCGGACATCGTCCACATCACCAGCGGACTTACCGACGCCGAGCTGGCCGCATTGTTCGCCTCGGCCGAGGTCGCCTGCATTCCCTCGCTCTACGAAGGGTTTTCGCTGCCCGCCGTGGAGGCGATGTCGAGTGGTACACCGATCGTCGCGAGCCGGGTTGGCGCACTGCCCGAGGTCCTCGGGACCGACGGCGCCTGCGCCGAGCTGGTGCCGCCCGCCGACGTCGACGCGTTGACCCGCGCACTCGGCGAGCTCCTCGACTCGCCGGAAAAGCGCCGCAGTCTCGGCAAGGCGGGCCGGGCGCGCGCCGTCAGCGTGTTCAGCTGGGAGGCCGTGGCCGCGCAGACCGTGCGGATCTACGAGCAGGCGATCGCACGAAGGGCCGTCGTGCAAGGCGAACGGCAATGCTGACAGTCGATTTCGAACGGCTCGGAATCGGGCCGTCCACCAAGGTGATCGACGTCGGCTGCGGAGCCGGCCGGCACACGTTCGAGGCGTACCGCCGCGGCGCCGACGTCATCGCGTTCGACCGCGACGAAGCCGAATTGGATTCCGTGGACACGATTCTGCAAGCGATGGCCGAAAGCGGTGAGGCGCCCGCCTCGGCGTCGGCGAAAGTGGTTGTCGGCGATGCGTTGAACTTGCCGTACCCCGATCAGACGTTCGACTTCGTCATCGCATCCGAAATTCTGGAACACGTCACGCAAGACGACGCCGCGATCGCGGAATTGATCCGCGTTCTCAAAGTCGGTGGCACACTGGCGGTTTCGGTACCTCGTTGGCTCCCCGAACAAGTGTGCTGGCTGCTGTCCGACGAATACCATGCCAATCTGGGCGGTCACATCCGCATCTACCGGGCCAGCGAATTGCGGGACAAGATCGCCGGCAGCGGGCTGGAATTGACGCATACGCATCATGCGCACGCACTGCACGCGCCGTTCTGGTGGCTGAAATGTGCTGTAGGAGTGGAAAACACAGACCATCCCGCGGTGACCGCCTACCACAGACTCCTGGTGTGGGATCTCATGCAGCGCCCGAGGCTCACCCGGATCGCGGAGTCGGTGCTCAATCCCTTCCTGGGCAAGAGCGTGGCGATGTACTTCACTAAACCGCGACACGCCGAAGCGACCCCGGGGTATTCAGTTGCGTCGATCTAATCTGCCCGCGGTTCCGGGCGTCTTCAGCCCGGAGCAGTGTCGCCAGACAGCCCTGTCCATTGCCGCCGAGCAGGAGTCATCGGGTGCCATCCCGTGGTTTCAGGGCGGTCACACCGACCCATGGGACCACGTGGAATCGGCCATGGCGCTCACCGCGGCCGGATTGTTGGAACCAGCCCGGGCCGCCTATGAGTGGAGCCGTCGTAACCAGCGTTCCGACGGGTCCTGGCCCATCCAATTTCGCGCGGGGACAATCGAGGACGCGAACAGCGACAGCAATTTCTGCGCCTACGTCGCCACGGGTGTCTGGCATTACGTGTCGGTCACCGGTGACGATTCGTTTGCCGCCTCGATGTGGCCGGTGGTGCACAAGGCCATCGACTTCGTCATCGACCTGCAGGTCGGGTACGGCGAAATCTGTTGGGCGCGAAGCGAAACGGGGCCGGTATGCGAAGCCCTGCTAACCGGTTGCGCCAGTGTGTATCACAGCATCCGGTGTGCATTGGCGCTGGCGGCTCTGGTGGGCGACCCGCAGCCGGAGTGGGAGCTGGCCCTGGGACGGCTGGGCCATGCGCTGGTCGCGCATCCCGAGGCATTCACCGAAAAAGACCGCTACTCGATGGATTGGTACTACCCCATCCTCGGTAGTGCGCTACGGGGTCCGGCCGCTGCCACGCGCATCAAGGCACGCTGGGACGACTTTGTCGTCGACGGCCTGGGCATCCGCTGCGTCGGCGACCGCCCCTGGGTGACCGGCGCCGAAACCTGCGAGCTGGTTATGGCGCTCGAGGCCATCGGTCAACGCTCCGGCGCGCACCAGCAATTCGCCGCGATGCAGCACCTGCGTGAACGAGACGGTTCGTACTGGACGGGGTTGGTGTTCGCCGACGGGAAGCGGTGGCCCGAGGAGCGCACCACGTGGACGGGCGCCGCGGTGATCCTGGCCGCGGACGCGCTGTCGGACACCACCAGGGGTGCCGGGATCTTCCGCGCCCACGGCCTGCCGCTGGGCCTGCAGACCGACTTCGACTGCGAGTGCGTCGCTACCGGCCGCGGCCGGTGACGTCGATCGGCTCGCCGACCTGACCGCAGGTGCGTTCGAGCACCCGCAGCGACCCGAGTGCGGAGATCTCCCGGAACTGACCGGAATCGATTGCGCGGCAATAGATGTAATACGGTGGCCGCCCGCCGTCGGCCGGATCGGGAAAAACGTCATGGATGACGAGTGCTCCGCCGACACTCACCCACTTGGCCCATCCGTTGAAGTCCTCGGTGGCCGCGGCCTCGGAGTGGCCGCCGTCGATGAACAAGAACTGCAGCGGTGATCGCCATCCCCGGGCCACGACCGGCGACTTGCCCACGACCGCCACCACGTGCTCGTCGAGCCCGGCGGCGTCGAGCGTGCGACGAAACGTCGGCAGCGTGTCGAACAGTCCGGTGACCTCGTCGACCAGCGAAGCGTCGTGGTATTCCCAGCCGGCCTGATGTTCCTCGGAGCCGTGGTGATGGTCGATCGTGTAGAGGACACCGGCCGTCTGTTGGGCCGCCGCACCGAGCAGCAGGGTGGATTTGCCGCAATAGGTACCGATCTCCACACCGACACCGCCGCCCAGATACCGCAGCGCTGCGTCATAGAGTGCGCGCCCCTCGTCGTCGGGCATGAAGCCCGTCACCTGTTCGGCCAGTGCGAACAAGCGCTCGGGGGCACCCGCGTTGGTGTGGCTCATCAGCTGAACCTATCTGTCGGGCTGCCCTGGCCGACAGCGTGGTCAGGGTCTGCCGGGACCGGAGTTCACCCTGCCCGGCGGCGGCAGCGAGTTCGCCCTACCATCGTGCTGTGCGCGCTTTACTTCTCGGTAAATCATTGGGTGTGTGCCTAGCGGCGGTCGTGATCGCGGGCGCACTGATATTGGCGCCGGCGGCCCTGCCGTCGGGGACGCCGGGTGCGGTGCCGACGGCTGCCGCCAGCTGTCCCCAGGTTCAGGTGGTGTTCGCCCGCGGCCGATACGAATCTCCCGGGCCCGGTGTGCTCGGCAACGCGTTCATCAACGCCCTATCGTCGAAGGTCGGCAACAGGAGCTTCGGCTCGTACGCCGTCAAGTACCCCGCCGACACGCAGGTCGACATCGGCGCCAACGACATGAGTCACCACATCCAGGACATGGCCAACAACTGTCCGGACACCCGCTTGGTTCTGGGCGGCTACTCACTAGGAGCGGCCGTTACCGACGTGGTGCTCGCCGCGCCCATCGGCGCGTTCGGGTTCGACAGCCCGCTGCCGGCGGGTATGGATCAGCACATCGCCGCCGTCGCGCTGTTCGGCAACGGGAGCCAGTGGGTGGGGCCGATCACGAACTTCAACCCGACTTACAACGACCGGACGATCGAGTTGTGCCACGGCGCCGACCCGATCTGCAACCCCGCCGACCCGAACACCTGGAAAGAAAACTGGCCACAGCATCTCGCCGGTGCCTACATCGATGCCGGCATGGCCAACCAGGCCGCCGACTTCGCCGCAAGCAAGCTCTAGCTAGGCCGGCGACCACTCGTCGCGGGCGACCAGCACCTCACGCAGGAGGTCGGCGCGATCGGTGATGATGCCGTCCACGCCGATGTCGAGGAGGGCACGCATCGTTACGGGGTCGTCGACCGTCCACGCGTGCACCTGACGTCCCGAGGCGTGCGCGGCGCGGACCAGGGCGGGCGTGATCACCGGCAGCCGGCCCAGTCGTGGCGGCAGTTGCAAGCAGTCGCTGTCGCGCAGCAACCGCCAGGCGTAGGCGCGGCTGGCCGGCGTTTTCGCCGCGACGAGCGCCGGGAACGCGACCGTGCCGGCCGAACTCGCGACGCGCTTGGACAGCAGGCCCAACGCGCGACGGCGGCGGCGGTCGGAGAACGACGTGACCAGCACCCGGTTGTGCGCGTTCAACCGTTCGATGACCTCGACGGTCGGTTCGATGGCCGACTCGGCCTTGATATCGATATTGACCCGCATGCTCGGCAGCTCGACCAGGAGCTGTTCCAGCGTCGGGATGGTCTCCCCCGCACCGAGATCTGCCGTGCGGACATCCCGCCAAGCAAATCGGTCGATCGCGTCCGGTAGCCCCGACTGCGCGGGGAGCCGGCGATCGTGCAGGATCACGGCCACGCCGTCCCGGGTCGCACGAACGTCCGTCTCGATGTAGCGGAACCCGAGCTTGGCGGCTTCGTGAAACGCGCCCATGGTGTTCATGGGAAACCTGAACGACGTGAATCCCCTGTGCGCCATCGCAATTCGCCCGGCACCGCGAAGGTACTCCAGGTCCGCCGCGTCGCCATCGCTCACGGGGTTCTAGGCTACGGCGTCCCGTCGGGCTCGGTGAAGGAAAGGGACAGACTGTACGCAATCCATGGCACGGCTGAGCCGTGAACTGCATTGACGTGGCAGCTGAGGCTGGGATTGAATGCAATCCGCACCCAGTCGAGAGGACCCGCAATGCCGCGCCTGAATCCTGTTTCCAGGGGTGAGGTCAACGACGAATTCACGCTGAAGATGTACGACTTCATGTTCGGCGACCGTGACCCGGTGGCCGAACCGGGCACCGTAGGCGGGACCCCGGGGAACTGGTGGACGGTGATGGCGCAATCCCCCGCTGCCCTGCGCCACGCCGTGCGGGGCTTTCGCCTGTACCGCGAAGAAGTCAGCATCCGGCCCGACCACCGCGAGCTCGGCCAGATCAGGGCCGGCTGGGTGGTCGGCAGCCAGTTCGTCTACTCCCAACATTGCAAGGCGTGCCGGTCGGCGGGGTTGTCCGAGGAGAAGATCGCGGCGATACCGTCCTGGGAAACCGCCGACTGCTTCGATCACACCGAACGGCTGCTACTGGCATACGCGGATTGCCTTGCGGGCCAACATGGCCGGGTGCCCGAGCAGTTGTTCAACCAACTTCGGGAAGTATTCACCGATACCGAGATCCTGGAATTCACCTACACCACCACCATGTATGTCATGCACGCGATCATGTCGCGGGCGCTGCGCCTGGAGTTCGACGACGTCGATGACCCAATTGTGGAGGTCGAAGACCCCGAGGGCGGTGGAGTGCTCGACATCGGTGCCGCGACGTCGGGGGGTGACTGATGGCCAAGATGGATGGCCGATCGGACCTGGCCTATCGGCTCATCCGGCGCGCGATCACCAAAGGCGATTTCGAGCCGGGTTCGCGGCTCGTCGAACAGCGCATCGGCGAGATGTTCGACCTGTCCCGCACCCCGGTGCGAGAAGCCTTGCGGGCCTTGGCCGCCGACGGCCTGGTCGTCATCGAGCGAAACCGGGGCGCGGTAGTCGCGACAATGTCCGAGAGCGATATCCGCGACCAGTACGAGCTGCGCGCCCGACTGGAATCGCTGGCCGCCGAGCGTGCCGCGACCCGGATGAGCGCCGAGGGCATCGGCGCGCTCGACGCGGCGATCGCGGACTTCGACGCCGGAGTCGAGCTCGTGTCGAGTGGCTCACTGGATGCCGGTTGGCACCGAATCACGGCCGCCAACAGCGCCTTTCATCGAGCCGTCGTGAAGGGGTCGGCACATCGGCGACTGTCGGCGCTGCTCGTGCACGCGGTCGACATTCCATTGGTGTATCAGGTGTTCCGGCATCAGACGCGGCTCGAAAGCGAGCGCTCCAACCTTTTTCATCGGATGGTGCGTGATGCGATTGCCGCCGGTGAATCCGAGCGCGCCGGCGCCCTGATGGCCGAGCACATCATGCAGGGGCGCGACTGTGTGTTGGCGTCGCGTTCGCACACGCGTTCCGAAGCCGAAATCCACGCCTCGTGACCGTTGCCGTCGCTGAACGGGACGGCCTCAGACTTCGTAGGTGACCTGGTACCAGTGCCTGACCGGCTTGTGGGTCTTGTCGGCCTGGCCGGTGTCCGTCACCCTGACCACGTTGACGTCGGTCGCGCCGGGATTGTGGGCTTCGATGTAGCGCTGCAGCTCGTGAATGACCGCGCTATGCGGCTGATCCGGATTGGCCAGCGCCTTTGCTCGGTGTGTTCGCGCTACACCGAGAATTATGCCGACGTACTCTTCGATATGCAGCATTCGCTATTACCTTGTCCCGCAAGCTGGTTGGCGGCCCGTCGCCGCCACCGCAAACCGATATAGCCGTTGATGCGCGGTCCAGAGCTGAAGCTGTCTTGATAACCCGGCAGAAAAGTGGGCAGGACGTACGCGTAGGTGAACAATGCGGCACTGCCGAAACCGACGAACGACGCGAATCCGGGAGCGCAGCGGTGTTGTCGCAGAACCAGCACCAATGCCACAACCACGAAAATGCCCTGGATAGTCCCGGCGGCCGTCACAGCGGCTGGCGATGCCGTCATCCCCCGTCGAAAGTGATCGACGCTATGCAGCCCGACGCCGCGACGAAGGCGATCATTGCCACCGCCAGGGAGCGGTCCGTCGGCAGCGGATTCGAGTTGTTGGGAGAAGCAGACGGCTTTTGGGGTCGCAGGAATGCAACCGTGTTGGATTTACGCGCGCAGGGAGAACCGTCGAATGGTCACAAAACTGAGATCGCCAAATGCCCGGTTATGAGTTGGTGATAGCGGCGCAGTGCGGGATATCGGGGCAGGTAAGCGCTTACGCGGGGGTGTCGCCGCTGGAATACACCTTGAAGTGACGGCTACCGACGGCGACCGCGTGGTCTACCTCGGCAGTGCCCCGACGGGCCCGGGCTGACGGGTGACGACGCATGGATTCGGTGCGTTCGCGTTCGCGTCGCTGGGCCGCAATCCAGGCCGGATGCGACTGAAGGAAAATAACCGTCGACCCTGGTGCATTCGCCATGATTGTCAACTCCTCAGCCGCAAAGCGACGGACATGTTATGTGTTCGTGTCCAGGATGCCCAGGCAATCCTGAGACCAAACCACGCATGATCATGAGAATTGACCGTGAATTCATCCCAAATCCCGAGCTAGTGCCGTTTTGCCGGCCGTTTCGGGCCGTCAGCGATCCAAATGCTAACGACGGCCACCGACACAATTTCCGTTTCGACCCCGTACGACCGGGGCTGCTATCGTCGCTTGCTTATGCCTGAGATGGACCGTCGCCGCATGATGCTGACGACAGGGATCGGCGTGCTGGCGGCCGCGCTGCCAATCCCTGAGGCCAGGGCTTATCCAGGGCGGATGCCACCGCCCAGCGCGCCCAGCGGGCAGGCGGGGAGCTACATCTTCTCCGACGAATTCGACGGTCCGGCCGGGTCGGCGCCCGATCCGTCGAAGTGGGCGATCGCAAAAGCCCGCGAGACGATCAAGGATCCGACCTATTGGGAGCTGCCCGAGCACATCGGGCAGTACCGCGACGACCGCAAGAACGTGTTCGTCGACGGCAATTCCAACCTGGTCCTGCGCGCGGCGAAAGACGGCCCCACCTACTTCAGCGGCAAGGTCCAAAGCCTGTGGCGCGGCGGCGTCGGCCACACCTGGGAAACCCGGGTCAAACTGAACTGCCTGACCCCCGGCGCCTGGCCCGCCTACTGGCTCGGCAATGACGATCAGGGCGAGATCGACGTGATGGAGTGGTACGGCAACCGCAGCTGGCCGTCGGCGACCACCGTCCACGCCAAGGCGAACGGCGGCGAGTGGAAGACCCACAACATCGCGGTTGACGGCGGCTGGCACACCTGGCGATGCCAGTGGGACGAGGCCGGCATCAGGTTTTGGAAAGACTATTCCGACGGCGCCCAGCCGTATTTCGACGTACCGGCCAGCTCGCTACCGGATTGGCCGTTCAACGGCCCCGGCTACACGGTGTATCCGGTGTTCAACCTGGCCGTCGCCGGCTCCGGCGGTGGCGATCCCGGCCCGGGCACCTATCCCGCCGACATGCTCGTCGACTGGATACGCGTCTGGTAGCCGGGCGCGTCAGCCCGGTATGCGATCTCCGGCGAACCACGCGCTCGTCACCGAACGGGTCTGCGGCGGCGGAAAGTGCGCGCCCGGCGCTCCCAATTGACCGACCTTGACCGTCCACGTCGGTCCCGAGCGATCGTCTACGCAGGTCTGCGCGGTTGGCAGGCACAGGACAACGAGATGGGCGCCTCCGTCCCCGCACCAGTAGCCCCCGACGTAGCCGTCGTCTCGGCCGCCCCAGGCGCCGCCGTTGCGCAGCGAACAGCGGGTGCCGTCATCGAGGACGAGCGCATACGGTTCCGGTAAAGCCGGGGGTTGCACCGGCGGAAGCTGGCCGTTGTAGCTGACCCGATGCAATCGCTGGTCCCACGGATCGTCTACGCACAACAGCGCACCCGGCGTCGACGGCCAGCAGGTGCCGGCGCCGGCAGCGCTCGGAGAGCACGAGTAGACGTCTTCGGCCACCGCCGAGGGCGACGCGGTGCAGCCCTCGACGACGGGGACGTTGCCTTGGGCCGGGGTTTCGTGAAAGCCGTTGACGGCCTGCCCCTTGGATCCGACGGCCACCGTGGTGATCTGCTGGGTGGGCGGCGGATCGGCCCACGCAGATCCGGCGAACCCGAGCATCACCATCACCATCACAAAGCTTGGCACCACAGCAACTCGCGACGCGTCCACCGGGCTAACAATCCTCCACGTCGGCCGCAATGTGAATGGCAAACCAGCTCGGCTTAGACGGCCGCGATCGGCCGTGAGCCGGAATCCAGGGTTAGGCAGCGTTTTAGCAGTGTTTCGGTCGGTGGTTGGCGGAACGCCAGCACCATCTCCTCGCAACCGAGCCGCTCGAACTCCGGCAACAATGCCAGCTGTTCGTCCACCTGGCCGGCTTCGGCCGGATGCAGCGACAGCTGCGCCGAACGCAGGATCTCGGCCGGCGCACGCTGCACATCGGCGCACGCCGCGTCGAGCTGGGCGTTGACGGTGCCCCACCGCTGCGGCCCCTCGTGTCCGGGCATGTTCCACATATCTGCGTGACGCGCGATGACGCGCAGCATCTTCGGCTCGCTACCGCCGATCACGATCGGCGGGTGCGGGTACTGCAGAGGTTTGGGCCTGCACCGCGCCTCCTGGAGGGTGAAGAACTCCCCCGTGAAGGTGACCGTTTCCTGCGTCCAGAGCCTGCGAAGCACGGTCAGCGCCTCGTCAACCATCGCGACCCGGGTGCCGGGGCTGGGAAAGGCGATCCCGTACGCGCCATGTTCGTCCTCATGCCAGCCGGCGCCGAGCCCGAAGTAGAGGCGCCCACCGGAAATGTGGTCGACGGTGACCGCCATCTTGGCCATGGCCGCCAGGTTCCGGAACGTCACGCTGGACACCAGGCAGCCGATTCGCGCCCGCTTGGTGACCGCGGCCATCGCGGCCAGGGTGGTCCAGCCCTCGTAGGTCGGGTCGGTGTTTTCCTTCGGCCCGTGGAAATGGTCGTAATCCCACACCGTTTCGAAGCCCATGCGATCGGCGGTGCGCCACAACTGCTCAAGCTCGCGGTATTGGAAGCTCAGGTCGAATTTGACCGTGATGCGCATGCCGTGATCCTAGGATCGGCGGGCGCATTTTGGCAGGCGAACAATCCGCAATCCGATCTTGTCTCTCGATCGTAAGAGGCCGGACTCGCGGCATTAAAGAAACGTCTGGATGCGCGTTTTACTCGGTTAATACGTTGTGCAGGCTGATAGTTGGGCAGCTCAATGCGTGAGGAGGGCGATCGCACTCGAGGGATTGTTGCCCGGACTGCGCAGATCCGGCCGGGGCAGCCAGGCGAGCGGGCGCATCCATATCGGCAAGCGGCGCAATCGGTGGGCGGTGTGCAGTAGCGGTTGCGCTTCGACGGTCTGCCAGCCGAGGTCTTCGAAGAAGGCCAGCCCGTTCTCGGGTGCGAACTTGAACGGTGCGCTTTCGGCAATCCCGGCCATGTTCTTGTTGATTCGCTTCCTCAGGCCGGGAAAGGCGATGTCGAGCATCCACCAGGCGACCTCGGGTCGCTTGATCGCGTCCGAAAGCGCGGTGATGTCACGGTATTCGAGGTACATCGACAGACCCTCCGTCAGGACAAAAGCCTTCGTCGCCCCGTCCAGCGCCTCGTCGAAGAAGGCGTCTCGGGCGTTCGGATCGGCAAGGTCGACGGCGGTGCGGGTCAGCCGGCATCGCGGGGTCTGGTCGGCAAGCAGCTGTGTCTTCTCGGCGAGCAACTGGGGCAGGTCGGCCTCGATCCAGGTGAGCTCGGCCGGCAGGTCGAGCCGATACGGCCGGGTATCCAGGCCGGCGGCCAGATTCAGCACGCGGTCGCAGCCGTTGGCGAGTGCGTCGGCGATGGCGTCGTCGATCAGCTTGGTGCGCGCGACCAGCCACCAGCCGCTGCGATCCCTCCATCGAACTCCGGCAACGATCGCGCGGCCCTGCTCACCGGCCAGGAGCCCGGCGAGCGGGTCGTGGAACAACGCGTCGGTCCGGGCCGACTCGGTGGCCCGATGCAATGCCGTCCACCGGGCGGTGTCGGAAACGTGAGTGATGGTGTGCTCGGCCATAGGCAGCGTTATAGCATTCGCCGTCGCTGGCGTAGCGTGCGCTCATGCCTGATGTGAATCGTCGATTCCTGTTGCGTGAGCGCCCCACCGGACGCATCGGTGCCAACACGTTCGAGCTCACCCAGGAACCGGTTCCCGAGATCGGCGAGGGCGAGGCGCTGGTGCGCGTCGAATGGATTTCGCTCGATCCGACCAACCGGACCTGGATCAACGACACGCCGACCTACCTGCCGCCGGTGGGTATCGGCGAGGTGATGCGGGCCGGTGGGCTCGGCCGGGTCGTCGAATCCAAGAACCCCGATTATTCGGTCGGCCAGATCGTGCAGGGCCTGGTCGGCTGGCAGGAGTACGTCGTCGTCTCCGACACGAACCCGTTGTTCCCGGTCGACGTCGCCGACGGGGTCTCCCCGAGCGCCTACATGGGCGCGCTCGGGACAACCGGGCTGACCGCCTGGGTCGGGATCCGCGACATCGGTAAGCCGCAGCCCGGTGAGACCGTCGTCGTGTCGGCCGCCGCCGGCGCGGTGGGCTCGATCGCCGGCCAGCTTGCCAAGGCCGACGGCGCCCGCGTTGTCGGGATCGCGGGCGGCCCGGACAAATGCCGGCTGCTCACCGAGGAGCTCGGCTTCGACGCGGCCGTCGACTACCGCGCCGACGACTGGGCTGCTCAATTGCGGGCGGCGACGCCCAACGGCATCGACGTCGACTTCGAGAACGTCGGCGGGGTCATCATGGACGCGGTCTTCGCGCGCCTCAACATCCGCGCGCGCGTCGCGTTGTGCGGCCTGATCTCCGGCTATAACGAGTCCGAACCACCGCCCGGTCCGCGCGCGTTCGGCAATCTGCTGATCCAGCGTGCGACGCTGCAGGGCTTCATCGTTCTCGACCACCTGGGCCGGGCTCCCGAGGCGGTCCGCGAGATCTCCGGTCTGATAGCCGCGGGCAAGCTCACGCCGCTCGAGACCGTGGTCGAGGGCTTCGAACAGCTGCCGACCGCGATCAACATGCTGTTCGACGGCAAGAACGTCGGCAAGCTCATGGTCAAGACATCGGGCTAGGGCTCAGAGCGTCGCGACGACAAGAACTTTCGAGCGGTCCCCGGGATCGACTCGCACCGGCACCTCGGCACCGACCGTGATGTGCGGCGCCGTCGACAGCTCGAGTGAAACGCGCCGGGTGGCGCGATAGGGGCCGTGATCGGGCAACCGCACGTCCAGGTCCAGCTCGTGCCACGACCCCAGCACCGTCGTCTCGACGTTTTCGCGGATCGCCACGATCGTCGCGACGCCCGGGAGGCCGTCGCGCAGCAGCCTTTCCCGGTCGGTGCCCCGCGCGTGGAGTTCGGCGACGGCGTCGATCGCGTGCTGCTTGTCGGACCGCGTGACCCGCTGTCCCGCACTGGCTTTCTTTGCTCGTCCGAACCAGCCCATGCCGGTGAGCGTACGTCAATTGACAATCGTCGTGGTCAGCACGGGGTATGAAGGTAACAATTATCGTGTTTAGCTACAGCATTGGTTAGCTGGGATTGCCCAAAGCCCGGAAACTCGAGGACGGGACACATGAGCGAGGAACTCGGCGATCCCAATCCTGCTGCCGCGCAGCTGCACCGGGGCCTGATGAACCGTCACGTTCAGCTGATCGCGATCGGAGGCGCGATCGGAACGGGTCTGTTCATGGGCGCCGGGCGAACCATCTCCCGCGCCGGCCCATCGGTGGTGGTGGTGTACGGGATCATCGGGTTCTTCTTGTTTTTCGTGCTCCGCGCGATGGGCGAACTGCTGTTGTCGAACCTGAACTACAAGTCGTTCGTCGACTTCGCGGGTGACCTATTGGGGCCCGCGGCAGGCTTTTTCGTCGGGTGGTCGTATTGGTTCGCCTGGATCGTCACCGGGATCGCCGAACTCGTCGCGATCGCGGGCTACCTGCAGTTCTGGTGGCCAGGTCTACCGGCCTGGGTGCCGGCGCTGGTCGCGTGCGGGCTGATCCTGCTGTTCAACTTGTTCAGCGTGCGCAACTTCGGCGAGATCGAATTCTGGTTCGCCTTGATCAAAGTCGTTGCGATCATCGGTTTGATTGTCGTCGGCGTAGTCCTGGTGGCCACCAATTTCGTTTCACCGCAAGGTAATCCGGCGACGATCGAAAATCTTTGGAACAGCGGCGGATTCTTCGCGACCGGTTTCATGGGGATGGTCGGTGGATTCCAGATCGCGTTCTTCGCGTTCGTGGGTGTGGAACTGGTCGGCACCGCCGCGGCCGAGACGGCGAACCCACGCCGCACCCTTCCGCGCGCGATCAATGCGGTGCCGCTGCGGGTTTCGATCTTCTACGTCGGCGCGCTGCTGGTGATCCTCACGGTCGTGCCGTGGCGGCGGTTCGCCGGCAACGAGTCCCCCTTCGTCACGATGTTCTCCCTCGCGGGGCTGGCCGGTGCGGCGTCTCTCGTCAACTTCGTCGTCACCACCGCCGCGGCGTCGGCGGCGAATTCCGGGATGTACTCCACCGGCCGCATGCTGTACGGCCTGGCCGACGAAGGCAGCGCTCCGGCGGTGTTCCGCCGGCTGAATCGCGGCGGCGTGCCGGCCCCCGCCCTGTTCGTCACGGCCGTCCTGCTGCTGACCGCCATCCCCGTGCTGCACGTCGGCGGTTCGGTGATTCGTGCTTTCACACTGGTCACCACGATTTCGTCGCTGCTGTTCATGTTCGTGTGGGCGATGATCCTGGTCAGTTACCTCGTCTATCGCCGCCGGCACGCAGCGCGCCACGCGGAATCGGCGTTCAAGATGCCCGGTGGCCGGGTGATGTGCTGGGCCGCCTTCGCTTTCTTCGCATTCGTCGCCTGGACGCTCACGACGGAGAAAGACACCGCGATCGCCCTGGCCTGGTTCCCCGCGTGGTTCGTATTGCTGGCGATCGGCTGGCTGATCGTCCGGCGCCGCCCGAGTCAGGCCGAGCGCTACCGCCAGTTCCTGGCCGAGATGAACGGCCCGGTCGACGACAGGGCAGAAACGACGGCCCCGGCATCCTGACCTGCGGGTGCCCCTCGAAGGCCCGGACGTTGTTGGGATCGGTAGCCGGCGCGGGCGGCTCTACTTATCCCAACGACGCCGCCACCGAGGCGGCACCCCAGGAAAGGAAGACAGCAAATGAACATCGTGCCGACCGGCATCCAGGAGCAGATCAACCGCGTCGATCGCCAACGGAGCCTGTATATCGGGATCAGCACCGGCCTGGTTGCGGTCTGGAGCTTTTTCCGGCTGATCTGGATGCTCTACATCGGAATGACGTTTGGCTGGTTCTTCGGAGCGATGGCCTTCCAGCTGGTGCTGTGGGGTGTGATCGGCACCGCCGCGGCGGTGGCGTCCATCGGGTTCCTGACTCGTTACAACAAAGGTTCTTGAGGCGTCTGACGGCCGTCGGAGGAGTCCCGGACCCGAGGGGGGTCCGGGACTTTCCGCGTTGCGATAGCGGGAATTACAGCTGGATCCAGGCCGACTTCGTCTTCAGGTAGATGTCGAGGCCCTCTTTGCCGAACTCGTGTCCCCAACCCGACTGCTTGTGGCCGCCGAACGGCACGTCGTGGTCGAAGACCAACTGGCAGTTCACCTGGACGCTGCCGGCGTGCAGCCGCTTGAGCATCCGGTGGGCCCGGCTGACGTTCTGCGTCCACGCGGTCGCCGCCAGGCCGTAGGTGGTGTTGTTGGCCAGCGCCACGGCCTCGTCTTCGTCGTCGAACGGCAGAATGGTGACCACGGGCCCGAAGATCTCCTGCTGGTAGAGCCGCATGCCCGTGTCGACGTTGGTGAGCACCGTCGGGTGCACGAAGTAGCCCTTGCGGTCCAGCCGGTAGCCGCCGGTGACCACCTCGACGCCGTCGCTGCGGCCTTCGTCGATGAAGCCCATCACCCGGGTCAACTGCTTCTGGCTGATCAGCGGGCCGCTGACGCAGCCTTCCTCGCTGGGAGCGCCCAGCTTGAAGGTGTTCGCCATCATCGAGATGCCCTCGACGACCTGGTCGTACACGCCGCGCTGAGCGAAGATCCGCGATCCGCAGACGCAGCCCTGGCCGGAGTGCACGAAGATGCCCAGCGACGCCATCAGCAGGGCCTTGCTCATGTCGGCGTCGTCGAAGATCAGCACCGGTGACTTACCCCCGAGTTCGAGCGTGACCTTCTTCAGATTGTCGGCCGAGGCGCGCACGATCTCCTTGCCGACCTCAGTCGACCCGGTGAAGGCGACCTTTTCGACATCGGGATGCGCGGTGATCGCGGCTCCCGCGGTGTGGCCGTAGCCGGTCAGCAGGTTGACGACGCCCTCGGGGACGCCGGCCTCGTGGATCAGCCGGTCCAACAGCACTGCCGACAGCGGTGTCTCCTCGGCGGGCTTGACGAGCAGGCTGCTGCCCGCGGCCAGCGCCGGCGCAAGCTTCGCGCTCGCGTTGAAGATCGGGCCGTTCCACGGGAAGATCAGCCCCACCACGCCGTACGGCTCCTTGAGCGTGTACGCGTGCATGTTGACGAACGTGTCGGTCGCGATGCCGTCGGTCTTCACGTCGTACGCGACGCCGTTGATCTTCGAACACCAACCCGCGTAGTAGCGGAAGAACTCCGAACAGGTCGACATCTGCAGCGTTGCCTGCATCAACGGCATGCCGGTGTTGAGCGAGTCGAGTTGGGCGAACTCGTCGGCGTGCTCGTCGATGAGGTCCGCGATCCGCCACAAGACCTTGGCCCGCTCGCGTCCGGGTAGGTCGGACCAGACACCCGATTCGAAGGAGGCCTTCGCCCGGGAGGCAGCCTCGTCGACGGCCTCCGGACCGCAGTCGGTGAATTCGGTGATCGTCTCTTCGGTCGCGGGGTTGATGATCGGAATGACCTCACCCGATCCGGGGCGCTTGCTGAGGTCGTCCAGTACTGCCTGCAGAGTCATCTGTTCCCTTCCCGATCAACTCTGATCGAGCCCGGCGCTCCCGTGCCCGTATATGCTGAGCACCTGCTTAGCATTGCGGGTGTGGCGCGGTCAAGATTGCGTCGTGCCGGCCGCGTCGGCGCGTCTAGCGCTTGGCCGCGCCGATCGCCTCGTGCACCGCCGAAACGCAGCCCGCCGCATCGGGTTCGGGCCCCAGCCCGACGTAATAACTGCCGGTTTGCTCGCCTGGGAAGCCGGTGATCGTGAATCCGGCCGGATCGCCGTCGATGGTGTGCGTGGTCATCGACGCCTGCGCCAATGGCAGGGAGAGGACCGCGGTCCCGCGCTTGGCGCCTTCGGTGGCCACCAGCAGTTGGGTGGGATGCAGCACCACCGCGGTCCAATGCTCTTCGTCGGGATCGACCGGATTGGCGCGCCGGCGCAGTAGCTTGCCGAATGCCGAACTGGCCGGCGGGTTTTCGCTATGCGTGAGCCACACCCGCACGTCGTTGAGGTCGATCTGGTGGGCCGCGGCGTGCTCGGCCAACTTGCCGCAGATCGGGCGCGGCAGTTCGACGATTCGCGCCGGTCGGGTGTGACGCACATACAGCGGCATGGGTGCATCATGCCCGCGGGCGAACCCGACCGCCATTCGCGCGGCCGGGCGTCGAGGCGTTGGATAGCAGCATGGCGTGTTGCGAATTCCCGGCTGTGATGCAGGGCTGCGACGGAGCCTTCACCGTCGACTCTTCCCGAATCACGTTCGGGCGCGGCTGTCTCGCGGAGTTGGGCGAGCGGGCCGGCGCGCTGGGTATGCGGCGGGTGGCCTTGTTCACCGATGCCAGTGTCGCGGCCCTGCCCATATTTGCGACGGCCCGCGAGTCGCTGGCCGCGGCCGGGGTGGACGTCGTCACCTACGCGGACGTGCACGTCGAACCGACGGACGCGTCGTTCGCCGAGGCGACCCGCTTCGCCCAAGAGGTGCGGCCCGACGGTTACGTCTCACTGGGTGGCGGTTCGGTCATCGACACGTGCAAGGCCGCCAATCTGTACGCCACCTATCCCGCGGACTTCCTAGCTTATGTCAACGCGCCGATCGGCGCAGGCAAACCGGTTCCCGGACCGCTCAAGCCGCACATCGCCTGCCCCACCACCGCCGGCACCGGCAGTGAGGTCACCGGAATCGCGATTTTCGACCTGCTCTCACTGACGGTGAAGACCGGAATCGCATCGCCCGCGTTGCGGCCCACCGAGGCGCTCGTCGACCCCGACTGCACCGCCAGCCTGCCCGCCGGAGTCGTCGCAGCGGCGGGCCTGGACGTGCTGTCGCACGCGTTGGAGTCCTACACCGCGCGCCCCTACGTGCGCCGGCCCGCTCCCCCACGGCCCAGCCTGCGGCCGATGAGTCAGGGCGCCAATCCGTGGAGCGACCTGGGCTGCACCGAGGCGTTGCGAGTGCTGGGCCGCAATCTGGAGTCGGCTGTTCGAGATGCCTGCGACAGTGAAGCGCGTGAACAGATGATGTGGGCCGCGACGCTGGCGGGGATCGCCTTTGGCAACGCGGGCGTGCACGCGCCGCACGGCATGGCCTACGCGGTTGCCGGGCTGGTGCGCGACTTCCACCCCGCGGGCTACCCGCCCGACGAGCCACTGGTCCCGCACGGCATGTCCGTGATCGTCAACGCGCCCGCGGTATTTCGGTTCACCGCGCCGGCCAGCCCGCGGCGGCACACCGAGGCGGCCCGGCTGCTGGGCGCCGACACCCGAGACGCCGGTCCCGACGATGCGGGTGAGGTGCTCGCGACCGAGCTCATCCGGATCATGCGCGCGGTGGGCATGCCCAATGGGCTTGGCGGGGTGGGCTACACCGACGACGACATCGCCGCCCTCACCGAGGGCGCCTTCCCCCAGCAGCGCCTGCTGCAGAACGCGCCGCGCGAGATGAGCAAGCGGGTGCTGGCCGATTTGTTCGGCTCCGCGATGCGCTATTGGTAGGCGCGTTAGGCGCCGACCAGCTCGGGGTGGAACTTGGACGCCATCCGGCGCATGCCGTCGTGCCAGTCGACCGTCGCGGCGCCGACGAGCTCGCGCATCCGGCTTGCGTCGGTGGGGTTGCCGCGCAGCGCCTGCTCGCTCTCCTCGAACACCGGCTCCTTGCCGACCAGTGATCCCAGGAAGGTGCACCACTCCTGCAGGCTGACGGTCTGCTCCCCGCACCAGTTCAGGGTGGTCGCCGGGACCGACGCCACCTCGAACAGCTTCGGGATGGTGGCGATGATGTCGTCCTCGTGGATCGGGTTGTAGCGGGCCGGGCCGCCGGGCGGCACCGGAATCGGGATACTGCCCAGCACCATCTCCATGTGGTAGAACGGCCAGCCGCCGTTGTCGCCGTACGGAACGTTGAGGCGGGCGATGGTCGTCGGTATATCCAGGGCACGCGCCATCGTCCGGGCGACCACCTCGCCGGCGATTTTCGAGATGGAATAGGTGGGGAACAACGGCTTGTGGTTATCGCCCAACGCGGCGTCCTCGGTCCGGATTTCGTCGTCCGGCGGGTCGTAGACGGCCCCAGATGAGCAGTGCACGAACGCTTTTGCGCTACGGCAATGGGCCATCAGGAGTCCGACGGATTCGGCGTTGGCCGCCAGATCCTTGTCCCAGTGCCCGCTCTTGGCCACCGCGAGATTGAGGACGTAGTCGAAGTCGTTTGGCAGACCGGCGAAGTCGCCGGCGGCCAGGTTGACCGTCTGGCACCGCACGCCCGCCTTCTCCAGGTCGTCGCGGACCGCGGGATTGGTGAATCGGGCGATGCCCCACACTTCGTTGTCGGTTGCCAGCGCCTTGGCGACGGGGGTGGCAACTTGTCCGGTCGGACCGGTGATCAGGATCTTTGAGCCGCGCATGCGCTGATGGTAGCGGGGGCTCGCCGTGCCCCGACGATCGGCGTAACGTCGCGCTCGTCATGGCAGATTCGGTGCGGTTCGTCGACGCGAATGGGCTCAGATTCGCCTACCTCGAGGAGGGCTCGGGGCCCCTCGTGCTGATGCTGCACGGGTTCCCCGACACCGCGTATTCCTGGGACTATCTGCGCCCGCGAATCGCCGCCAAGGGCTACCGCGCGGTCAGCCCGTTCATGCGCGGCTATGACCCCAGCGGAATCCCGGAGCGCGACCCGGATCAGGAGACGCTGGCCCGCGACCCGCTGGCGTTGATCGAGGCGCTCGGGGCGCCCGACGCCATCGTGATCGGCCACGACTGGGGCGCGTCGGCCGCCTATGGCGCGGCCGCACTCGGCCCCGATCGCGTCAAAAAGCTTTTCGTCATCGGCATTCCGCACCCGGCGGCGCTCAAACCGACGCTGCGCAAGGTCTGGGGCGTCCGGCATTTCGCGGCCTACAAGCTGCCGGGCGCGCCGAACCGCTTCGCGCGCAATGACTTCGCGGCGCTGCCCGCCATTTACCGGCGCTGGTCCCCGACGTGGAACCCCGATCCGAGCGAGTTCGACGCCGTGCGCGCGACCTTCGCGAATCCGGCGAGTCGCAACGCCGCGTTCGGCTATTACCGCAAGCTCTCCCCGATTCCGAGTCCGTCGCTGAAGGCGCGGATCACGGTGCCCACGGTTGTCTTTGCCGGACTCGATGATCCGGTCGCCGAGCCCTCGGACTACCGGGGTGCCGCGCGGATGTTCGAGAACGACTACGTCGTCGAAGAGGTTCGCGGCGGACACTTCATGCACCGAGAACATCCCGAGGAATTCACCGATCGGTTGTTGACCCACTTGTAAGCGGGTCGCCGCGCGCTGGGGCGGCCCAATTTCTGCTTCCGGCAGCCGGGGGCCTCGGTAGAATCAATGCCCATGACATCCATGTCGCACGACCCGGCCGTTGCGCTCATCGGCGGGCAGCTGACGGCAATGGGAGCCGCCGCCGTCGCATCCGGTGCCGCGGCGGCGCCGGCGGTGACCGCGCTGATGCCCGCGGGCGCCGAGGAGGTCTCGATGCAGGCGGCAATGGCATTCGCCGCCGAGGCCGGCAAGGCACTGGCCGCACACGCCGCGGCCCACCAAGAGATTTCGCGCACGGGCGCGGCGCTGGTGAACATCACCCGGATGTATGCCCAGACCGACGCGACGGCGGCGGGCGCCTTGCAAACCAACGCGGCGCGCAGCACCGCCGTCGGATTCGAAAGCGCCGGTGCGCCCATGTCGAGGTCGCTGGCCAGTCCGGCGCCGGCCACCCGGCTGCTGCGCGCCGAAGCGGTGCCCGGCGCGGCCGGGACGCCGGCCCGTACCCCGGCGCTGGCCAATCTGCTGGAAACGGCGGCCGTCGCGCCGACCCCCGCAGCCGCGGCCGGGACGGCCTCGATGCCCGCGGCCATGAACGCGGCGTCGACCCTGCTCAGCGCCGGCAGCGCGCCGCTGAGCACGCTGAGTTCGCTGGGCTCGTCGCTGGGATCCGTCGGCCAGGGCGGCCTGGGCGGCGCGACCGCGGGCGGCGCATCGGCAGGCGGGGCGGCCGCCAGTGCGGCGGGCGCGAGCGGAGCCGCCGCGGGCGGGGCCGGCCCGGCGCTGGCGTCCTCGCTGACCGACGACGACGGCAGCCCCGACACCAAGGACGCCGACGGCAAGCAAACGGGCGGGGAGCTGGTCTAAGCGGTTTACAACCCGGGTTGGTCGTCGATGATGCCCAGCCAGATCTGCGCGGCGTCGATGGCCACTTTCTCGCTGATGAAGGCGTGCTGGGTTCCGGTGTAGATGTCGCGGAACGCGCGCTCGAGGCGGGTGCCCTCACGGATCGAGCTGGTCCCGGCGACCAGGTGCGCCCATTCGGCACAGCTTCGGGCCGTATCGGTGGCGTAGACGGCGGCCACCCGCATATCCGCGCGCAGGCCAGGCGTCAGATCTTCGCCCGCGGCGACCGCGGCCTCGGCGGTGGTGAAGGCGTCCAGCACCAGAAGACGCGCGGCGCGCCAGGCCGCGCGATGGTGCGCCAGACCCTTCTGGAACGTGGGGCGGCTGGCCAGTGCGGCCATGTCGCTCATCCGGAATTTCGTGGCGGCAAGCTCCTGCACGTCGTCGAGCATGCTCTTGGCCACGCCCAACGCCCACGACGCGTGCCCGGCGGCGGTGACCGGCATCAGGCCCATCCGGGTGGCCGGCGACGTCCCGCGATGTGGCGCGCGGGCGAACAGTTCGAAGGTGCGGCTCTGTGGGACGAACACGTCGGTGACGCTGTAGTCGTAGGAGCCGGTTCCCTTGAGTCCCTGGACATGCCAGCCGTCGTTGAAGCTGATCTGCTCTCGCGGCAATACGGCCACGTGCATCTCGGGCAGGCCTTCGCTGATCCAGCGCATCTCGCCGTTGTCCACCGGCAGAAATCCGGCCGCGACGTATTCGGAGTGGCCGATGCCGGAACCGAAACTCCACGCTCCGTTCAGCAGATAGCCGCCGTCGACGACGGTGCCCTGGCCGTTGGGAAAGAACTGGCCGCCCATCGTCACGCGGTTGTCGTGAGCGGTGAACACCTCGGCGAAACCCTCGTCGGGCAGATAGGCCGCCGCGGCGAACGACGACGGCAGGTTCGCGATGCCGACCCACCCGAATGATCCGTCCTGCCAAGCCATTTCGATCCAGGTCTCGATCATCTCGGTGAACGACGGTTCGAGACCGCCGGCCGCTGCGGGGTTGAACGACGGCATCAGCCCGCTGGCCCACATCTCGTCCACGATCGGCGCGGAAAGCGTGCGGATCCGCTCGGACTCCGCGGCCTGCTCGGCCACGAGGTCGCGCATGCCGCGTGCCAGCGAGACCACACGGTCGCTCGTATCGGCTAACGACGTCATTGGCGCTCTCCTTGTCGAACCCGGGACGTTGATAGGGGTGACCGTACCAATTACTCAAAGTGTCCAGCCATCGAAATCGCGTGTTACCGAGCGTCGGCCCTACTGTGGGCTGGTGCGGTGGATCGTCGACGGGATGAATGTGATCGGCAGTCGCCCGGACGGTTGGTGGCGCGACCGCGAGCGCGCCATGGTCGCTTTGGTAGACAAGTTAGATGAATGGGCCTGCGCGCAAGGAGAGACGGTGACAGTGGTGTTCGAACGGCCGCCCAAGACCGCGATCACATCGACGGTGATCGAGATCGCGCATGCGCCCAAACCCGCCGCAAACTCGGGTGACGACGAGATCGTCCGCCTGGTTCGAGCCGACGCCCGTCCCAACGAAATCCGGGTGGTGACATCCGACCGGGCGCTGACTCACCGGCTGCGCGGTCTGGGCGCATCCGTTTTCGCGTCGGAGCGATTCCGCGACCTCGTCGATCCGCGGGACCACCGATGACCGCCGGGGCCGAGCCCGCAACCAATCGGGTGTGTGAACTCGCGCAGATCGACATCCCGATCATCCAGGCGCCGATGACCTACATCGCCGGCGCCCAGCTCGCCGCCGCGGTGTCCAACGCCGGCGGGTTGGGAATCATCGAGACCACCTCCGATCAGGGGCGGGCCGACATCCAGCGGGTGCGCAGCCTCACCGGTGGATCG
Organism: Mycobacterium florentinum; assembly: GCF_010730355.1. Lineage (NCBI taxonomy): Bacteria > Bacillati > Actinomycetota > Actinomycetes > Mycobacteriales > Mycobacteriaceae > Mycobacterium > Mycobacterium florentinum. The sequence goes on from NZ_AP022576.1 coordinate 462,173, forward strand.
GTGGGCGCGAACATCGCGCTGCTGTTCAACCGCGATCTGACGGTGATAGACCTGTTGGTCGCCAACGGTATTCGGTTCGTGACCACCTCGGCCGGGAGCCCCTCGCTGTTCACCGATCGGCTCCACGATGCGGGCATCACCGTGTTCCACGTGGTGGGCACCCTGGCCGCGGCCAAGAAGGCCGTCGACGCCGGCGTCGACGGGCTGGTCGTCGAGGGAGTCGAAGGCGGCGGGTTCAAGAACCGATTCGGAGCGTCGACCATGGTGCTGCTGCCACTGGTGGCCGCCCACGTGGACGTCCCGATCGTGGCGGCCGGCGGAATCTGCGACGCCCGATCGATGGCCGCCGCGCTGGTGCTCGGCGCCGAGGCGGTCCAGATGGGTACGCGGTTGCTGGCCTCGGCGGATTCGCCGGTGCACGGCAACCTCAAACAAGCCGTCGTCGCCGCCGACGAGACCGCAACGGTGCTGCTGCCACTGGACGGCAAGCGGATGATGCGCGTCATCCGCACGGCGGCCGCCGAAAAGCTGGATGAGTCAGCGTCTTTCGAGGAGGGCGGCGCGGCGCTGCAGCGGGTGCAGCGACTCTATTTCGAGGGCGACATGGACGCCAGCGTCGCCAACACCGGTCAGGTCGCCGGCCGGATCGACGACCTCCCGCCGGCCGCCGAGATCATCAAGCAAATGTGGACCGGCTGCCGCGAGGTGCTGGCCGCCACCGCGGATCGGCTCCGGCCCGGCCAGCCTAGCTCGGGTGGGTGTTGACGGCGAAGTCGACTTGTTCGCCGTTGACCTTGGTGATCTTCATGTTCGCGGTGTACTCCTTGCCCTCCGGGCCGGTGAAGTGACAGTCGAACTGCACACCGACCTTGGCCTCGACGCCGTCGGGGCAATGCACATCGTTGGGATGAAAACCGGTCTGCTTGGCGACGACGTCGACCACCGATTGCGCCGCACCGTCGGGCTTGACGGTCGACTTGCTGCTGCAACCGGCGCCCACCCCACTCATCAGGCTGACGGCTGCGGCCGCCGCGGCAACCTGGGCGATACGCATCATCGCGCTACTCCTTTGTCTGCCGAGCCCGAGGCGAACGCGACGGGAATCGACAGGCTAACACGGGTCCGCGGTGACCCCACAGCTCAGAAGGTGCGGACGACCGGCACTGCAAACCAATGTTCGCATTCTCCGGAAACCCGGTGTCGGAGCCGGATACAGTGACCGCCAATGGCTCTCAGATGTCTCTTGCGAGCCGCGTGGCCCGCCATGACCGCCGCCGCTGTCCTCGCGGCGCCGGTCGCCGCTGCGTCGCAGCCCGTCCCGCTCAACGGCGCGTACGACACCTTCCTCGACCATTCGAAGCAGATGTTCAACGGCCAACCGCGGCCCTCGGAGCCGTCGATACAGCCGGCCAGCTTCACCACCACGTGCGACGCATCCGGTTGCGTTGCGCACTGGCTGCTGGTGAACGGGCTGGCCGACAACCCCACCGCGCCCACGGCGTACGACTACCAGTGGTCCGACGACAGGTGGGTATCGAGCGCGGACTATCCGTTCCATTGCGACGACGCCAGCTTGGTCGACGCCAGGCGGTCCGATTTCCTGATGCCCAACGGTGACGGAAGTTTCCGTGGGGAGCGAACTTTTACCGTCGGCGCACCCGGATGCCCCGGCGACGGCCCCGGCGTCTACTGGCTGCCGTTTACGCTGACGCCCGGCTGATTGCCCTACTGAGGCGGAATCCCGGGCGGTGGATAGACGCCGCGCAGGATCCACGGGAGCCAGTTGATGCCGTACTCGACCTCGTCGCTCGCGTCGTAGTCGGGGCTGGGATCGAGGGGGACGTTCTCCTGCAGAGCCACCGCCGGCGGCGGCACCGCCCTTGCCGGTGCGGCGGCAGGCCGATCGGATTGGCCGTATACGGCGACCACCACGGTGCGATCCCGGGCATTCTCCGACCACACCCCGATCTGGCTGTTGGTGCAGTCGGACATGATCGCGAAATATCCGGGGTTGTAATACCACTGATTCATCACCTCGACGCCGCTGATCGCGACGGCGGGATTGATCGCGACGGTCTCTGCCACCCGCCCGTGGAAGCCGGCGGCGTTCGCGCGGTCTTGCGGGGTGGACCCGTCAGAGCCGATGTCGTCGTTGAGGTTTCGATTGTTCAGCACGTCGAGGGTGTGCCGTTGGGCGGCCAGTTGCAGCTGCGGGTTGATCTTGACGTCGTTGGTGCAGCCGGCTTGGTGCTGCACGGTGAACACGTTGGCAACCACGCCGTCGTTGAGCCGCTTGTTGTCGGCCTGTGCGGCGGGCGCAGGACATACGGCACCGGTAGCCGTGCAGAACAATGCGCCCAGCGCCAGTGATCGATACCGCATGTCATTGTTCCTTTCGATCGTCAGCTCCCCGGCGGAAGCAACATCGCTTGCCAGGTCTTGTCTTTCGGCGCGGTTTGCGCCAGGTCGGATCGCGTGTACTGACGGCCGCCGGGCCCGGTGTAGGTACCGGTGGCCGGGTCGTATTGGGCGGCGGCGATCGGTGGCGGTGCGGCGGGACTCGGCGCACGCGGCGGCGATCCGGGCGGCAACTGCGGGACATCCTGACCGGACAGCGTGGCGTTGGGATCGCCCTTCCAGTTGAAGCCGTCGTTGAGCGGCACGTACTGTTCGTTGCTCTCGCACAGCTTCACGGTCGGTGCGCGCTTGCCGGGCACGGTTTCACACGGGATGTTCCGCGCCCCACGGACATTGAGCTGTGAGTCCTGCGGCACCCGGCAGTACAGGTCTCCGGCCGGGCGGCCCGGATAGTCCTCGGCCGTGGGGATGCGCTGCTGCTGGGCCGGCAGGAACCCGGTGGCGCACGGTGGCGGCAGATTGAGGTTGAGGTTGAAGCTCAGATACTGACCCCGGTATGCCTGCTTGGTGTTGAGGTTGGCGAGGATGCCGGCCTGCTCGGCGCCGATGGCCATCGGGAACACGACCAGTAACTGCTCGAGGTCGTTTTGGTAGGTGAGTGCGACCTGGCCGACGCTGACGAGGTTGGCCAGCAGGATCGGCAAGGTGGGCTGCACGCGCTCGATCAGTTGACGCACCTCCCCCAAGGCGGGGCCGCCCGCATCGATGACATGCGCGACAGTTGGGTCGTGCGTTTGCAATTCGGTGGTGACCGTCGCCAGGTGGGCTGCCCAGCCGGCGATCGCGTCCGAGCTGCGGTTCTGCGAATCGAGCACCGGTCGCGCCTGATCGATCAGCGCCACCAGCGGATCGAGATTCGTGCGCGCGTCGCCCGCCAGATCCGACGTTCCGACGATCAGCCGGGAAAGCTCCGGCCCGAGCCCGCCTACCGCGGTATAGGACTCGTCGACGACGGTTTTCAGGTTGTCGCGCGGGATCGCCCCCAACGCGGTATTCGCCGCGCTGAGAAGGGCATTGATGTCGGGCGGCACCGAGGTAGCGGCCAGCGGAATCACGTCGCCGTCCTTCAGCGGCCGCGAAGTAGCGTTGCGGGGCAACAACTCGACATACGATTCGCCGATCGCGGTGTGGCTGTGCACCTCGGCTTTGAGGTCCGACGGAATGTCGATGCCGGACTTCAGCGAGAGCACGGCTTGCACGCCGGTGTCGGTCAGCCCGACCGATTCCACCCGGCCCACTTCGAAACCGCGATAGGTGACGTTGCCGGTGCCGTAGAGACCACCGGATTCCGGCAGCTCCATCTTCACCGTGTAGCGGCCGACGCCGAACAACATGGCCGGCAGTTTGACGAAGTGCAGGAAGGTGATCGCCAGCACGGCCAGCGCAATCACGGTGAAAACGGCCAGTTGCACGATGATTCGTCGCGGCAGATGCAGCATCTAGGGCCCCTGATCCAGGTGGTAGGGCGCGATCAGCGGATTGCCGGGGGTGCCCCGATAGCCCGACGTGCACGGGCTGGGGAATTGGCCGATGGTGCGGCCCCACTGCAGCTCGAGCTGGGTCAGGTGGCATTCCCATCGAGTGCCGGTCAACAGGCCCTGGTCGATTCGGCTGAGCGTGAGATCGACGATCGCGGTCAGGTTGGCGTAATCGCCGCGCTGGAAATTCTGGAATGTCTCGTTCGGAAACGGGAAGGTCGCCAACAGGGACAGTGATCGGGTCAGGGCGGGTCCCGCGTTGGCGAGCGACTCCAGCACCGGTCCGACCTGCTGCAGCTCCTTGACCAGGTTGGCTTTGGTCTTGTTGACCGAATCAACGGTCAGCGCACTGAATTTGCTCAACTGATCCGCCGCCTCGACGAGCTTGCCGCGCTCCTCATTGAGGACCGCGAGGGCGTCGGGGACGGTTGCCAGAGCGTGGTCCAGGACCGGTTGTTGGGCGGCGAACTTCCCCACCACGCGGTTCAGGCTTTCGGTGGCCGCGATGATGTCACCGGACTGGTCGTTGAGATACCCGGAGAACTTGTCCAGCTGTGAGATCAGGCTGCGCACGTCTTGTTCGCGGCCGCGGAAGGCCGTACTCAATGCCTCGGTGATGTCCTGTATCTGACCCAGTCCGCCGCCGTTGAGCACCAACGACAGCGCCGCCAACGTCTGCTCGGTGCTGGGGTAGGCGCCGCCGCGCGCCAGCGGAATGACCGAGCCGCCGCGCAATTGTCCCTGCGGCGCTTCATTTTTCGGAGAGCTGAGTTCGATGTGATACGAGCCCAGTAAGCTGGTGGTGCCGATCTTGGCCGTTGCGTTAGCGGGTAACGTGACGCCCCGGTCGAGCTGCATGGTCACCAGCGCATGCCAGCCCTGACGCTCGATCTTGGTCACATGGCCGATCGTCACGTCGGAAACCCGGACCCGCGAGTTCGGTTGAATGTTGTTGACATCCGGCATCTGCGCCTGGACCACAAACGACCCCGGCCCCTCGCCCTGGGTTCCGGGCAGCGGCAGCGAATTCAGCCCATGCCAACCGCAGCCGGATATCCCGGCCGCGAGCAGGACCGTAAGCAGGCTCACCGCCACGCGTTTCATCAGCCACCCCCCGGCGGCGTCATCATGCCGCGCAGGCCCGCGGCCGGGTCGCTCGCGACCGTCTCGCTCGCCGGCGCACCGGGAGCCGGTGGTGGCGCGTTCGCGGCGGGCGGAACGTAGTCGGGTCGCATCGAATCCTCGCTGTAGGTAACCTCATTGGGCCGCGCCTGCGCGCCGACGAAGAGGTTCTCGCCGATCGGCGGGTAGTTGTACTGGCGGTTCTTCACGATCGGCGCCATGTATTGCGCGCAGAGTTTCGCCGCCTGCTCGCCCCCCAATCGGGAGGCGGCCTGAATTGCGCCGCACAGGAACGCGATTGGGTTGGACATGTTGCTGCCGGCCAGTGCACCGGTCAGCGCGCCGTTGGCCGGCTCGAAGATGTTGTTGAAGTTCTGCAACACCGTCGGGCTGATGTGCAGTGTCTGCTTGATGTCGTCGAGGCTGTCGACGAGCACCTTGCTGATCGACGTGAGCTTGTCCGATGCGGTGCCGATCACCTCGCGGTTCTCGGCGGCGAAGCTCTGCACGTCGCCGACCACCGCGTTGAGGTCCTCGGCCGCGTGGGCGACCTTGTTGGGATCGTCGCCCAGCAGCGAGGAGACCACGGCCAGGTTGTGGTTCAGCTGCTCGAGCAGATCGGCGCTGTCACGCAGCGCCGTCACCAGCGTCGACAGATTCTTCAAGGTGGAGAAGATGTCTCTGCTGTGGTCGCCGAGCGCCGAAATCGCCTGTGAGAGCTTGATAATGGTGTCGCGGATGGTGGGGCCCTGTCCGCGCAGGTTGTTCGCGGCGGTATTGATCAAGGCGCCGAGTGTGCTGACCCCGCCCGGCTGGGTGGGCTTGAGCAGTTCGGTCAACCGCTGAACTTGCGTGCGGAGGTCATCCCACTCGACCGGTACCACGGTGCGATCCTGGCCGATGACCGCCCCGTCGGCCATGATGGGACCGCCGGTATAGGGCGGCGTCAACTGAATGGCCCGGCCCGATACCAATTGCGGCGACAGGATCGCGGCCTTGGCGTTGGCGGGAACCTTGTACTTGCGGTCGAACGAGAACGTGATTTTGGATCGCAAGGGTTCCGGCTCGATCTTGAGGATGGTGCCCACCGGCACACCCCGGATGCGGACGTCATCACCGGCGAACACGCCATTGCTGTTGTCGAAGTACGCGACCACGACGGTGCGGGCGGCCTCGCCCGCGGTGCGCATCGCGACGATCACGCCCGCGACGAGCACCAAAATGAGGCTGGTCGCCAGCACCGACCGAGACCGTCGGAGTTTCGTTGTCACGGTTGGCCTCCCGGTGCCAGCGCGGGCGGCCCGGGCGGTGGACCACCGGGCGGCGGGGCCGGCGGCGGCTCCCGATAGGGGTAGCAGCCGGGACCGGGCAACGGCACGCCGGGCGGACCGCACGGATGATCGCCGGGGTTGCCGGTGATGGCGTCGGGCAGATTCAATCGCGGCTCGCCACCCTGGCCGGTCCGCGGATATGGGACCGGCAACGGCGGCGTTGCGGGCTGGCCGGTCGGGGGATCCGTCAGCTGCGACGGGAGCAGGGTCGCCGGGTCCAGCCCCAGGTCGGAGAACGCGGCACTGATGAAGGGCTGAACGAACTGGCCCGGTAACAGATTCACCACATACGCCTTGAAGAAGGGGCCTGACGACAGGGACTCGCCCAGCGACATGACGTAGGAGTTGATCAGCGGAATAGCCTTCTGCACGCGCTCTTTTCGGTTCTCGACGATCGCCAGCACGCCGTTGAGCTTGTCCAGCGCCGGTCGCAGTTGCTGTCGATTTTCGGCGATAAACCCTTGCAGCTGCCGCGAGACCGCCGAGATGTTCGTCCAGATCTGATCCAGGGCGGAACTCTGGGTCCGCAGCTGCGCCAGCACCGCATTGGTGTCGCGCACCAGGGTGACGATCTCGTCGGTGCGCTTGGCCAGCACGCCGGTTGCCTTGGCCGCGTTGTCCAGCAGGCTGCGCAGTTGGGCGTCGCGGTCGTCGAGCGTTTGGGCCAGTCGGGCAACCCCTTTGAGCGCGCTGCGGAAATCCGCCGGCGTATCGGCGAAGGTCTGCGACATGGTGTCCAGCGATTCGGACAGCCGGTTGGTGTTCAGCCCGCTGATCGTGGTGGCCAAATCACCCAATGCGTCCGGTAATTGGTAGGGCGACGTCGTCCGCTCGATGGGGATGGGCCCGTCGAGCCGACCCTCGCCGCGCGGGATCACGTCGAGGAACTTGCTGCCCAGTAAGCCTTTGGTTTTGATCGACACCTCGGTGCGGTTTCCGAGCCGAACATCGTCGTCGACCTTGAACGTGACCAGCACACCGGGGCCGGTGAGCTCGATGCTGGACACCTTGCCCACTGGGTAGCCCGAGACTTCGACGGTGTTGTCGGTTCGCAACCCGCCGGCGTCGGCGAAATACGCGGAAACTCTATTGCCCTGATCGAGAAAGGGCAGGTTCTGGTATTGCAATGCGCCCAGCACAATTGCGGCGATGGCCACGATGCCGACCGCACCGATGATCAGCCGCTTGCGTTCCGGCAGTGATGTCATTTCGGTGCACACCGCCCGCTGGCCTGACCGGCGACCTTGATGTAGACGGGCTGGCCGCCCTTGCCGTTGACCTTGAGCACGACGTCGCACAGGTAGAAGGCGAAGAAGTCGCCGTACATCCCCTGGCGGGTCAGCGCCTGGTATTTGTCCGGCAGCGTGTTGAGCAGATTGTCGAGGTAGTCGTGATCGGCCAGTGCGACGTCGGCCACCCGATCGGTCTCGTGAACCACCTTCGAGAACGGCGCGCGCGCCTGCGACAGCAAGTCGGTGATCGAGGCGGCCGCTGCGTTCGTGTAGGCCACCGCGTTGGAGATGTCCGTCTTGCGTTCGGCAAGCCCGTGCACCAGCTGCGACAGCGATGTGACCGCCTTGTCCAGCCGATCACTTTGGCCGCCAAGCGAACCCAGCACCACATTGAGGTTGTTGACCACTTGCCCGATGAGCTGATCGCGGTCCGCCAAGGTATTCGTTACGGCCGCGGCCTGATCGAGAAAAGATGTGATGGTGGGGCCTTGGCCCTGAAACATCTGCAGCAACTGCTCGCTGAGCGCGTTGACCTGCTCGGGGTTCAGCGCGCGAAACAACGGCTTGAAACCGCCGATCAGGGCATCGAGATCCAGCGCGGGTTTGGTGCGGGCCAGCGGAATCGTTTGGTGCGGGTTGAGTATGGCCAGCCCGCCGGCCCCTTCTTCCAGCGCCAGATAACGGTCGCCGAACAGGTTGTCGTACCGGATCACCGCCTCGGTTCCCTGGGTGAGGGTGACCGAATTGTCGGCGGTGAACTCGACGCGCACCGTCGCGTCGGGGTTGATAGAGATCTTTTCGACTTTGCCGACCTCGACGCCGGCGATGCGCACCAGCTTGCCCTCCCTGAGGTTGGACACATTGCTGAACTCGGCGTAGTACGTCTTGCCGTCACCGAAACGAATCTCGCCGAACACGGCAACCAACAAGGCCGCGGTCAGCAGGCACACCGACAAGAAGATGCCCAGGCGCACTGCGACGCCTTTCAGGTTCTCCTGCATCGTTGCTCTCCTGCTTGGTCTTTGGTGGTTCGGGTGGGATCACGGTGGCGGGGCGGGGCCGGGCGGTGGGGCCGGCGGCACTCCCGGCCAGAGCGGTACTCCGCCGGGTCCGTACAGCGCCGCCCCGTATGGCGGGCCCCCCGGGTTGGGCCCGACGGCCGGCCCGGGAATGCACTGGCGGATTGAGGGTGGTTGCGGCACGGCACGGGTCACCGGGAGGTAGTCCGCCCAACAGGGATGCCCGAGGCCGGGATTCGGCCTGATATCCAGCCCGGTCCCCCATCCGGTGTTGGTGACGAGCTCGCGCACCGGGAAGTTCTTGCTGGCATCCGGCAGTGATCCACAGCCCGGCTTGCCGCCGGGGCCGCCCTTCGCCGCGACGAGCGGCACGTTGTCGGGAAACACGTAGGGGTCGTTGCCCAGCAGCAACGCCACGTCGAGTTGCAGCGTGCGACCGTCGGCACCGCCCCACGCCGAATACCCACCGTTGTCGAGATACCACTTGGTGCCCTGCAGGAAGCAGGTGTACTCGGGGTTGTATTTGAACAGCAGGTTCGTGGTCGGCTCGAGGATGTTGACCGATGCGACGAGATTGTCCCTGCTGTACCCAAGCAGGTTGGCGCCGGAATTGGACACGCCAATGACGTTGAGCAGCAGGCTATCCAGTTGATTTGCGTGATTCACGACGGTCGTGCTGGTCGTGCTGGCGGCGTTCAGGATTGTCAGAATGTCTTGGGCGGCAGCATCATAGGTGTCGCCGAAGATCTTCAGGGATCTCCAGTCCTGACGGATGGTCTCGCTGCGCTCGTTGAGTGCCGTCAGCACCTGGTTGAGGTCGGTGGTGGTTTTGCCTATCCGCTCGCCTTGGCCGCGTACGGCATCGGCTACCGCGGTCAGCACCGCGTTCAGTTTGAGCGGATCGATCATGTTGAGCAGGTCCACGACGTTTTCGAATACGGTGTTGATCTCCGTGCTGACATTCTTCGAATGCAGGACTGCTCCGGCCGACAATCGCGCCCGGCTTGGGTTCTGCGGTATCACCAGGTCGACGAACTTGGCGCCGAACGCGGTGGTGGCGCTGATCTGTGCCTCGACATTGGCCGGGATATAACGGATTTGATCGGGATCGATCTCCAGCTTCAGGCTGGTCCCGGTTTTGTCGTCGCCGATCTGGTTGACCCGGCCCACTTGTACGCCGCGCATCATCACCTTGGCGCCGGTGTCCATCACCAGTCCCGACCGGTCCGCGGTCAGCGTCACCGGCACGAAGGACCGCAGCGTGCCGTTGAACGACATCGCCGTCACGAGGACCACCACACCGATCGCCCCCAGCAGGATCAGCGTCCACCACGCGTCGTGCAGACGGTGTTTGGTTGGCCCGCGACTCATGCCGCTAGCTCGCCAGGTGGAAGTTCGGGGACTGGCCGTAGATGGCCAGCGTCATGATGACGATCGCGATCGACGCGAGGACCATCGAGGCACGCACGGCCCGGCCGACGGCCTCCCCGACCCCGGCGGGCCCGCCGTGCGCGGTATACCCGTAGTAGGTACACACCAGCATGATCATCAGCGAGACCACGACGACCTCGAACGACGACCAGAGCACATCGGTCGGGCGCAGGAACGTATTGAAGTAGTGGTCGTACACACCGGAGCCCTGCCCGTACACAGCCGTGGTCCCGATGCGGGCGGCGAGGTAGGCCGTCATGAGCCCCACGCAAAATAGCGGGATCGCCACGACCACGCCCGCCAGCACTCGGGTGCTGGCCAGGTAGCTGACGCTGCGGATACCGATCACCTCGAGCGCGTCGATTTCCTCGTTGATCCGCATCGCCCCCAGCTGGGCGGTGGCGCCGGCGCCGACGGTGGCGGCCAGCGCGACCATGACGGTACCCGGCTGAATCTCGCGGGTGTTGAAGAACGCCGACGCGAAGCCGGTGAGGGCTTCCACGCCCACCGAGGCGAACTGGTTGTAGCCCTGTACCGCAACGATCGCGCCGGTGGTCATCGCCAAGAATCCGACGATGACGACCGTTCCGCCGATCACCGCGAGAGTCCCGACGCCCAAACCCATTTGCGCGATGACCCGCAGCAGCTCGCCGCGGTAGTGCATGACCGCGTCGGGAATCCCCGCGACGGCGCTGGCATAGAACCGTACCTGTGAGCCCATCCGATTCCACTCGCCCACAACCGAATCCGTCAAGCGTTGGACCTGTCGTGGGCCGCTCGGAACACCAACCGTCATCGGTTCACCTCACGACACCATGAACGGCATGCCGATGGCGGTGACGATGATGTTGATGACGAACAAGACGATGAAGGCAAACACCACCGTCTCGTTGACCGCCCTGCCGACGCCGGCCGGGCCACCGCCCACCGACATCCCCTTGTAGCAGGCGATCAGGCCCGCCATCAGCCCGAACAGCGTTGCCTTGATCATCGAAATGATCACGTCGATCGTGTGGGTGAGGGTGGTCAGGCCCGCCACCCATGCGCCCGCCGAGACGTGCATCAGAAAGACCGAGCAGAAGAACGCGCCGATCAAGCCTGTCGCGGTCACCACCGAACTCAGGGCGAGGGAGACCGTCGTCGCGGCCAGCACGCGCGGAACCGCCAGCGCCTGAATCGGGTTGATGCCCATCACCCGTAGCGCGTCGAGTTCCTCCCGGATGGTGCGCGCACCCAGGTCGGCACACATCGCGGTGGCGCCCGCGCCCGCTACGACCAATACCGTGACAATCGGGGCACTTTGGTCCACGGTGAAGATCGCGCAACCGGTGCCCGAGAAGTCCGCCGCGCCGATGTCGGTGAGCAGGACATTGAACAAGAAGCCCGAAATCACCGCCCAGGGGATCGTCATCAATACCCCCGGCAGTGTGGACACCCGGGCGACAAACCAGCACTGCAGCAGGTATTCCCGCCACGCGAACGGTGGCCTGAAGATGGACACGAAGGTCTCCGCCGACATCACGAAGAAATCGCCCATCGCGCGGACCGGCTTCGCCGCCTGATCGACCACCATCACCATCGCGCCGGGCACCGCCTGGATTCGACGCCGTGTCGTCGGGTGGAGTTGCTCACGTTGCCCCCCGGACAGGTCGAAGTGGACGAGTGACATCCGCGAGGGTACGCGGCACGCGGCCATGATGTCCATAGCCAATACGCATAATTTCGGATGACTCGTTCGCAAAGGACGAAGCAAAACAGCACTTATGTGTGATGATGTATCTAGATAGTACCGTCGTTGCGTCGGGCGAGTCGCCGCGTGCGCGGCCGTCCCGGGGGTTTTTTGCGGGCCCGCCTCCGGGCCGTTTCGCGTTGGCCGGGCCGAGCCTCATCCGGTCACTCCGGAACCAACTGCAGCGCCCCCGACGGGCACAGTTTGACCGCGTTATGCACCCTGCGCGCGACGTCGGATTGGGCCGCGTTCGGGACCTCGTCGGCGGCCAGCAGCACGACGCCGTCGTCGTCCTGGTCGAAGAATTCGCCGGCGGTCATCACGCACATTCCGGCGGACATGCAGATCTCGCGGTCCGCGGCGATTTTCATGAGAAGGCCTGCAGGGTCAGCGCCGAATTCATGAAGTCGCGGAAGTGCAGCCACCGACCGTCGCGCAACGTAATGATGTGCGCGAACTCGGATTCCCATTCGTGTCCGGTGGCCGGGCGCCGGAAACGTTGACGGCCCCAGGTGGCGAGTTCGTCGCCCTGGGCGATGAACTTCCACGCCTCCATCTCGACGATCTCGATGTGCTGCCCGACCGTGGCGAAGAACATCGTCGCTTCGTCGATGCCGCGGTAATCGCCAGCATACGGGATCTTTTCGGTGCCGTAGTAGGTGATTCGCACCTCGGGATCGAGGTGACGCAGCGCGGTCTCGAGGTCGCCGGCCGGCACCGCGATGTAGATGGCTTTGGTCGCCTCGATATTGCGCGACTCGATGGTGGTTGTCATGAAAGGTGAAGGGGCAGACGGACATAGGCATGCGTCAGCAGGCTGGCGGTCTGCTTGGTGCCGGGATCGTCGGTCAGGGCGATCGTCTGGTAGCGATCCAGTACGGCGTTGAGTACCGCCATGACCTCCAGCCGGGCCAGTGATGCGCCGAGGCAGAAGTGCAGTCCGTGACCGAGCGAAAGCTGCTGGCGGATGTTCGGCCGATCGATGTCGAGTCGATCCGGATTCGCAAACACCGCGGGATCCCGGTTGGCCGAACCGAAGAACAACGCCACCCACTCCCCCTTGCGGATCAGCTTGCCGTCGATCTCGACGTCGCGGGTCGCGATGCGGAACAGGCGTTGCGGCGGCCCGTCGAGCCGAAGTGTCTCCTCGACAAAGGGATTCAGCAGGGTGCGGTCGGCGCGCAGGCGTGCCTGGACCTCGGGCTCGCGCGCCAGTGCGTGCAGCAGGTTGCCAATCAGAAAGGTCGTGGTCTCGCTGCCGGCCACCACGAGGGTGACGCAGAACCGCACGATTTCCTCCGGCGTCAGCCGCTGCCCGTCCACCTCGGCGCGCAGCAGCGCCGAAATCAGGTCCTCGGCGTCCTCCACTCCTTCGCTGTCGTCACCGCTCTCCCGCTCCGCCAGCCGGGCGGTGTGCTCGGCGAGCCGGGTGGCGAACGTCGTCACCATCTCCTCATTGCTGGCGATGCGTTCTTCGGGGGTCAGCGATGACGAGAGCATGAAGGCGTTGGCCCACCGCCGAAACCGGACATGATCGCCGTCTGGCAATCCCAGCAGGCGCACCATGGCCCGGGTCGGAACCTCGGCGGCGAATTCCATCACCTCCACGGTCGGATCGCCGCCGTCATCGAGTGACGCGAGCAGCTGCGGGATCAGCTCGCCCAGCCAACCCTCGAGTTTCTTGACGCGGCGCGGCGAGAACGCCTGGCTGACCAGCTTTCGTTCCACCTCGTGCTTGGGCGGGTCGGTATTGACCAGCATCAGGCTCGGGGCCGACGAGGCCTCCTGCAGGGGATCGCGCGACGAGAAGGTGGTGCTGTCCTTGGCGGCCTCGAAGACCTGGTCGTAGCGGAAGAGCGCCCACGCGGTCACGGGCTCGTCGGCACCGGGAATGGTTCCCGGCGGCCAATCCCGATACCCCGCAACGGGTGAGAGCTTTCTCAGCTGTTCATACAGCGGATACGGATTGGCGACGCCAACTGGTGTGGGAAGCAATTCGATGGCTGAAACCGATTCCGAAACGGATGCTGAGGACATGCGATCAGCCTCTGTCACGCGCGGCGGCAAATCGATCCCCCGTTGGGGGGGACTCCTGCCCCCTTACGAGGTGAATTTCTGATTTCCGCCCTGCCACGGCGCTGCCCAGAGGAAAGTGAGCATCGTGATTGGTGTCAACGTCGACGATGTCATTTCCGGAATGTCCGATCCCCCCGCGCCCAACGCGCTCGCCGACGGTAACCATCCCGGTTGGGCGTCGCGTCCGGCCCGGGAATCGGAGGCCGCGCGCCGCTACCGCGAGGCATTTCAAGAATGCGACGTCGATCCCACCGACGACCCGTTGGCGGTGGTGGCCGAGGCCATCGACACCAAGGCGGCGATCGTACGTAATGCGTTGGAACCGCACGGGGATGAGCACGCGCTCAACGCACTCGACGGGTTGCTGGACCTGTGCTCGCTGGAGAGGGAGCTGATCGAGGACGGTGCCAAGCGGCGCACCTTCGCATTGCTGGCCGTGCAGGAAGGCTTGAGCAAGCTACGTGCCGTCGACGATGTCGCGACGATCGTCGATCGGGCGCCACGCGAGATGGTGGAATCGTGTGGATTCGACCGTGCCGTGCTCTTTCGTGTGCACGAGGGCCGAATGGTCATGGAATCAGCGTATTTCGGTGAGGACACCGAGGGCGCCGAGAAGATGGTCGCCTTCGCGCAGTCCGTCGCACCCCTGCTGGATCACATGCTGATCGAAACGCAGATGATCCGTCGCCACGCGCCCGCGATCGTGCGCGACGCCCGCAACGACCCGCGGGTCAACCGGCCGATCATCGATTTCTCGCTGACGCATTCGTACTGCGCGGCTCCGATCATGCCGACGGGCAAGGTGATTGGGTTCCTGCACGCCGACCGGCTTTACTCGGGCCGCATTGTCGACGAGATCGATCGCGACACGGTATGGGCATTCGCCGAGGGTTTCGGCTACGCCTACGAACGCACGGTCTTGCTGGAGCGAATGCGCCGCCAGCACGACGAGGTCCAGCGGGCATTGGCGTCCGCGGACCAGGCGGCTCGCGCGCTGCAGGACGCGGACCTGGACCTGCGCAAGATCGAGCCGGTCGAACGCAGCCCCGCCGCACGGTCATTGGCCGAGGTGCAGACGCGGGTGATGACGATGCTGACGCGCCGTGAGGTCGAGGTCCTCCGGCTGATGGCGGCCGGCCGCACCAATCAGCAGATCGCCGATGAGTTGGTGATCTCGGCGGGCACGGTCAAGTCTCACGTGAAAAGGGTGCTGCGCAAGCTGAACGCGACCAACCGCGCGGAGGCGGCGTCGGCGTATGTGCGCCTGGCCAGTGTGCCCGAAGTGGGTTGACACTCAGCCGATGTCGGCGTTTCCGAGCAAGACGTCGTACGGCTTGGCCTCGCGTCCGCCGGACAGGTCCAGGTGCACCGTTTTGACCTCCGTGTAGGCATCGAGCGCGTCGGGGCCCAGTTCGCGTCCGATCCCGCTTTGCTTGTAGCCGCCGAACGGCAGCCGGCAGTTGATCTGGTGTGCGTCGTTGATCCACACGCTGCCGGACCGAATCTGTTCGGCCATCGCCAATCCCCTGGCGTTATCCGATGTCCAGATGCTGGCCGCCAGGCCGTAATCGCTGTCGTTGGCGATCGCGACGGCTTGTTCGTCGTCGTCATACGGGATGACCACGAGCACCGGGCCGAAGACTTCCTCGCGCGCGATCGCCATGTCGTTGGAGACGCCGGTGAGAATTGTCGGCGCGACCCAGAACCCCTTGTCGAACGATCCACCGGTGATCGCTTCTCCACCCAGCACGACGCTGGCGCCGGCCGCTCGCGCCTCGTCGACGTAGGTCAGGATGCGAATGCGCTGCGCCGCGTCGATCACCGGACCCAGATCGGTATCCCAGTCGCGGGTCGGGCCGACCACGATCGTTTTCGCGCGCCCCACGAGGCGCTCGACGAACTCGTCGTGCAGTGCGGCGGGAACCAGTGCGCGGGTGCCGGACTCGCAGATCTGACCCGAGTAGGCGAAGCAGCCGTAGAGCACTCCGTCGACGGCCAGCTCGAGGTCGGCGTCGTCGAGAACAATCGACGGGCCCTTGCCGCCCAGCTCGAGGGTCACCTGTTTGACCGTGCTCGATGCCAGCCGCATGATTTCGCGTCCGACCGCGGTGGAGCCGGTGAACGCGATCTTGCCGACGTCGGGATGCGAGGCGAGCCGCGCCCCGGCAACGTGGCCTTCCCCCGGGACGACGTTGAGTACGCCCTCCGGCAAGCCGTTGCGTTCGGCGATGCGGGCGAATTCCAGGATCGACAGCGGGGTGTGTTCGTCGGGCTTGACGACGACGCTGTTGCCGGCCGCGAGTGCCGGCCCTATCTTCCAAATGGTCAGCAGCAGGGGGAAATTCCACGGCGTTATCGCGCCAACGACACCGATCGGCTCGCGATGCACGACGCTTTGACTGAGCACGGGGAAGGTCTCGACCGGTGCGGGCCGTTGCCATGCGTAGTTCTCGGCGAGGTCGGCGAAATAGCTGAAGTGACTCAGCGCGTACCCGATGTGAAATCCGGTCGCCAATCGGATGGTGGCACCGTTGCAGGCCATCTCCAGCTCGATGAGTTCATCGCTGGCCTGGTTGGCCGCGGCAGCGATCCGGCGCATCACCTCGGCGCGATCCTGCGGTGTCGCGCGCGACCAGGTGCCCCGCTCGAAGACGGCCTTGGCGGTCGTGACCGCCGCATCGACATGTGCCGCATCGCCTTGCGCGACGGTCGCGATCAACCTCTCGTCACCGGGGTCGAAGATCTCCATTCGCCGGTCGGAGTCGACCGGCCGGCCGCCGATCAACATCGGGTGGTGCGGGACAGTCACGGTGGTCATGGACTCAGGCCACCCCGCGATCTTTGTCGGCAATCTTGGCCCGGTACATCGGGAACAGCGGCTTGGTCAGCGGGATGAGCCGCAACAGCTTGCCGATTTGGCCCTTGGCCTTGACCTGGCCCTTGGCCAGCCCGACGGTGAGGTTGTAGTCACCGCGCCAGAATCGGTCCGCCACATCGGCGGGCATCGTCATGGTGATATCGGGCTTGAGATCGCTTGGGCCGCAGATGACTTGGAAATCTTCGCGCAGCGCGACGGTGAGTTCGTAGTCCGGATCGGTGTAGATGACCCGCAGCACGATGTTGGCGGCCCGGAATTTGGGTCCCGACTGCGGGTGTTCTCCCGCCTCGCGAAAGACGCCGCCGATGTACCTGTCGATCTCGCTGGGATCGCTGAAGAAACTCATGATCGGCAATGCAATCACCGCGGCGACGTCAGGGTTAGTCCCCAAAGGGGAAGTCTTGGTGCCCCGAACGGGGGAAGCGCGGACGGTGGCGATACGCGTCCGGGGCGACAACCGCCCGGCATATGTCCATGATCAGTATGGCTCTGCGCGCTGCCTGAAGCGATGAATTGCGGTGTTATCGCGTATATATGTCAAATGATGTATCTTGATAATCCGATACAAATTACGCCAGCGCGGCAAATGCTCAAGGAGGAGCCGTTCGCATGACCGATACCAAGGAAGCAAGCGAGAGGCTCGTCCGAGACTTTCTGGGGTCCTGGCAGGCGCGCAGCCTGGAGAACATCTGCAGCGGCTTTGCCGATGACGCGGTCTACCACAACGTGCCGGTGGCGCCGATCGAGGGCATTGCCGGCATCCGTGCGGTATTCCAGGCGTTTCTGGACGCGTTCGCCGATGCCAAGCTGGACATCCTCTCACTCGCCGCGGCGCCCGGTTTGGTGCTCGTCGAACGTATCGACTACTTCACGATGAACGACGGCCGGAAAGTCGTGCTCCCGGTGACCGGGGTGTTCGAGGTCAAGAACGGCAAGATCGCCCGGTTCAGCGATTACTTTGATCTGGCGGACTTCGAGGCGCAGAGCGGAATGAAGCTGTAGCCGATGCGTCTGGCAGGATTGGTAGTTCGCGCGCACGAAGGGGGCTCGAGTCGATGGGGACCACCAAGGCCCTAGCTCAACCCGTCAGGCGCCGGCCGAAGGACCGAAAGCAGCAGATTCTCGAGCAGGCCGTCGGGCTCTTCACCGAGCGGGGTTTCCACTCGGTCAAGTTGGAAGACATAGCCGAGGCGGCGGGAGTCACCGCGCGCGCGTTGTATCGCCACTACGACAACAAACAGGCACTGCTCGCCGAAGCGATACGAACCGGCCAGGATCAGTATCAAATTGCGCGCCGCCTCACCGCCGGCGAGGCCGAGCCGACGCCTCGACCGCTGAGCATCGAGCTACCGGACCACATCGCCGCGGCCGTCGCATCGCGATCGCTGGCGGTGTTGTGGCAGCGCGAGGCCCGTTACCTCAACGAGGGCGACCGCGCCGAGGTCCGGCGCCGCATCAACACGATCGTCGCCGGGATGCGCGACAACGTCGTGCTGGAGGTGCCGGGCCTGAGTCCGCAGCACGCGGAGCTGCGCGCGTGGGCGGTGGCCAGCACGCTGACCGGCCTGGGGCGGCACAATCTCACCCTTCCGGCCGATGAACTCAAAGACCGCCTTTACCAGGCGTGTATGGCCGCGGCGCGGACGCCTCCCGTCGCCGAGTTGACGCCGCTGGATGCGGCGCGCGACGACGGTGATGTGTTGTTCTCCCGGTACGAAACCCTGCTGGCCGGGGGCGCCCGGCTGTTCCGTGCGCAGGGCTATCCGGCCGTCAGTACCAGTGAGATCAGCAAGGCGGCCGGCATCGCGGGTCCGGGTCTCTATCGATCCTTCTCTTCCAAGCAGGCCATCCTGGACGCGCTCATCCGCCGGCTCGACGAGTGGTGGAGCCTCGAGTGCATCCGCGCTGTGCGAACCAACTCCAAAGCCGCGCAACGTCTTCGGGGCCTGGTTCAGGGGCATGTCCGGATCAGCCTGGATGCCCCCGACCTAGTTGCCGTTTCGATCACCGAGCTGCCCCACGCGTCGGCCGAGGTGCGCGACGGATACCTGAGAAATCAGGCCGACCGTGAAACCGTGTGGATCGAGCAGATCACCCGGCTGGTACCGCAGACCACCGCCGTCGAGGGGCGACTGCTGGTTGCCGCGGCAATCAGTTTTATCGAAGACGTCGCGCGCACATGGCATCTCACGCAATTCGTCGGAGTGGCCGACGAGCTCACCGCCATTGCGATGTCAATCCTGACCAGCCGGGCCTGAGGCGCGACCGCTCACCACAGTGCGGCGATGGTTCCACCGTCGGCGATCTGCGTGGTTCCGGTGATCATCGACGCGTCGTCGGACAACAGGAATGCCACGATGCTGGCCATCTCCTCGGGTGCGGCCATCCGGCCCTGCAGGCGCGCGATCATGTTGCTGGCGCCGCCTTCGCCCAGCGTCTCGTCGAATGTCGTCATCGCGATCTGTTGCATCGGGGTGTCGACGAATGCCGGCAACAGTGCGTTGGCCCGGATGTTGGACGAACGCAGCTCCGCGGCGGTGATGCGGCTGAGATGGCTGACGCCGGCCTTGGACATGCCGTATGCCCCGCTGCCGCCCACGCCGATATGGCCGGCGAGCGACGACATGCTGACGATCGCCCCGCCGCCCCGCTCGACCATCCTCGGCGCCGCGTGCTTCGTGCACAGCCAGGCGCCGCGCAGGTTGATCGCGATGACACGATCGAAGTCCTCCACGGTGGTGTCGAGTAGCGATGCCATGTGGACGACGCCGGCATTGGCGACCAGTTTGTCCACGCCGCCGAACGCCCTGACGCAGGCCTCGACCATGCCGATGACCTGCGTCTCGTCGCTGACGTCCACCCGATAACCAATTGCGCCGGGACCGATCTCGGCCGCGGCCGCATCCGCCGCGCCTCCGTTGATGTCCGCGCACAGCACGCCACAACCCTCGGTGGCAAGTCGCTGGGCCACCGCGAGGCCGATCCCGGCGCCGGCGCCGGTGACGATCGCGGCCTTACCGGCCAGGTCTGGATGGTTCAACCCACGGCCGCCAGCGCTTCGGTTGCTATGCCGTGCTCGCGAATTGCCCCGAACATCACAAGGCCGAATCCTGGCATGTCGTCGGAGAGTTGGAGGGCATACAACCCGAGGTCGCGCAGAATCCACGCCACGGTCTCCGGCATCGGGTCACCGGCAGCGTCGCGCCGGGCGAACAGGCCACAGGCCCGCGGCGGCCCGCACGGGCGCAGGTAGATCACCACGCCGCTGCCCTGCGCCGACATCCGGGCCAGTGCGGTGTTGAGTTCGCCGCCGCACCGGCACGCCTTCGAGCCGAACACGTCCCCCGTCAGGCACTCGACGTGGACGTGCAGCGGCACGGGGACTCCGGCATCCGCCGAGCCGATGATCATCGCCAGATGCTCGCCGCCATCGGTTCCGCGGAAGCCGATGACGCGTGAATCGCCCGCCCAGGTGGGCAGGACGGTCTCGGTCAGCCGGGCGACCTGAGGTTCGGTCCGGCGCCGGTAGGCCACCAGCTCGTCGATCGAGACGACCGGCAGCCCATGTTCGATGGCGAATTCGGTCAGCTCGGCACCGCGCGCCATCAGCGTGGGATTGCGCCGCGAGACGATCTCGCACACAGCGGCCGCCGGTCGGCGCCCGGCGAGGCCGGCGAGGTCGACGGCTGCTTCCGCGGGGCCGTGCCGGCCCAGCACCCCGTCGCTGCCGGCCCGCAGCGGCACCACGTGTCCCGGGCGATGGAAATCGGCAGCCGCACCGGTGCCGGACGCCAGCGCGGCGATCGTGCGGGCGCGGTCCGTTGCCGAGATTCCCGTGCCGCTCCCGCGAACGTCGACCGACACGCAGATCGCGGTATTCCGGTGGGACATCGGCGGGAGGTTCAGCCGGTCGCATTCGGATTCGGGCAGCGCGACGCGCACGTATCCGGAGGTGTGGCGAACCATGAACGCCAGCAGCGGTGGGGTGGCGGCGTCGGCGGCGAACACAAGATAGCCGTCGCCGTCCGAATCGCCCTTGACGACAACGGGTTGGCCCGTAGCTATCGCCGTGATCGCGCGCAGCACCCGCACGTCGGTGGTCTTCATCCGTGCTCCCCCGCGGTTCTCATGAACCCAGCCCGCTCAGGAAATCGAGCAATAACCGGTTGGTCTCCTCCGGCGCTTCCTGCTGAATCCAGTGCCCGACATCGGCAATCATGTGGATACCGCGGCAATCCGTCATCACGTCGGCCGTGCGCTCGACGGCCTCGGCGCCCCAGGTGGTACCGACGTCGTACTGGCCGCCGATGAACAATGCGGGCGGCGTGAGCGGTTTGCCTTCTTGATCGGCCAGGTCGTGCCAGTCGTTGTCGATGTTGTGATAGAAGCTCAACGGTCCGCCGAAGCCGGAACGCTCGAACTCCCCGGCGTAGAAGTCGGCATCGTCGTCGGTGAACCAGACCGGCATCGTTTCCGGATAGACGAAGGCGTCCTTGAGCTTTGCGCCTTCGGACATGCACAGCGGGCCGGCGCGAATCACGTCGATCGGGTCCATGGACGCCAGGTCGACTCCCGCGTCGACCGCTGCCTTGGTGGCCGCGATCATCCCCTCACCGGAGACCGTGTACGTCAGCCCCACTAGCCAGCCGCGCACGTCCTCCTCGATTTCGGCGATGATCCCGTCCTGCGCGGAGAAGTAGTCCTGATACCAAATCCGGCCCTCGCCCGCGAGCTCGATGTGGTAGTCGTTGGGACGGTGCTCGCCAAACGGGCTGCCCGGCAAGCCGATTACGCCCCGACCCGCGAACGGAACGCTGATCCCCACCACCCCCGCGCACCTTTGGGGGTGCAGCCACGCGAAGGTCCATGCGACGGGCGCACCCCAGTCATGACCGATGACGATCGCTTTGTCGGCGCCGTACGCGTCGACGACGCCGAGCACATCACCGACCAATTCCTTGATGCGGTAGGCCGATTGGACGCGGTACTTCGACGACCGTCCATAGCCGCGCTGATCGATCGCCACCACGCGATAGCCCGCGGCGGCGAGTGCGGGAATCTGGTTGCGCCACGAGTACCAGGACTCCGGAAACCCGTGCAGCAGCACAACCAGCGGGCCCTCTGGGCTGGGGGGGCCGTCTTCGACGGCATGAATGCGCGTACCCCGACAGTCCAAAAACCGATGAACCTGCGACATCATCTTCGCCTTCCTGGTCGAGTACTACAGAGTTTGGCCCGGCACGGAACCGCCCACGGCGACAAGCCGTTCCGCGGTATCCGCGACCGGTACCGTCCGATTTTCGAAATTGCGGGCGATCAGAGTCTTCTGACCCGACAATCTGGTCCGCGCCCATTTGCCGATGACACGGCTGGCAACCCCGGGCGTCATCAGCGCCAGCGGGGGCTTGACGAGGTGGACGACCGCCAAGAACTCGCGATAGGCGTCGAGATCGTCGTGCACCAATTCCATCAGGCGATCCATGTACCAGGTGAGGATCCGGAAATAGAAGGGGCGCTTCTTGTCGACGTCTTTCATCCAGTCGAAGCGCAGGTTCTGTTCGCGGATCACGAACCACGCCGTGTGGGCCAACTTCGCGATCTTCTTGTAGTAGCGGCGCGGCAGATCTTGGTGGTCCGGGCCGTATTTGCCCAGCAGCACCTGCATCTCCCGAACTTCCTTGAGCGCCAAACTCATACCCAAGCCGGACACCGGGTCGGCGCTGGTGTACGCGTCGCCCACGGCCAGCAGCGCACGGGGCAGGTGGCGCTTGCGCTCGTAGTGCAACCAGAGCATGTTCGGATAGCGGAAGTTGTAGATCGCCGAGGCCGGCTCGAGTCCGTCGATGTTTTCTCCGACCACCGGAGAGGGCATCAGGTTGGCGAATTCGCGGAACTCCCGGGCGGTGCGCGGTGGTGAGTAACAGTTGTATGCCACCAGCGATGTCGACAGGATGGTGCGAGAGCTGTCGGTGTAATACTGCGCGGCGTAGGTGTCCTCGAAGGGGCGATACGCGTAGCAGATCACCATGACCTTGTCCTGCCACTGCCGGTCCGGCGGAACCCGGTGCTGCATCGTCGAGTAGAAGCAGTTGATGATGTCCTGCTCGACTTCGGGTGCCCCGATGCCGATGCGATCCAGGAATTCCGGGACGCGGGTGTTCTTGCCCGATGCGTCGACCACGAATTCGGCCGGCAGCACCTCGAAACCGCCGTCCTTGCTGACGGCAACCCCGATGATGGCGTTGTTCGCCCGGTCGAAGACGAGGTCGTCGACCTCCGACTCGTAGCGGAAGTCGATCCGCGGCTCGTCGTCAAGGCGGCGCCGTACACACCACTCCAGCAACGGCCGTCCCGCACAGACGATTTCGATATCGCTGGTGCCGGGCTTCTTCCAGCTTCCGCCCAACCGGATTCGGTATTGCGCGGCCATGTCGACCTTGAACGCGCCCTCGCGCACCATGTCGTCGACGATGCCCGGAAAGAACCGCTCCAACTCGATCTGGCCGGCGGTCAGCAAGTGGTGCAGGTGCCAGCCCTGCGCGGCACCGGGTCTGCCCTCGCGGCGACGATGCGGATCGTCCTTCTCGAGCACGATCACCCGATCGAAAGTCTCGGTGAGCACCTTCGCCGCGGCGATGCCCGCAATGCTGCCGCCGATGACCACCGCGGTCCCGCGACCACGCCGGCGCACATCGGCAATGTCGATGCCGGCCTGATCGAGGTGAACCGGACCGCGGCGCCGCGCCGCCCCGGTCGGGACGAACTTCTCGTAGTAGAGCCCGACGCGATGGAACCCGTTGTTGTCCAGCCAGGTTCGGGTGGCTTCGACCATCGGGGCCGGACCGCACAGATAGACGTCGGCGTCGCCACCGGCCAGCATGTCCTCGCTCAGAAGATCCGTGACCAGGCCGGTCGAACCGTGCCATTCGGCGTCCGGACGCGCGACGATGACGTGCACCTCCACTGCCGTCACCCGGTTGCGCAGCGCCTTGAGCTCGTCGAGCTTGCACAGGTCTTCGCTAGAGGTCACGCCGTAGAGCAAGGAGACGGGGTGGGCGGTGTCGGCGCTCAGGCTCTCGGCCATCGCCAGGATCGCCGACAACCCCGTGCCGCCGGCGACCAGGATCACCGGCCGGACGACGGGACGCAGACCGAAGTTGCCCTTGCTGCACCGCAGGGCGATGTGGTCACCCGGCTTGGCGCGATCGCGCAGGTAGTTCGACATCACCCCGTCGGGCAGCAGCCGGATGATGAATTCCAGTTCACCGCTGCCGTCGGCGGGATGAGCGTAGGAGTAGTTGCGCCAGGTATTGGTGCCGGGCACCTGCAGCTGGGCGAACTGACCCGCCTGGTAGTTCAGCGCCCCGGTCGTCAACGAGACCTTCACCCGCAGCACCGCGGTGCTGGGCGACAACAAATCGACCCCGGTCACCACGCCGTCACAGGTAACCAGCAGTGCCGCGTTGTCGTCGGCCGGATACTGCAGTTCGATCCGGCAGTCGGAGGTGGCAAACGTCTGACAGGTCAGGATCTTTCGCGCATCCCGCTCCACGTCGGACAGGCCTTCGGTGCGGCCCATCTCGTACTCGCCCGCGGTGCAGGTGGCCACGCAGGTGCCACAGATTCCGCTTTGGCATTCGCTGACGATGGCCACGCCGTGTTCCTCGGCGGCATCCAGGACGGTCTGGTCCGGCCGCACCGGCATCGTCTTATGCGTTCCGTCCGAATACCCTACGGTGACTTCGCGATCCGCCATTGGTTCGCCCTCTCCCGACCTGGAGCCGTTAGACGATCGCAGCGACCGGCTTCTTGGCAATGCGCGCGTTGAGTCTGGGCATCACTTCTTCGGCCAGCAGCCGCAGCGATTCCTTCCACGGTCCCGGGTTGTCGCTGTAGTCGAACCCGAGCACCAGCAGGTGACCGAACCCGCCCACCTGGTCGTAGGTGGCTTCGAGCTTGTCGACCACCGTCTGGACCGAGCCGACCACGAAGGTGTTTTCGGCCAGGTACTCCGGTGTTACGTCGTCGTCGGGCACCGAGGGGTTGTGCTTGTAGAACTTGGTCATGCCGAACATGCGGAACGTGGGCAGCGTGTATTCGCGCATGGCGCGACCCATCGTGCCGTCGACCGCGTAGCGGAAGGCCTGCTCGTCGGTCTCGGCGACGAGAACCTCACGCACCAACCGCCAGTCGCGGCGATCGGGAGTCCGGCCGCTGCGTTCCGCGCCTTCGAGCACCGCGTCCCAGTGGGTGGCGACGTATTCGGCGTTGAGGTCGAGGCTCATCGGTAGGTAGCCGCGCTCGCCGGCAAGCTTGAGAGTCTCGGAGCCCGCGCTGAATCCGGTGACGCCGATCGGAGGGTGCGGCTTCTGGAACGGCTTGATATGACGCTTCATCAGGCCCTCGAACATCGGCGCGATCCCGTTGGCGTTCCAGTACTTTCCGCGGTGCTCCCAGGGCTCGTCTTCGGTCCAGATGCGCAACATGATCTCGAGCGCCTCACGCGTCATCTCGCGGTGCTCGCCGTTCTTTCCGTCCACGTCGTAGAGTGCCCAGTCACCCGGGATTCCACTGGCTCCCACACCCAGCATGAACCGGCCCTGGGCGAGGTGATCGAAATAGGCGACACGATGGGCTAATTCGACCGGATGGTGGTACGGCAGCAGATGCGCGCCGGGCGCCAGCTTGATGTTCTTGGTCCGCAGCAGCGCCTGCGCCAACAGCAGGTCGGGGGCGCAGATCGGCTCCCAGGGCACGGTGAAATGTTCCCCGACCCACGCTTCGACGTACCCGAGTTGATCGGCCAGCTCGATCATGTCGAGGTCCCATTGGGTGGCGTCATAGAGGCTCTGCTCCGGTGGATGGGCCGGCATCAGGAATATTCCGATCTCCATGGGGCAAACCTTCCCGTTTCTTGTTAGCCGCGTACCTGCTTCAGTAGGTATACCACAGTACTAGCAAGATACTTCGTTACTTACAAGAGCCAATTTGCATGGGAATTTACCGATACTTCGTTCATGTTAGCGCGTATTGACTATGGACATCCTGACGGAGTGCCGCGTAACCTCGCACAGGTCACCGGTTTGGCGCGCAGTAAGGAGCGGTCATGAACGTCAACGGACTCCGTCCGGTCGATCGTCGGGAGAGTTCCGGGCCGCAATTCGACTTCATCGACTACGAGACACTCGACGACGGCCGGATCGCGGCGATCACTCTGGATCGCCCGAAACAACGCAACGCGCAGACGCGCGGAATGCTGGTCGAGTTGGATGCCGCCTTCGGGCTGGCCGAGGCCGACGACGCGGTCCGGGTCGTGATCCTGCGGGCGGCGGGTCCCGCCTTCTCGGCGGGTCACGACCTCGGGTCCGCAGACGATGTGCGGGAACGCTCACCCGGCCCGGACCAACATCCCACCTATCAGTGCAACGGTGGGACGTTCGGCGGGGTGGAGTCGCGCAATCGTCAGGAGTGGCACTACTACTTCGAAAATACGAAGCGGTGGCGCAACCTCCGCAAGATCACCATTGCCCAGGTCCACGGCACAGTCCTGTCGGCGGGCCTGATGCTGGCCTGGTGCTGCGACCTGATCCTCGCGAGTGAGGACACCGTGTTCGCCGACGTGGTCGGCACCCGGCTGGGCATGTGCGGGGTGGAGTATTTCGGCCATCCGTGGGAATTCGGCCCGCGCAAAGCGAAGGAACTACTGCTCACCGGGGACTGCATCGGCGCGGACGAAGCGCACGCGCTGGGGATGGTCAGCAAGGTGTTTCCGTCCAGCCAATTAGGCTCTAGCACAATAGAATTCGCTCGACGAATCGCCAAGGTCCCCACCATGGCGGCGCTGCTCATCAAGGAGTCGGTGAACCAGACCGTCGATGCGATGGGCTTTACCACCGCGCTGGATGGCTGCTTCAAGATCCACCAGCTCAATCACGCCCACTGGGGTGAAGTCACCGGTGGCAAGCTGTCGTACGGAACGGTTGAGTACGGACTCGACGACTGGCGCGCCGCCCCGGAGATCTTGCCCGCGACCAAGCACCAACCGTGAGTCCGGACGCCATCAGTGGACATCACCTACCCACCCGAAGCGCAAGCTTTCCGGTACCGGATTCGCGCCTTCCTCGCTGAGCACCTCCCGCCCGGCTGGATGGGGCCTGGAGCACTGCCGCCGGTCGAGCGCGAGGCGTTCGGGTCGCGGTGGCGGCGGGCTCTGTTGGCCAGCGGGCTGGTCGCCGTGTCGTGGCCGACGGAATACGGCGGGGGCGGTCTCTCCGCGGTCGAACAACTGGTGCTGGCCGAGGAGTTCGCCCGGGCCGGTGCGCCCGAGCGGGCCGAAAACGACCTGCTGGGGATCGATTTGTTCGGCAACACGCTGATCGCCCTGGGCACCGAGGCGCAGAAAAAGCGTTTCCTGCCCCGGATCCTCACCGGTGAAGATCGCTGGTGCCAGGGATTCTCGGAGCCGGAGGCCGGCTCCGATCTGGCATCGGTACGGACCAGGGCCGTGCTCGATGGCCAGCAGTGGGTGATCAACGGGCAAAAGACCTGGACGTCGGCCGGTCTGACCGCCAACTGGATCTTCGTTCTGGCCCGCACGAATCCCGAGGTGCCCAAGCACAAGGGTCTGTCCTTCTTGCTGGTGCCAATGGAACAACCCGGCGTCGAGGTTCGCCCGATCGTCAACGCGGCCGGACACTCGTCGTTCGGCGAGGTCTTTTTCACCGATGCCCGCACCGCAGCCGCCAACGTCGTGGGCGGGGTGGGAAACGGATGGCCGACCGCGATGACGGCACTGGGGTTCGAACGCGCTTCGCAGCTCACCACCGCGGCCATCGATTTCGGCCGCGACTTCGAGCGGCTGTGTGCACTCGCGGCCGAACGTGGCATGAATACCGACCCGCACATCCGAGACGAGTTGGCATGGTGCTATTCCCGGATACAGATCATGCGGTACCGGGGCTACCGCGGCCTCACCTTGTCGCTCAACGGGCGACTGCCCGGCCCCGAGGCGGCGATCACCAAAGTCATTTGGAGCGAATACTTCCGGCGCTATACCGATCTCGCCGCCGAAATCCTGGAACTGGATGCGCTCGGCCCGGCGGGACCCGGAAACGGCGGGGCGCGCCTGGTCCCGGAAGCGGGCACGCCGAACTCCCCCTCGTGCTGGATGGACGAGCTGCTCTACTCCCGGGCGGCCACGGTCTACGCCGGCAGTTCGCAGATTCAACGCACCCTGATCGGCGAGCAACTACTCGGGCTCCCCAAGGAACCACGCCGGGAAGCCAGGCAAGGCTGACACCTCCAATGGACTTTGGCTACAGCACCGAACAAGACGACTTCCGCGCGTCGCTGCGCGGCTTCCTTCGCGAGCACGCCGGCGATCCGCGCAGCACCGAAGCGGCCCGGCTCTGGAAACGGCTCTGCGCCGAGCTGGAGCTGCCGGCCCTGCACACGCCCCCGGAATATGGCGGGATCGGCGCCACCCTCGTCGAAACCGCGATCGCCTTCAGCGAGCTGGGTCGCAGGCTGGCCCCCGTCCCCTTCGCCGCGACGACGTTCGCGATCGAGGCGATTCTCCGGCTGGGCGATGACGAGCAACGCAAAAGCCTGCTGCCCGGCCTGCTTTCCGGCGAGCAGATCGGCGCGTTCGCCGCCAGCGGCCACCGCGTGACCGATTCGTCCACCGCGACGGTGAGCGCGCAGCGCCACGGCGGCCGAGTCGTACTCACCGGCGAGTGCACCGCGGTGCTGCACGGCGGCATCGCCAATCTTTTTGTGGTGCCGGCCCTGGTCGACGACGCCACAGTGCGCCTGCATGTCGTTGCCGCCGACGCGCCCGGGGTCACGGTCGTCGGTCTGCCCTCGTTCGACATCACCCGCCCGGTCGCCACGCTGCGGCTGGCGCAGGCCCCGGCCGATGCCTTGACGGCCGGCTCCCCCGACGACATCCAGCGGGTGCTGGACGTGGCGCGGGTGCTGCTGGCCGCCGAGATGCTCGGCGGCGCCGAGGCGTGTCTCGAGCGTTCCGTCGAATATGCAGGTAGGCGAGAGCAATTCGGCCGTGCCATCGGATCGTTCCAGGCAATCAAGCACATGTGCGCCGAGATGCTGATCGAGATCGACGCGACTCGCGCGGCAGTGATGTTCGCCGCGATGAGTGCGGCCGGCGGCGACGAGCTGCAGGTCGTTGCTCCGCTGGCCAAGGCACAGGCCGCCGATACTTACGTGTTGTGCGCCGGCTCCGCCATGCAGGTCCACGGCGGCATCGCCTTCACCTGGGAGCACGATCTGCATCTGTACTTCCGCCGGGCCAAGAGCACCGCGGCGCTGTTCGGTAGCAGTGCGCGGCACCGCGCGCTGCTCGCCGACCGCGCGGGCCTGTAGGAATCCGTGGCTGACACCGGCATCACGTTCAGCGACGTCCTGGCGCGCCATGCCCGGGTGCGGCCCGACAATCTCGCCCTGGTCGATTCGCGCCGGCGGTGTACTTTCGCACAACTCGACGATCGGGTGACGCGACTGGCGAATGTGCTGTCCGCGAACGGAGTTCGGCCGGGCGACCGCGTCGCCGTGGCCGGCCTGAATTGCCTTGAGCTGATCGAAGTCTGGCTGGCCACCCTGCGGCTGGGAGCCGTGGCGGTGCCGGTCAACTTCCGGCTGGTCTCCGACGAGATCGCGCATGTGCTGGCCGATAGCGGTGCGGTCGTCGTGGTCGTGGACCCGGCATGTGCCACGGCCGTCGCGCAGGCGCGCGCCAAAGCGCCGACGGTCGCGGCCGTCCTGACGATCGGCGACGGCCTGGACCAACTCGTCGCCGCGGCAGACGGTCTCGCGCCCGACGTCACGGTCGCGGACGAGGCGCCCGCGTTCATCATGTACACCTCGGGCACCACGGGCTTTCCGAAGGGCGCGGTGATCACCCATCGCAACCTGTACCTGCATGCGGTGAGCGTGATCGCCACGCTCGGCCTCGGCGGGGACGACAACTGCTGGATGGCGCATGCGCCGCTGTTCCACGTCGCGGGCGTGTCGGGGATGTTCCCGACGTTCCTGACCGGCGGCAGCGTCGTCGTTCCGCCATCGGGTGGCTTCGACCCCGAGGCCACCGTGCGGATGATCGCCGACGAGCGGGTCACCTCGTGCTGGATGACGCCGGCGCAATGGCAGCTGGTCTGTGCCCTGCCAGATCTACCGTCGCGCCACCTCGGCGGGCTGCGTCGCGTCTGGTGGGGCGCGGCCCCCGCGTCAACCACGTTGCTGCGCACGATGTTCGACACGTTTCCGGACGCCGAGGTGATCGCCGCCTTCGGGCAGACCGAGTGCAGCCCCATCACGTGCCTGCTGCGCGGCGAGGACGCGATCCGCAAGATCGGATCGGTGGGCACCCCGATGCTCAATGTCGAGGTTCGCATCGTCGACGACGAGATGAACGACGTCGCCCCGGGCGAAGTCGGCGAGATCGTCTACCTCGGGCCGTTGCTGATGAAGGAATACTGGAACCGGCCCGTCGAGACCGCCGAGGCCTTCCGGGGCGGCTGGTTTCATTCCGGCGATCTGGTCCGCCAAGACGGCGAGGGCTACATTTATGTCGTCGACCGCAGGAAAGACATGATCATCTCGGGCGGAGAGAACATCTACAGCGCCGAGGTGGAGAACGTCGTGGCAGCGCACGACGAGGTCGCCGAGGTCGCGGTCATCGGAGTGCCCGACCCGAAATGGGGCGAGATCCCGATGGCGGTGATCGTCCCGCACGATCCTGCGAATCCGCCGACCGACGGCGAAATCGAGGCGCACTGCCGCGCGCATCTCGCTGCGTACAAGCGTCCGCGCCGTGTCGTGATCGTGGAAGCCTTGCCGCGCAACGCCAATGGCAAGGTGCTCAAGAACGATCTGCGGCGCCGGTACGGCGCCCCGGATTCCTACGACGCCGGTCCGGTCGACACTGCGCTGTTGGACGAGACGATCGGGGCGAACTTCGAGCGCACCGCGCTGGCGCACCCGAATGCCGAGGCGCTGGTCGACGTGGCCGGCGGCCGCCGATGGACCTACATCGAACTCAACGCCGAGATCGATTGTGTGGCCCGCGCATTGATGGCCGTCGGCATCCGGCCCGGGGACAGAGTCGGAATCTGGTCGCCCAACTGCCCGGAATGGACGATCCTGCAGTACGCCACGGCCAAGATCGGCGCGATCCTCGTCTCGGTCAACCCCGCGTATCGCACGCACGAGCTATCGCACGTGCTGCGCGATTCGCAGACGCGGCTGTTGGTGTCCGCGACGACCTTCAAGACCTCCGACTATCGGGCGATGATCGCCGAGATACGTGCCGAGCTGCCCGGATTGGTGGACGTCGTGTTCCTGGGCACCGACGACTGGCAGCGATTGCGACAGCGGGCCAACGCCGTAACCGGCGACGAATTGCGATGCCGGCTGGCCGGACTGAACCCCGGCGACCCGATCAACATCCAATACACCTCGGGCACAACGGGTTCCCCCAAGGGTGCGGTCCTGTCGCACCGCAACATTCTCAACAACGGGTACTTCGTCACCGAATGCATCGGCCTACGGCCCGGGGACCGGCTGTGCATCCCGGTGCCCTTCTACCACTGCTTCGGCATGGTGATGGGCAACCTGGGCTGCACCACGCACGGCGCCACGATGGTGATTCCGGCGGCGGGTTTCGATCCCGCCGCGACGCTGGAAGCGATCGAATCCGAGCGCTGCACCGGTCTCTACGGCGTGCCCACCATGTTCATCGCGATCCTCGGCCACCCCGATCTGGCGCGCCGCGACATGTCGTCCTTGCGGACCGGGATCATGGCCGGCGCGTCGTGTCCGGTGGAGGTGATGCGTCGCTGCGTCGACGAACTGAACCTGGCGGAGCTGTCCATTGCGTACGGCATGACGGAGACGTCCCCGGTGTCCTGTCAGACCCGGATCGACGACGACCTCGCGCACCGGACCGCCACCGTGGGCCGGGTCCATCCGCACGTCGAGATCAAGGTCATCGACCCCGGCACCGGCGAGACCGTCAAGCGCGGCCGGCCGGGCGAGCTGTGCACGCGCGGCTACTCGGTGATGCTGGGCTACTGGCACGACGAGGCCAAAACCCGCGAGGTGATCGATCACGACGGCTGGATGCACACCGGCGATCTCGCGGTGATGCACGACGACGGCTATTGCGCGATCGTCGGGCGCATCAAGGACGTCGTCATCCGCGGCGGCGAGAACCTCTATCCGCGTGAGATCGAGGACTTCCTGCACACCCATCCCGACATCGACGACGTGCAGGTCGTCGGTGTTCCCGACGCCAAATACGGCGAGGAGATCTGTGCCTGGATCAAGATGCGGCCGGACCGCCGGCCGTTGGACGCCGACGCCGTGCGGGCCTTCTGCGCGGGGAAACTCGCGCACTACAAGATTCCCCGCTATGTCCACATCGTCGACGAGTTCCCGATGACCGTCACCGGAAAGGTGCGCAAGGTCGACATGCGGGCCGAAACGGTCCGGCTGCTTGGGTTATGACCCGAAGCTAGGCGCCCAGCGCGGCGAGCGCCGCGTCGTAATCGGGCTCCTCGGCGATCTCGGGCACCAGCTGCGCGTAGGCAACGTTGCCGTCGGCGCCGATCACCACGACGGCCCGGCCGAGCAGGCCGGCCATCGGACCGTCGGTGATCGTGATGCCGTAGTCCTCGCCGAAGCTGTCCCGGAACGCAGATGCCGTGGTGACGTTCTCGATGCCCTCCGCGCCGCAGAAGCGCTTCTGCGCGAACGGCAGGTCCTTGGACACGTTCACCACGGTCGCACCGCCTCCGGCGGCACGCTCGTTGAATTTCCGTACGCTCGTCGCACACACCGGGGTGTCCACGGACGGAAAGATGTTCAGCAGCACGGACTTACCGCTGAACTGGTCGCTGCTGACCGCGCCCAGATCGGAGCCCGTCAAATTGAAGGCTGGGGCTTTCGATCCGACGGCAGGAAGCTCGCCGATGGTGTTGATCGGGTTTCCACGCAAGGTTATCTGTGCCATGGGCACAGTCTGCCAAGGCCGACCGAGCGACCCCCGGTCAGGTCCGATGTCCTGATTTGTGGGGTACTAGGCCTAGACGACACGCCCGCTTCGGCCAACACTGAATCCATGGTTCGCAAGGTCGTTATCGTCGGCTTTCCGGGTGTGCAGGCACTCGACGTCGTCGGGCCCTACGACGTCTTCACCGGCGCCTCGCTGCTGACCGACGGTGGCTACGACGTCGTTCTGGCCTCGGTTGACGGCCGGCCGATCACCACCGCGACGGGCCTCGGGTTGGTCGGCGCGCCACTGCCCGACCCCGGCGGACCGATCGACACCGTCGTGTTGCCCGGCGGCAGTGGCGTCGACGCCGCTCGGCGAGACGCCGACCTGCTGGCCTGGATCAAAGCCGTCGCGGGCAGTGCGCGCCGCGTCGTCACCGTCTGTACGGGCGCCTTCCTGGCCGCCGAGGCGGGCCTGCTGGACGGCTGCCGCGTGACCACACACTGGGCCTTCGCCGAGCGGCTGGCCCGTGAGTTCCCGGCCGTCGAGGTCGATCCCGATCCGATCTTCGTCCGGAGTTCCGACACGGTATGGACGGCCGCGGGTGTCGCGGCGGGTATCGACCTGTCGCTGTCCCTGGTCGAAGACGACCACGGAACCGAGACCGCGCAGACCGTCGCCCGCTGGATGGTGCTGTATCTGCGCCGCCCCGGCGGGCAGACCCAATTCGCGGTGCCGGTGTGGACGCCGCGCGCCAAGCGCACCTGCATCCGCGAGGTGCAGGAGGCCATCGAGTCGCAACCCGGTGCCGCGCACAGCATCGGTGATCTGGCCCGCCGGGCCGCGATGAGCCCGCGGCATTTCACCCGGGTGTTCACCGACGAGGTCGGCGAGGCGCCGGGCCACTACGTCGAACGGGTCCGCACCGAAGCCGCGCGCCGGCAGTTGGAAGAGACCGGCGACACCGTCGTCGCGATCGCGGCCCGATGCGGCTTCGGCACCGCGGAAACCATGCGGCGCAACTTCATTCGTCGTATCGGGGTTTCTCCCGATCAGTACCGCAAGACGTTCGCCTAGCTGAAAGGACCGCACCGATGACCCAAATCGCTTTTGTGGCCTACCCCGGATTCACCGCGCTGGACATGATCGGCCCGTACGAGGTGCTGCGCAACCTGCCGGACACCGAGGTGCGATTCGTGTGGCACGAACCCGGGCCGATCACCGCCGACTCCGGGGTTCTGGTCATCGGCGCTACGCATTCGCTGGCCGAAACCCCGACGCCCGATGTCGTTCTCGTGCCGGGCGGTCCGTCGACTCCGGTGCACGCCCGCGACGAGGTGCTGCTGGACTGGCTGCGCAGGGCGCATCGGACCGCGAGCTGGACGGCATCGGTGTGCTCGGGCTCGGTCATCCTGGCCGCCGCCGGACTGCTCGAGCGTCGGCGGGCGACGTCGCATTGGCTGGCGCTGCCCCTGCTGAAAGGGTTCGGCGCCACCGCGGTCAGCGACGAACGAGTGGTACGCGCGGACAACGTCATCACCAGTGCGGGGGTGTCCGCGGGACTCGACCTCGCGTTCTGGCTGGCCGGTGAGATCGGCGGCGAGGGCCGCGCCAAGGCGATCCAGCTCGCCATCGAATACGACCCGCAGCCGCCGTTCGACTCCGGGCACATGTCGAAGGCGTCGGCAACCACGAAAGCCGCTGCCACCGCCTTGCTCTCGAAGGACAGCGCCAAGCCGGCCAACCTCAAGGCGACGACGATGATCGCCTGGGATCAGGCGCTGTCGGCGGTCCGGTCCCGCCGGCGCAAGCGCCAGCCGGACCTCGCCGCGGTTTCTCCGAAGGCCTAGTGCGAGTTCGGTTGCAGGAACTCGGTGGACGCGAACTGCCCGCCGGCCTGCATCCAGGCCGCCACGGCGCCGGGCGCATCGCGGTTCGGGTTGTAGATGTCTTCCTCGCTGGAGAACAGGCCGTTGCCGGCGTAGACCAGTCGAGTCCAGTTCGGGAACCAGAACGGCTCCCCGTTGGGGTCGGTCGGGTGGTCGAGCAGGTTCTTGATCATGATGACGACGGCATCGTTGTCGTCATCGTAGGCAATCCAGTCGCTGGGAAAGCGCATGTGCGGGAACGGGGCCATCACGGCGACGATCCATTCCCGTACCGCTTCGCGGCCGTGAAAGACGCCGTAATGGTGTTCGATGTAGACAACGTCCTCAGTGAATAGATCCGCGAAAGGCGCCCAGTCGCCGGAGGCGCTGCACCCTTCCGCCACGGTGGTGTAGTGCTCGACGGCTTGCTCGATTTCGGCCCTGCTGAACTTGCCCATAGCGGACACACTAGAACGTGTTCTGGTTTTTGGTGGCCCGTCTGGATGGGGATATCGAATGAGCGTCTTGGACTTGTTTGATCTGCGCGGCAGGACGGCTTTGGTGACCGGGGCGTCTGCCGGTATCGGCAAGAAGGTCGCGGAGGCATACCTGCAAGCGGGTGCCCAAGTGGCCATCGCGGCGCGGCATACGGAGGTCTTGGAAAAGGTCGGCGCGGAGCTTGCCGCGGCCGGAGGCACGGTCCTGCCGATCACGTGCGACGTCACCCAACCCGATCAGGTGAACCGAATGGTCGAGCGGGTGACCACGGAGTTGGGTGGCATCGACATCGCCGTTTGCAACGCCGGGATCATCACCCTGAAGGCCATGCTGGACATGTCGCCGGAGGAGTTCCAGGCCATCCAGGACACCAATGTGAACGGCGTATTCCTCACCGCGCAGGCGGCGGCCCGGGCGATGGTCGGCCAGGGCCGCGGCGGCGCGATCATCACCACGGCCTCGATGTCGGGCCACATCATCAACGTCCCGCAGCAGGCGGGCCACTACTGCACCTCCAAAGCCGCGGTCATCCACCTGACCAAGGCGATGGCCGTCGAGCTCGCGCCGCACAACATCCGGGTGAACAGCGTCAGCCCGGGCTACATCCTCACCGAACTCGTCGAACCGATGGTGGAGTACCACCGGCTATGGGAGCCGAAAATCCCGCTCGGCCGCATCGGCCGGCCGGAGGAACTCGTCGGCCTCTACGTCTATCTGGCCAGCGACGCATCCAGCTACATGACCGGTTCGGACGTCGTCATCGACGGCGGCTACACCATCCCGTGAGATCCGTTACCGAACCAGGCAGGGGCGGCCGAAGCGGGTTCGCACGCCCGGTGAATACAGGCCGCGCAATCGATCGCCGGCCGGGCGCACCCCGCTGGCGTCGATCAACTCGTCGCTGAGTTCGACGACGTGCGCAGCGCGCAACGGCCACGGGCCGTGCTCGTTGGGCACCCACCACGTCCGGCCGGCCCGGCGCGTATGGGCGCCCCAGCGAGCGGTGAGCCAGACCTCCAGCGCTGTCGGCTCCACCGCGTCCCCGATGGCGACGGTCAGCCGGCTGCACAGGCCGCGGCGCGGCCACCGGCGCACGCTGCCATACGTGATGTGGTCGCCGTCGCGCGTCAGCCGCATCTTCGCCCAGGCGTAGGGGACGCCGAGGCCGATCCGGGTGACGGGTACGACGGCCAGGCGAGCGGTTTCCAGCGACCGGAACAGGACGCCGTGCCGGCCGGCGTCGTCGATCGAATACAGCCGGACGTTGGTCTCGGCGAACCTGCCGAAGTACGGAAGCGGAAGCGCGGTACCGACTTTGGTGCTCGTCATCATGAACGGGACCAACGCCACGTAGGTCAGCCCGTCGGCGAAGACGTCGGGCCGCGTCCCCGGTGGGTACAGGTGCGCGACGCTGTCGGGTTGGACCGGCCAGTGCACGAACGTCAGGTCGCTCCACTGCTGGTCGAAGGTGACCGGGCCGGGCAGGGGCGGCGGGGTGACGGGGTAGCCGGCGAGCGCCCCATCGGGTTGGCCGGGTGCGGTCATCTGGTCATGGTGACATGCCGGCGCGGCCTATCCCTCAATCTCGCCCGAGATCCCGCGCTCGATGCTGGCCTGTGTGGTGGCCGGCAACACGATCAGGCCGTCGAGTTCCTTGCGGGCCGACTCGTAGGCGTGCTGACGCTCCTGCGGGGCGGCGGCGGCGTCCGACGCCATCCGCAACAGGTTCTGGGCCCGGGCGATCCGCTGTTGTTCGTCGCGGGAGAAGTCGTTGCGGCGGCGCCGCATTGCCTCCGCCTCGGCGACGTTGAACGCGGTCACGTAATCCTCCACGGCGGCCTGATAGCGCGCGGCGGCCTCGCGGTCGTCGAGCAGGTCCTCGGCCTTGACGGGCCGCAACAGGTCGGCGCGCAGCTTGGCCTTGTGAAAGGCGACGGTCAGCGGATCGCGCAGATTCGTCATCAGCGGGAAGTCGAGCAGCTTGGCGAAGTCGAGTTCGTATTCGAGCCAGCGGGTGTCGGTGCGGTGGTGCTCGTCGAGGATTCGGCGCAGCGATCGCCATTGCGCGGCCGAGGTGTTGGCGATGGGTTCGGGCGGCGCGGCCGCGGGCTCCGTCGCTTGCTGGGCGCGGCGTTTGTTGGCACCGAACGCGCGCATGGCGCCGATGGCCAGGCCCACGAACGGCAGCAGCAGAATGAGCAATTCCACCAGCCGGATGAGCAGACCCATACGGCCAGAATGCCACCGGAGGATGAGGTTTTAACGCGAACCGAGTGCGCCGCCGAGGTATTGCGCGCGGCAGGCCAGGCGGGCCAGCTTCCCGCTGGTGGTGCGCGGAATCGCGCCGGCCGGCAGCAAGCGCACATCGGCGACCGTCAGGCCATGTCGGTGCGATACCGCGGCCTTGATCGCCTCGATCGCGGGCCGCGGATCGTCGCGACCGGTACCGGCGGCGCGCTCGGCAATGATCACCACGGCACCGGCGGGCTCCTCGCCGGCCGGCACCGAGAACGCCGTCACGTAACCGCGTCGCACCATCGGCGACGCCTCGGCGGCGGTGGCCTCGATGTCTTGCGGGTAGTGGTTGCGGCCGTCGACGGCGACCAGATCCGCGATGCGGCCGGCGATGTAGAGCTCGCCGTCCAGATACACGGCCAAGTCGCCGGTCCGCAGCCACGAGCTTTCGACCGCCGAACCCTCGGCCCGGCTGCCCTGGGCCAGCCGCGAGCGCAGGCGGGCGTGGAATGCCCGCTCGGTCTCCTCGGGGCGTCTCCAATAGCCCCGACCGACGTTGTCGCCCTGTAACCAGACCTCGCCGACCGTGCCGTCGGGCAGCTCCGCGGCGCTGTCGGGGTCGACGATCACGGCCCGCAGGCTGCAGGCGGGCCGGCCGCACGATACGTGCGCGACGGCATTGGGCGCATCCGCGCCGACGCGTACCGCACGCCCGGCGCCCAGCTGTTCGCGATCGAGGTAAACCACCTTCGCCTCGGCGCTCGGTTCGATCGTGGAGATCAACAGCGTCGCCTCGGCGATGCCGTACGAGGGCTTGAATGCCGTGCGCGGCAACCGGTATGGCGCGAACGCCTTGTTGAATGTCGCGATCGCCTCGATGCTGACCGGCTCGGAACCGATGATCAGCACGACGTTGCTCAGGTCGATGTCGTCGCCCGCGGCGGGCAGGCCGCGCTGCGCCGCCCACTCGTAGGCGAAGTTGGGCGCGGCCGTGACGACGTTGCCCTCCTTCGACCCCGCGGACAGCGCCTGAATCCACCGCTGCGGCCGGCGCACGAACGCGGTCGGCGACATCAGGGTGGAATGGCCGCCGTACACCGCGGGAAAGCCGATCATCGACAGCCCCATGTCGTGGTAGAGCGGCAGCCAACTCACGCCGTGCGTGTTCCGGTTCAGCAGATCGATCGACAGAATCATCTGCGTGAGGTTGGTGCCCACCGCGCGGTGCGTGATCTCCACGCCGACCGGCGGCCGGGTCGAACCGGAGGTGTACTGCAAGTGGGAAACCCGGTCGACATCCACCTGCACGGGGACGAACGACGCCCCCGCCGAATCGGGGATCTGATCGATGACGACGATCTGCGGTTTGCTCAGCTGCGTGCACTGGTTGAGGAAATCTTCGACCGCGTCCTTGGCCGACCCGGTCGTCAGCACCACGGCCGGCTCCGAATCGCGCAGCGCCGTCTCCAGTCGTTCGGCATGGCCGGGCAGTTCGGGTGCGAACAACGGCACCGCGATGGTTCCCGCCTTGATCGCGGCGTAGAAGCCGGCGACGTAATCGATGCCTTGCGGAGCGAGAACCGCCACCCGGTCACCGTCGCCCGCGAACTGCTGAACGCGCGCCGCTATGGCTTGCAATCGCACACCAAGCTGGGCCCAGGTCACTTCGAGGGCGTGCCCCTCGGAGCGGGCGTAGTCCAGATAGCGGTACGCGATCGAATCGCCCACATTTCTGATGTTGCGCTCGATCAGAGAAATCAGTGTGGTGCCCGGCGGCAGCGCGACGTTGCCGTCGGCATCCAGGCAATCCTCTATTCGTAGCAGGCCTTTTGGAGCCACGGTGGCCTGTCGGGAACCGTCATCCATACCCGCAAGTCTAGGTGCGCCGCGATACTGCCCTTCGGATCCAGCCGTCGGCTAGAGTCCGAGTCGATACCGCCGCGGGGGCGACAAGGAGCAGCCGTGGACACTCGCGACCAGCAGCCCGGGACCCGCGACGACGCACTGGCCCGAGTGCTCGACTACCGGACCCGGGGGCGGGCCAGGCCGATGCCGGTTCGAATGAGCCTCGCCGTGCTGGGCGGCGTGCTGCTGCTGGCATCTGTTCCGCTGATCGTGTTGCTCCCCGAAGTCGGGATCCCGGCGCTGCTGGTCGCTTTTCGGCTGCTGGCGGTCGAAGCGCTATGGGCCGCGCGTGCCTACGCGTGGACCGACTGGCGCTTCACCCAACTGCAGCACTGGTTCCATCGCCAGTCCCGAGCGGTTCGCGTCGTCATCATCGGGGGTTTGATTCTGCTGGCCGTGGCAATCGTCGTTGTCTTTGTCTACGAGTTCATTTAAAGCCACGCGGCGGCAACCAATCTAGAGTTACCTGAGCGCTTCCACTATTCAACGAGAGCACAACGCGGGCGCTGCATCGCGGTAAAGGCGGGCTATGACGACCACGAAAAGCGAACATGTCGAGCGTCGCGGCGGCCTCATGCAGCGCCTCACGATGCTCTGCGTCCGGTATGTCGAACGCTTGATGCCGGACCCGTATTTGTTCGCGGTCATTTTGACTCTGATCGTGGTCGGACTTGTTGCGTTACTCGTCCGGGGGGCGACACCTTCCGGCGTTCTCAAGGCGTGGTACGGCGGCGTCTGGGGAGCGCAGAACATCTTCACCTTCGCGTTCCAGATGGTGCTGATCCTGGTCACCGGTTACACGCTGGCCGAGGCGCCCGTCGTGAAGCGGGCCATCATTCGTCTCGCCAGCAAGCCGACGAACCAGGTTCAGGGCGCCCTGCTGTGCTTCGGCGTCAGCAGCGTCTTCTCGTTGTTGAACTGGGGGCTGGGCCTGGTGGCCGGTGCGCTGGTTGCGCGCCAGGTGGCAAAGCGGCTGTCCGGTGTGCATTTCGGCTACCTGATCGCGACCGGGTTTATGGGCTACCTGGTCTGGACGCAGGGTTTGTCCTCGTCGATCGCGCTGGCCAACACCGATACGACCAGTCCTATCAACGTGATTCACAAGATGACCGGAATGACCGTGCCGTTGGGGATGACGATCTTCCAGCCCTATAGCTGGGTCGCCGTGATCGCCATGGTCGCACTGGTCGGCGTCACGATCTGGCGGATGGAGCCGGATGAAAGTCTCGAGCCCGATCCCGCGGTGTTCGACGAAGAGCCCGTTGCGGATCCGCCGCAGGGCACGCCGACCTTCGCCGAGCGGCTGGAAAACCTCTGGATCCTCAACGTTCTTGTATTTGCCGCGGGCATAACGTATTTCGTACTGAGCGGCTTCGCGCTGAACATCTCGTCGATGATCATGCTGTTCACCGTCACCAGTGCCTTGCTGCATGGTACGCCGATCCGGTTCATCCGCGCGTTTTCCGGCGCGGCGAAGGTGTCCGGCCCGCTGCTGCTGCAATATCCCCTGTACGGCGGAATCGCCGGTCTGCTCGGCTATTTGCCGGCCGGCTCGGGCCGAGCGTTGCAGACCGTGCTCGCCGAGGCCCTGGTGCGCGGCGCCGATCAGTACACTCTCCCATTCCTGACATTCGTCGGCTCCGTACTCATCTCGTTGTTCGTACCTTCCGGCGGCGGGCACTGGGCGGTGCAGGGGCCGATCGCGGTGGGCTCGGCGCTGGCCATCGGCCAGCACTCGCCGGCTTACCTCGGGCTGATCTCGATGTCGGTAGCCGTCGGTGAGGGCGTCGCGAACATGATTCAGCCGTTCTGGCTGTTGCCGGTGCTCGCGATCGCGAAGCTCAATGTGCGCCAGGTGATGGGCTTTACGGTGATCGCGTTCCTGATCGGTTTCGCGGTGGCCGGCGCCTCGGTCCTCATTGCGCCCCACGTCTTGTGAAGCCGTCAGCCGCAGCGCGCCTGCCGCCCACCGCGCGGGTGCTCGACGCGTATCGCACGATCGCCGAGGTGGACCGGCCCGAGGTCTGGATCACGTTGCGTGCACAGGCCGATGTGCTCGCCGATGCCGGAGCCGTCGAACAACGTCTCGCCGCCGGAGAGTGCTTGCCCTTGGCGGGACTGGTGGTCGCGGTCAAGGACAACATCGATGTGGCGGGACTACCGACCACCGCTGGGTGCCGCGAGTTTGCGTATCAGCCGGCCACCACCGCGGTCGCCATCGAACGACTCCGCGACGCGGGAGCGGTCGTGCTCGGCAAGACGAACCTCGATCAATTCGGTTGCGGTTTGGCCGGTACCCGCAGTCCCTATGGCGCCGTGCGTAATTCGCATCATCCGGACCTGGTCTCGGGCGGGTCGAGTTCCGGTTCCGCCGTCGCCGTAGCGCTGGGCATCGCCGACATCGGCATCGGCACCGACACCGCGGGATCGGTTCGGGTTCCCGCCGCGCTCAACGGTCTGGTCGGCATCAAACCCACCCTCGGGATCATCCCCACCCACGGCGTCGTCCCGGCATGCGCGAGCTACGACGCCGTCTGCGTGCTTGCCGACGACCTCACCCTGGCCGCCGCCGCGGTCGCCGTGATGGCCGGACCCGACCAGCGCGACCCCCGCGGCCGCCCCTGGCCTGCCGACGTCCGTCTCTCGGCGCCCGATGTGCCACGGCTGGCGATCCCGCAAGCCGCGAACCTCGCTGCCCTTCGCCCCGACTACCGCGACGCGTTCGAGCAATCCGTGCGCCTGGCTCTCGATACCGGGTGCAGCGTCAAACCGATCGACATCTCCGTCCTGCTGGATGCGGCCCTGCTGCTCTACGACGGTGCGATCGTCGCCGAGCGATACATGGCGGTCGGAGAGTTTCTCGACACCGCACCGGCGAGCGCCGATCCCGTTGTTGCGTCGATCATTACCGCGGCGCGCGAGGTCACCGGTCCCGACTTCGCCGCCGACCTGAACGCGTTGACACGCGCCCGCGCCGATGCGGCTCGCCTGCTCGACGGTTTCGATGCGTTGCTGCTGCCCACCACCACCGAACATCCCAGCCGCAGTGAGGTAAGCGCCGACCCCGTCGGGATCAGCCGTCGGATGGGCACTTACACCAACTTCTGCA
This sequence comes from Mycobacterium florentinum, assembly GCF_010730355.1. Taxonomy (NCBI): domain Bacteria; kingdom Bacillati; phylum Actinomycetota; class Actinomycetes; order Mycobacteriales; family Mycobacteriaceae; genus Mycobacterium; species Mycobacterium florentinum. Next base: position 504,514 of record NZ_AP022576.1, read on the forward strand.
ATCTGCTCGACATGGCCGCGGTCACCGTTCCCGTCGCGCCGACACCGGCCGGCACCCCGTTCGGCGTGACGATCGTGGTGCCCGCCTTCGACGACCAAATCGCCGCCGACATCGGCGCACGATTGACCGGCACCGAGTCCGGACTGTTGATCCAAACCGGCTGCGAGCTAGCGGTATTCGGCGCCCACCGGCGGGGACAGCCGCTGCACGGGCAGCTCGAGCAACTCGGCGCCCGATTCGTGGGGCAGGTCGCGACGACCGATGCCCGCCGCGGCGAGTTGTTCCGGATCTCCGAAGCCGGCCTGGGGCACTTCCTGTCGGCCCTGTCCGCGCCGATGGCCTTGACCCGCATCGAACTCGACGACGGCCGTACGGTCATCGGCGTGATTGGCTGATTCTCACGAAACGCGTTGGTGGCGAACTACATCCAGAGGTTTGCTATCGAGCCGGCCAGGGCTTCCGGATCCTGCTCATCGGTGTTGCAGCTGATCGCCACCGACGTCGTTCGGTCCTTGCTCACCCGAAACGCCGTGACGTAGCCGCCCCATTCGCCGTCGTGATCGAGTGTTCCGTTGGCCAGCAGGAAGATTCCCGCGCCGTACTTGTCACCGCCGCCCGGATCGGTCGGCACTGCCCCGCTCAGTTGTGCCTCGAGCAAGGTGGTGCCACCCACGCGGCCGGTCCGATAATTGTCGGCCCAATGGACGAGTTGGGTGGGTGTGGTCTGGATGCCGCCGTCGCCGACCTGTTCCCAGCCGGTGGTGGTGGCGTGGTAGTCGTCGCTGTCCGCTTCGTAGGCGACGGCCTTGCCGGGAATCGGTCCGGTTGGATCGACCACCATGGCCAGGCCGAGCGGACCGAAGATCTGTTCGGCCAGGAACTGCGGCAACGGTTCGGCCGAAACCCGGCGGACGATCTCGCCGAGCAGGAGGTAGTTGGAATTCGAGTACTCGAACCGGGAGCCGGGTGCGAACGTCAGCTTCGGCATGGCGGCCACCGCGAGTACTGCCTGCTGCTGGGTGGTGCGGTCGCCGAACGCAAACCCCTGCGCCTCGAGCAGTCCCACGTAGTCGGGTATGCCGCTGGTCTGGTGCATCAATTGCCCGACGTTGACGGTGCCGGCCCACGACGGCAGCTCGGGCAGGTGCCGGGACAACAGGTCGTCGAGCGAGAGCTTGCCGGCATCGACCAGCAACAGCAGCGCAGTCGCGGTGAACTGCTTGGACACCGACGCGATATCGAACACCGTGTCCGCGGTGAGCGGGTCTTCGGTCGCCAGGTCGGCCAGGCCGCGCACCCCCGTCCAGACGACCGTGCCCTTGACCCCCACCGCGGCCGAGCAGCCCGGTGCGCCCTCGTCGATCGCATCATTGAGCACTTTCTGACTGCCGCCCTTCGCGGCGTCAGTGTTCGCGGGGCCCGCCGGGCTGGTTTTCGGCGCCGCCTGCTGACCGCCGCCGCAGGCGCTGAGCAGCAACACGATCGCGACAAGCAGCGCCGGGCGTTTCGCCATACCGTGAATGATGGCGTTTCCGGCCGCTTTCCACTACATCCAGAGCTTCGCGATCGAGTCGGCCAGCGCTTCGGGGATCTGGTCGTCGGTGTTGCAGCTGACGGCAACCGAGGTCTGCCGGTCCTTGCTGACGCGGAACGCCGTGACGAAGCCGGGCGAGGCGCCGTCGTGGTCGAGCGTGCCGTCGGCCTTGAGGTAGATGCCGGCGCCGTAGCGCACCGGGATGCCGGGTCCAATTTCCACCGCCCCCGCCAGTTGCGCCTCGAGCAGCTTGGGCCCGCCCACGCGACCGGTCCGGTAGTTGTCGCCCCACTGCACCAGCTGGCTGGGTGAGGCCTGGACCGCGCCGTCGCCGACCTGCTCCCACGCCGAAGTGGTCATCCGGTATCCATCGCTGCCGCCCGCATAGGAGACCGCCTTGTGCGGGACCTCGCCGACCGGATCCATCACCATTCCCAGACCCAGCGGGTCAAAGATCTGCGCGCTGAGGAACTGCGGCAGCGGCTGGCCCGACACCCGATGGACGATCTCGCCGAGCAACAGATAGTTGGAGTCGGAATACCGGAATCCGCTGCCAGGCTTGAAAGCCAGCTGCGGCACCGCCGCCACCGCCTGCAACGCCTGCTCCTGCGTGGTCCGGTCACCGATGCCGAACCCCTGCTTCACCAGCAGGCCTTCGTATTCGGGGATGCCGCTGGTTTGGTGGATCAACTGGGCGATCGAGACGGTGGACGCCCAGTTGGGGAATTCCGGCATGTGCTGGGAGAGCGGGTCGTTCAGTGTCAGCTTTCCCGCGTCGGCGAGCAACAGGATCGCGGTGGCGGTGAACTGCTTGGACACCGAGCCGATGTCGAACACGGTGTCCGCGGTGATCTTTGCGCCCGTCGCCGTGTCGGCGATCCCGCGCACGCCGGTCCACACGACGGTCCCCTGGGAACCCACCGCGGCCGAGCAGCCGGGCGTCGCGGCGTTGACCGCGTCTTCGAGCACCCGCTGACTGTCGGCCTTGGTCAGTGAGTTGTCCTTGGTCGGGACGACGGGGCTAGTCGTCGTCGGACCGGGTTTGGCCGCGGGGGCAGCGGTTGGCCTGGCGCAGCTGCAGAGCGACAACAGGACCGCGCACATCACCAGCGATGCCCGCGTGTGCCGGCGCGCGGTGCCACGCCCGCCGAAATCCGAAAGCAGGCTCGAAATCACCCGTTTACCAACATATTTCATCGCGTCTTGGAATTCCCACCCGTTGACCGCTCTCGGTCCGTGATAGCTACCCGGACCCTCTTACACGGTGAGTATGCACGCGAGGCGGCCGTCGCGTGCCGGGTTTCACCGGCCCCCACGCCGGCGGTAGGGTACGCGGCTATGTCAGGTCGCAAGTTTTCGTTCGAGATCAACCGGACCAGTAGCGCGCCCGCCGCAACGGTGTTCGGGCTGCTGGCCGACGGTGCCAACTGGGCGAGCTGGGCCAAGCCGATGGTCCTGCACTCGAGCTGGGCACGCCAAGGCGATCCGGCACCGGGCGGCGTCGGTGCGATTCGCCAGATCGGTGTGCCGCCTCTGCTGGCCCGGGAGGAGATCGTCGAGTACGAGCAGGATCGCCGGCAGGTCTACAAGTTGGTGGGGCCGTCACCGGCCAAGGATTACCTCGGCGAGGTGGTCTTGACGCCGAACGCGGCCGGTGGCACCGACATTCGGTGGTCGGGCTCGTTCGTCGAGAGAATTCGTGGAACCGGGCCGGCGACGCGCGCGGCGCTGGGCGGTGCGGTCAAGCTTCTCGCGGATCGACTCGTGAAGGCGGCCGAGCGCTAGGGATTGTTGGCCTGCTGTTCGACCTGCTGACCCTGTAGCTCGGCTTGGAGGGCCTGCTGCTGGGCCTCTTCGTTTTGTTGCTCGGCCTGCTGCTGGGCCTGCAGCATCTCCTGCTGGGCCAGTTGTTGTTGCAGTTGCGCCTCGTCGTCGCTGTCGTCGGTGGCGAGGCCCCCGCCGGCGAGGTTTGCCGGTCCCTGCGGCAACGGCGAGTCGATCGCCGTCAGGCGTACTTGTCCGGGTATGGCCGAGGCGGGAAGTGCCGCGTCGGCGAACGCCAGCATCGCGATGCCCGCGACCCCGGCAAAGATGATTCGCATGAACTGGTGATGGTGACTAGGGGTGGTCATCCCCCAGGTATGCGCCCCGTTATTAGGTCTGAGCTGGGAAGCGGCTAGCGCCGGATTATGAAAACACGCGCTGTCAGTTGAGCCCGACGTTTGCCGGCCCGCTTCTCAACTATTAAGCTGGGCTAAGTGATTGATGTCGTCATCGCCGGTGGCGGTCCCAACGGGCTGATGCTGGCCGGCGAACTGGGATTGAACGGGATCCGGCCCGTGGTGCTGGACCCGATGCCCGGCCCGAATCCCATGCGGCGAGCGAACGGCGTTATCGGCCAAGGGGTTCGGATTCTGGACCATCGCGGTCTCTACGGCACGCTTGCCGGAGCCACGGAGCCGCCCCGGCTCAACCCCCGACCGATGTTCGCGGCCTTCCCGTTGGATCTCACGTCGATCGACTCGCAGGTCTTCCTGCTGCCCGTCCAGCAGCCCAAGCTGGTGCAGGTGCTGGCCGATCGGGCCGGCGAACACGACGTCGACATCCGATGGGGCCACGCGCTGACCGGTTTCGACCAGGACGACTCCGGCGTCACGGTCGAGGTCACGGGGCCGGACGGCAGCTATGCCCTGCGGGCCAAGTACCTGATCGGCGCCGACGGCGGCACCAGCATGACACGCAAGCTGGCCGGCATCGAGTTCCCCGGGATGTCGTCGTATGACGTGGTCGCGCGGATGGGATTCGACATCGTGCCGCCGGACGAATGGATCGATCCGGTCAGCGGCGTATTGGACGTGCCCGGCTACGGACGGATCCCGCCGCTGGGGTTCCATCGGGTCGAGCGTGGCGTCTTGGCCCTCGGTGCGCTCGGGCGGCGCGCGGCCGTGATCTGTTTCGAATTGGACCCAACCGCTCGCGCGGAGCCCGCAGAGGACAATTTCGACGGGCAGCCGATGAGCCTGGAAGAACTGGAGGCCAGCGTCAAACGGGTGCTGGGTGCGGACCTGCCGCTGCGGCCGGTGTCGCCCGGGGCGGACCTCGACCTGCGGCGCTTCGCCGGCATCAATTCCCGGATCGCGTCGCGGTATCAAGCGGGACGGGTGATTCTGGTCGGCGACGCCGCGCATGTCCACTCCCCGATGGGCGGGCCGGGACTCAATCTGGGCCTGCAGGATGCGGTGAACCTCGGCTGGAAGCTCGCCGCGGTTGTGCGCGGCCGCGTCGAGCCCGCGTTGCTCGCCACCTACGAAGCCGAGCGCCGGCCCGCGGCCGAGCGGGTCATCATGCACAGCCGGGCACAGCTGGCACTGGTGCGGCCCGGGCCCGAGGTCAGCGCGTTGCGGCAGCTGTTCTCCGAGCTGCTGACCGATTCCGAAATCGCCCGTCGTCTCGGTGATCTGATATCCGGGGCCGAAAACCGCTATGGCACAGACCCCGACGCGCATCCGCTGACCGGGCACTGGGTGCCCGACTTCGGCGTGACGGACGGCGACGTGACCAGACGCGTCGCGGAGCTGGCCCGCACCGGACAACCGATGCTGATCGATCTCACCGACTCCGGCTGCGTGGCTGCCGCGGTGGCCGATGCCGCCGACGAACTCACCGTCGCCGTCGGACGTCCCGATCGCGAGCTGCTGGCCACCGCGCTGCTGGTACGTCCCGACGGCTACGTGGCGTGGGCATCCTCGGCGGCGTCACCCGACGTCGTCGAACTTCGCCGGGCGCTCGCGCGCTGGTTCGGACTGGGCGCGACTACTTGGCGTTGAGTTCGTCCTGGTACTTCTTGGTCATGTGCGCGACGGCCTGATTCTGCGACTCCGCGAGCCCTTCGCGCGCCTCGCTGGCGCGCGCGGCCGCATCCAGCGTCGGCTGCGCCTGGCCCTGGAAATGCGGCATAACTTCGGCGGCGAACAATTCGGCCGACCGTTTGGTGGCCGCCGGGTTGGCCCACTCATGGCCCATCTGCAGCATGCAGCCGAAGCCACCGGACTGATCCCACATCCGCTGCACCTGGGCCCGCGCCCGCTCCGGGGTGCCGATCACGCCGGCGCCGTTCTCGTTGATGACATCGATCATCTCGTCGATCTGCTCGCCCGGCATGGTCATCTGCGGGAACGCGGCGACCTTCTGGAAGTACCGGAACCATGGCTCGAGGCCGAACTTGACGTCCTCGCGCGCCTGCTTGTCGGTTTCGGCGATATGGAACGGCCCGACCAGGCTCCAGTTCCTGCGGTCGACCCTGGTGCCGAACACCGCGGCGCGTTCTTCGACGATGTCCCAGTGATATTGCAGCGCGTTGAAGCCCTCGACGGTCAGGGTCGCCCCGATGGAGAGCAGGCCGATGCCGTGCTTACCGGCCAGCCGCGCGCCGGTCGGCGAGGCGACCGCGGCGACCGCGAGCGGGATGCCGTCTTCGGAGTAGGGCGATAGCTGCAGCTGGGCGTCGTGCAGCTCGTGCGTCGGCGTCTTGGCGCTCACGGTCTCCCCTGCCAGCAGGCGCACGATGATGTCGAGGTTGGTCTCCAGCAGTTCGCGGGTGTCGGTCGGGGTCAGGCCGATCATCGACGAATCGCTGGGCAGCGAACCGGGACCCATCCCGCCGATCACGCGGCCGTGGGTGAGGTGATCCAGCATCATCAACCGGTCGGCGACCCACAGCGGGTTGTGATACGCGACCGAGATGACGCCGGTGCCGAGCTTGATCCACTTGGTCCGCTCCGCCGCGGCGGCGATGAAGATCTCCGGTGAGGCGATGAGCTCACTACCCGCCGAGTGATGCTCGCCGATCCACGCTTCGTCGAAGCCCAGCGCGTCGAGGTGTTGGACGAACTCGAGGTCCCGCTGCAGTGCCAGCGTCGGGTTGGTGCCCGCGCGGTGAAACGGCGCGATGAAATACCCAAACCTGAGCTTCGCCATTGGAGGTCTCCTTGCAGTCGCGTTGCGGAGAACCATAACTCAGGCCGGCGGGCCTCAGAATAGATCAGCGGCACCGACGTCGCCGATTGTCTGGCGCGATCAGTTGCCGCCGCAGATGTTGCCGATGCAGCCGCCCCCGCCGCCGGGTCCGCCACCGCCGGTCGGGCCGCCGGGGACGGTGCCGCCTCCGCCGCCCGGCCCGCCGCTGCCGGTCGGACTGCCGGTATCCGGCGCCGTCGAGGGCGCGACGCCGGACGTCGTGCCGGTTGTCGTAGTGGTCGTCGTCGTGGTGCTGCTAGGTGCTTTGTTGCCTCCTGCGCAACCAACCGTGACGACGAGCATCGCCGCCCCGCCGAAAACCGCGACTGCCGTCCGAGCTTGCGTCCTCATCAGACTCCCTTCCGTAACCCTGCGAACTCTTTCGTTCGTGCCCGCCGGTGTCTGTCGCAAACCGGGCGAATTGGGGTGGACATGCCGGTGGCCCATCTCGTATGCGAGACGGGCCACCGGTTGCTTGGGTGCGGGGTTGCCGCTTAGCAGTTGAGTCCCGAGATGCAGGTGGTAAGGACCGCCTTGTGCACGCCGTTGGCCGACACGTTCGGAGTCGCGGGTGCGACGCTCGACGAAGCGTGGGTGGGTGCGGCCGGCGTCGGCACGACCTGGCTGGGGCTGATGCCGCCGAGTCCGACGATGAAGGCGACTGCGCCCGCCGCGCCGAAGGTCGTGATCGTCATCTTGGTCTGAGACTTCATCGGAGTGTCCTTTCGCCGTTCTGCCCGGTCTGCTGCATATATCCAATAGCTACTGTACACGTATGCAACTATTGCTGGAAGGGAAATTATCCGGCGTGACCACTTTCACGTTTTGGCAGGTGAGAGCGCGATCGGGGCGCGGTCTAGCGCCGTCGGCGTGCCGAAAAGCGGCCGCGGGTGGATCGCGGCGAGCCAACGAGCGACGTCACGAAATATGAAGCCTGCCAAGCGGTTTCGTGAACCTATTGGCGCAGATGGCTAGTCTTCCTTGGTGATCAGCTTCCGCAGCGCCACCCGGTCGGGCTTGAGCAGCTCGGCGATGCGCGGCTTGTTGACCTCGGCGACGATGATCTCGCCGACCTCCGGGTAGACCTCGCTGAAGATCCCGTGGGACTTCATCTTCTCGGTCTGATACAGGTTGTCCTCGGTCGGCGTGACGTAGTAGACCGCGTCGGCCTTGAAGCGGTTCACCAGCCACAGGTGGATCAAGGTCATCAACCGCTTCTGGCGAAGCTTCTCGCTGAAGGTGTTCTGGTCGCGCACCTGCAGGATGCTGCGGCCATGCCGGTCCTTGATCGGATCGACGACGACGTTGGCCAGTTGCTCGTCGTCGTTGCCGAAAATCCCGAGTTCGAGCACGTCGGAGCCGGCGCGGCGGGGCCGCAGCGTCACCCGGAGTTTCTCGCCCAGTTGGTAGTGCTCGCTCCACAGCGCCAGCCACTCCTCCAGCAGCTTCTTCGGCACCTCGGTCTGGACCAGGTGCTGATGCTGGGTCGAGCCCTTGCCCATCGCCTTCGTGGTCGCGGTGCGGCCCGACGAGGCGGCCAGGGCGGCGTCGCTGCGTGGGCCGCCGACCAGCGTCTGCGGCGTCCGGTACGGCGACTCGACCAGGCGCATCTTGCGCTGCAGCCGAGCCAGCGCCAGCATGCCGTCCTGTCGGAGGTTGGTGGCGAACTCCTCGGCGGCGACGCCGTCGATCTGGTGTCCGCCGTAGGTGATGAAGTTGAAGACGAAGCCCATCTTGCCGAGCTCGACGGGGAACTGCTTCATCTCCTCATCGGTCATCCCGGTGGTGTCCCAGTTGAACGACGGCGACAGGTTGTAGGCCAGCATCTGGTCGGGGAATTCGGCGTGGATCGCGTCCGCGAACTGTTTGGCGTCGGCCAGATCCGCGGTCTTGGTTTCCATCCAGAGGATGTCGGCGAACGGTGCGGCCGCGAGCGACTTCGCGATCGCGTACGGGATGCCGCCGCGCACCTGGTAGTAGCCCTCGGGGGTCCTGGCCAGCTCGGGGCTCCATTGCGGATCGGCGCCCAGTTCCCGGGCCTTCTCGCGGGCCGCGTAGTGCGACGTCCGCGCCGCGAACTGCCGCCACTCGTCGGGACTCATGCTGGCCGGCTCGCCTTCGCTTTCGCCGAAGGCCAGCACTTCTGCGACGGCATCGCTGTAGGTCATCAGCCCGGCATCGTTTTCCCAGGCGGCCACGAACCGCGACTCGACCTGGTCGAACATGTCGTTGATCGAGTCTTTTCCGTTCTCCCGCCACTGGTTGACCGCATCGGAGACCAGGCCCAGGATTCCCTGCCGCTCGAGCCAGGCGTTGGCGATGCCGTACTCGCCATCGGCGAGGGCATACAGCAGATGGCCGTTGAGCTCCTTGACGCCCAGCTCGTAGAAGCGCCGCATCAGCGCCAGGAAGCAGCCTTTGTAGGACGGAATGTCCAAGTTGGTGGCCCCGAGCAGGAACGCCTGGTCGCGCTCGTCGGAGTTGCTGTCGATCAGGTTCGCCGCCTCGGCGTCGGTGCGCGCGACGATGATGCCGGGCACCCGCATGACGTCGAGCTGGAAGCGGGCGGCATTGAGGCGCTTGATCTGTTCGTCGGACGGCACCAGAACCTTGCCGCCCTGATGACCGCACTTCTTGGTACCGGGACGCTGGTCCTCGATGTGGTAGCCGGGCACCCCCACTTCCACGAAGCGGCGGACCAGGTTACGGACATGCGGGTCACCGCCGTGGCCGGTGTCGGCGTCGGCGATGATGAACGGCCGGTAGTCGTACTCCTTGGCCGTCGCGCGTTGCTGCTCGCTCATCTGCAGCCGCTGGTACTGCTGATTGCGGTCCGCCGTCAGCAGCGCACGCACCAGCACCGCGGCATCTTCGGGCACCTGGCTCAGCGGGTAGCTCGCCAGGTCGGGCCCCGGATCTTCGGTGGTGGAGCCCTTGGCGGAGGTCGCCCAGCCGCCGAGGTAGATAGCCTCGATGCCCATTCGCTTCATGCTCACGGCCTGCCCGGGCGAGTACGGGCCAAAGGTCGTGATGCTCTTCTTCGCCGCGAAAAGCTCGCGCAGCCGGGGATAGAAGGCCTTCGCCGCTTCCCGGGCCACGGTGTAGTCGGTCGGAATCGTGCCGCGTTGTTCTACTACTTGGCGGGCCGAATAGAGGCGAATAATCCCGGTAAAGCGTGGATCGTCGAAGTATCGCTGCGTGGCGGCGACGTCTTCGTCGAACGGTGTGGGGACCTCGGTGTCCGCGTCGATGATGGCCATGGCTTTACGCTCCCCTTCCAGCGCGATTCCGCTGCACGTGAGTCTAGCCCCGGACCCGACTTTTCAATCATGAGTTTTGACCGGCTGCCGAGCCGGGCCAAATCTGTTGCCACACGGGGAACTCCGGGCGACCGCGGCCAGCACGGGTATCGGTTGGACGGCCCTAAGAGATTGCGGTGCAATGCTTTTCGGCACGAGCCGGGTTGCGGTTGCCCATCCGCTGCCCCCGACAGCAAACTGCGTGGCCGGATGGATGAAAAGAAGCTTAACCCCGCCAGCAAACTTCGAGTACTCTCGGATCGGTGCAGACGGAATTGCGCTACGAGCGTTGGTATGTGCTGTTGTCCACCCCGCTGGGGCTCGGGCCCAGCACCAGCGAGGTGCGGGTCGAAGACGGGACGCTTCACGTGAAGATGGGCTGGGCGTTCGATGCCCATATCCCGGTCTCGTCAATCAAAAGTGCCGAAGCGTCCGACGAGCGCACCTTCACCGCGGGCGTGCACTATTCGAACGGTCGCTGGCTGGTCAACGGTTCGGGCAAGGGACTGGTGGCGTTGACGATAGACCCGCCGGTGCGGGCGAAAGTCCCGCTGAGGTCGGTGGCGCTGCGCTCACTGGTGCTCAGCGTCACCGATCCGGGCGCGCTGATCGCCGCGTGCACGGTCGCGGCCGGCTAGCCCGAACGTTGTAGTAACCAAGCCCGTTGGCGGCGGATGAACTCGGCGTCGACGACCTTCCCGTGACCCGGGACGTAGATGGCTTCTCGACCACCGATCGCCCGCACCCGATCGAGTGTCGCCGGCCAGGCCGCCACGTCGGAGTCGGCATCGATCCACGGGTCGCCGGACTCTTCGACGAGGTCGCCGGTGAACGTCACGACGTGGTGATCATGATCGTCGAGCCCGGGCACCACCACGATCAGGTCCGACGTGGTGTGGCCGCGACCCGGATGGGTGATCCGCACATCGCGGTCGCCGAGATCGATCACGGCGTCGTAGAGGCCGTGCTGCGGCGGTTGCAGCGCCGCGATCGCCCGGTCGATCTCGGCGGCGTCGGCGCCATAACTCAGCGCATGAGCACGGATCTCGTCGTGGGCCGACGATAGGTAGTCGACCACCTCGGGCGCGCAGTAGATCTCGGCGTCGGTGAAGTACGCGGAACCCAGGACATGGTCGAAATGCTTGTGCGTCAGCACAATTTGGGTGACCGGGCCCCCGGTGAGCTGTCGGACGTCCTCGTCGATCGCGGCCGCCTCGGTCAGCGTGGTACCCGAATCGACAAGTAATGCCCCGGCATGTCCGCGCACCAGCCCGACCGTGACGTCACAGAACGGAAGCCTGCAGCGATACACGGTAGGGGTCAGCCGTTCCCAGGCGAAACGCATAAGGAGCAACTTAGCGCGCGTACCGACAAGGCGGTTGACGTGTCGGGAATTTCCGACATATAGTGCCGAGGGTGGCGACTTCGGATCGCGTTTTTCTCGCCCTGGCGAACCCGGTGCGACGCGAGCTGTTGGAGATTCTGACGCAGCAGCAACTTTCCGCGGGCGAACTCAGCGACCGGTTCGAACTCAGTCGCCCCGCTGTCGCCGAGCATCTCAGGGTGCTGCGGGAAGCCGGGCTCGTCGCCGACGAACCGCAAGGCCGCCGCCGCATTTACCGCCTCACCGCGGAGCCGCTCGCCGAACTCGGCGAGTGGCTGCACCCCTTCGAGAAGTTCTGGCGCGCGCGGCTGGCCGCGCTGGCCGACGCAGCAGAGGAGCTGGAATGAGCCGGACAACATCACCCGCGACGATCAGGGTCGATCAATTCGTGGGCGCACCGCCGGAGAGGGTATGGCGGTTGCTGACCGAACCCGACCTGATGCGGCTGTGGTGGGCCGAGGGTCAGGTGGCGGCGGTCGTCGGCCACCAATTCGTCCTCGACATGCCCGGCTACGGCAAACAGGCTTGCAAGGTGCTCGAGGTCGATCCACCGCACCGCTTCGTCTACACCTTCACCCCCGCGTGGACGCTGACCTGGCGCCTGGAACCGGAGGGCACCGGCACCCGAGTGTTCTTGGAGCACAGTGGGTTTGATCTCAACGACACGAGGATGGCCGCGGCCTTCGACCGGATGGGGCCCGGGTGGCGCGATGTCGTCCTCCCCCGCCTCTCCGAGTCCGCCGCACAGGCCTAGAAAAGGGATCGCGATGCGCGCAGTCGTTATCACCAAGCACGGCGATCCGTCCGTGCTGCAGGTGCAGCAGCGCCCGGACCCACCCGCGCCGGGGCCGGGCCAGCTGCAGGTCGCCGTTCGCGCCGCGGGCGTCAACTTCGCCGATCACCTCGCTCGCGTCGGGCTGTATCCCGACGCGCCGAAACTTCCGGCGGTCGTCGGTTACGAAGTCGCCGGCACCGTCGCTGCCGTCGGCGACGGCGTCGACCCCGGCCGTGTCGGCGAACGGGTCTTGGCCGGAACACGATTCGGCGGTTACGCCGAAACCGTCAACGTTGCCGCGTCCGATTCAGTAGTACTGCCCGACGCGTTGAGCTTCGAACAAGGCGCTGCCGTCCCGGTCAACTACGCAACCGCCTGGGCGGCGCTGCACGGCTACGGCTCGCTGCGCCGCGGTGAGCGGGTGTTGATTCACGCGGCGGCGGGAGGCGTTGGGACCGCGGCCATCCAGTTCGCCAAGGCGGCCGGGGCCGAGGTGCACGGCACCGCGTCGCCGGCCAAACATCAAAAGCTCGCCGAATTCGGCGTGGACCGCGCGATCGACTACCGCCGCGACGGCTGGTGGAAGGACGTCGGTCCCTACGACCTCATCCTCGACGCCCTGGGCGGAACGTCACTGCGGCGGTCGTACAACTTGCTTCGTCCCGGCGGAAGGCTTGTGGGATATGGAGTTTCGTCGTTGCAGGAGGGCGAGAAGCGCTCGCTGCGCCGGGCGGCGCCGCAGGTGCTGTCGATGCTGCGCGGCTTCAACCTGATGGACCAGCTCTCGGCCTCCAAGGCGGTGATCGGCCTGAACATGCTGCGGCTGTGGGACGATCGCGGCACGCTGGAGCCCTGGATCGCCCCGTTGACCCAGGCCCTGCATGACGGCACCATCACGCCGATCGTGCATGCGGCCGTACCGTTCGACGAAGCGCCCACCGCGCACCGGATCCTGGCGGCGCGGGAGAACATCGGAAAGGTGGTTCTGGTCCCATGAACCTGACACTTCGGCGAATCGGTGTCGCGGTCGGCGGGCTGGCCTTGGTACTCGCGGCCGGCAGCGGCGCTGCTCACGCGGCGCCGGACGCGCCGCTGACGATCAGTAGTCCGGCCTTCGCCGACGGTGCGCCGATTCCGTCGCTGTACACCTGCAAAGGGCAGGACCTGTCTCCCCCTCTGACCTGGTCGGCACCGTTGGGAGCGGCCCTCGTGGTCGACGATCCCGATGCCCCGGGCGGAACATACGTGCACTGGATCGTGATCGGACTCGCCCCGGGTTCGGGGAGCATCAGCGATGGCGGGACTCCACGTGGCGGGGTCACGCTGCCGAACTCCACCGGCCAGAGCCTGTACGGCGGGCCCTGCCCACCGCCCGGTAGCGGAGTGCACCACTACCGGTTCACGCTGTACCAGCTGCCCAACGATTACCAGCTCCCCGGCGGACTGGCCGGCGTGCAGGCCGCCCAGACCATTGCCGGCGCCGCGACCGCGCAGGCGCAGCTGACCGGAACGTTCAGCAGATGATCGGCTATCGGTCGTCCAGAATCTGATAGGCCGCGTTGTACCCGGGAGTGAATGTAATGCCCGGGCCGCCATGGCATCCCGCGCCGCCCAGGTACAGGCCGTCGATCGGAATCGGCATGTCCAGGAAGCCTTTCGGGCCGGGCCGGTTGGGCCCCATCAGATCCGGGTGTAACAGACCGTGGCAGAAGTCGCCGGCGGGTGCGCCGAACATCGTGTTCATGTGATACGGCGCAAACGTGATATGCCGGATCATGATGTCCTTGAAGTTCGGTGCGAACTTGGTGATCTTGTCGATAACACGCTGTGCCATATCGTTTTTCAGGTGGCCATGCTGGTCACGGTCGACTTCGACGGGGAATGCGTAGGCGAACGCGCTCGCCGCGTGCTTGCCGGGCGGCGCCATGGCGGGATCGTGCACCGACGGGATCTGCATGCCCATCGACGGGTTGTCCGGAACGAGGCCCTGTCGGCAGATCTCCCACTGCCGCTGTTGCTCTTCGGGTGAGCCAAAGATCCCGACCGACTGTTGCATGCCCTCCTCATTGAGGAATTCATACGGCGGTGCGAACTCGGGCAGCCCGTCCAACGCGAAATGAATCTGCACGAAAGAGGCGCGGTGGTCGCGACCGGAAACACGCGAAACCAGTTCGGCGGGAACATGTTCGGGCGCAATGAGCTCGGTGAGAGTCATGTCGGGCGACAGATTAGACACCACGATCGGTGCCGAGATGGTCGAACCGTCCCGCAGCCGAACGCCGGACGCCTTCTGATTCTCGACGAGGATCTCCTCGACCTTGGTGCGGAAGCGGATCTCGCCGCCATGCGACAGGAATAGCTCGCGCAGGTGTTCGGTGAGGGCGCCGATGCCGCCCTTGAGCTTGGTCATCATCGCGGTGCTGGCTCCGTCGTCCTGGGGCACGGCTACTGCGAACGCCAGACAGGCGGCGCTGCCCGGTGTGTAGGGGCCGCGGTAGGTCGAGTTCACGGCCAGAAACGCCAGCATTCCGCGCATCACCGCGTGCTTGTCCTTGTCCGGCAGGTAGCGATCGATCACATCCATCGCCGAGCCGAACAGCATCTCGTGAATCGCTCGGCGTTCGGCGTCGTTGGTTGCGCAGGCATACATTTCGTCGATCGTCTTGGGTGGCTGGCACACGTCGAAGCGGCCCAGCGCGCGCGCGGGTGCCTGGCTCCAGCCGATCAGCTCGGCCATGCCCATCACGGCCTCGGCGCCGTGCTTCTCGCCCAGGTGGGCCATCAGCTGCATCGGGTCGCGATAGAAGACCATCGGCTCTTCACCGTTTTCGCCGATGTTGACCGACATCACGTCGGGCTCGATCGCGGGCAGCGTGTCGAGTCCGAGGTCCTTGGTGAGTTGGCTCGCCATCGGGAACTGCACCGAGCCCGCGATCTCATAGTGGAAGCCGTCGATCAATTCGACCGTCGCCGCCATGCCGCCCGCGTAGGTGTTGGCTTCCAGGCACACGGTTCGCAGGCCGGCGCGCTGCAGGATCGCCGCGGCGGTCAGGCCGTTGTGCCCGGCGCCCACCACGATCGCGTCGTATTCGGTCTTGCTCATAGTCCCCGCCCTGCCTTTCGTCGGTGGTCTGCGCGTGACAAGAATATGTCAGTACTGACATAATTGGAAGATGTCAGTTCTGACGCAAGTGGTGAGATACGATCGGCCTGCCATGACCGTCTCGATGAATCGCCACGAACTGCGCCGCCGGTCGACGCGCGAGGCGCTGCGTCAGGCCGCGCTAAAGAGCTTCGCGCACAAGGGTTTTGCAAACGTAACCGTCACGGAGCTGGCGGCCGAAGCCGGTGTTACCGAACGCACCTTCTTCCGGCACTTCCCGACCAAGGAGTCGGTCCTGTTCCAGGACTACGAGACGCAGTTGGAATGGCTGGCCGAGGCGCTCGCGCAACGACCGGACTCCGAGTCGCTCTTCGACGCGGTGCTGGCCAGTGTCGCCGCCTTCCCGCACGACCTCGAGGTGGTGCGGCAGGCCGCGACTGCCCGCACCGAATTGATCAGCGCCGAGCGCATCGCGGGCCACTTGCGGGTGGTGCAATCCTCATTCGCCGCGGTGCTGACCGAATTCGTCACCAAACGGAACCCGGACGCGCCCGACATTGCGCTGGGCGCTGAGGTCGCAGGCTCCGCGCTGGCCGCGGCTCTTGTTGTGGCAGTGGAGCATTGGGGCCGCAACGGCTGTGCCGAGGATCTCGGCGAGCTGGTGGCGGCCAGTCTGGATCTGGTCCGTTCGGGCCTGGCCTCGCTGACCTAGTCCGCCGTCGGCGTTCGCGACGCGAGCCGCAGCAGGCCGCTGCGCAACTCGTCATCGCGCTGCCGGGCGTCGAGTTCGACGAGCGCGATTTCGGCGACCGCCGCAACGAGCAGCGGCGCAATCGGTTCCGGCGACGACCATCCGAGCGCCTCCAGGTCGGGCATCATCTGGGTGGCCGCGCTGTGATTGCGGGCCGCCACCAAATCGGTCAGTCCGGCCTCGGTGCGGGACTGCACGAGCAATGCCTTGGTGGCCGGCTCGGCCAGGCACCCGTCGAGATAGGCGTTCATCCCGGCCGCGAGCCGGTCGTATCCGGGCGGCAGATCCGCCATGGCCGCGTCGATTGCTGCCACGAGCTCGTCGTGAAATCGGACATGCAAGGCCCGGACGTACTCGGCGCGGCTCGGCCAGTGCTGGTAGAAGCTGCCCTTCGCCATGCCGGCCTCGGCGACGATTGCGTTCACCGAGATCCGGGCCAAGTCGGCGGTTGCCAGTAGGCGCTGTCCCGCGTCCAGCAGGGCATTGCGCCCGGGTTCGGGCGGTCTCACCGCAATCCGGCTTTCCGCCGGCTGCGTCGTGCCAGCATTTCGCCGTATTGCTCGCAGACATCGATGACCCCGGTGAGCTGATACGTGATCCATCCCTTGTGGGTCGACGGCAGGTTCTTCTCGAACACCCGGTGGCCCAGGATGTTCATCGCCCATCCCCCGACGAACATGGTGGCGCCGACCTTTGGCGTGGCGAACAGCAGCGGCAGCCCCGCCGCGATGATCGGTATTCCGACCAGGTGGACCGCACGCACCCCCTTTGACGTGTGTTGCGTGCGGTAGTACGCCATCTTGTCCGCAAACGGCGCTTCGGGAGGCGGGGCTTGACCCATCTCGATTCCCTCCTTGTCATGACGGTCCTACCGAGGTACCGTACGGCATGACCGACCAGTCGGTCAACACCGATGAGAGGAACTCCGATGCCGACAATCCAGACCCGGGCCGGCCGGGTTGCCTATGACGAAATTGGCAGCGGGCCAACGGTTGTACTGCTGCACGCAACACTGCACGACCGCCGGGACTTCGACCCGATCCGCGAGACGCTGGCGCGCCGTTACCGCACCATCGCGGTGGACTGGCCCGGACACGGAGACTCGGATCCCGTCGACGTCGCCCTCGAGCCCAGTGCCCCGCTGTTCGCCGATGTGCTCGAAGACATCGTCGACGGCTTGGGCCTGACACGGACTGTGCTGATTGGGAATTCGGTCGGCGGATTCGCCGCCGCACGGCTGGCGATCACGCGGCCCGAGTGCGTCGCGGGACTTGTCCTGGTCAACACCGGCGGCTTTGTTCCGTTGGGTGCGGCGACACGCGTTTTCTGCCGGGTCATCGGCTCCCCGGCGTTTGTCCGTCTCGGCGCGCCGGCGTTCATCCGCGCCTACATGAAAGCCAAGAACGGCAGCGACCGCGAAATCGCCGAGCGTGCGATCGCGGCGGCCAGAACCGCCGAAGGTGGCCGGACACTGACCGGGCTCTGGCGCAGCTTCGCGACCCCAGAACACGATTTACGAAGCCGCGCAGCAGAACTGACCGCACCGACGCTGATTGTGTGGGGCCGCGAGGACATCGCGATACCGCTGCGCGCCGGTCGTGCCACGCACGACGCCATCGCGGGTTCGCGCCTCGAGATCCTGGACACCGGGCACGTGGTGTTCTCGTCCGACCCGGCGGGCTTCTTGGCGGTCGCCGAGCCGTTCCTGGACTCGGTCACCAGCCGAGTGTGTGAATAGCACAACCGATGTCAGACCCCGCACTCCGCGGCGCTTGTCACCGCGGCCTCGACGAACCGGCGCAGCTCGGCATTGCGGGCGCGCGGCAGGAAAGCCAGGGACACCTCGCTCTGGGGCGCTCCACGCAGCGCGATGAACCGCACACCGGGGTGAATGTTGCGCCGGACGGCGACGTCCGGGATCACGCCGATGCCTCGATCGGCGGCAACAGATTCGATCCATTCGTCGAAATTCGATGTCTCCACGACGGTTTGCGGGCCCTCGCCCGCCGGCCACGACCACGGTCCGGTGGTCCCACTGGAGACATTGACCACCAGCGGCCATTGCGGAACCTCGGCCCAGTCCAACTGCGACATGCGCGCCAGCCGGGAATGCACCGAACACACCGCCACCCGTGATTCGTTGAACAAGTGCACGACCCGCACGGCTGTCGAGGTCACCTGGCCACGCACCACCGCGATGTCGACCCTGCCCTGCTGCACCGCGGCCAGCGCGTCGTCGGTGCGGATCAAACTGACCGTGGTTCCGGTGGCCCGCTCGAATCGGGCGACGGTGTCTTGGGCCCACGGGTCGGGCAACAACCAACTGAACCCGAGGCGAATACTTGCCTGGCGCCGCACGGCGTCCACCCCGCGTTCGAGCTCGGCGAGCACCCTTTCCACGTGATCGAAGAACGTCCGCCCCGCGGGCGTCATCTCCACGCGCCGGGAGCTGCGATCGAGCAGCGTAACGCCGAGCGCGTCTTCCAACTGCTGGATAGTGCGGCTCAGCGCGGGTTGGGTAATGGTGAGCTCGTCGGCCGCATGCGTGAAGGACTGCAATCGCGCCACGGCTTCGAACGCCCGCAGGTGCCGCAACTCGACCCGGCCGCCATCCAGCACGCCCATGCCCGACAAGCATAGATGCCGTGCGACAGGCATTTCACTCACTTCGTGCCGTGGCCCTAACGTCGTAGACGAGGCGCACGGACCAGAGGAGAGAAAATGCCGCTGCTGTACTTCGATCTGATTGAGGGTCGCACCCCATCGGAGCTCCAGGCGTTGCTGGACGCCGCGCATGACGCCGTCCTCGGCGCGTTCGCGGTCCCGCCGGGCGACCGCTACCAGGTGGTGCGCACCCATCCGGCGCACGAGATCGTGGCCTGGGACACCGGTCTCGGTATCGACCGCTCAGCGCGGTTGGTGATCGTGCACGTGGTCAGTCGCCAACGCACCCGCGCCATGAAGGAACGCTTCTACGAGTTGCTGGCTGCCAATCTCGCCGAGCGATGCGGGGTCGACCCGGCCGATCTGATCGTGTCGATCACCGAAAACGGGGACGAGGATTGGTCTTTCGGTCACGGCCGAGCGCAGTTCCTCACCGGAGAACTGCGATGAACACTCGGCTCACCGAACTGTTCGGCATCGAACACCCGGTCCTGCTAGCGCCGATGGCGATGGCCTCCGGCGGCCGGCTCGCCGCGGCGGTGACCGCGGCCGGCGGGCTTGGCTTGATCGGTGGCGGGTACGGCAACGGCGACTGGCTGCGGCGCGAATTCGACCTGGCCGGCGATGCCAGGGTCGGATGCGGATTCATCACCTGGAGCCTGGCGCAGCGGCCCGAGCTACTCGAGCAGGCCCTGGAGCGGCAACCGGCCGCAATCATGTTGTCATTCGGCGATCTTCGGCCATTCGCCGAACGCGTGCGCGCGGCGGGCGTCGCACTGATCGCCCAGGTGCAGAACCTCGAGCACGCACGCCGGGCCCTGGACACCGGCGTGGACATCGTCGTTGCGCAGGGCGGTGAGGCCGGGGGCCACGGCATGACCGCCCGGTCCACCTTCACGCTGGTGCCCGACGTCGTCGACCTCGTCGCCGCGCGCTCCCCCGAAACGCTGGTCGCGGCCGCCGGCGGTGTCGCCGACGGCCGCGGACTCGCGGCGGCTTTGGCGCTGGGCGCCGACGGTGCACTGGTCGGCACCCGGTTATGGGCCAGCACCGAAGCGTTGGTGTCACCGCGGGCGCAGGAGCGCGCCATCGCGGCCAGCGGCGACGATACCCTTCGCACCCGCGTGTACGACGTTGTGCGACAACTCGATTGGCCCGGCGACTACAACGCCCGAGCGCTGGGCAACCGATTCCTCGACACCTGGCATGGCAACGAGGACCAACTGTCGGCGGCCCTGCCCGAAGCGGTGGAGACCTTCGAGAAGGCCGTGGCCGCAGAGGATTTCGACGCTGCCGCGATCCTGGTCGGCGAGGCGATCGGACTCGTCCGCGATGTGCGGCCCGCAGCCGACATCGTGCACGACATGGCGCGCGATGCCGAGCGGATCCTGGGCCGGGCGTGACGCTCAGTACAGGGGCGACCAGTCCGACGTCCGCAGCAACCTGCTCTCCCACTGGTCGCGATACTTGAGGGCTTCGAACATGTAGCTGCCCGGCGCCCGGTATTCGGGCGGCACCTCTTTGGTCAGCAGATGGACGAGTGCCGCGTAGTTGTTGGAATCGTCAATCTTCTGCCACAGCATGGCTTCTCGTCGTTGATGGCTTCCATGCGCGACCTGGAAACAGGCCTGGATGTCCAGTATCCGCATACGCGCCGGCGCCTGCGACAGCGGCCGATAGTAGATGTCGTTCCACGAGCGGATGTAGTCGTCCAGCGACGCGGAGGGCCAGCCGGTGTCTTCCATGAAAAGGCTCAGGGGGTGTGTCCCCGCGTCGGTGGGTACCGACGCCAGATCCACCGACTGCAACGGGGACCACACCACCGGTAGCAGCAGC
Source organism: Mycobacterium florentinum (assembly GCF_010730355.1). Lineage (NCBI taxonomy): Bacteria > Bacillati > Actinomycetota > Actinomycetes > Mycobacteriales > Mycobacteriaceae > Mycobacterium > Mycobacterium florentinum. The sequence goes on from NZ_AP022576.1 coordinate 524,876, forward strand.
TTGCCCGTCACCTCGTGGCGCAGGTTGTCCAGTTCGCGCATCCACGGTTGCAGATCGCCCTGCTGGGTGCGTCGCGCCAGACGTTCCCACGACGCCCCATCGGCGATGCCGGTGATCGTGACGACGGTGTAGGAGGGCCCGGTGCCGTGCGCGTGGTTGGTGTACCAGAGCAGCCGTGCGTCGTCTTCGCCGGCCAGGGTGGGCATCCAGCCCTCGCGGTAGGCGGCCTCGAACTCGTCTTGCCGGGTGCCCACCACCTTGTGGGTCTCGTGCATAAACAGCACTTGGACTCCTAGGCGTCTGTGGCGATCAGCGTTGCGAGCTGGTCGCGGTTGACCTTGCCGGTTGCGCTGTACGGAATGCTGTCGACGATCGCCAATCGCTCGGGGAGCTTGAAGTAGGCGATCAATTCGCGACAGTGCGCCCGCAACTCGTCGATTGTCACCGGGGCGCACACCACCACGGCGGCACCAACTCGTTGGCCCAACTCGTCGTCGGCGATCCCGGCGACCGCGACATCACTAACTGCCGGATGTGAACGCAATGCTTCCTCGACCTCGATAGGTCCGAATTTCTCTCCCCCGCGATTGATTGTGTCCTTCAATCGCCCGCTAGGGAAGATGTAGCCGTCGGCATCTTGACGGGCGAGGTCACCGGTGTGCAGCCAGCCTTCGGCGACGTTCTGGGTGGTGTTCACCCACAACTCGCCGACCGCCCCGGTCGCGACGTCGGTGCCCGTGTCGGGGTCGACCACGCGCACTTCGACTCCGGGCAACGGCCGCCCGACGGAGCCGGCGCGGGCCGGGTCGCGGTGATCCTCCGGCATCAAAGTCGTGTAAGCGCCCAGCGTTTCGGTCTGGCCGAACACGTTGGCCAACCCCACGTGTGGCAGCGCCGCCATGGCCCTGCGCACCAGGCTCAGCGGCGCGGCCGCCGCCCCGTACGCGATCGCGACCAGTGACGACAGATCGGTGCCGGCGAAGTCGGGATGGTCGAGAATCCGCTGCAGCATCGTCGGCACCATGAACGTCGTGGCGACCCGGTGCTCGGACACCAGGCGCAGCCACTCGCCGGCGTCGAAGGGCGACTGCACCACCACGGTGTCACCCGAATGCAAACTGCCCAGGACGCCCAGCGCGCCGCCGACATGGAAGATCGGGACGGTCAGCATGCTCACCGAGGGCTTCGAGCCCGCCCGGAAGGCTCGCGACATTCCGGTGATGCGCCGGGTGAGCTGACGTTCGCTGATGCTGACGGTTTTCGGGAGTCCCGTTGTGCCACTGGTGAATAGGATCAACGCGTCGCGGTCGTCGGCGGTGTCCTGCGCAACGGCGTCGTCGCCGGGCTCCCGGCCGACGAGATCGGCCAGCGTCAATACCCTGGGGGCACCGGCTTCCCGTACCCGGTCGGCGTACTGCTCCCCCGCGACCGCCACGTCGGCGCAGCCGGCATTTTTGCGCAACCCCTGCAGCTCGGGCGGCGCCAGCGCGGGGTTCATCGGGGCGGGTGCGGCGCCGATGCGCGCCGCACCGAGGAGCGCGGCGATCGAGAACAGGCTTCCGCCGTCGACGACGGCGATGCGCTGCCCGGGTGTGACGCCGTGGGCCGCCAGGCCCGTCGCGTACTGCCGTACCGCCGTCGCCAGCTCGCCATAGCTGACGGTGCGCCCATCGACGATCAGCGCGGGCCGGGCGGGATCGCCGCTCGCGGCGGCGTCGTGGATCGTCCCGATGTTCATAGCGGGCGCAGTACCCCCTAAAAAAGAGGCGACCACTCGGAGGTGCGCAGCAGCCGGCTGCTCCACTGGTCGCGCAGGTCCAGGGCGTCGTACATCCAGGTGCCCGGTGCGCGGTACTCGGCGGGGATATGGCTGCGCAGCAGATCGAGCAGCGCGTCGGGCCGGCTGATGCGCTGCATCAGGATCACCTCGCGCCGCACATGGCTGCCGAGGGCGGGCTGGAACGCGGCGTGCATGGTCAGCATGGAGGACGGCGCCTCGAGGCTGCGGGCGTACACCTCGCCGCAGCGGACGATGTACTCCTCGAACTTGTCCTCGTAGGGCCACATGGTGTCTTCCATGTAGAGGGTCATTTCGTGCTCGCGACCGTCGACCGGCACGTCGCCGAACTGCACGTCGACCAGCGGTGACCAGGGCAGCGGCATGAGTAGCTTCGCGACAACCTCGTGGCGCAGCTCATCGAGACCGCGCATCCACTCCTGAAGGTCGCCCTTCTGCACCCGCAGGGTCAGCCGCTCCCACGCCGCGCCGTCGCGGACGGCGGTGACGGTGACGACGGTGTACGCGGGACCGCTGCCGTGCGCCTGGTTGGCGTACCACAGCAGCCGGGCGTCGTCGCCGTCCCCGAGCATCGGCATCCAGCCGTCACGGAACGCCGCCTCGAAGTCGTCTTCCTTGCGGCCGCGCACCGTGTGTAGCTCGTGCATGAACAGCACGCACAGACCTCCCATTCGCGGCGCCGGGCTGAAGACCGCTCAACGGACGGTAACCCCGGCGGGTTTGCGCGTCCAGGCCGGGTTAGTCATATGCCCAATTACGCCTAGTCGGCGGCCTAGACAGCCGAGCTGAGAATCTGGTTTGCTCGAGTCGGTACCGTCCTTACCGGGCAGGAGTTCCTCATGGCAAGGCTCGACGTGCCGGACGGCCCGGGCGGTGAAGCCGCGATGATCTGGTCACTACGGCCGCAGCTCGGCGGCATGGTCGAACGGATGATCCGCGGTGCCTATCAGCAGAGCATCCTGCCGGCCGACGAGCGTGAGCTGGCGCGAATGCGGATCGCGCAAATCAACGACTGCGTGGCCTGCTCGGGTTTTCGCGCCCAGTCGGTGCTGGACGCCGGCGTGGCGCCCGAGCTGTACGACAACGTCGCCGAGTACGCCAGCTACCCCGGATACACCCCACGCCAGCGTCTCGCGATCGAGTACGCGGAGCGCTTCGCCACCGACCATGCGTCGATGGACGATGCGTTCTTCGAACGCCTTCGGGAGTCGTTCTCCGACGAGGAGATTCTGGATCTCACCCTGTGCGTCGCGGTGTTTCTCGGCCTCGGGCGTTCTTTGACCGTGCTGGGCGTCGACCAGTCCTGCGCCATCGACCTGTAACCCCCGGACGGAACCAATGGACCTCGCCACCGTCGACGAACTGCTGACCACCACGCGGGCGGTTCGTAAGCGTCTCGACCTGACCCGGCCCGTGGGTCGCGATGTGATTCTGGAGTGCATCCAGCTGGCGATGCAGGCGCCGACGGCCAGCAACACCCAGGACTGGCGCTGGCTGGTGATCACCGACGCCGACAAGCGCGAGGCCATCGCCGAGATCTACCGCAGCATCGGCGCGCAGTACCTGGCCTACGCGGCTGACAACGCGACGGACCCACAGACGCAGCGGGTGTACCAGAGCGCGATGAGCCTGACCGACACGCTGGGAAAGGTTCCGGTGCATGTGATTCCGTGCCTCAATCAGCGCATCGAGACGGCGGAGCCGGGCATCGCCGCGGCGGCATGGGCGTCGATCATCCCGGCGGGCTGGAGCTTTCTGCTGGCGCTGCGCTCGCGCGGGCTGGGATCGGTGTGGACGACGATGCATCTGTTCAAGGAGCAGGAGGTGGCCGAGCTGCTCGGCATTCCCCCGACGGTCACGCAGGCCGCGCTGTTCCCCGTCGCTTACACGATCGGCACCGACTTCCGGCCGGCCACGCGGCCGCCCGCGGAGACCATCACGTTCTGGAACAGTTGGATACCGGCTGATGGAGAAAGCTGATGCAGTCCTACACCGTGCGATTCCACGTCGATGCGCCGCCGAAGAAGGTCTGGCGGGTGCTGCATCCCCCGGTGCCCCCGAACGCGCCGCGGCCGCGGGTGCTCAAGTGGCCGACCGGCAGCATGGAGATCCTGAACGAGGGCAACGAGGCCGGCGAGGGTCTGGTTCGCACTTGCATCTTCGAAGTGCCCAAATACCTGCTGACCGGCGGCAGGGCGCGTTCCTGGGAGACCGTGACCGAGGCCGAGCTCAACAAGCTGTCGCGGTATGTGGCCGTCGGCGCCCCCCTGTGGTCGCGGGCCGAGGGATATCACCAACTCGAGGAGCAGCCCGACGGCACCACCGTGCTGACGTTCCACGAGACGTATCACGCCTATAACCCCGTGCTGCGCTTCTTCCTGGAACGGCCCGTGCACGCGAAGATCTCGCGGGACAACCTCGAGACGTACGAGCATGCGCTCGGCTACGCCGGCAAGGTGCGGCGGCTGCCCTAGGCGCTCCGCGGCTGCTGGGCCGATTTCACAGCGATGTGAATTAGGTTCTCGACCCCGGTACCCTCGATATCTATGGGTGGAGTACCTACTGCGGCACGGCTGGTTGCCGCGAGTCTGATGGTCGCGGGCTGGGCCGCGTCCACCGTCGTTGCCAGCGCCGATCCGGACGACACCCGGGGCCCCGCACCGGGGCCGGCGCCCGCCCAATCGCCGTCGCCATCTCCGGCGCCCGCCGCATCACCGTCGGCATCACCGTCACCGGCACCGCCCGGGGGCGCGCCCAAGACCGTCATGGACAAAGACGGCCTTTACGCGGTGGGCACCGACATCGTGCCGGGCATCTACAGCAGCGGCGGTCCGGTCGGCAACGGCACCTGCTACTGGAAGCGGACGTCCAACCCGGACGGCGCCCTGATCGACAACTCGCTCACCAAGAAGCCGCAGGTCGTCCGCATCGAACCGACGGACAAAGCCTTCAAGACGGACGGCTGCCAGCCCTGGCAGCTGACCCCGGACGCCACCGCGCCCGCCGACGTTCCCGGGCCGGTCGCCGGAGCCCAACTACAGGGCACCCTGGGCACGCTCAACGGCCTGCTCGGGCCCAACGGAATGCGAGTACCCGGCACCTGACCGGATAGCGTGGCGACGTGGCCAGTGCCCAACAGATCGTCGTCATCGGTGCCGGGGTCAGCGGACTGACCTCAGCGCTGTGTCTGGCCGAAGCGGGGTGGCGGGTCCGGGTGTGGACCGCCTCGATGCCCCGCCAGACGACGTCGGTAGTGGCCGGTGCGGTGTGGGCCCCTCCCCGGCCGGCCGAACGAGCCACCAAAACACTGGCGTGGACCGAGTATTCGCTCAAGGTGTTTCGCGAGCTGGCCGCCGATCCCGACAGCGGTGTGCAGCTGGCGCCGGCGCTCAGCGTCGGCGAATTGACCGCGACCGAGGCGATGTCGTCCGCCGCGGAGCTGATTCCCGAGTTGCGGCCGGCTTCACCCGCCGACCTGCCGCAGGGCTATCGGGTGGGGTTTCGCGCGACCATACCGATGATCGACATGCCGCACTACCTCGACTACCTCACGCAGCGACTCGCCGCGGCCGGCTGCGAGATCGAGGAACACCCCGTGCAGTCATTGGCCGAGGCCGCCGACGCCGCACCGATCGTGATCAACTGTTCGGGTCTCGGCGCCCGGGCGCTGGTGGGCGACGACACGGTGCGGCCGCTGTTCGGCCAGCATGTTGTCCTCGCCAATCCTGGTCTGCGGCAACTGTTTCTAGAGATCACCCCTAACCCGGAATGGATCTGCTACTTCCCGCACCCGCACCGCGTGGTGTGCGGCGGAATCAGCATCCCGGATCGCTGGGACACCACCGCCGAGCCCGACATCACCGATCGCATCCTGGCGCGCTGCCGGCGGATCGAGCCGAGGCTTGCCGAGGCCGAGGTGATCGAGACGATCACCGGGCTACGGCCCGATCGGCCGTCGGTGCGGCGGGAAGCCGAGCCGCTCGGGCGGGCACGCTGCATCCACAACTACGGACACGGGGGCAATGGCGTGACCCTGTCCTGGGGTTGCGCCCGGGATGTGGTGCGCCTGGTCAGCCTTGATCGCTGACCGGCGACAGCGCCGTCTCCACGCTCGAGTACGTCGGCAGCAGCGGACCCAGCCCGCACACGGCGATGGTTCGGTCCATGATGGCCTGGCGGGTGACTAGCCGCAGCGTGACGCCGCGAGTGCGGCACTGCGCCGCCTCGTGCGCCAGTGCGGCATAACCGCACGACCCCATGAAATCGAGGTCGCACACGTCGATCACGAACGGACCGGGTGCGACGGTTTCGGCGGCGGCGCGGCTCAGCACGTCCTGCCAAGCGGTCTCGTTGCTGGCGTCGATGTCACCGTCGACGTGGACGACTACCGAGGAACCGCTGCGCTTGGTGACCGTGCGCAGACCGCTTGGCGTATGACCAAGATACGACCCGTTGTTGGGCCGCAAGATTCCAATTTCGGCAGTGTCCATCTCTGCGACATCCCGTCGTCGTGGGCTGTATCTGGCGACGCCGTCCTTGTCCCAAAGGCTCGGCAGGGTTGTCGTCAAACCGACCCCCGTCGGTTTTCACGTCGTTGCTAAGCATATGTGCAATTGAGATTTACGCGGTGAAATTGCGCAAATCGTTCAGTTTCCCAGCGCATGGCTGTCGGCCGAAGGGCACTGAAACCCTTACTATTTCAGTAACGGTAGCAACGACGAACCGAAACGGTGGAACATCCGTGAGTATCGATTACGCGCTTAACGCGCACGTTGCCACCATTACGATCAACCGTCCCGAGACGCGCAACTCGCTGGATATGGAACATTTTCGCGATTTGGCGCACGCCTGGGCCGACTTCCGTGACGACGACGGCGCGTGGGTCGCGGTCGTCACCGGCGTCGGACGGGATTTCTGCACCGGCGCGGATCTGAAGAAATTCATCCCAGAACTGACCGGCGACCTTCCCAAACCAGGCGGCTGGGACGCGCTGGACGCGATTCACGCCGTGCTGCATCGCTTCCCGGTGTACAAGCCAATCGTCGCGGCGGTGAACGGTACCTGCGTCGCGGGTGGCTTTGAAATGTTGGGCTGCACCGACATCCGCGTCGCCGTGCCCGAAGCGCGATTCGCGGTGATGGAACCCAAACGCGGTCTCTTCGCCGGTGGCGGCAGCACGGTGCGGCTGCCACGCCAGATTCCCTACGCCCTGGCGATGGAGCTGTTACTGACCGCCGACATGGTCGACGCGCAGCGTGCTCTCGTCATGGGGCTGCTGAACCAGGTGGTGCCGGCCGAGCGTTTGATGGATACCGCCTACGACTACGCGGAGCGGATCGCGGCCAACGCGCCGCTCGCGGTCTATGCGACCAAACAATCCGCGGTCGAAGGTCTGGCACTCGACCTCGAAGCGGCCTACGACAACGAGACTCGGCACAGCGACCGGGTTTTCGCGACCGAGGATGCCAAGGAAGGCCCGCGCGCGTTCGCCGAGAAGCGCCCACCGCGGTGGCAGGCGCGCTGACCGGCTACCCGTTGGTGGCGCGTCGGAGGTCCCGGCTCAACAGCGACAGCAACCAACTGACGATCGACAGCACGATCGCGGCCCAGATCGCGGTCCACCAGAAGTGATCGATCTGCAGTCCCCAGTGCGTGGTGTTTTCGGTGATCCGGGCGGTGATCCAGAGCATCAAGGCATTGACGACGATATGGAACAAGCCCAGCGTCACGATGTAGAGCGGGATCGACAGGAATTGCACGATCGGTTTGATGATCGCGTTCACCAGGCCGAAGACCACCGCCACCACGAAGATGATGCCGACCCGCTGTAGCGTCGTTTCGCCGCCGACGAAGCTCAGGCCGTGGACCAATTTGGTGACGACCCACAGTGCGAATCCGGTCAACGCGGCGCGAATCAGAAAAGGGCCCATGCCGAAACATCCTCTCACCGAAGTGGCTGCGGGGCACCCGTATTCGAGTTAGTTCAGCGCGTAGAAGCGTTGTGCGTTGAGGCTACCGATCTTTTCCCGCGCCTCTTCGCTGATGTCCGCCCGGGTGCGTAGGTGCTTGGTGCTCTCCGGCCACTCGCCGTCCCAATGCGGGTAGTCGCTGGCGAACATGATGAAGTCCGCGCCCAGCACGTCGATCACGCCGGGCAGGATCGGTTCTTCGGGCTCACACGTCACAAAGATGTTGCCCGCGGACAGGTATTCGTGCGGATCGCGGCGCCAGCCGCGCTCGACCCAGTCCCCTCGCTTTTCGTAGTGCTCGTGGAGGCGGTCCATGAAGAACGGGACCCATCCCGCGCCGGCCTCGAGGAAGGCGACCCGCAATCGGGGATGGCGCTCGAAGACGCCGCCGGAGACCATCGCGGTCATCGCGGTCATCTGGTCGAACGGAAAGCTGATGCAGTGCACCTGGATGTAGTTGGTGAACCGGTCCACGCCGATTTTCGGCAGATGAATTCCCGGGGCGCCGTGAATGCCCAGCGGCATCCCGAGTTCCATCGCGGCGGCGTAAAACGAGTCGAGATCGGGATGGTCCAGATTGCGGGTCTTCAGCGCCGGCGGGACGAGAGTCGCCACCAGCCCGAGGTCCTTGGCCTCGGTCATGACGTCAATGGCCAGCTGACCGTGTTCGATCGGCGTCACGGCCACGCCGCGCAACCGGCCGCCCGAGGAGGCGCAGTAGTCGGCGATCCACTGGTTGTAGAGGCGCGCGAATCCCGCTGCGAATTCGGGATCTTCGAGGCTGGGCGCGCAGAGCCCGAGGCTCGGGTACAGCACCATCGTGTCGATGTGATCGCGGTCGGCGTCGCCCAGCACACCGTCGGGAGACGAGCAGTTGATGTTGGGCGACTTGCTGATACCGTGCTCGGGCGGACAGCCGGCGCCCGGGCCGCGGTCCTCCGGATAGTTGCGGCCTTCGATCATCAGCCGTAGGCGCCGGTCTGTGCTGGGCTTGACGTGGTCGGGCCACCGCTTGATCGCTTCGATCGCCAGCGAGGAATTCTCGGCGACGTGTCCATCGGCATCGATGATTCGCATGTATCCGGAACTTACTCCCGCCGTTTTCACTATGGAACGGGCTCGCGCCAACGCGTTGGGTGCGCCAGGATGCTTTGGTGACAACACAAAAGATCAGCGCCGATCAACGAAATTCTTTCATCGCGGCAATGCTCGGTTGGACGATGGACGCCTTCGACTACTTCATCGTGGTGTTCGTCTACGCCGATATCGCCAAGACTTTCCACCACAGCAAGGCCGAAGTCGCATTCATCACGACGGCGACTCTGGTCATGCGCCCCGTGGGCGCCTTGTTGTTCGGGCTCTGGGCCGACCGGGTCGGACGGCGGACACCGTTGATGGTGGACGTGATCTTTTACTCCGTCGTCGGCTTCCTGTGCGCCTTCGCGCCCAACTTCACCGTGCTGGTGATCCTGCGGCTGCTGTACGGCCTTGGTATGGGCGGCGAATGGGGGCTGGGCGCCGCGCTCGCGATGGAGAAGGTCCCCGTCGAACGGCGCGGTTTCTTCTCCGGCCTGCTGCAGGAGGGCTACGCCTTCGGCTATCTGCTGGCCAGTATCGGCTCGCTGGTGGTGCTGGACTGGCTGGGGTTGTCGTGGCGCTGGCTGTTCGGTCTGTCGATCATCCCGGCTTTGATCAGCCTGATCATCCGATACCGGGTGCAGGAGTCGGAGGTGTGGGAGGCCGCGCAGGACCAGATGAAACTCACCAACACCAAGGTCACCGACGTGCTGCGCGACGGCAAGATCGTTCGCCGGTTCTTCTACCTGGTGGCCCTGATGACCGCCTTCAACTGGATGAGCCACGGCACGCAGGACGTCTACCCGACGTTCTTGGGCTCGGCCGCCAACCACGGCGCCGGCCTGGACAGCGTGACGGTCAAGTGGATCGTGGTGGTCTACAACATCGGTGCCATCATCGGCGGTCTGTTCTTCGGCTCGATGTCGCAACGGTTCAGCCGCCGCTACACCGTGATCTTCTGTGCGATCCTCGGGCTGCCGATTGTCCCGTTGTTCGCCTATTCGCACACCGCCGCGATGCTGTGCCTCGGATCGTTTTTGATGCAGGTCTGCGTGCAGGGCGCCTGGGGCGTGATCCCCGCGCACCTCACGGAGATGTCACCCGACGCTATCCGCGGCCTCTACCCCGGCGTCACCTATCAGCTCGGCAATCTGCTCGCGGCCTTCAATCTGCCGATCCAGGAAGCGCTGGCCGAGTCGCACGGCTACCCGTTCGCGCTGACCGCGACGATCGTGCCGGTGTTGTGCGCCGTGGCATTCCTGACGTGGATCGGCAAGGATGCGACCGGCATTCGCTTCGGAACAGCCGAAACGGCTTTTCTCCCAACGGAAGTCAAGTGATGAGCTAAAGCGGTGCTTGCTCGCTCAAGGCGCGTCGCAGCATGTGCATCGCGACGGTCGCCGAGCGCTCGCGGACATCGGAGCGGTTCCCGGGCAGTCGCAATGTCCGGGTGTCCGTGCGGCCTTCGGCTAGCCGCACGGTGAAGCAGACGGTTCCGACCGGCTTCTCCGGTGTTCCCCCGCCGGGTCCGGCGATGCCGGTGATCGCGACGGCGGTATCGGCGCCGAAGCGCTCCAATGCGCCCGCCGCCATCGCCTCGGCGACGGGTTCCGATACCGCGCCGTGCGTTTCGATCAGTGCGGCGTCGACGCCGAGCAGCTGGATCTTCGCGTCGTTGGAGTAGCTCACCACGCCGCCCATTACGTAGTCGGACGAGCCGGGCCGGTCGGTCAGCCGTGCGGCTACCAGTCCGGCGGTGCAGGACTCCGCGGTGGCTATCCGGCGGCCGGACAGTAACCGCGCGACCACGTCGTCCACCTGGGATCCGTCTTCGGAGTACAGCTGCTGCCCGTGCCGGTCGCGCAGCAGCCGGGTCAGTTGCGCGTAGGCCTGTGCGGCGTCCGGCTCGTAGCGGGTGACCATTTCGATCTCGCCCCGCCGCAGGCAGGTGGTGATCTCCAGCGACCCGAATCCGGCGACGGAATTCTGCGCGTCCCGCAGTGTTTCGGCCAGCCCCGACTCGGGCAGCCCGAACATCCGGATGGTCTCCTGTTGGTAGATCGTCCGGCCGGCGATCGCCTGCTGCGTGGCGGGAGTCTCGATGGCCTTGTGCCACATCGGCTGAAGCTCACGCGGGGGTCCGGGAAGCACGATCACCGTGGGCTTTCCGGGCACCACCACGCCGGGGGCGGTACCCACCGGGTCGAGCACTTGCGCACCGGCGGGAACCATCGCCTGCTTGCGGTTGGCTGCGCGCACCGCATCGAAGCTTTCCGAATCAAAGTGCGCCATAAGCTTTTTGAGAATATTCGCGATCTTGCCCTCGACTTCTTCGTCGAGCAGCAGCTCACGCTCGCAGAAGCGGGCCACCACCTCGACGGTCATGTCGTCGGCCGTCGGACCCAGTCCGCCGCTGGTGACGATCAGGTCCACGCCCTGTTCGGCCATGAAGCGCAGCTGTGCCTCGATGTCGGAGGGGCGGTCGCCGCAGATGGTGATGTGGGCCAGCTCGACGCCCAGTTCGAACAGTCGATCGGCGATCCACGGGCCGTTTCTGTCTTGGACACGTCCGGTGAGGACTTCGGTTCCGGTGACGACGATGCCTGCGCGTGCGCTCACCGGCATGAGCCTACTGGCGCACGGACGCCACACTGGCGTCGAGTGTGCGCTGACGGCGGCGACACGCCGATCGGGGCCGCCGTGGACGCACACTCGACGCCGGCCGGTCCTACCCCTCGGCGAGGTAGCGCTCGACCGTGGCGACTTTCTGGATCATCGCGTCCTGAACGCCGGCTCGCATGTCCACCTTGATCACCGTGCTGACCCTGGGGGCACGAGCGGCCACGGCCTCGACGGCGCGCTGCACCACCGCCATCACTTCCTCCCAGGTTTCGCCCTCGATCACGGTGAACATCGAATCGGTCTTGTTGGGCAGCCCCGAATCGCGCACCACCCGGACAGCTTCGGCGACGAGCTCGCCGACGCCCTCGCCCACGCCGAGCGGGGTGACGGAAAACGCGACGAGGACGGACACGTGACGAGCGTACCCATCCGGCCTGGCAGCATCGAACCATGCGGGTTCTGGTGCAACGGGTCTCGTCGGCAGCGGTGGCCATCGACGGCCGGGTGGTGGGTGCCATCCGGCCGGACAGCCAGGGGTTGCTGGCGTTTGTCGGCGTCACCCACAGCGACGATGTCGACAAGGCGCGCCGGCTTGCCGAAAAGCTCTGGAACCTACGCATTCTCGCCGACGAACGCTCCGCGGCCGACGTTGGTGCGCCGATCCTGGTGGTCAGCCAGTTCACCCTCTACGCAGACACCGCCAAAGGTCGCCGACCGTCCTGGAACGCCGCGGCCCCCGGTACGGTCGCCGAGCCGCTGGTCGCGGCGTTCGCGGAGGCGTTGCGCGGGTTGGGCGCCCGCGTCGAAACCGGCGTGTTCGGGGCGAATATGCAGGTCGAATTGGTCAACGACGGGCCAGTAACGGTGTTTCTCGAGCTGTGAACCGGCCCTCGCAGGTACCTTGGATCTTGGCCGATCGAAACAGGAGGGGGCGACCATGAGCACTGCGCCTGAATCCGGGCCCGAATTCGGCACGCTCCGTTCCGATGACGACCAATGGGACATCGTCAGCAGCGTCGGCTATACCGCTCTCCTGGTCGCGGGATGGCGCGCACTGCACGCCGCGAGCGCGCAGCCGCTGGTCCGAGACGAATACGCGAAGGTGTTCATCGCGGCGTCGCAGGACCCGTATTTGGCCGGTGCGCTTGCCAATCCGGGCAGTACCGACGACGAGACCGCGTTTCCGCGTCTCTACGGTGTGCAGACCCGGTTCTTCGACGACTTTTTCGGCGCCGCGGCCGACGCGGGCATCCGGCAAGCGGTGATCGTCGCCGCGGGATTGGACTCGCGGTCGTATCGCCTCGAATGGCCGCCCGGAACAAGGGTTTTCGAAATCGATCTGCCGAAAGTCCTGGAATTCAAGGCTCAAGTGCTGGGCGAGCATGGCGCGGTGCCTAAGGCGTCGCGGGTCGAGGTCGCGGCCGACTTGCGCACCGACTGGTCCAGGCCGCTGGAAGCGGCCGGCTTCGACACCGAAAGCCCCAGCGCCTGGTCGGTGGAGGGCATATTGCCCTACCTGACCGACGAAGCCCAGAACACGCTCTTCACCCGGATCAGCCGACTCAGCGCACCCGGCAGCCGAATCGCCATCGGCGCACTGGGATCGCGCCTGGACCACGACCAGCTCGAAGCGCTTGAAACAAACCACCCCGGGGTCAACATGTCCGGAGATGTGGACTTCTCCTCCCTTACCTACGAGCCCAAGGGCGACCCTGCCGAATGGCTGGCCGCGCACGGCTGGAGCGTTGAGCCCGTCCGCAACACCCTCGACTTGCAGGCCGGCTACGGCATGACACCACCCGATGTCGACGTGAAAATCGACGCTTTCATGCATTCGCAGTACATAACGGCAACCCGGTAACGGATGGAGTCGACGTGGTGACTATGACGATGCTCTCGCCCGCCGACGCCATTGCCGAGATCACGGCCAGCTCACCGGGACCGCGAGTCGGCGCGTTCTTCGATCTGGACGGAACCCTGGTCGACGGCTTCACCGCCGCCGTTCACGTCGGCGATCGGATCCGGCGCCGGCAGGTCGGGCTCGGCGAGCTGGTCGGCGTATTCGATGCCGCGCTGCGATATCGCTTCGGCCGCTTGGAATTCGAGCGCCTCATCGCCCGGGCCGCGGGATATCTGCAGGGCGAGTCGCTGGTCGAGCTGGACGAGCTGGGCGAGCGGCTGTTCGTCGAACGTGTTGCCTCGCGCCTGTATTCGCACATGCGCGAGATCGTGCAAGCGCATCAGGAACGCGGTCATACCGTGGTGCTGAGTTCCTCGGCGCTCTCGATTCAGGCGCTGCCGGTCGCGCGCTTCCTCGGTATCTCCAACGTGCAGTGCAACCGCTTCGAGCTTGATGAGTACGGACGCCTGACCGGTGGAATCGTCAAACCGATCGTCTGGGGAACGACGAAAGCATCTGCGGTCCAACAATTTTGTGCCGCCAACGACGTCGCGGTGCAGCACAGCTATTTCTACGCCGATGGCGACGAGGATGCCGCGTCGATGTCGGTGGTCGGCTATCCGCGACCGGTGAACCCCCGCTCGGGCCTGGCCGCCGAGGCCGCGGCGCACGGCTGGCCGGTGATGTGCCTCGCCTCGGTCCGGCGTCGGCCGATGCGGACGCTGCGCTACCTCGCGAACCATGTTCGCCGCGAAGCGCAGCCAAACGGCGACTAGGGCTTCAGCAGAATCTTCACGACGTCTCCCGATCGCGACTCGGCGGTCGCGTACGCCTTGGCCGCGTCGTCCAACGACATCGACGTGGTGAAGATTCCGTCGACGTCGAGCCGCCCGGACTGCAGCAGCGGGACCAACTCCGGCCAGGTCCGTTGCACCGGTGCCGTGGTGAATCGCACGCTGGTGCTGCGGATCAGGCAACCCAGCGCGTTGAGCGGGAACGGATTCATATCGTGCACGCCGACCACCGAAACGGTGCCTCCGGGCCGGACGGTGTTGATCGCGTCGGTCAGCGAGGCATCGGTAGCGACGGCGTCGATCACCGCGTCGGCGCCACGTCCGCCGGTGGCTGCCATGATCGCCTCGAGGGCCGGCGCTTTGAGCGGAGTCGCACCCCACTGCGCAGCGCGGTCCAGGCGGCCGTCGACCATGTCGATCGCGAAAATCGTTGCAGCGCCCTGGAAGAACGCGCTGCGCAGCGCGCACAGCCCGACCGCGCCCAGGCCGATCACCGCGACGCTGCCGCCGAACGGAATGTCGGCGCGCTGCGCTGCCGCCCAACCGGTGGCCAGATTGTCGGTAAGCAGCAATGCCTGTTCGGTGCTGATGCCCTCGGGCATCTTCAGCAGCTGAAAATCGGCGGCGGGCACCGCGAGCAGATCGGCTTGTGCACCGCCGAGCAGTCCCCCGCCGAAAATCTGAAAACCGGAGTAGCACATGACCGGGTCGCGGGTGGCACACCCCGGACAGCTGCCGCAGCCCGTCACCGATGACACCATGACCTGATCGCCGGCCTTGACGTTGCGCACTTCGGGCCCGACTTCCACCACGGTGCCGACGGCTTCGTGGCCCAGCGCGATCGGGTCGGGCATCGGAAAATCGGCCTCGTAGAAGTGCAGGTCGGATCCGCAGATGCCGGCGGCGGTGATTTCGACGATCGCTGCGTCGGGGCCGGGGAGCGCGGGATCGGGACGGGTGTCGACCCGGACGTTGCGGGGTCCATCGACGACTACCGTGCGCATAGTGGTGTGCTCACTTTCCTTGTCGCACAATAAATTGGGACCAATCGGGCTCGCGCACCGCGGCCCAGTACTCGTTGAGGCGCCAAGGGCTGACGGTGTGGATCTCCCCGTCGGCGTTCTTGAAGTAGGAGTGCTTGACCGCGGGGTGAGACCACACCATCTTCTTGATCTGGGTCTGTGTCCGTTGATGCCAGTCGGTCGCGGCGCCGGTCTTGGGTTCCATCGAGTGCACGTCGGCGTCTGCCAACCGCTGCAGGCACTGGTCGATGTAGCGCATCTGCAGTTCGGATTGGAAGATCAGGCTGCCGCCGTGCGCGAGGTGGGTGCCCGGCCCGTAGATGATGAAGAAGTTGGGGAAATCCGGAACCGTGATGCCCAGGTAGGCATACGGGCGGCTCCCCCACATCTGGTGAAGGTCAATTCCGTTGCGGCCGGTCACCTTCAGCGGCCACAACACGTCGGTGTGCCGGAATCCGGTGGCGTAGACGATCACGTCGGCCTCGTGCTCCACCCCGTCGTCGGTGACGACACCGCGGGGGGTGATCTGCCGGATCGCGGTGCGGACCAGTTCGACGTTGTCGCGCTGCAGGGTCCGCAGCCAGCTGCCGTTGTCCTGCAGTGTGCGTTTGCCGCAGGCGGGATAATCGGGCATCACCTTGGCCAACAGCTCTTCATCGTCGCCGACCTGGCTGGTGATCCACTGCGAGAACATCATTGCGGCCGCTGCGTTGATGTCGCTGACGGCCGCGTCCTGGTCGGCATAGTTCGGATCGCCTTCCGCGGCGTCGAGGCCCTTGTCCGAACCGGGCCACAACACCAGGAACCGATACCACCGTCCGTAGAACGGCAGGTTGCGCATCGCCCAGCGCACTCCCTCGCCGACTTCGTCGTGGTACATGGGATTCGGGAACATCCACTGGGCGGTCCGCTGGAACACGGTGAGATGCTCGACATCCTCGGCGATGGCGGGCGCGATCTGGAAGCCGCTGGCGCCGGCGCCGATCAGGGCGACCCGCTTACCGGTGACGTCGACCGAGTGATCCCAGGCCGCGGAGTGAAAGGACGGCCCCGCGAAGCTGTCGGCGCCGTCGAATTCGGGGATCTGCGGACGATTGAGCTGACCGACCGCGGTGATCAGGGCGCGCACCCGAAGCGTGCTGGTCTGTCCGTCGGCGTCGCGCAGCGAGACGCTCCAGATTCCCTCGTCGTCATTCCATTCGGCCGCGAGAACCTCGGTGTTCCAGCGGATGTGCTCGGCCAGGTCGTGCTTGTTCATCACCTTGGTGAAGTAGTGCTGCAGCTCGTCCTGCTCGGCGAAGAAGTGCGTCCAGTCGTTGTTGGGTTCGAAGCTGTAGCAATAGAAATGGTTGGCCACATCCACCCGCGCTCCGGGATAGCTGTTCTCCCACCATGTTCCGCCGGGCCCGGGGTTCTTCTCCACGATCGTGAACGGGATGTTGGCTTGTTGTAGCCGAACACCGGCCAGCAGCCCCGATTCCCCGCACCCGACGACCAGCACCGGGACGTCGGCCGCGCGCTCGGCCGGTATCGCGACCGGGCGGCGCGGGTCGGTCCCGTCGAGGTCGAGTTCCTCGGCGACCAGGGACAGGTAGTCGTCGGGAACATGTTCGCAGGCCGCCCAGTCCATCATCTCCCGGATGAGTTCCGGGCTCAGGGGCTGCGGCTCGGGGCAGCCGCGGTCGCGATATTCGCTGATGACGGTCAACGCCTCGGCGCGGGCACGGGCCTTGTCGTCCTCCGACATGAACCCTTGCACCTCGTTGAGGAAGATGCCCATCTGCTTGTAGTCGCGAATGAATCGCGGGTCGCCGGTGATGTGCACGAGCGAGAGCAACAGCGTCGGGATGCTGACATCTTCGAGGGCCGCGGCGATTTCCGGCGTCGACGTGGTGAAAGGGCGGCCGGAGTAGGGGCTGCGCATCGAGCCGATCCTTTCGGGAGACGGGGAAACCTATTACGCTACTCACCGTTTCGTAATTGGCAGCACTACGGTACCCGCTGCCGACGGAGCGGATCAAGAGTCGTCGCCGCGGGACTGGGAGTCGTGGTTGTTGGTTTCGGTCAATGCCGTCGCATGAGGTAGAACTGCTCCCCCGCCTGCGAAACAATAGGACGACTTGGGGCCCGGGCGCGGCCAGGTCGCTGACCGCGTTGCCGACGATGCCCGAAGCCGACGGGAGGTGGTGCGTGCCATGGCTCCTTTGCTGACGGCCTGCAGCGGATTCCTCTTCGCCGTTCTATGGATGGATTTGATGTTCGACGTCCAGGTTCTCGCGCATCGATCCGCCGGCGAGGAATTGCCCGAGCCGGTGCTCGCCTCCATCACGGGGTATTACCACCGCGCGACCACCGCGGCGCGTCCGATGAGTCGGCTGATCGCTTTGGTGATGCTGATTTTGCTGGGCGCGTTGGGGTTTCAGGCGACCCTTGGACGCGACCCCGGTTGGTTACTGGTGGTTTCGGCCGGGCTTGCCGGTATCCCCACGATGCTGGCGCTGACGCAAACGGTTCCCGACGCGATCCGGCTCGGGCAGCGCACCGATAGCGTGGCCGAGCAGAGTCACCTGGCGCGGTCAGTCTGCCGCGACCACCTCGTCTGCGTCGGGTGCATGCTCCCGTTCCTGCTGCTGTGGCTGGCCCGCAGCCTGGTGACCTGACGCGTCGTAGTCGTGGGGCGCTTGTCAGGGGCCGCTGGCCACGTCATGGGCGCGCGTACTAAACTAGAACACGTTCCAATTCGGCCAGCATCCCAGGAGTTGTAATGCACACCCCTATTTGCGACGAACTCGGTATCGAGTTCCCGATCTTCGCCTTCACGCACTGTCGCGACGTCGTGGTTGCGGTCAGCAAGGCCGGGGGGTTCGGCGTGCTCGGGGCGGTCGGCTTCACGCCCGAGCAGCTCGAAATCGAGCTCAACTGGATCGACGAGAACATCGGCGACCACCCGTACGGCGTCGACATCGTGATCCCGAACAAGTACGAGGGCATGGACTCGAACCAGTCAGCCGAAGATCTCGCCGAGACACTGCGCAAGATGGTTCCGCAGGAGCACCTGGACTTCGGCAAGAAGATCCTCGCCGACCACGGCGTGCCCGTCGAGGACAGCGACGGCGACACTCTGCAGCTGCTCGGGTGGACCGAGGCGACCGCCACGCCGCAGGTCGAGGTGGCACTCAAGCACCCCAAGGTCAAGATGATCGCCAACGCGCTGGGCACCCCGCCGGCGGAGATGATCAAGCACGTCCACGAGGCCGGGCTCAAGGTGGCCGCGCTGTGCGGCTCTCCCTCGCAGGCGCGCAAGCACGCCGACGCGGGCGTCGACATCGTCATCGCCCAGGGCGGCGAGGCCGGCGGCCACTGTGGTGAGGTGGGTTCGATCGTGCTGTGGCCACAGGTCGTCAAGGAGGTGGCCCCGGTGCCGGTCCTGGGCGCGGGCGGCATCGGCAGCGGCCAGCAGATCGCCGCGGCGCTGGCGCTGGGCTGCCAGGGCGCCTGGACCGGCTCGCAATGGTTGATGGTCGAGGAATCCTCGAACACCCCGGTGCAGCAGGCGGCCTACATCAAGGCAGGCAGCCGCGACACCGTGCGTAGTCGTTCGTTCACCGGCAAGCCAGCCCGCATGCTGCGCAACGACTGGACCGAGGCGTGGGAGAAGCCTGACAACCCGAAGCCGCTCGGTATGCCGTTGCAGTACATGGTTTCCGGCATGGCCGTGCGAGCCACGAACCGCTACCCCAACGAATCCGTCGACGTGGCGTTCAACCCCGTCGGGCAGGTCGTCGGTCAGTTCAACAAGGTGGAGAAGACGTCGACGGTGATCGAGCGCTGGGTGCAGGAGTACCTGGAGGCCACGGCCAAGCTCGACGAGCTCAACGAGGCCGCCAGCGTCTAGCGGCGACTACTCGTCGTCGACGTCGTACTTACCGCCGGTAAAGACTTCCTTGGTTCTTTCCACTGCATGAGTGGCGATGTCGATCGAATTCTCGACGATGCCGCTGACCCCTCCCTTGAGGTCGCCGCGGATGATGTCACTGGCGTTTTCGACTATGTCCGAAGCCTTTTCGACGGCATTGGTCGCGATGTCCTTGACCGCGTCCACGGCGTCTCTGGGGTTGACCGCCACCGGAGTCTCCTAATCGTTGCTGGTCTTGAAAGAACTTGGTTACGACTCTAGAGGGTCAGTAGTTGACCAGGGTGCGCCAATAGTCCTCGGGGATCTCGGCGCCGGAACGCAGAATCCGGGCCAGCCCGACGGCCATCGCGATGCCGAGCAGGCCCAGCCACAGCCCGGCCAGTCCGATCACCGCCCAGAGCGCGGCGGTGACGGCGGGCCACGGCGATAGGACCGCGAGCACCGGAGCGAAGAAGAAGCCGGTCCCGATGTACCAGGCCGAGCCGGCCCGGTCCGACGCCAGCACGAAACGCAGCCACCGGGGAATCGGAGTTTGCGTCGGCTGACGTTCGCGCATGATCGCTATCCCGACGGCGGGAAGAACCCTGCGCCGGTGAACCAACCCTCTTGCCAGCCTTGAGCTCCCAGGCACAACATGGGAAGTCCCCGGTCCGACTGCGCCGCGGTCTGCGGGCCCGGGCACTTGGCTCCGGCCTGCTGCACGCCGTACAGCGGATACGAGATCACCCAGTAGCCGGTGGTGGCCGGCGGGAACTGGTTGGCCGGCGGGAAATGGCAGGCCTCGGCCTGGCCGCTGGGGCCGCGGCCGAAGATGAAGCGCTCGTAGTTGTCGCAGGGTGCGCCCAACGAGGCCTGATAGTTCATGTTCGGCACATCGCCCTCGTAACCGGCAGCCGCGCACGGCGCCCCGGTGATGGCGCCACCCGTGATCGCGGCGACGGCGAGTACTTCGCGAATCATGCGTCTCCACCCCTTCGCGTAAGCGTCAGCCGGTCCGTCAGCGCCGGTGACCTGGACAAAGCATATCTATTGTGGTCCAGGCCACAAGGCCCGGGCGGCCGAACGCGGCCGCGGGTCCTGCCAAGCCGCCCGCGGCGATGCCGTTCGGCTGGTCGTTGCCGCTGGTGCGGATCGGCCGGCGCGCCGCCCGGAACCCGTCGTCGGTGAACATGTTGCAATTTGGTCGGTCGATGTTGTGTCAATGCTTCCCATCGGTGGTGTTGCAGTGGTTTATTTGGCACAAGACTTACGACTAGAAGACTTCGTATCGAGGAGTTGGCCAATGACGACCATCAAGCCGATCCCGAATCTCCCGCCGGGGTTCGATTTCACCGATCCAGACGTCCACGCGGAACGACTGCCGGTGGAAGAACTGGCCGAGCTGCGACGCACCGCGCCGATCTGGTGGAACGAGCAGCCTGCCGGTTCGGGCGGATTCGATGACGATGGCTACTGGGTGCTGTCCAAGCACAAGGACGTCAAAGAGGTTTCGCGGCGCAGCGATGTGTTCTCCAGCCTGGAGAACACCGCGCTGCCCCGCTACCGCGAGGGCACGGTCCGCGAGCAGCGCGAGACGGGGAAGTTCGTGCTGCTCAACATGGACGCCCCGCAGCACACCCATCTGCGCAAGATCATCTCCCGGGGTTTCACTCCCCGCGCCGTCGAGAAGTTGCGCGACGACCTGAACGAGCGCGCCCGCCAGATCGTCGCGAAGGCCGCCGCCGAAGGCTCCGGCGATTTCGTCGAGCAGGTGTCGTGTGAGCTTCCATTGCAGGCCATCGCGGGGCTGATGGGGGTGCCGCAGGAGGAACGCATGAAGCTGTTCCACTGGTCCAACCAGATGGTGGGCGACCAGGACCCCGAATTCGCCCGCAACGACGCGATGGGCGCCTCGGTCGAACTGATCACCTACGCCATGCAGATGGCCGCCGACCGGGCGCAAAACCCCGGCGACGACATCGTCACCAAGCTGGTCCAGGCCGACGTCGACGGCCACAAGCTCTCCGACGACGAGTTCGGTTTCTTCGTCATCCTGCTGGCCGTGGCCGGCAATGAGACCACCCGCAACTCCATCACCCAGGGCATGATGGCTTTCACCGATTTCCCGGATCAGTGGGAGCTGTACAAAAGGGAACGTCCCGCCACCACCGCCGACGAGATCGTCCGGTGGGCCACCCCGGTCACGTCGTTTCAGCGCACCGCACTCGAGGACTACGAGCTGTCCGGGGTGCAGATCAAAAAGGGCCAACGAGTGGTGATGGTCTACCGCTCGGCCAACTTCGACGAGGACGTGTTCGACGACCCGTTCACGTTCAACATCTTGCGCGATCCCAACCCGCACGTGGGATTTGGCGGCACCGGCGCGCACTACTGCATCGGTGCAAACCTGGCGCGCATGACGATCGACCTGATGTTCAACGCGATCGCCGACGCGATGCCGGACATGAAGTCGGCCGGCAAGCCGGAGCGGCTGCGATCGGGCTGGCTCAACGGAATCAAGCACTGGCAGGTGGATTACAACACCAACGGATCCGGGGAATGCCCTGTCGCCCACTGAGACCCGGGGGGTAGATAATGCCGACACACCAAGCCGTCCAAATGCGGTCCCCCGGTGGGCCTTTGGAGCTGGCAGAGGTTGAGACCAAACCGCCCGGCCGTGACGAGGTACGCCTGACGGTCACGGCTTGTGGCGTGTGTGGCACCGACCGTGCGTTCGCCAACGGCGGCTTTCCAAGCATGACGTGGCCGCTCACCCTTGGCCACGAAATCGCCGGAACCATAGCCGAACTCGGTGAGGGCGTGCAGGGATTCGCGGTCGGCGATCGGGTCGCCGTCGGCTGGTTCGGTGGAAACTGTGACCGCTGCGAATCCTGCCGCAGGGGCATCTTCATCCACTGCGCGAACATGAAGGTCCCGAGCTGGCAGTACCCGGGCGGTTACGCGCAGTCGGTGACGGTGCCGGCCAACGCGCTAGCCCGGATTCCGTCCGAGCTGTCGGATGTGGAGGCGGCCCCGATGGGCTGTGCCGGTGTCACGACGTACAACGCCTTGCGTCACACCAAGGCGCTGCCCGGTGACCGGGTCGCGATTCTCGGGGTCGGTGGACTCGGGCACCTCGGCGTGCAGTTCTCCCGGGCGATGGGTTTCGAGACCATCGCGATTGCCAGGGGCGGCGGCAAAGAATCCGATGCCCGGAAATTGGGCGCCCATCACTACATCGATTCCACCAGCGGCGACGTCGCCAAAGCATTGCAGGCGCTGGGCGGCGCGAGGGTCGTGCTGGCCACCGCATCGAACTCGGCCGCCATGGCCGACACGGTCGGCGGGTTGCTGCCCCAGGGCGAATTGATCACCATCGGCGTCACCACGGAGCCGCTGCCGATCAGTCCGGTACAGCTGATCACGCCGGGTGTGAGCATCGTCGGGCACCCGTCCGGCACCTCGAAAGATGTCGAAGACACAATGCATTTCGCGGTGCTGTCGGGAGTGCGGGCCTGGATCGAGGAGTTGCCACTGGCGCAGGCCGCCGACGGATACGCCGCGATGGAGCAAGGGCGAGCGCGCTACCGCACCGTGTTGACCATGTGAATACAGTCGGTCTGTGACCGACTCGTGGACTCTGGACGCTGCCGACGGCGAACTACAACTTCGTACCGCCGTCAAGGGCCGGGCCGCGCGGATGGGCCATCGGCTCACCATCGCGATGACGCGCTGGAGGGCCGCCGTGCGGTGGGCCGGCACCGATCCCGTCGCGGCCGAATTGACGGTGGAGGTCGGCTCGTTCGGCGTGCTGAGCAGTCAGGGCGGTGTCAAGGGTCTGTCGGGTCCCGAGAAAGCGCTGGTGCGCTCGAACGCATTGAGCTCGCTGGGCGCCGACCGCTTCCCCGAAATCCGCTTCACCGCCGACGTCATCGAAGAAACCAAAAACGGCTACCGCCTCAGTGGCACGCTGGAGATCCGCGGAAAACAGCGCGAGCACGTAATCGACTTGCACACAGAAGATCTCGGTGATTCCTGGCGAATGTCTGCCGAATCCACGGTTCGCCAGACCGACTACGGCATCAAGCCGTACTCGCTGCTGATGGGCTCGGTGCAGGTCGCCGACGACGTGACGCTGTCTTTCTCCGCGGTTCACGCCAAGGACGATTGAATGCCACGGGCGGTAGTCGTCGGCGCGTGTATCCTCGGTAGAAGTTCATTACCGCCGCTAAGTATCGATTAGCTGTCTCGCCGAAGGAAGGCAAAATGCCTCGTACAGACAATGATTCGTGGGACCTGGCGACCAGTGTCGGAGCGACCGCTACCATGGTGGCCGCCGGCCGGGCCGTCGCGACGAAGGCGGCTAAGCCGCTGATCGACGATCCCTTCGCCGAACCGCTGGTGCGAGCCGTGGGAATCGACTTCCTCGCGCGATGGGCTAACGGGGAGATCGACGCGGCCGACATCGACGGCGCCGAAGACACGTGGGGTTTGCAGCGGATTGCCGACCTGATGGGTGTCCGGACCCCGTACTTCGACGGGTTTTTCCGGGATGCGATGGACGCGGGTATCCGCCAGGCCGTCATCCTGGCCTCGGGCCTCGACGCGCGCGCCTACCGGCTGTCCTGGCCGGCCGGGGCCACGGTGTTCGAGATCGACCAGCCCGATGTGCTCGAGTTCAAGAACTCCACGCTGGCCGATCTCGATGCGCGGCCGACCGCCGAGCTGCGTGTGGTGCCGATCGACCTGCGCCACGATTGGCCAACGGCGTTGCGCGAAAAGGGTTTTGATCCGACCCGGCCCAGCGCATGGATCGCCGAAGGGTTGCTCGCGTTCCTACCTCCCGATGCGCAGGATCGCTTGCTGGACAACATCACCAGCCTCAGCACGGCCGGAAGTCGGCTTGCTGCAGAGATTTTCGGCAGCCGTCCGGACGAAAACGGGGAGCAGGCAAAGGACATGGTTGCCGTCGCCGGCGAGCGGTGGCGCGAACACGGGTTCGATGTGGAGCTGGCCAACTTGCGCTATGACGTCGAGCGCAATGACGTTGCCGCGTACCTGTATCGCCACGGTTGGCGGACGGAGGTCCGGACCCTGAATGAATTGTTCGCGTCCAACGGACTACCCGAAGTACCCTCGACCGCCGGCAATCCCGCTTCCGACGCCTACTACTGCACCGCGATCAAGCAGCCCTAGGGCTGCGTCGGGGTAGCCGGCGACGTCGGATCGCCGGTGTCGCCGGGGATGTGTTCGAGCACCCTCGTCAAGTACGGTTGCGGGCCGTTCGGGTCGGGCTGTTGCTCGACCGGAGGGCCCTCCTGCGGTACGCCGGGTTTCGAAACCGGTTCACCGGTGGCCGCCCAGCGCCGCGCGGGCGCCTCGGTCGGCGGTGCGACCGCGGGCGCCACGGCTTGGGCAACCTGCGGTGCCTGGTCGTGCACGACGTGCTTGCCCGGGGCGCGTCCCGCTTCGGGAGCCAGCTGAATACCCACGGCAATCGCCAGCGAGGAGACAAAGGTGATGGCGCCGGCGGCCAACGCGGTCACCGCGCCCGCGTAGGACAAGTGGCCGGGCCGCCGCGCCGGCACGGCCGGCGCGGGTTCGGTGTTCTGTGCGATCAGTCGTTCGTCGGTGAAGTCGGTGCTTCGCGCCGCGGCCAGTGCCGCACCGCGCGCGACCGTCACCTGGGCCATCGTCTGTGCGAAGACCGGCACCGGCAAAGCCTTTTCGAGCTGCCAGGAAAACCCGTCGATGTCGCTGTCCGCGCCGACGACCACCACCCCGCCCGGACGCCATCCGCTGCGGTCGAACATTCCGGTCAGCCAGGATCGCAGCCCGTCGAAGCCGCCGCTGATGTGCTTTACCACCGTTTGGGTGTCGCCGTCATGGGTGTCGACCATGACGACCGTGGCCCACTCGTGTTCGAGAACGCAGACCGCGGTCTGCTCGTACCCGATGACGGGCGCGATCGCCCGCGCCAGGGTCTCGACGGCCTCGAGCAACCGGACCGGCACCACATTGTCGAATCCGGCGTCGGTCAATGCCTCCAACAGCAGGGCGGCTTGGGCGGCGGCCTCGTCGTTCCACGTCACCCCGATGACGCGCAGATGGTGATCGCTGGCATCGGCCTGCGCGTCCACCCGCAGGACCTCTTGTGCAACCTGCTCTGCGGTACTGACGGCGGGTACGCCGTCCTCGGCGTGCAGCGCCGATTCCTGGTGGTCCAGGATGGTGCCGTCTGCGCCGTGTCCCTCAGCAAGGACCCACCCGCAGGCGGTCGGCGTCAGTGATAGCCCTAGTACCGTGTCCAAAATTTGCACCTCAATCGTCCCGCCGCGGCCCCGCCGAACCGTCACGCACCCCAAACTCCGCGGTGCGGTGATTCGTGAGGGCCGGAACGGACCGGGTTAGCGTTCGGTCTCCATCGGCTTGCTCCGAGAGAGCCTACGCGGTCGTGAAAGGTTCGGCTGCACCGATCTCGGATCCCGCGAAAACTCGGGCGTCCCCAACATCGGCGACCGAATCGAACTAATTGTCGACCGCGTCAGGTGGTGCCGCTCGGGCTCAGCGGCGGTGGTCCGTCGGAGTACCACGCATCAATCCGACTAACCGTCGGGCCGATTGGCCCGCGCCGTAGGGCGTGTCGAAATCGGTGACCGCCGCGAATTGACAACGTTTGTAGCCTACGTTGTCGCATGCCACTCCCCTCGTGCATGGAACTCAAGGCAAAGCCTGCTACCTGGCGTTTTACCCGGCGAGACCCCCGAATGAGAGCGCGGCAGGGGGCGCGAGCCTTCCGGATCACTTATCGCACTAGGGTTATTTTTGGCACTAGCCGAAACAAAACTGGGATGACAACGCGTCCCAATCGACATTTCAGCTATTCACACGGTAAATTCTGCCGAGGGCACCGCGCGACGACATACGACCGACAAGGGGCACAGGTATGACAGACGTGAGCGAGAAGATCCGGGCCTGGGGGCGCCGGCTTTTGGTCGGTGCGGCAGCGGCTGCGGCCCTGCCTGGTCTGATCGGTCTTGCCGGCGGCGGGCCCACCGCGAGTGCGTTCTCGCGACCTGGCCTGCCGGTCGAATACCTGCAAGTCCCGTCGGCGGGGATGGGCCGCAGCATCAAGGTCCAGTTCCAGAGCGGGGGCAGCGGCTCACCCGCGGTGTACCTGCTCGACGGGCTGCGGGCCCAGGATGACTACAACGGCTGGGACATCAACACCCCCGCCTTCGAGTGGTACTACAAGTCGGGCCTGTCGATCGTCATGCCGGTTGGTGGACAGTCGAGCTTCTACACCGACTGGTACCGCCCCGCGTGTGGGAAGTCCGGCTGCTCGACCTACAAGTGGGAGACCTTCCTGACCAGCGAGCTGCCCGGGTACCTGTCGTCGGAGAAGGGCGTCAAGGCCAACGGCAGCGCGGCGGTCGGTATCTCGATGGCGGGTGCCTCGTCAATGAACCTGGCGATCTACCACCCTGCTCAGTTCGTCTACGCCGGTTCGCTGTCCGGCTACCTCAGCCCGTCCACCGGGCAGAGCTGGATAGGCCTGGCGATGGGTGATGCCGGCGGCTACAAGAAGGAAGACATGTGGGGGCCGGACAGCGACCCCGCGTGGCAGCGCAACGACCCGTTGGTCAACGTCGGCCAGCTCGTCGCCAACAACACCCGGCTCTGGGTGTACTGCGGCAACGGGACTCCGAACGAACTGGGAGGCGCCAACCTGCCGGCCACGTTCCTGGAGAGCAACTTCATGATCGGCGTCAACAAGAAGTTCCAAGACGCCTACAACGCAGCGGGCGGCCACAACGCCGTGTTCAACTTCCCCAACTACGGAACCCACAGCTGGGAGTACTGGGGCGCACAGCTCAACGCGATGAAGGGTGACCTGCAGACCACCCTTGGTGCGACCCCCGGCGGCGGTGGATAACCCCCTTAATTTCGGATGTCGCTACTGCGCTTGACGGCAATCGTCAGGCGCAGTAGCGCGTTAAGGGCCTTGCTGACCGCGTTGCCGGCCGCCACGCTGCTGGCCACACCGGCACGAGCCGACGCCAGCGCGCTGACCGAGCTGGTCGATGCGGCCGCGCAGCGGTTGCAGGTCGCCGAGGCGGTGGCCGCCTACAAGTGGATCGCGCATGTTGCCGTCGAGGATCCGGACCGCGTCCAACAGCAACTCGCCAAGCTGAGCGCCGACGCCGCCGGCGAACACATCGACCCGAACTACGTCACCCGGGTATTCGGGGACCAGATCAACGCTACCGAAGCAATCGAGCACAGCCGGTTCGCGGAGTGGAAACTCAACCCGCCGAGCGCGCCGGCGGCGGCTCCCGACCTGTCGGTGTCCCGGTCGACGATCGACGGCCTCAACCAGACGATGCTCAACCAGATAGTGATCCACTGGGACCTTCTGCACTCGCCGGCATGCGCCCCGCAACTCGACGCCGCACGGGCCGCCGTCACCCGTGCTCGCCTGTTAGACAGGCTCTATCAGCAGGCCCTGAAGCTGGCCACGCAGTCTTATTGCAGTTAACGATCCGGCATCAGACGGTGTGACGTGCTGATTTCATTGCCATAGAAATGCCATAAATTTCTTATCTCGCGAATCAATCAAATCGGTAACGCTTTCTGCACACATGCCGAATTGCTTGACATGAGAAACTTGGGGAAGCCTCTCGTGAAATACGCCGTCATCGGCGGATTCCTCGCGGCGACGCTAGGCCCGGCGACCGCCGAGGCCGGCGCGGCGCCCACACCCAACTGGGACGCGATCGCGCAGTGCGAGTCCGGCGGCAACTGGCACGCCAACACCGGAAACGGTGCCTACGGCGGACTGCAATTCAAGCCGGCCACCTGGGCCAGTTACGGCGGTGTCGGCAATCCCGCCGCGGCCTCGCGCGAGCAGCAAATCGCGGTTGCCAACCGGCTTTTCGCTGACCAGGGTGTGGAGCCCTGGCCCAAGTGCGGTGCTAACTCGGGTCTGCCGATCGGGTGGTACTCGCACCCCGCGCAGGGCATCAAGGAGATCATCAACGGCCTCATTCAGGCGGCGGTCCCGCACTGATGATCAAATCGGGCGGGGCCTAGGTTCACGCCCGGGCATGTGTTTGGATCGGGCCATGGAAGGTTCGGCGACTGTACATATGGCGGCACCCGCGGACAAGATCTGGAACCTGATTTCAGACGTCCGCAACACCGGGAAGTTTTCGCCGGAGGTCTTTGAAGCCGAGTGGCTGGGTGAACAGACAGGTCCGGCCCTCGGTGCCAAATTCCGGGGTCACGTTAAGAGAAACGAGATCGGGCCGGTTTATTGGACGGTCTGCGAGGTAACCGCTTGCGAACCCGGCCGCGAATTCGGCTTCTCGGTCTTGCTCGGCGACAGGCCGGTCAACAACTGGCACTACCGCCTCGCGCCGTCGGGTTCCGGGACGGATGTGACCGAGTCTTTCCGGCTCACCCCCGCCCCTTGGCTCGGGGTCTACTGGTTGCTTGGCGGCTTTCTGCGCAAGCGCCGCAACGTCCGTGATATGACCAAGACGCTCAACCGCATCAAAGATGTGGCCGAGGCGGGCTGACCAGGAAGGCTTGTATGCCAAGCGTTAAATCGGTCTTCATCACCGGCGCGGGCAGCGGGATGGGCCGTGAAGGAGTCCGGCTCTTCCACGCCAACGGGTGGCGGGTCGGTGCCGTCGACCGCAACGCTGACGGCCTGACGGCGCTCGGTCAGGAGCTTGGCGACGAGCGCCTGTGGACTCGCCCCGTCGACGTGACGGTCAAGGCGGATCTGGACGCAGCCCTGGCCGACTTCTGCGCCGGCAATGCCGATGGCGGGCTGGACATGATGTGGAACAACGCCGGGATCGGTGAATCCGGGTGGTTCGAGGACGTGCCCTACGAGGCCACGATGCGCGTCGTCGAGGTGAACTACAAAGCAGTGCTGACAGGCGCTTACGGCGCACTGCCCTATCTCAAGAAAACTCCCGGCAGCCTGATGTTCTCGACGTCGTCGTCGTCGGCCACCTACGGGATGCCGCGCATCGCGGTGTATTCGTCGACCAAGCACGCCGTCAAGGGACTGACCGAAGCGCTGAGCGTGGAATGGCATCGCCATGGTGTGCGGGTCGCCGACGTGCTGCCCGGTCTGATCGACACCGCCATCCTGACCACGACGCCCAACCACTCCGCCGACGGCGGCGCCCCGATGACCGCTGACGAGCTGCGCGCCAGCGCGCCGAAAAAGGGCCTTATGCGGCTGATGCCGGCGGCCAGTGTGGCCGAGGCCGCGTGGGAGGCCTACCACAACCCCAAGCGGCTGCATTGGTATGTGCCGAAGAGCATTCGGATGATCGACCTGCTCAAGGGCCTCAGCCCCGAGTTTGTCCGCGGCCGCATCGCCAAATCGCTGCCCGGGCTGATGCCGAAGGGGCAGTAAGGAGCGGAAGTGGCGCAGTACAGGTTGGTTGCGGTCGGGTGTGTGCTGGCCGCCGGCGTCGCGGGCTGCGCGGAGCCCCAGACGACGCCGCGTGCCGCCGCACACCTGACCATCGGGGGTGCCAGCCATGCGGCCCGCCCCCCCGCGTGCAGCCAGGTGCAGTCCTTCCGCACGATCGACATCCCTGACCGCGACGGCCAGGTCGAAGCGGTGGTGCTGCTCAGCGCCGCTCGGGCGATCCCGCAGTGGGTGAAGATCCGTAACGTCGACGGATTCACCGGAAGCTTCTGGCAAGGCGGGGTGGGCGACGCTCGCGTCGACGTGGCCAACAGCGCGTACACGATCACCGGCCGCGCCTACGGCATCAACAACAGCAACCCCAACAAGGTCGTCACCACGGACTTCAAAATCACCGCCGAGTGCTGAACACCGGCCGTAGGGAGGCGCTGTGAAGGAGCGATTGCACTGGCTCGCGATGCACGGCTTCATCCGGGGCGTCGCGACCATCGGGCTCCGTCGCGGCGACATGCAGGCCAGGCTGATCGCCGACCCGAGGGTCGCCGCCGACCCGGTGCCGTTCTGCGACGAATTGCACGCAATCGGCCCGATGGTGAAAAGCCGCGTCGGATATCTCGCTGTCGACCATGGCGTGATCCACAACCTGTTGCGATCCGACGACTTCCGGGTGCTGGTGCTGGGGTCGAATCTGCCCGCGCCGGTGCGATGGCTGGAGCGCCGCGCCCGCGACGACCTGCTGCATCCGCTGCGGGAACCCTCGTTGCTGGCCACCGAACCGCCGGATCACACCCGCTACCGCAAGACGGTGTCGGCCGTGTTCACGTCGCGCGCGGTCGCCGCGCTGCGGGACCGCGTGGAGGAAACCGCGGCCACCCTGTTGGACGAGCTGGCCAGCGAGCCCGGCGTGGTGGACGTCGTCGGGCGGTACTGCTCGCAGCTTCCGGTCGCCATCATCAGCGACATCTTGGGTGTGCCCGAGCGAGACCGCCCGCGCGTCCTGCAGTTCGGCGAGCTGGCCGCCCCGAGTCTGGACATCGGGTTGCCGTGGCGCCAATACCGCAGGGTGCAGCAAGGGATCGCCGGGTTCAACGCGTGGCTCGTCGACCACTTGCAGCAACTGCGGCGCTCGCCCGGCGACGATTTGATGAGTCAGCTGATTCAGACCGCCGAAAGCGGCTCGGCCGAAACACATCTGGATGAAACCGAACTTACCGCGATCGCCGCGTTGGTATTGGCCGCGGGTTTCGAGACCACGGTGAATCTGTTGGGCAACGGGATTCGCATGCTGCTCGACGCGCCCGAACACCTCGAGACGTTGCGCGAGCGTCCCGAGTTATGGCCGAACGCCGTCGAAGAGATCCTGCGGCTGGACTCCCCGGTGCAACTCACCGTCCGCAGGGCCGTCAATGATGTCGAGCTGGTGGGTAGGCAGGTCAACCGGGGCGACGTGGTGCTGCTCTACCTGGCTGCCGCGAACCGGGATCCGTCCGTGTTCGGAGATCCGCATTGCTTCGACATCGAACGCCCCAATGCGGGAAGGCATCTCGCATTCTCCGGAGGCCGGCACTTCTGCCTGGGCGCCGCACTGGCCCGCGCCGAGGGCGAGGTCGGGCTGCGGGCCTTCTTCGACCGGTTCCCCGACGTGCGGGCGGCCGGTGCCGGTACTCGTCGAGACACCCGGGTACTGCGGGGTTGGTCGAGCCTGCCGGTAGCACTCGGCCGGGCGCGATCGATGGCCCCCGTCGACCTCTAAGGACTCAGGTACCTGCTCAACCAGTCCAACAGGCGCTGCCAGGCGTCGGCCGCGGCCGTTGCGTTGTAGCGGGGGCCGGTGTCGTTGAAGAAGGCGTGGTCGGCGTTGGGTTCCACCACCAGGTCGTTGACCAGCCCGAACCGGTCGAGGGCGGCCTTGGCTGCGGCTTGCGAACCGGTGACCCGGCTGTCCAGGGCGCCGTAGATAGCCAGCACCGCGGCCTTGCACCCGGCGAAGTCGGGGTTGGGAGGCAACGGCCCGTAGAACGGCACGGCGGCCGAGACTCCCAACGCGCCGGCGCTCAGCAGTTGCCACACCAGTCCCCCGCCGAAGCAGAAACCGACCACCCCGACCTTGCGCCCCGGTGCCCGAAGCTTCAATTCCGCGATGCCGGAGTTCATGTCGTGGATGAACTGTTCCGGCTCGATAGTGCTCAGCGCGGCCGTCGCCTCCGCGGGATCGCGAAACGCCGCGGTCCCGCCCTTTTCCGAGAGCAGGTCGATGGCGAGCGCCGAATATCCGGCCCCGGCCAGCCGGCCGGCGACCGATCGGACCCAGTCGTTGAGTCCTTTGTTCTCGTGGATGACCAGGACGGCGCCCTTCGAATTGGCGGCCTGCGCCCACGCGCCTTGCAGCTGACCCACTGAACCGGCCCATGAGATCGGCGACGTGGGCCGGGCGCTCGCCGTGCCGGGCGGTCGCGCTGGGCCCGTTGATGTTTCGGGCGCCGGCGCAGCTTTGGGAGTCTCCGACCGGTCCCGCGCCACCGAGCAGGAGGTGAGCAGCGCGGCGGCCGCCGCGGTCCCCAACCCGAGCAGGGACAGCCGCCGCATGGCTTCGCGTCTGGTCAGCAGGCCATCGACGTGGTCGGTCGCGATCTCGTCGGCGATGTAGCGCTGCAACGGGTTCACCTTCGCGAGTATCCGCCTGCGCAACCATGGTTGACACCCGCACCACGAGCGAGTTTATTTGCCGGTATGACAGAAGTTTCTATGATCGCGGCTGAGGACGTCGTACTCGGGCTGTGGCAGGCGCTTTCGCGGCGGGATTGGGATGCGGTCAAGACGTTCTTGGCGGACGACTGCCTCTACGTCGACATGCCGGTTCCCGCGGTGTCGGCGCGCGGGCCCGAAGACATCGTGAAGCGACTCAAGATGGGACTCGAACACCTCGCGGGCTACGAGAATCACGACGGTGTGCTGCTGTCCAATGGCACCGACGTGATGTACGAGCACTCCGAAACTTGGACGTTCAGCTCGGGTGAACAGGGCGTGCTGAGATTCGTCACGGTACATAAACTCGCCGACGGCAAAATCACTGTCTGGAAAGACTACTGGGACATGAACAGCCTGGTCAGCTTCGCGCCGCCGAACCACTTCGAGGCGTTGGCAAATGGCGATGTGAGCTGGATATTTGATGCGTCAGGGCTCGTCTGACGTCGGCTTCTGAGATGACAAGCGGCTATGGCGCGAGCGTAATCAGGCCGGGCCCCCCAGGGGCAACTCGGCCGCGGCGCGGTGCGGTGCTCATGAAGAAATCGTCCCTCAACCCCCGCACTCGCGGAAACCCGGCGTCTCACGAATTTGGGTGCGGTGCGCCTCGCCGAACTAGCCAGCAACCAGCTCATCAACCCTGGTCGCCCGTGATTTCGGACGGCGTCACCCTGGTCAGCTTCGCGCCGCCGACCACTTCGAGACGTTGGCGACCGCCGATACATCCTGAGTTTTCGATGCTACTGGTCTGATCTGAGCCGTCTTTCATTCGGTCGTGGATGAGTTAAGCGGATACTGGTTACCCGTGAGTATCATCTAGCGCGCCACAGCTCATCTCGGTTATGATCCTCACCGGCCGATCGGGTCTGAATGCGGCGGTGGGCGCCTTCAAGCCAGCTATTTGTTGTTCGGAGTCTGGAGCGGCCTTTCCTGCGCCTCCTGACGCCGCATCCCGGCTTTCCTTGAGCCGGGTTATACCTGGATGAATGGAGTGCAATGTCGCGCATAACCAACAAAGTCGGTGTCGCTTTGATCCTGGGCTTCACCGCCGTGACGGCTTCGGGATGTTCGCCGGTCCTGTCGCTTTTCTCCTTTTGATGCCGTGATCCGCGGGGAATTCTTCTCGCTTCGGGCCTAATCCCGGAACGTGGTTTTGCTCGCGGATGCCCGACGGACGGGCCGTCAGCGGTCGGCGGATGCTCAAAAGGCACGCTGACGCCAAGTGCGCGACGGAAGCGCTTGAAGGCGGAATGTCCATCCCGGGCCGTCGTCGGCGAGCGCGGCCGGCGCTCGCCGACGACGAACCCGCGCCGCCGCGCGGCGGCGCGAGACTCCCTTATCAGACAACTGCGGGTCACTCATATGAGTTTGCGGTGAGTAGCGGCGGATGGCGCGCGTTCGAGCGGATTTGTTCTGTTCGACGACAGTCGCAGTTACGTGGCGATACCTAGCCCCGCAACCCATATTGGCTACCGTGTGCACCGCATCGGGACTGAATGCGGTGGCGGGCGATTCTGCGCCAGCTACCAGTCCTGAAGGCCCGGAGATGGCCCTGATTGCGTCCGCCGACGTCGCGGCTGATGCGGCTTCATTTGGGCCGGGTGAAACCTTGATGAACGGACTGCTTAATGTCGCGCGTTACCAGCAAAGTTCGTGCGGCTTTGATCCTGGACTATGCCGCGCCGATGGGCTCCGGATGCTCGCCAGCCTTTCCGGTGGCTCCTTTTGAGTCCCGCGAAACCGCGGGATAGTCCCATGGTTTTCGCGAACGTAAAAATCTCGGCCGAGGGCTTTTCATGTGCTGCCGATCGACGGACAACAGTGCACGTCAGTGAGATTTTCTGCCGGTCGGACGGACCTGAGCATCGCTTCACTCAGCGACACGGGCACATTACTTCATGGTAAAGCTAGCATGTCTAGTAGATCTCGGGTTACTATCGGCACCGGCCGATTCGGGTCTGAATGCGATGGTGGGCGCCTTCATGCCAGCTAATTATTGTTCGGAGTCAGGAGCGGCCGTTTTTTGCGCCTCCTGACACCAAAAACCCGGCTCCTACTTGAGTCGGGTGCAAACCGGGACGAATGGAGTGTGTTATGTCGGGCGTAACCAGCAAAATCAGTGTCGCCGTAATCCTTGGCTTTACCGCCGTCGCGGCGACGGGATGCACGCCGGTTCTATCGCTGATCACCATCTCGATGTAAGTTCACGTGGCTTGTCGCACTGTGCTCTGGTCACGCGCGGGTGAACGCTAGTCAAGTTGTTTGCTATGGTGCGGGGCCCTCTACACGACATGACGCCCTCGGGTAGGCATCATGTGTGTCCGCGCGGTGCGGGTGTTCGCCAACGCATTCTCAGCAGCCAGCCGCTCCGCGCCACGGGCGCGTGGGGCCGGCACGGCGTCTGCTGGCTTGGCGAGCACACCTAGTGCGTTGAGGTACCCCAGGGCGGCACTTTTCCAATCGTGCCGTTGCGGTGTTCGTCGTCTGTCCGGGCCGCCGATGGTTGCGGCCCGGACAGACGTGCGCTGCATCGCCGCCCAGACAGCAGCAGCGCGATCTGGGCGGCCCCGCCGACGGGGATTGGGTGCGGCGCCGCCTCAATATCGGTCTGTGGATGGCTGGGCGCCGTGGCTCGTCGAAGTCGGGCGCCAACCGCTACCTACGGCGTGTTCATCTGCGACGCTTTAATTGCATCGCGACGGGGAGGAGGACCTGATGGCGCGCTTCGAAACCGAAATGGAAGTCTGCCCGCATTGCCGGCGGGCAGCCGAGGCCACAGTCGAGTACGTCCGCGACGCCGACGGCAAGGTCGTCCGCAGGCGGGTACACGATATTAACTGCCGATACGGCGACTGCCCGGGTAGTGAAGTGCCCCCGCACTGGGGCTAGTCCGGATTGCCATCACGAAAATCGGCTAGGAAACCGTTCTCGACCGTCTCGTCGTCACCCCGGAGTGGTTCGCCGCACCCACAAATCGAGCCCTTGCGGTCGCGGACACGCGGGTAGTCCGGCCGATCTTCCGACCGCCTCCGGCCTGCATCCCTTGTCCCAGCTGATTTCCCAGTGATCTTGATTTGAAAGAGGTTGCGCTGCAGTAGATTTCGATGGCACATACCGGGGTTCCTGCGAGCGGCGGCGGAATCGTACCGATTGAATGCAATAGCGGGAAAAAGTTTGCGGCGATTTCGGGAAAACACTCGTGATCAAGCTCTTTGGCGTCGTATTGTACGTGTGTCTCGGGCACAGATCGGCTCTCTGGTAACAGATTGTCCTTAGACGAAACGGGGGCAACACCATGTCACGTCTCAGCAGTAAAGTTGTCGTCGCCTTGATCCTCGGCTTCACCGCGCTTACGGCATCAGGGTGCACGATCCCACTCACCATCGACCCAGGTGGTTCCGGCTTAGTCTTTACGCCGTAGCAAGGCGCTTATCGGTCGTGGGGTGACTCCGCGATAATCCCTGTGCGAGCAGGGATTATCGCGGATCCCCGGCTATGGCCCTGTTCGAACCGCCGCCAGCGCGCTCGCGCCATGCGGATTGGGCCGGCGTCTGATCAGGAATGCATCTGACGACAAGCCGCATCACGGATGTTGCTTGTCTAGGACGCCTTGAGGGCAGGTCGAGCCGGGGCGCGGATCGATGCCGTATACTCAGGCGTCGCCGAAATCCACTGTGCTGCAAGCGAAGTTTGGCGGACTCCCCCGGTGTAATGATCACCGTGAAAATCAGCCGACCGCTGGCGGCGCGGATACGTATTCGCCAGTGCGCACGATCGCGGCGCCGAGAGACCAGTGATGCTGTGGCGCAACCGGGTTGACGGTGCACCATGACCGTCGCGCCTTCGGGCTCGGCACACTGAGTGCGCGCCCCAAGGGTCGCGATCGGCTTACTTGCGATCTAGATGAATGGGTTGGTCGCTATCCGGCGCTGCAGGTGAGTGGGGCGCAATCGATGGTGAGTGGGATCGTGCACCCTGATGCCGTAAGCGCGGTGAAGCCCAGAATAAGGGCGACGATGAATTTGCTCGTGTGACGTGACATTCAGTTCCCCCGTTCGTTTTCCGAACGATCTGTTGCCAGACATATGGATTTGTGTATGCCCGAGTTACCCCGAGGCGCCTGATTCTACGCCGTCAATCCAGCTGCGCCAAGAGGTTTCGTCGTGTGGAAGACCGTCGCACTGGTGCGTGTTGATCGCGCGAAATGGGGTGTTTTTCCACTACCCCAACGATTTCCGCGTCAACGGTCCCGGTTGATCGGTTGGACGAGAAACATAGCAAACACATGAAAAGGCATTGCTATGAGGCTAATTCGTGCAGCACGCAAAGTCGGACGGGATCGCGCTTGCCTTTGACCTTCACCCAGCCATGGCGGCTGACCCGGGCGGTCGTACCGAGCTCGGTCGAGGTGCTGGGGCCGATCACCACCTGGCCCGGCTCGGCCAAGTTCTGCAGGCGTGCGGCCAGATTCATGGTGTCCCCGATCGCGGTGAAGCTGCGCATCTGCTCGGCGCCGATGTTGCCCACCAGGGCGGGCCCGGTGTTGATCCCGACCCGAAACCGCGGCCAGTCGGTATGCCCGCACGCCGCCTCCTCGACGACGGAGTGCAGCTCGAGTGCGGCACCCGCGGCCCGCAACGCGTGATCGGCCTGGCGAGCCGGAGCACCCCAAATCGCCATCACCGCGTCGCCGACGAATTGCAGGACGGTGCCGCCCGACTCGAGAATGACCGGAACGACCGCGCCGTAGTAGGTATTCAGCATGGTGACCACTTGCTCCGGAGATGTTGCTTCCGCGAATGGGGTGAAGCCATCCAAGTCGGCCATCAACACCGTCACCTCGGTGATCGCGCCACCCAGACCGGCCTGATCGGGGTCGGCGAGCAGCGCGGTCGCGACCGCGGGCGACATGTAACTGCGGAACAGGCCGTCGAGGTGGTGGTAGAGCCGGGCGTTTTCCAGTGCGATCGAGGATTGAGTGGCGAACGATCCCAGCAGCGCGACGTCGGCCTCGTCGAACGCGCCGTCCGGTCGATACGCCTCGATCAGACCGGCGACCTGCCCCTTGACCATCAGCGGCAGCTCCAGCGCAGCGACGGATATCGCGTCGTCGCGAAAACTGAGCGTCCCGTCGCGCATGATGCCCAGTCGAAATCGGTCCCCGGGGAAGGCGTCGGCGATGGCCGCCATAACCCGGGCAAGCAATGCGTCCTCGTCCTGGATGACGCTGGACTCCCGGCCCAGGGCGATCAGGGTGCCCAGCTTGCGCACGCGTTCGCGCTCGGTGCCGAGCGCCTCCGCGCCGCGCTTGAGGACCGCGACCTGTTGTTCCGATAGCTCGAACCGGTCGGCCAGCCGTGCCGCGGCGGCGCCGGGCGGCACCTGGTCGCCACGCTCGCGGCGCTGCAGCACGTCGA
This sequence comes from Mycobacterium florentinum, assembly GCF_010730355.1. Taxonomy (NCBI): domain Bacteria; kingdom Bacillati; phylum Actinomycetota; class Actinomycetes; order Mycobacteriales; family Mycobacteriaceae; genus Mycobacterium; species Mycobacterium florentinum. The sequence continues at coordinate 562,571 of NZ_AP022576.1, forward strand.
CCATCTCCTCTAGCGCCACGGCATAATCGCGGCGCAGATCGGCGATGGTCTGCTGGGTGGCCAGTGAATCGAACAACCCTCGCACCGAGCCCTCGCGGCGGAACTGCACCCGCGCGCTGTAGGCGATGAAACAGAAGGCCAACGTCATGAGCACGTGCCACAGCCACCAGGACGCGTGCCAGCTCATGCCGAGTGCCAGCGCCACCGACGCCTCGGCCAGCAGCACGAAGGCGCTGAGCACCGACATGACGACAACCGCGGGGCGTCGACGATAGATCGGGAAGTAGGCCAGCGCCGCCACCGTGAACAACGCTCCGCCGCCCAGCGCCCCGATCTGTTCCAAGTCTTCCAGCACCGCTTGATTCGGTAATCGGTCCAGCGTGCCGCACAGGATCAAGACCGCCGAGGCCACCATCAGGACCCAGACCAGCGTCGACAGCCGTCTTCGCCACGCCCATAGCCGGGCGTTTCTCGACGGGGTGAAATTCACCGCCGACGCCAGGGCGATCCCACCGGCCAGGACGAGGCCCATCCGCGTCGGCAACATGAACTCCGCGTCGGAGGTCTCCAGCAGCACGCCCGGCGTGAACAGGGCGTGCACCCCGAAAAAGCCGGCCGTCGTGATAAATACCAGCGATACCAGCCACAGGCGGGCATCGTCGCGGGTGCGCGCCTCGCGGCCGATCAGGGCGCCCAGCACCACGCTCACCAGGGCCGCCGATAGGACGAGCACGAAGTGCGCCACCCGGTTGTCCCACTCCAGGTCGACCTTGGGGATGCCCAGCAGTAGCCACAGTGCCAGCATCGGAAGGGCCATGTGTATCAACCAATTCGCGGTGCGCACTCGCGATCCCGGGCTTGTGGTGGCGCTGCTCGTCGTAGGCCGGCCACGCCAGCCGATCCGCCGGCTCGTGGCCCGCATCGAAAAAGCCACCCCCTAGCTGATATGCCTTCGAACCCGCCGCGCTCGGGCTGGTTCGATTCCAGTAAACCGCATGGCGCAATGGGAAATTCCCATTCATCGGCAATCGTGATGACAACGCGAGATGTCTGCTCGGCCTGGTTGTCTAGCCCGCGCCGAGCCGATAGACGCGGGCGGCGTTCTGGTGGGCGATCAGATCGACCACCCGGATCGCGTCGGCCTCGCTCCACTCGCCGTCCTCGACGAAGTCGTGCAGCACCCGATGAATCCCCCTGCGCCACAACGTAGCACCCAAATAGTGCAATTCAGCCGGCCCGAAGCCGTCCGAGGAATACAGGATCTTGCGAAACGGTGCCATTTCCAGCAGCCGGGCGATGAACGCCGGTGCCCGAGCACCCAGGTGATTGATGCTCAATCCGCCGTCGAGGTAGACGTTGTTGAAGGCTTGCGCAAGATAACCCGCCTCGCGCTCGTAGGGGTAGCAGTGCAGCAACATGATCGGGGTGTCGCCGGATTGACGCAGAAATTCCAGCAGATAAAGCGGATTGGCTTTGTGGAGATCGCAGTCGCGGTCGCCGAAACCGACATGGAATTGCAGTGGCTTGCCGAGCCGCAACGCCTGGTGCAATCCGAAACGCAGCAGAACTCGATCCTGTAGCCGGGTCCCGCCGAGATCCCGCCATCGGTCGGCGGCCTCGGCGACTTCGGCTGCGCGCGGTTCGGTCAGGTCGCCGTCGAAACCGCCCCGGTAAGCCAGGATTGACTTGGTGCCGACGGCACCGGGCGCGCGCTCATTGAGGATCGCTTCGAATGCCGACGCGTAATCGCCGGGCGCTTGCGCGGCCTGTTCGGCTACCTGCTCGAGACGAACGATCTCGTGTGCACGGTTACCGGACAATGCGGTGAATTCGGCGATATCTGTTGTGCCGGACGTGATTCCGGTGTCCACCAGCCAGTCGCTGACTCCGGCCGCCGGCAGGAACAGCTGCGCCAGCTCGCTTTCGGTGAATTCGCTGCGACGCTCCCAATAGACTTGTGGATCAATGTGTTTGGGCAATTCCAGGATCGGGGCGCAGTGGGCCCGCACCGCGAAGCCGAGCTGTGAATCGAAGCCCGAGTCGGCCAGGGGTTCGGTGTTGGCCTCGTTGAGGGCGTTCTCGAAGCGTCGCCGATCCCCCGGCTCCGACCAGCAGCCGTGGACATGGTGGTCGATCAATGCCACTTCGCCGATGTGGCGGGCGAGCGCCGACGAGCCAGCCACCGCTAGAGGCTCCACGCCATCCGGAACTTGTCGGCCAGTTGCTCGGGGCCGAGGTCGCCGTAGCGCTCGTGCTCCAGACGCCGGACTGCGACGACCATGTCCAGCGCGGGATCGCCCAGAATACTTCGCAGTAACGCCGAATCATTCAGTGCGGCAATCGTATCCATCTGAGACCGGGCAAGACTCTCGATGCCGGCGCGCTCCCGCTCGGAATCGGAGAGCTTTGCCGGGTCCACTGTCGTTTCCGGCGGTAGCGCCGCGTTGCGCCGGATACCGTCGAGTGCCAGCCCGAGGATCGCCGCCGATGCGAGGTACGGGTTCGCCGACGGATCGACGATCTTCACCTCTACATTTCCCCCGTATGCGCTGCCGGCTCCGCCCTTGACGAAACGCACTGCGGCCTCACGATTCTCGATCCCCCAGCAAGCGTAGGCCCCGGCCCAGTTTCCCGGCTGCATGCGCAAACCGGACACGATCGACCCGCACAGCACGCCCTGGGCCTCGGGTAAGCCGCGAACCACCCCCGCGAGCGCACTCTGTCCCGCCGGTGCCATGCCGCCGGGACCCGGTCCGCCGGAAAACAGCGGACCATCGGGGCTTGTCAGCGAGAAGTGTTGGTGTGCACCGGATCCGACACTACCGGCGAAGGGCACCGGCGACAGGCTGATCCGCAGGCCGTGGCGACGCGCGGCGCGGCCGATGATGATTCGGGTCAGCACCAACTGGTCGGCCGCGGGAACCGGCGCCAGCGGCGACAACGAGATTTCGAACTGGTTGGCCCCGTACTCGGGATGGAACTGCTCGATCCCCACGCCCGACGCCGCGGCCGCGGCGATGACATCGCGGACGAACGCCTCGTGTTCGAGCACACCGGCGAGGCCGTACTGCGCCCACATGGTCGACGGCAGCCGGCCGCCGTCGGGGTCGACCAGAACGAACTCGATCTCATGGCCGACGGTGGCCTCGAGGCCGTCGTCGCGCAGGGCGGTCTCGACCCGGCTCAGCGTTCCACGGCCACAGGTGGCGACCGGTGTGCCGTCCTGCTCGAAGAATGCCGCGGGCGCCCATGCCAATCCGTCGTCGATGATGCGCAGGGCCGACGGGTCGATGCGCACCCGCTGATCGCCGATCACCCCGGCCGACTCGGTAAAGGCGATGCCGGTCTGGTCGGCGGCGAAGGCATGCCACGACGGGCTGGCACCCAGGCCCGGATCGGCGAAGGTACTGACGTGCCGGATCGGCACGGTCTTGGCCAGGGTGAGGCCGGCGGGGTTCACGACGGTGCCGATGACGGTGTCAACGCCCTCGGCCTCCAGCTGGGCGACCGCCGCCGCGGCACGGTGCATGGCCGTCATCGCAGCCTTACCGGCGGGCGCGGTCGGCGACTACGCCCGGCTGGGCAGGGTCAGCATGCAGGTCTGGCCGATGTCGAGGGTCCGCAGCATCCGTCCCATGCCGACCCAGAGCGCACAGGACATGGCGAGGTCGGCGAGCAGCTCCTCGGAGAAGTGCTCGTTGGCCCGGGTCCAGAAGTCTTCGTCGTCGCGCAACTTGGTGTGCTCGGTGCCGAACCGGTGCGCGAACTCGGCCGCCAGCCTTTCCTGCTCGCTGAAACCGGGCCAGGTGCGCCACTCAAGCGCGTGCTCGTAGAGCTCTTCGTCGACGCCCGCGGCCGGCCCGTCGGCGTCGCGGGTGTTCATGCACACGGTGCATTCGTTGTCGTGGGCGATCACGGCGCGGGCGATTTCGCGGGTGCGCATCGGCAGCCGGTTCTTGGTGTACACGGCCTGGCTGAAGTTGGCGATCGCGCCACCGAGGTCCGGAGACTTCGTGGCCCAGCTGTAGATGTCGTCGTCAGCGAACGTTCCGATTCGGCTCATGGCGTGATGGTACGCCCGAGCGCCCGATTTTTGGAACACGTTCTAGTATCGGCCACCGGTACCGGCCTCAAGCCGGCCGGTGCTGGGCGCGTCGTCGTGCCAATCGCGTTGTGCCAGAACGCGGTGGGCGATGTGCTGCAGCGCGGTTTCGACTTCGCGGCGGTCCGGCCGGCCCTGATAGCCGGGCGAACGGGACAGCTTGTCGACGATCCAGCCCAGCAGCAACGAATAGACGTAATCGACCTGCTGGGCGCCGGCCGGGGTCAGCCACATCTGATCGCCGTCGCGCTGCGCGTAGCCGCCCGCGACCAGGCGCCCGAAGGTGGGTTCGAGCATCGCGATGCTGCGCAACCGAACACCGGGGTCACCGCGCAGCATTCGCGCAATCGCGTTCTCCAGCAGCCGTTCCGGGGTATCGGTGGTCGGCATCCCGAATCCGTCACCGAGATCGACTGCGCTGTTGTGGATGTCACGCAACGGGATCTCCCGCAGGAACAACGCGAGGACAAATCCGAGCAGGGCGACCGGCGCCGCCCAGAAGAACACCTCGGTCAGCGACTCGGAATAGGCCGCCACAATGGGGGCGGCCACCTCATGCGGCTGGCGATGCAGGGCTCCCGGTGAACTGACCGCCTCGGGTGGTGCGCCGCTTTCCGCCAGCGCCGCGAGCAGCATCCCCAGCACGATCGCGACGAAGATCAGGTTCCGCCGTTGCGGGGTGATCAGCGCGCCGCTGGCTGCCGGATCCCCGATGACGGGATTGGCTTGGGTCGCCGCGCTAGATGCCGCTCTCGGGCTCGTCATGCCTGCCTTCCCGTCGGCGTTCGATGCTAACGGGTGCCCGGGGGAATCCTCGGGTTACGCGATCGAGCCCGGCGGGCGGGAAACGCATTGCGCCAAGTACAGCGGCTCGCCCAGCTTCTCCATCAGTTGCAGCTGCGTCTCCAGATAGTCGACGTGGTTTTCCTCGTCGGCGATGATCTTCTCCAGCAGGAAGGCGCTGGTGCTGTCTTCTTTCGCGCGGCACATGATGACGCCGGGCTTCAGCCGCGCCAACACCTCGTACTCGATGGCTAGATCGGCCTCGAATTGCTCGCGCAGCGTCTGGCCGATGCGCAATGAGAAGAGGCGCTGATAGTTCGGCAGGCCGTCCAGCAGCAAGATGCGATCGGTGATCGCCTCGGCGTGGCGCATCTCGTCGAAGGACTCCGAACGGGTGTGCTCGGCTACCTCGGTGAAGCCCCAGTTCTCTTGCATCTTCGAGTGCAGGAAGTACTGGTTGATCGCGGTGAGTTCACTGGTCAATTGCTCGTTGAGTAGACGCAGAACGTCGGCATCCCCTTGCATGATCACTCCTCCGGTGTCAGGGCTGTATGTCAGAGCGCGGCATGGGCGCTGGGCTGGAGCGCACCATGCCAGCCGTAGCAGCACTTTGCCACGCAAATTGGAATAGTTCCAGCAAGGTATGGCTGCGCTCACTAGCTCAAATAGCAACACGGCGAGTGGTTAGGTCCGTCTAACCTAATTAGGCTAGACTTACTTAACATGAGGCTTGTCCGCGTCGGTGAGGTGCGCTGATGTACGTATGCCTGTGCGTCGGTGCCACCAACCACACCGTGGCCGAATGCGTCGCGCGTGGGGCCTCCACTTCCAAGGAGGTGGCCGCGGCGTGCGGCGCGGGCGGTGACTGCGGACGGTGCCGACGCACGTTGCGGGCGATCATCGAGGCATCGAAGAAACACGAACCCGAGCTGGAATCCGCGGCGTCGCTCTAGCCCTGTCGCGTTTCGTTAATTCCTTTTTCGCTCAGTGAAATCCGCGAGGGCCGCGGCGTTGGCCTGGGCGCCCATCAGCTCGGCGAAGTGCGCGTTCTCCCGCGCGGTCGCAGCCACGATCCCGGGCCGAATCGGTTCTGTCATCGTGTGTTTGACCGCCATGAGGCTCGAAACCGGCCGGGAGGCAAGGATTTCGGCATACCGACGGGTTTCGTCCAGCAGCTCGTCCGGCTCGCAGACCCGCCAGACCAGGCCCATCCGCAAGGCCTCCTGCGCGTCCACCCACTCCGAGGACATCAACAACCATGCGGCGTTCTGGCGGCCCACCAACTGCGGCAGCAGGTAGGACGAGGCCGCCTCGGGGGCCACGCCGAGGCTGGTGAACGGGCACTTCAGCCGGGCGGTCGACGACATGAACGCCAGGTCGGCGTAGCCGAGGATGGTGGCGCCGATTCCCACTCCGATACCGTTCACGGCGCAAATCAGCGGCTTGGGAAACGCGCTCAGCGCGTCGATCATGCCGGGGAATCCGTGTTTGCCAGGAGTGAAGCCGGGGTCGGTGATGCGGGCCTGCATCTCGGCGAGATCGGTGCCGGCAGAAAAGCCGCGGCCGGTCCCGGTCAGGACGACGACCGCAACCTCCGGATCGTCGGTGGCGGCCAACAGTGCCTCGGCGGTGGCGTCGTACAGCGCTTCGTTGAACGCGTTCAGCGCCTCGGGCCGGTTCAGCGTCAGGGTGCGGACCCGGTTGGTGTCATCGATCAGCAGCGTCACCGCTGCAGCCTAACCTCGCGACGTCGCCGCCCTGAGCTCACCCGTTGCTATAGACGCGGGTTGGTGCGATCAGCACCACGGCGCGACGTTCCAGGGCCATCACCCGGTCGTACTCGTCCCAGTCGTCGTGGGTTCCGCCGGCGGCGGTGAAGACCTCGCGGAGCAGGAGCCGCAACTGGTCGTCGTCGGCGAGCCACGGCTGCGAGTCGTCGGGGCCGACCAGCTCCGCGCGTCCTTCGGCGGTCGCCCACTGCCAGCCGTTGCGGTACGTGACGGCCAGCTGTGGCCGCTCCCGGAGATTGGCGAGCTTTACTTTGCCGTAGGTGGTGAAGCCGAGCACCGATTCACCCGTCTGCGGGTGCCGTAACAGACCGACATTGACCAGCGACGATTGCACGGTGCTGTCGGCACGGACCGTCGAGATCACCGCCAGACCGCTTTCCGCCGCCGCCAGCGCCACTGCGTCTTCGAGTGTTGTCATTTGCGGTCCTCACGTTCGAAAGGCTGCCTTGAATACATAGCGGCTGGTCGGTACCGTGTCGATGTTCTCGTTGGCGCCGAATGCGGTTGTGCTGGCGACCATCCGGCCCAGCCGATCCTGCAGGTCGTCATCGTCGGCGGCCCCGAAAAACGCCTTCAAATCCGTTACCGCTTCGATTGGGAACAACTCCTCCACGATGGCAGCGATTCCCGGCGCGTCGGGAGTCAGTGTTCGCACCACCCAGTTCTGGGTGTAGCCGAACGTCGCTTGGGTCTCGATGGCGACCGAGGTCTGGTTGAGTTGCCACCGGTTCAGCCAGGTCGCCTCGTCCAGCTCCGCGGGCCGGCGCAGCAGCGCAATGTTCGCGAAACCTTCTGTGCGCGAACCGGGCTCGCCGCCCGGTGTGGCCAGCGGAACGGACTCGGTCACCAGGTAGGCGGCGACCTGTTCGCACTCGGCCTCCAGCAGCTTGAGCGCCGCCGTCATCTGTTCGCCGTAGCACTGCTGCGTCCACATGCTCACCACCGCACCCGCCGGTGGGTCCATGGTCGTCAGGGTCATCAGCGAGTGCCGCACCGCCGCGTCGCGCACATTGATAGCCAACCCGGGCAGGCCCAGGTCTAACAGCGCGTCCGCGATCGGGCCCCGCTGGCGAGCACACCAATCGTCGTCGAAGTCGGCCGTCCGCAGCACCGCGATCACCTTTTCCATAGGCAGAACCTACAGTCGGCGGCGCCGCGCAATGCAGTAGTCGTTGCCTGATGCGGGCGAAAAATGCAGTAGTCGGTCCCGGAACGAACTGCCGTGGCTTCGTTCGACGATGGTCGGCGAACGCGCCGGCCGACGAGAGCACGATTTCATGGATTTCGGGTTGTTACCCCCAGAAGTCAATTCGGGGTTGATGTATGCCGGTCCCGGGTCGGGGCCGCTGCTGGCCGCCGCGGCGGCCTGGAATGCGGTGGCCGCCGAGCTGGAATCCAGTGCCGCGGGCTACTCCACGTCGGTGTCTGAGCTGACCGGTTTGGCCTGGTTGGGTCCGTCGGCGCTGGCCATGTCGGGTGCGGCCGCCCCTTACGTGGCCTGGTTGCAGGCCGCCGCGGCCCAGGCCGGCATCACCGCCACCCAGGCGTACGCGGCGGCCGCCGCCTATGAGGCCGCGTTCGCCATGACGGTGCCCCCGCCGGTGATCGCGGCCAACCGCGCGCTGTTGATGGCGTTGATCGCCACCAACTTCTTCGGGCAGAACACCGCCGCGATCGCCGCCACCGAAGCCGAATACATGGCGATGTGGGTGCAAGACGCCGCCGCCATGTACAGCTACGCCGCCGACGCCTCCGCGGCGAGCACCTTGCAGGCGTTTGACGAACCGCCACAGACCACCAACCCGTCCGGGCAAGACGACCAGGCCCGCTCACTGGCCCAAACCACCGCCAACACCACCAGCGCCCGCACCCAATCCCTGGTTCAAAGCCTCGCCACGCAGCAGGCCAACCTCGTCGACCCGCCCCTGCCCAATGGCAGCACCGCCAACATCGCACCCGGCGGCGCCACCCTCGAGCCGGGCGTGACCTTCACCGTCACCCCGGGCAACCCCGTCACCGCCAGCAATGGCGCCGCATTCACAGTCGACAGCTTGGCCACCTGGTTGTACCAAGGACAGGTCGTCAGCAGCTTCGGAACTCCGTTGCTCAGGGAGTCCTACGGCTTCACGTTCCTGAGTGGCACCTTTACCGTGTACCCGCCCTGGGTAGGAGGCGCTGAGATCACCATCCCCAGCGGCTCTGTCACCGCCGGCGGCGCCGGTGTCGAAGTCACCATCGACGCCGGCACGGGCCTCGTCACCGCCGTCAACAGCGGCACGGTCATCACCGCCCCCACCTACTCCTTCACTCCCGTCGTGGCCAGCTCGTCGAGCGCGTTCGTTGCGGCACCGGCGGCCATGGCAACCAGCGCTCCGGGCCTGGCGGGAACGGCCGCGATCCAACCCCAACTCAACGTCGACGCACTCATGGACGCGCTGGCCGCCGCTGCCGAATAAGACGTTATTTGACCAGGCGCACCTGCTGCTCACTACTGACCGACTCGCCGATGATGGCGGCGAGCCGCCGATAGGATTCGTCGCGGCCACTCGACGAGCGAAACACCAGCCCGATGCGACGGCCCGGGCGTGGAGTCGCAAATTGCGCGAGCCCGAGCTGACTGCGCGCGGCTTCGACGGGCGCGGCGCTCTGGGGGATCAGCGTTACCCCCAGCCCGCCGGTCACGCATTGCACCGCCGTCGCCAGCGAAGCGGCCCGGGTGTCGGCGAGTTCGGCTCGGACACCGGCCTTTTGGCAGACGTCCAGGGCCTGATCGCGCAGGCAGTGGCCCTCGTCGAGCAGCAGTAGCGGCAGGTCAGCCAACGTCGACGCGGGCACCCGGCGCTTGCCCGACAGCGGGTGTCCGGGCGGTACCGCGAGCAGGAAGTCCTCCTCGTAGATCGGAACCTGCGTGATCCCAGCGACGTCGGCGGGCAGGGCGATCAGGGCGGCATCCAGCGATCCGCCACGCAGGGCCGTCAGTAGACGTTCGGTCTGGTCTTCGATCACCCGCAGCGTCAGTTCGGGGAGGCGACTGGACAATCCGGCCAGCACGGTGGGCAGGACGTAGGGCGCGACCGTCGGGATCATGCCCAGCCGCAGGGTGCCCTGCAATGGATCCGAGGTGCCCCCCGCGGCGGCGGTGAACGCCTCCGCCGCCTCGACCACGGCCTGGGCGAGCGGCAGCAGTTGCGCGCCTTCCGGTGTCAAGCGGACACGCCGCGTCGAGCGCTCGACGAGGTGGGTGCCCAGGCCCGTTTCGAGGGCGGCGAGCGACTGCGAGAGCGTCGACTGGCTGACGCCGAGATCCGTTGCAGCACCGCCGAAATGGTGCTTTCCCGCGACCGCGGTGAACGCCCGCAGCCCGGCCAGGGTCGGCTGAAAACTCTTATCGGTCATGGCTATAAGTATAGTGCGATATATCACCTTTACTTCAGACACCGCTCCCGGCAATATGGTGGCAGACACCCAAACTTGACTAGATCCAGATAAGGAGCGGACATGACACTGCTAACGATCGGCGACCAGTTTCCCGCCTACGAGCTCACCGGGCTGATCGGCGGCGACCTGTCGAAGGTCGACGCTCAGCAACCCGAGGACTACTTCAAGACCATCTCCAGCGACGATTACGAGGGCAAGTGGCGAATCGTCTTCTTCTGGCCCAAGGACTTCACCTTCGTGTGCCCGACCGAGATCGCCGCGTTCGGCAAGCTGAACGACGAGTTCGAGGATCGTGACGCGCAGGTGCTCGGCGTCTCGGTGGACAGCGAATTCGTGCATTTCCAGTGGCGCGCCCAGCACGAGGACCTCAAGAAGTTGCCGTTCCCGATGCTCTCGGACATCAAGCGCGAACTCGCGCTGGCCACCGGCGTGCTCAACGCCGACGGCGTCGCCGACCGGGTGACCTTCATCGTCGACCCCAACAACGAGATCCAATTCGTCTCGGCGACCGCAGGATCCGTGGGGCGTAACGTGGACGAGGTGCTGCGGGTCCTGGACGCTCTGCAATCCGATGAGCTGTGTGCCTGCAACTGGCGCAAGGGCGACCCGACGCTCAACGCCGGCGAGCTGCTGAAGGCGTCCGCGTAATGAGCATCGAGAATCTGAAAGAAGCGCTGCCGGAGTACGCCAAGGACCTCAAGCTCAACCTGGGCTCGATCGCCCGCAGCACCGTGTTGAACGATGAGCAGCTGTGGGGCACGCTGCTCGCGAGTGCGGCGGCAACGCGAAACACCCAGGTGCTGGCCGAGATTGGCGCCGAGGCGGCGGACAACCTGTCCGCCGAGGCGTACCAGGCGGCGCTGGGCGCGGCGTCCATCATGGGCATGAACAACGTTTTCTACCGCGGCCGCGGCTTTCTGGAGGGCGCGTACGACGACCTGCGGGCCGGACTGCGGATGAACATCATCGGCAACCCGGGTGTGGACAAGGCGAATTTCGAGCTGTGGTCCTTCGCGGTGTCCTCGATCAATGGCTGTTCGCATTGCGTTGTCGCGCACGAGCACACCCTGCGTGAGGCCGGTGTTGACCGGGAAGCGATCCTGGAAGCCCTGAAGGCGGCCGCGATCGTTTCGGGTGTGGCACAGGCGATCACCACCGCGCAGACACTGGCGAGCGTCGGCTGATCGCTTGGTGTCTTCGGCCTGGGTAGCGCACGCGATCTGGTGGCAGGTCTATCCCTTGGGGTTCGTGGGAGCCTTTCGGACCCCCGAGGGATCGACGCAGGCGGGTCCGGGCGAACATCGGCTGCGGCGGCTCGTCGACTGGTTCGATCACGCCATCGAGCTGGGGGCATCCGGAATCGCGCTGGGGCCGATCTTTGCCTCGCGCACACACGGTTACGACACCACCGACCATTACCGGATCGACCCCCGGCTCGGTGACGACGACGATTTCGACTATCTGATTGCCCAAGCGCGCGTCCGCGGCCTGCGGGTGCTGCTCGACGGCGTCTTCAACCATGTCGGGACGGACTTCTCGCGCTACCGGGACGCGACGCACGACGACGCGGCGGCGCGCTGGTTTCATGGGCGCCCGGGGCGATTTCACACCTTCGAGGGGCACTCCGAGCTCATTACCCTCAATCACGGCAACCCGGACGTCGGCGACTACGTCGTCGACGTGATGGCGCACTGGTTGCAACGGGGCGCGGACGGCTGGCGTCTGGACGCGGCTTATGCCGTGCCGCCACAATTCTGGGCACAGACATTGCCGAGGGTACGCACGCTGCACCCCGGCGCCTGGTTCGTCGGCGAACTCATCCACGGCGATTATGCGGCGATCGTCGAGCAGGCCACCTTCGACTCGGCTACCCAGTACGAGCTGTGGAAGGCGATCTGGAGCAGCCTCAACGACGGCAACTTCTTCGAGCTCGACTGGGCCCTGCAGCGGCACAACACGTTTCTGGCCAGCTTCGCGCCGCTGACGTTCATCGGCAATCACGACGTCACGCGCATCGCGAGCCGGCTGGACAACACCGATCAGGTGCCACACGCGCTGGTGCTGTTGTTGACGGTCGGCGGGGTGCCCAGCGTGTACGCCGGCGACGAGTTCGGATTCCGGGCCGTCAAAGAGGAGCGCTACGGCGGCGATGACGCGATTCGCCCGGAGTTCGGCTCTCCCCCATTGCCATTGGACGACTTCGGTGCCGAGATGTGGCGACTGCACCGGTTCCTGGTGGGACTGCGCCGTCGCCACCCCTGGCTGCATGCGGCCACCACCACGGCCCTGCGGCTGGCCAACCAGCACTACGTCTACGAGACGCGCAGCGGCGATGACGCACTGCTGGTTGCGCTGAACATCGGCGACGAGCCGCTGCCGCTGGAGCTCTCGGAGTTGGGCCCGGCTCGCGCCGAAGTGGTCGCCGGATCGGCGGCCCCGCCCAGCGATGTAGTCGGCGAGGTGACCGTCGAACCACGCGGCTGGCGAATCCTGCGGCCCGCTTAGTCGCGTAGCTGGGCCAGCGTCAGGGCGTCCTGTTCGCCGCGGTAGTAATTTTCGAGCAGCGTGGTGAAATCCTGAGGATCGTCGGTCGCCAGGGCGAACAACGTCATCGACGAACGCAGCTTGAGATCGTCGGGTGAGCCGAAGATCTCCGTGATCGAGCGGCCTCGCACCTGATTGACCAGCTGGGTGCACTCACGCAATCGCGGTCCCAGCAGCTCATGTCCTAGATACGCGCGAGCCTCCTGCAGCGACGAGATGCCGTAGTGGACCGCCGTCGGGCTGCTGCCCAGGCCACGCAGCTGCGGGAACACGAACCACATCCAGTGCCCGCGTTTTCGTCCGTCGCGCAGCTCCGCGACGACGGAGGGGTAGACCGGGGTTTGGGCGACAACGAATCGTGTCAGATCGAAGGGATCGTCTGCCGAATCCATATGACTACGGTGACACACATGGTGGTCAAACGACGCATGCCCAAAGCCCGCGACCTGGCCCCGCTGATGCAGTTCAAGCGGCCGCAGTTCGACGCGACCCGGCGCCGGCTCGACGCGGCCTTCACGATCGACGATCTGCGGCGCATCGCCAAACGCCGGACCCCCAAGGCGGCATTCGACTACACCGACGGCGCGGCCGAGGATGAGCTGTCGCTCGCGCGCGCCCGTCAAGCCTTCCGCGACATCGAGTTTCACCCGACGATCCTGCGCGACGTCAGCAATGTCACCGCCGGCTGGAACGTGCTGGGCCACCCCGTGGTGTTGCCATTCGGCATCGCACCGACCGGGTTCACCCGGTTGATGCACACCGAAGGCGAGATCGCCGGAGCCGCCGCGGCGGCCAGAGCCGGCATTCCGTTCTCGCTTTCCACGCTTGGCACCTGTGCGATCGAAGACCTGGTCGCGGCGGTCCCGCAGGGCCGCAAATGGTTTCAGCTGTACATGTGGAAGGACCGGGAGCGGTCGATGGCGCTGGTCAAGCGTGCCGCCGACGCGGGATTCGACACCCTGCTCGCCACCGTCGACGTGCCGGTCTCCGGGGCGAGGTTCCGCGACAACCGCAATGGCATGACGATCCCGCCGTCCTTGACGTTGCGCACCGTGCTCGACGCGGTACCGCACCCGAAGTGGTGGTTCGACCTGCTGACCACCGAACCGCTGGCATTCGCATCGCTGGATCGCTGGCCGGGCACCGTCAGCGAGTACCTGAGCACGATGTTCGACCCCAGCCTGACCTTCGACGACCTGGCCTGGATCAAGGAGCAATGGCCCGGCAAGCTCGTGGTCAAAGGCATCCAGACGCTGCAGGACGCCCGTGCCGTGGTGGAGCGCGGTGTCGACGGCCTCGTGTTATCCAATCATGGTGGACGACAACTGGATCGGGCCCCGGTGCCCTTCCATCTGCTGCCGACGGTGGCGCGCGAGCTCGGCAAGGACACTGAGATCCTGGTGGACACCGGCATCATGTCGGGCGCCGACATCGTGGCGGCGATCGCGCTGGGGGCGCGGTGCACGCTGGTCGGGCGGGCCTATCTCTACGGGCTGATGGCCGGCGGTGAGGCGGGGGTCAACCGTGCGATCGACATCCTGGAGAGCGGGGTGCTGCGCACGATGCGGCTGCTGGGCGTGACCTGTCTCGAGGAGCTTTCGCCCGCGCATGTCACGCAGCTGCGGCGGTTGCTCCCTGGGCAGATGTAGTTCAAATCACCGCTCGTCAGGCCGGTCTTTAGGACGCGCAGCCGCTTGGCTGAGTCTTGTAGGCAATACTCAGGGTCTAGAGTGTGAAGCTAGCCGCACGCCGGGTCGTCGGGCATAAGGAGTGACATGAGCGTTTCGATCCGCCCCCAATTCACCACGATCGACGGACTCTCGGTGCGTTTCGCCGAGGGCGGACACGGCGATCGCGACGCGATTCTGCTGAGTCCGTGGCCGGAGAGCGTGTACGCGTTCGAACCCAGCTGGGAGCGCCTGGGGGCACACGCGCACCTCGTGGCCGTAGACCCGCCCGGGTTCGGAAAGTCGGACTATCGCGAATCGCTGATGAATCCAAAGGCGATGGGTGATTTCATTATTCGCATCGCCGACACTTTCGGGCTGGACCACCCGCACGTCGTGGGGCCCGATATCGGCACCTCGTCGGTGTTGTTCGCCGCGGCCGCACAACCGGGCCGGTTTCGCAGCGTCGTCGTCGGCAGTGGCGGTGCCGCGGTGCCGATCCAGGTGACCGGCGTGCTGAAGGACTGGGTCGAGGCGACCGATCTGGAGCCCTACCGCCAATTCGGTGGGCGCAAGATCGTCGAGATCGCGCTCAGCACGATTGCGGGATACGCGCCGTCGGCCGAGATCCGCGAGGACTACCTGTCGGCGTACGAGGGCGATCGCTTCGCCGAGACCATCCCGTATGCGCAGAGCTACCGCGAATACCTCCCCCGGCTCGCCGAGCTGTTGCCGCGGATCCAGACGCCGGTGCGCATCGTCGCCGGGGCAGACGACCAGGTGGTGCCGCCGGTCAACGCGGAGTTCCTCGACCAGCGCCTGCCGCACAGTCGCGTCGACCTGATCCCGGGTACGGGTCACTTCTGCTGGGAGGAAAAGCCCGCCGAATACGCCGCACTGGTCACCGGCTGGTGGGCCGGAAACGGGGGCTGACCGCGTGCCGCCAGCGGTTGCGGGCTGCCCTGAAACCTGCCAAGGTGGTTACGTGAAATTCGGGTTCGTATGCGGCCGGGCCTGCCTCAACTTCGCGGGCACGCTGAAACACCGCAACACCGTCCGCGAGGAGCGGTTGACCGAGCCCGCGGTGCTGTCGGAATGGGCCGTTCAGGCGGGGCTGGTGGATGCCGGCGTCGAGGTCAGCGACCAGGATCTGGCCACCGCGATCGAAGTCCGCGAAGCGATCTACCGGACCGCCATCGCCCGGCTGGACGACACCGAGCCGCAGCCGGCCGACGTCGACCTGCTGAACCAGCAGGCAGCGCAACCCCGGCTGACGCCGCGGCTGCTCCCCAACGGCGACACGAGCCGCGAGGGCACCGCCCCCCAACTGGTCGCCAGCCTGGCGGCGGACCTGCTCGACCTGCTCGCCGGGCGCGACATCGCCAACGTCAAGCGCTGCGACCACCCGAACTGCTCGCTGCTCTACGTCGACTCCTCGCGGGCGAAGAACCGCCAGTGGTGCGGCATGGCCACCTGCGGCAACAAAGTCAAGGTCCAGGCCTTCCGGGCCCGCCAGCGCGCATCGGCACATTGACCCGCCAATTGAGCTAGTTCACACCGCGGGCCCGAGATGGCTCGGGAACAAAAGCCTGCCAGCAAAGGTTGAGCGCAACAGACTAAACCTTTGGAGTGCAGATGTCTGAACCTAAATCAGTGCCGGTGCTGTTCGTCACCGCCACGATCGTGTTGCCCGGAATGGTCGTGCCGATCGAGCTGGACGATGCCGCGCGGGCGGCGATCGACGCGGCGCGGGCCAGCGAATCAGGTGAATTGCTGATCGCCCCCCGGCTGGAGGACCGGTATCCGTCCCACGGCGTAATCGCCAAGATTCTCCAGGTCGGACGCATCGCCGGCAGTGGCGGCACCGCGGCCGTCGTGCGCGGCGAGCGCAGGGCGCAGATTGGCGCGGGAGCCACCGGCCCGGGCGCGGCGTTGTGGGTAGAGGTGACCGAGGTCGACGACGTCGCTGTCACCGACGAGATCAAAGCCCTTGCCGCGGAGTACAAGAAGCTGCTGCTGGCCATGCTGCAACGCCGCGAAGCCTGGCAGATCATCGACTACGTCAACAGCCTGACCGACCCGTCGGCGCTGGCCGACACGTCGGGGTACGCCTCATATCTGACCGACGTGCAGAAGCGGCAACTGCTGGAGACCGTGGACATCGCCGAGCGGCTGCGGGTGCTGATCGACTGGACCAGTGATCATTTGGCCGAAGTCGAGGTCAACGACAAGATCGCCGAGGACGTCCGCGACGGCATGGAGAAGACGCAGAAGGAGTTCCTGCTGCGCCAGCAACTCGCCGCCATCCGCAAGGAACTGGGTGACGGCGAACCCGACGGATCCGACGACTACCGGGCCCGGGTGGAGGCCGCCGAACTGCCCGAGAAGGTGCGCGAGGCCGCGCTGCGCGAGGTCGGCAAGCTGGAACGGGCCAGCGACCAGGGCCCGGAGAGCGGCTGGATCCGGACCTGGCTGGACACCGTGCTCGACCTGCCGTGGAACGTGCGGACCGAGGACTCGACGGACCTGAAGGCCGCGCGGGAAGTCCTGGACGCCGACCACCACGGGCTCGACGACGTCAAGGACCGCATCGTGGAATATCTGGCCGTGCGTAGCCGACGCGCCCAGCGCGGGCTGCAGATCGTCGGCGGCCGCGGCTCCGGCGCGGTGATGGTGCTGGCCGGGCCTCCCGGTGTCGGCAAGACGTCGCTGGGCGAGAGCGTCGCCCGGGCGCTGGGCCGCAAGTTCGTGCGCGTCGCGCTGGGCGGCGTTCGCGACGAGGCCGAGATCCGTGGGCACCGGCGCACCTACGTGGGTGCGTTGCCCGGCCGTATCGTGCGCGCGATCGGCGAGGCGGGATCGATGAATCCGGTTGTGCTGCTGGACGAAATCGACAAGGTCGGTTCCGACTATCGCGGCGATCCTTCGGCTGCCTTGCTGGAGGTCCTGGACCCGGCGCAGAACCACACGTTCCGCGACCACTACTTGGATCTGGACCTCGACCTGTCCGACGTCGTGTTCCTGGCCACCGCCAACGTGATCGAGAACATCCCGTCGGCGCTGCTGGACCGCATGGAGTTGGTGCAGATCGACGGCTACACCGAAGACGACAAGGTCGCCATCGCCCGCGAATACCTGCTGCCCCGGCAGCGGGAGCGGGCGGCGCTGACCGCCGACGAGGTGACGGTGACCGACGACGCGCTGCGCAAGATCGCCGCCGACTACACCCGGGAGCCGGGGGTTCGGCAGTTCGAGCGGTTGCTGGCCAAGGCGCTGCGCAAGGTGACCACGAAGATCGCCGACGAACCGGTGGTCATCGATGAGCCCGATCTGGTCGATTACCTTGGCCGGCCACGGTTTACGCCCGAGTCGGCCGAGCGTACGGCGGTGCCCGGTGTTGCCACCGGGCTGGCCGTCACGGGCCTGGGCGGCGATGTGCTCTACATCGAAGCCGGGGCGACCGACGGCGAGCCCGGGTTGCAGCTGACCGGTCAATTGGGCGACGTGATGAAGGAGTCGGCGCAAATCGCACTGTCCTTCGTCCGTTCGCACGCCGCGGAGCTCGGCGTCGACCCGAAGGCGCTGGACCGGCGCATCCACGTGCACGTGCCCGCGGGCGCGGTGCCCAAGGATGGCCCGTCGGCCGGTGTCACGATGGTGACCGCGCTGGTGTCGATGGCGACCGGACGTCAGGTTCGCTCCGACGTCGGCATGACCGGTGAGGTCACGCTGAACGGCCGGGTGCTGCCGATCGGCGGTGTCAAGCAGAAGCTGCTGGCCGCCCAACGGGCCGGCCTGTCAACGGTTTTCATCCCGCAGCGAAACGAGCCGGACCTGGACGACGTCCCGGCCGAGGTGCTCGACGCGCTGACGGTCAAACCGATGACGGACGTCGCGGAAATCGTCGCGCAGGCTCTCGAACCGGCGGCGCAGACGGCCACCGTCGCCGCCTGAGAGGACCTCGGACGCCGCGCCTCATTAGCAGTGTCGCGCGGCCTCCTGCACCAGCTGCACTCGGGAGGACAGACCCAGTTTCGTGTACACGTGCGACAGGTGGGCTTGAACTGTACGCGGGGAGACGAACAGTCGTGCGGCGATGTCCTTGTTGCCCAGGCCGTCGCAGACCAACCGCACGACGTCAAGTTCGGCCGGAGTCAGCGATGGCCAGCCGTTGTCCGGTCGCAGTCGCGGGCCACGGGCTCGGGTCGCGTAGGTGATGGCTTCATCGATGCTCAGCGCTTCGCCGTCGGCCCACG
This sequence comes from Mycobacterium florentinum, assembly GCF_010730355.1. NCBI lineage: Bacteria > Bacillati > Actinomycetota > Actinomycetes > Mycobacteriales > Mycobacteriaceae > Mycobacterium > Mycobacterium florentinum. The sequence continues at coordinate 581,151 of NZ_AP022576.1, forward strand.
CAGAGTCGAACTCGCTGGACGGTAGTTTTTCCCGCAGGGTGGCGAGCAGGCTGTGGTAGCCGGCGTCGTGGATTGCGAAGCGCACCATCCCCCGGCTGCGCCGGATCGCTGCGGCCGCTCCCAGCGACCGCACGGCGTCGGCGCGGGCGCCTTGATCGCTGACGGCTGCGGCCAAACATTCGAGGGCGTCAGGCACATGCAGATATGTCCCGCAGTCAACAGCAAGCGAAAGCGCTTGCCGCACATCCTGATCTGCCGCCCCGGAGCGACCGTCTAGCAGTGCTGCACGGGCACGCACAATCAGCGCGTAGGCCAGGTGCCAGCCTCCGGTCACCGAGATCGCCTCGTCGGCCCAGGAGCGCGCCGCCACGACATCACCGGTAGCCAGCGCCGCCTCGGCGCTGCGAGCCCGCTGATTGGCCGCGAGAACTTCCTGCGGACTCTGCTGTTGTCGGCTCGCCTCGCTCGCTATGAGACCCGCCGCGGCGTCTCCTGCCGCCAGTTCGGCTGTAGACAGCGCGGAGTGGCCGATTCCCTGCAGAGACCCACCGATATCAGTCTCGGCGGCGATTCCGGCGTGCGACGCCGCGCGCGCCTCCCTGACCTGGCCGGCCCAGGCCAGCGCGGAGCCGAGACCGTGCAGACAGGCCGGCAGCAGAAACAGCGCCCGAGCCCTCTCCACGTCGGCGAGCACCGCACGGAAGTGGGCGATCGCTCCTGGGACGTCAGCAGCCATCAGCTGTCCCCAGCCGATGCCCAACCGGCACTCCAGCGAGTCGAACACGTCACCGATCGCCTCAGCGATGTCGCGTCCCTGCTCGGCCGCGGCGCGCCCCCCGCGAGCGTCGCCGGCGCTGATCGCCGCATAGCCCTGCCACGCATAGATCTGGCTGAGCCGCCAGGAGTCACCGAGTTCTCGGGCGATGCGGCCGGCCTCCTCGAAGCAGGCCCGGGCGACCGGCCCGCTGACCGAGCTGTACCCCGCGATCAACCCGCAGGCCGTCAGCGCCCGTGCCAGCAGGGCCGGGTCATTGACCTCACGCGCGATCGCCAGCGCCTGCTCCGCACGTTGCGTGCTGTCGGCGGCCCCGAGCCAGGTGCCCAATGCCGCGCCATCGGCCAGAGCTCGCGCCCATATCGCGCTGTCGATCACTGCCTCATCGCCGGGAGCCACCTCGGCGAAAACGGTGTCGAACCAGGCCTGGCCCTCTCGGATACGCAGGCGCGATCGCCACAGCGGGACCAGGGCGGACGCCAATGTCAACGCCTGCGCGACGTCGTTTGTCTCCAGACACCAGCCCAACGCGGCGCGCAGGTTGTCCATCTCGAGCTCGGCTTGGTCAAGAAGCTGTTCGTAGTCAGTGCGCTGTGGTGTATCGAGCACGGTGGCCATCGCCAGGTAATAATCCCGGTGGCGGCCGTGTACGGTGTCACCTTCTCCGGACGCGCCGAGTTTCGACTGGGCATATTGGCGGATAGTCTCCAGCAACCGGTAGCGCGTTCCGCGCCGTCCTTCCTCCACCACCACCAGCGATTTGTCGACCAACAACGTCAGCTCATCGAGGATGTGGAAGCGCGGGGCGTTTTCGCCCCCGCATACCAAACATGCTGCCTCCAAATCGAATCCACCCGCGAACACCGAGGTGCGATGAAACAGTGTTCTTCCCTCATCGGTCAGCAAGGTGTGCGACCAATCGACGGAGGCAAGTAACGTTTGCTGGCGGCGTACCGCCGTCCGGGAGCCACCTGTCAGCAAACGGAAGCGATCGTTGAGGCCCTCAACGATCTCCGACAATGACAACGCGCGCACCCGCGCCGCGGCCAGTTCGATGGCCAGGGGAAGACCGTCGAGGCGACGGCACAGCTCGCGCACCGCGCCGACATTGTCCTCGGTGATACGGAATTCTGGACGGGCATGTCGCGCGCGATCGGCGAACAAGGCGACAGCATCGTCGTTGACGGACAGTGATGGCACTCGCCAGCTCACCTCACCGGCCACACCGATCGGTTCTCGACTCGTGGCCATTACCTTGAGATGTGGGCAACGAGCGAGCAGTTCGATGAAGACCGCGGCGGTCCCGTCGAGCAGGTGCTCGCAATTGTCGACCACCATCAGTGAGGCACGATCGCCGACAAAGCGCACGATGTTGTCAAGCGTCGAGCGTCCGGGCTGATCGGACAGGCCCAGCGCCAGCGCGATCGTCACCGCGATCACGTCGGGGTGCGGGATCGGCGCCAGATCGACCCACCAGACGCCGCCGGCGAGCTCGGCGTGCGTCGTCGTCGCCAGCTGGAGCGCGAGCCGAGTCTTCCCGGCCCCACCTGTCCCGGTCAGCGTCAGCAAACGATTGTCCGCCAATATGTTTCTCAGCTCAGCTAGCTCATCGCGCCGCCCCACGAAGTTGGTCAAGTGAACGGGAAGCCTGCCGGCCGCAGCGTCGTTGTCCACGCGCAACGGCGGAAACTCGGCACCCACGTCGGGATGACACAGCTGCACTACTCGGTCGGCGCGCGCCAAACCGCGCAACCGGTGCGTTCCCAATTCGGTCATCCAAGCGTCAGGCGGCAGGTTGTCGGCCGCTAGTTCCGCGGCCGCACCCGACAGCACGGTCTGCCCGCCATGTGCGAGATCGCGCAGCCTCGCTGCCTTGTTGATGGTGGTTCCGATGTAGCCGCCCTCGTCGCGCAGTTGCACATCTCCGGTGTGCACTCCGATGCGCAGCTTGATCGGCGCCAGCGGCGCCCGCTGTATATCCAAAGCGCACGCGACGGCGTCGCCGGCGCGGCGGAACGCCAGGACAAAGCTGTCGCCCTCGCCTTGCTCGATCGGCCGCACACCGCGGTGCTCGGCGACAATCCGGCCCAGCACCTCATCGAGTCGGGCGACGGCGCCGGCCATCTCATCGGGAGCGGCTTGCCACAATTGGGTCGAACCCTCGACGTCAGCCAGCAGCAGCGTCACTGTTCCCGTAGGCAACACCTCGGGCACGCTCAGGTCGCTTTCGTCGGTTTCGCTCATGCTAGCCACCATCTACCGAGCGGCAATCTCACGTCATCAGCCAAATCGCTGACGCACGCTCGTCACGCATTCGGGGTGCGAATAGGCAATTAGGCCGATGACCCAGCCGATGTCGCGCCGGATAGTCGATGCCGACCCTACTCCGAGGAGCAACCTGATGACCGCACACGCTTTGCCAGCCATCAACGACGTGGCGCTTCCGACCATCGCCTACGATGACGCCCGCTGCATCGACGATGTCCACGAGGCGATTCGGCAGGCCCGCGAACAGGGCCCATTCGCACTGGGCCCGTTGGGTCCCGAAGTCCTCACTTACGACCTGGTGCGCACGGTCCTGCGTGATTCCCGCTTCGCCATGCCCCGCGGCCTTGCCTTGGCTGTCCAGGGGATCACCTCCGGACCGGCGTGGGACCGGGCGTGCCGACTGATCGTCAGCATGGATGGCGCGGAGCACCGTCGCTTGCGCCGACTCGTCTCGCGCGCCTTCACACCCCGCGCGGCCGAGCGGCTGCGACAAGCTTCTAGCGACGTCATTATCGAGCTGGTCGCAAAGCAGCGCGAAGCGGGGCGCTGCGACATCGTCGCCGACATCGCCCGCTCCTACCCGGTGCCCATCATCTGCGCGCTGCTCGGGGCACCGCGCTCCGACTGGCAGCTGTTCTCTCGGTGGGCGGATCAGATCGGTCACGTCTTCGGTGGGGAGGTCGCGCAGCACACGACGGCAATCCTGACGGCCTGGGACGAGTTCGACGAATACCTGAACGACTTGATCGCCCGGCGCCGCCACGATCTGTCCGATGACGTGATCTCTGACCTGATCCGAGCCGAGGACGAAGGCGATCGCCTTACGCACGAGGAACTCATCAGCCTGGCTCTGATCCTGCTCAACGGTGGAACCGACACCACTCGCAATCAGTTGGCCGCCGCCGTGCAGGCATTCTGCGATCATCCTGATCAATGGGACCTGCTCGCGCGGCACGCCGAGCTGGCGCCGCGCGCGGTCGAGGAAGTGATGCGCCACTCGCCGGTGATCTTGAAAACCCTACGCATCGCCGTCGAAGATGTGCCCCTTGGCGGCATCGTAATCCCCTCCGGAACACCGCTTTTCGCCAACACCGCCGCAGCTAATCGCGACCCCGCCTGGTACGACAGACCAGAGTGTCTGGACATCACCCGCGACGCCGCACCCGCGATGTTGACCTTCGGCGGCGGCAGTCATTTTTGCCTCGGCGCCCACCTGGCACGTGTCGAGCTCGCCGAAGCGCTCACCGTGATGACTCAGATGCTCAGCCGCCCGCGTCTCGCCGCGGATGCTCCCTGGAAGCCGATCAGCGGAATCTCCGGCCCCCGCAGACTCATCGTCGACTACACCTCGCGGCCAAGTCCGGGGTAGCCCCGTTCTGACGTGGATGCTGCAGAATCGGGGATATGAGCGGACTCCGCGATCTCAAACGGCAGGTAGTACATCGCGTTCAACGGCGGGTGGTCAATCCGGTGGGCCGGCAATTGCCGGTGACCATGCTCGAAACGACTGGTCGCAAGAGTGGGCAGCCACGCCACACCCCGGTCGGCGGACGCCTGGTGGACGACAAGTTCTGGATGGTCTCCGAACACGGCGAGCACTCGGACTACGTCCGCAATATCAAGGCGAACCCCAGTGTGCGACTGCGCCTCGGGGGCGAATGGCGCAGAGGAACCGCTCACCCGCTGCCCGACGACGACGCTGTGCAGCGGCTGGGCAATCTCCCGCGGCTCAACAGCGCCATGGTGCGCTTGATGGGCAGCGAACTGCTGACCATCCGGGTCGATCTGGACTGACCCGGCCACCGATGTCGGTGCCGACGATTAGCGTCGACGCATGGCATATGACCTCGATCTCGCCAACCGGATCCGCGAGTTGCTGGCGCGGCAGCGCGGTGTCGACGAGAAGTCGATGTTCGGCGGGCTCGCGTTTCTCATCGGCGGAAACATGGCGGTCGCGGCCAGCGGCAAGGGTGGACTGATGGTGCGGGTGCCGCCCGAAGACACCGCCAAGCTGCTGGATCGCCCGCACGTCAGCCCGATGGTGATGGCCGGCCGCGAGACCCGGGGCTGGTTGCGGGTCGACGCCGAGGGCGTGAAAACCAAACGCCAGCTTGAGAGTTGGGTTTCCCGCGGCGTCGGATACGCAAGCAGCCTGCCACCGAAGTAGCGTTTGCCGGCGCACGTCTCGGGTACGCGCGAGTAGGGTGGAAAACGCGACACGAACGGAGCAACGATCATGGCCGGTTCGACTACATTCGTCATCGTCGGCGGCGGGCTCGCCGGGGCCAAAGCAGCAGAAGCTCTGCGCGACAACGGTTTTGACGGGCACATTGTACTGTTTGCCGATGAGGAGCATTTGCCCTACGAGCGACCACCGCTTTCCAAAGAGTATCTCGCGGGAAAGAAGTCGCTGACCGACTTCACCGTGCACACCTCGGACTGGTACTCCGGCCACGACGTCGACCTGCGGCTCGGGTCACGAGTGTGCAGCCTGGACACCTCAGCACACACTGTTGGACTGCGCGACGGCGCCACCGTGCGCTACGACAAGGTGCTGCTGGCGACCGGCTCGGCGTCGCGGCGCCCACCGATCCCCGGATGTGACGCCGACGGGGTCCACTACCTGCGCAGCTACGACGACGCCGCGCTGCTGAATTCGGTTCTGGCCGAAGGGTCTTCGCTCGCGGTGGTGGGCGCGGGGTGGATCGGGCTCGAGGTGAGCGCCGCCGCCCGCCAGCGCGGCGTCGAGGTGACCGTCGTCGAGGCCGCCAAACAACCACTGCTGGCGGCGCTCGGCGAAACGGTCGGCGAGGTATTCGCCAAGCTGCATCGCGACCACGGCGTCGACTTGCGGCTGCAAGCACAGGTCGAGGAGATCACCGCGACGGACGGAACCGCGACCGGCCTGCGGCTGCGCGACGGCTCGACGGTCGCGGCCGATGCCGTGTTGGTGGCCGTCGGTGCCAAGGCGAACGTCGAACTCGCCGAGCAGGCCGGGCTGTCCATGGGAGACGGCGGCGTCCTCGTCGATTCGTCGCTGCGTACCAGCGATCCCGACGTCTTCGCGGTCGGCGACATCGCGGCCGCCGAGCACCCGTTCTACAACACCCGCATCCGCACCGAACACTGGGCCAATGCGCTCAAACAACCCGTGGTGGCGGCAGCCGGAATGCTAGGCACGCCAGGTGAATACGCGGAGCTGCCCTATTTCTTCACCGACCAGTACGACCTCGGCATGGAGTACGCCGGGCACGCACCCAGCTTCGAGCAAGTGGTCTTGCGCGGCGACGTCGCCGGGCGCGAGTTCGTCGCGTTCTGGCTCGATGGCGAGAATCGGGTGCTGGCCGGAATGAACGTCAACATCTGGGATGTGCTCGACGACGTCAAAGCCCTGATCCGATCCAGGTCCGCCGCCGACCCCGGCAAACTGGCCGACCCGCGGTCAGCCCTCGCTGATCTCCTGGGCTGACGTGTGCTCGACCGGCACCCAGCCGTGGTCGATGACTTCCGGCGGGTGCTGGACCTGCAGGCGCTCACGTTCGGCGCGGCGGCGTTTGATCCGCAGCCGGGCATCGGCCGGCATCGTGACCAGCTCGTCGCAGGTCAGGTAGTGCACGTCGTCGACGACATCGATCAGGTCGGCCTCGACCCGACGGGATCCCAGCTCGCGCAACGTCATTCGAAGCTCATGGGTGAACCGGAGAGTGGCGTCGTGGGCGAGTTCGCGCGAAACGCGGGCGTTGGTGGCGATTCGTCGGACCAGCGTCGCGGGCGGCTTCGGCTCGGCGGGCTCACCGGCCTTGTCAGCGGCCACGGTCAACAGCATCGCCGGGTCGTCGCTGAAGACCCGGCTGGCGAGCTCCCCTTCCCCGGGTCCGCGGTGCCCGATCTCGGCGATCGCGGCATCCAACAGGGCGGCGGTGGCGGGCGACAGCGCACGAATGCTGGCGACGTTGCCTTCCTGGGCCATCGCCCGCAACGTCGGGTCGGCACGTAGCGCCGCCGTCAGCTCGGCGGTCTCGTCGGCGACGCGGTCGCTTTGCATGATCGCGCTTACTCCGGGCACCCGGGAGCCCGCCGCGGTGTGCTCCAGCGCAGCCGCGGTGACACCGGAGTCGATCAACCACAGCGCGGTGAGAATCCAGCCCTGGTGAATTCGGTCCCGCAGCAACCGGACTCGCACTCCGAGGCCCGCGTCGGGCACCAGGCCCAGTTGCGTGGCGTCCCAATGCTCGGCAGTCGCTGCGGTGCGATACGCCCGCGTATCGGCCTTGAGATGACGCATCAGGGCCAGCGATCGTGTGGTGGCGACCGCCTTGGCGACCGACCCGAGCGCTCCGGCCGCGAGCCGGGGCTGACCGAACGGCAGCACGTCGCCGACCTGCGGCTGATCGACCAGGGCACGCTGAACCAGCGCCTTGCCGTCCCAGCCGAGCAGCTGGCCGGCGGCGACCACGTTGGACGACACCCCGACATAGGGCCGGTGGCCGAACACCGCGATGGCCCGACTGCCCCACTCGTCATCCACCACACCGCCCAGCGCCAGCGCCTGACCCATCACCCTGCTGGCAGTGCGCAACCCGCTCAGCTGGACATCCAGGGTTATCGGCGTCAGGGGCCCGGGCAGCGCCTGGGTGAGGCCGTCGGTGGCGAAGACCGGGAACCGTGGGTCGATGCGGTCGTCGAACTCACCCTCGATGCCCTCCGGCGCGGCGCTGCGTAACTCGTCGGACCTCGCGGGGCGCGGCACGACTTCCACGGGAAGGGCCATCTGCACACCGTGGCTGATCGCACCGTCGGCACCGAGTCTGCGGCCGACGAGTCCGCGCGCGGTGTCGGCGACCGCGTCGAACGCCGGCCAGCCGAACTCGAACATCCAATCCTCTTGTGCGGAAACGATATCCATGGCCGGAATCAGTTTGGTCCAGCTGCGAATCCGATGGTTTCGAGACCGGGGGTCGACGGCCCGCAACAGCCGCCACGCGGTCACCACATTGGTGGTGTCCGGGGTGGCCAGATCCACCACCCCGGTGCGGTCGGTATTCAGTGCCAGAACCAGGAAGCGCACCAGGTCGTCGAGGTGCAGCACCCGCACCGGCTGCGCCGAGACCTTGGCGCGCAGCAGGGAGGCCACGGTGCGGCACACCATCCAGTCGAGCTGGCGGCCAACCGGTGGCGCGATCCGGATGATCAGGATCGGCCCCAGGCTGCTGGACACCAGGTCCTCGGCCGGTTCGTACACCTGCGGGGAGCCCGCGGCCTGGGATACGAACAGCAAGCGAGCGCCGGCGCGCCCGGCCGCATGCGTCACATGCGCCACACCGTTGATGCCCGCGCTGCCGGGTGCCCCGGTTTCGACCGGGGCCAGATGAATCACCGCGTCGGCTTCGTCGGCCAGTTCTTGCAGGATGGGGTCGCTCAGCGATGCGCGGACGAACTCGACCGCCGGGTCCAGCCGGGCGTCGGGATACTCAGAAATGCCGGTGACCGAATGCCCGGCAGCAATCAGCTGCCGTGCAACCAGCCGCCCGACGGTGCCGGTGGCGTCGGTAACCAGGATGTGCACCTGGGCTCACCTCCCCCAACGTCCCCTCCGACAATATGCGCGCCACTATCGCTGCGCGACTGTAACGGCGATAACAGTGCTGTTGGCCTGGTCTTTTATTCCGGCCGGGCTACCGTAGCGTGGCGGTGCCGTCCGCGGTGACGGCAACCTTGGCGCCACCGATGTCTCCACGAACGGTGGCCTGCGCCGAGTCGGGATCGGCGATGACCGCCAGTGCCCGGGACCCGTCAGGCGTGCGCACAGCAACGAAAGCCTTTTCAGGTTGCCCGTCGCGGTCGAACGGCGTCGTCCACGCTTCGACGGTACCGACGCCTTCCCATTGCACCAGCCCGTCGCGGACCGGTTCCCGTTCCACCACGGATTGGGTATTCTCCCAACGGAATTCGGTCGGTGGCTCGCTGCTGTAGACCCCGAAGCTGTGCTTGGTCAGGTAGCCGCCGTTGGCGGTGATCAGGGCACGTCGTCCGGGATTGGCCACCAGCAGCTCGGCCACGGTGGCAATCGAGTGCATCACGTAGTTGCTCCACGGGCCGCCGGCGAACGTCAGCCCACCGGTGACGGTCAGCGGGCGCGCGGGGTCGTCGGTGCTCAATCCCAACTCGGCGGCCGCCACCTGAACGGCGGACGGAAAGCACGAGTACAGATCGACGTAGTCGACGTCGTCGATGCCCAGGCCGGCGAGCTCCAGCGCCCGCGCACCGGCGATCCGGATGGCAGCAGACCGGTGCAGTTCGTCGCGATCGGCGATCGACGGGGTGTCGTAGGCGTCGGTGCCGGCGTGCGGATAGATCCACTGGTCGGTGGGGACCTGCAGGCGCTGGGCCTGCTCGACCGAGGTCAGGATCAGCGCGGCGCCCTGATCGACCATGTTGTTGGAGTTCATCAGCTTGGTATAGGGCCAGCTGATCATCCGGTTCTGCGGGCCGGGCTGCGAGATCTCGGCCGCCGTGGACGGCTTGTGGATCCAGGCATGCGGATTACCGACCGCGACGGCGTTGAACCGCGCCCACAGCTCGCCCACGCGGTCGCGGTGGTCCTCGATGGACTCGCCGTTCGCGATGCGAAGCGCCTGCTCGAACAGCGGGTAGACGTAGGCCGGCCGGTCCAGCTTGATCCTGATCTCGGCGTCCCCGGCCATCGGCACGTCCTCGCCGCTGACCTGCGCCATCGGCACGGATTCGTCCTGAGCCGTCCATTCGAGCCGGCCGCCCTTGGCCTTCAGTCCCCGCCGGGTGCGCCAGGTTTCGGCGCCGGTGAGCAGCACCACGCCGGCGTGGCCCTGCTGGATGTCCAGGCAGGCCTGGTTGAGCAGCGTCTGCGGCACGTTGCCGCCGACCGGGCTGTACAGCGTCGTGAATTTCTGGGCGCCGATCCGCTCGCCGACCAGCAACCCGGCGTCGCGGTAGGTCGCCGATAGGACGTTCACCACCCGGATGGCGTCAACGGCCTCGAGGACCTGGGCGTCGGCGGCTTCGGAGGCCGCGGCGACCATCAGGTCGACGGGTTCGACCGAACGGGTATCCGGGTCGATCTCGTCACGGTGGTTGACCTGGCCATAGCCGATCAGCACCGGGGTTTTGGGGTCGACGGGCATGCGACGAATTTATCCTGGCGGCGGCGCGCGCCCCTCCGGCGGTGTGATTACGAGCCGTCGGCGGGCGCGAAGAGCACCTGTTCGGCGATCAGACGGTCGATCTCCTCGGTGCTCATGCCGAGCAGTTTCCGGCAGAGCTCGCGGGTGTCCTGACCGGGCAGCGGCGCGGGACGTTGTGGGGCCGGCGGGATGTGGCGCAACGGCGCCGGCCCGGTCTCGGCGGGCAGCGGCCGCTCGACGAGCGGATGCACCATGTCGCTGAGCAGCTTTCGCTCGATCAGCTGCGGGTCCTCGAGGACGTCCGGCGGGCGATTCATCGGGCCGGCCGCAATGCCGGCCGCCTGCAGCGCCGCGGCGGCTCGTCTCGGAGTTCGCGTGACCGTCCAGGCGGACACCAGCCGAACCAACTCCGCGCGATGGGCCGTCCGCGACTCCCCCGTCGCGAAGCGCGGATCGTCCGCAAGCTGAGGCTGCTCGAGAAGTGCTGTGAGACTGTGCCATTCGCTGTCCGAGCGGATCGAGATGGCGCACCACTCGTCATCGCCGGCGCACGGGTAGACCGCGTGCACGCTGGTGTCGTCGCGGATTTCGGCGACCCCGGCCCCCAACGCGGCCTGGGTGACGTACAGGGTGTCCAGCTGGTTGACGACCACCTCGGCCTGCGAGATGTGCATGTGGGCCGGGTCGCCGGTCCGATCGCGCCGGATCAGGGCGGCCAGCGCGGCGATCGCGGTGACCCGTCCCACGATGTGGTCGGGGAAGATCGTGGTCGCGTCGTAGAACGCATGGCGGGCGCCGGCGGCGCGGGCTTCTTCGGACGCTTCCTCCGATGTCCAGAGACTGGTCACGCCGGTGGTGGCGCGGACCAGTGGGCCGTAACCCATCCGCCTGCTCCACGGCCCGCGGTTGCCGAAGGCGCTGCTGCCCGCGAGCACGATCCGGGGGTTGATCTCGCGCAGCGTGTCGAACGAAAAACCAAGCGAGGTAAGGGTTCCCGGCTTGAAGTTGGCGAACACCGCGTCGGCCTCGGCGACCAGGCGGCGGAAGATCTGTTTACCCTGTTCGCTGCGCAGGTCGAGGCCCAGCGCCAGGTGATTGCGGTGCGTCCAGGCGAACGACTCGCTCATCACCGCGCCGACCCGCGATTGCCGCAGCCCGTCGGGATAGTTGGCGCTTTCGACCTTGATCACCTCGGCGCCCAGGTCCCCATACAGCCGGCTCAGCTCGCCGCCCGCGACGATCACGCCGAGATCGAGAATCCTCAGGTCCTTGAACGGGTGCTCGCCGGCCCGGCCCGACGGTGCCGCCGTCACCGGGTCGGCCAGCCAGCGCGGTTCGTCGGCTCCGGCGGCCGGAGCCGGAGTACGGAAGCCGCAGCGTTCGTCGTCGACGACGAAGTATCCCGTCGGCACGTCGGTGCGCACCCCGGGAACCAGCTCGGCATTGGTGATCGCGCCCACGGCCTGGAAGTGCTCGGAGGCCAGGATCCGCGACGGCGTCAGCACCGCCGAGATGGGGACGCCGTGCGCCTGCCCCTCGGCAACCAGCTCCTTCATCGTCTTGTCGGCGAACAACGCGTCGACCAGCACGCTGATCTGCGGCCACGCGGCGAACCGGGCGCCCAGCGTGTCGTAGCCGGGGTCCTGGAATTCCTCGGGCTCCCCCAGCCAGCGGCGCAGGCCGCGCCACTGCCGTGGCGCCATGACGCACAGGCGCACATAGCCATCCCGGCACGGACAGATCGGGTAGGGGTCCTGGTTTTTCGGACGGCCCCGCCACCCGCTGGTGCGCTGCCCGGCGGTGGCCTGCCCATGCGCGCCGAATGCCGGGTCCAATGCCATCACGACCGCGTCGAACCGGGAGAAGTCGATGTAATCGCCGCTGCCGCAGCGCAATCTGTCGTAGTACGCGACGAGTGCGGCCCAGGCCGCCTGCACGGCGGCGGTGGCCGACGCGATGCCGTCGGGCGGCAGCACCGGGGTGCCGACGGTCGGTCCGGACCGCGACAGCGCGCCGGACATCGCGAACAGCACCGGGTCGGTGGCGCGCCACGACGAGCGCGGACCGGTCGCGCCGAAGTCGGTGATCGACAACACGACCAGCTGCGGATGGCGGTCGGCCAGCTCGGCACCCGAAGTCCCGAACGCGACGGCCGCGGCCACGCCGTCCACGACGATGTCGGCGCCCTCGACAAGCTCGGCGAAACGGCGGCGGTCGTCGTCATCGCGCGGGTCCAGTACCACGCTGCGCTTGTTGGCGTTGTGCACGGCGAACGGGATGCTGGCGCCGGCCAGCGTCGGGCGATCGGCGCGGGCCGGGCTGCCGCCGGGCGGCTCCACCTTGACGACGTCGGCGCCGAGGTCGGCGAGCAGGCGCGTCACCGTGTCCGTGACGCCGGCCGACAAGTCGACGACGCGCACCCCGGCGAGCAGCCTGTCAGCCATTCGCCCACCGTACCGGCCCGCGGTGGCCAAATGCATAGCCGCTCAACCTGGTTCGGATGGCGATCGCCGACCGGCTACGCTGCGTAGTTCGTCGTCCGGCACGCAGGAGGCTTGTGAGTACGCACTTGAATTACGTCGAAGCCCTATTGGTTGGCGCCGCGCAGGGCGTGACCGAACTATTTCCCGTCTCCAGCCTCGGCCACTCGATATTGGTGCCGGCGCTGGTCGGCGGACAATGGGCGCGCGACCTGGACGTCTCCGCACCCCAATCGCCGTACCTGGCGTTCATCGTCGGCCTGCACGTCGCCACCGCCGCGGCGCTGCTGGTGTTCTTCTGGCGCGACTGGCTGCGCGTGCTGGCCGGATTCATTTCCTCGGCGCGACACCGCCGAATCCAGACGCCCGACGAGCGGCTGGCCTGGCTGATCGTCGCCGCCACCATCCCGGTGGGCCTGGCGGGGCTGTTCCTGGAGAAGTTGTTTCGCACCACGCTGGGCAAACCGATTCCCGCGGCGGCGTTCCTGCTGCTCAACGGAATTGCGCTGTACGCGGGCGAGGTGCTGCGCCGCCGCGCCGCTGCGGGCCCCACAGACCGGGTTGTCGCCGATGACCGATCCACGCATACCGGCGAAGCCGTCGACCACCGGCTCGCCGAGCTGCCGCTGGGTCGCGGCGTGGTGATCGGCAGCGCGCAGATCCTGGCGCTGCTGCCCGGCATCAGCCGGTCCGGCATCACCATCGTGGCGGGGCTGTGGCGCGGCCTATCGCACGAAGACGCTGCCCGCTTTTCCTTTCTGCTGGCCACGCCGATCATCCTGGCGGCCGGGGTGTACAAGATCCCCGAGCTGTTCGGGCCGATGGGCGCCGGGATCGCCGGGCAGGTCCTGGCCGGCAGCCTTGCCTCGTTCGTCTGCGCCTACCTCGCCGTGCGTTTCCTCACCCGGTACTTCGAAACGCGCACCCTGATCCCGTTCGCCATCTACTGCACGCTGTTCGGTGCCGGGAGCCTCGCCTGGTTGACGTTGCGCTAGTCAAAGCGTGCACTGATAGCGCACTTCGTCCACGGGCGCGGAGCCGTAGGTCGAAACGCGCCGCGTCCCGTCGCAGTGCCAGCCGTCGCGTTCGTAGAACCGCCGAGCGCGGGCATTGCCGTCAACCACCCACAGGACAGCGGTCGTGACGCCGACACTGCGCAGCCGGGTCCGGGCGGCGGACATCAGCAACCGGCCGACGCCGGTGCGCAGATATGCCGGATCGACGTAAATCGCCATCAGCTCACCGAGATTCGTTAGGTCGTCGTCGCGGCACAGGCCGGTGGTGACCAGGCCGCACACCGTCGCACCCTCGACCGCGACCTGGGTGGACGGTTGCCGAAACCCCATGCGGCCGAACGTGTATCTGTGAACCCAGGCGTCCGGTTCGAGGCTGTCGAGATATTCCTGGGCGAGCAGTCCCCGGTAGGCCCACTGCCACGATCGGACGTGCACACGGGACACGTCGTGCGCGTCGGCCGGCACGGCTGGTCGCACGGTGATCACCGTTGCAGTATCGGCGCCGCCGACATCGGCCCCGTCATTGCATCGCCCGACGCCGAGTGCTGTGCTGGGGAGATGGCAGACACCGCATCCATCGGCCTCAAAGTTCAGGGCAAGGTCATCGTGATCACCGGCGGCGCACGGGGAATCGGGCTGGCCACCGCGACCGCGCTGCACAACCTGGGCGCCAAGGTCGCGATCGGCGACATCGACGAAGTCAGGGTCAAGGAGTCGGGCGCCGCACTCGGGCTCGACGTGTACGGCAAGCTCGATGTCACCGACCCGCACTCGTTTTCGGACTTCCTCGACGAGGTCGAGCGCCAACTCGGACCGATCGACGTGCTGGTCAACAACGCCGGAATCATGCCCGTGGGCCGCATCATCGACGAGCCGGACGCCGTCACCCGCCGCATCCTGGACATCAACGTCTACGGCGTGATGCTGGGCACCAAGCTGGCGGTGCAGCGCATGGTCCCGCGCGGCCAGGGCCACGTCATCAATGTGGCGTCGCTGGCCGGCGAGATCTACTCCGTCGGCCTGGCGACCTACGGCGCCAGCAAGCACGCAGTGATCGGCTTCACCGACGCCGCGCGGCTGGAGTACCGGCCCGCCGGGGTGAAGTTCTCGATGGTGTTGCCGACGTTCGTGAACACCGAGCTCGTCGCGGGCACCACGGGATTGAAGGGATTCCGCAACGCCGAGCCGTCCGACATCGCCGACGCGATCGTCGGGCTGGTCGCCCACCCCAAGCCGCGGGTGCGGGTCACCAAGGCGGCCGGCGCGTTGATCGCATCACAGAAGTTCCTGCCACGCGCGGTCTCCGAGGGGCTCAACCGCGTCATGGGTGGTGAGCACCTCTTCACCGACGACGTCGACGTCGACAAGCGCCAGGCCTACGAGTCCCGTGCCCGCGGCGAGGAGTGACTTTCGCTCCTAGCGAGGTTCATCGGGGGCGCGGAGAATCGGGCGGGTGAGCCTGCAAAGCCCGACAACCGCGCCCGAAGCACTCTCCGACGACGAACTCACGCTGATCGACAAGTACTGGCGCGCCGCGAATTACCTGTCGGTCGGGCAGATCTATCTGCTGGACAATCCGCTGCTCGCCGAGCCGCTGGCGGCCGAACACGTCAAACCCCGGCTGCTGGGGCACTGGGGCACCACGCCGGGGCTCAACCTGATTTACGCGCACCTGAACCGGATCATCCGCAACCGCGACGCCAGCGTCATCTACGTCACCGGACCGGGGCACGGCGGCCCGGGTCTGGTGGCCAACGCCTACCTGGAGGGCACCTACACCGAGGTGTACAGCGGTATCGGCGAGGACGCCGAGGGTCTGCGCCGGCTGTTTCGCCAGTTCTCCTTTCCGGGCGGCATCCCCAGTCACGTGGCCGCCCAGACCCCGGGGTCCATCCACGAAGGCGGCGAACTCGGCTACGCCCTGGTGCACGCCTTCGGTGCGGCGTTCGACAATCCCGATCTGGTGGTCGCGTGCGTGATCGGCGACGGCGAGGCGGAGACCGGGCCGCTGGCGGCCGGGTGGCATTCGAACAAGTTCCTCAACCCGGCCGTCGACGGCGCGGTGCTGCCGATCCTGCACCTCAACGGCTACAAGATCGCCAACCCGACCGTGCTGGCCCGCATTCCGGAGGCCGAACTCGAATCCCTGTTGCGCGGCTACGGCTATCGGCCGATCACGGTCGCCGGTGACGATCCGGCCATCGTGCACCGGGAGCTGGCCGCCGCCCTCGACGACGCCTTCGACGACATTGCCGCCATCCAGAGCGCGGCACGCAACGGCAAACAGACCGACCGCCCGGTGTGGCCGATGATCGTGCTGCGCACCCCGAAGGGCTGGACCGGGCCCAAAGAGGTCGACGGCAAGCACGTCGAGGGCACCTGGCGCGCACACCAGGTGCCGCTGGCCGAGACGCACGAGAACCCCGCGCACCGCGCGCAGCTGGAAGAGTGGCTGCGCAGCTATCGGCCCGACGAATTGTTCGACGGCCACGGGGTGCTGCGCCCGGAGCTGCGCGCGCTGGCGCCGAAGGGCCAGCGGCGGATGAGTGCCAACCCGCACGCCAACGGCGGCCTGCTGCTGCGCGAGCTGGATCTGCCGGACTTCCGCGACTACGCGGTGCCGGTGCCACAGCCGGGCGGGTCCACCCACGAGGCCACCCGGGTGCTGGGCACCTTCCTGCGCGACGTCATCGTCGGCAACCCTGACCGATTCCGGGTGATGGGTCCCGACGAAACCGCCTCCAACCGGTTGTCGGCCGTGTTCGAGTCCACCGACAAGGTGTGGCTGTCGCGGACCGAACCCGATGACGAAGGCCTCGCGCCGGACGGCCGCGTGATGGAGGTGCTCTCCGAGCACCTGTGCCAGGGCTGGCTGGAGGGCTACCTGCTGACCGGTCGGCATGGGCTGTTCAACTGCTACGAGGCGTTCGTGCACATCGTCGACTCGATGCTCAACCAGCATGCGAAGTGGCTGGCCACCAGCCGCGAGCTGCCCTGGCGGCAGCCGATCGCGTCGCTGAACTACCTGTTGAGTTCGCATGTGTGGCGCCAGGACCACAACGGCGCCTCCCACCAGGACCCGGGTTTCATCGACCTGGTCGCCAACAAGCGGGCCGAGATCGTGCGGGTGTACCTGCCGCCGGACGGCAACACGCTGCTGTCGGTCGCCGACCACTGCCTGCGCAGCCGCGACTACATCAACGTCATCGTCGCCGGCAAGCAACCCGCCCTGGCCTACCTCGACATGGACGACGCGATCGCGCACTGCACCCGCGGCCTGGGGATCTGGGAATGGGCGAGCACCGCGACCGGCGAACCCGACGTGGTGCTGGCGTGCGCCGGTGACATCCCGACGCAGGAGACCTTGGCCGCCGCCGACATCCTGCGTCGCGAACTGCCCGACCTGGCGGTGCGGGTGGTCAACGTCGTCGACCTGATGCGCCTGCAGCCGGACTCCGAACATCCACATGGGTTGCCTGACAAGGAATTCGACGCGTTGTTCACTCGAGACAAGCCGGTCATCTTCGCCTACCACGGGTATCCGTGGCTGATCCATCGGCTCGCGTACCGGCGCAGCAATCACGCGCACTTCCATGTCCGCGGTTTCAAGGAGCGCGGCACCACCACCACACCGTTCGACATGGTGATGCTCAACGACCTGGACCGCTTCCACCTGGTCATCGATGTCATCGACCGGGTCGACGGCCTCGCCGGCCGTGCCGCCCTGCTGCGCCAGCGCATGGTCGACGCGCGGCTGAACGCGCGCCGCTACACGCGCGAACACGGGGAGGACGACCCGCAGATCGCGCACTGGAAGTGGGAATCCATCTGACCGGGGCGGTAGCGGCGCGCAGGTAAACTCGGCGGCAATGTCTGAGCAGCCCGCCTTCGATGCCGTCGACCTCCATCCGGTGGTGTCGCAGCTGTCGGCGCTGCACCGGCTGCGGCTGTACTTCGACATCGCCGTGGTCGTCGCGGTGCTGGTGGGAACGAACCTGATCGCGCACTTCACCACGCCGTGGGCCAGTGTCGCCACCGTGCCGGTCGCCGCCGTCGGGTTGGTGCTGTTGATGCGCGCCACCGGCCTGGACTGGGTGGACCTGGGGCTGGGCCGCGAGCACTGGCGCTCCGGGCTGGGCTACGCGCTGGCCGCCGTCGCCGTCGTGGCATCGGTGATCGCCGTCGGCGTGCTGCTGCCGATGACGCGCCCGATGTTCCTGAACAACCACTACGCGACGGTCTCGGGTGCGCTGATCGCCTCGATGGTCATCATTCCGCTGCAAACCGTGATCCCCGAGGAGCTGGCCTTCCGGGGCGCGCTGCACGGCGCGCTGCATCGGGCCTGGGGATTTCGCGGGGTCGCGCTCGTCGGTTCGTTGTTGTTCGGCCTGTGGCATGTGGCCACCTCGGTGGGGCTGACCAGAAACAACGTCGGCTTCACCCGGTTGTTCGGCGGCGGGTTCGTCGGGATGGCCGCCGGGGTGACGCTGGCCGTGCTGGCGACCGGCGGCGCGGGCTTCGTGTTCAGCTGGTTGCGCCGGCGCAGCGGCAGCCTGATCGCACCGATCGCGCTGCACTGGTCGTTGAACGGGCTGGGCGCCCTGGCCGCCGCCCTGGTCTGGCACCTGTCGACCTGAACCGCGCTACACCACCAGCACCGCGGCACCCGCGATGCGGCCGGCGGCCAGATCGGCCAGCGCCTGATCGGCCCGATCGACTGGATACTCCGGCGTCGTCACCTCGATGCGATGGCGACCCGCGAAGTCGAGAAACTCCCGCGCGTCGGCCCGGGTGTTCGACGTGACCGAGCGAATCTGGCGCTCCTGGAACAGGTGACGCTGATAATTCAGGACCGGGATATCCGACAGGTGAATCCCGGCGATGGCCAAGGTGCCGCCGCGGTCCAGCGCCTCGCAGGCGGGCAGCACCAGATCGCCGACCGGGGCGAACAGGATCGCGGCGTCCAGCGGGACCGGCGGCGGATCCGCGGCCCCCTGCGCTGAGGCCGCACCCAGCGCGAGCGCCAGCTCGCGGGCCCGCTCACCGCGGGTCATCACGTGCAGTTCGGCGCCCTGGGCCAGCGCGACCTGCGCGGTGATGTGCGCGCTGCCGCCGAACCCGTAGATGCCCAGCCGGCCACCCGGCGGCAGCTCGGCCCGCAGCAGCGAGCGGTATCCGATGATGCCGGCGCACAACAGCGGCGCGAGCTCGCTGTCGCTGTATCCGCTCGGCAGATGGTGCGCGAAAGCCGCTGGAACCGTGGCGAATTCGGCGTATCCGCCGTCGGCGTCCCAGCCGGTGTAGCGCGACTGCGGGCAGAGGTTCTCGTCGCCGCGCTTGCAGTACTTGCACACTCCACAGGTGTGGCGCAGCCACGCGATGCCGACCCGGTCCCCCACGCCGAACCCGTCGCCGGCGTCGGCGCCCACCTCGATAACCTCCCCCACGACCTCGTGGCCGGGGGTGACGTGCTCGCGGTGCACCGGTAGGTCACCCTCGGTGACGTGCAGGTCGGTGCGGCACACGCCGCAGGCGCGCACGGCCACCAGTAGCTCGGACGGCGCGGGCCGCGGCACCTCGGTGGTGACGCGCTGCAGCGGGTCGGTGTCCATCGGGCCGGGCCGACGCACCCGCCACGCCTTCATCGCCTGCGGGGTCATTACCCGATCATGCCGCTATGCGGCGCCGATCCGCATGAGCACTAAGACCCCTACAACGTTTTGGTGCGCGAGGTGGCGAATTTGTAGATCAGCAACAGGATCACCGCGCCGACCAGCGCACCCAGGAACGAATGCTGAATGGGCGGGTGAATGTCGAATTGATGCGGCGGAAAGACGATGCTGCCCAGGGTGCCACCGACATACGAGCCGACGATGCCGAGCAGCGCGGTGGCGACCCAACCCATCGGCTGTTTGCCCGGCACCAGCAGGCGCGCAACCAGGCCGACGATCAGGCCCAAGACGATTAGCCAGATGATGTGCATGATCATGACCGGCTCCTTCGATTAGCCAACAGAGGGGACCCGGGACGTATACCCCCCGACGGTCAGCTAAACCCGCACCGGCTCAGCGCTTTCGCACCATGCCGACGATCCAGAGCAGGATCACCGACCCCAGCAGCGCGGCGAAGAAGGTGAACCACTTGCGGCCGTGTTCCACGTCGACGTGCAGCCAGGTGAGCAGCATCCCCCCGATGAACCCGCCGATCACGCCGATGACGACATTCAGCAAGATCCCGGCGCCGCCGCCTTTCACGATCTTGCCCGCGATCCAGCCGGCGAACCCGCCGATGATCAGGTAGGCGAGCCAACTCACGGCCGTCGGCGGGGCAAGGGCCAGGTACTCCGAAGCTGCGGTGACGGTCATGCGGGTCTCCCGTTGCGGGTCAGGCGGGAAGCGTCTGCTGCGGCGTGGGGCTCGGGGTCGGGGTGACCTCACTCGCGGGTGCCTGGCCCGGCGCGGCCGGCGCGGGTGCGCCCGGTGCCGGAGCCCCCGGAGCCGGCGCACCGGGTGCCGGCTCCGCGGGTGCGGTGAACGGCAGGATCGACTCGGCCAGCGCCTTGGCCCCGACCTTGTCCACCGGGTTGTTGCCGGTGCCGAGCCACACCACGAACCAGCGCTGGGGTGGGCCGGCTGCGGCCGCATTCGGCGCGCTGACGACACCGGTCCAGATCTGCCCGTTCGGCTTGCTCGGATCGCTGAACTTGACCTCGTAGAACGACGAGCTTCCGGTGATCCCGTTGGCGCCGGTCAGCGGGCCGGATTCCTGATTGATCCGAGTGCCCGGATACGGCATGAAGAACTCACCCATGTCCGAACCCAGCCGAACAGCGGCCTTGCCGTCGTTGGCTTCCGCACTGGCATAGAGCTTTTGGTCCAGGCGGCCCATCACGATGCGCGTGTCATTCGCAACCGGCGCCGGCTGTCCGGGCTGCGGAGGCGGACCGATCATCTTGCTGAGCAGTGCCGAGCCGTAGTCGAGGTGCGAGGCGTCCGACTCGGCCCAGCCGCCGGGAAGCAGGTAGCTGAAGCCCCCGACCACGTTGGTGATCCGGGCGATGTTCGGGTCGACTGGCGGCGGCGGAGGAGGCGCGTTCGGGTCGACGGGCGGGGGCGGCGGGGGCACCGGCGCGTTCGGGTCACCTGCCGCCGGTTGCCCGGCGGGTGCGGGCGCGCCCGCCGGAACGGGCGCGGTGGTCGTTGCCGGAACCGGAGTCGGGACTTCGGGATCGGCATTCGCGGGGGCCGGCAACGCGAAGGTGATGGCACTGGCACTGGTCACCGTGGCGATCGCCAGCGTCGCCCACAAACCTTTGCGACGTTGGGAGGTTGAGTCCACCTGATCCATGGCGACGAACCTACCGTGTTACCGCTGTGACGCAAGGGTGCCGTGCTGGCGATGCGAGGCGGTTTTCGCGATGTTGCCGGAGCGCAACCTGCGCCAAGTCTGTGCAGTTCACCGCTGGTTGGTGTGTCGCGGCGCGGCCGGATACAGCGCCACTTCGAGCGCTTTGACCGAAAACCAGACCCGGTCTCCGGGGGTCAGCCGCAGCTCCGCGCCGGCGTCGACGGTGATCTCGGCCGCCAGTCCCGGGGCTCCGTCGGGCTGCTCCTGGCTGCGCACCACGACCGCGGGTCCCCGAATGTCCAGCTCCGCCACGGTGAGCTCGACGCAGTTGCGGGGACTGCCGTGCGGCAGGTCGCGGTACACGGCCACCGCCGTCGGCGGGAACGCCGCGATCGCGTCCTGCCCGTGGGTCAGCTCGGCGCCAAGCCGCGCGGCGGGGGTCCCGTACCAGTGCGCGCCGGCGCTGGTGTGCAGCGAGCCGTCCGGCCCGATCGTTCCATTGACCAGGTTGATGCCCGCGATGCGGGCACCGAAATGGCTGCGCGGCGCGGTGAGCACCTCGGGCACCGGCCCGACCTCGGCGATCTTGCCGGCCTCGAGCACCAGCGCCCGATCGGCCAGGGTGAACACGTCGAGCAGATCGTGGGTGATCAGGATGACCGCGCAGCCGCTGCGGGCGACGGCGGTGCGCAGGACGGCCCGGATGGCCGCGGCGGCTCCGACGTCCAGGCCGTTCAACGGTTCGTCGAGCAGCAGCACGTCGGGTTCGGCGGCCAGCGCCCGCGCGATCGCGACCCGCTGGGCCTGGCCGCCGGACAGCTGGCGCGGTTTGCGGTCGGCGAACTGTTCGGCGTCCACCTCGCGCAGCCAGCGCAGGGCGGCCTGCTTCTCCATGGCGCGAGCCGAGCGGAACAGGCCACGTCGACTGTGCGGCCCGAACGCCACATTGGCCGCGACGCTCAGGTGCGGGAACAACAACGGGTCCTGAAGCAGCAGCCCGACCCGGCGATCATGGGTCGCCACATCGATCCCGGCGGCCGTGTCGGTCAACACCCGATCCCCCAACCGCACCACTCCCTCGTCGGGGTGCACCAGCCCCGCGATGACGTGCAAGGCGGTCGACTTGCCCGCGCCGTTGGGCCCGAGCACCGCGAGCACCTCGCCGGCAGACACCGAGAACTCCACATCCAACCCGCGGTCGGCGACGACCGCGCGAAGCGCTAGCTCGCTCACTGCCCGCTACCTCGCGTCTGTTCCGGTCAGCCGGCGAGCACCCAGCCCGAGTACCACCAGCGCGGCCACCGCCACGAGCAGAATCGACAGTGCCACAGCGGCATTCGCGTCGGTCACCCGTTGCAGGTAGATCTCCAGCGGCAGGGTGCGGGTGACCCCCTCGCGCGAACCCGCGAACGTCAGCGTCGCGCCGAACTCCCCCAGCGACCGGGCGAACGCCAGCACCGCGCCCGACACCAAACCCGGCAGCAGCAGCGGCAGGGTGACACGCCACCACACCGTGCTCGGCCGCGCCCCGAGCGTCGCGGCGACCACCTCATAGTCGGACCCCGCGGTGCGCGCCGCGCCCTCGAGGGAAATCACCAGAAACGGCAGCGAGACGAAGGTCTGCGCCAGCACCACCGCGGTCGTGCTGAAGGCGATGCTGATCCCGGCCGCCTCCAGGTACTGCCCGATCAGCCCGAGCCGCCCGAATGCGTAGAGCAACGCGATGCCGCCCACCACCGGCGGCAGCACCAGCGGCAGCAGGATCAGTGGCCGCAGCAGCCGGACCAGTCGCGCCGTGCTGCGGGCCAGCACCAGCGCCATCGGCACGCCCAGCAGCACGCACAGCACGGTGCTGGCGGCCGCGGTCTTGAGGCTGAGCAGCAGGGCCGTCTTCGACGACGAGCTGGTGATCAGCGACCAGAAATTCGGCCAATCAACCTTGATCGCGATCGCCAGCAGCGGCAGCACCACGAAGGCGGCCCCCACCGAGGCAGGGACGAAGACCCAGCGGGGCAGGTTCGTGGGCCGACGCACGGTCAGGGTTTTGCGAAGCCCGACTGGGCCAGGATCTTCTGGCCCGCATCGGAGGTCACCAGGGTCACGAACTTCTGTGCCGTCGCCGCCTGCGAGGCCTTCTTCAATACCCCGATCGGATAGACGTTGACCGCACCGGCGGCCTCGGGAAAGTTGACCGTCGCCACCTTGTCCTTGGCGCTCTTCGCGTCCGTGACGTAGACCAGCGCGGCATCGGCCTGCCCGGTGGTCACCTTGTTGAGGACATCGCTCACGCTGGGTTCCTCGCTGACCGGGTTGAGGTGCACTCCGGTGCTGTTCTCGATGCGCTGGGTCGCCGCCCCGCAGGGCACCGGCTTCTGGCAGACGACCACGCTGATGCCCGGTTTGGCCAGGTCGGCGAAGGAACCGATGTTGCGCGGGTTGCCTGGCGCCGTGACGATCACCAGGGTGTTGGCGGCGAAATTCGTCGGGTTCCCGGCCAGCAGCCCGGCCTTGACGACGACGTCCATCTGCGCGGTGTCCGCCGAGGCGAAGACGTCGGCGCTGGCACCCTGTGTCAGCTGCGTGGCGAGTTCGGAGGAACCGGCGAATTCGAACTCGACACCACTGCCCGGATTGTCGGCCTTGAACTGCTGACTGAGCTGGGTGAACGCCGGCTTGAGCGAGGCCGCCGCGAACACCACGATCGAGCCCGACGGCGACGACGACTGACCGGGCGACGACGACGGCGTCGTCGAACTACACGCCACCACACCCGCGACGAGCAACGTGGATACCAACCCGGCCAGGACCCCGATCCGACGCATGGTCAGACCCTAGCTTGCGCACGGTTAAGCGATGACGACCAAAGAGTTATCGAAAATTGTCAGCGCGTCGCGGCGTCCTTAGTTTCCCCTTAGAGCTACTGTCCAGTAACATCGACGGAGATTGACGCCATACGCGCTGAGATCCCAGGCATCGGTCCTGTGGGTTCAACGTTGAACACGAGGAGGTCATGCCAGTGGAGGTGCTGGTCACCGGCGGCGACACGGATCTTGGGCGGACAGTAGCCGAGAGCTTTCGCGATGACGGTCACAAGGTGACCCTCGTGGGTGCACGGCGCAGCGACCTCGAGGTCGCCGCCAAAGAGCTGGACGTCGACGCGATCGTCTGCGACACCACCGACCCGGCCAGCCTCGAAGAGGCTCGTGGGTTGTTCCCCCATCACCTGGACACCATCGTCAACGTGCCCGACAGCGGCTGGGACGACGGCGACCCGCGCACCTATTCACTGGCCGACACCGCCGCGGTGTGGCGCAGCTCCCTCGAGGCGACCGTGCTGACGGCGGTGCTGACGGTGCAAGCCGTCGGCGACCACCTGCGCTCCGGTGGCTCCATCATCAGCGTCGTGCCGCAAAACCCGCCTGCGGCCAGTGTCGACGCCGCGATCAAAGCCACGCTGTCGAGCTGGATCGCCGGACAGGCCGGCATTTTCGGCACCCGCGGGATCACGGTCAACGCCGTGGCGAGCGGGCGCAGTGCCCAGGCCGGTTACGAAGGTCTTTCTCGCACACCGCCTTCCGTCGCCGACGAGGTCGCCCGGTTGGCGTTGTTCCTGACCACCCCGGCGGCCCGCCACATCAGCGGCCAGACGTTGCACGTCAGTCACGGCGCACTGGCGCGTTTCGCCTAATACGTATCTCGTTTCATTTCGCTAGCCGCTGGCTACGGTAAGAACCGCGGCTATCCGCCGAGGCGTTGCTACCGCTGCGCGGCATGTAACCAAGGTCGCATTCGGCGTCGGACATGACGCGAATCACGTTGGCACGACCAGCGACAACGGGCCGGTGTGGTTGACTACACAGGCTTACTACCTGGGTTTCGGCGCGGCGGGATGACTAGCGTTATAGCTAACTGACACCGCACCACACGAAGCCCCATCAGGAGCATCCAAAGCAATGAGCCCCCAGCAAGAAGGCACAGCTGAACCGAAGCGACGGCACCGAGTTGTCATCATCGGGTCGGGATTCGGCGGACTCAACGCGGCAAAGAAACTCAAACGGGCCGATGTCGACATCAAGTTGATCGCCCGCACCACGCATCACTTGTTCCAGCCGTTGCTGTACCAAGTCGCGACCGGGATCATCTCCGAGGGTGAGATCGCCCCTCCGACCCGCGTTGTGCTGCGCAATCAGCGCAATGTGCAGGTGCTGCTCGGCAACGTCACCCACATCGACCTGGCCAACCAGACCGTCGTCTCGGAGTTGCTCGGCCATAGCTACGAAACCCCGTACGACAGCTTGATCGTCGCCGCCGGGGCCGGCCAGTCGTACTTCGGCAACGACCATTTCGCCGAGTTCGCGCCCGGGATGAAGTCGATCGATGACGCGCTCGAATTGCGCGGCCGCATCCTGAGCGCTTTCGAACAGGCCGAGCGGTCCAACGATCCCGAGCGCCGCAAGAAGCTGCTGACCTTCACCGTCGTCGGAGCCGGACCGACCGGCGTCGAAATGGCAGGGCAGATAGCCGAATTGGCCGAGCACACCTTGAAAGGCGCCTTCCGTCATATCGATTCGACGAAGGCTCGGGTGATCCTGCTCGACGCGGCTCCGGCGGTGTTGCCGCCGATGGGCGAAAAGCTCGGTGAGCGGGCCAAAGCGCGGCTCGAGAAGATGGGCGTCGAGATCCAGCTGGGTGCGATGGTCACCGACGTGGACCGCAACGGTCTCACCGTCAAGGATTCCGATGGCACCATCCGGCGCATCGAATCCGCCTGCAAGGTCTGGTCCGCCGGCGTGCAGGCCAGCCGGTTGGGGCGCGACATCGCCGAGCAGTCGCCCACCGAACTCGACCGGGCCGGCCGCGTCAAGGTGCTGCCCGACCTGTCGGTCCCCGGGTACCCGAACGTGTTCGTCGTCGGCGACATGGCCGCCGTCGAGGGCGTGCCGGGAGTCGCGCAGGGTGCTATCCAGGGCGCCAAGTATGTGGCCGGCGCGATCAAGGCCGAACTCGCCGGGGCCGACCCCGCCGAGCGTGAGCCGTTCCAGTACTTCGACAAGGGCTCCATGGCCACGGTGTCGCGGTTTTCCGCGGTGGCCAAAATCGGCCCGCTGGAGTTCAGCGGCTTCATTGCCTGGCTGATCTGGCTGGTGCTGCACCTGGTGTACCTGATCGGGTTCAAGACCAAAATCACCACGCTGTTGTCCTGGACCGTGACGTTCCTGAGCACGCGCCGCGGCCAGCTGACGATCACCGACCAGCAGGCCTTTGCGCGAACACGGATTGAACAGCTGGCCGAGCTGGCTGCCGAGGCCCGTGTGTCCGCGACGGTCCGGGCGGCAAGTTAGCCGGCCAGCCGGTCGGCCTGCCAGGTGCGCAGCGTTCCACCACCCGCCAACGCCAGAACGGTGGATTCGCTCGGCATGTCCGTGAATTGTGTTGTTGGATAGCATAATTCGCTGATAGTTGCCCGCGGGGCGGCAATGCTGTCGTCGGCTACCGACCCGGCGCCCAATTCCACCCGATGCCGCAACAATGGGCGATCGTGCCGGTCGGCGCGTAGCGATCCCGACCAGAAGCCCTCGCGCTCATTGCATCTGCCGATCTGCACTCGCTCGCGGAAGCGAACCCGGCCGTCGTCGTGCAGCACCAACACCACCGTCGACATATGCCGCGCATCGGCGGCCACCACAGTCGGCTCCAGATCGACGTCGAGAGTTCCGCTCACCTCGATGGTCCAATCGGTATGCGACGTCAGCGTTTTAGCCCCGGGCAAGGCCACGGTGGCAGCCGCGCTGCGTAGCTTCAGGACCGCGCTGGCCTCGACGACGACCCGGATGTCGATGGTGTCGCCGCCCAACGGGGTGGCGGCCGCCGACACCAGGTACACCGTGTCGGGTGCGGTGCAGCGGGCCTGGATCCCACCGCTGCACCGGATGCGCGGCAACCGGTTACGTGCGGCGACCAGCAATACCTCAGAGTGCATCGGCGGCCAGCTGCGCGTGCACCCAGGCCAGCACCTCGGTGGCAGCCGGATCCTTGGTCAGTGACTGCAGCACGGTCGGCCGGCCGTCTCGCACCGCGTCGGCGTCGCGGGCCATCACATCCAGGTCGGCGCCCACCAATGGCGCGAGATCAATCTTGTTTACTACCAATAGATCCGAGTACGTCACTCCCGGCCCTCCCTTACGCGGCACCTTGTCGCCGCCGGCCACATCGATGACGAAGATCTGGACGTCCACCAGGCCCGACGAGAACGTCGCGGTCAGGTTGTCGCCGCCGGACTCGACCAGGATCAGGTCCAGCGTGTCGTGGGCGGCGATCAAGTCGTCGATCGCATCGAGGTTCGCGGTGATGTCGTCGCGGATCGCGGTGTGCGGGCAGCCGCCCGTCTGCACGGCCGCGATCCGGTCGTCCGGCAGCACCGCGTGTTTGCGCAAGAAGTCGGCGTCTTCGGTGGTGTAGATGTCGTTGGTCAGCACCGCCACCGACAGCTCATCGCGCAACTGCCGGCACAGCGCGGCGACGAGTGCGGTTTTTCCGCATCCGACCGGGCCGCCGACGCCGATGCGCAGCGGCTCCCCCGGCTGCCGGACCCGTTTGGGTCGTTCGATGTGCGGATGGCTGTGCGAATGTGCTGGCATGGCATGTCTTTCGGAGGCGATGGGAATCGTGCGCTCGGCATGATGTCAGGCCAGCGTATCGGCCAAAGGATGGCCGAGTCAGCCAGGCAGGCGTAGCGCCGCGCAAGCCTTCCCAGGAAAGTCACAGCAGTCTGTCCGCTACCAGAAACTTGAAGTCGAGGATCGAGCAGGTACGTTGAAGCATGGCGCGCCGAGACGGCCGCCCGGACGAGTTCGCCGTACCCGGAGAGCGACAAGACGGTGACCGCGGGATGCCTTGCGCGCCGGTCAACCGAAAACGCTTGTTGGAACTCCTCCTTCGTTTGGTCCTGGTCGTCGGGGCATCCTCCACCGTGAGTTGATACTCGACGAGAGGAAAACGATGATCAATCCGTTCGCCGGCCAGGCCGATATTCCCAACCGCGAAGGTGCGTGGGCACAGCAAGCCGAGGCTGAGTTGTCGACCCGGCGCCACAAGGAAGAGATCGAGCGCTGCCTTGCCCACGGGCTGGAAGCGGCGCCCACCATCAACGACCGCACGTTGTCCACCTTTTCCCGCGGTGAGCTGCCGCACTTCGCAGGGGAGCGCGGCACGTTTCTGAAGTGCCCGTTCCTCGAAGACGTGCACGACGTGGGCGACGCCGAGGTCGCCGTCTTCGGCGCGCCGCTGGACGCGGGTACCACCTACCGGCCCGGCACTCGGTTCGGCCCGATGGGAATTCGGCGCTCTACCAACCTGTTTGGGACGTATTGCTACGAGTTGGGTGTCGACTTGCGCGAGCAGCTCAACATCGTTGACATCGGTGACGTGGTCACGATTCCGGCCAACATCGAGAAGTCGTTCGATCAGATCAGCACGGCCATGTCCCACGTGGTCTCCCAGGGTGTGTTCCCGGTGATCCTGGGTGGCGATCACTCGATCGGGTTCCCGACCGTGCGCGGTCTCGCCCCGCACATGGACGGCAATGTCGGCATCATCCACTTCGACCGTCACGTCGACACCCAGGAAACCGATCTCGACGAGCGGATGCACACCACGCCGTGGTTCCACGCCACCAACATCAAGAACGCGCCCGCCACCAACCTGGTGCAGATCGGCATCGGCGGATGGCAAGCGCCCCGTGCGGGTGTCGAAGTCGGCCGGAAACGCGGCAGCACGGTGATCACCGTCGGCGACGTCGAGCGCGTCGGGATCGAGAAGATCGCCGAAATCGCACTTGAGACGGCGTGGAAGGACGCCAAGGCGGTGTATCTCTCGTTCGACATTGACGTGATCGACGCAGGATTCGTACCGGGCACCGGCTGGCCGGAGCCGGGCGGTCTGCTGCCGCGCGAGGCGCTCAACCTCATCCGGCTGATCTCCGAACCCGGACTCAACGGCATCGAAGTGGTGGAGTGTTCACCGCCTTACGACTGGGCGGAACAAACCGCGCTGATGAGCAGCCGGGTCATCCTGGACAGCCTGGCCGTCATGGTTCGGGCAGGCAAACTCGGCAAAAAGCCGGCCGCGCTGAAGCGCCATGCCTGGGGACCCTACGGCGACTGATCAAATTGCCTGTCGTAACTTAACCCGGATGTTCCGGGATTCAGGCCAGTGAGCTAATTTGCTCAGTGGCTTAGTAGCAAACCATTTATGGGCTTCTCTACTGAGGGTCTATATTTAGCCGCACTGGCCTTGCGCGTACCTTCAGCGATGCCGAGATGCGCTCTTTAACAGCGCTATACGAGCGCTTCGCCGTCGACGACGTCGCGATGTCCGTTGCTCATACGACATTCTTACGGCCCGCTGCGCCGCTCTCTAAGGCAAATATATTCATTGCCAGCTTATTCTCAGCAGCTAACCATGGTTATTACAGATATAGCGGCGGATATTGCTATTTGTGCGACAACGTCGACATCGCAACGCCGTTTTGTACGTGCGTGCGGTGGCGGTCGCGTGGGGGCATCGCACCATTCGTGCGCGAGCGATCGCGCGCGAACCTGAGCGTCACACCATCGTCCGATTCGGGCCGGGTGCGGGTGATTTGGCGCGTCGATCGTTGGGGGTTAACTAGTGGATTTTGCGGCGCTCCCGCCCGAGGTCAACTCCGGGCGGATGTACGCGGGCGCGGGGGTCGGGCCCTTGGTCGCGGCCGGTGCGGCCTGGGATGCGTTGGCAGCCGAGTTGAGTTCTGCGGCAGCGTCATACCGGACGGTGATGTCGGAGCTCACCGGTGGCCCGTGGGTGGGTCCGTCGTCGGCGACGATGGCGGCCGCAGTGGGGCCGTATGTCTCGTGGATGACTTCTACTGCGGCACAAGCCGAACAGACGGCCGACCAGCTCGAGTCGGCAGTCGCAGCCTACGAGGCGGCGTTTGCCGCCACGGTCCCGCCGCCCGAAATCGAGGTCAACCGGGCGCTGCTGGCGTCATTGGTAGCCACCAACGTAGTCGGGCAGAACACCCCGGCGATCGCGGCCACCGAGGCGCAGTACTCCGAGATGTGGGCCCAGGACGCCGCGGCGATGTACGGCTATGCCGGCGCATCGGCAACGGCAACGAGGTTGTCACCCTTCAACTCTCCACCGCAGACCACCGACCCCGCCGGTACGGCGAAGCAGGCCGCTTCCGTCGACCAGGCCGCGGCGTCCTCGGCGGGGCCGAGCACTCAATCCGCACTGGCCAATGTGCCGAACGCGCTGCAGAGTCTGTCCACCGGCTCGATCACCAGCCCGACGGACCTCGACCCGGGGCTGGGCAGCCTGCTCGATACTCCCAGCGGGGGTCCGACCGGCCTCAACTTGTTCACCCAGAACGTCGGGAACTGGGCCCTGGTCATTAGTGGCCCGCTGTTCACGGCTTCGGGTATCACACCCCTGTTGGGTGGCCTGTACGGCCTCGCGTTGCCGACTGCCGCGGCGGTGGCCGGAGACGTCAGTCCGGCCGACGCCGGCCTGGGCACCCTGGTGGATTCGCACGCGTCCGGGGCGGGTTCGGTCTCGGCGAGTCTGGGCAAGTCGGCCACCGTCGGCGAGTTGTCGGTCCCACGATCCTGGGGCAGTTCCCCCGCCGTCCGGCTGGCCGCCAGCGCATCACCGTTGCCGTCCGCCGGGCTGGGCG
Source organism: Mycobacterium florentinum (assembly GCF_010730355.1). Classification (NCBI taxonomy): domain Bacteria; kingdom Bacillati; phylum Actinomycetota; class Actinomycetes; order Mycobacteriales; family Mycobacteriaceae; genus Mycobacterium; species Mycobacterium florentinum. The sequence continues at coordinate 611,912 of NZ_AP022576.1, forward strand.
GGGCGCCGCAAGCCGAAATCGCCTCCCCCGGAGGGTTCTTCGGCGGTATTCCCCCGATCGGCAGCCTGGTCAACGCGCCCAGGGGCGAGCAGACCCGTGCCGGCAGCGACACGGGTCCGAAAGTCATCCCGGCCCTGCCCGGTGAGTCCGGCACTGCCGATCAGGCGCCTGCCGCGCGGCCACCGGCCCGCCGCCATGTCGCCAGCGCGCTGAGCGAAAGCGAACGTCAGGAGCTGGAAAAGCTGCGCAAGGACATCGCCGATGCGGCGACGGAGCGCGATGCGGCGGCGCGCCTGATCAAGGAGGCGATGCTGTGACCGTCCCGATGGACTTTGCGGGGACGCCCCCCGAGGTCAACTCGGCGCGGATGTACTCCGGCGCCGGACCGGGATCGCTGGCGACGGCCGCGGCGGCCTGGGAGAAATTGGCCACCGAATTGAGTTCGACGGCAGCGTCGTACCGCGCGGTGGTGTCTGAGCTGACGGGTGAGCCGTGGGTGGGCCCGTCCTCGGGCTCAATGGCTGCTGGGGTAGCGCCGTATGTGTCGTGGATGAATAGCGCTGCGGCACAGGCACAGCAGACCGCCAGTCAGCTTGGGGCGGCGTTGGCAGCGTACGAGGCGGCGTTCGCCGCGACCGTGCCGCCACCGGAGATCGAGGTGAACCGGGCGCTGCTGGCCTCGTTGGTGTCCTCCAACGCTTTTGGGCAGAACACGCCGGCGATCGCGGCCGTCGAGGCGCAGTATTCCGAAATGTGGGCCCAGGATGCCGCGGCGATGTACGGCTACGCCGGCGCATCGTCCGCGGCAACGAGGTTGACGGCGTTCGATTCTCCGCCCCAGACCACCGATTCCAGTGGCACCAACAACCAGAACGGCGCGGTCGCCAGGGCAGCGCTGTCGGGGACCAACCAGAGCGTTCAGTCGACGCTGTCCAGCGTGCCCAGCCTGTTGCAGAAGGCCGCGGCGGGATCACCGTCCGCGACGCCCTCCACCACGTCCGCGACGTCGGGCGGTTCGCTGCTGGACTTGTTCAATAACTTCAGTGCGAACACCATCGGCTACCAAATCCTCTCCGAGGGTTTGAACTTCGACGCGTCCGGTACGTTGCTGACCCTCGCGCCGCCGGTGGCCGCTGCCTGGAATCCTTTGGTCAGTTCGCTGTCGGCGCCGGCGACCGCGGCGTCTTCGGTGTCGGGTTCGGCTTCCACGCTTGCCAATTCGTACGGAGCCTCGGCGGGCCTGGGCAGCGCGGCATCGGTCGGCCAGCTGTCGGTGCCGCAGTCGTGGGGCGACTCCCCCGCGATCCGGCTGGCCGCCACACAATTTCCCGGCGGCGGCCCGGACAGTCCGCCCCCGACCGGCTCGATCGGTCCGGGTTTCTACGGCGGCGTGCCCCCGATGGGGCCGGTCGCCAGCGTGGTCAATGCGCCGCGCGGCGACCAGGGCCGCCTTCGAGACGGCAAGGGGCACAAGGCGATTCCTGCGGCGGCAGCCGAATCGGGCCTGCGGGAGGACCCCGCCGCCCGCTGGGTCGAACCGGCGGCGCCCTCGGACGGCGACGGCGCGGTGAGCGAGCGCGACGAGCTGATCCAGCTGCGCAAGGCGATGGCCGATGTGACTAGGCAGCGCGACGTCCTCAAGCGCACGGCAGCGACCTTGATCAAGGAGGCAACGCAGAAGTAGGGACGGAACTTCAGGTGCAGAACTCGTTTTGGCAATCGACGATTGGAACTCAGCACAGATGTTCTTCACAAAACCAGCCACGCGGTCCTCGCAGCGTTGGGATGGCGACGTAGTGGTCGACGCGAAACCCGCGGCAGCCCCGATGGATACGGTGGAGGGCTCGCTCGACGACGAGGACCAGGCGCAGCTCAAAGCCCTCGGATTCCAGTCGGACTTCAAGCGGGACATGAGTCCGTGGGCCAACTTCTCACTGGGCTTCACCTACCTGTCGCCGGTGGTCGGCATCTACACGGTGTTCGCCTTCGCACTATCGGCCGCCGGCCCACCGATGATTTGGAGCCTGCTGATCGCGGGCGCCGGGCAGATGCTGGTCGCACTGGTGTTCAGCGAAGTGGTGGCTCAGTTCCCGGTGGCGGGCGGCGTCTATCCCTGGGCACGACGGTTGTGGGGACGCAAGTGGGCGTGGATGACCGGATGGGTTTACATGTTCACGCTGTTGGCCCTGCTGGCCGACGCCGCCTATGGCGCCGGGCCGTATGTTGCAGATGTGTTCGGCTTCGCACCCTCGCCACACGCCACGGTCTTGTGCGCGCTCGTCATGCTGGCGCTGGCGACGACCATCAACCTCACCGGCACCAAGATGCTGGGCTACTTCGCCATATTCGGGTTCAGCGCCGAGCTGATCGGCGCTCTGGCCGTGGGTGTCTGGCTGCTGTGCACCCAACGCCACCACGGGCTTGGGGTGCTGTTCCACAGCTTCGGCGCCGAGGGTCATCACAGCTATACCTACGCCTTCCTGGCCGCCAGCCTGATTGCCCTGTACCAGTTCTTCGGCTTCGAGGCGTGCGGCGACGTCGCCGAGGAGGTGCGCAATCCCGGCGTGCAAATCCCGAAGGCGATGCGCCGCACCATCTACATCGGCGGTTCGGCGGCCACGTTCGTCTGCCTGAGCCTGATCTTGTCGGTGACCGACTTCTCAGCGGTGATCAGCGGCAAGGACGCCGATCCGATTGACACCATCCTGAAAACGGCGTTCGGCGGCATCGGCGCCAAGGTCGTTCTGTGCATCGTGCTGATCTCGTTCGTGTCATGTGCGCTGAGTCTGCAGGCCGCGGCCAGCCGGCTGATCTACTCCTACGGCCGTGACGACATGATCGTCGGCTCGAAGCTGTTGGCGCGCTTCGACCACAAACGCCACGTGCCGCCTTTCGCACTGCTCATCGCGGTCATCATTCCGGCGTTCTTGATCATCGGATCACTGATTTCCAGCGACGCGCTCACCAAGCTCGTCAGCTTCGGTTCGGTCGGCGTCTACATCGCCTTCCAGATGGTGGTGCTGGCCGCCCTGCGCGCCAGGATCAAAGGCTGGGTACCGACCGGCAAGTACCGGCTGGGCCGCTGGGGCATACCCGTCAACATCGGCGCAATGATCTACGGCGTCGCGGCCATCGTCAATCTGTCCTGGCCGCGGGACTCTCACCAGCCCTGGTACGACGACTACATCATTGCGCTCATGTCGGTGATCATTATCGGGCTCGGCATTGTGTACCTCGTCTTCACCCGGGCCCACACCAAGAGTGACGCACCGCACGCCGACGCCATTCCTAAACCGTAAACTGTTGTAGATCAGCATCATTCAAGAACTAAACAGAGGTCGCTCGCGTTCGATGTGACGCTGGGCCAAGGTATCGAGCAGCGGGTCCGACAAGTCGGCCAGGCCGGCGGTTGCCTCGCTGGCGGTGCCCTCACACACCCGGGCCAGCCGGAACGTGCATGCAGCCACGTCGGCAGGATCCAGGGCCAGCAGCCGCTGACCCGCGGTCGCCGAGCCCGTCATCGTGGTGTAGACGATCGCCAGCGCCCCCTGCTCGGGAGACAGACCGCTCACGGCGCCGACCCGCCCGGCCGCGACCGCCAGGTGCGGATAGACCCCGAGATCGTCCCAGCCGGCGTCGGGCCAGACCCGTCGTGCCAGCCTCGCCAACCCGCGGCCCTGGCTGCGTGACGCCTGCCGGGCCGCCGGCGCCGGTGTGCGGGCGTCGGCCTCCTGATCGGCGCGCTCGGGGTCGAGCTCACCACGATGAACAGCCGCCGCGATCGACGCCGTGACCAACCCGTGGCTGCGAATTCTGCGGCGCAAGAAGGCTTCCAGCGTGTCCAGGTTGGTCACCAGGCCGCTGGCTACGGCCTCCTCCACGCCGCCGGAATGCACGTGGGCGCCGGCCGGCAGTCGAGAATCGGCCAGGATGAGCAGCGTCGCCAGTGCAGACATACGAGTCAGAACAGGAAGTACCGTTGTGCCATCGGAAGTTCGGCTGGTGGTTGCTCCTGCCACACCTCGCCGTCGATGCGCACGGTGAAGGTATCGGGATCCACTTCGATGTCGGGCAGCGCATCGTTGAGCGGCAGCGAGGCCTTGCCGAGCCCCGCGGTATTCCGTACCGGGACCAATCGCCGGTTGACTGAGAGCTTTTCGGCCAGGCCCGCCTCGATGGCCTGTGGCGCGACGAAATGCACCGACGTGGCGGCTGCCGCTGCCGGGGCGGCGCCGAACATCGGACGTGGCAGCACCGGTTGGGGCGTCGGGATCGAGGCGTTGGCGTCACCCATTGCGGCCCAGGCGATCATGCCGCCCTTGAGCACCGCGTGCGGGCGGATCCCGAAGAACGCCGGTTCCCACAGCACGAGATCGGCCAGCTTACCCACTCCGACCGAGCCGATCTCACCGTCGAGTCCATGCGCAATGGCCGGGCAGATCGTGTATTTGGCGATGTAGCGACGCACTCGCAGGTTGTCGGACCCGGCGTTGTCGCCGGGCAGCGCTCCGCGCCGGCGTTTCATCACGTGCGCGGTCTGCCAGGTGCGCAGCACCACTTCCCCGATGCGGCCCATCGCCTGCGAGTCGCTTCCGATCATCGAGATCGCGCCGATGTCGTGCAGCAGGTCTTCGGCCGCCATCGTCGACGGCCGAATCCTGCTCTCGGCGAAGGCCAGATCCTCGGGCACCTGAGGGTTGAGGTGATGGCAGACCATCAACATGTCGAGGTGCTCATCGAGGGTGTTCAGCGAGTGCGGCCGGGTCGGGTTGGTGGAACTGGGCAGTACATTCGGCTGGCCGGCAACCCGGATGATGTCGGGCGCGTGGCCACCGCCGGCGCCCTCGGTGTGATACGTGTGGATCGAACGGCCGGCGATCGCGGCCAGCGTGTCTTCGACGAAGCCCATCTCGTTGAGCGTGTCGGTGTGCAACGCCACCTGCACCCCGGCGGCGGCGGCGACGGTGAGGCAGGCGTCGACGGCCGCGGGGGTGGATCCCCAATCCTCATGCAGCTTGAAACCCGATGCGCCGCCGCGTAATTGCTCCCAGAGCGCCTCTGAATTGACGGTGTTGCCCTTGCCCAGCAACGCGAAGTTCACCGGCCACCCGTCGAGCGCCTCGAGCATGCGGGCCAAGTGCCAGGAGCCCGGGGTCACGGTGGTGGCCTTGCTGCCCTCGGCGGGACCGGTGCCGCCGCCCAGGATCGTCGTGATCCCGGAGCCGAGCGCCTCGGACATCAGCTGCGGGCAGATCAGATGCACATGGCAGTCGACGGCGCCCGCCGTGACGATGCGGCCATTGCCCGCGATGACTTCGGTGCCGGGCCCGACCACCAGGTCCGGATGCACACCCGCCATGGTGTCGGGGTTGCCGGCCTTGCCCAGAGCGACGATCCGGCCATCGCGAATGCCGATGTCGGCCTTGATGATTCCCCAATGATCGATGATCACGGAACCGGTGATCACGGTGTCGGGCGCACCTTCGGCTCGGGTGGCGCGGCCCTGGCCCATTGATTCGCGCAGTACCTTGCCGCCGCCGAACACCGCCTCGTCGCCGGCGGATCCCGGTCCCCCGCTGCGGTCTTCGGTGATCTCGATCAATAAGTCCGTGTCGGCCAGCCTGATTCGGTCGCCGGTAGTCGGGCCGTACAGCTGGGCGTATTGCAGCCGGGACAGTTGCGCCATCAGGTATCCAGTCGTCCGGGAGGGTCCAGGCTCAGGCCATACACCTCGCGGCTTCCGCGCAACGGCACCAGCTGAACATGTTGGGGCACACCGGGTTCAAAGCGGATCGCAGTGGCGGCCGGTATATCGAGGCGGTAACCACGGGCTGCCGCGCGATCGAACGACAGCGCCGAGTTGGCTTGCGGCAGGTGGACATGGCTGCCGACCTGGACCGGGCGGTCTCCGGTGTTCACGATCTCCATGTTTATCCGCGGCGCGCCCGCGTTGACCTCGATATCACCGCTGCCATAGAGGATTTCGCCGGGAATCATAGGATCGGGTGGTGGACGGTGACCAGCTTCGTGCCGTCCGGAAACGTCGCTTCCACCTGCACGTGGTCGAGCATCTCCGGTACTCCTTCCATCACGTCGTCGCGACTCAATACCTCGCAGCCGCTGGTCATCAGCTCGCTCACGGTGCGGCCGTCGCGCGCGCCCTCGAGGATGTGGTCGGTGATGAGCGCGACGGCTTCGGGATGGTTGAGCGGTAGGCCGCGGGCACGGCGGCGGCGAGCCAATTCGGCGGCGTAGGACAGCAGGAGTAGCTCCTGCTCGTGCGGCGTCAGGCGCATGCTCTGCGATCCTGCCACGCCATCCTTGGGAATTCCCTGTGACGGCGTGTCAGTCCGCGCGGGGCTCGAGGTTCTGCAGCCGCACCTGCCCGCGCGCGACGACGCGTTGGTTGTCGTCGGTGATGGTGACCAACCACAGCTGCTGGCGCCGGCCGCGATGAATGGGCTCGGTGGCGCCGTAGATGATTCCCGAGCGGATCGAACGCAGGAAATCCGTGTTGTTGTTCACACCCACGACCTCACCGCCGCCCTGAGTGGCGAGCCAGGTATAGGCGGACACGCTGGCCATGCTCTCCACCACCGAGCAGTAAACACCGCCATGCACCAGGCCCATCGGCTGCAGCAGTTTGGGCGTGACCTCGAGCTGGGCACGGGCGCCGTCGGGGCTGAGCTCGGTGAATCGCAGGCCCAGCTCGGCATCGAAGGGTGCCGTGAAACCGGCTGGGATCGCGTCTGGCGGCATTGACACGCTCTGTTGTCTACACCATCAGGCGATAAGGAACAGGCGAGCCCCGTGCAACTAGGGCACGGGGCTCGCCGATCGAGTTCGACCGGGGGTCACAGCAGCCCTCTGGACACTCCGGCGGTCTGTTGCGCTCGACCTCCTTGAGTATAGGCAAGGCTGCCCTAACTTTGCAAGGGGTAGTCTGTAGGCACGCCGACCGGGCGCATGCGTGCCGATGGTCGGACACCGAATTAGCCCGGCTGTTGTTACGACCGCCGGTAGTAAGCCGGAGTACGCTTGTTTCAACGCTGATGGAGATGAACGAACTATGGCCAAGCTGACACGGCTGGGGGATCTGGAACGGGCAGTGATGGACCACCTGTGGTCCACACCGGAACCGCAGACGGTCCGTCAGGTGCACGAGGCCTTGTCCGCGCGCCGCGACCTCGCCTACACCACGGTGATGACCGTGCTGCAGCGGCTGGCCAAGAAGAATCTCGTATCCCAGATCCGCGACGACCGCGCGCACCGGTATGCGCCCGTGCACGGCCGCGACGAGCTGGTCGCCGGCCTGATGGTGGACGCGCTGGCCCAGGCCGAGGATTCCGGCGACCGGCAGGCCGCGCTGGTGCATTTTGTCGAGCGTGTCGGCGCTGACGAGGCCGAGGCACTGCGCAGGGCGCTCGCCGAACTGGAAGCAAATCAACGCAACACGCCATGAGCTGGCGCTAGACCGGCGCACTGAGGGACACTAGTGATGTGTCCGCGTTGGCCTTTACTTTCCTCGCGGTGCTGCTGATCGGTCCAACGCCAGCCCTATTAGCGCGAGCGTCCTGGCCACTGCGTGCACCGCGTGCGGCGATGGTGCTGTGGCAAGCCATCGCCGTGGCCGCGGTGCTCTCGGCGTTCAGCGCCGGTATCGCGATTGCCACCCGGATTCTCATGCCTGGTCCCGATGGCCGGCCCACGGCCAGCATCGTCGGTGCGGCCGGACGGCTCGGCTGGCCGTTGTGGACGGTCTACATCGCCGCATTCGCGCTGACGGTGCTGGTGGGTGTGCGTTTGGTGGTCGCGGTGCTGCGGGTCGCGATCGCCAACCGGCGCCGGCGGGCGCACCACCGAATGGTGGTCGACCTGGTCGGGGTGGGGCACGACGCGGCCCTTGCTCAACCCTGTGCCGGCGGCCGCGACCTGCGTGTTTTGGAGGTCGCCGAACCGCTGGCCTACTGCTTGCCCGGGGTCCGCAGCCGGGTCGTCGTCAGCGAAGGAACCCTGACCAAACTCAACCAAGACGAAGTCTCGGCCATCCTGACCCACGAGCGGGCTCATCTACGCGCCCGCCACGACCTGGTTCTAGAGGCGTTCACCGCGGTGCATGCCGCCTTCCCGCGGCTGGTGCGCAGTTCCAATGCGCTGGGCGCCGTACAGCTGCTGGTCGAGCTGCTCGCCGACGACGCCGCGGTGCGCGCCGCCGGGCGCACTCCCCTGGCCCGCGCGCTGGTGGCCTGCGCCGCCGGGCGGGCGCCGTCCGGTGCGCTGGCCGCGGGCGGTCCCAGCACCGTGGTGCGGGTGCGCCGGCTATCCGGACAGGGCAACAGTGTGATGCTTTCCGCGGCCGCTTACCTGGCCGCGGCCGCCGTTCTGGTGGTGCCCACCATCGCATTGGCGGTGCCCTGGCTCACCGAGCTCAAGCGACTGTTCAACCTCTAGCCCGGCCGACGGCGAATCCCTTTGGCGGACCTGAACTCCGCTGTGCCACAGTGTGACGGAAACCGCGTAGCAAAAGTTTTCCAACTCGAGAGGCGAAGACACATGAGTGCCCAGGATTCCAAGGATTCGAAGACTGGTATCGCGCAGATCGGCGTCACCGGGCTGGCAGTCATGGGCTCGAATCTCGCCCGCAACTTCGCCCACCACGGCTACACCGTGGCGCTGCACAACCGGTCGATCGCCAAGACGGATGCGCTGCTCGCCGAACACGGCGACGAGGGCAACTTCGTCCGCTCGGAGACCATCGCGGAATTCCTGGACGCGCTGGAGAAGCCCCGCCGGGTGATCATCATGGTCAAGGCCGGTGACCCCACCGACGCGGTGATCAACGAGCTCGCCGACGCCATGGAACCCGGCGACATCATCATCGACGGCGGCAACGCCCTCTACACCGACACCATCCGCCGCGAAAAGGCGATCCGTGAGCGCGGGCTGCACTTCGTCGGCGCCGGCATCTCCGGTGGCGAGGAAGGCGCGCTGAAGGGCCCGTCGATCATGCCCGGCGGTCCGGCCGAGTCCTACACGTCGCTGGGCCCGCTGCTCGAGGAGATCTCCGCCCACGTCGACGGCGTGCCGTGCTGCACCCACATCGGCCCCGACGGCGCCGGTCACTTCGTCAAAATGGTGCACAACGGCATCGAGTACTCGGACATGCAGCTGATCGGCGAGGCCTACCAGCTGCTGCGCGACGGCCTGGGCAAGACCGCCCCCGAGATCGCCGACGTCTTCGCCGAGTGGAACAAGGGCGACCTGGACAGCTACCTGATCGAGATCACCGCCGAGGTGCTCAAGCAGATCGACGCCAAGACCGGCAAGCCGCTGGTGGATCTCATCCTGGACGAGGCCGAGCAGAAGGGCACCGGCCGCTGGACGGTGAAATCCGCCCTCGACCTCGGCGTGCCGGTGACCGGTATCGCCGAGGCGGTGTTCGCCCGGGCGCTGTCGGGTTCGGTGGCCCAGCGCAAGGCCACCACCGGGCTGGCCTCCGGCGAGCTGGGCGCCAAGCCGACCGATGCCACACAGTTCACCGAGGATGTGCGGCGCGCCCTGTACGCATCGAAGATCATCGCCTACGCGCAAGGGTTCAACCAGATTCAGGCCGGCAGCATCGAGTACGACTGGAACATCACCCCCGGCGATATGGCCACCATCTGGCGCGGCGGCTGCATCATCCGGGCCAAATTCCTCAACCGCATCAAAGAGGCCTTCGACGAGAACGCCGACCTGCCGTCGCTGATCGTCGCGCCGTACTTCCGGGAGGCCATCGAGGCCTCGATCGACAGCTGGCGCCGGGTGGTGGTGACCGCCACGCAGCTGGGCATTCCGGTCCCCGGCTTCGCCTCGGCGCTGTCCTACTACGACGCGCTGCGCACCGAGCGGCTCCCCGCGGCGCTGACCCAGGGCCTGCGCGACTTCTTCGGCGCCCACACCTACGGGCGCATCGACGACGACCCGGACAAGCGCTTCCACACGCTGTGGAGCGCAGACCGCAGCGAAGTGCCGGCCTAGCGGACCAACTAAGGTTTCGGTCGACGGGTACCAAAGGGTGGGCGAGTGCGATGAAGTTCCTGAACGGCGACCGGCCCGGCTACGACCTGACCTACAACGACGTGTTCATCGTGCCGAACCGGTCCGATATCACGTCACGGTTCGACGTCGACCTGTCCACCCGCGACGGCTCGGGCACGACGATTCCGGTGGTCGTCGCCAACATGACGGCGGTGGCCGGGCGGCGGATGGCCGAGACGGTCGCGCGGCGCGGGGGGATCGTGATCCTGCCGCAGGATCTCCCGATCACCGCGGTCCAGCAGACCGTGGAGTTCGTCAAAAGCCGAGACTTGGCGCTCGACACCCCGGTCACGTTGTCCCCCGACGATTCGGTGTCCGACGCGATCGCGCTGATCCACAAGAGGGCGCACGGCGCCGCGGTGGTGGTGTTCGAGGGCCGCCCCATCGGCCTGGTCACCGAAGCGGCCTGCGACGGCGTGGACCGTTTCACCCGGGTTCGCGATGTGGCCGTATCCGACTTCGTCAGCGCCCCACTGGGCACCGAGCCGCGCAAGATCTTCGACCTGCTCGATCACGCGCCGGTCGAGGTCGCCGTCATCACCGCCGCCGACGGCAAGCTGGCCGGCGTCCTGACCCGGACGGGCGCGGTGCGCGCCGGGCTCTACACCCCGGCCACCGACGCCGCGGGCCGGCTGCGCGTCGGCGCGGCCGTCGGCATCAGCGGCGATGCGGGCGCCAAGGCCCGTTCGCTGGCCGAGGCCGGTGTCGACATGCTCGTCATCGACACCGCGCACGGCCATCAGCAACGGATGCTGGACGCGATCAGATGCGTGGCGGAGCTCGAGTTGGGTCTGCCCCTGGCGGCGGGCAACGTCGTGTCGGCCGAGGGCACCCGGGACCTGCTGGGCGCCGGGGCCAACATCGTCAAGGTCGGCGTCGGGCCCGGCGCGATGTGCACCACCCGGATGATGACCGGCGTCGGGCGCCCACAATTCTCTGCCGTGCTCGAATGCTCCTCTGCGGCAAAGGAACTCGGCGGCCACGTGTGGGCCGACGGCGGGATCCGCCATCCGCGCGACGTCGCGCTGGCCTTGGTGGCCGGGGCGTCGAACGTCATGATCGGGTCGTGGTTCGCCGGCACCTACGAATCGCCCGGCGACCTGATGCGCGACCGCGACGACCGTCCGTACAAGGAGAGCTACGGCATGGCGTCCAAGCGGGCCGTGGTGGCCCGCACCGCCGCGGACAGCGCGTTCGACCGCGCCCGCAAGGCGTTGTTCGAGGAGGGCATTTCGAAGTCGAGGATGGGGCTGGACCCCGACCGTGGCGGCGTCGAGGACCTGATCGATCACATCACCTCGGGCCTGCGCAGCACCTGCACCTACGTCGGTGCCTCGACCCTGGCGGAATTGCACGAGCAAGCCGTCGTCGGTGTGCAGTCGGCCGCGGGCTTCGCCGAAGGCCACCCGCTTCCGCTGGGCTGGTAACACCGTTAGCGCGGGAAGGCACGTTGTACCGGAGCGGGCCAGATGTCTTCGCTACCATATGAATTTCTAGATCTTCTGGCCCGCAGCAACGCGCTGCGCGCCAACAAGCGAAAGGGATGACGTGCCTCAGGCACCCGTCGAGCCCGTCGGCTTCCGGGCGAAGCGGATACCCGCTCGGCCGTCTTCTCCCGAGCGATCGCGATAACCGCGCCCGCCATGAACCTCACCGTCGCCCTCGTCAGCGTCCTCGCCATCGCGTTACTCATCTTCGGCAACGCGGTATTCGTGGCGGCCGAGTTCTCGCTCACCGCGCTGGACCGCAGCACCGTCGAGGCCAACGCCCGCAAGGGAGGTCGGCGCGACCGCTACATCCAGCGCGCCCAGGACCGGCTGTCGTTCCAGCTGTCGGGCGCGCAGCTGGGCATCTCGATCACCACACTGGTGACCGGTTATCTGACCGAGCCGATGGTCGCCGACCTGCCGCACCCGTGGCTGGACGCCCTGGGTATCTCGGATTCGTTGGGCGACGGGATCACCGCGTTCATGGTGATGGTGATCGTCACCTCGGTGTCGATGGTCTTCGGCGAGCTGGTCCCGAAGTATCTGGCCGTGGCGCGGCCGCTGTCGACCGGGCGCGCCGTCGCCGGTTTTCAGCTGATGTTCTCGCTGGTGTTCACCCCGGTGATCCGGCTCACCAACGGCGCGGCGAACTGGATCGTGCGCAAGATGGGCATCGAGCCGGCCGAGGAGCTGCGGTCGGCGCGCTCACCGCAGGAGCTGCTCTCGCTGGTGCGCAGCTCGGCCCGCGCCGGCGCCCTGGATCCCGCCACCGCCGCGCTGGTGCGGCGATCGCTGCAGTTCGGCTCCCGCACGGCCGAGGAACTGATGACGCCGAGATCGAAAATCGTGGCGCTGCAAACCGACGACACCGTTGCGGACCTGGTCGCCGCCGCCGCTGAATCCGGGTTCTCCCGCTTCCCCATCGTCGACGGCGATCTCGACGAAACCGTCGGCATCGTGCACGTCAAGCAGGTGTTCAACGTCCCACGAGCGGAGCGCGCGGGGACGCTGCTGACCACGCTCGTGCAGTCGGTGCCGGTGGTGCCGTCGACCCTGGACGGCGACGCCGTGATGGCAGAGATCCGCGCCAACCCGCTGCAGACCGCGATGGTGGTCGACGAATACGGCGGCACCGCGGGGATCGTGACGGTCGAGGACTTGATCGAAGAGATCGTCGGCGACGTCCGCGATGAACACGACGACGCCACACCGGACGTGGTGGCGGCCGGCAACGGCTGGCAGGTATCGGGGTTGCTGCGTACCGATGAGGTGGCCGCGGCCATCGGCTACCGGGCCCCGGAAGGACCGTACGAGACCATCGGTGGCTTGGTGCTGCGCGAACTCGGCCACATCCCGGTGGTCGGCGAAACCGTCGAGCTGACCGCACTCGACGGAGATGGCTTGCTGGACAGCGCAATTCGCTGGCAGGCGACGGTTGTTCGGATGGACGGCCGCCGGATCGATCTGCTCGAGCTGACCGAACTGAGCACGCGCAGCGAGACCCACGCGGAGCACGGCCAACGATGAACGACACACTCGGAGTGCTGCTGGCGCTCCTGCTGATCGCGACGAACGCCTTCTTCGTCGGCGCGGAGTTCTCGCTGATCTCGGCCCGGCGCGATCGCCTGGAAGCATTGGCCGAACAGGGCAAGAAGCGAGCGGTCACCGTGATCCGTGCCGGCGAGCAGCTCGCCTCGATGCTGGCCGGCTCGCAGCTCGGCGTCACGGTGGCCTCGCTGCTGCTCGGGCGCATCGGTGAGTCGGCGGTCGCCAACCTGCTGCATTCGGCGTTCGGGCTGACCGGGATACCCCTGGCATTGCGGCACACGTTGTCGTTCGTGATCGCACTCGCGTTGGTGGTGACGCTGCACGTGCTGCTGGGCGAGATGGTGCCGAAGAACATCGCGCTGGCCGGCCCGGAGCGCACCGCGATGCTGCTGGTGCCCCCCTACCTGGCGTACGTGCGGGTGGCCCGGCCGTTCATCGTCTTCTACAACAAATGTGCCAATGCGGTCCTGCATCTGCTGCGGGTGGAACCCAAGGACGAGCTCGACATCACGGTGTCGCCGGACGAGCTGAGCGCGATGATCGCCGAATCGGTGTCCGAGGGCCTGCTGGACCCCGAGGAACACACCCGGCTGACCCGGGCGTTGCAGATCGGCAGCCGCGTCGTCGGCGATGTGGCCGTATCGCTGTCCGACGTGCGGGCGGTGCCGGTGGCGGCGCCGGGATCCGGGCCGACGATCGGCGACGTCGAGAGCGCCCTGGCGCAGACCGGGTACTCACGCTTCCCCGTCGCGGCCGCCGACGGCAGGTTCATCGGATACCTGCACATCAAGGACATGTTGACGCTCGGCGACGACCCGCAGACCGTCATCGACCTCGCGTTGGTGCGCCCGCTGCCGCGGGTGAGCATCACCTTGCCGCTGGCCGACGCCCTGTCGCGGATGCGTCGCACCAACAGCCATCTGGCCCTGGTCACCGACGGGCGCGGCGTCGTGGCGATGGTGGCGATGGAGGACCTGATGGAGGACCTGGTCGGCAGCATGCGCGACGCGCAGTGAGACCGTCCGCCGGGCCGCCCACCCAAGAGGGCCTGGTCCAGCCCGTATGATTGAACGGCGCCAGTCCGGGATGGGGCGAAGGGGCAGGGTGCGGCGGCGGAGCACGCGTTGCCAGAAGGCGCTCCCCAGGGCCCGTCGGGAAGCCCACGGCAAGGACCGTCAACCGCACCGTGACCTGCTGTTGCGGCTTGGACGCATGCGATCGTTCGGGCCGTCGGCCGGTAGGCTGACGGCGTAGCTAGTTGGGGCCAGTCGGGAGCGAGTGGGACCAATGAGGCAACTATGGAGGAGAAAGATGACTGACCGCGTGTCGGCGGGGAATTTGCGTGTTGCCCGAGTGCTCTACGACTTCGTGAACAACGAGGCGCTGCCCGGCACGGATATCGACCCCGACAGCTTCTGGGCCGGTGTCGACAAGGTGGTCACCGATCTCACCCCGCAGAACCAGAGTTTGCTGAAGACCCGCGATGAGCTGCAGGCCCAGATCGACAAGTGGCACCGGCAGCGGGTCATCGAGCCGCTCGACCCCGAGGCCTACCGCCAGTTCCTCACCGACATCGGGTATTTACTTCCCGAACCCGACGACTTCACCATCACCACGTCCGGGGTGGACGACGAAATCACCACCACCGCCGGCCCCCAGCTGGTGGTCCCGGTGCTCAACGCGCGTTTCGCGCTGAATGCGGCCAATGCCCGGTGGGGTTCGCTGTACGACGCCCTATACGGTACCGACGTCATCCCCGAAGACGACGGCGCCGAAAAAGGCAACAGCTACAACAGGATTCGCGGCGACAAGGTGATCGCCTACGCCCGCAGCTTCCTCGACCAGGCGGCGCCGCTGGCGTCGGGCTCGTGGGTGGACGTGACGGGCTTGAGCATCGAAGACGGCCAGCTGCGGATCGCCCTCGGGGCGGAGTCCACCGAGCTGGCCAGCCCGGAGAAATTCGTCGGCTACAGCGGCGAGCTCGGCTCCCCCAACTGGTCGGTGCTGCTGGTCAACCACGGGCTGCACATCGAGATCCTGATCGACCCGGAGTCGCCGGTCGGCAAGACCGACGCGGCCGGCATCAAGGACGTGGTCCTGGAATCCGCGATCACCACGATCATGGACTTCGAGGACTCGGTCGCGGCCGTCGACGCCGACGACAAGGTGCTGGGCTACCGCAACTGGCTGGGCCTGAACAAGGGCGACCTGGCCGAAGAGGTCAGCAAGGACGGCAAGAGCGTCACCCGGGTACTCAACCAGGACCGCACCTACGCCACCCCGGATGGCGGCGAGCTGACCCTGCCCGGGCGCAGCCTACTCTTCGTCCGCAATGTCGGGCACCTGATGACCAACGACGCGATCGTCGACGCGGAGGGCAACGAGGTGTTCGAGGGCATCATGGATGCGCTGTTCACCGGTCTGACCGCGATTCACGGGCTGCGGTCCGGCGGCGCCACTGGGCCGCTGACCAACAGCCGCACCGGTTCGATCTACATCGTCAAGCCGAAGATGCACGGCCCCGCCGAGGTGGCGTTCACCTGCGAGTTGTTCAGCCGCGTCGAGGACGTGCTGGGGCTGCCGCAGGGCACGATGAAGGTCGGCATCATGGACGAGGAGCGGCGCACCACGCTGAACCTCAAGGCGTGTATCAAGGCGGCCGCCGACCGGGTGGTGTTCATTAACACCGGCTTCCTGGACCGCACCGGCGACGAGATTCACACCTCGATGGAGGCCGGTCCGATGATCCGCAAGGGTGCGATGAAGAACACCACCTGGATCAAGGCCTACGAGGACGCCAACGTCGACATCGGGCTTGCCGCCGGTTTCTCCGGCAAGGCCCAGATCGGCAAGGGCATGTGGGCGATGACCGAGCTGATGGCCGACATGGTCGAGCAGAAGATCGGCCAGCCGAAGGCCGGCGCCACCACGGCATGGGTGCCCTCCCCGACGGCGGCCACCCTGCACGCGATGCACTACCACCAGGTGGATGTGTTCGCCGTGCAGAAGGAGCTCGAGGGCAAGAAGCGCACCACGATCGACGAGCTGTTGACCGTCCCGCTGGCCAAGGAGCTGGCTTGGGCTCCCGAGGAGATCCGCGAGGAGGTCGACAACAACTGCCAGTCCATCCTGGGCTACGTGGTGCGCTGGATCGACGAGGGTGTGGGCTGCTCGAAGGTGCCCGACATCCACAACGTGGCCCTGATGGAGGACCGTGCCACGCTACGGATCTCCAGCCAGTTGCTGGCGAACTGGCTGCGCCACGGCATCATCACCAGCGAGGATGTCCGCGCCAGCCTGGAGCGGATGGCCCCGCTGGTCGATCAGCAGAATGCCGGCGACGCGAAATATCGCCCGATGGCGCCCAACTTCGACGACAGCATCGCGTTCCTGGCCGCCCAGGAGCTGATCCTGTCCGGTGCGCAACAGCCCAGCGGCTACACCGAGCCGATCCTGCATCGACGACGGCGTGAGCTCAAAGCCCGCGCCAGTGCCTGATTCGGGCTCAACCCGCGGCAATGCTTCTGATGACTAGACTCGGCGCCGATTCCACCACGATGACGGATCGACGGAAAGGCAGCGGGCGCCGGTATGGGTAGGCACAGCATGCCCGGGAAGTCGGCCGACGAGCCTTCCGACGGGTCCGCGACGCCCAAGTTCACCGCCCGCGACCTCGTTTCCCGCTACCAGGAGGAGCGGGATAAGCCGGATCCGCGCGACATCGACGAGGACGACGACTACGGCGACTACTCGGACTCCGGTGACGACACCGGCGGTGGTGAGCCGCAGCTCGCGGACGACGACGAGTACGCCGACGACGAGTACGCCGACGAGGCCTTCCCCGCCGCCGAGGACGACTACGCCGCCGACACCCGTTTCGCGGAAGACGACGAATACCCCGACTTTCCGGCCCGGCCGGACAGTTCCGGGCCGGCGGAGCCCAAGCCCGGACTCTTCGAGTCCGGCCACCGCGTCCTGGGCGATTGGCGGGGCGGGCACCGCAGCACCGGCGGGCGACGGGGAGTCAGCATCGGGGTGATCGTGGCCCTGGTCGCGGTCATCGTGGTGGTCGGCACCGTCATCCTGTGGAGTTTCTTCGGCGACGCGTTGTCGCATCGCTCGCACACGGCCGCGGCGCGCTGCGTCGGCGGCAAGGAAACCGTCGCCGTCGTTGTCGACCCGTCAATCGTCGACCAGGTGCGGCCGTTCGCGGAAAGCTATAACTCCTCGGCCGGCCCGGTCGGTGACCACTGCATGGTGGTGGACATCAAACCCGCCGGCTCCGACGCCGTCATCGCCGGTTTCATCGGCAAGTGGCCGGCGGAATTGGGTTCCCAGCCGGCGCTGTGGATTCCGGGCAGCTCGGTGTCTGCCGCGCGACTGTCGGCGGCCGCCGGCCAGAAGACGATCAGCGACAGCCGCTCACTGGTGACGTCGCCGGTGCTGCTCGCCGTTCGGCCCGAACTGCAGCAGGCCCTGTCCAACCAAAACTGGGGTGCACTGCCCGGCCTGCAAACCAATCCAAACTCCTTGGCGGGATTGAAGTTACCGACCTGGGGATCGCTACGACTGGCCTTGCCGATGAGTGGGAACAGCGACGCGTCCTATCTGGCGGGCGAAGCGGTGGCGGCCGCGTCGGCTCCTCCCGGCGCGCCGGCCACGCAGGGCGTCGCCGCGCTGCGGTCATTGACGAGCGCCCAACCCAAACTGGCCGATAACTCGCTGACAGAGGCGATGAACGCGCTGCTCAAACCCGGTGACGCGGCAACCGCCCCGGTGCATGCGGTGATCACCACCGAGCAACAGGTGTTCGAGCGCGGCCAGTCGGTGCCGGACGCCAAGAGCACGTTGGCTACCTGGCTCCCGCAGGGGCCGACACCGGTCGCCGACTACCCCACGGTGCTGCTCAGTGGCTCGTGGCTGTCGAAGGAACAAGCATCGGCGGCAAGCGAGTTCGCGCATTTCATGCGCAAGCCCGAACAACTCGCGAAGCTGGCCAAAGCCGGCTTCCGGGTGAACGGTGTCAAACCGCCGAGCAGCCCGGTGACGAGTTTCGCGGCCCTGTCGTCCACGCTTTCGGTGGGCGACGATGCCATGCGCGCCACCCTGGCCGATGCCATGTCCGCGCCGTCGAGTGGACTGGCGGCGACGATCATGCTGGACCAGTCGATGCCCGGCGATGAAGGCGGAAAGACCCGGCTGGCCAACGTGATCGCGGCGCTGCAAGACCGGATCAAGGCACTGCCGCCGACCGCGATTCTGGGACTGTGGACGTTCGACGGCCACGAGGGCCGCTCTGAGGTCGCAACGGGCCCCCTGGCCGACCCGGTCAACGGCCAGCCCCGCCCGGCGGCCCTGGCTGCCGCGCTGGACAAGCAATATTCGTCGCCCGGCGGCGCGGTGTCGTTCACCACGCTGCGCATGATCTACCAGGACATGCAGACGAATTACCGTGCCGGACAATCGAATTCGATTCTACTGGTCACGGCAGGGCCGCACACGGACCAATCCCTGGACGGGCCGGGCCTGCAGAATTTCATTCGCACTAGCGCTGATGCGGCCAAACCGATCGCCGTCAACGTCATCGACTTCGGCGCCGACCCGGACCGGGCCACGTGGGAAGCCGTCGCCCAGCTCAGCGGCGGCAGCTACCAGAACCTGGCGACATCGGCGTCGCCCGACCTGGCCACGGCGATCAGCACATTTTTGAGCTGAAGCAGCGAGTCTGCGAGCCACTGCACCGCCCATGCATCAAGCTAACTGATACGGCGCGGCTCGCGGGCCCGACGGTCTGACGGAGGAGGGCGGTAATGAACGGCGAGGGTGGTCGAGGCGGTGCTGGCGTATCTGAGTCCCGAGGGTGTTCGGGCGACTGACCTGGCACGACTCTCCGGCCACGTCAAACAAGTGATCGGCGCGATGATCGACGACCTCGAAACCCTGGGCTATGTCGTACGCACGCCGGATCCGCTCGACCGCCGAGCCAAGCTCGTGGTCCCCACCGCTCGTGGCCGCCGGCAGATGGATGCCGCCGACGCGATCATGGCCGACATCATGAAACGCCATTCACGCAATCTCGGCGCCGCCAACTTCCATCGGTTCCTGGCCGATTTTCGGGCGGTCATCGATCATCAGCGCGCGGCGGTGACGGACGACGAGTCCCAAAAGCCGCAGAGCTAGCCCAGATCCGCGCAATCATTCGGTGCCCGACCGCGATTTGCTGGACAGATAGTAATTCACAAATATAGTCAGGAATAGTAACTAATAGCCCCGGCGTTCAACCAATCAAGATGCTCGGGTGTGGGGCATCGGAACGCAAGGGAGCAACATGCTTGGGACGAGATTTACTCGCGACAACACGGCCGTGCTGCTGACCGATCATCAGGTGGGGCTGTTCACCGGGCGCGACCACCCGATCATCGCAGGCCTGTCATTCGAGGTATGCGCATCGCTGCCCGCAATAAGCATGCGGGACAACGGCTTTCACCCGGCAGTCGCGGTGGACGGATGCGGCACTTTTTCGCATCACAAGCGGGTAGCGGTCCAATGAACGAATCCGCGGCGATCGAACGCCGATCCGAGCTGGTCGACGGCGGCGGGTCACCTTCCGGCCCAGCCACTGTCGGGTCCGGTGGCGGGCGGGTGCCCAAGGCCCCGGCGCTGGCCCAATTTCTGCGTAACCGTCGTGAACAACTGCAACCGATCGACGTGGGACTGCCCAGCGGAGGACGCCGTCGCGTCGTCGGACTGCGCCGCGAGGAAGTTGCGGCACTGGCCGGCGTCAGCGTCGACTACTACCTGCGCATCGAGCAGGGCCGCGAGAAGAGTCCCTCGGATCAGGTCTTGGACGGTATCGCGCGGGCATTGAAGCTCGACGACGGCGACGCCGCCTACCTGCGGGACCTGGTGCGGCAGCCGCGGTCCGGAAAAAGCTGCCTGAAAGATCTTGAGCCGGAGATTCATTCGCTGATCAACAGTTGGCCGCTTACACCGGTGCACATTCACGATTGCTCACTGAATTTGGTGGCGGCCAATCCCATTGCGCGCGCTGTTTTTCCGTATATGGAGCTTGGGGACAATCCGCTGCTATCGCTTTTTCTGGACCCCGTGATGCCGAAGTTCTATCGGAACTGGGATAAATTGACGACCCGGGCGGTGTCCTGGCTTCGCGTTTACGTGGTGCGCAATCCGGACCCGGGTTTGACCGTGGTGATCGAGGAACTCCTCAGACGAGTCGCACGATTTCGGATGCTGTGGTCGCGCCCCGATGTCACGCACGACAACAGCGGGAAAAAGAAACTGATGCATCCTCAGGTCGGGCCATTAACGCTGCACTTCCAACATATGACACTCGAGCCGAGCGGGCATGTACTCGTTCCCTTCTGGGCGCAACCGGGATCGTCTTCCGATCGCGCGTTGCGGCAGCTCGCCGGGGCGTAAGCGCGAGTTGCCTGGGGGGTGTCGCGTACCCACGAACATTTCGGCCTGTGCAGATACATGCAACCGGCCGACGATTGGCAAAGAGGATACAAACAAGCGCAGGGCAAAACGGCGTTGCGCCAACGGAATCGAGGACATGGTGACAACGCCGAACGTCATCCTCGATCCGTTTGCCGGAGGCTCCATAGGTGGTCTCTTCGGCACGTATCGTCGGGCCTATGGGGGAAGAATCCGTCGATTACGACGGGAAATACGACTAGTGCGCGTTAACAGGCGCGTTCGAATCCCGTTGCAAGACAGACTGGTTCTCGGCGCCGAGCCCCACGCAAAGCACTAGTTTCGAGGAGTACTCGCATGCAATCAATCAAGTCGATCAATGTCAACGGCCGCCGTACTCGCGTCCGGATCGAGGGCGACGCAGACCGGCTTCCAATCCTGTTGCTGCACGGCGTCAGTCGCAGCTTGGAGGATTGGGAGACGCAGTTCTTGCCGCTGCGGCAGGCCGGCTATCGGGTCATTGCTCTTGACTTACCGGGTTCCGGTTTTTCCGACCGCCTTCCCGCCTGGACCACGCTGCCCGGACTCGCGCAGGGCGTCATCGAAACGGTCGATGCGATTGGCGAGACCAGGCCTCTGCACGTAATGGGCCATTCGCTGGGCGGTGCGGTCGCACTGCAGTTGTTGGCCTCCGATCCCGACCGGGTAGCCACGCTGAATCTGGTCAGCAGCGCAGGATTCGGTGCCCCATTGCATCCCATGCTGCGGTTGATGTCCGTGCCGGTCATCGGCCCCGCAGCGGCCCGGCACACCAACCGGGCCACCGTTCGGATGCTTGAGCGACAAATCTACGCCGACCGATCGTTGGCGACCGCCGAGCGCATCGATCGCGCGTTGGGGTTCGCACGGCAGCCCGACAACGGCGAGGTCGTGCACGAGACGGCTCGCGCGCTAGCCACCATCCGGGGCGTCCGAGTGCAATGGCGAGATGGGTTGCTGGCCAAGGTGTCCGAACATCCTCGTCCGACTCTGGCCGTCTGGGGCGATCGCGATCGCATCTTGCCCGGGCGGCAGATGGACGCGACGCGGCGGTTGCTTCCACACGCCCGGGTGCATCTCTTCCGGGCGGTCGGCCACGCGCCGCATGTGGAAGCCGCCGACAGGTTCACCGAATTGACCCTCGATTTCCTTCGTTCGCAGCCCGCAGTGTCCGCATGACCTCGATCACCGAATAACCACCGATAAGGGAAAACCATGGGCATGCTCGACGGCAAGGTCGCCTTCATCACCGGCGTCGCTCTTCCGGTCGACGCGGGATTCGCGGTCAAATAACCGGAGGGCACACGCATATTGGCTGAGGAGGCGATGTGACGAAACGGACGGCGCTGGTGACCGGCGCCACCGGCGGTATCGGAGCGGCGGTCTGCGATCAGTTGCGTGCCGCCGGCGTGACGGTGCGCACGATGGACGTCGAGGGCTCCGCCGACGTCATCGTGGACTTGTCCGCCGATCCGATTCCGGACGAGGCGACCCAGGACGTCGACATCTGCGTGTCCGTCGCCGGCCTCGTCGACACGTTCGCCCCGGCGCATTCGATGTCGGCGAAGAAGTGGTCACGCGATATCGATGTGAATCTCACCGGATCGTTTCGCGTCATCCAGGCCTGCCTGCCGGGGATGCGGGAACGGCGTTTTGGGCGCATCATCGCGATCTCGAGCATGGCGGCTCAACTAGGGTCGCCGGGCAAGGTTGCCTACGCGGCGTCCAAAGCCGGCCTGTACGGGATGATCCGAACAATCGCGATCGAGAACTGCTCACTGGGCATCACCGCCAATTGCGTGCTGCCCGGCATGATCGCCACTCCGAAGGTGCTGGCATTGCCCGAGGCCGACCAGGAGCGCATCCGGGCCGCGTTGCTCAGTGGACGATTCGGCCGCCCGGACGAGGTCGCCGATCTGGTCGCCTTCCTCGCGCGCGATGCCTCCGGTTACATCACCGCCCAGGAGATCGGCATTGACGGCGGGCTGCAGCTGCACTCGCTCTTTGTCGGTCCCACCCGGTCCGCACGCGCCGATGGTTGACGCGCGTGTTGCGCCGCTCGACGTGGTGATCATCGGTGCCGGTATCAGTGGGCTCTGCGTCGCCCATCGGTTGCAGCGGGCCGGCTTTTCCTACCGAGTCCTCGAGCAGGCGCACGACATCGGCGGAACCTGGCGCGACAACACCTATCCCGGATGTGGATGCGACATCCCCGCGCCGCTGTACTCGTTTTCGTTTGCCCAACGCGCCAATTGGTCGCGGCTGTTCGCATCTCAGCCCGAAATCCTGGAGTACCTGCACGAGGTCGCCGGGCAGCGCGGCGTGACACAGCACATCGATTTCGACACCAGGGTGGTCTCGGCGCGCTGGGGAGAATCCCGGCAGTCCTGGACGGTCGAGACCTCGTCGGGAACCGTGCTGGAATGCCGTTATCTGGTTTCGGCGACAGGGTTGCTTCACCGCCCCCGCTATCCCGACATCGCCGGGCGAACGACATTCGCCGGCAACGCGTTTCACTCCGCAAGATGGGACGATTCGGTCCCGTTGCGGGGCAAGCGCGTCGCGGTGATCGGCAGTGGTGCCAGCGCCATCCAATTCGTGCCTCGCATCGCACCGGATGTCAAGCAGCTCACCCTTTTTCAGCGCACCCCGGGCTGGATCGTGCCGAAAGCGGATCGGACGTTCTCGTGTCGCCAACAGCAGTTGCGCAAGTTCGCACCGTACCGGTGGTACACCAGGGCGCGGCTGTTCTGGAGCCACGAGCGAAGGGTCGACGGCTTCCTCGACGCGTCCGCCGGGATGGCCGTCGCCGAGCGTCTGGCGCGAACGATGTTGCAGCGTACGATCACTGATCCACAGTTACGGGCCGCGCTCACGCCGGATTACGCGATCGGCTGCAAACGCCTGCTGATATCGAACGATTACTATCCGGCGCTGAGCCGCGACAATGTCACCGTGGTGAGCTCGCCGATCGCGGAGATCACCAGCGACCAGGTGAAGACCGCGGACGGGCAGTCGAGCGGCGCCGACGTCGTCATCTATGCGACCGGGTTCGACACCCAGTTCGCATTCTCCGACATCGAGATCGTGGGGCGCGATGGCGAACGACTGTCCGATCGCTGGCAGCAGGGGTCCTCGGCCTACCTGGGCACCACCGTGTCGGGGTTTCCGAACTATTTCGTCATGCTCGGCCCCAATTCCGGGCTGGGACACAACTCGCAGATCTTCATGATCGAAGCCCAGACGCGATACGTCCTGAGCTGCCTCAAGACGGCCCGGCGCCGGAAACTTGGCGTCCTAACCGTTCGGCCGACGGTCGAGCAGACGTTCAACGACTGGCTGCAGGGACGCCTCGCCCATTCGGTCTGGCAGGGGGGAGGATGTCGCAGCTGGTACCAGCATCCTGCCACCGGCAAAAACACCGCACTTTGGCCTTCTTCGGCAATTACGTTCTGGCGCATGGCATATCGAGTGCGGCTGTCGGACTATCACACCAGGCCCCGCATCGATTGCCACCGTGCCACCCTATTCACCGGCAGCAGGTGAACCAGCTCCCTCCCATTGCCTATCGCGACCGACCCACCGCGGGCATACCATCATGAGCATTGGCGCAGGAGGGTCGGTTATGGGTCAGGAGTTCAAACCGGATTTCACCCCGGATCCACGGTTGTATCCGTTCGGATCGCGCTGGTTCGACAGCTCGCGGGGACGCGTCCACTACGTCGACGAAGGAACCGGCCCGCCGCTGCTACTGTGCCACGGCAACCCGACATGGAGCTTCCTTTATCGCGACGTCATCACCGCCCTACGCGGTCAATTCCGTTGCATTGCACCGGATTATCTGGGTTTCGGGCTGTCGGATCGCCCGGCCGGATTCGGGTACAAGATCGACGAGCATGCCCAGGTGATCGGCGAGTTCGTGGATCATTTGGGGTTGGACGGCTACCTGACGATGGGCCAGGACTGGGGCGGACCGATCAGCATGGCGGTCGCGGTCGAACGCGCCGAGCGGGTCCGCGGCATCGTGTTGGGCAACACCTGGTTCTGGCCGGTCGACGTGCTGACGACCAAGATCTTCTCGCGCGTGATGTCCAGTCCCCCAATGCAAAAGGCGATACTGCAGCGCAACTTCTTCGTGGAGCGACTGATCCCCGCGGGCACGGCGCGACGGCCCGGGACCGCGGTGATGGACCACTACCGGGGCGTTCAGCCCAGCCCGGCCGCCCGCCTCGGGGTGGCCGAGATGCCCAAGCAGCTCTTGGCGGCTCGTCCGCTGCTGGAACGGCTGAGCCGCGAAGTCCCGGCCAAGCTCGGCGCTAAGCCGACGCTGCTGGTGTGGGGCATGAAAGACTTCGCGTTTCGGCCCGGTCCGAGCATCCCGCGGATGCGGGCGACTTTTTCCGATCACGTCCTGGTCGAGCTGCCCGCGGCCAAGCACTTCATCCAGGAGGATGCGCCCGACGAGATCGCCACGGCGATCATCAGGTGCTTCGGCTGAACGGCCTGGAAACCTAGGCGGCATGCTTGGCCAGTGCGATGCCGACTCGCACTTCGATGGCACTGAACGTGATCGTGGGTGCCCGCGGCGGGGCCGTTGACCGGTAGGTCTGGCCCGTGGGTGTGGTGAATTCTGCTGTGTGGGAGCGGGTTTCGTCGATACCGGTGGTTACCCGCCAGTCGTCGGCCTCCTTGGTGTAGTTGCACCGCTCGCACGAGCCGAGGCCGTTGGCCGCGGTGGTAGGTCCGCCTTCGGCCCATGGCTGCGCATGATCGCGATGTCGGATCGGCGCATCGCAATAGGGTGTGCGACAACGTTGGTCCCGCAGCTCGGCAAAGCTGGCCAGACCGCGCGGGAAGAGCCGCGCCCGTGACTCCATCGCCACCAGCGCCCCGGAACGGGGATGGGCATAGAGCCTGCGCAACGTTGCCCGGGACGTCGGGTCGGTGACGGCACTAGAGACCATTGCGCGGGCCACCGCTGCCGGAATGGGACCGTAGCCGCAGATATCCGCCGGCGTGGTGCCCCCGCCCAGCAGTGTTTCGTCCGAAAGGACGAGGTTGACCGCTATCGGCGTGGGGACGGCCGTGTCGCGCCCGGTGACCCTCTCGACGAGGGTATCCGCCATGATTTGTCCACGCGAGCGTCCGTCGCCGCGCATGTCGGCTTCGCGGCGCAGCGCCGCGCGTATACCGAAACTCCCTGGGCTACCGGTAATAACGCGGTCAGATAGGTCATGGTGTCGGGTGCCGGCCGGATGGTGACGGTAGGTTCGCTCTCGGCCCTGGCGGCGCGCTCGACGACGGCATGTGGGTCCAGCCGGTAGGCGATCGCCTTGGCCGCGGCGGCCACTCGCGCATCACCCATTCCGGTCAGGCCGACCGGATCGGCGCACAGCTCGGCATCCAATGTGCGACGGTCTTCGACGTCCAGGCACGCGCTCTCGCGCACGATCAGCGTGGCCCGCCATTCCGACAGTGCGCCGGATTCGAGTGCCGCCAGGGTATGAGGCATCTCGTGCACCAGGGCTTTGGCGACGCCAAGATGTCGCGCGCCCCGGGCGGGCGAGTCCCGTCGGGCCTGTGCGATCTCGCCGGCCACCCCGCGCCCGCGCTGTGCCGCGGGCATCCCGGCAGCCGCCTCGGCGGCTCGGCGTGCCGCGTCCAGGGCGGCCGCCGCTCGAGCCTGGCCGCCGCTGCGGCGGATTTGAGTCGCTCCAGCTCGGCGATGCGCTCGATCAGCGCCGCTTGACGGGCCATCGAAGCGCCTTCCGCTTGCTCAATGTCGAACATGTGTTCGAGCATAGCGCGCGGCACCGACATTAATTCGGTTCAGGCGACCGCAGGGCTCGCGCCTGCCTGCCAAGGGCGTCCTAGGCGTACGACTCGATCGGTGGGCACGAACACACCAGATTGCGGTCGCCGTAAGCCCCGTCGATGCGCCGCACCGGCGGCCACACCTTGGGCCGGAAATCCTTGCCGAGCGGGTAGGCGGCCTGCTCCCGCGTGTACGGGTGTTCCCAGTCCGCGACCAGCAGGCACTCGGCGGTGTGCGGTGCGCCGCGCAGCGGGTTGTCGTCGGCGGGCCACTCCCCTGAGCCCACCCGATCGATCTCGGCGCGGATGGCGATCATGGCGTCGCAGAACGCGTCGATCTCGTTGAGATCCTCGCTCTCGGTGGGTTCCACCATCAGCGTGCCGGCCACCGGGAAGCTCATGGTCGGCGCATGAAAACCGTAGTCCGCCAACCTCTTTGCCACATCGTCGACGGTCACGCCGGTCGACTTGGTGATGCCGCGCAGGTCCAGGATGCATTCGTGGGCGACCATGCCGTTCTCGCCGGTGTAGAGCACCGGGAAGTACTCGTCGAGCCGACGCGCGATGTAGTTGGCCGAGGCGATCGCGGTCAGCGATGCCGCCCGCAGCCCGTCGGCGCCCATCATCCGGATGTAGGCCCAGCTGATCGGCAGGATCGAGGCGGAGCCGTACGGCGCCGACGACACCGGGTGTCCCCCGGGCAGTTCGGGTGCGTGCGGGTGACCCGGCAGGAACGGTGCCAGGTGCGAACGCGCGGCGACCGGACCCACGCCCGGGCCGCCGCCACCGTGCGGGATGCAGAACGTCTTGTGCAAATTCAGGTGGCTCACGTCGCCGCCGAACTTGCCCGGCCGGGCCAGGCCGACCAGCGCGTTGAGGTTGGCGCCGTCGACGTAGACCTGCCCGCCGGCGTCGTGCACGGCCGCGCAGATCTCGGCGATGTCGTGTTCGTACACCCCGTGCGTGGACGGGTAGGTGATCATCAGCGCCGCCAGCCGCTCGGCATGCTCGCGGATCTTGGCGCGCAGATCGTCGAGATTGACGTCGCCGTTTTCCTGGCAGCCCACCACGACCACCCGCATTCCGGCCAGCGCGGCCGACGCCGCGTTGGTGCCGTGCGCGCTGGACGGAATCAGGCAGACGTCGCGGTGCGGTTCACCACGGCTGGCGTGATAGCCGTGGATCGCCAGCAGGCCGGCGTACTCACCCTGCGATCCGGCGTTCGGTTGCAGTGAGACCGCGTCATAACCGGTGATGTGCACCAGCCAGGTCTCCAGATCGCTGATCAGCCGGCGTATCCCCGGGGTGTCGGCGGCCGGAGCGAACGGGTGCAGCCGGGAGAACTCCGGCCAGGTGATCGCTTCCATCTCGGCTGCGGCGTTGAGCTTCATCGTGCACGAGCCGAGCGGAATCATGCTGCGGTCCAAGGCGATGTCCTTGTCCGCCAAGGTGCGCAGATAGCGCATCATCGCCGTCTCGGTCCGGTACTGCGTAAAGGCGGGGTGGGTGAGGAATTCCGATGTGCGCGTGGCGATATCGGTGCCGGACGGATCGGCGGGTGGCACCCCGAAAGCTTCCAGGACCGTGGCCACGTGACCGTCGGTGGTGACCTCGTCGCAGGACACCGACACATGGTCTGCGTCGACGCGCCACAGGTTCACTCCCCTGGCCTTCGCCTTGGCCAGCACTTCATCCGCGCGTCCCGGCACCCGGGCCAGCACCGTGTCGAAGTACGTGTCGTGCACCAGCGTCTCGCCCAGGGCGGCGGCGATGGATTGAGCGCGGCCATGCACCCGGCGGGCGATCGCGGTCAGTCCGTCGGCGCCGTGGTAGCTGGCGTACATCGCGGCCATCACGGCCAGCAGTACCTGCGCGGTACAGATGTTGCTGGTCGCCTTGTCGCGGCGGATGTGCTGCTCGCGGGTCTGCAACGCCAGGCGATAGGCCGGTGAGCCGTCGGTGTCGACCGAGACGCCGACCAGCCGGCCCGGCAGCTGACGGGCCTGTGCGGCGTGCACCGCCAGGTACCCGGCGTGCGGACCGCCGAATCCCATTGGCACACCGAATCTTTGGGTGGTGCCGAAGGCGACGTCGGCACCGATGTCGCCCGGCGGGGTGATCAACGTACACGCCAGCAGGTCGGCGCCGATCGCGACGAGTGCGCCCCGTTCGTGGGCCTGCGCGACAAGCGCGGACCAATCCGTGATCCGGCCGCTGGCGCCGGGCAGTTGGGCGACGACGCCGAAGAAGTCGCCGTCGGGCAGGCCGTCACGCAGATCGGCGGTGACGATCTCGATGCCCAACGGCTGGGCGCGGGTGGCCAGCACGGCGGCGGTCTGCGCGAATATGTCGGCGTCCACGGCCAGCCGGTTGGCCGAACCGCGGGCGGCCCGGTGCATCAGCGTCATGGCCTCGGCGGCCGCGGTGCCCTCGTCGAGCATCGAGGCGTTGGCGATCTCGAGTCCGGTCAGATCGGTGACCATGGTCTGGAAGTTCAGCAGCGCCTCCAGCCGGCCCTGGCTGATCTCCGGCTGGTACGGCGTGTAGGCCGTGTACCAGGCGGGGTTCTCCAGGATGTTGCGCAGCAACACCGGCGGGGTGAAGGTGTCGTAGTAGCCCTGGCCGATCATCGACGCCGCGACCGTATTGCTGTCGGCCAGTGCTCGAAGTTCGGAGAGCGCCTCGGCCTCGCTGGCGGCCAGCGGTAGCGCGCTCAGACCCGGCGCCAGACCGTCGTCGGAAAGTTTGTCGAAAATGCCGGCCGGGACGGCTTTGGCGGCCAGCTCGTCGAGCGAGCGGACACCGATCACGTCGAGCATGGCCTCGACGGCCTGACTGTCCGGACCAATATGGCGGGCTGCAAAACTGGATTGGTCGACCACGGGGCACTCCTGACATCGGCAGAGGGACTATTGGCCCTCTCCCTCTGTCCTTACCCAGTCACGGGCGCCTGAGAGATTCGGCGCGTAGTCCCCCCGAGCGCCTTTCCCCATCGGCGGGTGTACCGCACAAGGCGGCACCGCTTTCCAGAGGCATCGTTACCTTGACGCGGTCCGGGTGCCTGAGAGGTTGACGGAGAGGTGTTGCTCCTTCGGCGTCCATGGCTGGCGGCCATAGAACTCTCCCGCGCGGGCGTGATGCAACGCTTAGTTTACCCGTGAGTGAAGCCCGGTACATGAAATAGCCCAACAATGCGTGTCGGGCTACCCAACAGTGGGTTACTAACCGATTTTGCGGTCGCGATGCTTGCGGCGCGAGGCCAGCTCGTCCTCGGGCGCGGCGATCGATTCGCCGCCGTCAGCGCGCTCACCTGGGAAGTCGGCGATTACGCCGGTCAGCTCCCGCATGGCGCCCGACACGGCGATACCGAACACGCCCTGGCCGCCCTGCAGCAGGTCGACGACCTCTTCGGCCGACGTGCACTCGTAAACGGTGGTGCCGTCGGAGAACAGGGTGATGTTGGCCAGGTCCTCGACGCCGCGCTGACGCAGATGGTCGACGGCGACGCGGATGTTGTGCAGCGAGATGCCGGTGTCCAGCAGCCGCTTGACGATCTTGAGAACCAGGATGTCCTTGAAGGAGTACAGGCGCTGGCTGCCGGATCCGGCCGCACTGCGAATCGACGGCACTACCAATGACGTGCGTGCCCAGTAGTCCAGCTGCCGGTAGGTGATTCCGGCGATCTGGCAGGCACTCGGCCCGCGGTAGCCGACCAGCTCGTCGGGCACCGAATCGTCAGGAAACAGACCGGGCTGCACGGGTCCGCTGGCCACGGTGACGCTCGGTTCACCGTTGGTCGCGGCACCTTCAGCAAGATCCAGCTGTTCTTGACGTGGCTGGTCGCTCACAGTGGTTCCCTCTCGCCGATCGCGCTCTAGTCACTAGCTGCGTCCACTGGCTGTCTTCACAGCCACGTTGGCTAAGGCCCGAGTGCTTGAGAGCTTACGCTGTTCAATCACTGTCGTGCCTTAACTCGTCCTCAAAGTATGGCCGCCATAAGGGCAAGGGGCGTGCTATCCATGTGGCGTGTCGAAATCACAGTGTCAGATGAGACGGATCCGTGATATCGACGCATCAGCTTAACTCCGCGCGGGCGATACTTCTGCCTCGCCGTTTCGTGAATGCGCGCGTTGCCGGCCGGCCGAAAACCTGCGCGGCCTAGGTCGCCTTGAAGTCGTCGGGTGACACGCTGTCGAGAAACTCTTTGAATTTCTCCACCTCGTCCTCGCGGACCGCGGTGTTGGATTCCTCGTCGCTCTCGTCGGGGATCAACAGACCCGCCTGCGCGAGGACGGCCTCCTCGACGTAGATCGGGACGCCGACCCGAAGCGCGATCGCCACCGAGTCCGAGGGGCGCGCCGACACGGTGATGTTGCGGTCGAAGACGAGGTCGGCGTAGAACGTGCCTTCCTGCAGATCCACGATCCGGACTTCTTTGAGCGAATGCCCAAGGGCGGCAATGAGATCGCGAATCAGATCATGAGTCAGCGGGCGGGGCGGCTCGACGCCTTGTTGTTCGAGCGCGATGGCGGCGGCTTCGGACTGTCCGATCCAAATCGGCAGGTAACGGTCACCGTTGGCCTCGCGCAGCAACAGCACCGGCTGGTTCTGCGGCTGCTCGACGCGAATGCCGACAACACGAACTTCACCCATTTGTGTCTGCCCTCCGCACATGCCGCCGTGTCCGACTTTCACTCGGCGCGACGACCCGGTAGAGCACCATTCCTCTCCGTGTCGCCGACCACCAAGCTGTTGAGGGAAGTCTAGTCCTCAGCGTCGCAGAACGTCGCGAACGGCCGACTTGATCAGCGACGTGTGCAAAGTAATTGCGAGTGCGGCAACCTCGCGCGCCAGGTCGTCGGCGCGATCGCGGGCGCCGGCCTTGTCGGCTTTGATTAGCGGCCCGGCGATTTGGGCGATCAGATCGGACTGCCGGTCGGCGGCGGAGCGGAAGGCGCGCAGATGCCGTGGCTCGACGCCGTAGTCGGACAGCGCTCGCGCGCACTGCACGATCACGACGGTGTGCTCGTCGAAGAATCCGCCCGGACCGGTGGTGATCACCCCGGCCTTGAGCAGTGCGGTCAGCAGGTCGTCGTCCACCCCGGCGCGGTCGCGCAGGTCTTCCCGACTCAACCGGACGCGGGTGGGTGCCACCGCGGCCGCGTCGGATCCGGTATCGGGGTCGCCGTCGCCGTCGGTCACCGAAACCAATCGCGGTACGCCATAAGGCGATCCGAACGGCGGCAGTTCGCCGTCGGGCTGAGCATCAAGCTGCGCCCGGATCACCTTCAGCGGAAGGTAGTGATCGCGCTGTGCGGTGAGGATGAAGCGCAGCCGCGCGCAGTCGTAGGCGGTGAATCTGCGGTATCCCGACGCGGCGCGCCGCGGCGTCACCAGTCCCTCTGCTTCCAAGAAGCGAATCTTGGAGATCGTGACATCGGGGAAATCCGGCCTCAACAGGTCCAAGACCGCCCCAATCGACATCCCGGCCAGGGCCGAGCTATCGGGTGCGCTCACTAGCCTCCGGATCCTCCGTCGTCGTCACCTTTGGGTCCCGTCAGGAATACCAGGCGGAACTTGCCGATCTGTACTTCGTCACCGTTCGCCAGCACTGCCGAGTCCACCGGCTCGCGATTGACGTAGGTGCCGTTCAGGCTACCCACATCGACCACGTGGAATTCGTTGTTTTCCAACCTGAATTCGGCGTGGCGCCGGCTCACCGTGACGTCGTCGAGGAATATGTCGCTGTCGGGATGCCGGCCGGCCGAGGTGATGGCCTGGTCGAGCAGGAAGCGCGATCCGGCGTTGGGTCCCCGTTTGACGACCAGCAATGCCGAGCCCGCCGGCAGTCCTTCGACCCCGGATACCGTGCTCTCGGAGCCAGACTGGGCGGGCGCGTCCAGTTCGTTCAGGAAGTCGGCGCGAAAGACCGAAGTCGTCTCCACGGTGACTTCGTCAGAAGTCTGGTCGTTGTCCATATCCGTCACGCGCTGCTCCTCACTGGCCGCTGTGGCGTTGTCTGACCGGGCCGTTCGGCCGGCTGCCCACTAGGTTTCTTCAACCCTGTATTGCCGATTACTTGCCTTCTAACGCTGTTGTGTTGACCGTACCGCGCGGTGGTTCCGAATGCGCTAGCCACCGGCAGGATCGAAAGTCGATCGTTGGGCCGGCCCCTGTCCCCGGCGCGCAGGGCTGGCAGGGACATTAGCAACCGTCACTCGGTGAGTGTGCCGCGGTAGGCCTCGGCATCGAGTAGCGCGGCAATGCCGGACGCCAACTCCGAGCCGTCAGAGACCTGGATATCCAGCAGCCAGCCGGCCTCGTAGGGATCGGAGTTGACCAGCTGCGGGCTGCCTTCCAGGTCACCGTTGACGGCGATCACCTTGCCGGACAGCGGCGCGTACAAGTCCGATACGGATTTCGTCGATTCCACCTCGCCAAACGATTCACCCGCGGTCACCTCGGTGCCTACGTCGGGCAGCTGGACGAAAACGACGTCGCCCAGCGCCGATTGCGCGAAGTCGGTGATTCCGACCCGCACGGTGTCGTCACCGCTCCGGCGAACCCACTCATGTTCGGCGGTGTAGTGCAGATCAGGCGGGATATCGCTCACGGTAATCCTGTCTTCCAATAGGGACGTGCTCACTTGACGGGCTGAGCGTATTGGTGCGGTTTTGGTTGTCGCAAGGTGGTCACGTCGATGTGGTCGCCCTGCTGCACGGACATCTTCCCGCCGACCCGCTTGATGCTGTCCTCGGCACCGCCGGGGATGTTCATCGCCGCGGCCAGCGTGGGTGGATCCCCAATCGCCAGAATCGAATACGGCGGCGACAACGCCTTGGTGTCGATGGTCAACGCACCGGGTGTGCCCACCACCCAGGTGTCGACACCCACCCGCACGGACTGGTGTCCGCCGTTGAGTTCGATCGCCTCGGCGCCGGCGGCCCGCAATTCATTGATCACGTCGAGCATTACTTCGGGCGACACCCCCGGACCCGGGTCGTCGATGGTGATGGTGACGCCGGGCCCGGTCGCGCCGACGGCCCCGACCAGGATGGACAGCGCGGCCAACCTGGCCTGCGCGCTCTGGATCGCGGCCTGGTCGGTGTTGCCCGACGCCTGCAACGAATTCAGGGTGTTCTGCAGGTCGTTGACTTCGCCGTTCAGCGTGCCCTCGCGCTGTCGCAACGAGTCCAGCAGCACCAGCAGATCCGCGGGGCGCGCCGTGTCCAGGGAGTCACCCGACCGGGTCTGGCGGACCTGGGTGACGATGGCGACGCCGAGGACCAGACACAGCAGCACCGCCAGGGTTCCGAACATCAGCCGGGACCGGCCGCCGCGCAGCATTCCGGACAGCCCGGTCCGGCCCACGGCTCCGATCTCGGGGCGCGGGCTGTTCTCGGGCAATTCGTGGCGACCCCGCTGGGCGGCGTCGTCGTCCCCGGTTGGCGCTTCACGACTTTCGTCGGGCGTGCCCGCTGGCTGGTCTTCGCTCACGCTGCCCCCATCTCCGCTACGCCCCGAAGAGCCGGCGCCGCAGTGCGGCGGCGTTACCGAAGATCCGGATACCCAACACGACGATGATGGCCGTGGACAACTGCGTGCCGACGCCCAACTGGTCGCCGACGTAGACGATCAGCGCCGCCACAAAGACGTTGAACACGAACGAAATCACGAAGACTTTGGGGTCGAAGATCCGCTCCAGGTAGGCACGCAGTCCGCCGAAGACCGCGTCGAGCGCGGCGACGACGGCGATGGGCAGATACGGCTGGACGACCTCGGGCACCGCCGGGTGTAAGACCAAACCCAGCACGATGCCGACCACGAGCGCCGCGATACCGATCATGCGCGATCTTTTCTCACTAGGGCCCAATCTGTTTGGCGAACTTGACTTCCCGGACCGATCCGGCCGGCAGCGAGAGACCGTCGGAGACGTTCACCGTGATGCCGAGACCGTAGGAGACTTCCAGCAGCCTAAGACGCTGCAATCCAGGGCTGCTCTCGAACGCGTCCCGCATCCCGTTAGGCGGCCCGACCGCGAGGATCGTGTACGGGCTACTGGTGGGGTTGTTGTCGACCAGGATCGCTCCCCCGGCCTGGCGGATCGTCACATTCGGTCCGATCCGCACGCCGCCGACCGAAATCGCCTCGGCACCACTGGCCCACAACGAATTGACCACGAGCTGCAGATCGCGGTCGAGGATGATTTGCCGGCTCCCGTTCACCCGCTGCTTGGACACGTCGGAAAGATTCGGGCTGGCACCGGGATCGGTCACTTTCACGGTCAGTCCGGGACCGATGATCGCTGTGCTGGCCGCCGCCAGGCCGAGGCTGTCCAGGCGGCTCAGCAGCCGCTGGCCCTCGGCATCGTCGGCCAGCGCGAGTCGCTGTACGTCGTCGACCTTGCTCGCCAGCGCGCTGCGCTGCTGGGCCAATTTCGTGTCGGATTCCTCCGTCGACCGCACGCTTCGCGCCAGCAGCTGCTGAGCCGTGCGCACCCCGGGTTCCACCGAACGGGCTTGGGCGACCGCGGCGGCGAAGACGGTGGCGACCAGCATGGCGGCCAGGGCCTGCCAGAGCCAGCCGAAGACGCGGGTCCGACCGCCGGTCGGCGGGGTCTCGGCGGCACGCCGCTGCGCTGCCGCGGCGTAGCCGGGATCCAGATGCTCCGATAGCAGCGCGCGCAGCAGCGACGGCACCGGGATGAGTGTCGGGCGCGCGGCGGCATGCGCGCTGCGGCCCGCGTTGGGGTCGTAGCCGCCGAGCAGGCGGTCCGGTTCAGGCATGCTCACCAACCCTGGGCATCCGGCGCATCACCAGGACCATCTGCCACGCGTACAGGACGAATGACCACAGGTAGGCGTACATACCCCAGATCA
This sequence comes from Mycobacterium florentinum, assembly GCF_010730355.1. NCBI lineage: Bacteria > Bacillati > Actinomycetota > Actinomycetes > Mycobacteriales > Mycobacteriaceae > Mycobacterium > Mycobacterium florentinum. The sequence goes on from NZ_AP022576.1 coordinate 647,196, forward strand.
GGAAGCCCCAACCGCAGGCGCCGATCACCCGGCTCCACGTCGCGTCCCACGTGCCGAGCAACACCAGCGGAAAGCCGGACATCAGTGCGAAGGTCGCGGCCTTGCCGATGTAGGTGACCGGCAACGCCGCCAATCCGCGACTGCGCAGCAGCGGCAGCGTGGCGGCCAGCAGCGCGTCACGCGCTATCAGCGTGATGACGAACCACCACGGCACGATCCCGCTCAGCGCCAGCACGACCGGCACGGTCACCATGTAGAGCCGATCGACCGCGGGGTCCAACAGGACGCCGAGGCGCGACGATTGGTTCAGGGTGCGGGCGATCTTTCCGTCGGCCCAGTCGGAGGCGCCGCTGAACATCAGGATCGCCACCGCCCAGCCATTGGCGTGCGCGAACATCAGCACATAGATGAAGACCGGGATGAGCGCCAGCCGCAGGGCGCTCAACAGGTTGGGCACTGTCAGCACCCGGTCTGGCGGAACCGGCTCCATGAGCCGTGACATTAGCTCGGTGCGGATGCGGTCCGCATCGCGGGACGAGCCGCGCGACGCGGTCTAGCGGAATACCCCGGGCAGGCTCAGGGTGGACAACGTGTCGTCGGACAACGGGTTGTCGTTGACCATGTATGTCCACGTCGACGTCGGTCGTGCCAGCTTGGACAGATCCAAGCCCGGCTCCTCTTCGAGCACGTTCGCCGTCTCGAAGGTCTGCTGAGCCGCCTCGATCGCGTCGGCGGCCAACGAGGCGAACGCGTCGACCGCCATCCGGTGAAATTCGTCCAGCGGGTTCTGCCGGCCCAGCGCGCGCAGATGGATGCTCTCGCGGATGTCGGCCAGATAGGCCAGGTGATCGGCCCAGCCACGGTCGAGGTGATAGAGCATGATCTGCCGGCAGATCGTCTCGAGGCGTTCGGAGGAGATTCCCTCCGTCTCGGCCAGCTCCTCGTAGCGCTTCGGCGCCAGCTCTTCAAGCTCTTCGCGCGCAGTTGCGGTGCGCAGCAACGTGTTTCGGCGGTCCACGATGATGGCGCGCTGCTGAGCGATCAGCTGGTTGTAGCGCCAGGTGTTCGCATGCACATCCAGCAGCCGGCCCTCGGCGACGCGCTGTGCGTGATCGAGCAACGCGTTGGTCTTGGAGCTGACGATCATGCCGTTCTCGTCGGTCTGCTCCGGCAACTTGTTGCGGTCGAGGTTGGCCGCGACGACGTCGTCCTCCCAGCTGGAGAAGAACACCGACGAGCCTGGGTCGCCCTGGCGTCCGGCGCGGCCGCGCAACTGGTTGTCCAGCCGCTCGGTGTGGTGGCGGCCGGTGCCGACCACGTGCAGCCCGCCCAGCTCGGCGACCCGGTCGTGATCCGCCTCGTCGGATCCGCCGAGGCGGATATCGGTGCCCCGCCCGGCCATTTGGGTGGACACCGTGACCGCGCCGTACTTGCCGGCCTCGGCGATCACCTGGGCTTCCTCGGCGTCGTTCTTGGCGTTCAGCACGACCGCCGCCACGCCGCGGCGTACCAGTCGTTCGTGGATGTCTTCGGACTCGGCCACGTCGCGGGTGCCGACCAGCACGGGTTGTCCCGTCTCGTGCACCTCGGCGATGTGGTCGATGATCGCGTCGTTCTTGGCCGCGGCGGTGACGTACACCCGGTCGGACTCGTCCTCGCGAATATTGGGCTCGTTCGGGGGAATTGGCGAGACACCGAGCTTGTAGAACTGGCGCAGCTGCTCACCGGCGGCCAGCGCGGTGCCGGTCATGCCGCACACCGTCGTGTAGCGGTTGATCAGCGCCTGCACCGTGATGGTGTCGAGCACCTCGCCGGTCTCGGTGGTCTCGATCCCCTCCTTGGCCTCGACGGCGGCCTGCAGGCCGTCCGGCCAGCGCTGCAGTTGCGCGATGCGCCCGCGCGAGGAGTTGATCAGATGCACGGCGTCGTCGCGGACGATGTAGTGCACGTCGCGGTGCAACAGGACATGGGCGTGCAGCGCGACATTCACCTCGGTCAGCGTGGTGGCGACATGTTCCTCGGAGTACAGGTCGATGCCGCCGAGTGCCTTCTCGACCTTGCGCGCGCCGACATCGGTCAGGTGCACGTTGCGGCTGTCGGAGTCGGTGTCGTAGTCCGTGTCGGGAGCCAGCTCGCCCACCAGTTTGATGATCTCCAGCCGCGGCGTTTCCCGGTGCGTGGTGCCCGCCAGCACCAGCGGCACCAGCGCCTCGTCGACCAGCACGGAGTCGGCCTCATCGATAAGAGCCACATCGGGATTCGGCGATACCAGGTCGTCGACGTTCGTGACCAACTGATCCCGCAGCACGTCGAAGCCGATCTCGTTGACCGAGGCGTAGGTGACGTCGCAGTCGTAGGCCGCGCGGCGCTCCTCGCTCGTCGACTCCGCGGTGATCCAGCCGACCGTCAGCCCCATGGCCTCGATCAGCGGGCCCATCCATTCCGCGTCGCGGCGGGCCAGGTAGTCGTTGATGGTCACCACGTGAACGTGCCGGCCGGCGATGGCGTATCCGGCGGCCGCGATCGCACCGGCCAGGGTCTTGCCCTCACCGGTCGCCATTTCGATCACGTCGCCGTCGAGCATGCGCAGCGCGCCCAGCAGCTGAACGTCGAACGGCCGCAACCCCGTTGACCGCTCCGCGGCTTCCCGCGCGATCGCCAGGAACTGCGAGATGTCCTCGGAGTCGGCCAGATCGTCGAGGTTGAGCAACCCGGTCGCCTTGCGCAGCTGGTCGTCGTTCAGACCGGCGGCCTTCTCGTCGTATTCGGACGAGTCGCTGACCTGGGAGAGGGAGCGCGAGCGGTTCTTTTCGGTACTGGCGCCGAGCAGCTTCCAAAATCTGCTGCTCAGGCGGCCCGGTTGGGTGCGGGTGGTCTTTGGCACAGGTCAACGGTACGCGGTGAACAGTGCCGCTTCGGTCAGGCCAGGTTGGATCGGCGCGGGTAGGCGATGCTCGGGTCGGTGAGCACGTTGACGACCGCGGGCAGGCCGCTGGCAAAGGAGCGTTCCAGCGCGGGCCGCAGCTCGGCGGGCGCCGATACCAGTTCGCCGTGGCCGCCGAGGGCACGCACCACCTCGTCGTAGCGGGTGCCCGGACGCAGCTCCGCCACCACCGAGTAGCCGTAAATCGCCTCCATCGGATGCTTTTCCAGGGCCCAGATTCCGTTGTTGCCGATCACCGACACGACGGGCACCTGGTGGCGCACCAGGGTGTCCCATTCCATGCCGCTGAAGCCGAAGGCGCCGTCGCCTTGCAGCAGCACGACCTGACGCTCGGGGTGGGCCAGTTTGGCGGCCAGTGCGTAGCCGGGGCCCGAGCCCAGACAGCCGAACGGGCCACTGTCCAGCCAGCAGCCCGGCTGATAGCTGTCGATCATCCGGCCCGCATAGGAGCCGAAATCACCGGCGTCGATCACCACGATGGCGTCGCGATCCAGCATCGGCGCCAGTTCGGCGTACACCCGCATCGGGTGCAGCGGGATGCGGCCGTCACCGAGATCCGCCGCTTCGTGATCGCGCGCGGCGGTCTCGGCGGTACGCAGCGCGTCGATCCAGTCGCCGTGGTCGGCGCCGCTCGGGCCGGACAGCGCCGCGAGAATGCCCGAAAGATCGCCGTAGAGGCCCGCGGCGATCGGCCGGGGATGCTCACGATCGGGCTCGACCCGATCCGCCACGATGAGCTGGGTTTCGGGCCCGAACACCGTGCCGAAGCCGAGCCGAAAATCCATCGGCACCCCGACCACGAGGGCCACATCGGCCTCGCCCAGCGCTTTCGACCGCGCCCGCGAGAACGCCAACGCGTGATCGGCGGGTACCACGCCGCGGGCCATGCCGTTCATCAGCACCGGGAGCCGTCGTTCCTCGGCGAGCCGCAGCAGGGCGGCCTCGGCGTGTCCCCACCACACGTTGGTGCCGGCCATGATCACCGGCCGCCGGGCGGACGCCAGCAGGCTGACCGCGCGGTCCAGCGCGTTGCCGTCGGGGGTCTGCGGCGTCGGCGGCGCGGTCAGCGCGCCGGGTCGGCCGTCGTCCTCGGAGACGGCAAACACGTGATCCATCGGAAAGTCGACGAATCCGACCCCCGACGGTGCGCCGACGGCGGCGCGCAGTGCCTCGTCGACGAGCCGGCCCGCGTCGGCGGCGGACTGTGCGGTGGCCGCGAAGCGAGCCAGCGGTGCCACAAACGGCACGTGGTCGATCTCCTGCAGCGATCCCATGCCCCAGCGCTGCGCGGGCGCCCGTCCTCCGAGCACCACCAACGGGGACTGGTTTTGCTGCGCGGCCGCCATCGCGCTCATGCCGTTGGTGACGCCGGGACCCGCGGTCAGCGCGGCCACGCCCGGCACCCGGGTCACCTTCGACCAGCCCTCGGCTGCGAACGCCGCGGTCTGCTCGTGGCGGGTGTCGATGAGTCGGATGTCCTCGTCACGGCAGCCGTCGTACAGGGAGAACAGGTGACCGCCGGACAGCGTGAAGAGGGTGTCGATACCGCTGGCCCGCAGGCGCCGGGCGATCAACCGGCCGGCATGGACAATCTGGCTGGACGGAGCGTCGATGCTCATCCTGGCAGCCTATCCGCCGGTCTCGGGTACCTTCGCTGGGAAGCATTCGCCCAGAGGCTCCTCCGGATGCCTCGATAGCAAGGAGACGTCGAAGTTGGGTCCCACGCTATTCAAGCCATCCATCGACTGGTCATCGGCAGTTCCGGACTCGTTGCAGTGGGTCGCCATTGCCTGGGCGATCGGGGCGGTGTGTCTGATCGTCGTGCTGGCCGCATTCCGGTATTTCACGCCCTGGGGCCGGCAGTTCTGGCGGATCACCCGCGGGTATTTCGTCGGCCCGGCCAGCGTCAAGGTGTGGCTGGTACTCGGGGTGCTGCTGCTGTCGGTGCTGCTCGCGGTGCGGCTGACCGTGCTGCTCAGTTACCAGGGCAACGACCTGTACACGTCGGTGCAGATCGCGGTCCAGGGCACGGCCGCCGACGATGACGCCGTCAAACAATCAGGCATTCACGGCTTTTACATGTCGCTGCTGATTTTCAGCGTGCTGGCCACGCTCTACGTCATCCGATTCATGCTCGACATCTACATCACCCAGCGGTTCATGATCGCCTGGCGCATGTGGTTGACCGCGCACCTGACCGACGACTGGCTGGACGGCAAGGCGTATTACCGGGATCTGTTCATCGACAACACGATTGACAACCCCGACCAGCGTATCCAGCAGGACATCGACATCTTCACCGCGAATGCCGGCGGAACCCCCAATAACCCGTCCAACGGCACCGGCGGCACCTTGCTGTTCGGGGCCGTCAACGCGGTCGCTTCGGTGATCTCGTTCGCCGCCATCCTGTGGAACCTGTCCGGGGACCTGACCCTGTTCGGTATCACGTTGCCGCGGGCCATGTTCTGGACCGTTTTGGTCTATGTGCTGATCGCGACGGTCGTCGCGATTTGGCTTGGGCGCCCGCTGATTTGGCTGAGCTTCAACAACGAGAAGCTCAACGCCGCGTTCCGCTATGCCCTGGTGCGGCTACGCGACGCAGCGGAAGCGGTCGGCTTCTACCGCGGCGAGCGGGTCGAGCGGTCGCAACTGTGGCGGCGCTTCACGCCGATCATCGACAACTACCGCAAGTTCGTCCGCCGAACCATCATCTTCAACGGCTGGAACTGGTCGGTGTCGCAGGCAATTGTCCCGCTGCCGTGGATCATCCAGGCCCCGAGGTTGTTCTCGGGCAAGATCAACTTCGGCGACGTCGGCCAGACGGCAACGGCATTCGGCAACATTCACGATTCGCTGTCGTTCTTCCGGAACAACTACGACGCGTTCGCGTCGTTCCGGGCGGCCATCATCCGGTTGCACGGGTTGGTCGACGCCAACGCCCAGGGCCGCGCGCTGCCCGCGGTGCTGGTCAAACCGAGCCAAGACAAGACGGTCGAGCTGGCCGGTATCGAGGTGCGCACGCCGGCCGGCGATCAACTCATCGACTCGCTCGACATCGAACTCGACAGCGGCGACACCCTGGTGATCACCGGGCGTTCCGGTGCCGGCAAGACCACTCTGCTGCGCAGCCTCGCCGAACTGTGGCCGTACGCATCCGGAACGCTCTGCCGCCCAGACGGCGACAACGCGACGATGTTCCTGTCGCAGCTGCCGTACGTGCCGCTGGGCAGTCTGCGCGGCGTGGTGTGCTACCCGAACCCGACGGACTCCATCTCCGATGGCGAGCTGCATGACGTGCTGACCAAGGTGGCGCTGGCCCCGCTGATCAGTCGGCTCGACGAAGAGCAGGACTGGGCCAAGGTGCTCTCGCCGGGAGAGCAGCAGCGCGTGGCGTTCGCCCGGGTGTTGCTCACCAAGCCGCAGGCCGTCTTCCTCGACGAGTCCACTTCCGCACTCGACGAGGGGCTGGAATTCGCGCTGTATCAGCTGCTGCGCAGCGAGCTACCGGAGTGCGTCGTGGTCAGCGTCAGTCATCGCCACACCGTCGAGCAGCATCACGAGCAAGAGCTGCAACTGCTCGGCAGCGGCCGTTGGCACCTCGGACCGGTGGGCCAAGAGCCCGCGACGGTTTAGCGGCGTGCGGCCGCGTGCGTTCCGGCGCGGCGGCCGAAGAATGAGCCCTCGCCCAGTTGCGTGCCGCTGGCATAACCCTTGCCGTCCTGGGCGATATTGGACGCGCACGCCGCGACGGCGTACAGGCCGGGCACCGGCGTGCCGTCTTCGCGCAGCACCTCACCGTCCACCGAGGTGGTCAGCCCGCCCATGGTGAATCCCGAGTACATGGCCCGACCCAGCGATAGGTCGAACACCGCCCAGGGCCCATTGTCTTGCGGCGCAAGGTATTCGGGCTGCTTGTGGAAATCCGGGTCCTCCCCCTTGGCCGCGAACTCGTTGTAACGGTCCAGCGTCGCGGCGAGGTTGCCGCTCGGAATACCCACCGCTTCCTCCAACTCGGCGATGGTCTCGTAGCCGTCGAGGAATTTGATCAGCGGCAATTCGGGCATCTCGGTGTGCGCCTCGTCGACGATCAGGTAGGCGGTTTGCTCCGGCTGCTCGAGCACGAATGCCGAGGTGCGCGAGTGGTAGGAGTCCTCGGTGACGAAGCGCTTGCCGTCCTTGTTGACGATCACACCGGTCAGCAGAATCGCGGGCGGGTACGCCGCCGCGGTGATGAACAAGTCGTTCATGTTCTTGGCGACTCCGCCCGCCGAGACGCCCATCCGGATGCCCAGCCCGTCGTCGTTCGGGTTGCCCAGGATGTAGGGCGCGACCGTGCCGTGGTGCTTGGTCTTGCGCTCCTGCGCCAGCGCGGGAGTGTGCTCGGCGACCATCTCCGGATTCATCACGAAACCCCCGGCGGCAATGATCACCGACTTTGCTTTGATCGCACCGGTTTCGGTGAAGTGCTTCCACGCGACACCGACCACCGCGCCGTTGTCGTCGACGACGAGGTTGGTTGCCCCGGTCTCGTAGCGGACCTGGACGCCCAAGTCGGCAGCGCGCTTGACCAGAAGGTCGATGACCATCGCGGCGCCCCCCAACTCGCCGGGCACCGGCACCGAATGCCCGCGCGGCGCGGGCTTGGCCTGCTCGCAGAAGGGCCACACCTTTTCGTTGCCGGTGTAGCTCAGACCCTCGGTCCCCGGCGGGACGACCACTTTGCCCGGGTAGAAGCTGCGCTCGAACTGGAAACCCAGATCCTCCAGCCAGTTGAAGTGCTCGACACTGCCGTCGCTGTACACGCGAATCTTCTCGAGGTCGGGCTCGCGAGACACCGCGACTAGGTACTTGTACATCTCCTCGGCGGAATCGTCTTGCCCGGTGGCCTGCTGGACCGCGGTGCCGCCACCCAGGTAAAAGTGGCCGCCGGCCATCGACGAGGTCCCGCCCGCCGCGGCCGCGCGCTCGACGACCAGCACTCGCGCGCCGGCGGCCGCCGCGCTCACCGCCGCGCATCCACCACCGATGCCGAAGCCGATCACGAGCACGTCGACGTCGTCCGACCAGGACGTCACTGTGGCCGCGTCGACCGTTGCTGGGATCTCGGTGCTCACCCTTGCTCCTGTTTGATGTAGTCGTAAAACGCCCGCATCTCGGGTGAGATGTAGGCGATCTCCACGAACGGCACGGCCGCCTGTGGTGCTGCGAGGTAAGCGAATTGGATGCCGCCGGGCATCACGCCCTGCTGCACCACTTCGGCGCCGTGGTTGGCGGCGTCGGCGAGTGCCGCATCGAATCGCTCGGGGCTTTCGGCCTCCATGCAGATGTGGTGCAAACCCGGTCCGGAGTCACGGAGAAATTCACTATAGACGTTCTCCCCGCTAACCGGTTCGATGAGCTCCAACTGCATGTCACCGAGATAGCTCAGGGAGATGCTGGCGACGAAGTCGGCCGGCTTGCCACGGTAGCTACAGCTGTCCGGAGCAAAGTGCACCTCGGGTATGCGGACCCACTTCCGGGCGCCTAACAGGCCGGTGAGAGCCGTTTCGGTGGCATCGAGATTCTGGGTGACCCAGGCGATCTGTATCGGTGATTGAACTTCAAGCGTCATCGTCTGGCAGGATAGCCCAGTCTGTCGGCCCCCAGAAAGAGCCAGAAATTCTTTGCCGTGATCCGATGCCCAATGCCCGGAAACGCCGGGTGAACACGTTCTAATTCGGGCGACGGCCCGCTGCGTCAATGCTGGGCGAGCACTTCCACCAGCAGCCCCAGCTGGGTGTTGAAGACGGCCTCGGGATCGGTCACGGTGTCGGCGCCGTACTGTCCGAACACCTCGAGGTTGATGGCGCCCAGCACTCCGGCCCAGAACAAGAAGCACTTGGCGATGACGGCGTCGTCGCCGGGAAAGCCGAACTCGTGCCGGATCCGGTCGAAGTCCGACGACATCGGTTGCGCCACAACGCTATTGGTCAGCCTGATATCGCCGGTGGTGATTCCGGCGGCGATGGCGTCGAAGATGGCGCCGACCACGCGGGTGCCGACTCCGACGGTTCGTTCGGCAGGGGCGTGGTAGCCGGGGACCGGGCTGCCGTACAGCAGCGCCCATTGCGCGGGATGCTCCACTGCCCAGCGCCGCACGGCCCGGGCGATGGCGACGACGTCGTGGCTCCACAGCTCGTCCGCGGTGTCGCGGGCCCGGTCCACCGCGTTGGCCAGGTCCGAATAGGCGTCGACGAGCAGCAGGGTGAGCAGTTCGTCGCGGCTCGACACGTATCGGTATACCGCCGAGGAGACCATGCCGAGGTCGCGCGCGATCGCGCGCAGCGACAGTCCGGCCGCGCCGCGATCGACCAGATGTTGACGGCCCAGCTCGACGATGCGCGCCGCGATCTGTTCCCGCGACTCCTGGCGTTTGCCCACGTAGTCAGTCTGACACAAACCGAGATCACCGCTCTTGCTTTCTGCCGGGTGTTGTGCCATTGTGACCAAGCAAGAGAGCACTGCTCTCACGTCTTCCGAAGGCCGGCCGAGAGGATCCACGATGTCCACGCGCTACGAAGAACCCAACCGCGTCGCCCGGGCCGGTAACGCCGTCATCCGCGGGCTGGCCGATCTCGGGATCAGCATCGCCGGCACCCGGGCGCTGCGCGTCCGCGGGCGCAAGACGGGAAAACAGCGCGCCGTGGTGATCAACCTGTTGGCCATCGACGGCGTGGACTACCTGGTCTCGCCGCGAGGCAACACCCAGTGGGCACGCAACGTCAGGGCCGCCGGTGTCGTCGAAGTGGGGCCGCGCTGGCGGCGCCGAACCCTTCAGGCCACCGAGGTCGACGACGCGGCCAAGCCCGCGTTGTTGAAGCGCTACCTGGACAGGTGGTATTGGCAGGTCAAGGGCTATGTGGCCGGTCTGACGCCGGATTCCAGCGATGACGAGTTCCGGGCCGGCGCCCCGTCCATACCGATGTTCGTGCTCAGGCCGCAGTAACGGGCGTCAGCCGGGGTTGACCTGCCCCGCCATGTCCTGGTGGACCTGTTCGGAGGTGGACCGCCACGACACCGCCGCCGGGAAGTCGCCCCACATGCTGTTGAATATCCCGACGATCTGTCCGGGTCCGCCGCCGGCCAGGTAGACCGGTCCGCCCGAGTCTCCCGGGTGGCTCTGGACGCCGTGGGACATGGTGAACCAGCCGTTGTTGACGGCTTCGACGGTGCCGCAGGTTTCACCGGTGGACACGCCGAAGTGGCAGACCGCCTGCCCGGGGGAAAGCGCGACGTTTGGGCTCGATACCAGCGGACGTCCGCCCGGCAGGATGTTGTTCAGCGGAATATTGGGATCCAGCGCGATCACCTCGTAATCGCTGATCGCCTGGTCGACGGCGACCGTCGAGCCGCTGGGGGTGTCGTCGCGAAAGGTCGCGAGATGGCCGATCGGGTTGCGGTTGCGGTCGGTGACGATGTTTCCGGTGCTGCGGCAATGTCCCGCGGTGTATGCGACTCTCGCGGCCTGATCGACGTAACCCAGCGTGCACAGGCGGTTGTCCTGCAGGATCTCCATGCCCGGGGACACCACCACCGGGTCTGCGTGAGCGGTGGCGGCCGGCAATCCGGGAGTGAAGGCCAACGCAGCAATCGCCGCGCCCACTACTCGAAGTGCCATGCGATACACCATGGACGGACTCCGTTCCGTCAAGGCCGGCGCGTGCTCCGACCACAAGTTGAGATTACGTCGTTACTGTTTCGACATCGACCGATTCGCGGTCAGCGTTACAACGACGAGGCCAGCCGAACGGAGTCGGTGGTCACAGCGGCCGGGCGCGGAGTCCAGCCCGGCGGTCCGAAAACATAGCCCAGCCGGTCGCGAAGCCGACTCGCCGACCGCCAGTCGCGCGCGATCGCGACGTATTCGCGCGTCTGCAGGTTCCAGATGTTGAAGGTGTCCACCTGCTTGGTGAGGCCGTAATGCGGGCGGAACGTCTCGGCCTGGAAACTGCGGAACAGGCGGTCCCAGACGATGAAGATGCCCCCGTAGTTCTTGTCCAGGTAGATCTGGTCCATCCCGTGGTGCACCCGGTGGTGCGACGGTGTGTTGAAGACGAACTCGAGCGGCCGCGGCAGTTTGCCCACCCGCTCGGTGTGCACCCAGAACTGGTAGATCAGATTCAGCGACCAACTGAAGAAGACCATCCAGGGCGGAAGACCCAACAGCGGCAACGGAATCCACAGCAGGATTTCGCCGCTGTTGTTCCACTTCTGGCGCAGCGCGGTCGCGAAATTGAAGTACTGGCTGGAGTGATGGGCCTGGTGGGTCGCCCAGATCAGCCGCACCCGGTGCGCGATGCGGTGGTAGGCGTAGTACAGCAGGTCGACGCCCAGGATCGCGATGACCCACGTGTACCACTGGCCGACCGAGAGGTGCCAGGGCGCCAGATAGGCGTAGATGGCGGCATAGCCGAGCAACGCCAGCGTCTTCCAGGCGGCCGTGGTACCCACCGAGACCAGCCCCATCGAGATGCTGGCCAGCGAATCACGGGTGAGGTAGGCGCCGGATGCCGGCCGTTCGGAGGCCTCGAGACGCTCCAATTTGCGGGCCGCCGTCCACTCGAGGGTCAACAGCAGCAGGAAGAACGGGATCGCGAACAGCACCGGGTCCCGCATCTGCGGGGGTAACGCGAGCCAGAACCCGGTGACGGCATGCACACCGATAGATTACGGCTATCGGTCTAGCAGTTGTCATAGTCGGTCGCCGACATCAATGAGGTGGTGAGGGCGTGACCGCCGTGATCGTCGTCGGCTCCGGGTTCGCTGGGCTATGGGCAGCGCTCGGCGCCGCCCGTCGGTTGGATGAGCTCGCCGTCGCGCCGGGCACCGTCGATATCACCGTGCTGAGCGCTACCGGATTCCACGACATCCGGGTCCGCAATTACGAGCCCGATTTGAGCGCCTGCCGTATCCCGCTCGCCGACGTCCTGGATCCCGCCGGGGTGTCTCACGTCGTCACCGACGTGACCGGGATCGACACCGCCGCGCACACCGTGACCACCTCGGACGGTGCGGCGTACGGCTACGACCGGCTGGTGCTGGCGTCGGGCAGCCGGGTGCTCAAGCCCGCGGTACCGGGGCTGCGCGAGTTCGCTTTTGACGTCGACACGTATGACGGCGCCGTCGCGCTGCAACGGCATCTGCAGCGGCTGGCCGAGGCTCCCTCGGCGCCCGCGGCGGCGACGGTCGTCGTGGTCGGGGCCGGGCTGACCGGCATCGAGACGGCGTGCGAGCTGCCGAACCGGTTGCGCGCGTTGTGCTCTGGAAACCCCCGGGTGATTCTCGTCGACCGCAACCCGCTGGTCGGCTCCGATATGGGTTCCTCGGCCCGGCCGGTGATTGAAAAGGCGTTGTCGGACAACGGGGTTGAGACGAGGACGGGAGTCACAGTCGACGCCGTCGCCCCGACCGGCGTGTCGCTGTCCTCGGGTGAGCAGGTCGAGGCGGCCACCGTGGTGTGGTGCGCCGGGATGGCGGCCAGCCCGCTGACCGAACGGCTGCCGGTCGACCGCGATCGCTCGGGCCGGGTACCCGTCGACGACTACCTGCGGGTGATCGGCGTCGAGTCGATCTTCGCCGCGGGTGACGCGGCGGCGGCCCGCATGGATGCCGAGCATCTGTCGGTGATGTCGTGTCAGCATGGGCGGCCGATGGGCCGCTATGCCGGCTACAACGTCATCAGCGACCTGTATGGAGAGCCGCTGCTGGCCCTTCGAATCCCTTGGTATGTAACCGTTCTCGATCTAGGACCGGCCGGCGCCGTCTACACCGAAGGGTGGGATCGGGTGGTGGTGTCGACGGGCGCGCAAGCCAAGACCACCAAGCAGACCATCAATTCCGAGCGGATCTATCCCCCGCTGACCGGCATTCGCGCCGACCTGCTGGCCGCGGCCGCGCCGGAGCTACAAGCCCGCCCATAACCGAGTCCCCGTTAGTCGGACTGAGTTTCGTCACCGGCATACCACTGCACCGCGCGAACCCCGGGTTGCAGGGACAGCTCGGCGACCAATCGCTCGAGCTTGGCCGGCGTATGACCATCCACGAGAAGGTGTGCGGTCAAAGTGATCTCGTCGTCGGCGGCCTGTCCGGTGTGGATGCCGCGCAGCGTGAGGTCGTTGCTGCTGGCGTGCTGGACCAGTTGTGCGCGGGCGTACTTCTCGGATTTCGGGCGGCAGATCGCCTGCACCAGGAACGGTTGACGGCCTTCGTCTTCTTCGGTGTTGTTGTCATGGTCGATCACCCGCCCGAGCGGCCGACCCACCACGTGGATGGTGATGACGGCCAGGGTGGCGATCAACGTGAACACCAGATTCCCGGAGGCGGCCAGTACACCTATCGCCGCGGAGCACCACAGGGTGGCGGCGGTGTTGAGGCCGCGGACGTTGACGCCCTCGCGCAGGATCACGCCACCGCCAAGGAACCCGATACCGGACACCACGTAGGACGCGACTCTGGTAGGGCTGCTGTCCGGGGTGGCGACCGCGTACAGCACGAACAAGGTCGCACCCGCGGCGACCAGCGCGTTCGTCCGCAGACCGGCCCTGCGCGCTCGCCATTGCCGTTCCATGCCGACCAGGGCGCCGCAGCCCACCCCGACGCCCAGCCGGAGCGCGAAATCGGCGACGCTCAGCGTCTGCGTCATACCGGACTCCTTCCCCCGACGACGGGCCCCCGCCCTGCGGCCATACCGGCAGCGACCAGCCTGCCACGCGCAGGTGAACAGTAGATGGCTCCAGGCCACGCCGGTCCACCGACGGCCATCCCCGCGCAACCTCGGCGCGGGAGGTGGTTGGGCCGTCGCTACTGCGGTGCGGGCCGGCTGTCGGCGAGTTGCTGCGGGCAGTAGTACTTCGCCGCGATGCCGATGAACAGGGTCGCATGAGCGGTGGTCAATCCGGGGTTTTTACGTTGCAGGTCTCCAACCAGCTCCGGGCCGGGCTTACCTGCTCTGATCAAGCCGCACACCGATTTTCCGAATGCCACGGCCTGACCCGAGTCGGTGTAGGTGATGCCCGCGCCGCGCACGGTCGCGAGGAAGCCGGCGTCGTCGGGAGCGGCGTCCGGATCGCCGTGGGCGGGCGCGGCCAGGCCGATCATTGCGGAGACGCCGAGGAGCGCCAGGAGCCATCGCATTCCGGCCGACTCCCGATCAGGCCTTCGAAAGTTGGTGCGGGCAATAGAATTTCGCTGAGATCGCGGCGAAGTCGGAAGCCATCTCCATACTCATTCCGGGGTTGTGATTTTTCACGTCATGCACCAGTTCCAGGCCCGACTCGCCGTTGTTCAGGCACGAACACACCGCCCGTCCGGCGGCGACAGCCGAACCTTCACTGGCAAAGCTGAAGCCGGCCTGATGCAGCGCGGCGATGAAGCCCGCGTCGTCGCCGTCCGGCTCGGGGACCGGTTCGGCATACGCCGGCGCGGCGAGGGTGACCGCGGCGAACACGGCCAGTAGACCCATTAGCCGTTTCATCAGTTACCTTCTCTCGTGTTGAGCTGCTGATGAATCAAAGTCCCTGTCCCCTAACCTAATTGCGCTTCTTCGGACGGGATGACCTTGGACTTGCCCTTTTTCAGGTGCACCGCGTGGATTCCGGGCTTCTTGGCTAGCTGCTCGAGCAGCGCATCGAGACCTTCCTGATCTACGTTATGGTGCTGCACTGCTTCGGGCTTCTCCGAAATCTCTGCGACCAGACGCTTCAGGTGCTCGGGCGAGTTTTTGTCCTTGAGGTCCTTGAGCGGTTTCATCCGGTTGCGGATGCTTGCGTTCACCACGGTGGGACCGCCGGCGCCCATCGCGCTGCCCAACATTCCCGCCATTCCCAGCGAGCTGAACAGGCTGCCTTCCCCGAGCGCGGCTGCGGGAATCGCCTCGGGCCCGGCGGCCGTCAAGGCGGCCGCCACTGTCCGGATGGCCGGGGTGGCCGAGGCCCAACTCGGCGGGACCGTCAACGAGCCCACCAGGGTGCCGCGCGCGAAACCGGCTGTCGGGCTTATTGCGTCGAACAGCGTGCCCCGGGTGAAGCCCAGCGCACCGAGACCGGCGCCCAGCGCGTCCTTGGGGAGCGCGCCGTATGCCACCGGTGGCGCGAACTTGAGCCATTGCGACACCGGGAAGTTGATCAGCAGCCCGATGTCGTTGAACTGCGTGGTCAGGCCGATCGGCACCTTGACGGCGTTGTACATCGCCGTATAGAAATTCGCCCCGCCCGGGATGATGTTCAGCAGATTCGTCCAGAAGTTCTGGTAGGCAGTGGCGATGTCGGCAAGGCCGGCCAGCGGCCCGGTGGCGCCGGTCGCAGTGGTGGCCAACTGGGTTGTTCCTGCCAGCTTGGATACCACATTGCCGGCTGCGTTGCTCGTGGACTGGGTCAGCGCGGCCGCCTGCATCGTCGTGCCCGCCTCGTTGGTGGTCTGCGGCGCCGGGCTGAACTCCTCCAGGTTGTTGGAGGTGGTGGCCGAGGAGGCGAAGTAGGTGTCCATCGCCTCGGCATCTTGGGCCCACATTTCGCCGTATTGAGCCTCGGTGGCCGCGATCGCCCCGGTGTTCTGCCCGAAGAGGTTGCTCGCCATCAGCTCGGCCAGCAGTTCACGGTTGGCCGCGATCAGCGGCGGCGGTACGTGTGCGGCGAACGCCGTCTCATAGGCGGCCGCCGCCTCGGTGGCCTGGGCCGCAGTCTGCGCGGCCTGGGTGGCGGTTTGCTGCATCCAGGCCACGTAGGGCGTGGCGGCGGACGCCATGGCCAGCGAGGACGGGCCCACCCAGGGTCCGGTGGTCAGATTCGACAGCACCGACGAGTATGCGGTCGCCGCGGCCTGCAGCTCGGCGGCCAGGTTCTCCCAAGCCGTGGCCGCCGCAACCAGCGACTCTGCCCCCGGACCGGCGTACATCCGGCCCGAGTTGAACTCCGGTGGAAAGGCTCCATAAAACATGTCGTTACCCCTTACCTGGTGGCTAAAGCCGGGCTGGACGGAGCTGGTTTGTGGTGCGCCGTGTTCATCGCGATCAGTCCTCCAGAGCCGGGATCACGATGATCGTGGCGGCGGCGGGGTCGGCCTCGGCAACAAGCCCACCCAGGGCCGCTGCCGTGGCGGCGTTGCCGCTTACCGTGTGGGTCGAGGTGGCGGCGACGGCACGACCCGCCAGGCTCGACAACGCCATCTGGCTGAAGACGCCTTCCTCGCCGATCATTGCCGCGGGCGCGGCCGACAAGTTGGCGGGCAGCGACTGCGCAAGCATCCTGATGTTCGGGGCCGCCTCGGTCCAGCCCTGGGGCACCGACATGCCTCCTACCAAAGCCGATTTGCCCATCGACCCGGTGACCGGAGCTCCACTGACGGCGGAGCTCAGCATGGGGTGAACGGCGCTGGGCACCCTCATCAGCGGCTCCAACGCCCCCTTGATGGCTTTCGGCCCGGCCAGATAGGCCGCGGCACTTTGCCCGTTCTGACCCCAGGCGTAGGCCTGCCCGAACGACAGGAACGGGCCACCCGGGATCGAGGACCAGGACTGGGGCGAGAACACCCCGGTGACGGCCGACCAAATGGTGTTCCAGTTCGTCACGGCGGGCGGCACCGTCAACCCCGCCGACGGATCGGCCGCCGCCGCGACATTCGTCGTCACGGCCTGGGAAAGTTGCAGGGCGGTGCGGCTGCCCGAAGTGCTGCTGGACTGGGCCACCGCGGCCGCCTGCATCCCCGAACCGGAGTCGTTCGTGGTCCGCGGGGGCTCGGTGAACGGCTGCAGCTGCGACGCCGTCGCCGACGACCCGGCATACCCGTACATCGCGGCGGCGTCCTGCGCCCACATCTCCATGTACTGGGCTTCGGTGGCCGCGATAGCCGGAGTGTTCTGGCCCAGGATGTTGGTGGCGACCAACGACGCGAGCAGCGAGCGGTTGGCCGCGATGACGGGCGGCGGTACCGTCGCCGCGAAGGCCGCCTCGTAGGCGCCCGCGGCGAGCTTGGCCTGGGTGGCCGCCTGTTCAGCCTGGGCTCCCGTCGTGCTCATCCACTGCACGTACGGGGCCGCGGACGCGGCCATCGCGATCGAGGAGGGACCGGTCCACGGCCCGACGGACAGGTTTTGAATCGTCGAGCCGTACAGGGCCGCAGTCGAATAGAGCTCGGCAGCCAACTCGTCCCAGGCGGCCGCGGCGGCCAACAACGGCCCCGCACCCGCACCGACATACATTCGACCGGAGTTGATCTCCGGTGGTAACGCCCCGAAGTCCAACATTTTTACCTCCGCTCCCTCATTTGGCCGCCATGGTAGGCGCGGTTTCACAGCCCTCGCCGCAAACGCGCCGCAGCTCTAATGAAATACATCGAATCCACGTTGTATTACACGTGCTTAACGACAACAGGTTCATACTCTCCTGGCTGAAATTCCCCAAGATCCTCGTCCGGTCCAGCTTCGGGCGCGAGGCCCCAATATTGCAATCATTGTGGCCAGAAATTATGCGCGACGCGTTCCCGTCGGGTAATCGCGGTGTAAAAAAGAAATGTCATTGTGGTGAGCACTCGTGTGAGAACGCAGGCGTGACACAGCTAACAGTGAGGACAACAAACTACCTGGTTACCCCAACTGTTGCCAGCACACAGCGACGGACCATGGGAGTCCGCCATATTGAGGCTTCGGCGAATACAGCGCCTGATCGATGCCAACCGCAATCGAGTTGCTTGCCATTCAATGTTATTGTCGCCGACTTGATCGCGAGTTCTTCGACCTCCCATCCTATAGCGCCGAATAATTTGCTTTAGGGAACACAAAAACACCCGAACATTGAGATTACCGTTCCCGATTTATGGACGAACTCAGACGTCCATCAATTTCATACACAGCGACAATCGACGGCACGATTGGTGCTTGCCAAATTGCTGCCGATCGTCAAAACTTTTCGCCCGCAGGTATTCGCGTGGCAGTTTATGCCGTGGAAATTCAGGCCCGGCCGCGCGACGAACTCCCGGTGCGCCATTGCCCTGGCGTTGTCCCAAAAGCCCCCTGCGCCAAGCGCATCGCCCGGGCCGGACTAGGGCTCGGCCTCCGGTGCGGCGGCGTGCGCGCGGACCGGCACCCCGAGGTCGTCGAAGGCGCCGAATTTATAGGCAATGGTCATACTGAGCTCCCCTACATTTCACCTAACGTAAACATGTAGAACTGCTACGAGGCTTATTGGCTTCTGAAGGTTCGCTGTGAGGGTTGGCGACTCAACAAAGTGCCGCGATCGGCGGTGGCCGAGAAGGTGTAACCGGGGCTGGCGCCCGCGGTTAGCCGCCCCCGCCGCCCCCGGCATCGCCGGTGCCAGGGTTGGTGCCGCCGCTGTCGGTGGAGAGGCGTTCGGGGCAGTAGGCCATGGCGGCCGCCTTGGCGAATTTGGCGGCGCTGGTCATCGTGAATGCGGGGTTGAGGTCGCGGATGTCGCGGATGATGTCCAGCTGCGACGTCCCGGAGTTGGCTAGGTCGCAGACTTTTTGGCCGGCTTTGATCGCATGCTCCGGATCGTGATAGGTGATGCCCGCGTTGTTGAGCGCTGCGAGGAAGGCGTCGTCAGCCGGATCGGCATGTGCCGGTGCGGCCAGGCCGATCAGGGTGACGACGCTTGCCAGAAATGGTAGGGCCTTCATGGGTCGCTATCCGGCGGCGGGCGGGCGCCCAATGACGCGGGGCCGGAAGCCGTAGATCGGATCGGCGAACTCGTCCTCGTGCGAACCCGGGATGCCGGCCAGCGGAACCCCGGGCATGCCCACTGCCCCGGCTTCTTCCATCACCATCGGGGTAGCGGCGCCGAAGCTGTGGTACGCCCCGGCTCCGACCTGAGTCGTCGCCGCAACCGTGCTGACGGTTGCCCCGGTACCTGCCCAGGTCGGCGGGACCGACAGGGCCCCAACCAGACTTGCCTGTCCCACTGCCGCGGTCGCAGCCGCGCCCGGCAGGCTCGTCACAGACGACACGGCAGCGGCAGTGCGCAGACCGGCGGACAGATCTTCCAGGCCCGAGGTGGTCGCGCTTTGTACGGCCCCGCTTGCGGCGGCCGTGGCGGCCGGATCGATGATTGTCGTCGGGTTCAGAATGCCGTTGGTGGTGAAACCGTTGGAGATGCCGGAGACCGACGCGTTGTTGAGGAAGGCGCCGATGAGGTTCGGGTTGGAATTGCTCAGGAAGTTCATCACCCCGGCAAGCCCCTCGGTGGAGGTATTCGAATTAGGCGACAGACCCAGCCAATCCCAGATGCTCGTCGCCTGAGCGGCCGGGGCGGCCAGCGTGGCATTGTTGACGGCGTCGGCCTGCAACGCCGTTGCATCCGCGGTGGTGTCGGCCTGGGGATCGCTGAACGTCGTCATGGTGCTGGCTGTGCGCGAGGCGGCGGTGTAGCTGGTCATCGCCGAGGCGTCTTGGGCCCACATCTCGCCGTATTGGGCCTCGGTGGCCGCGATTGCCCCGGTGTTCTGCCCAAAGATGTTGCTGGCCACCAGGTTTGCCTGCAGCGTGCGGTTGGCCGCCACGACCGGTGGGGGCACCGTCGCGGCAAACGCCGCCTCGTACGCGGCCGCGGCCGCGTTGGCTTGAACGCCGGCCTGCTCGGCCTGAGCCGCGGTGGTGTCCAGCCACGCCACATACGGCTGGACGGCCGCAGCCATCTTCGCCGACGCCGGACCCAGCCAGCCCTCGCTGACCAGCGAGTTGATTACAGCCTCGTAATTGGTTGCCGCCGAACGCAATTCAGCAGCCAAGGCATTCCATGCGGCCGCGGCCGCCAGCATCGATCCCGACCCGGCACCGGCATACATCTTGGCCGAGTTGACTTCAGGCGGTAACGCCCCAAAATTCAGCATGACATCTCCTTCTGAAGTCTCTTAACCGGCGGCCGGTGGACGTGGCATGACGACGGGCCTAAACCCGTACCTGGGGATGGCGCGGCGCAACCTCTTCCCGGTCCCACCCAGCGGGCCGGCAACACCGCCCGGCCCGCCCGCGGCGGGCGTCCCAGACGACCCGATATCACTAAGGCCGGTGACCGGCGCCGGACCTTGGCCCGGGGTGATATTGGCTGCGGAGGCCCAGGTCTGGGGTACCGACATCGAACCCACCAGATGCGCGTTACCAATTCCCGCCGATGCGCCACCCATGCTCACCGACCCCACCGAGTTGGCGGTCAAGCTGGTGGTGGCGGCCTCGGCGCCGGCGGTGAAGTCGTCTAGACCGCCGAGCGTCGTGGCGGTCGTCTGCAGGAAATTGAAACCCTCGACCGTTCCAATGATGGACTGCGGGTTGAACGGGCCACCGGCGATCGTGCCGTTCAGAATGTTGTTGCTGAAGAAGTTACTCCCCAAGAAACTCCCCAGCGCGGTGTTGTTCGACCCATCCAACAGACCCGTCAGATAGTCACTGATCGGCCCCTGCGGCGCGGCGAAAGCATTGACGTCGTTGGCCGACACGTCGTTGGCCGACAGCATCGATTGCGTATTCCCGGCTGCTGTGTTGACTGCTTGCGAGACGGCCTCGTTTTGTCCCGTCACCGCGTCCGGAGTGGTGTTGGTCTGCGGCGAGGTGAACGACTCCATTCGTGCCGCGGAGTTCGACGCCGCGGCGTAGCCGTTCATCGCCCCGGCGTCCTGCGCCCACATCTCCATGTACTGGGCCTCGGTGGCCGCGATCGCCGGGGTGTTCTGCCCGAAGATGTTGGAGGCCACCAGGTTCGCCAACAGGGTCCGGTTAGCCGCCACGACCGGCGGGGGCACCGTCATCGCGAACGCGGCCTCGAAAGCGGTCGCGGCAGCGTTTGCTTGCATACCGGTCTGCTCGGCCTGCGCCGCAGTGGTATTCAGCCACGCGAGAAATTGCGCGGCTGCGGCCAACATCGACGTCGACGATGGGCCGTTCCAGCCAACGCTGATCAGCTCCCTGATGACCGACTCGTAATCGGTTGCTGCCGAACGCATCTCGGCTCCCAGTGCATTCCAGGCGGCGGCAGCGGCCAGCAACGGTCCCGAGCCGGGGCCGGCATACATTCTGGTCGAATTGACTTCCGGCGGTAAGGCCGCAAAATCCAGCATGATTCCCCCTCGGCGCCTAACAGGTGGCCGCTACGTCGGCTGCCTCGGTGGCCGCACACGAACCGGCTGTGGCTTGTACGTTGACAGAGCTCATCGGAGTTCTCCTCAGGAATAAGGGTGAGCCGGAGACGCGACCCTTGCCAGGACATACACCGATTGCGCAACGTGGGTAGGCGACTCGGTGCAAGCCGATAGGCGAGAGCGACGCCATAGTCGGCTCGAACGAAACGTCATCGATCGAGAATATGGACTATCAGCGGGATTAATTTCGTTCTCACCTCCTCATCGCCTGGGCACACCGAGATGCCATTTATTCTGCACGAAGAGGTGGGGACACCCGGCGCGTTCGCCGGATCCGGCACCCCTCTCATCAGAGCTTCGGCACCACACTGCGTATCCGGCGAAACGCCAGAAGCCACTTGGGCTCAACCCTTAAGCCGGGAAGAGCTGTCCTGACCCTGGGCGTCTTTCGACGTTTGGGGTCAGTGGCCTGTATCCGTAATGGAAGCCTCACCTAACGAGGTGCTTGCACACGCCATCGTGGCATTCGAGACAGAGTGAGTCAAGCTTGCTGCGAGGCGTTTGCAACAATTCACTGCCGCGCTACGCGCACGCCGTTCGGAATTCCTGCGGCAGTGTTAGCAGTTAGCCGGAGACCGCTAGCTCGACTTCTTCTCGGCGACTGCCGCGCTGAGGCCCTCGAGCAGGTCCTCCCCGCTGAGCTCCCTGAACCGAAGCAACTGAAGCTCGGTGAATTCGGTGGTGTCGGCGGCCAATACCGCGTCGAGGTCCTCGTCGTCGAGACGGAAACTCCGGTGGTCGCGGGCCTTCTCCACCACATTTCGCACGAAGCCGGCATTACCGAGCGTGTCGATTCCGCGAATCAAGTCCCCGTCCTCCGAGTAGCTCTCGTCGAGATAGAACCTGGTGTACGAGGGCAGCAGATCCTGCGCCGCCTCCTCGGTGATGACGTCTTCGTTCTCCTGGCCCATCAAGCGGGTCAGGGCGACCAGCTCGTCCGGCGTGTAGCTGAAGAACTCGATGACGGTCGAAAAGCGCCGGCGCAGACCCTGGTTCACCTCGAGCATCTTGTCCATCGCCTTGGCATAGCCGGCGCCGAAGACCACCAGATCGTCGCGATGGTTCTCCATGTACAGCAGCAACGTGTTGATGATCGCGTTGCCGTACGGGTCACCCTGTTGGTAGCCCTTTTCGTGCAACGTGTGCATCTCGTCGAAGAAGACGGCGCCGCCCAACGCTTCCTCGAGCATCTCCTCGGTGTTCTTCTCGGCGTCGGCCATGTAGCGGCCCAACAGCTTGGTCCGGCTGGTCTCCACCACCACGGGCTTGCGCAGCACGGTCAACCCGCACAGCTGCTTGCTGAAAGCGCGTGCCACCGAGGTCTTTCCGGTCCCGGGCGGCCCGAGCAACAGGGTGTGGCGCGAGGTCACGGGCACCGGAAGGCCCATCTTCGCGCGGGCCAAATTCACCCTGGTCGTGGACTTGATGAGTTTGATCTCGCGCTTGGCTCGCTCCATGCCCAGCATGGCGTTGAGCTCCTCGTCGCCCTCTTCCAGGTATTTGGCCGCCGTCTCGGCCTGCCGGGCCGCCTCGTTCTCTTCCCGGGTCGGAGCGCTGTCCGGGTCCCATGGGTCGGTGCGGGCTTCGATGGTCTCCGGATCGGTCAGCACCAACTGGTAGTTGGGGTTGTCGAGGGCCTCGCGGGCCGGGCCGAACTTGGGGTCCCGCGAGTACACCCGGCGCAGCACCTCGACGGCTTCTTCCTCGCGTCCGAGGTGCCGCAGGCACATGCCCTGGGTGTACAGGGCGACGTTGGCCGCGCCCGGTACCCGATCCGCCTCGATGGCGTCTTGGCTGCGCCGGACCGCCTCCTCGAACACGCCGAGCGACGCCAGCGCGGTGGTCGCCATCGCGGCGCCGGCGGCCTTCAACTCGGGGTTGCGCCAGATCTTTCCCTCGGGGAATTGTGCGAGCACGTCCGGCCATCGCCCGGCGCGGAAGTAGAGAATCCCGCGCACGTAGGCGATCAGCTCTTCGTCGATGGGCTGGCGGGGTTCGATGCCATCGAGCAGCTTGACGGCTTCCTCGTAGCGCTTCGCCTCCGCGAGCACTGCCGCGTACGCGCACGCGAGCGACTCCACGCTGAGGACCGCCAGCCGCAGAAACAACCCGTCGGAGACGTCGGGATGAAACTGCATTTCCGTGACACCGAGCCGACGGGTTTCCCAGCCGAACGTGCCGACCGCCGCCCAGGCACCGGAAACCACCTCGATGCTCTGGTCACCGGCCAGCAGCCGTGCCAGCCAGGCATCGCACATCGCCGGGTCGCGGGTGGTGGCCGTGGTGAACATCCGCAGCGCCACTTGCGGGTTGTGGCTGGGCTGCAGCCCGTTGACGGAGATTCCCGACGCCAACAGGCCGGCGACCATCGCGTTACGGGCGTCCTCCGCCGCCGATTGCGGGCGGCTCATTGACCTGTAAGCAAGCGCTCAGCGCCCTCCCGCACCTGGCCTACCTGGAGCACTAAATCGTCGTCGGGAAGCAGACCCCGGGTGGGCACGACCAGCAACGGGCGAGTCGTCGGAGCGGGCAGGCTGGCGCGTACCGCGGCCAACTGGCGGCCGGTGAGCCGGTTGAGTCCGGACGACACTCCCCTCGGCAGCCGGCTATCGCTGTGGTAACGCACCCAGCCCGAAACCTGGGGCCGGCCGTCGTCGGCGGTGAGCTGAATGGTCACCACGGTCGCCTCGGCGTCGGGCAGCCACAGCTCCTCCAGTGTCTCGGTGGTGATGTCCGACGGCGTCAACCAGAAGCTGGTCGCGAACCCGTTGAAGTGCTTGAGGTAACGCCAGCCGGGGCGGCTCCAGGTCGGTTCCAGGTCCGCCAGCACGGCACTGTCGACCTCGGCGATCCCCTCGGAGGTCAACGGCCGGGGCGTGCAACCGGGCGCGTCGAGATCCTGGACCAGCCGCTCGGTGGCCGCGACCAGCGTGGAAGCCAGCGAGTCACGGGCCGCGACCGCCGCGACGTTGGACTGCGGGTTCATCCGCAGCACCAGCCAGGTGCGGCGCACGTACGACGCGGGCTGATCGCTGACCAGCCCCCACTCTTCGGGACCCAACTTGTCGAGTTTGGACAATTCGGCGGCATTGCCGCCACGGCGCATTTGCACCGAGACGATGTCGATGCCCTCGAGGTTGACGTCGAACTGGCGCAGGCCGGCGGCAGCCGAGCGAACCAGCAGGCTGGCCGGCGGCGCGCTCTTCTGGCGGTGGTGGCGCGAGGCCGGGTCGTCGTCGCCGTCCAGCGCGATCACGGTGACCAGGCGGCCGTCGTACTCGCGCACCCCCACCTTGTCGCGTCCGAATCGGCGCTGGTAGTCGAGGGCGGGCGTGCACCCCGCGGCCAGCGTGGTGCCCGGGTCGGCGGACCAGTCCCACAGCCAGCCCGCCAAGCCGGAGGTCACGGTGAGGCCGTGATGGGTGACCAGCGACAGCAACGCGATGATCGCCGAGATGCCGACCCCCACCCACCAGGCGATGTGGTGCTCGCCCTGCCACGAGTCGGGGCAGTGACTGGCGATCAACAGGATGCCGACGATGACCAAGAACACGACCGTGACTCGCGCCCACGACAAGGACAACCCAAACCTGCGCTGAGCCTTCATTGCTTTTACTGCTCCGCCCTTATTGTTGCTGCCTGCGGCGCTTCATCAACGTCGCGATACCGAATACTGCGCCGCCTATCAGGAGTGCTCCGGTCAATCCCCCGGCCGCCACCCACACCGGCAGCATGTCGCGGTGCGGAGGCGGTTTGGGCACATTCAACGGTATCGACAGTTGCTGTGGCGGCTTCAGCGGGCCGTCGGGAATGTCCCAGGTCAATGCTGCTACCGGGTCGATGACGCCGTAACCGAGCTGGTTGTCGACCCCGCGCGACGGTGCCCGCGCGGAGCGCTCCAGCCGGTTGATCACTTGATATGCGGACAGCTGGGGGTACTTGGCGCGGACCAGTGCGGCCACCCCGGACACGATCGCGGCCGAGAAGCTGGTGCCGCTGGGAACCAGCAGCGAGTTGTCCGGCCCGTCGATCGCGTTGATCAGGCCGTCATCGCGCGGCGAGAGCCCGATAACGTCACTTCCGGGCGCGGCGATCCCGACCCACGGACCGGCGACGCTCGACGGCCCCTGCCCCTGACTGCCCTGTGTCTGCGGGTGACCCTCGGAATCCACCGCGCCGACGGTCAAGACGTAGTCGCTGAACCAGGAGGGCGTCACCACGGTGGTGACGGCATTCCAGTCGCGCGGGTCTTTGGGCTTGAGCGGGTCGAAGATCGGGTTCTGCTTGCAGTCCTTTTTGCTGGTGTCGCCGGCGGCGGCCACGATGACGGCGTTGCGGTCGACCGCCGCATAGCGG
Source organism: Mycobacterium florentinum (assembly GCF_010730355.1). Lineage (NCBI taxonomy): Bacteria > Bacillati > Actinomycetota > Actinomycetes > Mycobacteriales > Mycobacteriaceae > Mycobacterium > Mycobacterium florentinum. The sequence goes on from NZ_AP022576.1 coordinate 672,673, forward strand.
ACGGCCGCTCCCAGTGCGCGCTGATCGATGATGTTGCGCGCACTCATGCAGGTCACATCGGAGATGTTGATCACCGAGGCCCCCATGTTGGCCGCGTGCACGATCGCGCGTGCCATCGTCTCGACGCCGGAGATCTTCGCCGACGTCTGCGGGTCCTCGTCGCCGGTGTAGGCGTCCTTGAGGCCGAAGGCCTGGCTGGACTGGCGGATCGAGATGATGTCCACGTCGGGGGCGATACCGCTGTAGGCGTCGGGCCCCGCGGACGGTGCCGGCGGTGGTGGCGCCGGCGGTGCCGGCGGTGCCGGCGGCGCCAGCGGGTGCGGATTGCCGACGTGAATCGTCTGGCCGCCACCGGAGTAGCTCGGGATCGTCACCGTGCCGCCGCCGTGGTTGGCGGCTCCCGGGTTAGCCGGGCCGGGCGGCGGACCGACCGGGGCCGCCGGTGCTTGTGCCGGGGCTTGCGGCGCCGCCGGGGCGCCAGGCGCGGCAGGTGCGGCCGGCGCTTGCTCGGACGGCGACGCCGGAGCCGCGGGTGGTTGCGGCATCCACGGTGGCAGGTTCTCCTGAGGCGGCGGAGCGGGCACCATCGTCACCGTCTGCGGCAATGGCGACAGCGTCACGGTCTGCGGCGGCGGAGCTTTCGGCGGCGCTTCAGTGGTGGGAATGGTCACCGGCTTGCGCGGCCCCGCCACCGGCGGCGGTGGTGCGCCGTTGGCCGGCGCCGCGCCGATCATCGACGCCACGATGGTGCCGTGCGCGTCGCAGTCGGACAACCCGTCGCCGCCCATGATGTAGTCCCCGCCGGGAATCAGATGCGGAAACCGGGGGTGCGGCGTCACACCCGTGTCGATGACGGCGACCTTGATCCCCGCGCCGCGGCCGAATTGCCATGCCTCCTGCATATTCAGCATGTCCATGTACTTCGGCTGCAGCTTGAAATCGGTGCCGGGCAGCACGCCGACCTCGGTGCAGTACGAGTTCTGCTTCATCGGCGCCGGCGGACCCGGCGGACCGTCCGGCGGCACCGCCGCCGGGTCGATCGTCGGCGGCGATATCGCGTAGGCGGGCGGTAACCCGGCTAGTGAACCCGATGTGAGCAGGAGTGCGGCGATCGCCGCACGGGAAGCGCGCCTACGCCACACCTTGCCGTTACCGGTACCGGATCGCTGCATAAACATTCATCAACCACAACGCCAGCGGGAAGATTGGCATCAGGCAGACGTATTCAATCCATTCCACGAACTTGCGGAACAGCGGGCTGTAGATGCTGTTCGGCACGACCGCCGCAGACACCAGGCCAGCCGCGGGCAGCAGCACCAGGATTCCCACGCAGACCGACACCGAGAGCGGCGACTGCAGTTCCAGTGCGTAGCGCACCACGACTGTCGCGACGATCGCCACGGACGTCCCGGCCAGGGTGATCGCCTGCAGGCGATCCACGTAGGAACGGCCGCGCAGCATCAGGAAGCCCGCGCTGAAGCCGGCCAGCAGCAGCGGCAGCCACCGTTGCCCGGTGTGCGGGTCAGACAGCCCCGCCAGCGACACCACCATCAGCACGCCGAAGCCGAGCAGCAGGCCCGACAGGAACGACCGGGCACGTTCGGCTTGCAACAGCACGTCGCGCACCGATGCGGGTCCCTCGAGGACCGGCGGGCCGCCGCCGGTGCGGGTCACGGTGGTGGGCAGATCGGGCCGGGCCTCGAAGACCCAGCGGCTGGTGGCCGACGGGAACACCGGCAGCCGGATACCGGACAGCCGGCGCGACATGGCCGGTGCGCACTGGTAACCGATCACGCAGACCAGCACGATGGTGGTCAGCATGGTGACGGCGCTGGTCATCGCGACCATGCGCGCCAGGGCCGCGATCGTTGTCAGCGAGCTGACGGTGATGATCGCGGTGTACAACCCGAGCCGACGTCCGGTGAACCGCAGCGCCAGGATCGCGGCAATGGTGAGGACACCGAAGCCCAACACCGCATGCGGCGATCCGACCCCGCCGGGTGGCGCTCCGGCCGCGGCGATCGCCAGCGGTCCAAGGCTGCTTACCAGCATGATGTCGGCGACGCGCCGATCGGCCTGCGTCTGGGCGCGCATCAGCAGCATCGTCGAAACGCCCAGCGCGACGGCGGCGATGGCAGCGGCGTAGATGGTGGTCAGCCACGAGTTGTGGTGCCAGCGCCACCAGCCCAGCAACACCGAGGCCAGGAGAACGCCGCCGGCCACCATCGAGGCGCCGACCTGTACCGCAACGACCGGGTCGATCGCGGCGAACCGCTTGCTCAGGTTCTGCGAGACGGCGGTGGAAATGTGCTCGATGACCTGGGAGCGCTTCTCGGTGTCCGCGACGAACCGGATCCACAAGCGATCGCCGTCGAGGACGTCCTGCTCGGTCAGCGACTGGGTGGCCCGCAACGGCGAACCGTCGACCAGGCACAACGCCCACTTGCCGCGACCCGTCGCCTCCAGCGGAGTCTCGCCGAGCTCGCGCAGGCGGCTGTTGACCACCTTCAGCAGCGGGTCGGTCATCACCGAGACCGGGGCGTTGGCGTCCAACAGAACGCCGATCTGGACACCCTCGCCGGCCATGATGCCAACTACGACTGCCCGTGGCTGTGAGATTCCCTCAATATCAGCCTGTGGCGCATCAGCTACCGCAGTCATCGGGCTGCACCCCCTGTCGTGGTGAACGTGTGGCTCCGGCTCGCCAGCCGCGCGGAGGGCTCTGTCGACTTACTTACCGACGCTTCGGAAAGTAGTAGTTCGACGTTTTCCAATTTCATTTACCCTGCCTCGCGATTCGTGAATCCGGTGACACTGACTTTCATATTTGCTGCTTATTATGAGTGAAGTATGACGCCTTCGTGGCCTGGCCGCACCCCGAGTTCAAAAGCGTTACAAGCCTTAACAATTGATACTTCTCGTTACACCCTGCTGTGGGTCTTCCACTCGCCATAAGGAAGTGTGTCCAGCACGGTCTTGACGCCCACTTGTACCAGCTGCGGGGTTGCCGGGCAGATGGCCAGCCACGCCTCCCCCGAACCGGCGGTCCGCGCCTGTTGGTAAAGCGCGATACGGCCGCCCGAACCGTCCTTTAGCGAAAGCACCGAGGCACTGGGGCCTTTGGCGTCGTCTCGGTATTGGCGGGCATACACAGCAACCTCGGCTGCCGGGTCCGAAAGGGCCTGACCCAGCGCGGCAACGGTGGCGGCACTGATGCCCATCCGGCGCAGATCGCCGCCGGAGAAGACGTTGAAGCCGGACTCTTGCCACGACTTGGTGGCTTCCAGCATGTCGTCCAACGGGACGTTGACCGCGTTGATCGCGGCGGGCTCTGCGTGGTGAATCGACTCCAGGCCGTCCAGCACGAGGGCTGCGATCGACGCGCTGTCCGCGACGGCGACGTCGTCGACGGTGATATCGCCACCTACGCGAACCGCGGAGACCCAGTGCTGGCCGCGTCGTGCCAGTACCACCCGGAACTCGTTGTCCGGGATATCGCGCGAGCCCGGGGGCTGTGTCTCGTCATCCACGACGCCGTAGAGGAGCTTGCCTCGCGACAGCAGTGCAATGACCTCTAGATCTGGCGCGGCGAGCACCCGCATCCGCGCCGCTACTTCTTCATTGACCTCGTCGCCGACGACAATGCCCTGCTCACGCATCACCTTCATGCCGGGATGGTCGTTGAGCCAGTCACTGCTGTCAGTGGATACGTACGGCCGACACCGCAGCTCCGGAGCGACGTGCCGAATGTCCAGTAACGCCTGAAGCATCCAGAAGCCGTCGACGTTGACGGTGATGTCGGTGCGAGTGCTCTGTTGGTCCATCAGTACCCCAGACAATTGTTGTGCACGGTAACCGCAGGACGCGGCAGCACACCGAACCGATGGTGTGCTGCCGCGCCTGAAGTTTCGGGTGTCAGGCCCAGCTGGACCCGACGGCGCTGTCGGTGCTGGCCATGTTGTTGCCGGCCGACTGCACCTTCTGCCCGTGCTGGTTGGCCTGCTCGTAGATCACCTGGAAGTTACGACCCAACTGGGTGATGAACTCCTGGCACGCCACCGAACCGGCGCCACCCCAGAAGTCACCGGCAGCCAGCACATCGCGAACGATGGCCTGGTGCTCGGCCTCCAACGAAGCAGCCTGCGCGCGAATCAACGCACCGTGCGCGTCCACATCCCCGAACTGGTAGTTAATGCTCATAGCGTTTTCTCCTAATGTCTGAAGGTTACGCAGCCGCAGCTATGACGGCTAGTGGCTGAGGGCCTGCTGCGAGGCCTGCTCTTGCGTCTCGTAGTTGTTGGCGTCACGGATGAGCCCGTCACGCACACCGTGGAGCATGTTGACAATGTTGTTGAACGCCTGGTTCATCTGACCCATCGTGTCGTACGACGTGGCCTGCGCCTGACCACTCCAGCCCGCACCGGCGATGTTCATCGACGACGCCCACATCTTGCGAGCCTCATCCGACACCGTCTGCGCGTGCATCTCAAAACGGCCCGCCATCGCACGCATCGCGTGCGGGTCGGTCATAAAACGTGTTGCCATGTTGCCTTTCTCCTTAATTCATTGCTCGAGATTTTGTTGTGATGGATAGCGATGGTTCGGCTGAGTTACGAGTGCTGATGCAACTGCCGAACCGGGTACCTGGGGATGTTCCCCCTCTTAGCCAGCACCCACCGGACCGTCTACTCAATGAGACGGTTTGCCCGACCGTTGGGCGGCTGACGTGGAACCCACTTCAGTGTGGGTGTCCTTAGCCTCAAATGACGAAAACCAGTTAGCCGGCCGCGGCCGCGTTGGCCGCTTCAGTCGCGGCGTACGATCCGGAGCTGGTCGACAGCGTGTTCACGAACTGCTCGTGAATCGCCGTGGCCTGAGCGCTGACTGCCTGGTACATCTGTGCATGCGCGGCGAACTGAGCAGCGGTAAGTGCTGAAACCTCGTCGGCAGCTGCCGGCACCACCCCGGTCGTCGGGGCCGCCGCAGCCGCGTTTTGGGCGCTCAGAGCAGATCCGATACCCTGCAGGGTCCCGGCTGCCGCGGCCAAAGCCTCCGGCTGTGTCGTCACGAACGACATATTGTTTCCTCCTCCATGATCCCCAAACTCTCTGATGAGAGTAGATGACGGTGTTCTGCAAAGCCTGGTACGTAGACCGCCCGTTCGCAATTGTTCACGGAACGGTACGGCGAATTCACTTTTAGTAACGACACAGTAACAGCGTAAGGCCTCCTTTGGGGGTCCTGAGCAGCGAAATCGCAGCATTGACACAGAGTGACGTCCGTGGTTGTCAAGAGTCTGCTGGCAGGGGCATCGACAGATGCCGAGGTGGCTGCCCTGGGGATAAAATCTCGTCGCCGGTAACCCGCGCGAGCCGCGGCGGTATAGCTAACTGTTTCTCGCGTGCCGGGGCGCCATTCATGCGGGCTATCCGGCGCGCCAGCCAGCAGAGATGTGCTCACAGGCGCCATTGCCGCCGTCGGCCGGCAACTGCCGGCAGGTCGGCCACGCGTCAGGGAGAACACCTCTGCCGCCGCCGGGTCGATCCGGTGGTCAGCCGGCGAAGGGTGGGCGGGCCATGACCGTGGGACGGAAGCCGTACCGGGGGCCCGACGCGCCGACGCCGTGCGAGCCGCCCATACCGGCCAGTGGCATGCCGCCGAGCAGGTTGCCCGAGCCCGCGGCCTCCGGGGCCGCACTGATCGCGCTGACGGGCACCGCCGCGGCGTGGCTGACCGCCGGTGCGGCTCCCGACCACACCGCCGGGACCGACAACCGGCCGACCGAGGCCGCGTTGCCCAGACCGGCCGCCACCGCCGGCGCCGCGTGGGCACCGCCGCCGAGCATGCCGCCCAGACCGGCCAAGCCCTTGGGTGCCGCGGCCGCCGCGCTGGCCGCCGCACCACCGATGGCCCCGGTACTTTTGGCGATCTGCACACCGCTGTTACCCATACCAACGGAGAAGTACGGCAGACCCTCGGTGTTATAGGCGAAACCGGCGAACGGGCTCAGACCATTGATGAACGTCGCGAAGCTGCTGGGCAAGATCGTCTGCCCGGTCAACAGGAACCACGCCTCGGTGAACGGGTCCGTGGTCGAGGTGGTGGCCGCGGCAGCCGCGGGCGTCGCCGCTGCCTGCAGCGTGCTCGGTGTCTGCTGGATGGCATCCGCGGTCGTCTTCGCCGCGTTGCCCGCCCCGGTGGCCGACGCCGCCGACGTCGCCGCGCCCTGCTTGGCCTGGGCGTCCGCCGTGGTTACCTCGGGGGCATTCTGGAACGGGGTCACCTTGGTCGCGCTCGAGGACTGCGCCGCGTAGTTGTACATCGTGCTGGCGTCCTGGGCCCAGAACTGACCGTATTGGGCTTCGAGTTGCGCGATCACGCCGGTGTTTTGGCCCAGCACGTTGGTCTGCATCGCCTGGGCCAGCAGGGCACGGTTCTGCGCGATCACCGGCGGCGGCACCACCGACGCGAACGCGGCCTCGAACGCCGCCGACGCCGAGCTCAGCTGCTGGGCAGCCTGTTCGGCCTGCGACGCGGTGGTCTTCACCCAGGTCACATACGGAGTCAGAGCCTGGACCGCCGCGGCCGAGGCCGGCCCCAGCCACTCCTCGCTGGACAGCTGCGAGATCACGCTCTCATAGCCCAATGCGGCCGAATTCAGCTCGGCGGCAAGCGAATTCCACGCCGAGGCGGCCGTGATCAGCGACGTCGAGCCGGCGCCCGAATAAAGGCGCGCAGAGTTGACCTCCGGTGGCAACGCCCCAAAATCAATCGACATAACTGTGCCTCCTGAATGCTGGCCGGATTGCGTGCTGCCTTGAATTGCTCGCGGTGAGGTCTATGAGTTTGGCATGAGTTTCGGCTTGGCTCGACGCTAGTTGGCCGGTCCCGACGGCCGCTGCCGGCGTGCGATTCACAGTCGCGCCCGCGCGCACCCGCGACCGCGGCGCCGAGGGTGCACCGGCTTCGACCGAGCGCGGTGTGGCGAAAGCTCCGCCACACGGTTGACGTGCGACAACAATCGCCGGCCGGAGTGCGGTCACCGGGCGACCCCCACCGGCGAGGCGGCCGCCCAGGCCGCCAGGCCGGCGCGGCGAACATCGCCCCGGGAATAAAATCCGGTCGCGGCTAAACGCCTGCCCGCGGATGCGGATGCCGGCTTTGCCCTGTGCGCCAGACGGTTTGCGTATTGATGGGGATACGCAGCCTTCAGCGCGAAAGGCCGTGCGGGATTACGCATCAGTTATCCGGCCGAGGGTGGTCGGACAAGCACGTTGCGCTTGAAGCCGTATTTGTGGGTGAAGCCGGCGGCCGCGCGCCGGCCGCCTCCCGTCATGGGCATGCCCTGCAGGATGCCGTTGTTGGCGGGCCCGGCGGCGCTGGTGGCGTAGTTGACCATGGTGGCCTGAACGGCTTGTTCCTCGACCGCCGCGGGTGCGACACCACCCCACGTGGAGGGCACCGACAGGCCGCCGATCTTGGCCGAGGAGGCCAAGTGCGCGGTCGCCGCGACGCCGCCCGGGTGCCCGCCGCCCAGGGCCGCCAAACCGGCGAACTGCGGCGTCGGATACCACGCACCGCTCGCACCGGCCGTGGTACCGATACCGAACGTCGTCTGCTGCTGAATCGAATAACCGAAAGCTCCCAGTCCCGTGCCGAAGTAGGGAAAGCCGGTGAGCTGCTTGAAGATGACCTGCGGGACGCTGGAACTCCATCCCATCGGGTTGTCCGGAGTGGGAATGGTGAACCAATTGGCCCACCATGGCGGATCGGACGCCGTGGCCGATGGATCGGCGGACGCTGTTACGTTGGTCGAAAGTTGTTGCAGTGCTTGCGGAACCGCGTTGGTAGAAGCCGATTGCGTGGTCGCATTCGCCGCGGTCTGACCGGACTGGCCCGCAGGCTCGGAGGCGGCTTTGCTCACCGCGAGGGCCTGGTCGGCCGTTTTGTCGGGCTCGGTGGTCTGCGGCGACGACGAGAACGGGGTCAGATCCGTGGCGACCGCCGATGCCGCGGCGTAGCCGTACATCGCGGCGGCGTCTTGGGCCCACATCTCCAGGTACTGAGTCTCGGTGACCGCGATCGCCGGCGTGTTCTGCCCGAAAAAGTTGGTCGCGACCAGATTCGCCAACAAAACCCGGTTAGCCGCGATCACCGGCGGGGGCACGGTCGCCATGAACGCCGCCTCGAAAGCCGCCGCGGCAGCGCGAGCCTGCGTAGCGGTCTCCTCGGCCTGAGCGCCCGCGGCACCGAGCCAGGTTACGAAGGGTGACACCGCGGACACCATCGACGCCGACGCCGGTCCGATCCATGGCCCGCTCGTCAGCTCCGAAATCACCGAGTTGTAGCCGGTGGCCGCGGTGGCCAGCTCAGCCGCCAGCCCATCCCAGCCCGCGGCGGCGGCCATCAGCGGCCCCGACCCCGGACCCGTGTAGATCAGGGCCGAAGTGATCTCTGGCGGTACGGCACCGTAGTCCATGGTCTACGAAGCGCCCGGTTCGAACGGCATGTGTTCCTCGCAAGTGGAATTTCTCGACGACCTTCACCGAAATTGCTCGTTGCGAGGCTAAGGCGCGGGGCTCTCCCGCTGCGGCGGCGCGGCTCGGCGGACCGCACGACGGTCGCACCGGCGGGTCGGGCTATCCCACAGAAGTACAAGACGGCAGCAGCGGCTCATCTCGCCGCGTATACGCACCATCACCTGCGTGAATTAACGGTGTCGCCGCCGTGCGCCGCTCGCCGTCCGCACATGCAACCGGGAACTCGGCCGGCGCGAAAACGTCATTGCCGGATAAAAATCCGCTCGCGGATAAAACGCGCATCGCCGACTTCGGCGGCGACGCGTTACCCACCGCGCATCAGCGGAAAATCCGGGGTCAGCCGGCGAAGGGTGGGCGAGCCATGACCGTGGGACGGAAGCCGTACCGCGGGCCCGCGGCGCCGACGCCGTGCGAGCCGCCCATGCCCGCCAGCGGCATGCCGCCGAGCAGGTTGCCCGAGCCGGCCGCTTCGGGGACGGCGCTGATGGCGCTGACCGGAACGGCCGCGGCATGGCTGACCGCGGGAGCAGCCCCGGACCACAAGGCTGGGACCGACAACCGGCCGACCGAGGCCGCGTTGCCCAGACCGGCCGCCACCGCCGGCGCCGCGTGGGCACCGCCGCCGAGCATGCCGCCCAAGCCGGCCAACCCCTTAGGTGCCGCCGCCGCCGCGCTCGCAGTCGCCGAGACGATGCCGCCCGTACTTTTGGCGATCTGCACACCGCTGTTACCCATACCAACGCTGAAGTACGGCAGGCCCTCGGTGTTATAGGCGAAACCGGCGAACGGGCTCAGACCGTTGACGAACGTGGCGAAGCTGTTGGGCAACGTGGTCTGCCCGGTCAGCAGGAACCACAGTTCGGAGAACGGGTCCGTGGGCGTCGTGGCGGCCGCCGCTGCTTGTGCCGCGGGTGTCGCCGCGGACTGCAGGGTGCTGGGCGTCTGCTGGATCGCACTCGCCGTCGTGCTGGCGGCGTTGCCCGCCCCGGTGCTCGCCGCCGACGAGGTCGCTTCGCCCTGCTTGGCTTGGCCGGAGGGGTCGGTGACCTCCGGTGCCGATTTGAATGGGGTCACCTTGGTCGCCGAGGAGGACTGAGCCGCGTAGTTGTACATCGTGGTGGCGTCCTGGGCCCAGAACTGACCGTATTGGGCTTCGAGTTGCGCGATCACGCCGGTGTTTTGGCCCAGCGTGTTGGTCGCCTTCGCCTGGGCCAGCAGGGCGCGGTTCTGTGCGATCACCGGCGGCGGCACCGCCGAGGAGAACGCGGCCTCGAATGCGGCCGCAGCCGAGGACAGCTGCTGGGCAGCCTGTTCGGCTTGAGTCGCGGTGGTCTTCACCCACGTCACGTATGGGGTCAACGCCTGAACCGCCTTCGTCGAAGCGGCCCCCAGCCACTCCTCGCTGGACAGCTGAGTGATCACGTTCTGGTAGCCCATCGCGGCCGAATTCAGCTCTGCGGCCACGGAATTCCAGGCCGATGCCGCCGTGATCATCGACGTCGCACCCGCGCCCGCATATAGGCGCGCAGAGTTGAGCTCCGGCGGCAACGCCCCAAAATCAATCGACATGCTTGAGCCTCCTGGATCCCGGCCGGGTTGCGTGACGCATTGATTTGATCGCGAATACCGTTCGGGATCTACGAGTTTGGACTTTTGACGACGCCCGTTGTCGGGTGACCGGGTCCGTTGCCGCGTGCCTGCCGCGCTGGCATTCTGGCAGGTGGACATATCGGGCCGAGGGGTTACGGGCGAATCGGGAGGTGAGCGAAATGCGCTCAGCCAGAACCGATCAGCGACTCGTACGGGAGTCGTGGACTCTCCTGCTTTCCGCTTCGCCCGTTCGCACCGAGTCGGGGAAAACGAGATGCACGCACAACGGCTACGGGGCCGTCATGCGTGCATCTCGCAATGAATCAGATGGCTACCCGGCGAAGGGTGGGCGGGCCATGACCGTGGGACGGAAGCCGTACCGGGGGCCCGACGCGCCGAAGCCCTGGCCGGCACCCATACCGGCCAGTGGCATGCCGCCGAGCAGGTTGCCCGAGCCCGCGGCCTCCGGGGCCGCACTGATCGCGCTGACGGGCACCGCCGCGGCGTGGCTGACCGCCGGTGCGGCTCCCGACCACACCGCCGGGACCGACAACCGGCCGACCGAGGCCGCGTTGCCCAGACCGGCCGCCACCGCCGGCGCCGCGTGGGCACCGCCGCCGAGCATGCCGCCCAGACCGGCCAAGCCCTTGGGTGCCGCGGCCGCCGCGCTGGCCGCCGCACCACCGATGGCCCCGGTACTTTTGGCGATCTGCACACCGCTGTTACCCATACCAACGGAGAAGTACGGCAGACCCTCGGTGTTATAGGCGAAACCGGCGAACGGGCTCAGACCATTGATGAACGTCGCGAAGCTGCTGGGCAAGATCGTCTGCCCGGTCAACAGGAACCACCCCTGGGTCAGCAGATCGGAGCCCGAGGTCGTGGAGGCCGCGGGCGTCGCTGCCGCCTGAATCGTGTTGGGCGTCTGGGTGATCGCGTCCGCGGTCGTCTTCGCCGCGTTGCCCGCCCCGGTGGCCGACGCCGCCGACGTCGCCGCGCCCTGCTTGGCCTGCGCATCCGGGGTGGTTACCTCGGGGGCGTTCTGGAACGGGGTCACCTTGGTCGCGCTTGCGGACTGCGCCGCGTAGTTGTACAGCGTGCTGGAGTCCTGGGCCCACATCTGACCGTATTGCGACTCGAGCTGAGCGATCACGCCGGTGTTTTGGCCCAGCACGTTGGTCTGCATCGCCTGGGCCAGCAGGGCGCGGTTCTGCGCGATCAGCGGCGGCGGCACCACCGACGCGAACGCGGTCTCGAACGCCGCCGAGGCCGAGTCGAGCTGCTGGGCAGCCTGTTCGGCCTGCGACGCGGTGGTCTTCATCCAGGTCACATACGGAGTCAGAGCCTCGACGGCCTTCGCCGAGGCCGGCCCGAGCCACTCCTCGCTGGACAGCTGAGTGATCACGTTGTCATAGCCCATCGCGGCCGAATTCAGCTCGGCGGCAAGCGAACGCCAGGCCGAAGCCGCCGTCGTCATCGACGTCGAACCCGCGCCGGAGTACATGCGGGCGGAGTTCACTTCTGGAGGGAGCGCCCCAAAATCAATCATCGTGATCCCCTTAACCTGCCGCGGCCGCGTTGGCCGCCTCTGTCAGCGCATATGACCCCGAGCTGGTGCTCAAGGTGTTGACGAACTGCTCGTGGATCGCGGTTGCCTGTGCACTGACCGCCTGATACATCTGGGCGTGCGCAGCAAACTGTGCCGCCGTCAGCGCCGACACCTCGTCGGCAGCGGCCGGTACCACACCCGTCGTCGGGGCCGCGGCTGCGGCATTCTGGGCGGTCAGCGCCGAACCGATCCCCTGCAACGTGCCCGCCGCCGCCGCCAACGCCTCTGGTTGCGTTGTCACAAACGACATGTGATTCCCTCCTCGGTAACCGTCCGGCGCAAACACCGGCGGGTTTTCTTGACAATGACGGTAGTTCCTTCGCCGGCGGCGGTATTGCCTCCGTGCGAACTATTCAGACCCGGACAACTCTTGTTCATCTGGCAGACACTTTTATTTGTCGAGACGTCGAATTCGTATGGCCCGTTATCCGGCCGAGGGTGGTCGGACAAGCACGTTGCGCTTGAAGCCGTATTTGTGGGTGAAGCCGGCGGCCGCGCGCCGGCCGCCTCCCGTCATGGGCATGCCCTGCAGGATGCCGTTGTTGGCGGGCCCGGCGGCGCTGGTGGCGTAGTTGACCATGGTGGCCTGAACGGCTTGTTCCTCGACCGCCGCGGGTGCGACACCACCCCACGTGGAGGGCACCGACAGGCCGCCGATCTTGGCCGAGGAGGCCAAGTGCGCGGTCGCCGCGACGCCGCCCGGGTGCCCGCCGCCCAGGGCCGCCAAACCGGCGAACTGCGGCGTCGGATACCACGCACCGCTCGCACCGGCCGTGGTACCGATACCGAACGTCGTCTGCTGCTGAATCGAATAACCGAAGCTTCCCTGCCCCACCCCGAAATACGGAAAACCGGCCAGGTTTTTGAAGAATGTGAAGAAGTTGGGGTTGAGACCCATCGGGTTGGTCGGGGTCGGAATCGTCAACCATCCCACCCACCAGGGCGGATCGGACGCCGTGGCCGACGGATCGGCGGCCGCCGCAGCGGTAGAGACTTGTTGCAGCGCTTGCGGTGTCGCCGCGTTGGTGGCCAGCTGCGTCGTCCCTGATGTCACGGCCTGCGCGGAGTTGGCCGCCGGCTGCGACGTCGCCTGACTCACCGCTGCGGCTTGGTCGGCCGTCCCGTCCGGGGCTGTCGTGTTGGGTGGTGACTCAAACGGCTCCACATCCGAGGCGATCGACGAGGAGGCGGCGTAGCCCTGCATAGCGGCGGCATCCTGAGCCCACATCTCCATGTACTGGGCCTCGGTGGCCGCGATCGCCGGGCTGTTCACCCCGAAGAAGTTGGTCGCGACCAGGGTCATCAACAGCACCCGGTTAGCCGCGATGACCGGCGGCGGGACCGTCATCATGAACGCCGCCTCGAAAGCGGCCGCCGCCGCCCGCGCTTGACCGGCGGTCTGCTCCGCCTGAGCGGCCACCGCGCCGAGCCAGGTCACGTATGGCACGACCGCGGCGAGCATCTTCTGCGATGCGGGTCCGATCCACGGTGCACTGGTGAGTTCGGAAATCACCGCGCTGTACCCGCTGGCCGCCATGCCCAATTCCGCCCCCAGCCCGTCCCACGCTGCGGCCGCGGCCATCATTGGCCCCGATCCCGGGCCCGCGTACATGCGACCGGAATTGATTTCGGGCGGTAACGCTCCGAAGTCCAACACCGTGTCCTCCCTCAATTGGCCGCGATTGCGGTGGCAATCTCGGCTATCGCGTAAGAACGTTTATGAACCACTTGGTGGTTGCCGCAGCAATTGATATCCGCGTAGCACCGACCCCGGGGAGCCGAACGTCCATCGGTCAGCAAACCCCGTGAGTTGGCAATCCAGGCGTGACCCGGGCTGCCCGTCCGCCAACCCCGGCGTGGTGTTCTATCACCATGTTTCCCGGATATTTGGCCAGGAACGTCATGCCCATCCTGCCTCGACTACCCCCGCTATCAGCAACCGAGCGACAGCTCACTTGGGCTGAACTGCCGCTCGGAAAAGACATTAATGGGTTGCGCGCGCGTCGCCGACCACCGATGCCAACTATTCACACCAAGCCAACCATTGTTCATTCCCGGCCAACTGGTGTTCATCTATGCCGACCGGTTGTTCACCTTTGATTCGCTTACCGGTATCGACTCGGTCGAGACGCACGCCGTTAGTCCTCTTCGAGGATGAGCGCCATCTCCGGGCAGGAGGCCACCCCGTCGCGCGTCGACTCCACTTGCTCGGGAGGAACTTCGTGTTCCTCCAGGATCGAATAGCCCGACTCGTCGATAGGGAACAGCCCTGGATCGACGGCATAGCACTGCGCGTGGCCCACGCATTTCGACTTCTCGAGACGAACCCTCACAAGGTTCCCTCCCCCGCCGCGTCTTCGCGTCAGATCGGATTTGACGAATCGATAGGTAATCAGACGTTGTTGAATTCTAGAAGATTGTCCGACGCTCGACGTCGGCGAGTTCCACCGTCCACCAGCCGGATTGGAGCCGCCGCGATACACGTGCGATATTGGTGTGCCACCGAAAATCCGGTGACGGCACAGTTCCAGGCGGGCCCGGCCGAGTCGGGGGCCAAGAACGAAATGTCAGACGACAAGCGGAGATAGAACGCATGACCACATCTGGCGAATATAAGCCAGGCGACTTCTACCTACCGCGGCTGGAATATGCCACCATGCCGATGGCCGACGATCGTGGTGTCGGCTGGAAGGTGCTACGAGACGCCGGGCCGGTCGTGTTCATGAACGGTGCCTATTACCTGACACGGCGCGAAGACGTGCTGGCCGCGCTGCGCAATACGAAGGTGTTCTCCTCGCGCTTGGCGCTTCAGCCGCCTGGTTATCCGTTGCCGGTGGTACCGCTGGCGTTCGATCCGCCCGAGCACACCCGCTATCGCAGGATCCTGCAGCCATACTTCAGTCCGCACGCATTGAGCAAGTCCCGGCCGGTGCTCGAACACCATGCCGCCGAGATGATCGCTGAGCTGGCGGCTCGCGGCCAGTGCGACGCGGTAGCCGAATTCGCCAACCTGTACCCATTTCAGGTGTTCCTCGACCTCTATGGTCTGCCGCTAGAGGACCGTGACCGTCTGATCGACTGGAAGAACGCGCTCAACGCCGAAGGCCCCCATTTCGACCAGTCCGACCTGGAAAAGGCGCAGGCGCTGTACGAATACCTCGACGCCGCGGTTCAACAGCGCCGGCAAAACCCAGGCGATGACATGCTCTCGAAAGTGATCACCGGCGATGGCGACTTCACTGATCTCGAGCTGTTGGGTATGAGCCACCTGTTGATCCTGGCCGGGTTGGACACCGTCACCGCGGCGATCGGGTTCTCGCTATTCGAATTGGCGCGCAGACCGCAGTTGCGTGCGATGCTTCGTGACAACCCCAGGCAGGCCAGGGTTTTCATCGAAGAGATCGTCCGGCTGGAGCCGTCGGCACCGGTGGCTCCCCGGGTGACCACCGAGTTCGTCGAAATCGGCGGCATGACGCTCCCCCCGGGCACAGCGGTGCGGTTGTGTATGGCCGCCATCAATCGCGACGGCACCGACTCGGTATCCACCGACGACATCGTGATGGACGGGAAGGTGCACCGGCACTGGGGATTCGGCGGCGGCCCGCACCGCTGCCTGGGTTCGCATCTGGCGCGCATCGAGCTGACCGTGATCGTGATGGAATGGCTGAACCAAATCCCGGATTTCGAAGTGCCGCCCGACTACCAGCCCGAAATCAGGTTCCCGTCAAAGACATTCGCGCTCAAAGCATTGCCGCTGAGTTGGAACTAGCCGCGGTCGATCCGCGCCGATCCCAACTCAGCGGCTGCTGTCCTACTTGTTGACTTCGGTTGCGGCCACCTGGACGAACACGCCGGTGTCCTCGGCCATCAGCAGGCCTCGACCACGGGGCAGCGGGCCACCCTTCATCTTGCCGCGGATGAAGCCCTCGTCCGGGTCGGCGTCCATCACCAGCAGTGGCGTATTCGCCTGGTGCAGGGCCCGCAGGATCGGGTCGCTGCCCGCCGACGACCAACCGCCGAAGGTGCGCGTCACCAGGACATGCAAGCCGACGTCGGCGGCCCGGGTCACCCACGGAGCGATCTGGTGCAGCGGCGAGTCGAAGCCCGGCGGCAGCTGCTGGACGTCGTCGACGATCAGGAAGATCTCCGGACCGCTCCACCACGACCGCGACAGCAACTCCTGCGCGGACAGACCCGGCGGTGGCTGGCGAGCGGCCAGGACGGCCGCCAGCTCGCCCACCAGCGCCTGCACGCCGTCGAGGTTGTAGGCGAACTTCTCCACATACTCGGTGCCCAGGACGGTCAGCAGCTGACGGCGCGGGTCGACCAGCCAGACCTGCGCCGAGGGCTTTCCGGCCGGCGGTGTCGGCGCGGTGGTCGAGCCCGGGGCATACAGCCGGCCGATCTCGGACATGATCGTGGCCAGTGTCGTGGTACGCCCACATTCGCGTCGGCCCGTCACCATCAAGTGCGCGTTCTCGTTGAAGTTGAGGTAGACCGGGGCCAAGTCCAATTCCGAGATGGCCCAAGCGATTCCGCCGACACCAACACCTTGGCGATGGTCTCGGGCGGCCAGCTCGCGCACCTGCTCCACGCCGAACCGTGCCGGCAGGCGCCGCACCGGAGGTGCCTGGCCGCTCGCGAGCCGGCTGACGGCCGCGACCACACTGTCCGACTCGAACATCTTGTCGGGGGTGCTGGCCAGCGCGGGCCGGGCCACCAACGTGTGCAGGCCCGCTTGCGGGTCGCTGTCGAGTCGGACGTAGTTCACGGCGACCATGCCGCGCCCCGGCTTGACCGGAACGTCCTTGGCGAACCGCGACCGCACCAGCTTGGCGTCTTCGACCGCGGCCAGGCGCAGCTCGATGCGGGACCCGAATCCGCTACGCACCGGCGGCCGCAGCTCCGATTCACGATCGGCGGTGACCACGACGTGCACCCCGAACGAGGGGCCCTGGTTGATGATCTGGTTCACCTGCTCGATCAGCACCTCGTTTTCCTCGGCCAGTGCCCTGTAGTTGTCGATCACCAGGTAGACGTCGCCGAAGCCGTCGTTGGGCACCGGGCCGGCCTCGCCGGCGAACTTGCGGCGCCGGAACACGTCCATCGAGGCGATGCCGTATTCGAGGAAGCTACGCTTGCGCTCGCGCACCAGCGCCAGTAGTTCGGCCACCGTCCGGCGGACACCGTAAGGATCGGTCGGACCGGCGACCTCACCCACATGCGGGAGACGCGCGATCGTGGTCAACGCGGTACCGCTGTAGGCCAGGCAGTAGAACTGGATCTGCTCGGGCGTGTGGGTCAGCGCGGCCGAGCAGATCAGCGTCTGCAGGGCCGTGGTCTTGCCCGCACCACCGGCGCCCAGGATCAAGACGTTGGCACCCGGCCCGGAGGTGTCCACCGTCCACGGCGGCTGGTCGTGCTTGAACGGCCGGTCGAT
The DNA here is from genome assembly GCF_010730355.1 of Mycobacterium florentinum. Lineage (NCBI taxonomy): Bacteria > Bacillati > Actinomycetota > Actinomycetes > Mycobacteriales > Mycobacteriaceae > Mycobacterium > Mycobacterium florentinum. Next base: position 689,852 of record NZ_AP022576.1, read on the forward strand.
GATCCCGATCGGGAACGTCAGGTCCCTCGCCGAGCCGTAGTCCTGGTCCCAGGGGCGGCCGAGGAACCGGTTGACCAAGTCGTCGATCGCGACGGGCTGCGTCAGCGGCGGCTGCCACAACCGGTAGGGCTCGAAGTCGATCTTGCGGAGCTGATTGATGATCTCCGTGCCGACCTTCGGCGTCCTGATGCCTTCGTCGTCGTCTTCGCTCTCGGCGACTTCGGCCTCGGGCAGCTCGCCGTTGCCGAGGATCGGTGGCGGCTCGATGTCCGGCCCACCGACGCTGACCTCGAGCGGGGTGAACGAGTTGGTAAACAGCTGCGGGCGAATGTAATCGATGCTGTGCACCAGCACCGGCGCCTCTTCGCCGTCGATGGTGATCCCGCGCGAGTAGTAGTCACGCCACAGGAATTCGGCCTGGAACCGGACGATGTCCTCAAGGCTTCTACGGAAGTAACCCAGACCGGCCTGGGCGGGCAGGTTCACGGCGTTGGGAACACCGGCGGCCTGCGCGGCGCCCGCGGTGCGGGCCTTCAGCACCAACCGGTAACCCATGTTCTCCATGAGCTTTTCGGCGCGGCTCTCGATGGTCTGCGATGCCATCATCAGGTGGATCCAGTAGGCGCGACCCTGCCGGCCGATCGAGTCGAGGACGTCGACCGCGGTCGGCATGATGCGGAACCATTCGTAGAACTCGTCGATAACCACCACGAGCATCGGCAGCGGCGGCATGTCCTGGCCGCGGGCGCGCATCCTGGCTCGCACCGAGTTGTATTCCTTGGCGTCGTCGACTCCGGCGTTGTCACACACCGCCTTGCGGCGGGCGATCTCGCCCCACAGCGCGTCGAGGAAGCGCTCCATCAGCGCCTGGTCTTCCTCGAGGTCGGTGATGATCCGCGAGACGTGCGGGACGCCGGCGAACGGCTTGACCGCCGACCCACCCTTGAGGTCGGCCAGCACGAACTGCAGCTCCTCGGGCGGGTGGGCGAGCATCAGCGACTCGATCACCGTGCGCACCAGCGTCGACTTACCGGAACCCGTGGTGCCGGACATGACGCCGTGGGGGCCGTCACCGCCTTCGTCCAGCGACTTCATGTCCAGGAACAGCAGCTCGCCGTTGTCGGAGCGATTGCCGAACGGCACCCGCAATCGCGAACGGCCCATCGTGTCGGTGCGAGCGGCCCACAGCGCGTCGAAGTCGATCTCGCCGGGATCGTCAACCCCGTAGTAGGCCAGGATGTCTCGCGCGCCGATGTGCGCGACCCGCTGGCCGATCTCCTCGTAGGCCTCCGCGAGGCGCCAGTGCGCCAGCTTCTGCCCGAACTCCTCGGCCTCGGCGGCGCTGATCTGGTCGGTCAGGGCGAAGAACCACGGCTTGTCGTCGATCACCATCCAGGTGTCGCGGTCGCGAGGCAGTGCCTCGATCACGCCCTTGTCGTCGAACCGCAGGGTCCGCTCCGGGACCGACGTCCACATCGGCGCGCCGGTCAGGTCGAAGAAGGTCACGCCGTCCACGCCTTCGGCGCTGATCACGTACTCCCATTGGGGGTCGACAACATCGGCGATGATCACCGTGTGCGGCGTCGGCGTTTGGGCCGACGAGCTCGCGTGGCGGGGCGTGAACGATCCACGGCCGGCGAACAATTCGGCTTGCTCCGCGGCGAACTCGCGCACCGAGCTGTAAACCATCCGCGCGTTGCCCGCCGCGTCCTGGCGCCGGGAATCACCGAAGTGCGGCAGCCACTTGACCCAATCCCATTCGTCCAGGTCCGAACTGACCACGACCATCTGCACGTGGTCGGGGCCATGGGAGAACGCCAGCTGGCAGACGATCGCGCGCATCAGCGCCAATACCTGCGGTCGCTCACCGATCAGCGAGTACCAAGGTTCCACCAGCAGCGAAACCATCTTGGGCAGGTTGTAGACGACGCTCTGATAGCGACCGAATTCCTGCAGCGCCTTACCGGTCACGGGCTCCAGCTCGATATCGGTCGGCATGTTTTGGGGCTCACCCCAGGTCACCTCGGGACGCGTCATACCCACGCCGACTCGGACCACACCGAAGTTGAGGTCCTTGCCGTCGGGCTTGCGCTCCCACATCCGCGGCGAACCCACGGCAGCGCTGAGCGTGTCGGGAGCGGGGTGGAACCACCGGTAGTTGGCGTCCATGCTGTCGGCCGACTCGTGGGCGGTCTCGCGCAGCATGTCCAGCATCAGCATGAACTGGGCGCGCATCGAGTCAAGCTTCGGGCGGCTCATCTGCTGCTGCTGGCCACCGAACCGGCCGCCGAACATCATCATCGCGACGCCACCGATCATGAAGATCGGGAAGATCGCGCCGGCGCCGCCGAACACGTGAGAACCGCTGCCGAAGACCATGGCGATCATGCCGATCAGCAGGCCGATCACCAGGACGCCGACGATGATCAGCCACACGGGCTTGCCCTCTGGCGGCGGAATGCTCAGCGGCGTCGGTAGGACGATGTTTTCCGGCTTGATGACCGGAGGCTTCTCCGGGGTCGGCCGGGCGAATCCACGCTTCACTTCGGTACCACCAACTCTGCAGGGGACATATCCATCGGAAGGGTGTCGTGCTCCACCAGCGCATCAGCCCGCGACAGCGTCGGGCCCTGCGGAAGGAGCCGGAGCGCTACCCACGGCGCCAGGCCCGGAGTGGTTTGCAAACCCAACGCCTCGCGCACCTCGCGGGTGTCGTCCACCCCGAATCGGGCGCCGGCATCCGTCACCCACCATAGCGATTCGGTGGTCTTGGCACCGGGGTCGTTACCGGTGACAGCCACGAAGTTCGCGAAGTTAGGACCGAAGTAAACCTGGTCGGCGGTGCGGCCGGTGGTGTCCGACTTCACCAGCGACACAATCCTTTTCGACTCGGACTGCGACACCGGGATGGTCGGTCCGGACACGACCTGGATGCGGGCCCGGTTCTCGCCGCTGGTCTTCTCCCACCACCAGCAGGTCGCCGGGTTCTCCCGCAGGTCGGTGACATTCAGTGGGTTGTCCGGATACGACGACAGGTCCAGCTTGTTGACCACCGGCATCTTGGCCAACGCCGCGGGTTCCACGGTCACCGGCTTGCTGTTGTTCGCGCCGCCGGCGTTCTGCATGATCTGCGCGACCAATGGCGGCAGCGTCTGCACGCCCTCGGGCAGCACCAGCGAATACTGCTGGGGCCCACTGATTTGCGGCGTGACGAGGATCGTCCCCACCGGGCCGGGAGCGCCGGGGAAGGTCGCCGGGCTACCCGCGTTCTGCACTTCGGGCACCGTCAGTTCGGGGCCCACCGGCAGTGCGTCGAACAAGGCGCGGCTCATCGGCTTTGCCATGCTGATCTGTTCCGGCGTCAAACCGAGCGGCAACAGGACGGAGCGGTTCGCCGCGTCGATGCGCGACCGGCGTCCTTCCCGGATCACCCAGGTGTCCCCGCTGTAGCTCAACACCACGGCGTCCGAGCCGTTCAATACGTGCCGGCGGTTGCCGAGGTCGGGCACGCCGTCGATCACCGTCACGGTCACACCCGACGGCGCGCCGACGCCGGTCGAACCGGCCACGCTGTCGCAGATCAGCCACGACGACGAGGACGGAGTCTTCGCGCCGAAGGTCGACGGTGCGCCGGGGATGCCCACCATCGGGCCGCGCGGGATGTTGGCGATCTGGCTGGACCGCACCAGGTGCGGGTTGTCGGGGCGTCCCGTGATCAGCCGCGCCGAGGCCAGGTTCAGTGCCGGGTACAGCTTGTCCCCGACGCGGACATACAGCGCACCGGAGTCGCGGTCGGCGATGATCGGCGAATCCCCCACCTGACCGGCCGGGCTGATGAACGAGTACAGCAGCGCGCCCAGGCAGATCACCGCCGCGGCGGAGACCGACGCCACGATGGCCAAGGTCTGGCGCCGTCCCGGCTCGACCTCCATCCGGACCCGCCAGCGAGTCAGTGCCATCGACGTCCGTCGCGCAAGGAACTGATAGCCGGTCACCTGCGTGCGCGTCGATAGCCCGAGGCCGTACCCCGAGCCGCGCTGCCCGCGACTCTCTTCCGCCACTAATTCACCATCCGGTCTGTTGGAACGCCTGGACACCGTCCAGCACGCGAATCACATCGATAACCGTAAGCCACCCGCAATGACCTCGCCATGTAGCGCAATGTGGCGTTCACTTCAAAGCCTCGTTACGTCCATCAATCCGGCCGCCGTCATACGCCGACAACGGCCCGCCCAGCGCTGGCACACACCGCTGAGCTGGCAGTTTCCAAGTTCCCCACTGGATCCCCCGGCCGGACGATTGCTATCTCCAATGGGATCGTAGCCGCGCATGGCCAACCCGTCCTGTCGAGCATGTGACTCCCCGGCTACTTCGCTGACCTGCTGAAGAATCGGCGGCCGGCAACGCGGGAGGCGGTCGTCGGGCGGCCCGCGTCGTGCCGGGCGGCGTTTGGCAGCAAGATGGGCGGCATGACTGAGCTCGCGCCGTCATTGGTCGAACTTGCCGGCCGATTCGGCATTGCCACTTGGTACCAGGACTGGACGGGCCGCCAGGTTCAGGTATCGGAGAGCACGCTGGTGACCGTGCTCGCGGCGCTTGGTGTCGAGGCGGGCACGGAGCAGGACCGCAACGAGGCCCTGACCAGCCAGCTGCGCAAGTACTGGTCACGTCAGCTGCCGGCGACCATCGTGGCGCGCACCGGCACCCCGACCCGGTTCTGGGTGCACGTCACCCACGGCGATCCCGCCGAAGTGCTGTTGCGGCTCGAGGACGGCACCGTGCACGGCGGCGTGCAGCAGGTCGACAACTTCACGCCCCCGTTCAATCTGGACGGGCGCTGGGTCGGCGAGGCGAGCTTTCTGCTGCCGCCGGATCTGCCGCTCGGTTACCACCGCCTGCACCTGCGTTCGAGGGGCATCGAAACCAGCGCCGCGCTGATCGTGACGCCCGACTGGCTCGGACTGCCCGAGCAGCTCGGAGCCCGGCGGGCCTGGGGCCTGGCCGCCCAGCTCTACAGCGTGCGGTCCGAGCAGTCGTGGGGCATCGGCGACCTCACCGACCTCACGGACCTGGCCGTCTGGTCCGCATCCCGGCACGGCGCCGACTACCTGCTGGTCAATCCGCTGCACGCGGCCACCCCGACGATCCCGATGGAGCCGTCTCCATATCTTCCGACGTCGCGGCGCTTCTTCAATCCGCTTTATCTTCGCGTCGAGTCCATCCCCGAATTCGCCGACCTGACCAAGCGCGGCCGGCTGCGGCGGCTGCGCGACGACGTCCAGCAGCAGGCCGCCAAGCTCGATGCCATCGACCGGGACAGCGCCTGGACGGCCAAGCGGGAGGCACTGAAGCTGCTCTACCGGGCGCCCCGGTCGGCGGGCCGTGAGCTGGCCTACGCCGCCTTCCGCGAGCGTGAGGGCAGCGCGCTCGACGACTTCGCCGTCTGGTGCGCGCTGGCCGAGAAGTACGGCGGCGACTGGCATTGCTGGCCGAACTTCCTGCAGCACCCGACCGCCATCGGTGTCGCCCGGTTCGCCGAAAAGCATGCGGACGCGGTCGATTTCCACCGCTGGCTGCAATGGCAGATCGACGAGCAACTCGCCGCGGCCCAGTCGCAGGCGGTCCGGGCCGGCATGTCGCTGGGCATCATGCACGACCTGGCTGTCGGCGTGCACCCGAACGGCGCCGACGCCTGGGCGCTGCAGGATGTGCTGGCGCTGGGTGTGACCGCCGGCGCGCCGCCCGACGAGTTCAACCAGCTCGGCCAGGACTGGTCGCAGCCGCCGTGGCGGCCGGATCGCCTCGACGAGCAGGAGTATCGGCCGTTCCGCGCACTGATCCGGGCGGTGCTGCGCCATGCCGGCGGCGTTCGCATCGACCACATCATCGGGCTGTTCCGGCTCTGGTGGATCCCCGAGGGTGCATCGCCCACCGAAGGCACCTATGTGCGCTACGACCACGAGGCGATGATCGGCATCGTCGCACTGGAAGCGCACCGCGCCGGGGCGCTGGTGGTCGGCGAGGATCTCGGCACAGTCGAACCGTGGGTCCGCGACTACCTCTTATTGCGGGGTCTGCTGGGCACCTCGATCCTGTGGTTCGAGCTGGACCGTGACGGAACCGGCGGTCCGCTGCCCGCCGAACGCTGGCGTGAGTATTGCCTGTCGTCGGTCACCACCCACGATCTGCCGCCGACCGCCGGCTACCTGGCCGGCGACCATGTCCGGCTGCGCGAATCGCTCGGATTGCTGACCCGGCCGGTGGCCGAGGAGCTCGAATCCGACCGGGCGGAGCGCGAGGCGTGGATGGCCGAGCTGCGCCGGGTGGGGCTGCTCGGCGAGCACGACGACGACCCCGAACAGGTCGTCCTGGCCCTCTACCGCTACCTGGGGCGAACGCCGTCGCGGTTGTTGGGCGTCGCGCTGACGGATGCGGTCGGTGATCGCCGAACCCAGAATCAGCCCGGCACCACCGACGAATATCCCAATTGGCGGGTGCCGCTGACCGGCCCCGACGGCCGGCCGGTGACGCTGGAGGACGTATTCACCAATCGCCGGGCCGCCACACTGACCGACGCGGTGCGTGCCACCCTCGCACCGCCAACCATCTAACCGAGCGCCATGACCCTCTCAGCGAACGACCGGTGCGCGCTCAGCGATGTCGTGCACCGATACGCGGCCGGAGTCGACGACCGTCAATTCGACGCTGTGACAGCACTTTTCACGGCGGACGCCGAGCTGATCGTGCCTGAGCCGCCGGCCGTGCTCACCCCGGTTCATTCGCATCGCGGGCGACCGGCCATCGCGACGGCGGTCGCGGCGGTGGCCGCGGTCGCGCGTACCGAGCACGCGATCATCGGTGAGGTGTACGACCAGGGGCCGCGGCCGGGGACGGCACGCGGTCGGATCGCGTGCGTCGCACATCACTGGACGCAGCGCGCCGATGGGGTGATCGATGCGGCTTGGCATGTGCGCTATCACGACGAGTACGAGTCAACGGAGGCGGGGTGGCGGATCGCGCGCCGGTCGTTGACGGTCAATGCGATCGAGACACGGCCGGTCCGTCGGCTGTTGTCGTGGGACCCGGAGTAAGCGCGGCCACTCCTGCGCGCGAGCGGGTTATCTCGCGGCTATTGCATCGCGGCGAGGTTTTCCACCGACCTGCGCACGTCGGACCGGAGCACTCTGGCCACGACCTTGCCGACCGGCCCGCTGAGCACGCCCCCGCGCAGGTCGGCGGTGAGGTCGAATGTCGATCCGGGGTGCATGTCGGTCACCGCCATCGTCACGGTGATCCGGATTCCACCGCGGCCGCGACCTTGCAGCTCAATCGAATTGGGCTCGTCGTAGCGGGTCACCGTCCAGTGGACGACGTTGCGGAACCCCTTCACCTTGATGCACGACGATACTTTGGTGCCCTGCTCGATCGTCGAGGGGAGCTCGCCGCGCCAACCGCCGAAGATCGTCATCCACTCGGCGAATCGAGCAAGATCGGACGCCAGTTTCCAGGCTGCGCTCGGCTCCAGGTCAGACCTGGTCGAAACATCCACTTGTGCCAAGGTTTGTCGCTCCTCTTGAAACCGTGCCGTGAGTCGGGTTCCCCACCGCGTACCCAAGACCGGCGACCCGATAAACCCGCGCGTTGCGTCCGGCTCGTTATTACCCTGTCGGTCAACGTGTTTCGGCTCGGCTCGGCTCGGCTACGGCCAGGCTTCGTTCAGCTTCTCCTCCACGTCGATGATCTGAGCGGCTTGCGATTGCGGTGCGTCGATTTCGTCGGCGACGTATTGGGCGATGAATCGGCGAATCTCGCCGTCTACGCCGGCCAGGATGCGCAGTATCTCGCCGCGGAACGACTGCGACGACACATTGACGGTGATATCGGAGGGCCGCGGCTTCGCGACGTCGACGATCAGCACCAGTGGTTCGGCGGCGCGGGCCGTCGCGCGCAACGCGATGTCCCCGGAGACCTGAAAACGCTGCTTGTCGAGTCGCAAATCCAGCAGCAGGTCGATTGACAGCGGAATGTGAATGACGAAAGTGATGCTGTCGCCCAACCGCCGTGTGACGCGCGGGTCTTGGATCTTGACGTTGGCGCTGACCTTCGCGATTCCGGCGGGTCCCTGCGCAATCGGTTCCATCGCGAATTCGTTGCCGGCGATATCGGCGAATGCGGCGGCGACACGCTCGGGAGTGACGGCGACTTCGAAGAATCGGCGTCCGAACTCCTCGTAGGTGACGTAGTCGTGGTTTTGCATAGGCTTATACCGTCTCACGCCACCTGCCGGAAACTTAGCTGATCTGTCCGCGTCGTAGGAATTTCACCTCGGTGCGGGACGGTCGCGTCGGCGAGGCGGCGACGTGTTGTGAACAACGCCACAGTCGGCGCTTCGATTCGGTGTGTCGACCGATCGCCTGGGAGGCTGGACGGCGGAGGTGTTGGAGTCTGATGGGCGCCCACGAATTGATTGAGCCGCGCTCAGCCGTCTCCCGGGTCGAGGGGGTGCTCGCCTGGCTTGGCGGCGGACACTGGCGCGAATTGGGGGAACGTCACGAGCGGTCCACCCACGCCGTCGCGGGCGCGGTGGTGCTGCTCGGAGCCGTGTTGGCGTGGCTGGTCGCGGCCTTGGCCGTCGATGCATCGGCACGCTGGCCGCTGATCGCCGTAGTCGCGCTGACGCTGATCTTCGGTCTGCTGGTCGGGGCGGTGACGCGGGGCATCGCAAGCGGCCCTCACCGCGGTCGGCCCGGCATCGCGGGACGGATCGTCGTGGCGGTGGCGGTCGGCGTCGTCGTCGGCGAACTCGCCGCACTGGTCGTGTTCTCCCGCTCGATCGATCACCGCCTCGAGGATCGCGCACTCAGTACCGCGGACTCGGCGCCGGCGGTCGCGCAGGCGTCGGCGGCGCTGCAACAGACTCGGTCCGCGCGCAGCGCGCTGGACGCCGCGGTCACCCAGGCCCGCAATGGTCAGGACGACGCGTTGGTCGTGGCGCGTTGCGAATACCACCCCAGCCCGGCGTGCCCGCAGACCCGCATCACCGGCGATCCCGGCGCCGGACCCGAAACCCGAACGGCGAATGAGCTTCTGGCTGATGCGCAGCGCGAGCTCGACACCGCGCTGGCGGCCCGCGACCGCCAGGCGCCCGAATTGGACGCCACGATTTCGCGTGAGCAGCGGGCCGTGGACGATGCCCGCCAACGCGTGCTGGCCGAGGCCGGCCCGGGTGGCGTCGGGGCGCGCTGGATCGCGATGAACGACCTGACGTTCGCCGGCGTCGGGGCGCTGATGCTGCGGTTGCTGACCATCGCGTTTTTCGTGCTGGTGTACTTGCTTCCGCTGATCCTGCGGACCTGGCGCGGTGAGACCACCCAGGATCGCCACGCGACGGCGCGCGCGGAGCGTGAGCGTGCCGAGCTCGATGCGGACACCGCGATCGCGATCAAGCGGGCCGAGGTTCGCCGTGAGGCCGAAATTCTTTGGGCCGAACACCAACTCACTCAGGCCCGCCTGGCCATCGAGGCGCAGACCGAGATCGACCGCGAGCAGCAACGCCGTCGAGTCACCGAAGCCATCGAGGGACCGCAGCCCGCGGCGTCGGTGCGGACTTTCGAACCCGTGCAGGAAGACATCTACCTGCCGATCGCCGCCGAGGCCGAGGCCGCCAGCCGGGCCGTGCCCGAATTGCCCGCCGCTGCAGCGGTTTCCCGCGAGGAGACAGCGCCGGAGGTGGACAACCTGCCCGCGCAGATCGAGCCGGCCGACGAGCGCGCCATGCCGTCGATCCCCTCGATTCCCGACGCGACCCGGGCCGCGGCACGCTGGATTCGTCCGCTGGTGCCGCCCTTCGTTGCGCGGGCCATCGACAACACCACCGCGCCGCTGCGCACCGCGCGCCAGGTGTTCGAAGAGGTCGAGGAGATCACCTTCGCGCTCAGGCGTACTCGCAAGGTGACTTTCGACTCCGAGAGCTCTGAGCCGAGCGAGCATCGGTCGTCGACGACCGATGCGGCACCCACCGGTCGGGTCGCGTCGTCGCGCACCCACCACGAGACGCACGATCACCCACAGGTGGGTCGGCACTCCTCGGTGCGGCTCTGCGTCAAAGACGCCGACGGCCTACCGCTGGGACCGGCGGACAGCGAGCACCCGCGGGAGCTGACGGAGCGCGACGGCCCGCGCGAACTTCGCCCGCCCCAAGGGCCGCGCCAACTTCCGCCCGGGAAGTAGCCGCGGTCAGCTGACGGCCAGCTCGAGTCGTTCGAGACGGCGCACCAGCAGGCTGGGCAGCCACCGCCCCACGTCGGCCTGCTCGATCGTCGTGGTCCGTTCCAGCAGCAGGCGCAATACGATGGTGGCTTCCAGGCGGGCCAGCGCCGCCCCGACACAGAAGTGTGCCCCCTTGCCAAAACTGATGTGTCCCTTGGCTTCGGCGCGATCGAGCAGGAACTCGCCGGGTCTCTCGAAATGGGCCGGGTCGCGGTTGGCCGCGCCCCACAACAGCAACAGGTGCGAGCCGGCGGGCAGCTCGACGCCGGCCAGCACGGTGTCGTTGCGCACGTGCCGGTAGTGGCCCCGGAAGGGTGGCTCGTAACGCAGCGTCTCCTCGATGAATGCCGGTAGCAGCGAAGGGTTTTCGCGCACCTGCTGCTGGATGTCAAGACGGTTCGCGAGTATCCAGGCCGCGCTGCCCAGCAGCGATGCCGTCGACTCTCCCCCGGCGGCGAACAGAATCACCATCATCACCTGGGCGGCGACGCTGTCCAGCTTGCCCGACGCGCAGGCCACCGCGAGCTCGCCCAGCAGATTGTCCTGGGGATCGGCGGCGGCGAGCCCGAATTGTTCGTTGATGTAACCGCCGAGTTCCATCACCGCGACACCCGCGGCGGCCAGCTGTTCCTCGCCGACCAGCCCTTCGACCGTTTGGGTGGCGGCGTAGCCCCATTTCATCAACTGCGCGGCGTCGGCGGTGGGCACCCCGATCAGCTCGGCCACCACCATCATCGGCAGCCGGTTGGCCATGGCGTCCATCCATTCGATGCGTCCGTCGCGCAGCCCCTGGTGCCACAACCGCCCCGCGGTGTCGGTGGCGAATTGTTCGATCGCGCGGATCCGCCTCGACGCCAACTGGCGCACCACCAGCTTGCGGTGCACGGCGTGGGCGGGGTCGTCGGCGGTCGCGAGCACGTGCGTTGGTCCGTCGAGCGCATCCATCTCGAATGGCCTGACGGCGCCCCCGCCGGTGTAGGTCATGGTGGCGGTCAGGTTCGACGAGAAGTCCTCGGGCCGGGCGATGACGTCGTTGACGGCGTCCCAGCCGCAGACGGCATAGAACTCCGAGCCGGCGATGCGGTGCACCGCCCCCTCCGCGCGCATCCGCTCGTACAGCGGGTAGGGATCCTGCAGAGATTCGGCGCCGAAGAACGTGTCGGCCTGGGCTATGACGGTCACGGGTTCAGCGTGAGCAACGGATATCCACACGTCAACGGCGATGCGGAAAATTGAACACGGCTTCCGGGTGATGCCGGCCGAACCGTCTCATCGGGGATTTCGGACCTGCGACGACCGTGAGATAACTGGCGAGTATTGTCTCACCCTGAGATAGCGCCGTTCCAGTTTCTCGCTTCCAAGGGTGGTGGCCGATGACACGCGACGACTGGTTGGTCGGAGGCGATCGCCGCAAAATCGCCACCGAGCGCATTTATGCGGCCGCCACCGAGATGATCACCCGTGAGGGGACGGATGGCTTCGACATCGACGCATTGGCCAAGCGCGTCCATTGTTCGCGAGCCACCATCTACCGCTATGCCGGCGGCAAGGCCGAGATCCGCGACGCGGTCATCACCCGCACGGCCTCGCGCATCATCGAGACGGTGCGGCAGACCGTCGAGAACATGAGCGGTCCGGAGCGGGTTGTCACCGCGATCACCGTGGCGCTCAAGCTGATCCGGGCCGATCCCCTGTACCACCTGATGAGCAGTCCGGTCCGGGCCGGCGACATCGCCTGGCTGACGGCGTCACCGCTGCTGGCCGGGTTCGCCACGGAATTGACCGGGCTCACCAACGGCGATGCGCACGGCGCGCAATGGGTGGTCCGCGTAGTGCTGTCGCTGATGTACTGGCCCGTCGGCGACGACGAGGCCGAGCGTGACCTGGTGCAGCGTTTTGTCGCGCCCGCTTACGCCGGCTGATTACTCGTCGCCGAAGGCGCCGTAGAGCTCGGGTAAGAAGCCGGCCAGATGGTTCATCTCCTGCGCGCAGTGCACGAGCAGATTCCGGGCGTTGGCCTCCGGGTCGCCGAGTATGCGAGACGCGATGGGGCGCACCGCCATTGAGGCCACACTTGGAGCGTTGCGCACCGCGATATGCGGGCCGCCCATCCAAAACCGGGACCGCATTTCGGACCCGGTCGGTGTCGAGCGGACATGGTGGATGAACCAGCCGACATCGACCGGGGCGTCACTGGCGCCCAGCCGCGCGCAGATCGCCACCGCATCGTCGCTGTCGGGGGGGCAGTCCAGCTGCGCGGGTTCGACGAATTGGATTGCGCCGTTGAGCATGGTCGAACCGATGTACTCGCTGATCAACGACCAGCGGCCGATGTAGCGCCGCGCGCCTTGGCGGCCGGCGTGTTGATCATCTTGCAAGCTGTCCTTCCAGGCCGCGGACAGATGCGCCCGCGGGTGCCACAGCTTGTAGCGGCGGGTATCGCTGCCGTGCCACCCGAACCACCAGGACCACATCGCCGGCGTGACGCCGGGCATGTCGGTGCGTACCGACACCTGATAGCTGCCGTCGTCGAGAACCCCGTAGCCGTTCTCGGTCTGCTGGTAGCCCGCCTCGGCCACGGTCGCGGCGTCGTCGAACGCCACCAGCGCCATCCCGCCTTGCGGACCATGCTGTAGCGCCTCGACGACATGTGTTGGCAGCGGGGCCATTTCGGGATTGAAGAATTTACCGAACGGCGTGTTCACGTCGTCGTTGCGATACCCGAGGTACAGATCGCCGGCCATCAGAGTCGTCCCATCCATGCGTTGAACAGACCATCCGGGTCATAGGCCGCTCGAATCTTATCGAGGCGGACCATGGCTTCGTCGCTGGCGAATCGGGCCGGGCGCTGGCCGAGGTTTTCGTCGGCCAGCTGAATGCCGGTGGCCAGGTGCGACATCGCGGCCATGTTGGATCGCGCCCAGTCGCCGTACTTCGCGTCGTCGGATTCGTTCTGCCACGCGCCGTAGAGCGCCAGGTAGACCTCGTCTTCGATGCTGTAGGCCATATCCGGGCGCGCCGGCGACGGCCCCCAGTTCAGCCACAGGAAGTGTGACGGGTGGTCGGGAATCGTGTCGATGATGTTGTGAATGCCCGGCAGCAGGTCCTCGGCCGACGCCGACGTCCACATGTTGTCGGCGGCGTAGCGGTGGTCGGACAGGTAGTTGCTCATCACGGCGGTGTACCAGGTGGGCATATCGGTTGGCATGTAAGGAATTTTGACCAGCGCCTTGTCGACGACCGGCACCGTTCCGAAGATGGCCAGGGCCTCCTCGGCTTCCTTCTCGGTATGGGCGAACGCCGGCGACGCGAAGGTGATGGCCGGAGTCTCGAGGTTCATGCTCGGGACGCTTCGGCTTGCCACGATCTGCATTTCGACGCGGCGGTCCACCTCGGCGCTGACATTGCGTGCCCACGTGTAGATCTCGTCGGCGAGTTCGATCGGATAGACGTAGACGCTGGTGCCGCAGGCGCCGGGGCGCGGGTACAGCTTGAGGTAGAACGAGGTCACCACGCCGAAGAAGCCCGGGCCGGCACCGCGCGCGGCCCAGTACAGGTCGGCGTGATTGTCTGCGTCACAGTGGATCTGCTCACCCTCGGCGGTGATCACGTCCAGGCCGATGACGTTCTCGCACGCCAGGCCCCAGACCCGGCTGTTCCAGCCGTACCCGCCCTGCAGCAGGTAGCCGCCAAGACAGACACCCTTACAGTGCCCGGCGGGAAAGAAGAGATTCTGCGCTTCCAGCTCGGCCATCAGGATGCTGCCGCCCTTACCGGGACCGACCACGGCGACGCCCTTGGCGGCATCGATATTCGCGTGGTCGATGCGGCTGACGTCGATCAGCACGGCTCCGTCGCGCAGGTGATTGGCCGCCCAGCTGTGGCCGCCCGAACGGATGTTGACCTTGAGGCCGTTGGCCTTGGCGTAGCGCAGCGCGCTGACGATGTCGTCGGTGTCGACGGCCTGAACGATCAATTCCGGGTAGCGGGCCGGCACCCGTTGGTTCCAGACCGTGCCGCGTCGGGCGGCTTCATACCCGTCGTCGCTGCGAAAGAAGTGCCGCCCAGCAGGTAGCGCACTCATCTGAGCTCCTCTGATCCATTATCCGGTTCTTGTTAGTCCGCAATGCGGAACACTATAGTGGAAGAGTGCCGCCCACGGAACCCACTGCGCCCACGAATCGCGACGAGGGCATCCAGGTGTTGCGTCGCGCCGCCGCCGCCCTGGACGAGATCGCCGCCGAGCCGGGACGGCTCCGCCTGGTCGACCTCGGCGAGCGGCTCGGGCTGGCCAAATCGACGGCGCGCCGCCTGCTGGTCGGCCTGGTGGAAGTCGGGTTGGCGAGTGTGGATTCGCACGGCCACTTTTCGCTGGGCGAGCGCCTGCTGGGTTTTGGCAGTGCCGCGGGAGCGCACGTCTCGGCGATCTTCCGGCCGACGATCGAACGGGTGGCGCGCGCGACCGACGGTGAAACGGTCGACCTCTCCGTGCTGCGCGGCCAGCGGATGTGGTTTGTCGACCAGATCGAATCGTCGCACCGGCTGCGCGCGGTCTCGGCCGTCGGTGTCCGATTCCCGCTGGAGGTGACCGCCAACGGCAAGGCGGCGCTCGCCGCGCTGGACGACGACGCGGCGGAGGCGATGATCTCCCGGTTCAGCGCGCCGGTGGGCGAGCGGTTGCGCCGCGAGACCGCGGAGATCCGGCGAACCGGGATCGCTTTCGACCGGGGCGAACACACTCCCGGGATTTCGGCGGCCGCGATCGCGCGACGAACCTTGGGCGACAACGTCATCGCCATCTCGGTGCCGGCACCCACCGAACGCTTCCTGGAAAAGGAGCAGCGCATCATCGCAGCATTGCGCACGGCGACCGACTCACCGGCGTGGACTCGTTGACGAGGCGCGAAGGGGCGGTGAAAACTCGCCGACGGGCCTCGTTACGGCCGCAGATGTAACGCCGGCTCGATTCTTTTGCGACGGCGCCGCAAGCCGCGCGACCGCGCCGGCCACTGCGGCTCGAGCGGGAACACGTCGTGCTTCAACGGGTTTGGGTCGGTGGGTTCTTGACGTGGGTTGGCACGGCCGTGGTACCCCCCAGGGACCCCGGCCGCGCCAAGTTCGTGATCACTTGTCAATAGCTCAGTGCTGCCGCTCCGCTGAACAGTTGACCCCACTCGTGGCGCGCAGCCGATTGCGCCTCGCTGAAGCTGGTTGTCTTTTCGCCCTCGCCGGCCAGGTGCACAAGCGCCCATGCCATCGCGAATACCGGAACCTTGTGACGCAATGCCGCAGTGTGCAGTTCGTCGAACGCCGTCTCCGAACGACACCGGCGAAGTCCGATGATGATCCCCCGCGCAGTGTCGAGAATGCGGCTGGAGTTCGGGCCGCACGAAGTGTGTGCGGGAACCCAGTTCGCCATGCTCTTCATACCTCCTGTTGCGCCCCAACGAAAATCCGCTACTCCGCGTAGCGAACAAGAATCCCAGCGAGAACGCATGACTCGCCATCGTGATTCTCAAAGGCGCACTGTGCCATGATTTGTGGAACGGCGCCGTTATGCCATAGCGCCGTCGACATCGATACGTGCTTGTGACCGTGTCGATACCGATTTCGGCACCAATCGGGCTGGGGTGTAACGCGGCTCGCACTTCTGCCGACAATGCCGCGTAAGAGCCAATCGCAGAACGCTTTTGGCGGCAGCACCGGATACCCTACAGGATCGAGTTGAGGTCCTTCGCCTTTGCGATGTCGTCCCACTCGACGCCGAGTTCGAGCAAAATCTCCTCGGTGTGCTGGCCGTGTTCTGGCGCGCGCGCGGGAAGTGGCGGAGTTTCGTTGAATTGAACCGGCGCAGCAACGATTCGGTATTCCTCGCCGTAATCGTCGACGTTTGTCACCACGTAGCCGTTGGGTTCGACTTGGGGATCGTTGAGTGTCTCTCGCGGCGTGGCAAGCGCTCCCCACACTCCCGGTTCGTTTTCGAGCACCTTCCGCCAGTGCGCGAGGTCATGGCCGGCAAACGTTTTCGCGAAGATATCGGTCGCCGCGGCCGCATTCGCGATCAGGTTGCTCGACGGTACGAAGCGCTCGTCGGTGGCTAACTCCGCAAGGCCCATCCGCTCGCAGAAGCCGGCCCAGAATTTGTCGGGTTGCAGGAAGACCAGCTGGATCCACCTGCCGTCCCTGGTTTTGTAGCGATTCACCAGCGGATTGATGGCCAATCCGGGCGGTGCCCCCGGAATGCCGTCGATATCAAAGAAATCGGCGGCACAGATCGACGGCGCGATGGACCACATGGCCTGCGCCAGCAGAGAGGAATCGACGATCGTCGGCTCGCCGGTCCGTTCCCGGTGGAACAGCGCCGCGCACACACCGCCGGCCAGCGTGGCCCCACCCTGCAGGTCACCAAAACCGGGGCCCTGGACGGCGGGCGTATCGGTCCCGAACGGGGTGAGGGTGTAGGCCACCCCGCCGCGGGCCAGGTAGGTGGCCGCGTCGAAGCCGCCGCGATCGCGGTCCGGGCCGCGAACCCCCAGCCCGGTACCGCGGGCGATGATGATCTTCGGGTTGAAGCCGCGAATGTCGTCCACGGTCAGCCGGGCCCGCTCCAGCGCGCCGGGCAGCCAGTTGGTCAGGAACACGTCCGCGGTGGCCAACAGGCGCCCGAACAATGCGCGACCCGTCTCGGATTTGATGTCGATCGCAATGCTGCGCTTGCCGCGGTTGCCCAGCTCGAGGATGAAGTCCGCATCCGGGCGGGCGGCTTCGCGCGTGAAGCCGCCGACGACCAGCGCCCGGCCCGGGTCACCGAACGCCACGCCCTCCACCTTGATGACGTCCGCGCCCCAGTCCGCCAGCGCGGCACCGGCCGACGGGACGTACGTCCATGACGCCAATTCGACGACCCGCACGCCGTCAAGGACACCTGACATCGCCAACCCCCTCGGTCCGGATCTGTCCTTGCTATTTTAGGTATTCTAGTTACTCTAAGGGATATCGATAGCCCGGCTACAGCCACGCGCAGGTTTTCGTGGAAGAGATGCGATGGAGCCGATCGTTGGCCAGATTCACCCCAGCGGCACAGGCACTTTCGCTCGCCGGCCAGACCACCGTCGTAACGAGCCCCCAACGCGGCTCCCGCACACACGTACGGCAATAGGCACCCGGACGAAGGACGAGCGATGGGCAGGGTAACGGGCAAGGTGGCCGTGATCAGCGGCGCCGCGCGGGGTCAGGGACGGTCGCACGCGCGGATGCTGGCCGCCGAGGGCGCCGACATCATCGCGGTGGACCTGTGCGCGGATATCGACACGAACGAATACCCACTGGCCCGGCCGGAGGACCTGGACGAGACGGCGCGGCTGGTCGAAAAGGAGGGGCAGCGCGCCTTCACCGCCATCGCCGACGTTCGCGACCGCGTGGCACTGTCCGCCGCGATCGACGAGGGCGTCGCCGAGCTCGGGCACCTCGACATCGTGGTCGCCAACGCGGGTATCTGCCCGCTCACCGCGGGTCTGCCACCGAAGGCGTTCGCCGACGCCGTGGACGTGGACCTGGTGGGTGTGCTCAACCTCGTACACGCGAGTCTCAAACACCTGCAAGCCGGCGCGTCGATCATCGTGATCGGTTCCAACGCGGCCTTCATGTCGTCGATGAACACCACCGGCATCGACGGCGGCCCCGGCGGAGCCGGGTATGCTTTCGCGAAACTTGCTGCAGCACACTATGTTAACGACTTCGCTCGGGCGCTGGCCCCGTTTTCCATCCGGATGAACGCGGTGCATCCCACCAACGTCAATACCGACATGTTGCACAGCCCGCCGATGTACCGGGCGTTCCGACCCGACTTGAAGGAGCCGACCCGCGAAGACGCCGAGCCGATCTTCCCGTTCGTCCAGGCGATGCCGATCCCCTACGTCGAGCCCGAAGACATCAGCGAGGCGGTGCTGTTCCTTGCCTCCGACGCCGCACGCTATATCACCGGACAGCAGCTACGCGTCGACGGCGGCGGCTTCCTCAAGGTCAAGCCATGGTCGGGCGCGTGATGCCAAGCGCCGCAGCAGATGTCGAGCGCAAGCTCTATGCGCTGATGGTGCTGATGAAGGCGGCCGACGACCGACTGTCCAAGGGCATCGGCACCGGTGAGTTCATGTGTGTGTACTGGCCGTCACGCGGCCAGGAGGCGATCGCCGCGGCAATGGGTGTCGCGCTGCGACCCTACGACCAGCTGGTGACGACCTACCGCGGACTCCACGATCTGATCGGGAAGGGCGTCCCCCTCGAGGAAATCTACGGCGAGATGATGGGACGCACGGTCGGCGCCGGCCGCGGCAAAGGCGGCACCATGCACATCGCCAAACCCGAGGTGGGCGTGATGCTTTCGACCGGAATCGTCGGCGCCGGGCCGCCAGTGGCCGTCGGGCTGGCGATGGCCGCCAAACGTAAGGGGCTCGATCGAGTCACCGTGGTGAGCTTCGGCGACGGCGCCACCAACACCGGCTCGTTCCACGAGGCGGCCAACATGGCCGCACTCTGGGATCTGCCGATGGTGTTCGTCTGCCAGAACAACCTGTACGCGGAGATGACGCCGACCCACGACACCATGAAGATCGAGCGGGTCGCCGACCGGGCCGCCGGATACGGGATGCCGGGCGTCCGGGTCGACGGCAACGACCCGCTGGCGGTGAAAGACGCGCTCGACGAGGCACTTCGTCGGGCGCGCGACGGTGCGGGCCCCACCTTCATCGAGTGCGTGACATTCCGTTTCCGCGGCCACTATTTCGGCGACCGGATGCCCTATATCCCCAAGGAACAACTCGAAGCCGCGGTGGCCGCCGACCCGGTGCCGCGCTTTCGCCGGCGTCTTGCCGACGCGGGCAGCTGCGACGAACACGAGCTCGCGCGCATCGACGACGAGGCCCAGGCCGCCGTGGAATCCGCTTTGAAAGTCGTGATGGGCGCCGATTCCCCGTCGGTCGACGAGCTCGACCGTGACGTGTACGCAACTCCGATCAAGTTCCCGGTGTAACGACATGGACGAAAAAGAGATGACGATGCGCGAGGCGCTGAACCTCGCGCTGGATCAGGCGCTGGCGGCCGACGATCGAGTGTTCTTGCTGGGTGAGGACATCGCCGATCCGGGCGCATCCGGACCGACGGCGGGGTTGTCGACGAAGTACGGCCACGACCGGGTGCTGGACACTCCGATCTCGGAGGCCGCGATCGTCGGCGCGGCGATCGGCGCCGCGATCGACGGACTGCTGCCGGTGGCCGAGATCATGATCATGGACTTCATCGGCATCGCCGCCGACCAGCTGATCAACAATGCCGCCAAGCTGCGGTTCATGACCGCCGGCCGGACAACCGCGCCGATCACCATCCGCACCCAGGTGTACGCCGGACTGGCCACCGGTGCCACACATTCGCAGAGCCTGGAGGCATGGTTCATGCACATCCCGGGCATGAAGGTGATCGTGCCGTCCACCCCGCGCGACGGCAAAGGCCTACTGACGGCCGCGATCTTCGACGAAGACCCATGTCTGTTCGTCGAGACGATCCGGCTGCAAAGCAGGAAGGGGCCGGTTCCCGTCGACCCCGGATTCTCCATTCCCCTCGGCCAGGCCGATATCAAGCGGCCGGGCACCGACGTGAGTCTGATCAGCTACGGGCGCAGCGTGCACGACGCGCTCGCGGCGGCGGCCACGCTGGCCGAACAGGGGGTCAGCGCCGAAGTCGTGGACCTGCGCACCCTGGTGCCGCTGGATGTCGAGACCATCATCGCGTCGGTACGGCGTACCCGCAGGGCCGTAATCGTGCACGACGCAGTCCAATTCGCCGGCCCCGGAGCGGAGATCGCGGCGATCGTGGGATCGGAGCTGTTCGGCGAACTCGCCGCACCCGTCGAGCGGGTGGCCGCCCGGTTCGTGCCCAACCCGGCCGCGGCCGCGCTCGAGGCGCAGGTGTACCCGTCACCGGCCCGCGTCGTCGAGGCGGCGCTGCGTACTCTCGCGAAAGCGAATGCGCATGGCTGACTTCGTTATTCGAATCCCCCGAGTGTCGGTCGCGGTAGCCGAAGCGGAGCTGACCGGGCTCCTCGTCGACGCCGGCGAACACGTCGAGGCGGGCACGCCGATCTATGTGATCGCCACCGAGAAGGTGGAACAGGAAATCGAAGCCGGAGCATCCGGCACCGTGCGGTGGACGGGCCAGGTCGGGACCATCTATGACATCGGCGCCGAAATCGGCATCATCACTTCATAACTGGCGAAAGGGCAAAAATGGACCTCAACGAGACGCGCGAGCGCATCATCTACCAGAAAGATGGTCCGATCGCGAAGATCACCCTGAACTGGCCGGAGAAGGCCAACGCTCAGGACCAGAAGCTGGCCGAGGAGGTCGACGCCGCCCTGCTGGATGCCGACCGCGACTACGACATCAAGGTTTTGGTGCTCAAGGCCAACGGCAAGGGATTCTGCTCCGGGCATGCGATCGGCAACAACGCCGTCGACTACCCGTCGTTCGTGGAGAACGCGATGGTAACCGGACACCCGTGGAAGGCGCAGTCGGATCTGTTCGTCAAGCCAACGCTGAATCTATGGGAGTTCTCCAAACCCACCATCGCGCAGGTGCACGGCTACTGCGTGGGCGGCGGTACGCACATGGGCCTGACCACCGACATCGTCATCGCGTCGGAAGACGCCTACTTCTCCTATCCGCCGCTACAGGGATTCGGCATGCCGTCAGGTGAATGTTCGATCGAACCTTGGGTTTTCATGAACTGGCGCCGCGCCGCCTACTACCTGTTCACCGCCGAGGTGATCGACGCCCACAAGGCGCTGGAGGTCGGGCTCGTCAACGAGGTGGTCAAGCGGGAGGACTTGGACGCCCGCGTGGACGCGATCGCCCGCCACATCGCCCAGGCGCCGTTGACGACGTTGATGCTCACCAAGGCAAATCTCAAGCGGGCTTGGGAGTTGATGGGCATGCGGGTGCACTGGCAGAGCTCCAACGACCTCGTCGCGCTCGCCTCGATCAGCAAGGACGTGCAGCAGTTGATTCAGACCGTGTTCAAGGACAAGGTGTTGCCGTCCGAGCACGCCCGGCGCCAGGCCGCGGCCGCCGCCCAGACCGACGGCGCCGCGGCAACGTAGGTCCGCTGGTGAACATCGCCGATCACGCGATCGCGGTCGCCCAGTCAACGGCTCTGATTGCCGACGGCACCGCGATCTCGTTCGGCGAGCTGTACGAACGAAGCCAACGAGTCGCCGCGGCACTACACGATGCGGGGTTGCGCCGCGGGGACGGTGTGGCCCTGGTATTGCCGAACCGCCCGGAGTTCTTCGAAATCACCTGGGGCTGCCAGCTTTCCGGCCTCTACTACACCGCGGTCAACACCCACTTCACCGCCGATGAGGCCGCCTACGTGATCGGCGACTCCGATGCGAAGGCGGTGTTCGTCGACGCGTCGATGCCCGAAATCGCCTCTCACGTGCGCGATGTCAACGCGGCAGTCGGGGTCCATATCAGTGTCGGCGGCGAACTACCCGGCTGGCGCGGATACGAGGACACCCTGGCGGCGGCGGGTGCTGCGCCGCCGGTGTCGGACGGATCCGAGATGCTCTACTCCTCGGGGACCACGGGACGACCCAAGGCGGTCCGCCGGCCGCTGCCCGCCGACGGCAACGGCTCCTGGGCCCAGTCGGTGCTCGAGATGGCGCTGACCCACCGCTACGGCATGAGCCCGTCGAGCGTGTACCTGTCCCCCGCGCCGCTGTACCACGCGGCCGGGGTGAACTACACCATGGCGGTCAACCGCGTCGGCGCCGCGTCGATCATGATGCGCAAGTTCGACGCGGAGACCGTGCTGAGACTGATCGACACCCACCGCGTGACGCACGCCCAATTCGTCCCGACGATGTTCGTGCGCATGCTCAAGCTGCCCGAGGCGGTGCGGCGCAGCTACGACGTCTCCAGCCTGCGCTGCGTGATCCACGCGGCCGCTCCCTGCCCGGTCGACGTCAAGCACCAGATGATGGACTGGTTCGGGCCGATCATTCACGAATACTATGGCGGCACAGAAGGATTCGCGGGAACCGTGATCGGTCCCGAGGAGTGGCTCGCCCACCCCGGCTCGGTGGGCATACCGATGGCCCCGGTACACGTCGTCGGCGACGACGGCCAAGAGCTTCCCATCGGCCAGGCTGGAGAGCTTTACTTCGAAGGTGGACCCGATTTCGAGTACTTCAAGGATCCCGTCAAGACCGCGTCGGTGTACAACGACCGCGGTTGGCGCTCCCTGGGGGACATGGGATACGTCGACGAGGACGGGTACATGTACCTGACCGATCGGTCGACGTTCATGATCGTCTCCGGTGGGGTGAACATCTACCCGCAGGAGGCGGAGAACCTCCTGATCATGCATCCCAAACTGGTCGATGCCGCGGTCTTCGGCGTTCCCAACGACGAATTCGGCGAAGAGGTCAAGGCCGTGGTGCAGCCCGTCGCGGGCGTCGCGGCCGGACCCGACTTCGAGGCCGAGCTGATCGCGTACTGCCGGGCCCACCTGGCCGGGTACAAGTGCCCGCGCACAGTCGAATTCGACCCGGAATTGCCTCGCGATCCGAACGGGAAGCTCTACAAGAGGCGCATCCGCGAGCGTTACTGGCAGGGGCGCGCATCACGGATCGTGTGACGCTGACACAAGGGATGACGAGATGGCAGTAGAGACAGGTTCGAGACGAGCCCACGTGGACTGGACGGCGTTGCCGGTGCCGTGGGCGGTGCAGGCCGCCGACCGAATTCCCAAGCAGCGCTATTACGACCCGGACTTCTACGCGCTCGAGGCCGAGATGTTGTGGCCGCGGGTGTGGCAGATGGCCTGCCGGCTCGAGGAGATACCCAACCCCGGCGACTACGTGGAGTACGAGATTCTCGACGAGTCGATCATCGTGGTGCGCGTCGACGGCGAGAATGTCCGGGCTTATCACAACGCCTGCCGTCACCGCGGGGTAAAGCTGGTGGAAGGCAACGGAAGCCGGCGCACCTTCGTCTGCCCGTTCCACGGCTGGTGCTGGGGCATCGACGGGCGCAATACGTTCGTGCTGCGGCCCGAGGCCTTCGCCGCGGACAACATGCGCCCGGAAGACCTCGAACTCGTCTCGGTCCGCTGTGAGCTCTGGGGTGGCTGCGCGTGGATCAACCTCGACGCCGCGGCGCCGCGGCTGCGCGAGTGCATGGAACCGTTCGCGTCGATCTACGACGCCTGGCACGTGGAGACGCTGCGCACCGAATGGTGGCAGTCCTGCCGGCTTCCGGTGAACTGGAAACTCGCGACGGCGGCGTTCATGGAGGGCTACCACGTTCCGCAGACGCACCCGCAGCTACTGCCCTCGAGCATGCCCACCACATCCGCGAAGCCCGGCCTGGCGCAGACCAACCTGTATTTCATGCGCACGCTCGGCGAAGGCATGGCGGGCATGACGCATGAGAACGACGTCCGTATCGCCGAGGGCTTGCAGAACATCGAGCTGCCGGCCGATCCGGCCGAGGCTATGGCTACCTGGCGCAGGACCCTCAACGACGCGATCGTCAGCTGGCATCGTGCCCGGGGCTGCGACATTCCCGACTTGAATGACCTTGCGCGGCGCGGGATCACCGAGGCGATCAATTTCGCCTTCCCGCATTACTTCGTGCTGCCCCAATACAGCAGCGCCTCGTCCTATCGGATCCGGCCACTGGGTCCGGAGGAGACGCTGTTCGAGATCTGGTCGCTCACTCGCATCCCGCCGGATCAGGTGACGGGCAAGCCCACACCGCCCGAACCGATGGCGCCCGACGACCCGCGCTGGCCGCCGATTCCCGCCCAGGACTTCTCCAATCTGCCGCGACAGCAAAAAGGACTCCACTCCAAGGGTTTTGAATTCATGCGACTCTCTTACCAGATCGAAGGACTGATCTCGAACTTCGAGCGGGTCATCGACGGGTTCCTGGCCGGCCTGAGCTACGACGCGCTGGTGCCCGCGATCCAGAAGACCAATACCACCATCGACGTGCCGATCGCCGACCTCGGGTTGGGCTCATGACCACTGCGTGGGACCGCTCGGTGGACCTGCTGATCGCGGGCAGCGGTGGCGGCGGCATGGTGGCGGGGCTGGCCGCGCTGGACAGTGGGCTTGAGCCCCTGATCGTCGAGAAGCAGGCCCTGGTCGGCGGATCGACCGGGCTGTCCGGCGGCATCGTCTGGCTGCCCAACAACCCGCTGATGCGTGCCGACGGCATCGCCGACTCGCACGAAGACGGCCTGGCCTATCTGGGCGACGTGGTCGGCGATATCGGTGCGGCGTCCTCGGCAGCACGGCGGGAGATGTTCCTCACCGCGGGCTACGAGATGATCAACTTCCTTATCCGCAAGGGTGTTCGGCTGATCCGCTGCGCCGGCTGGAGCGACTACTACCCGAATCACAAGGGCGGCAACGAGTCCGGCCGGGCCATCGAGGGAATCCCGTTCGACGCGGCCGAACTCGGCAGCTGGCATGACAAGGTGCAGCCCCCGCTGGCAAAGAACTACGGGTACGTGGTGCTGACCAACGAGCTGCGCTCGGTCCAGTACTTCAACCGGGCGCCGCGCGCATTCGCGGTCGCCACCAAGGTGTTCCTGCGGACCGCCGCGGCGCGAGCACGCCGGGCCCAGATCCTCACCAACGGCGCCTCACTGATCGCGCAGATGCTCAAGGCGCTGATCGACCTCAGCGGAAATCAACCCCCGTTGTGGACGAATACCGCGATGGAGGACCTGATCGTCGAGGACGGCCGCGTCGTCGGCGCGCGGGTCAATCGGGACGGCGTCGCGCTGAACATCGAGGCGCGCAAGGGAGTTCTGCTGGCCGCCGGCGGCTTCGGCCACAACAAGGAGATGCGCCGCCGCTACAGCGGCGACCAGCCCAACGAGGGACAGTGGTCGATCGCCAACGCCGGCGACACCGGCGAGGTGCTGGAGACGGCCATGCGACTGGGCGCCCAAACCGATCTACTCGACGAAGCATGGTGGCTGCCTTCGGTTTTCATCGCCAACGGCGGTGCCGTCGCCGCGTCGCTGGGCTCTGGACGACAACGGCCCGGCGCCATCTACGTCGACTCGACCGGGCGGCGGTTCTGCAACGAGTCGAACTCCTACGTCGAGGTCGGCAAGGCGATGTACGCCAACAAGGCGGTGCCCTGCTGGATGATCTTCGACGACGGATACGTACGCCGATACGTCACCAGCGCCAATCCGCTGAAACGCAATCAGCACCTGCCCCCCGAGCTGATCGAAAAGGGCGCGGTCAAACGCGGCGCCACGATCGCCGACCTGGCCCGCCAGATCGACCTGCCCGCCGACGAGCTGTCGCACACCATCGAACGGTTCAACCGGTTTTCGGCCAAGGGCCTGGATCCCGACTTCGGGCGCGGCCAGTCGGCCTACAACGACTGCCTCGGCGATCCGGGGTATCGGCCCAACGCCGCGATCGGCCCGCTGGACCGCGCGCCGTACTACGCGACCAGGGTGCTCCCGTCCGATGTTGGAACCTGCGGGGGCGTGATCACCAACGAACACGCCCAGGTGCTCGATCAGCAGGACCGGGTGATCGACGGTCTGTACGCGACCGGCAACACCACCGCGACGGTGATGGGCCGCACGTATCCGGGCGCCGGCGCGAGCATCGCCAGCTCGATGGTGTTCGGTTACGTCGCCGCCCGCCATGCGGCCGGGCGCAAGATCGCCGGCCAGATGAGCCGCTAAGAATCTTCGCGGTCGACGAAATCGCGTGGCTTCATGCCCGATTGCATGAGTTCGGCCCGCCGAGCCTGAACATCGGTGGCGGCGCCGACCATATTGGTCAGGATGTGGCTGACCTGAAGGTGCACGCGCATACCCATCAATTCCCAGGCACGCTTGACGTTGTTCTTGACCGCCATCAGTGTGGTCAGCGGGATTTGGGCGATCTTGCGGGCCATCTCCTCGACCGTGTCCTCGAGGTCTTCGCGCGGCACCACCCGATTGAGCAGCCCCCAGTCGAGGGCCTGCTGGGCGGACAGCGTCGGCGCCAGCAACAACCAGTCCATGGTGCGATGCCAATTCATCAGCAGCCACGGCTCAATCATGGTGTGCCCGCCCGGTTCTCCGAGGCTTTGGGCAAGCGGCATCTGGAAATACGCATCGTCGGACGCCACGCAGAAGTCGGTCAACAAGCCGAGATAGATCCCGCCCCCCATGCAATAGCCGTGGATCTGCGAGATCGTCGGCTTGGGAAATTCCCACAGGTACAGCGTCGGCCACAGAAACAGGTCGGCGGTGCCTTTGTACAGGTCCTCGAACGTGTTTCCGAAATCCGGATAAGGGTTTTCGTCGGGCCCCCAGCGCGCCACATGGCCGCCGCAGAAGCCCTTACCGTTTGCCTTGAGGATGACGACCTTGATCTCTCTGTCGCGGTCGGCCTCGTGCAGACATTCGTCGACTTCCGTGACGAGGACGGCATCCTTGGTATTGGCCTTGTCGACCCGATTCAAAATGATCCGCGCAATCGGCGGTTCGCGTTCATAGATGACCGCGTCGAGCTCGCGCCGCTCCATTATCGGGACATTACCCTCCCGGCAACTCATTTAGCGGTTGCGTGATCTTGCGGTGAGGAGTGAGGTGTATTGAGTGCGCACCTGGCTGCGCCACGGCCGACATTGCGACGACGAGTGGAGCTGGTTATGGCGACCCCTGCGGACCGCGCAGCCCAGCTGGACCTGGTGGCCAGGCTCAAATCCGCCTACCCGGAACTTCCGGACGCGCCGACGCCGGATCTCATCGATCACGACCGATTCGCCGCATACGCGAAGACCCCGCACGACGTCGGCGGGGAACCCGACGCGCCGATCAAGTACGAGAACAAGCAGTACGAGATCTGGGAAGAGAACACCTACATCATGTGTGAGGTGCTCGGCTGGCGGGGCATCTGGCTGTCGGAGGAACGGCGCCGGATGGGCAATGTCGACCTCGGCCGCGCCATCTATCTTGGTCTGCCCTACTACGTGCGCTGGTTGCTCGCCGTGGTGCGCGTCCTCGTCGAGAAGCACCACATCGGGGTGAGCGAGCTGGCCGAGCGCATGGTCGAGGTCAAGGCCCGGTATGAGGGCGGGCTGCAGGGTAAGCCTCTGGAGGCCAAGCCGAAATTCGAAGGCGACCCGGCCACGGTCAAACGCAACGAACACCACATCCACGCCGTCGGCAAGGGCGATCCGCAGGTTTTTGCCGGGCAGGCCGGCGAGCCGAAGTTCCGGGTCGGCGACAAGGTCGTCGTCAAGGACCTGCCCATCCTGCTCTATACCCGCACCCAGGAATACGTCCGCGGCGCCCAAGGTGAGATCGCCGTCGTCACCTACGAAAGCCCCGCCGCCGAAGACGAGACCTGGGCCGGCCCCGATCAAAAACCCGAGTGGTTCTACATCGTTCGGTTCAACCTGTCCGAACTCTGGCACGGTTACACCGGTCCCACCAACGACACGCTGCAGACCGAGATTCCCCAACGGTGGCTCGAAGCGGTCGAAAGGACCTCAGCATGACCGATCACGACCACGATCACGATCGCACCGCAGCGCCGATGGTGGACGAGATCACCGATTTCGAGGTCCTCGAGATAGCCCTTCGCGAATTGTGCATCGAGAAAGGCATTTTCACCGCCGAGGAACATCGCCGCATGACCGAATACGCCGAGCAGATCGGTCCGACTCCGGCGGCCCACCTGGTGGCCCGGGCCTGGCTCGACCCCGAATTCAAGAAGCTGGTGATTTCGGATCCGCTTGCCGCCAGTAAGGAAGTCGGCGTCGACTGGCTGCACCCCACGGGTTTCGGCACGCCGAGTGACTTCACGGCCTTTCACGTCTTGGTGGACACGCCGACCCTGCACCACGTCATCGTGTGCACGCTCTGTTCCTGCTACCCGCGCCCGATTCTGGGCAATTCGCCCGAGTGGTACCGCACGCCCAACTTCCGCCGTCGCATCGTGCGCTGGCCGCGCCAGGTGCTCGCCGAGTTCGGCCTCTACCTACCCGAAGAGGTCGAGATTCGGGTCGAGGACTCGAATCAGAAGCACCGATTCATGGTGATGCCCGTACGCCCCGACGGAACCGACGGCTGGACCGAAGACCAGCTGGCCGAAATCGTCACCCGCGACTGCCTGATCGGTGTCGCCCTGCCCAAGGCCGGCGTCACCACGAACGCGATCACCGAAACCCGGCCCGCCATCCATCCGGTTGCCGACTGACATGGAGGCCAACACGTGAGCGCTTCCGAAAGCTTGGACCCGGCCAAGACCTCGACGATCGCGTCGCTGACGAAAATCGTTGAGCGAAACCAGGTCTGGAGCCGAATGGCGGCCAAATACGGAGTCGACAACCCGGTGCCGCCGTGGCAGACCAGCCTGGACGGGATCTGCGACGCCCTCGATCAAAGCGCTTGCGGCCCAGAGACACTCGGCTTCCTCGAGCGGCGCAACGAGGAGGACACCCTGTCGGCGACGGTGTATTCCGAGCTGCCGTACCCGGAAAACCGGTTGGTTGCACTGGCGCATTCGCTCTTGGCGCATGGTGTGATCGACGAGGCCGAACTCGAAGAGCGCATGGCGGCCGTGCGGGCCCGGCTCGAATCCTGATCAATCGCGGCGACGCACATCACATGGCACTTTTTCGTCGTTGTGTGCCCGGTGCGCTATGCTGGCAGCAACGTTGGCCTCACAGCTAGATGTCAACTACGTCGTGGAACGCTTCTTCATCCCAGTGGTGCCGCCCCGAAATTCGGGCTAACTCACCACGTTCAGGTGATCCGTGCATCCGCACCAGCTTGTCTCGCGGCGATCGATTTTGCCCTCCGGCAATCTCGCCACCTTGTGCTGAGAACCGCGCGCGACAAGCAGCGGCCCGGCATACCGATGCCTGAAAGGCACCGAAAAGTGACTACCGACAAAACCTTTGCCGATCTCGGCGTACGCGGACAAATCGTCAGCGCACTCGCGGAGCGCGGCATCGAACATCCATTTCCGATCCAGGTCGCGGCCCTGCCCGATACGCTGGCCGGGCGCGACGTACTCGGCCGCGGAAAAACGGGCAGCGGCAAGACGCTCGCCTTCTCGATCCCACTTGTCAGCCGGCTCTCCGAAGGCGGCCGCCGCCGGTCGCGGCCATCGGGTTTGGTGCTCGCACCGACCCGCGAGCTGGCGAGCCAGATCACCGCGACGCTGGAGCCGTTGGCAGCCGCCTGCGGTCTACGCGTCACGACGATCTTCGGCGGTGTCTCGCAACACCGTCAGGTGGTCGCGCTGAAATCCGGCGTCGACATCGTGGTGGCCTGCCCGGGTCGCCTCGAAGATCTGATGAAGCAGCGGCTGATCAGCCTCGATGCGGTCGAGATCACCGTGATCGACGAGGCCGATCACATGGCCGATCTCGGCTTTCTGCCCGGCGTCACCCGAATCCTGGCCGCCACTCCGAACGGTGGCCAGCGGCTGCTGTTTTCGGCGACCCTGGACAACGGCGTCGACAAGCTCGTCAACCGGTTCCTGCGCGACGAGGTGTTGCACTCCGTCGACGGAGCCGACTCTCCGGTATCCGAGATGACGCATCACGTGTTCCACGTCGCCAACGCGGAGGCCAAGAAGGAGGTCGTGCACCGGCTCGCTTCCGGCACCGGCCGCCGAATTCTGTTCATGCGCACCAAGCATCAAGCGCGCAAACTCGCCAAGCAGCTCACCGAATCGGGAGTTCCGTCAGTCGACCTGCACGGCAACCTGTCTCAGCCCGCACGTGAGCGCAACCTGGCGATGTTCGCCTCGGGCAGCGCCCGGGTGCTGGTGGCAACGGATATCGCCGCGCGCGGCGTGCACGTCGACGAGGTCGAACTTGTCGTGCACATCGACCCGCCCGCCGAGCACAAGTCCTATCTGCACCGCTCCGGGCGCACCGCGCGCGCCGGCAGCGCCGGTGACGTCGTCACCGTCGTGCTGCCCGAGCAGCGACAGGACACCCAGGCATTGATGCGCAAGGCCGGTATCAAGGTCGCACCTCAGCACGTGACGGCGACATCGGAGGCCGTGCAGGCGCTGGTCGGCGAAATTGCGCCTTACCAAGCACCGGCGACGGCGCCCGCGCGTTCGCATCAGCAGCAGCGGCCGAAGGCCGGCGGGCAACGTCACCGCAACAGCAGCCGGTCACCGAAACGCAATCCCGCTCCGACCGAATCGGCGACCTCGCACCGCAGCAACACGCCCAACCACCGCACCGCCACGTCGACGCGACGGGTCGAACATCGTCGCCGATCGAGCCGCGCGCAGGGGTAGTTTCGCCGGCCTCACGCTCGCGCCAGCAGCCATGCCTGCCCCTGGCCTTCGCCGGCGGCGATGACGTCCAGGTCGCCGAAGGCCACGGTGAGCTCGCCGGGCGCCGCGCGAAACGGACCCGGTTCGGCCCCGACTTCGCTGAGCGCCGCCGTGGCCAGCAGTCCGCCCGGCGCCAATCGATCGATGAACGCCCGGTCGAGGCGACGGTCGCGGAACTTGTGGCAGACGATCACGTCGACGGGTGGCCCGTCCGGCAGGCCGTGGTCGAGATCCACGACGTCAAAACGGCAGCGCTCGTCGACGCCGCGGTGCCGGGCCAATTCCCGTGCTTGGCCGATGGCCACCGCGGAGACGTCCAACCCGACGACCTCCATGCCGCGCTGGGCCAGCCAGACGGCGGCGAAGCCCCGGCCACAGGCGATATCGAGCGCCCGCCCGGTGGTCGGGAAAATGTCGGCATAAGCGGCAAACGCGCCGGGCGGCCCCACCGCACCGCCGGACGCCGGCCCCTTGCCGGCGTACCGCTCGTCCCAACGGCGCTGGTCCTGCCGGGTCACAGCCGCCACCTTACGACGCTCGGCACGACGAACGCCCACCGCAAAGTTCTGGACAGCTGTCCGCATTTGACGCATCTTGTCGCGCTTTCGTGTCCAGCAAGCCAGCCGAATGTCACTCCGTTGCCGCTGCACCGCGTCGTTTAGCGGCTACGGGACGGTGTTGTTGGCCGGGGGCATTCCGTTTCCTACACTAGACGGGTGTCTAGAGAAGCGGCGCCTGCTGACCGGATGGTGGACGGTGCCGCGGGTGCCCGCCGCTCGGATCGGCGGCCGGGGCAAACGATCCGCAAGGTCCTCGACGCCGGCCTCGAGGAACTGCGTGCATCGTCATACGCCAACCTGACGATGCGGGCCGTTGCCGCCCGCGCCGGGGTATCGCCGGCCAGCGCCTACACCTACTTCCCGTCGAAAAGCGCCCTGGTGGCCGCGGTGTATCTGCGTTTTCTGCACGAACTGCCGCTGCACACCGATGTCAACGACACCACCAAGACCCGGGTGAGCGCGACGCTGCGCGACATGGCGGTGGCCGTGGCCGACGAGCCCGAGCTCAGCGCCGCCTGCGGAGCGGCGTTGATGGCCGACGATCCCGCCGTCAAGCCACTGCGCGAACAGATCGGCGAAGAAGTGTCCAAGCGGATCGCCGCCGCGCTGGGGCCGGGCTGGCCGCGGCCCGTGAAATCGACCCTGCAGATGACCTTCGCCGGTGCGCTGATGACGGCGCGTTTCGTCAGCTACGAGGAGATCGCCGGGCAACTCGACGAGGCGGTCAACCTCATCCTGGGAGCTTCGGTTGCCTGATTAGCCTGCCGCACAAGTGATTTGGACCAGTCTATCCCGCCGGGCAGCGCCGGCGAAACTTCGAGGAGAGTCATGGCGGAAAGCGGATTCAACCTGTCGACGGTGTTTTCGACTCTGGCACAGGCACTGCCCGAGCAACGCGCGCTGTTCTGGCGCGGACGCCAGTGGACCTACGCGGAGATGGACGCCCGGGTTGACGGCGTCGCACACTACCTCACATCGCTGGGACTGGGATGTCACACCGAACGGGATCGCTTGCAGGGCCACGAATCCGGCCAGGATCACATCGGGCTGTACCTGCGCAACGGCAACCACTATCTGGAGGCGATGATCGGGGCCTACCGATCGCGAATCGCACCGTTCAACGTCAACTACCGCTACGTCGATGCCGAGCTGGTCTACTTGCTCGCCAACGCGCAAGCCCGGGCCCTGGTCTACAACGCCGAGTTCGCACCCCGCGTCGCAGCGATTCGCGATCAACTCCCGCACCTGGAATTCCTGATTCAGGTGGCCGATGATTCCGGTCAGCCGCTGCTACCCAGTGCGGTGGATTACGAATCGATCGTCGCGACCGGGCCTCCGCCCGGCGGAATGCCTACTCCCAGCAGGGACGACCTGTACATGCTTTACACCGGCGGCACCACCGGGATGCCCAAGGGCGTGCTGTGGCGGCAGCACGACGTGTTCGTATCCTCAATGGGCGGACGCCCTTTCGGCTCCGACGAGGCGATGAAGTCCTACGACGAACTGGCCGAGCGCGCGTCCGCCGCGCCGGGCTTCGCGTCCGTGCTGCTGATCCCGCCGCTGATGCACGGTGCCGCGCAGTGGGGCGCCTTCCAGATCATGACGATGGGCGGCTGGGTCACGTTCCCCGACGACGTCCACAGCATCCGGGCCGACGAGATTCTGCGACTGGTCGAACGCGAACGGGTGATGAGCATTCCGGTCGTCGGCGACGCGATCGCCCGCCCACTGATCGACGAGATCGAACGCGGTGACTACGACCTGTCGGGACTGATCAATATCAGCAACGGCGGCGCCGCCTTGACCCCCAGTGTGCGCAAGCGCTTTGTCACCGCGCTACCGAACCTGCTGGTGATCGATAGCGCCGGGGCCTCCGAAACCGGTCTGCAGATGAGCGCCCTGCCGACACAATCGGAACCCACCGCGGTGGCGACGTTTACGCCGGGCTCCGAAACCGGGGTTTTGGCAATAGATTTCAGCCGCGAAATCGGGCCCGGCGGCGGCGAGGGATGGCTGGCCCGGCGCGACATGATCCCGCTGGGCTACCTCGGCGATGCGGAGAAGACGGCACGCACGTTCCCCGTCGTCGACGGAGTGCGCTGGTCGATTCCCGGGGACCGGGCCCGGTTCCTGGCCGACGGGCGGATCGAACTGCTCGGGCGTGACGCCGTCACGATCAATTCCGGCGGCGAAAAGATCTTCGCCGAAGAGGTCGAGGCCGCGATGGCCGAACACCCCGGCATCTACGACGTGGTGGTCACCGGCCGGCCCTCGGAGCGCTGGGGCAACGAGGTCGTGGCTATCGTTCAGCTCGTCGAGGGCTCCGATCCCTCCGACGAGGAGCTGCTGGCGACGTGCCAGCAACACATCGCCCGCTACAAACTGCCGAAAGCCATCATCCGCACGGCCAGGGTTCAGCGTTCGCCCGCCGGCAAGGCCGACTACCGGTGGGCCAAACAGATCGCTACCGAAAGCCTTTCCACCACAACAGGATCCGGTTAGACCGCCTATCCCGCGCCGAACACCGGTTGCCCGGACAGCGGGCGCCGGTTCCGGGCCGGCTGCGCGCATCAGCAACGATCGTTTAGCTGCGACGATATGATCGAGCGGTGATGATGACCGACGACACGTTTGCCGCCCGCTGATCATGCGCAGTCACGGTTGGGCCGGAAACACGCCCTCCTCCGACGAAGAGGCGATCGAGCGGATCCTGGATGCGGCGGACCAGATTATCGACGAACGCGGCTCGGCCATGCGGATCGCCGATGTCGCCCGCGCTCTGGGCGTGACCCGGCAGACCGTGTACCGGTATTTCCCCGGCACCCAGGCATTGCTGGTGGCGAGCGCGATGCGGTCGGCCGACGGCTTCCTCGATCATCTGGCGGCCCATCTCAAGGGAATCACCGACCCCGTCCTGGCGGTGACCGAAAGTTTCGCGTTCGCCGTCGAACAGCTGGCTTCCGACAACCAGCTCGAGTTGGTGCTCAACCGGCGCAACCGCAGCGGTCAAACGATCTCCATCGTGTCGGATACCGCGCTCGCGTTCGGGCGATCGATGCTGCACCGCTTCGACATCGATTGGGAGCAGCACGGTTTCGACGACGAGGGCCTGGACGAGTTGAACGAATTCACCCTTCGGCTGCTGCACTCGTTCCTGGCAGACCCCGGCCGGCCCCCGCGCAGCGGATCCGATCTTCGGCGCTACCTGATCCGTTGGATCGGACCGGCCATCGCCTACCCGCAAATCGCCCAGGCGATGGATCCGTTGCGGGCTCCCGAGCCCCGAGCCCGGCGGAGACCCTCGGCCGCGTCCTGATTCCGGGGCCAGCTGCTCAAGGAGGAGTGACCATGGTCGGACTGGGACAGCTCGCGCTGGACGGCGCACCCGTTTTCGGTGCTGCCATGCTCGCGATCGCGGCCGTGCAGTTCCGGGGCCCCGACTACCGGAAATTGATCGAGCAGGACATGGACCTGCTGGATCGACTCCCGCCCGAGGCCACCGAGCGGCGCGACGCGCTGCGGCACTCGATCGACTCCCGCATCGACGATCTGATCGACTCGGCAAACCGCAGTCGCGCCTGGCGCAGGGCCGCGATGTCGTACCAAGGCAACTGGCGCGATGTGGTGGTGGTGCTTTGCGCCGTGCTGTTCACGATCGTCTGGTGGGACGTCGACCACAGCCGAGGCAACTGGTTGCCGATGTTCATCCTCCTGATCATGCTGTGCGTGCTGGCCGCCGCCTACGCATTCCGCGGCGTGCTCCGGGCGGTCAGTGCCTTTGTGCACAGGCGGCGCGCCGGCGAGCAGGACGCGCCAAAGTAGCTGCGCGACGGCGCTTTATCGGGCGGCCGGCGCCCGGGGTGACAATCCGGCCGACGCGAAAACGCATACGAAGCGCTCGTGGTGAAAGTGTGACAAAATTCAACGCGTGAAGGCGTACGCCCTCCCCGTTTTACTTTGTGCCGCTACAACGTCCACCTGGGCGTTGATCCCTCCCGTTCGGACCGCGTCGGCCGAACCGTGCCCCGATGTCGAGGTCGTATTCGCCCGGGGCACCGACCAGCCGCCCGGACTGGGCGACATCGGCGACGATTTTGTCGAGGCTCTGCGTGCGCGCCTCGGCCCCAAGTCGCTCGGGGTATACGCGGTCGATTACCCGGCGACCATGAGCTTTCCCAAAGCCGTCGACGGCATCAGCGACGCGGGTGCTCACATTGAGCAGACCGCGGCGGCCTGCCCCAAAACCCAGATGGTGCTGGGCGGGTACTCTCAGGGTGCGGCCGTGATGGGCTTCGTCACCGCTAGCCAGGTGCCCGATGGTGCCCGCGTCGGGCAGGACCTGCAACCGATGCCGGCCGAGGTCGCCAACCATGTTGCCGCGGTCGCCCTGTTCGGCAAGCCGGCGAGCCAATTCATGAGCATGATCAATCAGCCGCCGGTCACGATCGACCCGCTGTATGCGCCCAAGGCCATCGAGTTGTGTGTGCCCAACGATCCGATCTGTAGTGGCTCGGGCGACTTCTCCGCCCATCGGCTGTACCAGCAGGTCGGGATGATCGATCAGGCAGCGGATTTCAGCGCGAACCGCATTGCCGAAGCAACTCCCCCGACACCCTCGCCGACGCCGGGACACGGCCCGACGGCGACGCCGGCGCCGGTGCATTCAGCCGCACCGTCGGCCACGCCGTCACCGACGCCCGCGCCGGTGACCTCGCACCACCCCGGACCACCCCCGGGACCGGCGGCGTAAGTCCTCGGGGAGCGGGTCTCGGCCTCGAAAAGCTCTGTTCCACTGAGTGATTCACTCAGTAGCGGGGCGCCGCCTCGAGAACCTCGACGGCGGCGTCGATGTTGGGAATGATGGTCGGACCGTAGTGGTTCACCAGCTGCCCGAGCGCGCGGGTGATATGCGGACCGACGACGCCGGCAGCCAGGACCTCCTCGGCCAACACGATGCCGTTGACGATGTGGCCGGCGCGCAGGCGCCCATCGGCGGTGAGTTCGTAGCGCCAGTCGCCGATTTGGACCCGCTCCGGCGCCGACCGGAAAAACCCGCGCCGCGCCGGGGTCAGAATGACGCCGGGCACGCCGCAGAACACCCTGATCACCTGCCCGACTCCCCCGGGCCCGGCCAGGGCCGCTCCGATCGCGCGGCTGGCCCGCTCATGGTCGTACGTCGTCATCAATCACTCATCGGAAGCACGAACGACGGTGTGATGGTTTGCGGTTCACTGGTGCGGCGCACGGCGGTGCCGGCCACGTAGAACTCGACGGTGTGGTGGCCCCAGGCGTAGTTGGAGATGGCGAAATGCACACCCACGACGCCGTTTGCACCGTCTCGCTCGGCCTCGCTCTGCATGCGCGACATGGCCAGCTCCCGGGCTTGGTAGCTGCCCTGCGTCCACTGCGGCATCTCGGCGTTGCGCCCCACCTGGCCGAGTGTCCGCAGGAAGCCTTGGACGGCAATGTGAAACACACAGTTGCCCATCACGAATGCGACCGGCGCAAACCCGGAGCGCAGCAGGGTGGTCAGATCCTGGCCGGACAGGTGGCTGCTGAATGCCTGCCCGTTGGGCCGTCGAAACGCTCCCGGCTTTGCGGTGTATTTCACGGCGGTTCCGACCGCGATGAATTCCAGATGCTCGCCCTCACCCTGATGGCGCCAATCGAGCCGGACACCGACCACTCCGTCAGCGCCCAGCGCGTCGGCCTCGGCCTGCATTCGCGACATCGCATTCCACCGCGCCCGGTAGGTCGCGTCGGTCAGCACGGGCAGCTCCGACTGCTGCCGGATACCGGTGAACTGGTAGCCGACGTGATAGACGGAAACGCCCATCACGAGCTCCATCGGCTCGAATCCGGCGCCATGCAGCAGTGCGAATTCGTTGATCGAAAGATCGGACGTCCATAACTTCCCGGCGTGCGAGAGGCGTTCGCTGGCGACGGGGTCGAGCTGGTTCGGTTCCATTGTCAAAGACCCTCCTGCGGTTCGCAGCCAGCGTAGGCCGCGGTGCCTTCGAATACACACATAACATGCGACATTGTCGAGCGAAGGGACGCAGTGGTGTCCCGGTTACCGGTCAGCGGCGGCGTGCGATGCGCCGTCGTCCTCACGCGTCCGGCGGGTAGCTGTCGTCGGAGGGAATGTCATCGCACTCGAGCAGCTCTTTGAGCGCATCGGGGAACGCGTCGGCCATGCCCCACAGGTCGGGCAGCAGATCCGGGCAGCCGATGAGGCCGACGCCGAGTTCTCCGTTGAGCGACATCACGGTGATGTTGAGTCCGGCGTCGCCGATGATCGGCCCGAGCGGGTACATCGC
The DNA here is from genome assembly GCF_010730355.1 of Mycobacterium florentinum. NCBI lineage: Bacteria > Bacillati > Actinomycetota > Actinomycetes > Mycobacteriales > Mycobacteriaceae > Mycobacterium > Mycobacterium florentinum. The sequence continues at coordinate 727,394 of NZ_AP022576.1, forward strand.
GGCGACGCGGCAGCCCAGGAAATACAGCTGATCCCGCGGGCCCGGCACATTCGACAGGATGAGGTTGTAAGCGCTGCGGTTGATCGGGATGTGCGGCAGCAACCGCATCGCCGCGCCGAACATGGTCGGGCCGCCGAACTGTGTCCAGTCGTGCAGCAGGGTGGGGCCCAAGGCAGCCGTGTGCTCTTTAGCGGCACTGTTTCCGGCGGCGATGGTGCGGATACGTTCGGCCGGATCGCTGATTTGGCTTTCAACCCGGCAGAACATCCAGGTGGTCTGGTTGCGCCCGGGGCGGTCGGACTTGCCGTGCACCGACACCGGCACGGTGGCCACCAGCGGGTTCTCGGGGAGCTCGCCGCGCTCCAGCAGGAAGCGTCGTAGCACGCCGGCGCACAATGCCACGACCACGTCGTTGACGGTCACCCCGAAGCGGGCCTTGACTCGCTTGACGTCGCGCATATCCAGCTGCGTGTAGGCGATGTTGCGGTAGCGCGTGACCGAGCCATTGAGCGGGGACGACGGGGCCGAGAACGGCGCGGCCATCGTGCGGCCATCACGCGCCCGCAGCACCGTCTGCGCCAACGTCAGGATCGTCGCGGGCACCACCGTCGCCAGCCGCAACGGACGACGGGCAAATCCCATCAGACCGCTCACCGCGATCTGGAGCGGATTACCGCCACCCGCGCCGCCGACCGCCTTCGGTGCCGGCGCGTCGGGCGCCAAGCTGCACAAATGGGCCAGCAGGTTGGCACCCGCGACGCCGTCGACGAGCGCGTGGTGAACCTTGAGCATCATCACAACCGCGTCGCTGTTGACACCGCCCTGCAGCACCCACATCTCCCAGAGCGGTCGATCACGGTCCAGCGGCAGCCCGGCGACGTACCCACAGATCTCGGCCACCTCGCGGCGCCCCCCGGGCGCCGGCACACCGACGTGCTGCACATGCCGTTCCAATTGGAAGTCCTCGTCGTCCACCCACACCGGGTGGTCCACGTTCAACTGGTTGTCGGCGAGCTTCATCCGGAATTCAGGCACCGCCGCAACGCTTTTTGCCAGCGCGGACCGGAACGCACCGTAGCTGTACCCTCCCGGCATCGTCGACGTGTCCAGCTCCAAAACACAGCACACGTTCAGTGGTTGTGTCGGCGTCTCCAAGTAGAGAAAAAACGCGTCAAGCCCGCTCAGTCGTTCCATAGCCGCCCGCTCGACTAGTGACTTGGTAAACCCCCCGGTGCCTAGGAGTCTAGGTAGGTGACCAGTGGTCGGCTACACCACGAGTGGACGCACTCGGTTAAATTTTGAATACATACCGCCACGGTATTCAGCTTGAAGTGCAGGCGATCGGGGCCGGCAGGCCACCTTCGCGCGGCTCGAGGCGTCGGCCAGGATCGGCACTTCGCCGAGGCGCTGCGGCCGCATGCCATGAACCGATCACGGTCGGGTCTCGTTAACCGGGTACCAGCGCCTTGGGCGCCGTGCGGTTAGCGGCAGACGCGCGCTGATTACGCGTGAAGCCGCAGGAGGATCATGTTCAGACGACTCGACACCCGCGCTGGCCCCAAGCACAAGCTGCTGACCATCGAGTTGTGTGATGTGGTGCGCGAATACCAGATTGGCGGACAAACCGTTCGTGCCCTCGACGACATCAGCCTGCGCCTCGAGGGCGGGCAATTCGTCTCGATGGTCGGGCCTTCCGGTGCCGGCAAGAGCACGTTGCTGCATTTGCTCGGCGCGCTGGACTCCCCCGATTCCGGGTCGATCGAATTCGACGGGGACGAGATCGGCCGACTCAACGACCAACAGCAGTCACAGTTTCGCCATCACCGCGTCGGCTTCATCTTCCAGTTTTTCAACCTCCTACCGACCCTGTCCGCGTGGGAGAACGTCGCAGTACCCAAGCTGCTCGACGGCGTGCGCCTCGGCAAGGCCAAACCCGACGCGATTCGGCTGCTGGAGCGGGTGGGCCTCGGACACCGGACCGAGCACCGGCCGGCGGAGCTCTCGGGCGGCCAGATGCAGCGCGTCGCGGTGGCGCGGGCGCTGATGATGGACCCACCGTTGATCCTCGCCGACGAACCCACCGGAAACCTCGACTCCACCACGGGCGCTTCGATACTGACGCTGCTCGCCGACGTCGCGCACGAAGCCGGGCGCGGCCGCCTGGTGGTGATGGTGACCCACAACCCCGAAGCCGCGGAGGCAACCGACCGGGTGATCATGCTGCAGGACGGCCGGATCGTTTCCAACGAACGATCGGCGGTCCTGGTGTGAGACCGGGTTCCGCGATCAGCGCCACCGCAAGCCGGCTACGTGTGTTCAGCCTGCGTGAACTCGCCGTGCACCGGCGGCGCACGTTCGCCTCGATCGCGGTAATGGCCGTCTCCGCAATGTATTTGGTGGCGGTATTCGGTATCTTCGGCTCGATCACCGGTTCGGTCAATCGCCTCAGCGATGGGATCGCCGGCGTCGCCTCGCTCGAGGTCTCCGGGATCACCGACGCGGGATTTCCCGACGCGATCGCCGCCGACGTCGCCGCGGTTCCCGGGGTGGCGACCGCCGCGCCGATGATCCGGACATCGGTGTCCACCTCGTCGGGGCCGGTGTTGCTGTTCGGTGCCGACGATCGGCTTGCGGCGTTGGGCGGTGCGCTCAAGGACGCGTTGAAAAACGGTGCGCCAGAGCAGAAAACCGGTGCACCGGATCAACCCGCGAATCCACCTGGACCCGCGAACGGGGTCCGGGTCGGTCCGGGAGTCGGTCATGGCAAGGGAGAGACGTTCCAGCTCGGCTCGGATTCGGTCACGGTGACCGAGGTGCTCGCCGGCAAGGAGGTTGCGGCGCTCAACGGCGGGCACTATGTCCTCGCGCCACTTGCGTTGGCGCAGAACGTCACCGGACGCCAAGGCCAGCTCGACTCGATCCTGATCACGATCAAGCCCGGCGCCGATCTGGGGCAGGTTCGCTCCGCGGTGAACGCAGCGGTCAATGGCCGCGCCATCGTCGCCGACCCGAGTATGAGGGCGACTCGAGCCGGCGACGGTGTCAAGCTGATGAACTACATGGCCCTGATGGGCGCGATGGTCGCGTTGATGGTCGGCGCCTTCTTGATCTACACCACCATGACCATGGCGATCACCCAGCGCCGGCCGGTCATCTCGATGCTGCGCGCGATCGGCGGCCGGCGCGCCGTCATCGTCCGCGACATGCTCGCGGAGGCGGCGATCCTCGGGGTGATCGGCGGCGGGATCGGCTCGGCAATCGGAATCCTGATGGGCCGCCTCGCAATTGGCCGATTGCCACCGGCCATGACGCAAGGCCTCGAAGCCCGCATCGAATACTGGCTACCCGGCTACGCGATACCGGTAGCGATCGTCACGACCGCGCTGACCAGCGTGGTGGCCTCGGCGATGGCCGCACGGCAGGTCTACAAGGTCGCACCGATCGAGGCGTTGGCGCCCGTCGGAGTGTCGGCGGCCGACCGCGTGCCGCGCTGGCTGCGGGTCGCGTGCGGTGTCGGGGCGACCACGGTCTTCGCGGTGTCCATCGCGGTCGTCATCACCCAGCGCGGCATCCTGGCGTTCATCGCGATGTCGGCCGTGTTCTCCGCGGAGATCGCGCTCGGCTTCGCACTCACCATGCCGATCGTCAACGCCGCGGCCGCCACCGCGCGAATATTCGGCACCGTCGGCGCCCTCGCCGCGGCGACCATTGAGCGCGCGCCGCGACGGGTCTGGGCGACGGTCATGACGGTGGTGATCGCGGTCATCACGACCGTCACGATCACCGGCACCAACAACGACATGATCCGGTCCGCGCGTGGCATCTTCGCGCCGGTGGTGGACACTCCGGTGTGGGTGAGCGCGAATCCGCCCGACACCTACCCCACTGACGCTCTGCCGCAAGGACTTTCCGACAAGCTGGCGGCCGTGCCGGGCGTCGCGCATGTCACCGAGGGGGCGTACGGGTTCGCCGAAGTGGGGGGCACGCGGGTGATGCTCGACGGGTTCTCCGCGGGGACTGCCGATCCGCTGTACCGGGCACTCGACCGGCAGGTGCGCGACGACGTGCTGGCCGGCCGCGGGGTGGTGCTCTCGCAGAATCTGGGTAAGACCCTGCACGTCCGGGTCGGCGACCAGCTCCGCATCCAAACGCCGCACGGCGTGCGGCAGGCGCCGGTGCTGGCCCTGGTCCCCTATTTTTCGACGGTCATCGGCACCCTGGGCTTGAGCCTGGACCAGCTGCGGGCGTGGTTCGACCGCCCGGTCGCGACGACGCTGCAGATCGCTGCGGCCCCCGGCGTGGATCCGCGTCGGTTACTGTCCGATATCCGTGCGGCGGTCCCGGCGCCGAACTACGTCTACGACGGCAACGCCGAGCTGGCCGGCCTCGAGGCGCCGATGCATCAGAGCATGTTCATCGCCAACGCCGTCTGGATCATCGTGGTGCTGGTGGCCGCGGTCGCGCTGCTCAACACGTTGACGCTGTCCGTGCTGGAACGGCGTCGCGAAATCGGGGTGCTGCGCGCGATGGGATCCAGCCGCCGGTTCACCCTGCGGATGGTGCTGGCCGAGGCGGCCGGAATCGGGTTTGTGGGCGGCATTTTGGGGCTGGCGTTCGGGTGCGCGGACCAGTGGCTGTTCAGTCTGGTCAGCGGCGACATGATGAATTTCCACGTCACCTTCCACCCCAGTTGGATGGCACTGGCGTTTACCCTCGGCGCTCTGGCAATCAGCCTGCTCGGCTCGGTCCCACCCGCCCGCCGCGCGGCCCGCTTGAACATTATCGAAGCGGTCGGCATCGAATAAGAGCTATTCGGTGAGAGTGGCAAACCCCTGCAGATGAGGTTTGCACGGAAACGGCACCGGGGTACGTGGGATGCTGCGCAATCCCGCGGTATCGAATCCGGCGGCCGCAATGGAATCGACGGTTCGCCGGTTCGGTTCACATCCGGCCGCTAGCCAAGACCATGGCTTGGCGACCAGGTCCTGCATCCGGCCCGTCGCGCCCTCACCGCGGACGTGCTCGAGGACGACCAGCCGACCACCCGGCACCAGGACACGCCGGATCTCCGCCAGCGTCGCGGTGACGTCGTCGACCGAGCACAACACCAGCCCGATATGCACCGAGTCGAAGCTGTTGTCGCCGAACGGTATTGATTCGCCGGTCCCTTCGACGATGTCGGCGGCGATCCCGTGCTGAAACGCCAGATGAGACGCCATCTGGCGGAACGCGGCCACCGGCTCTACCGCCGCGATCGAGGTCACCGCGGGCGGCACGAACTTCAGGTCGGTACCCGGTCCCAGACCCACCATCAGCAGCCGACCGGTCGCGTGCGCGATCGCGTCTCGGCGATACCGGTTATAGAAGAGGCGATCGAAAACCGGCTGGCCGAAGCGATATATGTAGGGAAATAACGGATTACCGGGCGTTATCGACTACCTAGGTCCATACGAAAAGGCGGATACTCGTCACGCATCAACGATACATACACCGCCACCCGATAGCGCCACCGCACAATGCCCATCAGCAGATCGAACATGCCCTGCGGGATGGTCCCGGTGCACAACAACGCCACGGCGGCGATCACGCAGAGCAGCTGTAGCAGTGGCTCCAGCGCCCAGCACAGCAATACCTGCGGGGCCCCCAGTAGCCAGGTCTTCACCAGAACGGCCCAATTCGTCAGGTGCTCGGGATATTCGACGTCGAGTTCGCCCGGATAATCGGGCCGGGCCGCGAGCGTGAAGGGCGGGTATTTGTCGGTGCTGTTCATCGGGAACCGGTAGTTCATCACCCGCCACGACCAGCGCAGCACGCCGACGTTGAAGTCGAAGATCGGGCGCGGATAGCGTCCGGTGAATAGGATCGCGACACCGGCCACGACCGTCAGGATCGGATACACCAGGTACAGAAGAATCAGGATGGGATAGTGCGGCACGGCCAGCACACACCACTTGACGAGCCAAAGCCAGCGTGACGGGGAATCGAAATCGCCACGCACGCGGACGGTCTCGAACGGCGCGTGGACCGTTTCGATCTCGACGACGCGGGATTCGGTCACGGTGATCACCGCCTGATCGGAGTCGCTTTCGCGAGATCGCGATCGATCTCCGCCGCGATCCGCGGGTGGCTGGTTATCCGCACGAAGTGGGTCAATATCGAGGTATGCAAGCGATCCGACATCCATGCCGCCGGCCGCAACACGGACTCGCGATGTGCGACCTGCAGTGACGCCACCCGGGATACCGCGCTCACCTGACGTCGCCGGGTCTTCTCGTATGAGCGCAGCGCACGCGACAGCTCGGCCCGGCTGCTGCCGGAGTCGAGACCCGAAATCGTCTTGCCCAACACCATGGTGTCGAGCAGGGCCTGATTCGTTCCCTGCGCGAAAGTGGGCGGCATCGTGTGCGCGGCATCGCCGAGCAGGGTCACCGGCCCGCCACTCAGCGGTGCGGGTACCGGATGCCGGAAATGCGGATAGGGCGAATGGGCCAGATCTTCGTCGGTCAGCTTCGCGAGCACCAGGTCGACCGGATCGGACCAGCCGGCGAAGGTCGATCGGATCGCTTCGATCGGGCGACGTGGCCGAATGAAATCGCGCGACCACGGCAAGTCGAACCACCACTGCACGGATGAGCCGCCGGCCGGCCAAACGCCGGTGTTTCCGGTAGCGCCGATGATGAGATGAGCGGTCTCCCGGTCGACGAGCTCGGGAAGGCTGACCAGGCCCTGCCAACTGCACCAGCCGGTCGGCTCGGCGGCCGGCGCACCGACCAGGTCGCGGATCACCGAATGCAGACCGTCGGCGCCGATCAACAGGTCGCCTTCGGCCACGCTGCCGTCCTCGAACCCGACCGCGACGCCGTCGGACATCGTGATTACCTGAGCTGCGCGCGCGTTGCAGCGGACGCGATCGGCCGGGAAGTCCGTCAGCAACCGTTCCAGCAGGACGCGGCGCGGAACCATCCGAACGGCCGCGCCCAGTTGCTTCACCATCGCGTTCACGTCCAACGTGGCGACCCGATGCCCCCTCGACGTACGCAAGCGCACGCTGGACAGTGGTTGACCCGCCCCCTCCATGTCGACGCCCAGCTGCCGCAATACCGTCTCGCCGTTGGACCAGATGGTGATGGCACCGCCGCCTGCTCGCGTATCCGCGCGTTGGTCGAAGACGGTGACATCGTGGCCGTCCCGGAGCAATCCCCGGGCAACCGAAATTCCGCTGACGCCCGCGCCTATCACCAGCACCCGCAGCGGTCGCCTCGATCGCGCCGGCGATGATGGTAAACAGCTGATATGACTGCTGGCGCCCGCGCGATCACGCTGTTCCATCCGCCCTCTGATCCTGCGCGATACGGCCAGTGGGTGGTCGGCTATCTTGCTTCGGCTCGTCACTCTCCTGGACACGTAAGCGCGCGCGAATCGGTTCAAGGAAACCGGCCGCTCGATTGGGCCGTCGAAGTCGCCTTCCGCGATGCTGATCTGCTCGACGCCTGGTTGGACAGCGCTGAGCGCCAAGCCGTTCTGCGCGAAGGCGAGAAGCAGGGCTGGTGGCGCTGCGCATCCGAACTGATCCTGATGCAAGGTGAGCCCCCGGCCGCCAACGTCGGCATTTTCCTGCACAGCGTCACGCCCGGCAAAGAAGCTGAATTCATCGCCACCCAAAGCGAACTCACACGAAGCATCGTCGCATTTCCCGGATACGAAGGCACAGCGTTGTTTCCGTCCGATTCCTTCGGACAACAATGGATGTCGGTGCTGCGATTCCGACGGGCGGATCAGCTGACGGACTGGATGCGCTCGCGCGAGCGCCAAGACGCGCTGCCGCGGCTGCGCGGTGGATTGACCCGCGACTTCGCCGAATTGACCCGCAGCGCGCCGTTCGGGTCAACGATTCGAGTCGACGACGGGCAGACCAGGATCACGCCGGCATGGAAGACCGCGATGCTGGTGCTGCTCTGCCTCTACCCCACCGTGATGCTGCTGTCGAAATCGCTCTCGCCGGCGCTGGGCAAGCTTGGGGTGAGCCCGTCGGTGTCGTTGTTCGCCGGCAATGTGATCAGTATCGTTGCGCTGCAATGGGTCTTGGTCCCCGCCGTTTCACGGCCCTTTCGGCGCTGGCTAGACCCGATCGATGGGGCGTCGACGGCGATCTCTGCGGCGGGCGCGGCCACGATAGCGGTCGCCTATGGCGCGCTCCTCGCGCTTTTCCAGCTCGTGGGCTAGCCGCGGGCACCAATCATCTTGTGCAGGTCCTCGATACCCCACGGCGCGGCATCGTGGTGATCGCGATAACCGAGCAGGGACGGCGCCGGCCGATCGAAGCGGCCGACGAATCCGCCTGCGGCAACCAGGATCTGACCCGTCACGTCACGCGCCAGGTCGCTGGCGAGATAGGCGTAGAGCGGGGCCACAAACGCGGGCGGCGCACTATCCAGCGACGCTTGCATGGTCACGTCGTCCAGCAAGCCGCGGCGGTGCAAATCCTCGATGTGCTTCTCGTACTCGGTTCCGGTCGACAGCCGTGTTCGCGCGCCGGGGCACACCACATTGGCCCGCACGCCTTTGGCTTTGAGCTCCGCGGCGATGGCCACCGTCAAACCGTTGACGGCGCCCTTACCCGCGGGGTAGCCGGTGCCGCCGTAGTCGCCGAGAAAGGCCACCGAACTGGTGTTGACGATCGTCCCATGTCCCTGCGCGACCATCGCGCGTGCGGCGACCCGGCAGGTGTGAAACACCGTGCCGACGTGGGCGCTCATCAGCCGATCGAAATCCTCCGGCGTGATGTCCAGGATCGACGAGCCGGGCGGCTCGGCAATCCCGGCGCAATTGATCAGGACGTCGAATCGGCCGAAGGTGTCGCGGCAGGTGTCCACCAACTCGGCAGCGACGGCCTCGTCGTCCGCGGACCCGACCACCGGGACGGCCCGGCCCCCCGATGCCTCGACCGCCGCGACGGTCTCGGTGACGGCATCGCCGTCGCGGCCGTTGACCACCACGCCGGCGCCGAGGTCGCCCAGCAGCTCGACGACCGCGCGGCCGATGCCGCGGCTTCCGCCGGAGACCACCGCGGCGCGCCCGGCGAGTAGATCCTGGGCGCTCGTCATTTGCCGAACAGTACGCGTTTGCCGTTGACCAGCGCTTTCCGGGTCCAGGACGCGGGACGGGGATTGCTCGGCGGCGGGCAATTGCGAACCAGCCCGGAGCCATGCCCCGGGGGGCGTAATATGGCGAGTTGAGTCCGTCTGGACGCATCACCGTTTAGCTAAAAGCGGTCAGTCAGCCGTACGACCGCTGGGCTGTGGCTCTGGTGATTCATAACCTCCCGGGTCGCCCCCGCGTGGCGCACGCGCTGTAAACACCCGGTCCGTGCCGACGGATCGGGTGCAGTGGGATGGCGCACGCGCGCCGCACCCCGCTGCCCCGCGACCCCAAGGGAGTGCGTCGCAATGCAAATTCATTGGTGTGCAGATCTTTTCGCGCGGCATCTCGCCGGGACGAGGCGGTCAGCCAGATGACCGAAGCCCTCGCTCCGCCCCGGCCCATGCGGCCGGCCAGCACTCACAAAGACGATTCCTACGACGACGTCGTCGACATGTTCCTGACGCTGAGCACGATGCCCGCCGAATCGCACGAGTACCGCCGGCAGCGCGAATGCATCGTGAGCCGGTGCCTTCCGCTGGCCGACCACGTGGCTCGTCACTTCGCGCGACGTGGTGAGGGTTTGGACGACCTGACCCAGGTCGCACGCCTGGGCCTGATGAACGCCATCAACCGGTTCGACCCCGAAAAGGGCCCAAGTTTCATCGGGTTCGCGATTCCTACCATGATGGGCGAGGTTCGGCGCCACTTCCGCGATTACAGCTGGGGCATGCGGGTACCTCGCCGGCTGCGCGAGCTGCACGTCCAAATCATCAGGGCGACAGCGGATTTAGCACAGAAGCTGGGCAGGGCTCCAACCGCCCGCGAGCTGTCGCAGGAGCTGGGAGTCCGGCACGACGAGATCGTCGAATGCCTGGTGGCCGGCGATGCCTACCAGCTGGAATCCCTGGACGCACCCGTGGGCGCCGACAACACCGGGCGGACGCGGTTGGTCGCCGACGCGGTGGGTGGCGTCGACCCTCAAATCGACCACATCACCAACCGCGAAGCGGTGCGCACCCTGATAGCCGACCTCCCGGTGCGCGAGCGGGAGGTACTGCGTATGCGGTTCTTCGAGTCGATGACGCAGAGCCAGATCGCGGAGCGAATCGGCGTGTCACAGATGCAGGTGTCACGCATCCTGGCGAACACCTTGTCGTCCCTGCGCGACCAGCTGGAATAACCCCTGCCGCTTGGGTGCCCGGCCCTGCGGCGGCACGCGCCCTGTACTGTGCCTTTGGGGTGAAATCGACTCCGTCGCCGGATCGAGCCTGGAAGGAGCACGATGCGATGAGGCTTTCCCGACCTGTCATCACGGGGGTTGCCGCGGCGACAGCGCTGGCGTTGACCTTGGCCGGCTGTGGTGGCAATCCGAAGCCATCGCCGACGACATCAGGGTCGGCCACCTCATCGAGCAGCAAGTCCAGTGCCGCACCGACCTCTTCGACCCCGGCAGCGCCGGCGGCCGACTACACCGGCTGGCTGATCCAGGTGACCGATATCGATGCGCCGGTGCCCTTCACGGGGACACCGCCGACGGCCAACCCGGACGGCCAGCCCGGCGCGACGATCACGTTCAACACCCAGGACAACAGCCACACCATCAAATCCACCATCCAGGTGCTGGCGGACCCCGGTGCCGCGACGAGCGCGCTCAACGCGGCGAAATCGGCACAGGGTGGCGCGATCAAGCATCCCACCACGGACGCGGTCAAGATCGGCACCGATGGAGCGGTGGTGTCCGGCAATTCACCCGACAACTCCAAGGGCATCGCGGTGTTGCTGTTCACCGAGGGCAAGGCCTTTGTCACGATTGAATTCGACGGCCCGCCCGACACGCTGCCGCCGCCGGACTTCATCAACGACATCGGCCAGAAGCAAGACGCGGCCGTGAAGAAGGGGCTCGGCGGCTGAGTCAGGGTCGCCGTCCGTCACACGGCGCTGCCACGCTGGTTGCTTTCGCGGCCGCCGCTGAATTGGCGGGCTGAGGTGGCGGCTCCAAGCCGCCGCTCACGACCTCGCGATCGGCCACATCCGTTGCGACCAGCCATAACTCGACGCCGGTGCCGCCACTGCGGTCCGACCACACCGGGTTGCTGATCAAGGCCAGCGATCTCAATTCGCCCGAAAACTTCACGGCGACAACACCGATGGCCAGGCGGCCGTCGCCACCACCTTCAGTAACCCGGAGCGCACGCACGTAATCATGGGGCACCGCTCGTGACGCGCATTAAATAAACGGCTTGATTTAATCCGTCGCGCGGTGTTCACTGAGGCGGTGAAAGCCGAGCGGAGCGCGCGCTCCGACAGATCGATGGGTACCCGAGAGGCGATCCTGTCGGCCGCCGAATGGTTGTTTGCCGAACGCGGAATGTATGCCGTGTCCAACCGGCAGATCAGCGAAGCGGCCGGGCAGGGCAACAATGCCGCGGCGTGCTACCACTTCGGCACCCGCACCGAATTGTTGCGCGCGATCGAGAGCAAGCACCGTGAGCCGATCGAGGAACTGCGTGCCCAGATGTTGGACGACATCGGCGATTCGACCGAGCTGCGCGACTGGGTGAGCACCCTGGTGCGGCCCCTCACCGATCACCTGGCCGCGCTGGGCACGCCCAGCTGGTACGCGCGTTTCGCCGCCCAGGCGATGGCCGACCCCACCTATCACCACGTCGTCACCAAAGACGCCCTCATGTCGCCGAGGCTGGTGCAGACGATCGAGGGCATCACTCGTTGCCTGCCCGACCTGCCTAAGCGAGTGCGCTCCGAACGGATCGTCATGGTCCGAAATCTGCTGATGCACACCTGCGCAGAGCACGAGGGCGCGCTCGCCGAGCACGGGCCGCGATCGCGGTCCAGTTGGCCGGTTGCCGGCGAGGGATTGATCGACGCAATCGTCGGATTGTGGCGCGCGCCGGTGCATGTGAATGCCGCGGGCGACTGACCACCCCCTAGCGAGGAGCACGATGACCGACATCTCAACCGATGCAGCCACCGATATCCCGGACTTCCCAATGACGCGGGCCGCGGGCTGCCCGTTCGCTCCTCCCCCGGAGTCGTTGGCGCTCAACGCAACCAAGCAGCTCAGCAGGGTGCGAATCTGGGACGGCAGCACACCGTGGTTGATCCACGGCTACGACGCGATCCGGTCGCTGTTCACCGATTCACGCGCCAGCGTCGACGACCGGTTGCCGGGCTATCCGCACTGGAACGAGGGAATGCTCGCGACGGTGCACAAACGGCCGCGCTCGGTGTTCACCTCCGATGCCGAGGAGCACACCCGCTACCGCCGGATGTTGTCGAAGCCCTTTACCTTCAAGCGCGTCGAAGGGCTGCGCCCGGCGGTCCAGAAGATCGCTGACGAGCGCATCGATGCGCTGCTGGCCGGCCCCAAGCCCGGCGATATCGTGAGCACTCTGGCGCTGGCCGTCCCGACGCTGGTGATCAGCGAGATGCTGGGCGTGCCCTACGAGGACGCGGACTTCTTCCAGGAGCAAGCACACCGGGGCACCGGGCGCTACGCGACCGAAGAGGACACCGCCCAGGGCGCCGCGTCGTTGGCGAAATACATCGCCAAGCTGATTCGGACCAAGATGGAAAGTCCTTCTGAGGACCTGGTGTCCGATCTGGCGGAGCGGGTCAACGCCGAAGAGATCAGCGTGCGCGAGGCCACCCAACTGGCCCTCGGCGTGCTGATCGCGGGCCACGAGACCACCGCGAACATGATCAGCCTGAGCATCGCCGCCCTGCTCGAGCACCCCGATCAGCGACAGTTGTTGTGCGAGACCGATGATCCGAAGGCCATCGCCACCGCGGTCGAGGAGCTGATGCGCTACCTGAGCATCATCCAAACCGGTCAACGTCGCATCGCGATCGAGGACATCGAAGTCGGCGGCGAGACGATCCGCGCGGGCGAGGGCATCATTCTCGATGTCGCACCGGCGAACTGGGATAACCGCCAGTTCCCCGACGCCGACCGGCTGGACCTGACCCGCGACGACGGCGCGCACGTCGGATTCGGCTATGGCCGCCACCAATGCGTGGGACAACAGCTGGCCCGCATGGAATTACAGATTGTGCTGCCCACGCTGCTGCGCCGGGTTCCGACGCTGCGGCTGGCGGTGCCGGTCGAGGAGCTTCCGTTCAAGCACGACACGTTGGCCTACGGCGTCTACGAGCTTCCCGTGACATGGTGAAGCCGGACCTGACGCTGGCCGTTCCGAATCTGACCGGAAAGCTCGCGGTCGTCACGGGCGCCAACAGTGGTCTGGGATTCGGTCTGGCGAAGCGACTGGCGGCCGCCGACGCCGATGTGGTGATGGCGATCCGGAGCAACGCCAAGGGCGAGGCCGCGATCGCCGAAATCCGCCGCGAGGTTCCCGCCGCGAAGCTCAACATCAAGCAGCTGGATCTGGCGTCACTGGAAAGCGTTGCGGCACTGGGTGAAGAGCTCAGGGCCGAAGGCCGGCCGATCGACGTGTTGATCAACAACGCCGGCGTGATGACCCCGCCGCAGCGCCAGGAAACCAGCGACGGCTTCGAGTTGCAGTTCGGCGCCAACCATCTGGGCCACTTTGCCCTCACCGGACACCTGCTGCCGCTGCTGCGCGCGGCGACGTCGTCGCGGGTCGTCACCGTGAGCAGCATCGCCGCGACGCAACCCAAGCTGACCTTCGACGACCCCAACGCCCGGCACGGCTACAAGCCGATGGTCTCCTACGGCGTCGCCAAGCTGGCGCAGCTGATGTTCGCGGTCGAGCTCGACCGCCGCAGCAGCAGGGGCGGCTGGGGTGTGACGTCCAACGCGGCGCACCCGGGGCTGAGTAAGACCAACCTGCTCAGCGGCGCATCGTATGGGCGGGACAAACCGACGCTGCAGGCGCGCCTGACCCGATTGACCTGGCGGCTACTGCCGTTCATGTGGCTGGAGATCGACGAGGGCATCAAACCGACTCTCTACGCGTCGGTGTCGCCGGATGCCGAGGGCAGCCGCTACTACGGACCACGGGGGTTCTACGAAACCGCCGGGGGCGGAGTCACATTCGCCGGGGTACCCCGGCTGGCACGCGATGAAATCGAGCGGCAACGACTGTGGCAGCTCTCCGAAAAGCTCACCGGCGTCACCTACCCGAGCTGACTTGAGGAAAGGCACCGCAATATGGCGTTCGTCGGCCGCTCTGACGTAAAAGATCCCGGCGCCCAGCAGGACCAGTGGGAACGCTTGGCACGCCGGCGCGAACGCCTCTACGCCGACGACGCGCAATTCAGCGCCACCCGCCCCGACGAGCGGATCGCCGCCGCGGCGCGCACACCCGGGCTGCGGATCGGCGAAGTCATGGCAACCGTGTTGCAGGGCTACGCGAACCGGCCGGCACTGGGACAGCGGGTGCGCGAAGTGGTCACCGATCCCGCCACGGGGCGCTCGACACTGACCTTCCTGCCGCGCTTCGAGACCGTCAGCTACGCGGAGCTCTGGGAGCGGGTGCGGGCGGTTGCCGGCGATTGGCACCGGCACGAACAGCATCCGGTGCGGACCGGCGATTTCGTCTGCGTGCTCGGTTTCGCCAGCATCGACTACACCGCGATCGAGTGCGCCTGCATTCACCTCGGTGCTGTGGTGGTGCCGCTGCAGACCAGCGCACCGGCCGCCCAGCACGCGCCGATCCTCACCGAGACCCAGCCGCGAATATTCGCCGTCGGGATCGACAACCTCGAGATCGCCCTGGAAACAGTGCTACAGGCGGCCTTGACCGGCGCCGCGCCCCAGCGTCTGATCGTGTTCGACTACGAGGCCCGCGACGACGACCAGCGGGCCAGCTATCAGGCCGCCCGCGACCGGCTAGCCGCTTCGGGTAGCGGGCTGGCTATCGAGACACTCGATGATGTTGTCGCGCATGGAAAGTCACTGCCGGTCCCGCCGCTGCACGTCGCGCCGGCCGACGAGGATCCGCTGGCATGGGTGTTCTACACCTCCGGCAGCACCGGAACACCCAAGGGCGCGATGTTCACCGAGAGTCTGTGCATCGGCACCTGGCTCGCGCAGTCCGATCAGCCGGTGATCACGTTGAGCTACATGCCGATGAGTCACCTGATCGGCTATGGCTACGTGATTTTGACCCTGGCCAACGGCGGCACCAGCTATTTCGCCGCCAAGAGCGACCTGTCCACGCTGTTCGAGGATTTGTCGTTGGTGCGACCGACGTCGATGAGCCTGGTGCCCCGGGTCTGCGAGATGTTCTACCACCACTATCAGCGCGAGTTGGACCGGCGCGGTCTGGCCGGCGACGAGGCGGACGCCGAGGAATTGACCACCGCGATCCGCGAGCAGATTCTGGGCGGCCGCGTGCTGGCCGTGGGCTGCGGATCGGCGGCACTGTCGCCGGAAATCAAGGAGTTCATGGAGGTGGTGCTCGACCAGCACCTGCTGATCGGTTATTCGTCCACCGAGATCGCGGGCGGGATGATCGTGGCCGACGAGCATGTGCTGCGACCGCCGGTGATCGACTACAAGTTGCTCGACGTTCCCGAACTCGGCTACTTCAACACCGACAAGCCTTATCCCCGTGGGGAATTAGCGGTCAAGTCGGCTCGTTTCATGGCGGGCTACTACAACCGTCCCGACCTGACGGCCACGATGTTCGACGCGGACGGCTACTACAAGACCGGCGACATCATGGCCGAAGTCGGTCCGGACCGATTGCGCTACGTCGACCGGCGCAACAACGTCATCAAGCTTGCGCAGGGTGAATTCGTCGCCGTTTCGCGGTTGGAGGCGTTGTACTCGACCAGCCCGCTCATCCACCAGATCTACATCTACGGCAACAGCGAACGGTCCTTCCTGCTCGCCGTGATCGTGCCCATCGATGCCGGTGTCGGCACGTCGGCGATCGCCGAATCGCTGCGCAGCATCGCGCGCGAGAACGCGCTCAACGGCTATGAAATCCCCCGTGATTTCCTGGTCGAGACCGAGCCGTTCAGCCTGGCCAACGGCCTGTTGTCCGGTGTTGGAAAGTTCCTGCGGCCCAAGCTCAAAGCGCGATATGGAGACCGCCTGGAGCAGCTCTACGCGGCCATGGCCGACGACCAGCTGCAGCAGCTGCGCGCATTGCGCACCGGTGGCGCCGACCAGCCGGTGCTGGCGACGGTCAGCAAGGCCGTGCAGGCCACCCTGGGCGTGCCGGCGGCCGACGTCTCGCCGGAGGCCAGGTTCATCGATCTGGGCGGCGATTCGCTGTCGGCGCTGACCTTTTCGACGCTGCTGGCCGACATCTACGGCGTCGAGGTCCCGGCGGGTGTGGTGATCGACCCGACCGGGGATCTGCTGCGCATCGCCGACCACATTGAGCGGCATCGCAATTCCGACGTGCGGCGGCCCAGCTACGCATCCGTGCACGACGGCGCCGGCGGTCACGAGGTGGCGGCCGCGGACCTAAGCCTGGACAAGTTCATCGACGACCACATCCTGAAGACCGCGATGACCTTGCCCGCACCCACCAGTGCGATCCGCACCGTCCTGCTCACCGGTTCGACCGGGTTCCTGGGGCGGTTCCTCGGCTTGGAATGGCTGCAACGACTGGCTGATTCGGGCGGCACCCTGGTCTGCCTGACGCGCGGCGCGGACACCGCCCACGCGCACCAGCGCATCGAGGCGGCCCTGGATTCCGACCCCAAGCTGCTCGACCGGTTCCGGACCCTGGCCGACGGCCATCTCGAAGTCGTGGCGGGCGACATCGGCGAACCCGGCTTCGGGCTCGACGAGGTGACCTGGCAGCGCCTCAGCGAGACCGTCGACCTGATCGTGCATCCGGCCGCTCACGTCAACCATGTGCTGCCGTATCAGCAGTTGTTCGGCCCCAATGTCGTCGGTACCGCCGAAGTGATCCGGTTGGCGATCACCGCCAAACTCAAGCCGGTCCACTACATCTCCACGCTGGGCGTCAGCGCCGTGGCCCATCAGCTGGTGGACGAAGACACCGACATCCGGCGCTCCGTTCCCGCGTGTGTCGTCGGCGACGGCTACGCCAACGGTTACGGGATCAGCAAGTGGGCCGGCGAGGTGTTGATGCGCGAAGTACACGATCTGTGCGGGCTACCCGTGGCGGTGTTCCGGCCGGGGATGATCCTGGCCGACAGCCGCTACGCGGGGCAGCTCAACGTGCCGGACATCTTCACCCGGCTGCTGTTCAGCCTGGTGGCAACCGGCGTCGCGCCGCGGTCGTTCTATCACGCCGGTGACGCCCAACCGCACTACGAAGGCCTGCCGGTCGACTTCCTGGCCGACGCGATCGCCGCGATCGGACCGCGACATGGCAGCAGCTTCGCGACGTACAACACGACCAACCCGCACGACGACGGCATCTCGATGGACACGTTCGTCGACTGGATCATCGCCGCGGGCTACCCGGTCGAAAAGATCGACGACTACTCGAGTTGGCTGGCCCGCTTCGGGACGGCGATGGGGGCACTGCCCGAACGGCAGCGCGCCCAGTCGGTGCTCACCGTGCTGGACGTCTACCGTGAACCCATGCCCGCTATCGCCGGCTCACCGGTACCCGGCGCGCAATTCCAGTCCGCGGTCGAACACTCGGGTCGCGCGATCCCCCACGTCTCGCAACAGCTGATCCAGAAGTACCTTGCCGACCTGGCCCAGATCGGTGTGCTCACCCGGTGATCCGCAGCGAGAAGTGATCCCAACGAAGGGACGATGATGTCCAGCCCAGCCCGCACCGTGTACCCCGAGGGCGTGATCGGCGCGCCCAAGCACCGTCACGGTCACGCCGCGGAATTCGGCACCGGCCTGCCGCCCGGCACCGAGGTGTTCTCCGCCGACAACCACATCTCGGTGGCCGACGACATCTTCTACGAGCGGTTTCCCGACGACCTCAAAGATCAGGCCCCCCGGATCTGGTACGAGGATGGCGCGTATCTGCTCGGCCAACCCGGACAGTCAATGGTGGTGGGCGATTTCAGCGCGGTGCTGATGCAATACGACGATCTGGCAGGTGCGGCCACCAACAACGTCGAGGCGCGGATTCGTGAGCTCGCCGAAGACGGCGTCGACAAGGAACTGGCCTTCCCCAATGCGGTGCTGGCGCTGTTCCATCACCCCGACCACGACATTCGCGAGCGCATCTTCCGCGTCTACAACGAGCACATCGCCGCGGTTCAGGAGGGCTCAAACGGCCATTGCTACGGAGTCGGGCTGATCAACTGGTGGGATCCGCGCGGCGCCCGTCGTACGCTGACCGAACTGAAATCGTTGGGGCTCAAGACGTTTCTGATGCCGATCAGCCCCGGCAACGACGAAAACGGCCGGCTCATCGATTACTCCAGCTCGGCGATGAGCGCGGTATGGGACGAGATCGAAGAGGCTGGGCTGCCCATCGCCCATCACATCGGCGAGAGTCAGCCGAAATTTCCCAGCGAGGTCAACAGCGTCGCGGTGGCGATGATGGTCAACATCGACTCGTTTCGGGAGATGTTCTCCAAGTACATCTTCGGCGGCATCCTGGACAGGCACCGACGGCTGCGGGTCGGCTGGTTCGAGGGCGGAATCGCCTGGGTGCCGACGGCACTGCAGGACGCCGAGCACGTCCTGGCCTCCTACCGGCACATGCTGCGCCACCTTCCCGAGCACGACATCCGCTACTACTGGAACACCCACATGTGCGCCTCGTTCATGGTGGACGGGCTAGGCCTGCGACAGATCGACGAGATCGGCATCGACAAGGTGATGTGGTCGTCGGACTATCCGCACAACGAGAGCACGTTCGGCTATTCGGAGCGGTCATTGGCCGCGGTGGTCGACGCCGTCGGCCCCGAGGACGCCGTGCGGGTTGTCGGCGGCAACATCAAGAAATTCCTGGGGATTTGAGCATGACGAACACAATCGCTGCCCGCCGCTCGGTGCTCGACGCTCCCGACGAACCCGACTGGGCCCGGATGCGCACCGAGGTCGGGGCGCGGATACGGTCCGCGATGGCCGAACAGGGCATCGACGCGCTGATCCTGCTGATGAACGGCTCCGTCGGATATGCGACGGGAGCCAGCTGGCCGCTGTTGGACGCGGGCCTCTCGCACGTGGAGCGCCCGGTCGCGGTGGTGCTCGCCGACGACGTGCATCCACACCTGTTCATGCCGCTGCGCAGCGGATCGTCGGCGGAGTCGCCGGTGCCCGACGACCAACTGCACGGCCCCGCTTACCTCGAATTCGACCACGGCGTCGAGGATTTCGCCCGGCAGCTGGCCGGGCTGATCCCGCCGGGAGCGAGCATCGCCGTCGACGAACTCACCGGGGCGATGCGACGCGCGGCACCCAAACTGTTTCCCGCGGGACCGCCGACCGATGCGGCCATCGTGCTCGGCGCGGCGCAATTGGTGAAGACCCGCGACGAGCTGTCCTGTCTGCGCAGGTCGGCCCGCATCACCGAGCAAGCCATTGTCGACGTGCAGCAGGCCCTGGTGCCGGGCGTGCGGCAGATCGATCTTTCGGCCACCTTCGTGCGTCGTGCGTTCGAACTCGGGGCCACCACCAACATGCTGGAGGCCATCTGGCAGGTGATGCCGAGTTCGCGGGAGACCGGGGTGTGGACGACGCACGGCGATCTCGCGCTGCCGCTGCTCCCCACCGACCGGGAACTGGCCGCCGGCGATGTGCTGTGGACCGACATCAGCATCACCTACCACGGATACTGCTCCGACTTCGGCCGCACCTGGATTGTCGGCGAGAAACCGACCCCGCGCCAGCAGGAGCAGTTCCTGCAGTGGCGCACGGTCCTGGACGCCGTGCTCGCGGTGACCAAAGCCGGTGTCACCTCCGGTGATTTGGCGCGTGCGGCGATCGCCGCCAACGGTGGCCGCAAACCGTGGCTGCCGCATTTCTATCTGGGCCACGGCATCGGCACCTACCCCGCCGAAGCGCCGATGATCGGAACGGATCTCGGCGAGGAGTTCGACGACAACTTCGTGTTTCCGCCCGGCATGGTTCTGGTTCTGGAACCCGTGATGTGGGAGGACGGCACCGGAGGCTACCGCAGTGAGGAGATCGTGGTGATCACCGAGGACGGCTACGCGCCGATTACCGACTACCCCTATACGCCCTATGGCGACTGAAATTCTGCCCGACACCCGGGCACTACGAACCGGACGCCGGGAACGCGCACTGGCCCAGATGGACGAGCACGGCCTCGACATCCTGGTGCTCGGCCGCCAGGCCAACATTCGTTATGTGACTGGCGCGCCCCAGCTCTGGATCGCCGGGACGCGGCCGTTCGGTCCGATGTGCGTGCTGGTGCGCGCCACCGGAGACATCTACCTCAACAGCACCGACGACGAGGGGGTCCCCGAGGAGATCGACCACGATCACCTCTACGGGCTGGCCTGGAACCCGATGACGCTCATCGACGTGCTCAAGAAGGTCGACGGCGCCGAGGCGGCGCGCCGGGTCGGAACCGACGCCATCACACCGACTTTCGCCGCTTTGCTGCCCGACGCGTTCCCGAATGCCGAACTCGTGGACGCCGAGCCGGCGATGCGTGCGGCCCGGCGCATCAAGACACCCGACGAGATCGCGGCGATGGACAGCGCGCTGCGCATCGCCGAACACGGATTGGCCACCGCCCTGGGCGAATTGGCGCCGGGCGTATCCGAGCAGACGCTGGCCGGGGTCATGATGGAGGCGATGGCCGCGGGCGGGGTCAGCACGCCGGCCACCCAGGACGCCGCATGGGTGACCTCGCCGGAACGGCCGTGGCATCGCGGTCAGGCGCAGGCCCGGCCGGGCGACCTGGTCGCATTCGCCGCCGGGGCACTGGCCGATGGCTATGTCGCGGAGGTGGGCCGAACGTGGCCCGTCGGCGATGGCGCCGACACCGTGGCGCTGTTCGCACGGTCGAACACGTTGTACGACAAGATGCTTGCCGCCTGCCGTCCCGGTGCGTCCACTAGTGATCTGCTTGCCGCCTACCAGGCCGCCGGCGAGCCGATACCGCCGATGCCGATCGCACACGGGCTGGGATTGGGGTTCGACCCGCCGGTGGTCTCCGAAACCCTGGTTGCCGCGGGCGAACACGACCAGCTCGACGCCGGCATGGTGCTGGCGATTACCGGCTACGTCTGGCAGCAGGGCATCGGCGCGGTGTTCCGCCGCGACACCGTCCTGATCACCGACCGCGGCGTCGACGTGCTGACCACCAGCCCGACGTGGGCCAGCGGCTGAAAGCACCTGCGGCGCTGCGGATTCAGGCGTAAGAGATCTCTGTCGGTAGCCCCGACCGCTTCGGGGTATGAGTCGTTGACCTTCGGGTCTCAGATGATTTCTTGGGCAAGGTTGCCGAGAACTGGCCGTGTCCTCAGGGGCAAACGAATCAACGGACCTCGAGGTATAGGCCCTTAAGTGGTTTCGCGACCAATCTCCCTGCGAACGGCGCAGCGGTCCTCGCCAGCGGGACTGCCCACTCTGCAACCATGGTGCCTCCACTCTTGACGCGTCGATCTGGTGAAACGTTTCGATCAGGTCGGAGGAATACTTGCCGTCAATCGAGCGCCATTGTACGAAGGCGGCCGACTAACCTGGAAGTTCCCTTCTGTGCCGACCAATGTCGGCTGCCCGCAGCGACTTCTGAATTCCCTTGCATCACTTGCGTTTCGCGTGTCACGGGAGGGCATTTTTTGTCGGTGGGTATCGATAAATTTGGGCTGTGAGTATCGATCGCGAGGCTTTGACGGAGGCTTTCGACACCATTGACGCTGCCTTCGACGAACTTGTCTCACACGACTGCGACGCACTCGCGACCCGGGAGCTGATGGCGCTGCTGGAACGGTGCGAGAAGGTGCGCCGCCGGCTGCCGGCGGTCGAACACCCATTCATCAACAATCTCGTGCGGCAAGCGACGCCCCAAGAGATCGGCGGCAAGCTGTCGCATGCGATTGCCGAAGCGACGTTGATCAGCCGTTCCGAAGCGTCTCGGCGCATCCGCGAAGCCGCCGACCTGGGGCCGCGGCACGGGTTGACCGGCGAACCGCTCGCGCCGATGTTGGCGGCCACCGCCGCCGAGCAGCGTCGGGGCACGCTGGGGCCGGGTCAGGTCGCGGCGATCCGTAAGTTGTACCACCAGTTGCCCGGCTGTATCGATGCCGTCACGCGCGAACAGGCTGAAGCCAAATTGGCCATCGAAGGCAGCCGCTTTCGGCCCGAGCAAGTCACGGAGCTGGCCGCCATTTTGGCGGATTGCCTCAACCCCGATGGCACGTACACCGATCAGGATCGTGCACGGCGCCGCGGACTGAGCCTGGGCAACCAAGGTTGCGACGGGATGTCGGAGTTGCGGGGCCGGCTGACCCCCGAGGCCCGCGCCACCGTGGAAGCGGTGTGGGCGAAATTGGGTGCCCCGGGAATGTGCAATCCCGACGACGAAAGCCCCTGTGTGGAAGTCAATCCCAGCGAGCGGTCGATTGAGCGCGACTCCCGCAGCGCGAGCCAACGCCAGCACGACGCGATGAATGCGGCACTCAGAGGATTGCTTGCTTCGGGCGAACTCGGGAAGCACAACGGGCTGCCGGCTTCGATCATCGTCACCACCAGCCTGGCCGAGTTGGAGGCCGCCGCCGGTCGCGGCCTGACCGGTGGTGGCACCATCCTGCCGATGAGCGACGTGATCCGGTTGGCTCGCCATGCCCGCCACTACCTGGCGATCTTCGACAAAGGCAAAGCCTTGGCGCTGTACAGCACCAAACGGCTGGCGTCACCGGCGCAGCGAATAGTCCTGTACGCCAAGGACCGTGGCTGCTCGGCTCCGGGCTGCACGGTACCCGGTTACTACTGCGAGGTTCACCACGTCACCGATTGGGCCACCTGCCACACCACCGATATCGACGACTTGACCCTCGCATGTGGGGCCCAACACCGACTCCTGCAACCCGGGGGCTGGACCACCCGCAAGAACGCTCGGGGTGACACCGAATGGCTCCCGCCCCCGCACTTGGATCGCGGCCAACCGCGCGTCAATACCTTCCACCACCCCGAGAAGCTGCTGCAAGACCGTGACGACGACGCGCCTTAGCTCACGCGTCCCTCCTCGGCCAGGGCCGAGTCCAGCAGATCTCCCACGCGATACCGTTCCCACGCGCTCAGTAGGTTGCACAACATTTGCAGTGGCGCGCGGACACTTTCGTCGTCCCTGATCCGCGGATCCGTGCGGCTGCTGGGCACGGTGTCGAATCGCTTGCGTATCAACGCCGGCACGTCCAACAGCCAGGCGACTCCCATGGCGGCGGCGTACAGCAGCGTGTGACGGCGCAACCGGGCCGCATCGAGTTCCGGGCCGCCATGGCGATGGACTTCGGCGACGAACAGCTGCAGCAGATCGTCGAGATGTACATCCCACAGCTCGGTTTCGGCGCCGGACATCGCACCCCAGATGGCCATGCCCAGATTCATCTGGCTGACGCATCCCCAGTCCATCAGGCCGCAGTGCAACACATCGTCGGCGTCCCGCCAAAACCACGCATTGTCGATGTTGGCGTTCCAATGGCACAACGCGACATAGTCAGCGTCACCGGCCAATTGGCCCGTGACGGCGTGCTCGTGGTGCGCGAGGCGGGACGCATCGTCGCGCAGGCGGGCCAGGAATTGCGGCGAGCGCACATCCGCGGGCAGTAGCCCGGGATGAGTCTCGGCGAATTCGGCAAGCTGGCCAAGTCGTCGTTCCAGTTTCTCGACGGACAGCGGTGCGCGTTCCCCCACCGTCGCGGCCTGCACGTCCAACGGAAAGTCGTCGGCCGGAAGGTGCCCCGATCGATGTGTTCCGGCCAGCCGGGCCAGGGCGGTGAGCAGCGCCCGATAGTGCTCCAGCGGCTCGGGCATTTCGTAGTCGAGGCACTTGTGATATTGACGTTCGATTCCGTTGTCACCGAATCGGATTCGTTCGGTTATCAGTATCCCGGTGCCGCTCTCCCGGTGATAGTCGCCGAACACCACGCCGGGCACCGCGATAGGAAAACCGGGTGCCCGCGACAACGCGGCGAACCGCACCTCCGTCTCCATTTGCGTCTTGCCCCGATCGCGAATGGGGTTGTCGAGGTCGCGGGAGAACTTGACGAACAAGTCGGTATGCAAACCCGCTGTCGCCGTAGCGTATTCGACCGACAGCATGACCTTGCGACCCGTGCTGCCCCCGTGCACCTCGGCGAACTCCGCTATCCCGGTGACCGCGTTGCCGTCGCCGAGCATGCCCGAAGCCCGGAATGCGTCGGTGAGAAAGCGGGCCCCACCCTCACGCAACGACGCGGGGTCGGCGGGAAACGTCAGCTCGGACTCGTCACCGACGACCCACCGCGAAGTCACCTGATTACCAGGTCTGCTCGGCGGCGCGCACCAGCATGTGGTTGACCGCCACCCGACGATCGCGGGTCACCATGAACAGCACCGCGTCGGCGATGTCCTCCGGTCGCAGCTTGACCATGCCGGCCGTCTGCTTTTCGAATGCCTCTCGTGACGAGTCGGCCAGGTGGCTGAAGATTTCGGTATCGACGGTGCCGGGCCCGACCACGCCGACCCGAACCCGCTTGCCCAGTACCTCTTGGCGCAGCCCCTCGCTGAAGGCGTTCACACCGAATTTGGTCAGCGAGTAGACCGCGGTGTTGGGGCGGGCCACCCAGCCGGCGGTCGAGCTGATGGTGACCAGGTCGGCCACGCCGCGCCCGGCGTCGGCGGCGGCCTCGATCAGGTGGGGCAGCGCCGCCCGGGTCGCGTAGAGGACGCCCTGCACATTGACGGACACCATCTGGTCCCAGTCCCGCAATGGCGCCTCGGTGGCGGGCGCCGACTGCATCAGGCCGGCATTGTTCACCAGGATGTCGAGACGCCCCAGCTCGGCGACCGTTTGCCGCACGGCGGCCGCGACCTGCTCGGCGTCGGTGACGTCGGCGGGCACCACCAGCGCCGTGCCGCCTCTTGACTCGACATCGGCTTTCAGGTCGGCCAGCCGGTCGGCCCGGCGCGCCAGCAGGGCGACCGCGGCACCCTCGGCTGCCAGCGCCTTAGCCGTCGCCGCGCCGATCCCGCTGCTGGCACCGGTCACCAGTGCCGCGGTCTGTGTCAGTGTTCCCGTCATAACCCGCCCAACGTAGGTGATGTGGCCAGTATTTCGTGCAGCACGTAGTCGGTGTCCTCGCCCAGGTCGGGCGCGCCCCGCTCGATTCGCGCCGGCCCACGCGTCATCCGCCATGCCGGCCCCAGCACCGGGCGCTGGCCTTCGCGGTGATCCGAGACGAACCGATACAACTCGCGATCCCAGAGTTGCTGATCCCCGATCACGTCAATGGCGTTGGCGCTCTTGGTGGCCGGCACTCCCGCGGCACGCAGACGACGCGCGAGGTCTTCTGCATCGAGATCACGGGTCAGCCGTGCGAGGTCGGCGTCGAGTGCCTCCACCTGCTTGCGACGCTCGCCGAAGGTGGCGTAGCGGGGATCGTCGGCCAGCGCGGGCGCCGCGAACACGTCACAGAGCCGGTGCCATTCGCCGTCATTGGCGACGGCCACACTGATCCAGGAGCCGTCTGCGCAGGGATAGCAGCCGTGCGGGCACATGTCGGGGTGATTGTTGCCGTCGGGTTCGAGGCGCCGTCCGGTGAGACTTTGTTCGAGCAGGCAGTCCCCGATCATCGAGGAGAGGGTTTCGACGGCCGAGATGTCGACGAATTGTCCTGTGCCACTGAGGTCGCGGTGCAGCAGCGCGATCACCGCGGCGTATGCGGCCGCGGCGCCGACCGTGGAGTCGCCGTAGCGCATGCTGGTTCCGAGCGGGGGCCCACCCGGATAGCCGACCAGCGAGGCGAGCCCGGCCAGCGCGGCGAAACACGGTGCGTAGCCGGTCTGGTGGCCCAGCGGCCCGTCGTTGCCCCACATTTTGATCGATACCGAGATGATGTCCGGTTTGATCTCGGTGAGCTCCCGATACCCCAGACCTTGCCGCTCCATCGCACCCGGGCGCAGGTTGTTGATCACGATGTCGCTGCGCGCGATCAGCTCGCGCAGTTGCGCCATGCCCTCGGCCGACTTGATATCGAGGTCCACGCTGAGGATCTCGGGATTGATGCTCAGGAAGAACGGCGCGTGGTTGATGTCGGTGCCGCCGTAAGCGCGCATCTCTTCGGGCAGGGCGGCCGTCTCGACCTTGATCACCTCGGCACCCAGCATCGCCAGCAGCTTGCCGGCGTACGGGCCGGCCCACACCTTGGTGAGCTCGACAACGCGCACGCCCTCCAGCGGCCCGCCGCGCGGGTTCTTCGGTGGTTTCAGCTGTGGTGCGCGCACCGCGGGCGGCGAGTGTGGCGAATCGAGCCGGCTCAGCACCGCCGCGGTGTGCTCACCGAGAGCTGGTGCGGCAGAACAGATCGCCGCGGGCGACGCGCTGAGCAGGTACGGCACCGTGGGGTAGGCCGCATCACCCAGCACGGGATGGCGGACGTTCTGGAAGAAACCGCGGTGCCGATACTGCGGCGAGTGGTGCAGATCGGCGGCCTCGTTGACCGGAACCAGCGGCACGCCCAGGCGCTGGGCTTCGTCGGCTGCCGTCTCCTTGTCCAGATCCACGACCCACGCCGCGAAGCCCTGCTGGAACGCCTTGACCTTGTCGACGGTGACCGAGAACTCGAGCCAGTCGTCGTCGAAGTCGTCGAGCCAAACCGGTTGGCCCATCAGCTTCTTGACGCCGAGCCAGTGCGCACGGCTGGTCATGTACAGGTAGACGAAGCCATCTGCACAGGCGAAGAACGACGCCGGGCCTTGCTGGTCGTAGTCGTCGCGGGTGCCCAGGGCGGGGACCTCCCCGGTGATCAGACGCCCCAGAATGCAATCGGCGCGGGAGACCAGCACGGCATGCCCGGAGATGTCGATGGCCTCACCCCGGCCGGTATGCAGCCGCCCGAACAACGTTGCCGCCACGCAGAGCGCACCTTCGAGTCCGGCCTCGTAGTCGGCCATGAACCGGCCCGGTCCCTGCAACGGCGGCTTGCTCGCATCCGGATGGCTGGGAGTGTGATAA
This sequence comes from Mycobacterium florentinum, assembly GCF_010730355.1. Taxonomy (NCBI): domain Bacteria; kingdom Bacillati; phylum Actinomycetota; class Actinomycetes; order Mycobacteriales; family Mycobacteriaceae; genus Mycobacterium; species Mycobacterium florentinum. The sequence goes on from NZ_AP022576.1 coordinate 754,573, forward strand.
CCCCATCCGCTGGCATGGAATACGTTGATGCTCTTCGCGTTTGCGTAGTCGGCCGCGGCATTCTGCCCGAACGGAGTGATCGAGCAGAACACCACGTTCGGGTGCCGGTCCGCCCAGCCCGCCGCGGCGCCGTCGTCGATCACCGCGTCGGCGGTGCCGATGAGCTCGTGCAGACGCTCGGCCGCCGAGGCGGTGTCGAGAACGACGGAATGCTTGTTCGTGTTGAGGTAGGCGAACAGCACGCTCCCGTCGCACCCGTCGTCGAGGATGGGCGCCATAGCCCGAGTTGGGCTACCGCGCCCCGCCGCCTCGACCTTGATGACCTCGGCGCCGAAGTCGGCCAGCAGTTTTCCGCAGTACTCCCCTGCGACCGACCCCGCCAGCTCAACGACTCTGAAACCCGTCAGCGCCGACATGCGAGCTCAGACGGTCAGGGCTTCGCGCGTCCCGAGCGGCTCAGGCGCCACTCCGGCGGGAAGTTCATGTCGTTGTCCTTCACGACGTTGTTCAGGCCCTTTTCGAAGGTGCCGCCGGTGAGGTCGACTTCTTCGGCGTCGTTCTTGATCATCGGCAACATGCCCTCGACCATGCCGGTGAGCAGGCTGCCGAAGTATTCGCCCTTGTGCTGCTTGTAGAGCTCCAGGAAGGTCTTCTGCACCGCGACCGTGTCGGTTGGACGCGACCGCGAGCAGGCCAGCGCGTACTTGAGGGTTTCCGCCTCCAGCTTTTCGCGCGGCACCACGCTGTTGACGAAGCCGCAGTCGTACATCTCCTTGGCGCTGAACGGCCGTCCGGTGAACAGCATTTCGGAGAACTTGCGCAGTCCCATCGTCTCGGCCCACCACCACAGCCGGGGTCCCCAGCCGACGTAGCGAAACGCCGGGTGGCCGAACAGGGCATCGTCGGAGGAGATCACCAGATCGGCGTCGCCGGCCTGGTAGAAGTGCCAGCCGTAGCAGTAGCCCTTGGCCTCGATGATGCTGATCTTGCGGAGCTCTTGCAGCGGACGGTTACCGGCACGTGCCTTGGCGTAGAAGTCGGTGACGGTGGACAGGTAGCGGTACGACCCACCCGGCGGATACTTGACGTCGTCGTCGTTGATCGCGAGCTCGTGATGCAACGGCAAGCCCGGGTTCTCCAGCATCGGACGCTGCTCGGGCAGGTCCCCGCCGCTACCGAAATCCTGTCCCTCGCCCCGGATTACGACGACCTTGACATCGTCGTCCACATTGCACTTGTGGATCAGGTCGGCATAGTTCTGCCGCATCCCCAGGCTGGTGGCGTTCTGCGCGTCGGGACGGTCGAAGGTGATATAGGCGATCCGGTTCTTCTTGTCCTTCTCGAACTTGATGTACTGCTCGGCTTCTTTCTTCAGCTTTTCGTAGTCGTACTCAACCATGACGTTCTCCAAATCTTCGTTGATCTACGGGTTTTTATTTGAGCAAGCTGCCCGCGTCAACGGGAAGCGAAACGCCAGTGACATAACGTGATTCGTCAGAGGCGAAGAACAAGACCGCATTGCTGATATCCACCGGATCTACCCAGGGCACCGGCAAGGTGTGCATCATCTGCGAGATCGGCGCGAAGTCTTCGGGCCCGGGCTCGGCCAGGTCCGGGCGAAAGAGCCGGTAGGTGTTGTCGTTCATCACCATCGTGGTGCTCACCTGAGTCGGAAGCACCGAGTTGACCCGGACCATGTCCTGGCCCAGTTCGACGGCGAAGGCCCGCATCAGCCCGATCACGCCGTGTTTCGCGGCGACGTAGTGGCCGGTGTTCTGGTAGGCCTTCTGTCCGCCGACCGAGCTGGTGAGCACGATCGATCCGCCGCGGCCACCCGAAAGGATGTGCGGTACACCCGCTTTGACGGTGTGCCAGACGCCGCTCAGGTTGATGTCGATCATGTCCTGCCAGACGTTCTCCCGAATCTTGTGCAGCCTGCGGCCATCGGTGCCCACGCCCGCGTTGGCGACGATGATGTCGAGCCGGCCGAGCTGTTCCACACCGCTGTCAACCGCGGCCTTGAGCGCCTCGTAGTCACGGACATCCACCTGGGCGGTCACGATTCGCCGGTCGAGATTTTTGACCAGATCCGCGGTTTCGGCGAGATCCTCGGGAGTCGAATGCGGGTAGGCCAGATTGTCGATCGGCCCGCAGATGTCGATCGCGATGATGTCGGCGCCCTCTTCCGCCAGACGCACCGCATGACTGCGCCCCTGCCCGCGAGCGGCACCGCTGATGAAGGCGACTTTGCCCTCAACCCGGCCGGTCATCAGGGCACCACGGTTGGCAGGGTTTCCCAGCCCCGTACCGACGACGTCGGGCTCAGCGTGGCGTTGGCCAGATCCGGCTCCCACTCCGGGAAGCGCTTGAGGATCTCCTCCAGGGCGACCCGGCCTTCCAGCCTGGCCAGCGCCGAGCCGAGGCAGAAGTGTGCTCCCACACTGAACGTGAGGTGCGGCCGGGGCGGACGATGGATGTTGAATTCGCCTGCGTCGGGGCCGAACTGGCGCTCGTCGCGGCACGCCGCCCCGAGCAGCATCAGCATCACGCTGCCTTCCGGCACCGTCTGGTCATAGAAGCTGACATCGCGCGTCACATAGCGCGCCATGTGCGGCGCGGGCGGCTCGAAGCGCAGCAACTCCTCGATCGCCTGCGGGATGAGCGAGGGGTTGTCGACGAGTTCGCGGCGCTGGTCGGGGTGCTCGGCGAGAACCTTGCCCGCCCAACCGATCAGCCGCGTCGTCGTTTCATTGCCCGCTCCGGCCACCACGTTGAGGTACACGAGAATCTCTTCGCGCGTCAGCCGCCGGGTGACCCCCTTGTCGTCGACGAACTCCACGTTGAGCAGCTCGGTCATGATGTCGTCGGACGGATTGTCGGCGCGCCAGTCGATGTAGGCCTCGAACTGCTCGCCCACCGACAAGCCATGTTCGGCCGCACTCATCGGCTTGCCGGGCTCGGTGCGCAACTGGGCATTACCGCGATCGCGGATGTACTCCTGGTCTTCTTCGGGAATGCCGAGCAGCGCGCTGATGACCTTCATCGGCATGATCGCGCCCAGGTCGGTGACGAAGTCGAACCGGCCGGAGCCCACCAGCGGGTCCAGCGATTGCGCGCAGAACTCGCGGATCATCGGCTCCAGCGCGGCGATCTTGCGGGGGGTGAACATCCGCGACAGCAGCTTGCGGTGCACGTCGTGAATCGGCGGGTCTTCGAAGATCAGCATGCCCGGCGGGATCTCGAGGTTGGCCTTGATCAGCTCCATGATCACGCCGCGGGCGGAGCTGAAGGTTTGGTGGTCGATGATGCCCTTGTTGACATCGGCGAATCGGCTCAACGCGTAGAAATCGTATTCCGAGTTGTAGTACAGCGGCGCCTCGTCACGCAGGCGCGCAAACATCGGATACGGGTCGGCGATCAGCTCGACATCGTACGGATCGAAACGAACATGGCTCTCGGTGCTCGCCGTCACGAAATCCCTCCTAGCACTACCGATTCCGGATGCCGACGCGATCGAAACACCGCTGAAGTTGCCAGTGGATGAGCGCCGGACCCGGTTCGGGCAATTTGTACACTCCGCTTAAATGCGTTTGCTTCGACAAACGCACGGGCTCGGCTGACACGATGCTCGCCGACGGCCCGTGAACGTCGGCTTACTCTATTCTCGTAGAGAACCATATAGCGGATGCTGTGGCAAGACCCAAAAAGCACGAAATGCGGCGCGTCGCACGCCTGACCGGCGGTGTCGGTTCGTCAGCCGGAGGCGGCGGCACGGCGCCCGCCCGCCGGGTGCACCTCGCCGGCCGCGGTGAGCCCGCCCCGATCCGGACTCTTCAGGATGCCGGTGGCGATGGCCGTCAGGATCGCGTCGAGTTGCTCCGGGGTGTCGACCACCCGGTCGCCGTGCGCGGCTCGCATCAACAGACCGTTGATGAAGGTCAGCGTGACATTGCTCAGATCTTCGACCACCGCCGATTCCAGCTCGGCCCCGCGCGGCATCAGTTGCACCAGGATCTCGCGGTGCAACTTGGTGAAGGCGTCGGTGGCCTGCTGCAGAATCGCGGCCATCGCGGGATCCCGCGCCGCCTGCATGGTCAGCTCGTAACGGGCCTTGGTCCAGGACAACTGCGGCTCGGTGCCGGCCTGGATCACCACCTGCGCCAGCAGCGACGGCGTGGGGTTGTCTCCGCTACTGCCGGCGCTGTCCGCGATGGACTGCAGCCGTTCCAGATCCAGCTCGGCCAGTCGTTCGGCGACCGCACGCAGCAGCGCGGAGCGGGTCCGGAAATAGAACGAGGTGGTGCCGTCGGGAACGGCGGCCTTGCGGTCGACCTTGAGATGACTCAGCCCCTTGGCCCCCTCGGCGGCCAACAGCTCGATCGCCGCATCGCACAGATCGCGGCGGCGCTCAGCAGGGTTGGGCTTTCGCCTTTTCGCCGACGCGGACGGGTTTCGAGCCATGAACACAGGCTTTCGTGGCGAGGATCTAAAGTGAATATTCGCTGACGTGCAGCACGACCATACTCTATGTTCGTAGTGTCCGTAAAGCACGCGTCGCTAGTGCAACGGTGTCATCACGATTCGCCCTATTGGACGACAATCGGCGTTCGACCTACTTTGCTTGAATTCGATGCTCGCTACGACGACCGCTCGGCTGACCAGCGCCATCCTGCTCGGCGCGCTGTGTTGTGGCTGCCATCCGGCCCAACACCCGACCGCCACCTCAACCAGCACCGCTGCACCGGCCACCCCGTCCGTGGCGCCGGTGGTCAGGATTGCGCCGCTGCCGGTGCGGCCGGTCGAGAAGTCACAACCGACCACACCCGACAAGTGCCCCGCGACGAATCCGGCCGCCCCGGCACCGTCGAGCGGCGTCCTGGTCACCTGCGACCTCACCCGGACCACACGGTACACCTTGGGACCGGAGATGATGCGGCTCGAGCTGACCCACGTGGACGCCCCCAAGCCGCTGACGGCGGATTTCTACCAAGTGATCCTGACCGTGGACCCGGCCTCGGAGACCGCATGGGCGGGGTTCACTGCGGCACACCCGCACGCCCACATCGCGTTCATCCGCGACGATCTGGTCCTGGAGGCACCGATGATCCAGGAGCAGGTCACGTCCGGGCAGATCGCGCTGACGACCCAAACGGCTGCCGCCGCCACCCAGTTGGCTCAATTGGCGGGCCGACCGGCATGACCGAACTCGCGATCGGCTTTCTCAACGGATTCGGGCTTCCGCCAATAGAATTCGTCGAGCTCGCCGCGGATCTCGGCTGCCGCTACGTCTCGGCCGTGGTGCAGGGCGCCCCCTTGGTACCGCTCGGCTACGCGCCGTTTTCACTCAAGGACGACCCCGCGCTGCGATCCAATGTGCTTGCCGCGATGCGGCACCATGGCGTGGCCGCCTCGCTGGGCGACGGGTTCCTGGTGCTGCCGGACACCGAAACCAGTTCATTCGCAGCGGATCTCGACGTATTGGCCGAGCTCGGCGTACCCCGAATCAACGTCGTCAGCCTCGACCCCGATCTCGGCCGCACCTTCGACCAATTCGCCGCGCTGACCGAGCTGGCCGCTCAGCACCGTATCCAGACCCTCGTCGAACCGGTGCCCGGGCTGACAGTGGGTGACCTGCCCACTGCTCTCGCCGCACGAGAATACATCGGACGAACGGACTTTCGATTGCTGATCGACACCATGCATCTGGTGCGCTCCGGTTCCGGCGCCGCCGATCTCGCGGCCGTCGAGCCCGAACACATCGGCTACGCCCAACTCAACGACACGACGCTGCGGCCGCGATTGGAGAACTACATGGAGGAAGCCATGTTCGAGCGCATGGTTCCCGGCGAGGGTGAACTCCCCCTCGCCGACATCCTGTCCGTGCTGCCCGCCGACATCGTGCTCGAAATCGAAGTGCCGCAACGGTCGTTGGCGTTGGCCGGGGTCAGCCCGATCGATCGGACGCGTCCGTGTGTCGAGGCCGCACGCCGCTTGTTGGCCGAGGTCGGCCGCTAGCCTGTCAGCTCGGTTCGCGAAGCGGCAGGCCGGCGGCGCGATAGATATTGTCGATGACGGTCATGTTCTCGATCGCGTCCTGGGGGGTGGTTTTCACCGGCTCACCGCGCAACACCGCCGCGGCGAACGCGTCGAGCTGGTAGGCGTACGTGGCCCGGCGCGGAAAGCTTTCCACGCGATTGTCGTTCGCGGTCCGGATCGAGAGCCGATGGAACATCTGCGGCAACGCCGGATTGAGCACATGCAACCGGCCGCGTTCGCCGACCACCTTGGCGCTGATATCGACAAGACGTCGCGACCACATCGAGCAGCGCACGCGGCCGGTGTGTCCCGCGGCGAACCGCAGCTCGGCCGTCATCGCCCGGTCGATCTGGGGATCGTGCAGTTTCGCCTGCGCCGAAACGACTTCCGGGGTCGAGCCACCGAACGTGCGGACCATGTTGACCGTATAGCAGCCGGCATCCATCGTCGCGCCGCCGGCCAGCGCGTAGTTGTATCGGATGTCGGAGAATTTCGGCAGCGGGAAGCACAGCGTCGCCTCCACGTGCTTGAGTTTGCCCAGCTCCCCCGAGGCGATGATCTCCTCCACCCGCAGGGTCTGCGGATGGTAGCGATAATGGAAGGCTTCCATCACCACTCGATCCGACTTCGCGGCCAGGTCGGCGATCTCGCGGGCCTCGGCGGCGTTGGCGGTGAACGGCTTTTCACACAGCACGTGTTTGCCGGCGTCCAGGGCGGCTCGGGTCCACTTGCCGTGCAACCCGTTTGGCAGCGGGTTGTAGATCGCGTCGAGATCCGGATCGGCGATCAGCGTGTCGTAGTCATCGTGCACGCGGTCGATGGCGTGCTTCGCGGCGAAGGCGCGGGCACGCGCGCCGTCGCGTGCGGCCACCGCGGCGACCACCACCTCGGCGTTGTCCTTGGCTGGCTTGACGAGCGCCATGGGCGCGATCGCGGCGGCACCCAGGATGCCGATCCGCACTGGGGCTTCGTTTCCGGACACGGAATGCACGCTAGCACTTGGAAACTGCGCCGGGTGCGTCAGCGACGCGCGAATGCCGGGGCACGCTCCGGCCTGACCCCGACACCGATGAAATATGCGGGCAGAAAGGACAGCCACGGCAGTCGCTGCATCACGTCCAGGAAGGCCGCCGGCGGAGTGGGGTTGCCGCCGCGCAACAGCGGACCGATGCCCCGCTGCAGAAACCGTTGCACGCCTTGGGTCACCGCGGTCGGAAACAGCCGTCGGCGCCGGACGGCCGCCAGGTCCCGCTCGGTGACCAGATGCTGCCGCAGCGGCTCGGCCAAGATGGTCGCGGCCGCCACGGCATCCTGGACCGCCAGGTTGATGCCCATACCACCCAGCGGGGACATCGCGTGCGCGGCGTCTCCGATGCACAGCAGCCCGTCGGTGTGCCAGCGCCGCAGGCGATCGACCCGGACGTCGAGGTGCTTGATCTGGTCCATCGACTTCAGCGTCGCGACGGCCGCGGCGGATTCCGGAATGAGCGCGGCGACGTCGTTCCGAAACGCCTCGATGCCTTTCTCTCTCAGCTCCGGGTCCGTTCCCTTGGCCCCGATGTAGGCGATCTGGTTGTAGCCCTCACGCGGAATCACCCCAAGGGCCTTGCCGGGGCCCACCCGCGGCAAGAACGAGAACTCCTGTTTGCCCTCGCGCGGCAGGCTGAACCACCACACGTCGAAGTTCACCGGAAATTCGACACTCGGCAGACCGGCCGCACGGCGAACCGCCGACCACCGGCCGTCGCACCCGACGGTCAACTCGGCCCTCAATTCACCCGGCCCGTCCGGGCCCTGGTAGCGCACCCCGGTGACCCTGCCACCCTCGCGCAACAGCCCGGTGGCCTCCGTCTTCATCCGCAACGTGAAGGTCGGTTCCTCACTCGCGGCGTCGGCGAGCAGGTTGAGCAGATCCCATTGCGGCACCATCGCGACGAAGGGATGGGGTTGGCGCAGGCGATTGAAGTCGACGTAGGTCACCGACCGGCCGTCGGCTTCGAATTTCGCGCTGTGCAGCTCGCTGTGCGGCAAGGCCGCGAAGCGCTCCCACAGGCCCAGCTCGTCGAGCAGGCGCAATGTGGTGGGATGCACCGTGTCACCGCGAAAGTCTCGGAGAAAGTCACCATGCTTCTCCAGCAGGGTGACCTCGACGCCGGCCCGGGCCAGCAGCAGCGCGAGCACCATCCCGGCCGGTCCGCCGCCGACCACCGCGCATGTTGTCGTTTCAGTCATGACCCCCCCGAAATCCATTGCCGCATAACGTTGTTAGCCGAATAGCTGCGGGTCGGCGTCGTACACCGAGACCGGCTCGGTCAGCACCCCGTTCTCCTCGACGTAGCGGTCCCACAACTCGAGAAGCTCGGCCAGTTTGTCGGGATGGGTGGCGGCGAGGTCGTGGATCTCGCCCCGGTCGCGGGACAGGTCGTAGAGCTGCCACTCGCCCGGGCCGTACGGTGGCGGCAGGTAGAGCGCCTTCCAGTCGCCTTGGCGGATCGCGCGGCGACCGAACAGCTCCCAGCCGGTGCCGGTCTCGCCCGGGTGAACCGCCTCGGTGTCGCACGACAGGTAGGGCACCAGCGAGCGGCCCAGCACCGGTTCGACGTCACGGTCACGGTAAGAGGTGCCGGGATGTTCGACGCCGGCCAGTTCCAGCACGGTGGGAGTGATGTCCATGACGGTCGCGAATGCCGTGCCGATCGCGTCCTGGCGCGCGAAGCCCGGCCAGGTGACGAAGCCGACCACCCGAATCCCACCCTCGGTGGTGAACGCCTTGTGCAGACGTGACGGCGCGGTGGCCGCCTGTGCCCAGCGGGGGCCGTACCAGATGAACGACGTCGGCCGGCCCAGGTTCTCCAGGCTGTTGTCGCAGTTCTTTTCGATCTGCGCGACGATCTGCGGGCCGCGCAGCGGCATCGCCTCGACGATCGCACCCTCGGCGCCGTTGTCGGACATGAACATCACGACGGTGTTGTCCAGCTCGCCGGTCTCGGCCAGGTAGTCGATCACCCGGCCGATGTTCCAGTCCATCCGGTCCACCATGCCGGCGTAGACCTCCATGGCGCGGGCCGAAAGCGCGCGCTGCTCGTCCGTCATGTCGGCCCACTCCGGGGCGCCATCGGCCACCACCGGGTGCGGCTCGACATCGGGCGCACACAGGCCGAGGCGCTTGAGCGCCGCCAATCGCTCCTCGCGCAACGCATCCGGGCCCGCGTCGTAGCGACCGCGGTACTTGGCAATGGACTCGTCGGGCGCCTGCAGCGGCCAGTGCGGCGCCTGGAACGGCAGGTATGCGAAGAACGGGCGGTCGTCGTCCTCGGCGCGGTCGCGGAAATAGCCGAGCAAGGTGTCGGTATAGGAATCCGACGAGTAGAAGTCTTCACCCACCGTGACAAACTGGTCGTCCTCGGTGTAAAGCGTTGGCACCGGCGAGAATCCGCGGCCCGCGGCGCCGCCGTAATGGCTGGCGCCCGCGGGCAACAGTGCAAACGAACGCTCGAATCCGCGTGCCCACGGCGATCTTTCGATCGTGTGGCCCAGATGCCATTTGCCCGACATCACCGTGAAATAACCCGCGTCACGCAAGAGCTCGGGCAGCGCGACGACCCGGTCGTTGAGATAGCCCTCGTAACCGGGCGCACCCTGAAATCCCGGGACCGCGACCTCCAGCATCGTGCCGATACCGGCGATGTGGTGGTCGGTTCCGGTCATCAGCATTGCCCGGGTGGGCGAGCAGGCCGGCGCCGAATGGAAATCGGTGAGCCGGATACCCGCGTGAGCGAGCCGGTCGAGATTGGGTGTTTCGATCTCGCTGCCGAACGCGCCGATGTCGGAAAACCCGAGGTCGTCTGCCAGGATCACCAAAAAGTTGGGCCGCTTCACGCTGAAGCATCCTGTCAGGTCCGGCACCCGAATGGAACGTCCGGGAACTGACTAGGCTCGGTTTTGCGAAACACCGAGCCCGGACACCGACGAAGGGGCGCGCCATGTTGGCACAGTTCGAGATGTCCATTCCCCTGGTCGCCGCGCCGATGTCGGGCGGCCCGACCACGCCGGCGATGGTGGCGGCCGCAACCGCGGCCGGCGGCCTGGGCATGCTCGCCGCGGGCTACAAAACGGTAGAAGCCGTCGAAGCCGAGCTCAAAACCGTTCGTGCCGAGGCAATCCCGTTCGGCATCAACCTGTTTGCGCCAAACCCGGTGCCGGTCGATCCCGACAGCTACCGCGCCTACGCCGCGATCATTCAGCGGGAGGCCGACCAGCTCGGCCTCACCCTGCCGGCCGATCCCGTCGAGGACACCGACCGGTTCGACGAGAAGATCGCGTTGTTGCTCGACGACCCCGTGCCGATGGTGTCGTTCACGTTCGGCATCCCGCCGCGCAGCGTGATCGCCGCGCTGCGGCAGGCCAACACCGTGGTGGTCCAAACGGTGACGACGCCGGACGAGGCGCTGCAAGCACATGACGCCGGCGTCGACATGCTGGCTGTGCAGGCGGCGGTCGCCGGCGGGCATTCCGGCACGCTCTCGCCGCTGCGGCCGTTGCAACCGGTTCCGATCGTGGATCTGGTCAAACAGGTCGCGGCGGCGGTGCCACTGCCCGTGCTGGCGGCCGGTGGGCTGGCCACACCCGACGCGGTGGCCGACGTGATCCGCGCGGGTGCCGCAGCCGCCGTCGTCGGCACCGTGCTGTTGCGCGCCACCGAGAGCGGTGCGTCGGCAACTCACCAGGCTGCGCTGACCGATCCCGCTCGGACCGAGACCGTGCTCACCCATGCCTTCACCGGACGCCCCGCCCGCGGATTGCGCAACACGTTCATCGACGATCACGAGGCCCAGGCACCGTTCGGCTATCCCGCAATTCACTACCTGACCAGCCCGCTGCGCAAAGCCGCTGCCGCAGCGGGGATACCGGACTACGTCCACCTGTGGGCGGGGACGGGATACCGGCACGCGACCGCCGAACCCACCGCGGACATTCTGCGGCGGCTTGCGTCGAATCTGTGATTATTCGCCGAGCAGCGAGGAGCTCAGTTACTCAGGTACAAGTACCAAAGGCCGTCGGAATGCTGAACGCACGAGAAATGAGTCCAGGTCCCGGGATGAACGACCTCGACGTGCGGGCCGTCCACCATGCACGCGGCCTGCGTCGCGTAGTTGCCCTCCACCAGAATCTCGTCGGCGTTACTGATCCCGACCCCGGTTGTCATTAGCCCAGCAAACGCCAGCGCGCTAACGGCTATCATCTTTCTCACGAAAAACCTCCTGCTCGCGCTCGAACTTATCTTCGCGCTTGAGGCCCCGACACCCCCGGTGTTGCGTTGACGCTACCAGCTCGCGATCGCCCGTGCAGCAAATCAATAGAATTTGCGAGACCGCCCCGACCCGGCTCGGGTGAGCAGTGGCGCCGTCCCGGCCGAATGGGGCCGCGCGGTACGTCGAATTGTTCGGATAGTGCGGGCCGCAGACTACCGATACGCCAGGTGAAACAATGGTGTATAAGCGGTACTTTCGATATGCACTGAAGCTCTCGGCCGTTAAATTGTGCGAGTGGATGCCTCGCCAGCCGACGTCACCAGAGTCCGGCACACGGTCGACGCACACCACGGTGCGGTGACCGAACAGGCTCCTACCGAAGCCCCGACTGTCGTGAGTTCCGAAGGGCCCACCGTCCCAATTCAGCTCGCCCGGCCCGGGCACCGTTTCTGGACCAAAGAACTGGCATTAGCCCTGGCGGGAATGCTGGCCACGCTCATCACCGCCGTGACAGCCTCGTATTTCGCGTACCAAACCAGCGTTGCTACCGCTGAAACCGTCCGCAAACAAAGCGATGTCGAATTTGCCCGAAATGAGCGCAAGAGTACTTACACCGAGCTCTTGGCGAAGATGCAGATCATGGTTGCCATCGAGCAAGAGGTCGACATTTCTCGATACAACCGGGACGCCGACCCGCTGACCGAGCCGGCCTTCCTCGACGAAATAGGCAAATGGGAATCGGCAAGCCTTCAATTGTCGAATGCCGCCGCGGCGGTGGACTTGGTCGGATCGGCATCCATGCGGCTTCGGACGCTGGCGCTGCGCGAGGCCAACAACTCCCTGTCCACCGCGTACGCGGCACTCAACACCGAATATCTGCACAACCCGACGAATCGCCAGAAAATCGATGCGACGATCCGGGAGTTCGATTCACGACGTACCGCGATGATTCGGGCACGAGTCGACCTGATCGACGAAGCCCGCGCGGACCTGGGGATGCTGGGCAACCGGCCGTGAGGTCGCACCGTTCTAGAACTCGAAGCGGTTGAGCATGTCGTACGGGCCGAACGGCGACGCGTTGAAGAATCGGTAGATCCACCGCACCAGCGTGCTGTCGATCTTCTCGTAGCCGGCCTGCGCCGGTGTCTGTTCGACCAATCGCAGCTTCCGATTCCACGTTTCGATGTCTCGCGCGTTGCCGATGCCCCACTTGATGATGCCCCGGGTGAACACCTTCGACAGCATTGGCGCCAGCGCGGAGAGGCTGTCGAATTGCAGCTCGCCGCAATCGAATCGGTCCAGCAGGCGCGCGAACAGCTCGCGGACTCCACTCTCGTCCACGTACATCAGCAGCCCCTCGGCGACGACGAGTGTCGGGTGGCCGGTGGGAATCTGGTGGAGCCATTGCGGATCGGTCACCGACGAACCGATCATCCGGTAGCGCTCGGTTTCGTCGTACAGGCGCCGGCGAAGCTCGATGACACTGGGCTGGTCGAGGTCGAACCACAGCACCGCCGGCGGTACGTCGAGGCGAAAGACACGGCCGTCGAGGCCACAGCCCAGGTGCAAGACGACCGCATCGGGATGGTGCGCAAGGAAATCGGCGGACCACACGTCGAGCTGTTTGGCACGCAGCGCAACCAGGTACTGGTTCGACGCCGGCAGTGAGTTGCGGTGTATGCGTTTGAAGTCGTAGTCGATCCGGTCGACGGCCTCCGCGGCGGCATGGTCACCCAGAATCGGATGCCGGGTGCGGCTTTCGTGGGCGCGCAGGTATAGCGTCACGAGGTTCGTCCACTCCACCGAGCCCCAACGGACCGAACTGAAATCAACCTTGCCCGTCGTCACTGTCCCCTCCTGGATTGGTGGCCTACGGATAGCGAAGCGCATCGGCGGCCTCGATGGCCACCCCCGAAGTACTCGGCGGGGAATACAAGCTGGTCACGCGGGTGCAGGCGCTTCGAATCGAAGTTTGCCCATCCGATCGCCCTTGGGCTCCGAAGAACTATCGAGCAACGGTTGTGGCGGGTGACACCGCTAGGTCAAGAAAGGGGCCTCTCGATGCGACAGGTGACGTTCAAAATGGTTGCCGCTGGCGACGGTTCACCACCGACCTCGACCGGATACTGCTACTACCTGGTGGCCCACGCGGTCGCGACGGTTTTACTGCTGATCACCCTGGTTGCCGCGATATGGCAATTCATGGACTGGGTCGTGACGCCGTCATGCCCGGAAGCCAGTCCGGTGTCGTCGTCAGCGGTCGCGGTGGCTGCGGGGACCACCGCGCCGCTGACGGACAAGCCCACACCCACCACCGCGTCGGTGTCGTACCGCAACACGGCGCGCACCGACACGCTGGCCGACTCCGGTGACTGCCCGTGCCCGAAGGCCGGACAGTGACCGGTCAGAAGGCCTCGGGATCCTGCTGCACGGCTGCCGGCACCGGATGCTGGTACAGGCGCGACGCGTTCTCCCAGGTGAATTTGCGGATCGCGTCGGGCGGTAGATCACCGATCTCCTCGTGGATCGTCTGTTGAGTGTGCGGCCAGGTCGAGTCGCAATGCGGGTAATCGGCTTCGAGCATGATGTTGTCCATACCGATTCGGTCGCGCTGCACGAACGACGACTTGTCCTCCACCGCGCAGAACCAGAAGTTGCGGGTGAAAACCTCTGCGGGAGTGAGCTTCTCCCCCATCGCTGCCCAGGTCCCGTACATCGCGTGATAGCTGAGCATGTGGTCGAGGCGATCGAGCAAGCCTGCCACCCAGCCGATTCCGCCTTCGGACAGACAGATCTTGAGATCCGGGAATCTGCTGGGCAATCCGGAGTACAACCAGTCGACGGCCGCCGAAATGGCGTAGGCGAAGAAGAGCACGCCCTGGACGTCGGGAGGTGCGTCCTCGGTGGTCGACGGCGAGGAACCCGACGATCCGATGTGCAGATTCACCACCGTCCCGGTCTCGGCACACGCGGCCATGATCGGATCCCAGTGTCCTGAATGGATACTCGGCAATCCGAGCATCGCGGGGTTCTCGCTGAACGTGACGGCGTGAAAACCGCGCTCGGCGTTCTCGCGGATCATCTCCGCGCCCAGTTCGGGGTCCAGCAGCCAGGGCAGCTGGCAGGGAATGATCCGGTCGGGGTACGACCCCGCCCACACCTCGAGGTGCCAGTCGTTCCAGGCGCGAACCGAGGCCAGCGCCAGATCGCGATCCTTGGTCACCTGCTGCAACCGCTGGCCGGCGAATCCCGGCAGGAACGAGGGAAAGTTCAGCGACGCGTAGATGCCGTTGAGGTCCATGTCCTTGACGCGTTCGTGAATATCCCATGCGCCCCTGCGCATTTCGTCGAATCGAACCGGCTCGAAGCCGTACTCCGCCACCGGTCGCCCTACCACGGCGTTGAACCCGACGTTGGGCAGTTCCTGGTTGTCGTAGACCCAGGTCTGTCCGCCGGTGTCGGTGTCGACGACCCTGGGCGCCCGGTCGGCGAACTTTCGCGGCAGCCGGCCGGTGAACGTGTCCGGGGGCTCCACGATGTGGTCGTCCACCGAGATCACCGTGTAGCGGCGCGGCGAACGCGGCGGGTCCGGCAGAAACGTGACCGAGCGCTCGTCACCGGTCTTGGCCGTCGTGAAACTCAGGTTCGAGGCCAGCTCGTCGATCGATTTCACCAGTCAGCTCCTTGTGCCAGCGCGAGCAGACGCAAAAGCGCCTGAATTCGGCGTGAATTGGGTGCTTTTGCGTCTGCTCGCCGTTCAGCTGAGTACATCGGGATCCGCCTTGATGGTCATCCGCGCCGCCCCCGCCCAATACACGTCAGCGGCGCGCTCGATCAGCGATCGCTGCATGCCCGCCATGTCGGACCAGTTCATCGCGACCGGCTCCTTGCCGGTGAGCATGACGTCGTAGGCCAGCTTGCAGACCCGTTCGATCGACGCCGCCCGGTACACCGCCTCGGCCAGGTTGCGACCGGTCGCAATCACGCCGTGGTTGGCCAGAATCGTGAGGTTGGCGCCGCCGATGCGGGCCGCGAGATCGGCTGCGCGGCCGGGGCTGTCGACCTCGCCGTCGTAGGCGCCGACGAGGCACAGGTCGTCGAGGAACAGCGAGCCCGTCTGATGCACCAGCTCGGGCAGTCTGCCCAGCGCCGCGAGCACACAGACGTAATACGGATGATTGTGAATCACCACGCGGGCGTCCTCGCGGACCCGGTGCAACTCGGTATGAATGTGGATTGCCGGAGTGACATCCCAACGGCCGCGCACCACCCGAGCTTCGCTGTCCACCAAGCAGATATCGGACGCGGTGAGTTCCTGCCACCAGAGGCCCCACGGATTGACCAACATGTCGGTCTGCCCGTCGAGTTGCCAGGTGATGTGTCCGGCCATGTTCTCGGAGAACCCGATGCCGGCCAGATGACGGAAGGCCACGGCGAGCGCCTGCTCGTTGGACAGCTCGACGCCGATCGGGGGCACCACGGACGGTGCCCACACCTCCAGACCACCTCGTCGTGGATTAGGCGTGTTCATGATCGGTCTCCATCCTTGCTCGAATATCTTGGCGGAGATCGCCTTTGGCGACCTTTCCACCGGACGACCGGGGTATTTCGTCGACGACAATGAGGCGTTCGGGCAGCAGTTCCTTCGAAACCCCCAGCGCCAACAGGTGATCGACGAGAGCGGGCAGGTCAACGGTCGCGGAGTCGGCGAGTTCGGCGTAGAGGCAGACCCTTTCCCCGAACACCGGATCCGGCATCGCCACCGCCGCCGCGAGCGCAATCGCCGGATGGGTCATCACGGCGTCCTCGACCTGTGAGGCGCTGATGTTCTTGCCGGCACGCAGGATGAAGTCGGACGTGCGGCCGGTGATGGTCAGGTAGCCGTCGGCGTCGAGTTCGCAGATATCGCCCATCAGCATCCACCCGTCGCGGGTGAACAGCTTGTCGTGGTCGGTACCCCCGAGATAGCCGAGACTGGTCGCCGGGCCCCGGCACGCCGGCTGGCCCCGCCCCGTGGCGGTGACGTCTTGATCGCCGTCGAAGAGCCGCACCGCCATTTCGGGAACGATCCGGCCGCCGGTGCGCAGTCGACGTTCCAGCGGGTCCTCCACGGTTGTCGCACTGAGTAACCCGGTTTCGTTCGAGCCGTAGAATTGCAGGATCTTCGCCCCGGTCAGCTCTTCGAATTCGGCCGCGGGCCGGTACGGTATCGCCTCACCGCCGGTGAAGACGACACGCAGCGAACTCAGGTCGTAATCCCGGGACGCGCGGTCGGCCATCAGCATCGTCAATTGCGAACTCACGCAACATAATACGGTTATCTGGTGCCGGGCTATCGCCTCACACGCCGCGCGCGTGGCGAAGCGGTCCAGGATCACCGAGCTGGCACCGAGATAGATCGGAGTGGTGTGGCTGGTCCATATTCCGAAGCCGAAAGGCGTGGGAATGACCGGCAGGAACACGTCGTCGGATGTCAACAGCCCGTTCGCGACGGCCTTCTGGTGAAAGTAATGCCACCGGTTCTGCGTGTGCACGACGCACTTGGGCAGCCCCGTGGTTCCCGACGTGGAGTTGATCAGGAAAACATCGTCGGCGCCGAGTTGAGATTCGGCGGCGACGGCCTTGCTCGGCACGTCGGTGTTCAGGCGCGGCAGGCCCGCCTCCTGTTCCAGGATTACCAGAGCAACCGACGATTCGGCCGCGGTCGCGGCGGCGGCTTCGCTGTGCTTGGGGTCGCTGATCAGGATCGCCGGCTGCGCATTGCGCAGCAACGCGCCCACCTCGCGGGTACCGGCGCGCGCGCCGATGCCGACGACGACGGCGCCACACCGTTCGATCGCTACGAACAGCGCGTGGATCGCGGTGGAGTCACCGTGCCACACCGCAACTCGATCACCGCGCACGATGCCGAGACCGGCCAGTTGCCCCGCCAAACTCGCCGCCACAGAATCGAATTCGCGCCACGTCAGCGCCACACCGGGTTCATCGCAATACGCGAAGCGATCCGGTGATTGTGTGGCATTGCGGCGCACCGCATCCGACAATGTCGAGTCGGACCACCATCCGGCCGCGCGAAACCGGGCCGGGTCCTCGTCGGTGAATGCCGGCGAGCCCACGGTGTCCAACTCACCGGCGCTCATTACCAAATGATAGGAAAACCGCTGATGATTCGGTTGGCGGGTCAGCGCTGAGCCATCCGGCTATGGGTGCTGCGGCAATGGAAGAGGATCGCCCGGGCCATGCACCAGCCGCGGGGGCCGCTTCGGGGGCGGAGGCCGGTCCGGGTTGATGGGCCCACAGTTCAGGCCGACGATGCAGCCCGGGCCTCCGCCGGCGGGTTTGACCGGTAGGGCGCCGCCACCATCCCCGGGGGGCGCGGGGAGCACCGTCGAAGTGGGAATCGTTGCGCTGCTCCGCGACTGGTCGAGTGCGTCAATACCGCCGAACGCCAGGCCAAGTACGGCCGCTCCACCGCACAAGGCGGCTGCCGTTTTGCCGTTGTAGATCGCCACCCCGTCCAGGGTAACCGCGCGCGGACCCTATGGCGGCCGCCACGACCGGCTGCGCTCATTACGACTGCGGAAGTCGCGGCGGGTTGGTCGCGGGCGGAGGCCGGTTTGGGTTGATGCGCCCGCAGTTCAGACCGACGATGCAGTTACCGGCACTGCCTTGGATCGTCAGGCCCATCGGCTGCGACGCGTCGCTGGCCCAGCAACAAGGGCCGGGTGATGGGGGCGGGTCGCTCAGGCTGGTGCTTGGCGCACCAGGATCGGCAAGTCCGAACAGTGCCACGGCCAGCCCCGCCGCACCGCCACACGCTGCGGCTATGGTCTTGCATTTGCGATTACGCACGTGTCAAATCGTAGTTCTCTTGCGGTACGTAGGGTAGAGCCGCGGGCAAGGAGACTGTCGTTATGGAACTCAGGCAATCCGGTGGGGTTGGTTCGAGACTGCAAGGCAAACGGCTGTGGCCGGGCGTGCTGGGTGGCGCCGCCGCGGGTGCCGCGGGCACCACCACGCTGAATGTCATCACCTACCTCGACATCGCGGTGCGGGGCCGTCCGACCAGCAGTACACCGGAACGAACCGTCGAAGCCATGGCGAGGCTGTTCGGCCTCACGGTTCCCGGCAGCGGCGACGTGCTCGCCAACCGAATCTCGGGCCTCGGCGCGCTCACCGGGTACGCCGCGGGCATTGGCATGGGCATCATCCTCGGGTTGGCGTATGCCCTGGGCTGGCGGCCGGGACTACTGGTCGCCACGCTGGTCGCATCGGCCATCGCCCTGGTGGGCACGAACGGACCGATGACCGTTCTCGGGGTCACCAATCCGCTCACCTGGAGCCCCGTCGACTGGATCAGCGACCTGATTCCGCATCTCGGCTACGGCATCGTCACCGCCCTGGTGCTGCACTACCTCGCACCACTGTGCCGGCCGCCGGACGAAACACGAGCGGGCTGAGGCGCCAGTTCGTCCTCACCATCTGACGCAGCCGGACGGATGCTTTCTGGCCGCCGCGGTGTTGAACTTTGAAATCGACGACGGCGTAAGTCCGGAACGGGAAAGGATTACGACACATGGCCGCAACCAACCGCCAAGGCCGGCCTGGACGGCGTGCGTGAAAACCGCACAGGTCGAGGGGCTACTCGCGCGTTATCGCTCATCCGGCCGTACCTTCACGGCCGGTGGCATTTCGTCGTTTGCCCTTGACGATGGGCCGCCCCACGCACCCGCGGTGGTGTGCGTGCACGGCGTTCCTGCCTCGGCCTACCTCTACCGCAAGGTGGTACCGGCAATTGCCGCCAGCGGATTGCGCGCCATCGCGATCGACCTGCCCGGCCTGGGGTTCGCGGAACGGCCTATCGATGCCGACTACACCTGGACCGGACTTGGCCGATGGTTGCTGTCGGCGATCGACGAACTGCAACTCGACCGCTTCCACCTGGTCGTGCATGACATCGGCGGCCCCATCGGATTCGAGGTGGCCAACGCCGTACCCAAGCGGGTGCTGTCGATGACGCTGCTGAACACCCTCATCGAAGTGCAGTCGTTCCATCGGCCATGGCCGATGGAACCTTTCGCGCGCCGGGGCATCGGAGAAGCGTGGCTGGCATCCCTGCGGGTGCCGGGCGCTTTTCTGTCCATCATGCGACTCGTCGGGGTGAGTCGCCGGGTGCCCACCGCCGAAATCGCCTGCTGGCTGCCGCTGCTCTTCGGCGACGACGGCGGGCGGGCATTCCTGAAGATCATGCGCGGTTTCGAACTGAACGCCGCCAAGCAGCAGCAGTACCTCGATGCCGTCCGGCACCGGCCGTACCCGGTGCAAATCGTCTGGGGAGAACGCGACAAGATGTTGCCGTGGCGACGTCAAGGCGTCCAGGCGCAACGCGCCGCGGGCGTCACGGAGCCGATCCTGTTGCCGGGCAAGCACTTTCTACAAGAGGATTACCCTCAGGAAATCGCCGACGCGGTCAGTCATTTCGTGTCGCGCCATAGCTAACCCTGGATCGTGGGACGAATGGTGATGTCTCCGATCTCCACATCGTCGGGTTGCTCGATGGCGAATGCGATGGCTCGCGCGACAGCCTCTGGCGGAATACCGAAGTCGTTCATCGTGCGCCGGACCTGTTCGCGCAACGCCGCGTCGTCGATGGAGCTGTCGAGTTCGGTGTCGACAAAGCCCGGAGATATCGACGTCGTGCGCACCACGCCGTCGGTGGACTCTTGACGCAGACCTTCCATCACGGTGCGTACTGCGTTCTTGGTCGCCGCGTAAACCGCCATGGTGGGCACGATCTTCAGCCCGGCCGTCGACACCGTCGTCACGAAATGTCCCCGGCCCTGCTCGCGAAAGACCGGTAGTGCCGCGGCGAATCCGTGCAACACCCCACGCAGGTTGACGTCGATCATCGCCGCCCAGCCGTCGACGTCGCGCTCCGAGATCGGTCCGATCTTGCTGATCCCGGCGTTGCTCACCAACACGTCGAGTCGACCGAACTGATCGACCGCGGTTCCGACGAGCAGCTCGAGGTCCTCGCGGCGGGCGACGTCGAGCCGGCAGGTGGCGGCCTGTCCCCCGTGCGCGCGGATTTCCCCAGCGATCTCGTCAAGGCGTTCGACGCGTCGCGCACCGAGGATCAAGCGTGCGCCGCGTTCGGCGAGCAGACGGGCGGTCGCCGCACCGATCCCGCCGCTCGCGCCGGTGACGGCCACAACCTTGCCTTCCACACCCGTCATCGCTATCCCTTCACGCCCGTGAATTCCCCACTGCGCCATTGTCGCCCTAGACGTTCGTCTAGCACTGGCCGCGCTCGGCCGTATACCCTTGCTCGGTGCCGTCCCTCAAAAAGCCGACCGCCCGGCTTGGTTCCACACCGCGCTCCGCCGCGCAGCTACGAACCCTACGCGCGGCGATGGAGCTGTTCGCCGAGCACGGCGTGGGTGCCACGTCGTATCAGATGATCGCCGATGCCATCGGGGTCACCAAAGGCGCGATCTACCACCAGTTCAACACCAAGGACGAGATCGTCATCGCCGTCGCGGAGATGGAACTCGCCAGGCTTGAAGACGCACTGGAAGCCGCCGAGGCACTGGACTGCCGCATCGAAGCGCGCGAACTGCTGCTCAATCGCGTCATCGACCATGCCGTGGAGCACCGTCGCGCGGCCAACACCCTGCAGTTCGACCCGGTGATCGTGCGGTTGCTTTCCGAACACGAACCATTCCAGCGTTTCGTCGAGAGGCTGTACGGAATGCTCGTCGGCGACGGACCCGGACCCGATACCCAGGTGCGGCTGGCCGCCCTGACGTGTGTCGTCGGCGGTACCGTTTCGCATCCGCTCGTCGCGGACCTCGACGACGACACCCTGCGCAACCAGCTGCTGGATATGGCGCGCCGCATCGTTGACCTCCCCGGCGTGTCCCCACGCCGAACCGCCCGTGGCGCGAAACGCGTCTCGGCCTGACCAGCCGCATCCGCTCCGAATTCGTTTGTAGACAAGCACTTTGCGCGCTGAAGCAGTTGCCTATTGACATCACTATACGATCGTCTAGGGTACTAGACGATCGTATAGGAGCCGCGGAACGGAGATCCACGATGTCGTGGAGCGAGCAATTCATCGACGCGTTCAACACCCATGAGGTCGAGCCGATGGTCGCCATCTGCTCGCCGGACATCAAGTGGGAGGACGTCTCGGGCCACATCGAATTCGAGGGCCACGAGGGCGTCAAGAACATGGTCGAAGTCACCCTGATGGCCGTGCCGGACTGCAAATTCACCCACCACGGCGGCATGCAGGACGGCAACCGCTACATGGTCGAATGGACCATGTCGGGTACCGCGTTCGACATCGAATTCGCTTGTCGCGGTGCCTCGGTCGGCGAGACGGACAACGAGGGCCGCATCGTGCACAACCGAGACTACTGGGATTCGCGGTCCTTCCCGATGATGCCGGGCGGCCCGGTGAACCCCGAGCTTTCCGAACTGCAGGAGCAACACCATGGTGCCTGAAAAGCTCGTCACGGCCGACTGCCACATCACCCCGCCGCTCTCGATAGTCAACGAGCTGCCGGAGCAGTACCGGGAGTACTTCCCCCGGCTCGAGAAGGACGAGAACGGCAAGGACGTCTACAAACTCGGTCACATCGTGTCGCTGTCGATGATGACCGGCGCGGGCACCGATTCCGACATCCAGGCCGACGCGACGGGCGCCGAGGGCAACGTCGTCAGCGAGGCCCACATCAGCCTGGACGCGGCCGAACAGCTCGCCGATCTGGAGCGCGACGGTGTCTACGGCGCGGTGCTGATCGGCCGAATCGCGGACATGCCCAACGGGATTCCCGCCGACGCCGACATCGCCTACTGCAAGGTGGCCAACGACTGGCTGGCCGACCATTGGGGCCCGTATCTCGACCGGGTCGCGCCCGGTATTCACTTGCCGTTCAAGGACGTTGCGGCCTCGGTGGCCGAACTCGAGCGCGCCGCCGGCATGGGGCTGCGGCCCGCACTGCTGCCGGACGGGATCTTCGAGCGTCCCTACTACATGCAGGAGTGGGAGCCGCTGTGGGAGGCCGCCGACAGCCTGCGGATCCCGATCACCATGCATGTCGGTGGCCTGCGCCAACCATTGGTCGGGCCGGGGCTGATGGCGTACCCCGGCCGGCAGGACATCGGCTGGTATGTGCAGAGCTGCGGCATGGGCGAAACGCTGGGCTGGATGACCTACAGCGGCGCATTCGAGCGCTATCCCAACCTGCACGTGATCTGCACCGAGGGATACGCGGGATGGCTCGCCTTCGCGATGCAGTTCTACGACCACCACTTCAGTCAGAGCCGCCTGCACCAGCTGGGCATCGACGACCTGATGGGCCCGGCCAAGATCGACGTGCACCCGAGCTACTACCTGAAGCGCCAGACGCACGCCACCTTCATGTGGGATCCGCTTGCGATCCGCAATCGCGACCTGACCGGTCTGGACTGCCTGATGTGGGGCAACGACTATCCGCACCACGAGGGTTCGTTCCCCTTCTCCGCGGACTGGATCTCCAAGCAGTTCGACGGTGTACCGGCCGGCGAGGTCGACCAGATCTGCCGGGGCAATGCCGCCGAGATCTTCGGCATCAAGGTCTAGCCGGTGTCTGATATCGCCGAGCAGTTTCGCCTCGACGGCAGGGCCGCTCTCGTCACGGGTGCCGGAAAGGGTATCGGGCGAGGCATCGCGCTGACCTTCGCCAAAGCGGGAGCCGATGTGGCGCTCGTCGCCCGGACCGAACAAGACCTGGACGCGGTCGCCGAAGAGATCCGGGCGCTCGGCCGCAATGCCGTCGCGATCCCCGCCGATGTCACCGAAATCGACTGTCTCACAGATATTGTCGAGACGGCGGCCCGCTCGCTGGGTGGCCTGGACATCCTGGTGAACAACGCCGGTGGCGTCGAACAGCTCGGCACCTACCCCGACATGACCGTCGCCCTGCTGGAGAGCGCCTTCCGCTTCAATGTGTCGGCCCCGTTCGAACTCGGCCGGCACGCGTTGGCGCACATGCTGGCTCGCGGGGGTGGGGCCATCGTCAACATCGGGTCCATGTCGGGCATGCAGAACGAGCGCGGCTTTCTCCCTTACAGTCTGGCCAAGTCGGCACTGGGCAAGCTCACTCAACTCGCGGCCATCGAACTGGCGCCGAGGGTACGGGTGAACGCCATCCTGCCCGGCTGTGTCGAAACCGAGGCGCTGCGGGGATTCATGGATGCGATGCCCGATGTCCGCGAAGGTCTGCGCGCCAAGACTCCGATGCGCCGCAACGGAACCCCGGACGATATCGCATCGGCCGCTTTGTTTTTCGCCTCGCCTGCATCGTCGTGGATCACCGGCAAGCTGCTCGAGGTCGACGGCGCCGCACCGGCCGGGCTCTTTCCCAACGACGCGCCCGACCTCTAGGGAGACGACATGATCCGATTCGACGGCGACGTCGTCATCGTCACCGGCGCCGCCGGCGGGATCGGCCGATCCCAGGCGGTCGAACTGGGCCGCCGCGGTGCTCGCGTCGTCGTGAACGATCTGGGCGGCAGCCCCCGGGGTGGCGGCTGCGACCCGTCGATGGCGCAAGAGGTCGCCGACGAAATCGTCGCCGCCGGCGGTGCGGCGGTGGCTTCGGGTGCGAGCGTTTCGTCCGGCGAAGGGCCCCAACAGATCGTCGATCTCGCGATGGACACCTGGGGTCGCGTCGACGGCCTGATCCACAACGCGGCGATCGTGCTGGACGACCATTTCGAAGACGTCACCGACGAGGACTTCGACCGCATCACCGCGGTGAATCTGCGTGGCACGTTTCGCACGGTGCGCGCCGCCTATCGCGCGATGAAGGACGGCGGCGGCGGTCGCATCGTGACGCTCACGTCGGCGTCCGGTCTGTCCGGCGCGTTCGGGCAGGCGGCATACGCCACCACGAAAATGGGTGTCATCGGCATGACGCGCTCGGTGGCCTGGGAGGGAATGCGGTACGGGATCCGGGTCAACGCGCTCGCCCCGGCCGCGTTCGACACCCGCCTGTTCTCGGTGTTCACTCCCGACGGCGACGCGGCACTGCGCGGACGGCCCCCAGAACTCGAGATCTCTTTGGACTCGGCCGAATACGTCGCGCTCCTGACGGCGAGCCGGGTCACCCCGATGGCGCTGGCCTTGGTGCATCGCGAATGTCCCGCGACGGCAGAGGTTTTCGGCGCCACCGGCGGCTACTACTGCCGCTATGCCATCTCGCACACCGAGGGTGCGACGTTCGGACCGCACCCGACGATCGAGGACGTCGCCGGAAACTGGGAGCGAATTCGGGATCGTGCGCTGCACAACGAACTGGACGGCGAGGCGATGGCCTGGGGGGTCCAAGCCTATTCCGCGCGGCTGCAGGCCCTCGCCCTGGAACTTCAGATCAGCGGCTAGGCGGCGTCGGCTCGGCTACTGTCTCCTCTGTGCTGATCGGATTCCTACTCGCTCTGGGCTGTTCGGTGTGCTACGGCACCGCCTCGGTGCTGCAGGCGGTCGCGGCGCGGTCGGTGGAATCGGGCGGCAAGTCCGGTGTCGACGCTCTGTTGCTACTGCGCGCCCTGCGTCAGTGGCGCTACATCGTGGGCATCGGCCTGGACGGCCTCGGTTTCGGACTGCAGGTCGCGGCGCTGCGCCTGGTCCCGATCTACGTCGTCGCCGCCGCGCTGGCCGCCTCGATCGCGGTCACCGGCATCGTGTCCGTGTGGGTGCTCTCGGCCCGGCTGTCCAGGGCCGAGTGGACGGCCGTGGGTGTGGTCTGCGTGAGCCTCGCCGCACTCGCGTGCGCGGCCGGGCCGGGACACTTCCGGCACGGGCCGCCCGGACTCGGCTGGGCCATGGTCGTTGTCGTCGTCGCGATATTCCTCGGCGGGGCGGTTGCCGGCCGGTTGCCCGCCCGGGAGCGGGCGCTCGCGCTGGGGCTGGCCGCCGGAAGCGGGTTCGGTGTCGTCGAGATCGGGGTGCGCCTGCTCGACGAGATCGACCCGACCAAGGCCGAGTTCTACACCAACCCGCGCTGTACGCCGCGGCCGGCGGCGGCGCCGCGGGATTCCTGTTGTTCACCTCGGCATTACAACGCGGGTCGGTCACCACGACGGTGGCCGCCATGGTCGTCGGCGAGACCATCGCACCCGCACTGGTCGGCGTGCTGTGGCTGGGCGACACCGCGCGGCCCGGCTGGGGCTGGCTGGTCATCCTCGGATTCGTCGTGGCCGTGGGCGGCACACTCGTCCTGGCCCGATTCGGCGAGGCGCCCACCACCGCGGAATGAGCTACGACGGTGCGGATTCCGAAACTGGTTGTGCAGCAGCTGCATACGTCGTGCCGCGCGGCTCCCGGGTCAGCAGCACACCGCCCTGCGCGCTGACGCCTGCGGCGATCAGCTCGCGCTTGAGGATCTTGTTCGTGGCGGTCGCCGGAAGATCGTCGTTGATGCGCACATAGCGCGGCCACGCCTTCGGCGAGAGGTCGCTTTGCGCGGCCAGGAAATCCTCGAGATCGGCTGGCCGCAAATCCATTCCGCGGCGAAGCACCAGCGCGGCCATGACCTGGTCGCCGACCCGCTCGTCCGGCACGGCATACACCGCGACCTGGCTGACCTGTGGCAGCCGTTCCAGGATCCGCTCGATCGGTGCCGCCGCGAGGTTCTCGCCGTCTACCCGCATCCAGTCGGCGGTGCGGCCGGCCAGGTAGATCCAGCCGTCGGCATCGCGGTAGGCCAGGTCGCCCGCCCAGTACATACCATGCCGCATCCGCTCGGCAGTGGCGTCCGGATCGTTGTAGTACCCGACGAACGGCCCGGCGCCCTGGGTGTTGACCAGTTCGCCGACGGCGTCGTCGAAATTGGTCAGCGCGCCGTGTTCGTCGAACCGCGCGACGGCGCACTCCTTCAGGGTGGACGGGTTGTAGATGCTGACCCCGGGATACGGCTTGCCGATAGAACCGGGCGGCGTACCATCTTCGCGCACCACGATCACCGCGAACTCGCTGGACCCGAAGCTGTCGACCACCCGGCACCCGAAACGCCGTGCGAATTCCGCGATATCGCGGTCGGTTGCCTCATTGCCGAACGCGATGCGCAGCGTCGTGTCGGCGTCGTCGGGACGCTCGGGCGTGGAAAGGATCAAGGCCAGCGGCTTGCCGACGTAGTTCAGGTAGGTCACCCGGTAGCGGCGGACGTCGTCGATGAACCGCGACGGCGAAAACTTGGCCGGGACCATCAGGGCGCCGCTGCCGACGGCGACGGCCCAGCCCGCGGCGACGCCGTTGGAGTGGAACAGCGGCATCGCCAGATAGCAGATGTCGTCCGCGGTGACGTCGTACTGGAAGATCAGGCTGGCGCCGCACATGATCGCCATCCCGTGCGCGAACCGCACCGCCTTCGGATTGCCGCTGGTTCCGGAGGTGAAGATCATCATGAACGTGTCGGCACCGATGACCTCGCGGTGCGGGGTCAACGGCGGCGCCGCGGCGGCCGCATCCGCGTAGGCCGCTGCACCCACATCGAGAACCTGAATTCCGTTGAGATCCAAGCCCTCCAACAACGGCAGGTGCTCGTCGTCGACAAGCAGGATCTGGCAGTCGGAGCGTTTGATGTCGGAGAGCAGCGCGGGGCCGCGGCGGGTGGTGTTGAGGCCGCACAGCACGTAGCCGCCCAGCGCGGCGGCGGCCATCGCGCGCAGCATCGCCGGTGAATTGCCCAGCGCGGCACCGACATGCAACGGGCGAGCCGGATCGGCGAGAGCGATCAGCGCCGCCGCCTCCGTCTCGGCTTCGGCGAGATGTTCGCGCCAGGTCCAGGTTCGCTCGCCGTAGGCGATGGCAGGGGTGTCGTCATGCCTGCGCTGCCGCAAGAGCTGCTGAACCGTCTCCGGCACTGTCTTACTTCCTCGTCGATCTCATCGGGTCGTCAACACCAACCCGGCGTAATCGTGTTGGGCCACCTCGTCACAGTGGCGCCGATAGGTGCCGAACCCTCCGACGTAGGGCATGAAGGTGTGCTTCTTGCCTTCGATGTTGGCACCCAGATACCACGACGATGCGGCCCTCGGGAACAGGGTCCGCTCCGCGGCCTGGGCCACCTGCTCGGTCCAGGCAACGGCCGCGTCGTGGCGTGGTTCGACCTCGGTCACCCCGAGTCGTCTTGCGGCGAGCACCAGGTCGATGACCCAGTCGACCTGAACCTCGGCGTGCAGCACCATGTTTGCCAGCACCGAGGGACTGCCCGGGCCGCTGATCGTGAACAGGTTGGGCAGGCCCGGCACCATCAGCCCGAGGAAGGTCAGCGGGCCGTCACCCCAGATGTCCCGTAGCCGCTCTCCCCCGGGCCCGGTCGGGTTGATTCGGGTCAACGCCCCGGTCATGGCGTCGAAGCCGGTGGCGAAGATCAGCACATCGAGGGGATACGTCGCTTCCGTGGTTCGTACCCCGTGCGCGGTGATTTCGGTGATGGGCTCGCGGCGCAGGTTGACCAACCGGACGTTGTCGCGGTTGAAGATGGCGTAGTAGCCGTTGTCGGTGCAGATCCGTTTGGTTCCGATCGGGTGATCGACCGGGATGAGATCGGTTGCGACGACGGGATCGGTGACGATTTCCCGGATCCGCTCCTCGGCGAACCGCCTGGCGATGTCGTTGGCGGCCAGGTCGCTGGTCTGATCGGGGAACGTCTTGGCGAACAGGACGCCACCTTCGCGCCAGCGCTTCCACAGCGCGTCGGCCTGCTCCTGGGGTTCGGCGTCCACGGCGTTCTTGTGATAGGTGCCGTGCGGTGTGCCGGCCGCCGCGTAGGACGAGGTCCGGCGGCGCTCGGGATACTGCTCCTGGATCTCTCGTTGTTCCTCGGCCGACCACGGCCGGTTGGGCATGGGGATGGTGTAGTTCGCGGATCGCTGGAATACGACGAGGCTCTGCGCCTGAGCAGCGACGATCGGCGCCACCTGGATCCCGGATGATCCCGTGCCGATCAGGCCGACCAGCTTGTCGCGCAGATCGGGGTCTTCGCGCGGCCACGCGGCCGTGAAATACACCTCGCCCGAAAAGTCTTCAGCGCCTCGAATATTGGGCCGATTCACCGCCGACAGGCAGCCGGTTGCGCACAGCAGAAACTGGGCCGCATAGGTTTGGCCGGTCGCGGTCTCTACCTGCCAGCGACCTCGATCGAAGCCGGCACTCACTACGTCGACACCGAATCGGTAGTGGCGGCGCAGGCCGTAGCGGTCGGCGACGTGCCGCAGGTAGGCGAGGATCTCCGGCTGGGCGGCAAAGCGTTCGCTCCACTGCCAGCTCTTCTGCAGTTCTTCGTCGAAAGAGTAGGAATAGTCCACACTTTCGACGTCGCACCGCGCGCCCGGATAGCGGTTCCAGTACCAGGTGCCACCCACATCGGGGGCTGCCTCAAGGGCGATCACCGAGAGGTCCGAGCAGGCCAGCCGGTGCACGGCGTACAACCCGGCAAACCCGGCGCCGATCACGATGACGTCACTTGCTTCGGTCATGTCGACGCACCCGAAGACGAGCGCAGCAGGCGGCGCAGGTCGGCGCAGACCAGCCGCCGCGCCGATGCGGCCGGCCCGAAGGATTGAATGGTCATGAAGCCGTGGAACAGTCCGATGTCACCGTCGGGCCCCGGAACCGACCGGTCGGCGGCGCTCGCGACATCGTCGGAGTTGGTAACCGGCATCCGCCGTGCGGCCACCGCGGCGCGCGCCTGCGCACCGGTCATGGATTCGACGCGCGGAAATCCGGCGTTCAACTGGTCGAGCATCGCCTGCACGCCATCGTCCATCCGCACCTCCGACCTCACCGTTGAGGTCATGCCGGCCGGTATCTCAACAGGGTGATGCCGGCTTCCGGCAGATCGTAGAACACCGGCGCCACCCGCATGCCGATCCGGATGTCACTCGGGTCGATATCCACCAGTTCGGTGCTGATCCGCGGCCCGACGTCCCACTGCACCACGGCGAGCAACTGCGGTATCGCATCGCCCCAGGGCGGGGCGGTGGGCCGGCGGGCAACGGTGAAGGTGTACAGGGTTCCCGCACCATCGATTTCGCGCCATTCCAGGTCGTCGGCCAGCGTTGCCGGGGCCAGCGTGCGGGGATAGAAGACGCAGCGCTGCAGCGAGGGCGAGTACTGCAGCACGATTCGGTGCTGGGCCAGGCCATCCCAGAAGGGCTTCGAGACCGGCGTGGGTTCGGGAACCGGCAAGGTCATAACCTCAGTCCCCCCGCATGATCAGCGCGACCTGCTCGCTCATGATCCCGCCGTTGCCGGTGACGAACGCGGTGTGGCAGTCCGGCACTTGCGCGCCGCCGGCGCGTCCCATCACCTGCCGCGCGCCGTCGGCGACATGATGCATGCCGCCGGCCATGCCGGCCTGGCCGAACGACAGCTGACCGCCGGCGGTGTTGAGCGGGAAGTCGCCGCGGTAGGTCAGATCGTGCTCGGCAACCCAGGACATGCCTTGGCCTTTGGGGCAGAAGCCGGCATCCTCCAGACTCATCAGCACCGTGATCGTGTAGCAGTCGTAGATCGACGCGATATCGACATCGGAGGGTTCCAGCCCCGACATCGCGAAGGCCTTGCCGGCGGCACGCGCAATCGGGGTATGCAGCAGGTCGTCGGCGTAGGTCGGGGTCTTGAAGGCGATGTGCTCGCCAAAACCCTTTATCCACACCGGGCGATGGCGGCCGCGGCGGGCGATGTCGGCGTTGGCGAGCAGCACGCCCACTCCCCCGTGCACGCGCATCACCGTCTCGAGCATGTGGATCGGGTCGGCGATCATCGGGCTGTCCAGGACGTCGTCGACGGTGATCGGGGTGCCGTGGAAGACCGCGCCGGGATGCGCGCAGGCATTGGTGCGCTGGTCGACCGCGATCTTGGCGACCGCGGCCGGGTCATAGCCGAATTCCGCGGCGTAGCGCTGGGCGATCTGCGCGTACGGCGCATTCTGACCCAGGTTGCCGTACGGGATTTCGAACTCGGCCTGCGGCGACCCATAGTTGTTCGACGACGCCCCATACCAATTCGGGGCCGGCGCCGGGCGCTGTTCGGATTGCGGCACGTGCAGCGACCCGGGTACCACGGCGAGCACCGCGTCGCAGATACCGAGTTCGATCGCGACCGCGGCCCGCCAGATCATTCCGGCCGACGTCGCCCCGCCCAGGTCGACTCGTTCGCCGAAATCCAGGGCCAGGCCGAGGTATTCGCACAACGTCGCCGGGGCGAACATCGCCGATTCGGCCACGCCATGGGTGAGCAGGCCGTTGATGTGCGCCGGATCGATGCCGGCGTCCTCGACGGCCAGCTTCGCCAGCAGCGCGTACTGGTCGAGGGTGAACAGCGGCGGCCCGGTCGGACGCCGCTGCGCCGGCAACTCCGCGATGCCGACGACGGCCGCTTCGCCACGCAGTCCCGTCACGACGGCGCACCGCTGATGGTTTCGCGAAGGGGCAGCTCGACCGTCGCGGTTCCGGGCATCAGCACGGTGTCGTCGCGGCGGCCGGTGATGTCGAGATCCACCAGGCCGGCCCCGTCGGTCAGGCGCTTGGCGGTGACCACCCCGCCGAAGATCAGTGGCTCGCCGGGCAATGCGGTGGCCCGGTTCTGCACCGAGAAGGACACCAGCCGGCCGCGCCCGCCGATCCAGTCGCCGAGCGCGCGGGCCAGCAGCGCCGCCTGAAGCGGACCCTGCACCAAGACGTTGTCGTAGCCTTCGACCTCGCGCGCCCACTCTTTGTCGTAGTGGATCCGGTGGCCGTTGTAGGTGGCGGCGCTGAAAAAGAACAGCTGGGTTTCGTCGGCGGTGACGGACAGCGCGGGGATCTGCTCGCCCACCTCGACGTCGTCGTAAAACACCTGTGCCATCGGATTCCTAGGGTCGGGCGATCATCGACGTCGAGGCTTCGGCGACCAGCTCGCGGTGCTGGTTGCGGTACACCGTGTGCCAGGTGACCAGGACGAATCTGCCGGAGCGGCCCTGCTTTTCGACGATCGACTCGACGGTGCGCACCATTTCGATCTCGTCGCGATGATAGGCCGGCAGATGGAAGGTGAAGCTTTCGCCGCCGGCCATCCGTTTCGGCGCGCGCGGAAAGGCAAGACTGCCCGACACCGCGCCCGAGGAACCATCGGGCCGCAGCGAATCCAGATGCGCGACCCCGAGCACGGCGTACTGCAGAAACAGCGGCGGGCAGATGATGTCGCGAAAGCCGTTGCCGCGAGCGTAATCCGGATCGAAATACAGCGGATTGTGGTCACCGACCGCCGCCGCCCACCGCTGCCAATCACGCCGATTCACCTCGCCGGTCGCGGTCGCGGCGACGGTACCCACTCGCGACGCCGATTCGGCGTCGATCAGGGTGTCCTCACTCACGGGTCTCCTCCAGGGTTTCTTCCAGCCAGGCCGCGGCGACGTCGGGCCCGCCACCGAGAGTGGAGCCGAGCCTGGCTCGCTCGGTCCACAAGTGCAGATCCGTTTCGGTCACATAGCCGATCCCGCCGTGCAATTGGTGGGCGTCCAGGGTGACCAGCCGGGCCGCCGTCCCGGCATGGATGCGCGCAATGGCCGTTTGCCTGGTCGCCACCTGTCCCCGCGCGATCCAGAACACGGCGGAGTGCGCGGCCAATCGCGCGGCGGCCAGGGCGATGTGCATGTTGGCGATCAGATGCTGCGCCGCCTGGAAGGACGCGATTGGGCGGCCGAACTGATGGCGCAGCTTGGTGTATTCGACGGTGCGGTCCAACACCGCCTGCCCGACCCCGACCAGGTCCAGTGACCCCAGAGCCACCGACGCATTGGCCAAGCGGCGCAATGCCGTTCGAACGTCAGCGTCGTTGAGCAGCGCTTCGGCGCCGACGATCGCATTGTCGAAGCGCACCGCGAACGCCCGGTATCCGCCAGCCATGGTCAGCGGCTCCAGGCTCACTCCCGTCGTGCTGGTGACGACGGCGAACACCAGCGTGCGCTCGCCCGCCGCGGCCGACACGACGATGAGGTCCGCGACGTCGGCGTCGGCGACGTAGTCCGCGACCCCGTCGAGCCGCCACCCGGTCGAGTCGGGGGCGGCGCGCAGCACGGCCGAAACATCAGCGGCGTCACGGGCGTTCCACAATGCCGTGGTTGCGCGGACCGTCCCGCCGGCCAGCCCCGGCAGACACGCCGTCTTGACGTCCGGCGAGCCGAGCTGATCGATGGCCAGCGCCGCCGTAATGGTGCTCAGCACCGGCGTCGGACACAGCCCGCGGCCGGCTTCGGTGTAGAAGACGGCGAGATCGTCGAGCGAGCCGCCCGAACCGCCGTACTCCTCGGCAGTCCCGAGGCCGAACACGCCGGCGTCGGCAAGCGCCTTCCACAGCGTCGGGGTACTTCGATCGGCGCCGGGTTGACCGAGCCCGCGCACGAGAGTGACCGGGCACTCCGCGGACAGCAGCGCGCGCACCGACGCCGCGAACTCACGCTGCTCGGCGGTGGGGATCGCTTTCATGCGTCACCGCCCATAGGACGGCATTCCGTGCCCGCGCTGGGCGATGACATCACGCAGCACCTCGTTGGTGCCACCACCGAAGCGCATCAACGGAGCGGCCCGGTACAGCCTTTCGAATTTGCCTGCCAGAGGCGCGGTTTCGCTGCGATGCGCCAGCAGGCCGTCGGGGCCGAGCAGATCGAGCGCCAGATCGGCGATGCGCTGCCGCAGCTCACTGGTGAAGACCTTCTCGACGCTGACCTCCACGGTCGGAATCACGCCGCTGTCCAGGATCGAGGCCGCCTCGTAGCCCATCAACGTCGCCACCTCGACGTCGGCTTCGGCCTGCGCCAGCCGACGCCGAACCCCCGCATCCTCGGCCGGCACCGAACCGTCGCGCCGCGGGCTGCGGGCAAGTTCGCGCAACTCGTCCACGGCGCGACGCAGATCGCCCGCGTTGGTCAGCGCACCGCGTTCCAGATCCAGCGCGCCGGTGATGTAGGTCCAGCCTCGGTTGACTTCACCCACCAGGTTCGTGACGGGGACCCGCACGTCGTCGAAATGCACCTCGTTGGTGCGGTAACCCGACCACGCGTAGAGCGGGCGGATCGTGACACCCGGGCTGTCGATCGGCACGATGATGACGGAAATCCCGCGATGGCGCCCACCATTCGGATCGGTGCGCACGCACAGCCACTCATGCGTCGCACGCTGCGCCCCGCTGTTCCAGATCTTGCTGCCGCTGATCACCCAATGCTCGCCATCACGGGTCGCGCGGGTCCGCAGGCTGGCCAGGTCCGTTCCGGCCTCGGCCTCGGAATAGCCCACGGCGCAGATCATTTCGCCCTTGGCGATCAGCGGGAGCCACTCGGTCTTGTTCTGCTCGGTGCCATGCCGCATGATCATCGGCGCCACCGAGGTGACGGTCAGGTCGGGTCCGGGCACGCCCCAGTACTCGAACTCGCTCATCAGCAGGTGTTGATGCACCGCGCCGAGTCCGAGGCCGCCGTACTCGCGCGGCCAGTTCAGTCCGAACCAGCCCTTGTCGCCGATCGTGCGGCGGAATCGGGCCACCTCGCCGTCGGGGAATTCGAGATCGTGCTCGGCCAGTTCGGCTCTCAGTTCCGGGGTGACGTTTTCGGTAAGGAAGTCGCGAACCTCGGTGAGCCACGCGCGTTGCGCGGCGTCAAGTTCGAAGTCCATCCGGGCCCCTTTGCCTGTTCACCCAGCCGCGATCAGCGTAACGCCGCCGCGCCGTTTCGCCCTGACGTTACGCCCGTGCCTCGCAGGCCGTCACGCGTGTCGCCGGCTTTCGCTGACGGTCGTCATTGACGATCGTCAGTGAAATGGGTATGGTCCTGGCATGTCGTCGCCGGTCGTCAACGCCAGAGAGGCGCAGCGATTACAGACCCGTGCCCGCCTGTTCGACGCCGCGGTGGCCGAGATCGGGCAGTCCGGATTGGCGGGCGCAGACGTCGCCGCGATCGCCGCGGCCACCGGGGTGTCGCGGGGTACCTTTTATTTCCACTTCCCGACCAAGGAACATGTGCTGGTCGAGCTGGAGCGGGCTGAAGAAGCAAAAATTGTCGCCAGACTCGTCACCAAGGCGAACAAGGCCCGTGATCTGACGACGCTGCTCGGCCTGCTGGTGCGTCAGGTACTTGCCGCGGAAGAACGCCTGGGGCCGGTGGTGTTCCGAGACATGTTGGCTCTGCACTTCTCCGCGACGCGACCGGTGGTAGACGAGACCGCGGACCACCCGTTGGCCGAATTCGTCATCTCGGCGATCAAGGAAGCCCAAGACGAGCGTCGGGTGCCGCGCAACGCGGACGCCGAAGAGCTCGGCGTGATTTTCATGACGGGCCTGTTCGCGTTGCTCGCCACCAGCGGCGCGTCCAAATCGCGGGCCAAGCTGTTGGACCGGTACGTCAAGACGGTCGTCAAAGGAATGGAGACACCATGACCGACACAGGCATCGACGGATACCGAAAGTACCTGGCGCAGCGCGACGGCGACGCCGATCTTTTGCATCGCCGGCTGGCCAACCGCGAGGACTTCTTCACCTCATTGGAGGCCGACCCGGTGCGTTCGGCCCATCCGATCGATCGACGCGTGTTCCTGCGGAATCTGCGCCGCCGCCGGCCCGAGCCGGGGCGGTCCCGCCAGATGCTGTTCCTGCTGGCGACCGCAAAACTCAATCAGGCGGAGCGATTCGGTGTGGACCTGGGCGACACCTACGGGCGCATCGGCGGTGCGGACGAACCGCCGGAGCGAATCTATCTGGCGCTCGAGGAGCACTACCACACCCGGCTATTGGCCTATGTGCTCGACATTTTCGAGCTGCCGTTCCAGGTGGTGGTGCCGCCGTTCGTGATGCGCCAATTCGTCAAGATGGAAGTGTTTCTGCCCGAGCGAGTCGGATTCCCGTTTGTCGGCGCCGCGGAAATGGCCGGCTGCATCATGTTTGACGAGTTGCGCCGTATCGGCGTCGAATTGTTTGCCGACGAACCGGATGTCGCCGCACGGATCGACCGCCTCTACGCCGAGATCCTGACCGACGAATTGGGCCACGTCGGCTATTGCGCTGCCCACTGCGGCACCGCGGGCAGAGCGGTAATGCGTTGGCTTTACCCGACTTTCGGGCGTTTGTTCGCGCGCCAGACCGCCGAGATCAGCCTGCTGGTCGATCGCGAAAGACTGCATGCCCGGCTGGACGCACCGTTCGATGCCGCCGGCCTCGCCGCCGGTGTTCCGAACCAGACGTTTGTCGCCGCACACCCCTGACCGCCGGTCACTTGGGGACACCGTCTGTAAAAACGCTGTCAAGCTCCCGTTAATATCCGCCGCATGCGTCGCGGAAATGGCTTGCGGCTGGGATGATCTTGAAATTGGCTGATCGAAATTCGGGAGACGTCATGCCGACTAGTGAGACACGCCTCCGCCAGGAGTTGCGCAACTATGCCGTTGAATTGCGACAGCTGGCGTACACCCTCCCCAACGGGGTTGGCGAACATTCCCTGCTTCAACTGTCCGACCGGATGCATGCCGCCGCCGAGCAAGTGGTCCGCAAGGGAGCGTAGCCACCCACTCGGGATCGCCGGCCCCATCGTCGAGTGGTCAGCGCCCGCCCTTGAGGCGAATCTTCCAGCGCACGAAGCCTAGGTAGAAAACGCTGAGCGCGATCAGCATGCCCATGTTGAACCACCACGTGCCGGCATTGTGGTGCCAATGTCCGTCCTTCGGGACTTGAGGGCCCGGTTCCAACTTGGTCAGGTCGATCGTGGACGCCGACGCCGCGAAGCCCCACCTCGCCGGGGTTGCCCAGGACATCTGGTCGAGCCCGATGCGGCCGGTGACGGGAATCATGCCGCCGGAGAACACCAGCTGCGACATCACCGCTACCACGAGCAAGGGCATGATCTGGTCGTTGGATTTCGCGATGGACGACAACAACAGGCCGAGCATTGCCGAGGCGACGGTTGTCGCCGCGACGTCGACGAAAAGCTCCAGCGGAGCCTTGCCCAGCGCCGCGGCACCCTGCGTCGGTCCGCCCTTGCCCAGCAGCGTGATGACGGTGACGATGCCCGATTGCGCGATCGCGAACACGGTATAGACGCAGACTTTGGCCAACAGGTACGCGGACGTGGACAGGCCGACCGCCTGTTCGCGCAAGAAGATGGCGCGCTCGCCGATGAGATCTCGGATCGTCAACGCGGTCCCCATGAACACCGAACCGACGTTGAGCAGCACCAGGATCTGCCCCGGCTCGGTGGGTGCATTGCCCACCGGGTTCGGGACGCCGAAGCCGACGGTGCCCGGCACCGACATCGACAGCGAACCCATGATGAACGGCAGCAGCGCGAGGAAGACGAAATAACCCCGGTCGGAGACGATCAACCGCATCTGCCGCCGCGCGATCGTGGAGAACTGCCGCAGCAGGCTGGTGTGCGACGGATCGCCGATCTCGGCGGGTTTCTCCGGCGGCGGCGGTGGTGGTGGCGGGCCGGTCCGGGCCAGGTATTGCGCCTTGGCCGAGTCGGGATCGCCGGCGACCGAGCTGAAGATGTCGGCCCAGTTCGTCGTGCCCATGGCCGCACCGATCTGGGCGGGCGGCCCGCAGAACGCGGTCTTGCCGCCGGGACCCAGCAGCAGTACCTGGTCGCAGACGTCCAGGTAGGTGAGCGAGTGCGTGACCACCAGCACCACGCGGCCGGCGTCGGCCAATTGCCGCAGCATCGTCATGACCTGCCGGTCGAGCGCGGGGTCCAGACCGGACGTCGGCTCATCGAGGATCAGCAACGACGGCCCGGTCAGCAACTCCAGCGCCACCGAGGCGCGCTTGCGCTGACCGCCGGACAGCTTGTCGACCCGGGTGTGCAGGTGCTGGGTCATCTCCAGCTCCTCGAGCACCCGGGCGACCACC
Source organism: Mycobacterium florentinum (assembly GCF_010730355.1). NCBI lineage: Bacteria > Bacillati > Actinomycetota > Actinomycetes > Mycobacteriales > Mycobacteriaceae > Mycobacterium > Mycobacterium florentinum. The sequence goes on from NZ_AP022576.1 coordinate 791,782, forward strand.
TGCTCGCGGTCGGCCTTGGTGGTGTCGGGCGGCAGCCGAAGTTCGGCGGCATACCCCAGCGCGTGCTCGACGGTCAGCTGACCGTGCACGACGTCGTCCTGCGGCACCATCCCGATCCTGCTGCGCAGCGAGGCGTATTCGGCATGGACGTTGTGGCCCTCGAACGCCACCGTGCCGTTGGTGGGGTGGGTGTAGCCGGCCACCAGTCGGGCGAAGGTCGACTTGCCGGCGCCGGACGGACCGATCACCGCCGTAAGGGTTCCGGGACTGGCGCCCAGCGAGATGTCGTCGAGCAGCGTCTTGTTGTTTTCGATCGTCCAGGTCACCCCGCGCACGTCCAGGCCGCCGAGGCGGGTCTCGGCCGCGGTGTCCGCGTCGCGGCGGGCCAGCGCGCCGTCGGCGTACACCAGGTCGATGTTGCCGATCGTGACGACGTCGCCGTCCTTCAGCAGCGCCGAGTCGACGCGCTGACCATTGACGAAGGTGCCGTTGATGCTGCGGTTGTCATGGATCTCCGTGCCGCCCGGCGTCGGGATCAGGGTCGCGTGGTGGCGCGACGCCAGCACCTCGGGAATGACGATGTCGTTGTCGTTGGCCCGGCCGATCTTGATCGCGCCCGGCGCGTCCACTCCGGCTTTGCCCGGCCGCAGGATCTTCATCATCGACGTTGCGAGGTTCGCGCCATCGCCACCGACACGGCTGGTCATGGCGGTCGGCGGGTCGGCCGGCGCCGCGGGGGGAACCTGCGCCGGTTCGGCGCGGTAAATGTGCGGCGACGACATAGGACCACTAGCCGGCCCGGCCGGTTGGGTACCCGTCGGGTTGGACGGCAACGGCCCCGACGGATGGCTCGGCTGCGAGCCGGTCGGATGCGTCGGGAGCGGCCCCGATGGCGCGCCGGGCTGCTGTCCGCCGGGTGGGTATGTCGGCATCGGCCGCGACGGGCTCGCCGGTGGCTGCGGGGGCAGGCCCTGCGCGACCGAGCCCGTCGGCGGGCGCCCTTGCGCGAGCCGCGGGTCGTATGACCCGGTGGAAATGGGGATCGACGTCGTCAGCGGTGGGGTCCCGGCGGAGCCCCGATGGCGGCCGACCTCGAACGTCACCGTCGGCCCGTCCGGGTTACCGATGTTGACGCGCTGGCCGTCCTGGATTTCGACGGCCGGAACTCGCCGGTTGTTCACGTACAGGCCATTGAGGCTGCCGTTGTCGATGGCGACCCACCGGCCCTGGTCGAAGCGCAACACCAGGTGAATCCGGGAAATCAGCGGATGGGCGACACGGACGTCCGCCCGCAAGTCACGTCCGACAACCACATCGTTGCCTGGTGCAAAAGTCCGTTCGGATCCCTCGTACCGCACGGTCAGCACAGGTGGGGCTGCTCGGCTCACGAGCCCCACTGTATCGGCGTCGGGGCCGATTCGGGGACTGGTGGCGCAAACGCATTTCCGTCCCGTGCCGGTTCGGAGCCCGCGACGGCCCGTGGATTCAACGGGTTTCGATCGCGCCAGTGCGGGTGCCGGACGCGCACACATCCGGATTTCGAGAACTTCGACGAACGAAGTGTTTCCCGAATATCCCCGTGGTCCAATCACTTTCGAGATATCGAGAGACTCGTCGTCGTTCCCGGGCGGGCGAAGGCGCGGCGAATTCGGCCTCGATGCCAATCGATTTCGGCGAGTGCTCGAAGATGTGAACATGGAACAGCCAACCAACGCCGCCGCACTGCTGGGCGATCGGGTCGCGGTGGTGACGGGTGGCGGTGGCGGTATTGGCGGGGCGACCGCGCAGCTGTTCGCCCAACACGGCGCCCGGGTCGTCATCGCCGATATCGACGCCGAGCTGGCAGGGCGCACCGCCGACCAGATCTCGGCATCGGGCGGATCGGCCTGGGCGATCGTCATCGACGTGCGAGATGCCGATCAGGTTGGCGCCCTGGCGCGATCGGTGCTGGACCGCTTCGGCCGAATCGATGTGCTGGTCAACAATGTCGGCCATTGGCTGCGTCATCCCGGCAATTTCGTCGACACCGACCCACAATTGTGGGACGAGCTCTACCGCATCAACCTGCACCACGTCTTCCTGGTCACGCGCGCGTTCCTGCCGGCGATGGTCCGTCAACAGCGCGGCTCGATCGTCAACGTCTCCTCCGTCGAGGGGTTACGCGGCTACCCCGAGGATCCGGTCTACGCCGCGTTCAAGGCGGCCGTCATTCATTTCACCCGCAGCCTCGCGGTTCAGGTGGGCCGTGACGGCGTGCGGGTCAACGCCATTGGCCCCGACGTCACCGAATCGCTGCAGGTGCCTTACTCGCGGTGGCTGTCCGAAGCCGAACAAGCGCAGTGGCCGCAGTGGGTTCCGGCGGGACGGATGGGGCTGCCCGAGGACCAGGCTCGCGTGATCCTGTTTTTGGCCTCCGACCTGTCCGCCTTCGTCACCGGCCACACGATTCCGACGGACGGCGGCACCGGCGCGGCCGGCGGATGGTTCCGTTCGTCGCGGCGGGCCGACCGGGAGTGGACCAACCGGCCGATCGCGCCGTGATCGCTCAGGCGTAGGTCAATGCGGCGTTTTCCAGACGGATTCGCACGTTGAGCAGCAGCGCGTTGGCAATGCTGAACGCGATCGCCGTCAGCCACGCCGAATGGATCAGCGGCAGCGCCGCGACCTCGGCGACCACCGCGATGTAGTCGGGGTGGCGCACCCATCGATATGGACCGCGCCGAACCAGCGGTGCGCCCGGGATCACGATCAGCCGCGGATTCCAGTGTCTTCCCAGGGCCGCCGCGCAGCGCCAGCGGACGACGCAGCTGAGCACCACGACCGCGAGCATCGGCCAGCCCAGCCAGGGCACAAACGGGCGTCCGAGGGACCAGACCTCCACCAGACACGAAACCAGCAGCAATGCATGCAGGCTGACCATCGCCGGGAAGTGGTCGAGGCCGAATTCCTTGCCCCCGTGGGCGATTGACCATTGAGCGTTTCGGTACGCGACGACGAGACCGGCCAGGCGTTCAACGCCGATCATTGCGATGAACAGGTAGTAATACATGGCCTTTCCCCCTTCCCCGGTGCACGTGATGTTATGTCCACGAGGATCCGCCCTCGACGGTTCAGCAAACAGGGCGAGCGCGAACCAAGCCGGACCGAACGGCGCCGGGACCATGTCGCAATCCCCGTCGGGCCTATCGCCAAAACTGGTGGCTGGGTTGCGTTTTCTCGAGGTCAGACCCGCTCGGCGGCCTCGAACCGTGCTTGATCCTCGAGGACCGTGACCGGTATCCCGTTAAGGGCACCGTTACCCGAGGGCTCGTCGACAAACGTCGGTACCGAGAGCGCATTGGTGTTGGCGCCCGGTGAACCGTTGGCGACCGACATGCGGGTGCCCGGCTTGCCGTGTCCCCAGCCGTGGGGCATCGACACCACACCGGGTTTGATCGCGTCGGTGATCTCGACGGGCACCTTGATCTCGCCGGCCTCGGATTTCACCGTGACGACGTCATTGTCGGAGACGCCGCAGCGCGCCGCGTCGTCCGGATGGATCAGCAGCGTGCACCGGTCCTTGCCCTTCATCAGTGCGGGCACGTTGTGCAGCCAGGTGTTGTTCGACCGCAGGTGGCGACGGCTCACCAGGACCAACGGCTCGGCGGGGCGCTGCATACGCGCCTCCAGCCGCGGCAGGTCGTCGAGCAGATACTGCGGGGCCAGCCGGATCTTGCGGTCCGGGGTGCCCAGAATCTCCGGCAGCTGCGGCACCATCGGCCCGAAGTCGATGCCGTTGGGGTTCGCCTTGAGCAGCTCCAACGTGAGCCCGCCGGGATTTTTGCCGTACTGATCCCCGAATGGCCCGGTGCGCAGCGTGAGGTCCAGCATCCGCTCGGGTCCGCCGTGGTCGTAGAGCTTGCGGATCTCGGCGCCGTCCACGCCCGCGGTGAAGGCCAGGTAATCGAAGAAACCGTCGTCGATCGCGGCAACGTCGACGTCCTCGGCCGGGGTACCGGTGCACAGGCCGGTCAGCCGGATCAGGATCTCCCATTCGTGTGGGCGGTCACCCGGGTCGAACACCGGCGCGGAGTAGTTCGCGATGCTGTGAATCGCGAACAGCAGGATCAGGTCGTCGTGATGCGGCTGCTCGAGCGGGGAGAGCCCGGGCAGAATCACGTCGGCGTGACGCGTCGTCTCGTTGAGCCAAAGATCCACCGAGATCATCGCCTCGAGCAACGGCAGCACTTCGTCGAGCTTGTCGCCGCCGGGCGTGGACAACACCGGGTTGCCCGCGATCGTGATCAGCGCCTTGAGCTGCCCGTCGCCAGGGGTGGCGATTTCTTCGGTCATGCACGACACCGGGGCCTGCCCGAGCACCTCTTTGGCGCCGCGCACGCGGGTATGCCAGCGCCCGAATTCCGGCAGACCGCCCTCGAGGCCGGGCAGCGGCTGCGTGGTGATCGACCAGGCCGCCGGCTTGGGGAACATCGCGCCGCCCGGGGTGTCGAAATGGCCGGTCAAAATGTTGATCACGTCGACCATCCAGCTGGCCAGGCTGCCAAACTCCTGATTGCACAGGCCAATTCGGCCATACACCACCGATTTCTCGGCGCCGGCAAGCTCGCGCGCCAATTGCCGGATGGTGTCGACGTCGATGCCGGTGACGTCGCTGACCCGCTCCGGCGGCCAGTCAGCGGCGACTTGGCGCATGGTGTCGACGCCGTCGACATGTGGCCCGGGATTCACCAGGTCCTCGGCGAAGAGGGTGTGCGCGACGGCCAGGAGCAACGCCGCGTCGGTGCCCGGCACGATCGGCAGCCACTCGTCAGCCCGGGCCGCGGTCTGCGTACGCACCGGGTCGATCACGATCACCTTGCCGCGTTTGCGAATTCCGTCGATCAGGCCCATCACGTCCGGCGCGGCCAAGAGTGATCCCTGCGACGCGGCGGGGTTGGCGCCCATGATGACCAGCAGGTCGGTGCGCTCGATGTCGGGCACCGGGAAGTTCCACCACAGGCCGTACATCAGGTGCGACGACAGGTTCTTCGGCCATTGATCGACCGTCCCGGGTGAATACGTGACCGGCATCCCGGACATGCCCATCAACACGCCGGCGTAGCGGGCCAGCGAAAACGAGTGCGCCAGCGGGTTGCCGGTGTAGGCGGTGACCGCCCCGATCCCGTACTTCTCGATCACCGGCGTCAGCAACTCGGTGCAGCGCCGAAACGCCGCATGCCAGCTGACTTCCTGCCAGGCGCCGTCGACCTTGATCATCGGGCTGCGAACGCGGTCCGGGTCGTGGTGCACCGCGCCCAGCGACACGCCCTTCGGGCAGAGATGGCCACGGCTCCACACGTCGTCGCGGTTGCCGCGAATGCCGGTGACCGCACCCGCTTCGACGTGAATCTCCAAGCCGCACATGGCTTCACACAGCGGACAGGTCCGGATGTGTTTACCGTCAGCTCCTGGTTTCATCCACCCACTGTATTGCGCTACTCGGAGTAGCGGAAGTGGCAAGTACTGAGCTCAGCCGACCCAGGGTCCGATGCCGCCGACCTTGTCGATGCGGATGCGGGTGAGGACTCCCGACGGCGCGCCGTCCGGCGGGAACTTGGTGTTCGGGTCCCCCAGAATGGGGTTGAGCTCCGTCAGCAGCTCGGGGGCACCCCCCTCGACGATCCGCGCGGTCCCGGTGATGGAGAGGTAGGGCCGCATCCCCAGGCCCCCCTTGTCGAGCGCCACGATCGTGACGGCGACCCGGGGATCCTTGCGGACGTTGCGGACCTTTTTGTGCTCGGCCAGGTGGGCGGTGACCAGCTCGTCCCCGTCCGGCGTCGACTGCAACGCGACCCAGACCAGGCTCACCTGGGGGCTGCCGTCGGGATTGATGGTGACCAGGGTGGCGTCGGCACCCTTACCGATGAGGTTTCGTGCAGCGTCGTTGAGGTCCATGCGTTGTTCTACGGCTGCCCGCCACGATTCATTCCCGGACGTCGGCCTGTAACCACCGGCGCTATTCCTTGAGAGACATTTGAATCTGACAAGTTACCTATACATCGATGTGGCATCAGCCCTAGCGTCGTGTACGTCCGAACGACCTGCCCAGGACCTAGGAGCCGGAGGCGCGGCCATGACCGATCAGCAGCCCCCGATGAATATCGAATACCTCCGTCGTGAGGTGCTCGCCCGGATCGACGCACACCCACTCGATGACTGGTCCCCCGCCATGTTGCGAGCGATGATAGCCGTCTTCGACCTGAACGGCGTCATGCCTGCTCCGGTACAGCGCTTCCAGCCGCGCATCGTCCGGTAAAGCGCTCTCGCCGCCTGACTAGGGTGCTACGGGAGTACCTGCGGTCGGTGAGGAGTCACGGCGATGGAGATGTGGGAGCTGGTGGCCCGTGAGCAGATCCGTGACACGCTCGCCCGATACAACTGGTCCGGTGACGCCGGCCGGGTCGACGCGCTTGCCGAGACATTCTGCGTAGACGGCGTTCTCGAGATTCGTGGTGCCGAGCCGCTGCGTGGCCGCGCCGAGATCGTGGCGTTCCTGGGCGGTGTCACCGGCAAGATCGCGGTCGAGGCGGACGTGAAGCCGGTCGTTCGGCACAACGTCGCGAACGTCCTGTTCACCTCGCTGGCTCGCGACGAGGCGCAGGTCTCGTGCTACTTCACTGTCGTCACCCATATCGGGCTCGACCATTTCGGCCGTTATCGCGACATCTTGGTGCCCGACGGCGACGCCTGGCTGATCAAGCACCGCAAGGTATCGACGGACTGGGCAGCCGCCGACTCCGCCATGGCCCGGCCTACCTGAATTCCTGGCGCTCAATCGCTTTCGCGTTCTTGAGTGTGCGTCCCGGGTTTTGAGTGTGCGTTCACGGCGGAGACACGCCGGAAAGTCCCGCACTGAGCGCACAGCCAAAGCCGTCAGCGCACACCGAACGCCCTGAACGCACACTCAACGGCGGCGGGAGACCATGCCGTATGCCGACCAGCGGAACACCGCTCACCGGCTCCACGGCGGCATGGCAAGGTGACAGGCGTGGCAAATACCTCTGCGGCGACCGTCGAGCATGACCTGCGTGAAATCACCACCCCGAAGGGCGCTTTGCGTTATTACGACTGCGGCCCGGATTCCGCTCCGGTGCTGCTGTTCCTGCACGGCTCCGGCCCCGGGGTCACCGGCTGGCGCAACTTCCGCGGAATTCTGCCCACGTTCGCCGAGCATTTCCGCTGCCTGATCCTGGAATTCCCCGGCTTCGGGGTCAGCGACGACTTCGGCGGCCACCCGATGGTCACCGCGTTCGGAACGGTTTCGCCTTTCCTGGACGCGCTCGGAGTCCAGAAGGCCCACATCGTCGGCAACTCGATGGGCGGCGGGGTCGGCATCAACTTCGCCATCGGCAACCCGGACCGCGTCGACCGGCTGGTGACCATCGGCGGCATCGGCACCAACATCTTCAGCCCCAGCCCCAGCGAGGGCATCCGGCTGTTGCAGGAGTTCGTCGAGGACCCGACCCGGCAGCGCCTCGTCGACTGGCTCAAGTCGATGGTCTACGACCAGGCCCTGGTGACCGACGAACTCGTCGAAGAACGCTGGCAGCTGGCCACCGATCCCGCCACGCTGGAGGCCGCGCGCCGAATGTACGGCAAGGCGGCGTTCGCGGCGATGAACTCGGCGATGGCCGCCTCCGACCGTCCCTTCCCCTGGGCGATGATGCACAAGCTGGCCGCCCCCACGCTGCTGACCTGGGGCCGCGACGATCGGGTGAGCCCGCCCGACATGGCGCTGATCCCGATGCGCACCATCCCCAACGCCGAGCTGCATATCTTCCCGAACTCCGGGCACTGGGCGATGATCGAAGCCAAGGCGGCCTTCGAAAGCACGGTCCTGGGCTTCCTGTCCCGCTAGCGGCGATCGCGAGGGCGGGCGAAGCGGGTGGGCGCCATCAGGTTAGCGGCTGTCCCGCAAGGCCTTTCAACAGCAGGGCGTGCGCGTCGGGATTGCCGTCGAGAACCCGGCTGGTGCGAGTGGTGATCTGCCACTGGTCGTCGATGCGCCGCAGCGCGAAATGGTGTGCGGTGGCGCGCCACACCCGGTAGCCGTCACCGTCACGAATGAGCACCAGCGACTCGCACACCGCCACCGCCTCGTCACCGTCAAGCGTGACGACGCACGGCCCGAGAAAGTGTGAGCAGCCCTTTTTCACCAACTGCTGGTGAGCCTGCGAGCTGATCATCGCGTGCACGTCGGCCCGGCCCTGCATGCGCCAGCCGTCGACGTCATACACGCCGTCGGTCGCCCACAGGCGCGCACTGGCATCCGGATCGCCGGCGTCGACCGCGGGACCGTAGGACGCGATCAGCTGCCTTATGTCGCGGTCATCCTCGAGGCGGCGCAGCCGGGCCACCAATTCCGCCACGTCGGTCACAGTCGTCTCCTCATCGCTGAGTGGCGCAAGCGTCGACGGGCAGGACGATCGCGGCAGCGCCGGTGACCACGACGACCTTGTCGACTAATCCAGTCATCGCTTGATTAGATCGAAGCCGCGGTAGCCGGCGTCGGCCACCTCGGCGCAGATGTCGTTGTAGGTGGCGAATCCGCCGACGAACAGCATGAAGCCCCTGGGCTTTCCGGGCACGTTGGCGCCCATGTACCACGAGTTCGCCTTGGTGAACAATGTCGTCTCGGCACGCCGGGCGCATTCGGCGCCCCAGCCGTCCACGCTGTCCATGGTGGCTTCGATGGCGGCACACCCGTGGCTGTCCAGGTAGCCGACCGTCCGGGCGATCCAGTCCACCTGCGCCTCGGCGTGCAGCACCATGTTCGCGAGCACGGCGGGGGCGCCCGGGCCCGAGATCAGGAACAGATTGGGGAACCCGTCGACGCCCAGTCCGAGATAGGTACGCGGTCCGTGGGCCCAGTCCTCGCGCAGCGTGGCACCGCCACGCCCGACGATGTCGATGCTGCCCAGCGCCCCGGTCATAGCGTCGAAACCCGTTGCCAGCACGATCGTGTCGAGGTCGTAGTGCGTCTCTCCCGCGTTGATGCCCGTCGCGTCGACCGAGTCGATCGGTGTGTCACGGACGCTGACCAGCGTCACATTGGGCTGGTTGAACGTCTGAAAGTAGTTGCTGTCGGTGCAGATTCGCTTCGTCCCGATCGGATGGTCGGTGGGGATCAGCAGATCGGCGACCGCCGGATCGTCGATGACCGCGCGAACCTTCTCCTCGTAGAACATGCGGGCCTCTTCGTTGGCTTCCAGGTCGGTCATCTGGTCCGGAAAGGTCTTCGAGAACAGCACCCCCCCTAGCTGCCATCGTCTTTCGAACGCCGCGCGCCGCTCCGCCCGGGTGAACTGCATCGTCGGCTTGTCCGCGGGGAGGTGCGGCGAGCCGCCGCTACTGCGCCACGACAGCCGGCGCCGCTGCGCATAGCCGGCCTTGATCTCGTCGAGCTCGCCGGCGGACAGCGGTGTGTTGCCGGCCGGGACGCTGTAGTTGGCGCTGCGCTGGAACACGTACAAGTGCGCGGCCTGCTCGGCGATGATCGGAATCGATTGGATACCAGACGATCCCGTGCCGATGACCGCCACCCGCTTGCCGGTGAAGTCGACGGGTTCGTGCGGCCAGTGTGCGGTGTGGTGGATCTTGCCCGAAAAGGTGTCCAGGCCGGCGAAATTCGGGGTCATCGCCGCCGAGAGCGGCCCGGTCGCCATCACACAGAACCGCGCCGAGAGCACCACCCCGGTGTCGGCGGTGACCGTCCAGCGCAGCATCGTCTCGTCGAGCACGGCGGCCAGCACGCGGGTGCCGAAGACGATGTCGCGGCGCAGGTCGAGCTTGTCGGCGACCCAGTTCAGGTAGTCGAGGATCTCGGATTGGGTGGCGTATTTCTCCGTCCAGTTCCACTCCTGCTGGAGTTCGTCGGAGAACGAGTAGCAGTAGTCGACGCTCTCGACGTCGCAGCGTGCGCCCGGATACCGGTTGTAGTACCAGGTCCCGCCGATCTCGGGCGCGGCCTCGAGCACCCGCACCGAAAGCCCCTGCGCGCGCAGCTTGTGCAACGCGTACAAGCCGGCGAACCCGGCGCCCACCACGATCACGTCGAGAGCATCATTCACCAGCAGCACGTTATTGGCCGGTTCGCCGCCGGGCGCCCGCCTTCCCGGTCACCGGACGCTCCGGTCGGGTTCTCCCGGCCATCGGGCCGACGCGGGCGCGGCGCCGGATCGTTCCCGCACGATCGGCGGCATGGCAGAAGTTGCACACCTAGAGGTCGAGCTGGATGGGCGCGGCTACCGGTTGCGCTGGCCGCGCGGCCAGACCCTGATCGATGTGTTGCTCGACGCGGGCATTGACGCGCCCCACTCGTGCCGGGAGGGCCGCTGCGGCTCGTGCGTGGCCACCGTCGTGGCCGGCGAGGTCGACATGGCGGCATGCCAGGTGCTGGGACCCCAGGACGTGCGGGACGGCCTGATTCTGGCGTGTCAGGCCAGGCCGGCGAGTCCGGCTCTGCACATCGAGTTCTGATTCGCATTTCCGCCCGCTCATCGGGATTTCCTTTGGGACGGGCGAGGACTGCGGTAGACCATTACTTAGCCCACACACGTAAGGAAAACGATATGAGCGACCGGGTACTCGACCGGGTAGTGGCCATGGCCGACCAATTGCGCGACCAGGCCGCCGAAGCCGAACAAATTGGCCGGCTTACCGACGACACCGTCAAGCTGATGAAGGGCGCCGGCCTGATCCGGCTGCTGCAAACCAAGCAATACCAAGGCTTCGAGGTCCACCCCCGCGAGTTCGCCGAGACGACCATGGCCACCGCCGCGCTGGATCCGGCCGCCGGCTGGATCGTCGGCGTGGTGGGCGTGCACCCCTACCAGTTGGCGTATGCGGACCCGAAGGTGTCCGCCGAGATCTGGGCCGACGATGTCGACACCTGGATGGCATCCCCGTACGCGCCGCAGGGTGTGGCCAAACCCGTCGACGGCGGTTACCTGTTCAACGGTCGCTGGCAGTTCAGCTCGGGCACCGACCATTGCGACTGGATCATCCTGGGCGCGATGCGCGGCGACGAAAAGGGCATCCCGTTGATGCCGCCGCAGATGTTGCACATGATCCTGCCGCGCAAGGACTACGAGATCGTCGAGGACTCGTGGAATGTGGTGGGGCTGCGCGGAACCGGCTCCAAGGACGTGATCGTCAAGGACGCGTTCGTCCCGGCCTACCGGACGATGGACGCCACCAAGGTGATGGACGGCACCGCCCAGCGCGAGGCCGGCATGACCGAGCCCCTGTATCTGATGCCGTGGTCGACGATGTTCCCGCTGGGCATCTCCGCGGCCACCATCGGCATCGCCGAAGGAGCACTCGCCGCGCACCTGGACTATCAGCGCGAGCGCGTCGGGGCCACCGGCACCGCGATCAAGGACGACCCGTACGTCATGCACGCGATCGGTGAGGCCGCCGCCGACATCAACGCCGCCCGCCAGGAACTGCTGGCCAACGCCGACCGGATCTACGACATGGTCGCGGCCGGCAAGGAGGTGTCGTTCGCCGACCGCGCGGCCGGACGCCGCACCCAGGTGCGCGCGGTGTGGCGCGCGGTGGCAGCGGTCGACGAGATCTTCGCCCGCTCGGGCGGCAACGCCGCCCGAATGGACAAGCCGCTGCAGCGCTACTGGCGCGACGTGCACGTCGGCCAGATGCACGCCATCCATGTCCCCGGTACCACCTACCACGCGGCCGCACTGAGCTCGCTCGGCGTCGAACCCCCAGAGGGTCCGCTACGGGCGTTGATTTAGGAGCCTTCGATGACAGACCTGAAAAGCCTTGGCTACATTACTATTTCGACCCGAGACATCGAACGGTGGCGCCGTTTCGCGTTCGGCGTCCTGGGTTTCGCCGAGGGTAAAGGCCCCGACGAGTCCGCGCTGTATCTGCGGATGGACGAGCGCGCGGCACGGCTGATCGTGGTGCCCGGCGAGACCGATCGGGTGCTGACCATCGGCTGGGAGGTCCGCGACCACCCGGCGCTGCGGCGGATCAAGGCGACCCTCGACGGGGCCGGCGTGCCGTTCAAGCAGCTGTCGGTCGAGGAGGCCGAGGCCCGCCGGGTGGAAGAGGTGATCGCGTTCGACGACCCGGCCGGCACCACACTCGAGGTGTTCCACGGCGCGGTGCTCGACCACAGCCCGGTCGTCACGCCGTTCGGCGCACGATTCGTCACCGGCGATCAGGGCCTGGGCCATGTGGTGGTGCCGGCGATGGATCCCAACGGCGTGTTCGACTTCTACACCGAGGTCCTGGGTTTCCGGTCTCGCGGCGCATTCCGGGTGCCGTTGCCCAAAGAGTTTGGCCCGGTGCGGGTTCGCTTCCTCGGCATCAACGAACGTCATCACAGCATGGCGATCGTGCCGGCCGCGCATATGCGTGACCCGCGCCTGGTCCACATCATGGTCGAGGTCGACACCCTCGACGCGGTGGGCCAGGCTCTGGACCGCGTCAATGCCGAGGGCTTCCAGTTGTCGTCGACGCTGGGCCGCCACACCAATGACAAGATGATCTCGTTCTACGTCCGGGCGCCCGGCGATTGGGACATCGAGTTCGGCACCGAGGGCATGCGGGTCGACGAAAACTATTACACGGCAGAGGAAATCACCGCCGACAGCTACTGGGGTCATCAGTGGGTCGGCGAGATGCCCGCGGCGATGCGGCTATGACGCCTGACACCGACGTCACGCCGATTGCGGCGTCGTCGATTACCGCATGGGATCACGAGGCCGACGTCGTCATCGCCGGATACGGCGTCGCGGGTGCGGCGGCCGCGGTCGAGGCGGCCCGCTCCGGGGCCGACGTTCTGGTGTTGGAGCGCACCGGTTCCTGGGGCGGCGCGGCGGCCATGGCCGGCGGTTTCATCTACCTCGGCGGTGGCACACCCCTGCAAAACGCTTGTGGTTTCCAAGATTCCGTCGAGAACATGGAAGCGTTTCTGAACGTGGCGATGGGACCGGGCGCCGATGCGGACCGGATCGCCGATTACTGCGCCGGCAGCGTCGCGCATTTCGAGTGGCTGGTCGGATGCGGCGTGCCGTTCAAGGCGGAGTTCTTCTCCGAGCCCGGCTGGGAGCCAATGGGTGATCAGGGCCTGATGTACAGCGGCGGCGAAAACTCCTACCCGTTCAACACGATCGCCACCCCCGCTCCGCGCGGTCATGTCCCGCAGATGCAGAACAAGAAGCAGGGCGAAGCCAGCGCCGGCTACATGCTGATGAAGCCCCTCGTCGAAACCGCAACCGCGGCGGGCGCACGCGCGCTCTACGACGTGCGGGTGCAGTGTCTGATCGTCGAGTCCGACGGCAGGGTGGTCGGCATCCGGGCCCGCCAGTACGGCACCGAGATGACGATCCGGGCGCGCACCGGTGTGGTGCTCGCGACGGGAAGCTTCGCCTACAACGATGCGATGGTGGCGCGTTATGCGCCGCGGATCGCCGGACGGCCGGCCGCGTCGATCGAGCAACACGACGGGCAGGCGATCCGGATGGCGCACGCGCTGGGCGCCGATCTGGCCCACATGGACGCCACCGAGGTCGCGATCTTCATCGACCCGCAGCAGCTGGTGCGCGGGATCCTGGTCAACGGCCGTGGCCAGCGCTACGTCGCCGAGGACACCTACCCGGGCCGCGTCGGACAGCTCACGCTCTACCACCAGGACAACACCGCCTACCTGATCATCGACAGCGATGCCCAGGAAGAGGCAATGGCGTCGTGGTCGCCCAAATTCATGCTGCGGGAGGCGACCTGGGTGGCCGACAATGTGGCGGACCTGGAGCGCGACATCGGCCTGGCACCCGGTTCGCTGCAGGCGACCGTCGCCGCCTACAACGAGGGCGCCGCCCGCGGTGAGGATCCGCTGCTGCACAAGAAGCCGGAATGGATCAAGCCGATCGGCACCCCGGTCGGCGCGATCGACCTGCGCGAGAACACCGGCGGTTTCACCCTGGGCGGGCTGGCCACCACGCTGGACGCCGAGGTGCTGCACGTCAGCGGCGAACCCATCCCGGGGCTGTTCGCCGCGGGCCGTTCGACCGCGGGGCTGGCCGCCTGGGGCTATGCCAGCGGCGTCTCTCTCGGTGACGGCAGCTTCTACGGCCGCCGCGCCGGACGCTCGGCCGCCAAGGGCTGAGCTGCGCTGATCTCCCCGCACTCGAAGTGTGTGCGTCGAAGGCTTTGAGTGTGCGTGCTGGGCGAGGTGTCCCGGCGTGTCGCCACCCTCAGCGCGCACTGAACGCCAGCGGGGCACAAGGCGGCGATTTTCCGCGTGGTGTGTGACAGCGGCCACAGGCGTGTGGTAGAAACGAATATTCCTAATAGGAATATGTCAGCCAGACACACATGGAGGACCGATGTCAGGGACCGCGCGCACCGTTGCGACCGCAGAACCCAGCACTCCCACGGCCGTCATCGACCGCATTTCGCTGGTCCTCGACGCGTTCGACGGGCCGGGCCGGCTGACCCTGGCACAGATCGTGCGGCGCACCGGCCTGCCCCGCTCCTCGGCGCACCGGATGCTCGAGCGCCTGGTGCAGCTGCGCTGGCTGCGCCGCAGCGGTCGCGACTACGAGCTCGGGATGCGCTTGGTGGAACTCGGGTCGCTGGCCGTGCATCAGGACCGCCTGGTCCGTGCGGCCGGTCCGCTGCTGGGCGAACTGCACCGCGCCACCGGGCTGGTCGCACACCTGGCGGTGCTGGACGGACCGGATGTGGTCTACCTCGACAAGGTCGGCGACCGCATGGCCGACGCGATCCCCACCCGTGTCGGCAGCCGGCAGCCCGCGCATTGCACCGCCGTGGGCAAGGCGATCTTGGCCTACCGCGACGACGACACCCAGGTCGATCTGCAGGTGCGCAAGACCAAGTATTCGGTCGCCACCAGCTCGCAGCTGGCCGCGGAACTGGCCAAGGTGCGCGCCCACGGCGTCGCATTCGAACGCGAGGAGTCGCTGCCCGGATTCGGTTGTGTCGCAGCGCCCATCGGCGGACCGGGCGAGGCCGTCGCGGCGGTGTCGGTCTGCGGCCCGATGAACCGGATGACGTTCGATCAGCGACTGACCGCACCGGTGCGCATGACGGCGATGGGCATCTGGCGCAACGCCGAGGACGGCCCGCGCCGGGTGGCACCGACCCTGCAGCCGCTGCGTCCGATCCGGCCGGTACGTCCCGCGTTGCAATACGCGTGAATCCGTTCGCCGGCGGCGTCGCGGTCATCACCGGAGCCGGCTCCGGCATCGGCGCGGGCCTGGCCCGTCACGCGATAACACTTGGAATGACGGTGGTGCTCGCCGACATTGACGCCGATGCCGTGGCCGCAGTGCGCGAAGAGCTCTGCGCCGCGGGCGGATCGGCCGTCGACCTGGTGTGCGACGTGCGCGACCCGGATGCGGTCCAGCAGCTCGCCGAGCGCACCTACCGCGATATTGGCCCGGTGCGGCTGCTCGTCAACAACGCGGGCGTCGAGCAGTTCGGCTATCTGTGGGACACGCCCGTCGCCAACTGGCAGCGGGTCGTCGACGTCAACGTCAGCGGAGTGTTCCACGGCGTGCGTGCTTTTCTGCCGAAGATGATGGCCACCGACGCGCCCGCCTGGGTGTGGAACCTGTCGTCGGTCGGCGGCGTGGTGGCAATTCCGCTGCAGGCGCCCTACATCGTGAGCAAGCACGCGGTGCTGGCGTTGACCGAATGTCTGTATCTCGACGTGCGGTCCGCCGGGCACGGCCAGCACATTCACGTGCAGGCGGTGTTGCCCGGCGCCGTGAAATCCAACATCTTCGAATCGGCCGGCGGTGTCGACGCGAGCGGTGACGCCGCGGTGGCCGAGGCGCAGCGCGCGGCGATGCTGGACGTGAAGGCAGCGGCCATGGATGCGCGGGCGGCCGCCGCGACGATCTTCGAGCAGGCCGCCGAGGGTCGCTTCTACCTACTCACCGAACCGGAGTATGTCGGGTCGGCAATGGCGGAGCGAGCGAATGTGCTTGCGACACAGAGCCATCCAGATCCGCGCCGGAAGTGATCAGCTCGGCTGCCCGCTCCGCGATCCCGAGTATCGCCGCGTTCGTCGGCGCCGATACCGGCGAGGGCATCACCGAGGCGTCGACAACCCGCAGGCCGTCAACCCCGTGCACACGCAATTGCGGGTCCACCACCGCAAGGTCGTCCGTACCGATTCGGCACGTGCCGACCAGGTGGAAGAAGGAATCCGTGCTACGCCGCAGGAACGCGCGGCAATCCTCGTCGCTCTGGACTTGTTCGCCGGGAAGAAGTTCCGCACCGCACCAGGGCGTCAATGCGGCGCCATGCGCGATTTCGCGTGCCTGCCGTAACGCCACGACCATCCGAGCGATATCGGTCCCCGGCTCATCGGGCGCACCACCGAAAACACCACGGAGAGCCCCGGACTCGCACCCTGCCAGCGCGGGTCGATGGCGGCTTCGGCGAACATCATCAGCACGTCGGGGTCATCGTGCGCGTGGCTGCGGGTCAGCAACTGCAGCGGGCGAAGCGGGGTTTCCTCGGCGCCGCGCTTGGCGTCGTAGGACACCCACGCGATGGGATGATCCTGAAGATTCTCACCGACGCCAGGAAGATCGATCACCACGGGCACACCGTGTTCGCGAAGCTGGGCGGCAGGTCCGATCCCCGACCGCATCAGCACGTTCGGCGATCCGATCGCGCCCGCACACAAGATCACTTCGCGGTCGGCATAGATGTCCTGGCTCAGGCCATCTTTCGAGTACCGGGCACCGAGGCAGCGCGAACCGGCCATGACCAGCTGCCTCACGTGGGCCTGGGTCACGACGGTCAGATTGGGATTCGAGCACACAGTCCCCAGGTAGGCATCGGCAGCGCTCTGCCGCTTGTCCTCCACGACATTCTGTTCCACCCACGACACGCCCTCGGCCGCCGCGCCGTTAGCGTCGGGCGTTTCCGGGTAGCCGGCTTCTAGTACCGCTTGATACGCCGCTCGCGCAAGGGAATTCGGTGCCGGGAGCTCTCCCACCCGCATCGGACCGGCCAGCCCCCGGACTTCGGGGTCCCGTCCGTCCGCGCGCTCACTGCGTTTGAGATACGGCAACATCGTCCGGTAGTTCCAGCCGCTGGCGCCTTGCTTTTCCCACGCGTCGTAGCTGGAGGCGTGCCCGCGGAGGTGGACGAGGCCGTTGATGCTGCTGGATCCGCCCAATACCTTCCCGCGCGGGCAGCCGATCACCGCGCCGTCCAGTCCGGCCTGAGGTGTGGTGCTCAGCGCCCAATCCACCGGGGATCGCCACAGACTCATCGCGTCCAGCGGGATCCCGCTGTACATCGCTTCCGGCCCGGTGTCGGGTCCGGCTTCCAGTAGCGCAACCCGCAACCCGGTGCCCTCGACCAGGCGGGATGCCAACACACATCCCGCCGATCCGGCACCGATGACGAGGTAGTCGACTCTGCTGTCAGCCATTGAGCCGAGGCTAGGCGCGTGCAGCCGAGTTCACTGGCCGCGTCACGCGCCATTCTGGACGAATCACGCAGCCGGGGTGCGATTTACGTGTGTCGGCTACTCGTCGACGATGGCCAGTTCCCCGCGGCGCACCGCCTCGACGATCGACTCGCGCAGCGCCGAACACACCAGGAACACCCCACGGCCGGCGTGCGCGGACACCTTGCGGGCTTCGGCCCGCTCGGCACACCGGTCGGTCGCCTCCGCATTCCACTGCACACTGGTCTGGTTCCAGGTGCTCTTGCGGACCAGCACCTGCGCGCCGCAGCTACCGCATGCCACGGGCAGCATCGGCATCTCGTCGAGCCGATTGTCCGTCCGCACAGGCGAATCGAGCGCCATCACACCGAACCTTGCGCCGCCATGTTCGCTTCGACCTCTTTCATCCACGCCTCGTACGGCCGGGTCGTGTCCAGCTCGAACTCGAAACGGTCCACCATGTCCGGCTGCACGTCGGCGACGTCGACGTAGAACTGCTCATACCAGCGACGCAGCTGATACACCGGGCCGTCCTCCTCGACCAGCAGCGGGTTGTCGATGCGTGCCTTGTGCCGCCAGATCTCGACGTCCTGCTCGAAACCGAGCTTGACGTAGTCGCCGAGCTGGATCGCGGTTTGCATGGGGTCGTCGCCGGGCAGCGCTTCGGACTTCTTGACGATGATGCCGTATTGCAGCACAAAGGAATTGGAGTCGATCGGATAATGGCAGTTGATCAGAACGGACTGCGCGTCACCGTACTCGTAATGGTAGGTCAGGTCGTCGATCATGAAGGACGGCCCGTAGTAGGACGCCACCGAGGTGTTGCCCAGCATCCGTGAGCCTTCGGTGCCACCCATGTCGGGGCGGCCCTCGCCGTTCATGTACTGCGTCGCGACGTGTCCCTCGAAGATGTTCTTGAAGTAGGTCGGCAACGCGCCGTGGATGTAGTAGAAGTGCGCCATATCCACGACGTTGTCGATGATTTCGCGGCAGTTGCTGGTTCCGACGACCGTGGTGTACCAGTGCCAGTCGGTCCACTCGTCGCTGGTGGCTCCCTCGATGCGCGGGATCGTCACCCCCGGCGGCGGCGGTTTGCGCTCCGGGTCGTTCCAGACGAACAACATGCCGTCCTGCTCCAGCGTCGTCCAGGTCGCCGTGCGGGCCAGCTTGGGTGCGCGCCGGGCGTAGGGCACCTGCTTGCAGCGCCCGTCACCGCCCCAGCGCCAGTCGTGGAACGGGCAGGCGATCTCGTCGCCCTTCACCTCGCCCTGGGACAGGTCACCGCCCATGTGCCGGCAGTAGCTGTCGAGAACGTTGAGCTCGCCGTTCCCGCTGCGGAAGACGACAAGTTTCTGACCGAAGGCGTTGATCGCGTGCGGCTTGCCGTCACCGAAATCTCTGATCAGCCCCAGGCAATGCCAGCCGCGGGCAAACCGCGTCGGTGCGGCTTGGGCTTCAATGAGCCGAATTTCGTCGGTGTCATGCATGGGCATGATTTAACGCCACAAAAAGCACCAATGGGGGTTGCCGTTCCACTCATCAGGACGACTAGTCCGCCGCCTGGTCGACGCGACATACCGTTCTCGGCGTGACAGCACACAGCGCGACGATCCCTGCCGGGCTTGCCGTGACCGACACCGCCGTCGACCTGCTGGTCGTCGGCTCGGGCACCGGGATGGCGGCGGCGCTGGCCGCTCACGAACTCGGGCTGTCGGTGCTGGTCGTGGAGAAGGCGTCGCACGTGGGCGGCTCGACCGCCCGCTCCGGTGGCGCCCTGTGGCTGCCCGCCGGCCCGGTGCTGGCCCAGGCCGGCGCCGGCGATACGCCGGAGCACGCCGCCACCTACCTGGACTCGGTGGTGGCGGGTTCGGCGCCGCGGCAGCGCTCGACGGGATTCTTGACGCACGTGTCCGCGACGGTCGACATGCTGCGGCGGACCACCGCGCTGCGCTTCTTCTGGGCGCGCGACTATTCCGATTACCACCCCGAGGAGCCCGGTGGCAGCGCGGCGGGCCGCACCTGCGAGTGCCACCCGTTCGACACGTCGCTGCTCGGCGCGTACCGCACCCGGTTGGAGCCGGGCTTGATGGAGGCGAGTGTCCCGGTCCCGACGACGGGTGCCGACTACCGCTGGATGAACCTGGTGGCGCGGGTGCCGCGCAAGGGAATTCCGACGTTCGCCAAGCGAATCGCGCAAGGGGTGGGCGGCCGGATGCTGGGCCGGCGTTACGCCGCCGGCGGTCAGGGCCTGGCGGCCGGCCTGTTCGCGGGCCTGTTGCGCGCCGGCATCCCGGTGTGGACCGACACCAGCCTGCTGCGCCTCGACCTCGACGGTGACCGGGTGCGGGGCGCGGTGGTTTCACACTGCGGCCGCGAGGTGCTGATCACCGCCCGGTGCGGCGTCGTGCTGGCCACCGGCGGTTTCGACCACAGCATGGACATGCGGTGGAAATTTCAGTCGGAGTCGCT
The DNA here is from genome assembly GCF_010730355.1 of Mycobacterium florentinum. Classification (NCBI taxonomy): domain Bacteria; kingdom Bacillati; phylum Actinomycetota; class Actinomycetes; order Mycobacteriales; family Mycobacteriaceae; genus Mycobacterium; species Mycobacterium florentinum. Next base: position 811,757 of record NZ_AP022576.1, read on the forward strand.
GGACGCCAACCTGAGTCTCGGCGCGGCGGCCAATACCGGCGACGGTATTCGTGCCGGGCAAGAACTCGGCGGCGGCATCGATCTGATGGACCAGGCGTGGTGGTTCCCCGCCGTCGCGCCGCTGCCCGGTCAGCCACCCGCCGTGATGCTGGCCGAACGGTCGCTGCCGGGCAGCCTGATCGTGAACCAGCACGGCCGCCGCTTCGCCAACGAGTCGTCGGACTACATGTCCTTCGGCCAGCGGCTGCTCGAGCTGGAGCGATCGGGCAGCCCGGTCGAATCGATGTGGATCATCTTCGACCAGCAGTACCGCAACAGCTATGTCTTTGGCGCCCAACTGTTTCCGCGGATGCGCATCCCGCAGACCTGGTACGACGCCGGCATCGCGGTACGCGCCGACGACTTCGCCGAACTGGGCGCGCGGATCGGCTTGCCGATTGCGGATTTCACGGCGACGGTCACCGCTTTCAACCAAAACGCCGCTGCCGGTGCCGATCCCGACTTCGGCCGGGGACGCAGTGCCTACGACCGCTATTACGGCGACCCGACGATCTCACCCAATCCCAACCTGCGCGCGCTGACCAAGGGACCGTTTTACGCCGTCAAGATGGTGCTGAGCGACCTGGGCACCTGCGGCGGATTGAAAGCCGACCACCGGGCGCGGGTGCTGCGCGAGGACGGTGCGGTGATCAACGGGCTCTACGCGATCGGCAATACCGCCGCCAACGCGTTCGGCACGACGTATCCGGGCGCGGGAGCGACGATCGCGCAGGGCCTCGTGTACGGCTACATCGCCGCGCGGGACGCGGCCGGCGTCGACTAGTCGGCTTCGCGCTTGGCCTCGACCTGCTTCTCGACCTCGCGCCAGTAGCCCGGCGTGGTCCGCGCTTTGCCCGAAGAACCCTTCGGCGCCGTCTGCAGTATGCGGTCGGCCTCGTCAATGTCCTTCATCATTTCCAGGGCGAACTCCCGCTCGGCGGCGTAGTACTTGGCCGCCCAGCGCAGCGCGAGCACCGAATACGCCCATGCGGGTTCGGCTTCGGCTCCCTCGGCGTCGTCGACCGCCTTGCGGTGGCAGTCCTCGGCATAGGCGACATATTCCTGCAGTAATTCCTTGAGCCGGGCCGGGTTGCTCAGATGCCCCAACGTCATCCGCATCAGCACGCTGTGTTTGAGCACCGGCGGATCCACCGGTGCGTCGGTGGCCCACTCGGTGACGGCGGCCATCCCGGCCTCGGTGATCTTGTAGAGCCGGCGGGTGCGGGTGCCCTCGTCGCGCTCGACGCGAGACGTCGCCAGGCCCAGACCCTCCAGCTTCTTCAGCTCCGTGTAGATCTGGCTGAACGACGGGCTCCAGTAATACAGGTCGACGCTCCAGTCGATCCACTTCTTCAGGTCGTAGCCGGAGACTTCCTCTTCGTAGGACAACATGCCCAGCAAAGCCCAGCTGGTCGCCGCCAGTCCCGCTTTGCCCGGCTTTCCGCTGGTCTCCGCCACGTCGCCAGGTTAACAACACGGGCCGGCAGCGTGGGCGGCACTGACCGCTGGCCGGGACACCGCAATGTGGCCGGTTTTGGGTGACGACCGCTCCCCCGTGGGCTTTGATTTCCTTGTCGGCCGCACGTGAGAAGGAGTCCCCGCGTGAAATTCGTCTTCCCGCTGCCCCATATGCTCCGGCTCAAGGCCACCATGCAGCCCTGGGAACCAGAGGTCACCGGGCCCGACCAGACCCGGATGGCCAAGTGCGCCGACCGCTGGGGCTACGACATGATCGCTTTCCCTGAGCATCTCGTCATTCCCGCCGAGCATGTCGAATTGTCCGGGCCGCACTATCTGCACTCGACGGTCGCCCAGGCCCATGTCGCCGGTGCCACCGAACGCATAGCCATCAACTCCTGCGTCACGGTCTTGCCGCTGCAGCATCCGATCGTCCTGGCCAAGGCGTTGGCCACCGCCGACTGGATGAGTGGCGGCCGGATGATGGTGACCTTCGGAGTCGGTTGGCTGGCACGGGAGTTCGAGCTGCTCGGGGTGCCGTTTCACGAACGGGGCCGCATCGCCGACGAATACCTCGCCGCGATCGTCGAATTGTGGACCAGCGACAACCCGCAATTCGAGGGCCGCTACGTATCTTTCGACAACGTCGCGTTCGAGCCGAAACCCGTTCAGAAACCGCATCTTCCGATCTGGATCGGCGGTGACGCCGACGCGGCACTTCGCCGGGCGGCCAAACACGCCTCCGGGTGGTGGGCGTTTCTGACACCTCCCGAGCAGATCGCCGAACGAGTGGACTACATCAAATCCCAGCCGTGCTATGACGGCCGGCCGTTCGAGGTGATGCACGGCATGGGTACCAATCGGGTCGGCGAGGGGCACGTTGTCCAGAAGGGCAATCGCGACCGGCCGGGCATGAGCGCCGAGCAGATCATCGACAGGTTGAACTGGTTCGCCGAGCAGGGCGTGACGGTCAGCGCCGTTCCCATTCCCGCGGTGCGCGGCGTCGACGAATATCTCGACTACGCGCAGTGGGTGATCGAGGAGATCAAGCCGAACGTCCGTTAGCTGGCGCCGGCGACTTTCCGTCGCGGTGCGAGGAAATGCCTCCTATGCAGTAGGACACGTGTCGTAGCGGCGGCGGTATCGCACCGACACCATGGAGTTGTCCGCACGGTCAACGGGCACTTCACACCTCCGGTGTCGTGACGGTCAACTCCCTGGACGAAAGGTGCGGACAATCGTGGCTCGAAGATTCGCTTTTGCCGGTCGAACGCAAGGCCTCTACCCACCGCACCCGGCCGGAAGCGCACTCCCGCCACGGCTGTTACGCCCTGGCCATCCTTTGCTGGCCCCGATCCAACTGGGCGCGTTGTACGCACCGAACCGGATCCTGATGGCGCCCATAACGCGCACCCGCGCCGCCGACGATGGGGTGCCCACCGCGCTGATGGCCGATTACTACGCGCAGCGGGCGAGCTCGGGGTTGATCATCACCGAGGGCACGTTCTCCTCGGCGCGGGGACGCGCGTACCCCGGCCAGCCCGGTTTGCACACCGATGCGCAGCAAGCCGGATGGGCACGGGTCGCCGAAGCGGTCCACGCGGCCGGCGGCCGAATCGTGTTGCAACTCATGCACTCTGGCCGTATCTCACATCCCGACATCCTGGACGGTCAACTGCCCGTCGGGCCGTCGGAGATCAGGCCGTCCGGCACGGTGCACACCGCCGCCGGCAAGAAGACCTTCGTTGTTCCGCACGAACTCAGCGCCTGCCAAATACGCTGCGTGATATCCGATTTCGTCGCCGCGGCATGCCGAGCCCGCGCCGCCGGCGCGGACGGCATCGAGATCGACGCCGCCAACGGATACCTGCTGAGTCAATTCCTCACCTACGACGCGAATTATCGGCGCGACGCGTACGGCGGGTCCGCCCACGACCGTGCGCGGCTTCCGAGCGAAGTCATCCGCGCGGTCGCGGAGGCGATCGGGCCCGAACGGCTGGGGTTGCGCATCTCTCCGGGCAATCCGGAGAACGACATTCACGAACCGGACCTCGAGGCGCACCTGATTCTCGCGAAGAACGCCCGCGAACTGGGGTTGGCTTACCTGCACGCACGGGTCCCACCCGAACGGCCGATCTATTCCTGGTTGCGTCGCCGCTGGCCGGACCGCCTGCTGCTCAACCGCAGGTTCCAGACGACGACCACCCGCGAACGAGCCGTCGACGTCGTCACGGCCGGGACGGCGGACGCCGTGACGATTGACCATGCGTATCTGGCGAATCCGGATCTGGTGCGGCGATGGACCTACGGTGCACAACTCAACGAGCCCCGCATGGAATTCCTCTACACCGGTGGCGCGTTGGGCTATACCGATTACCCGCCCTTGTGATGAGTAACCAAGGTCACACTGGCGGGCGCGGTCCCCGCTACGTCCGGATGGTGTTCGGTTTCGAAGAAGAGTTAACGACGGAAGGACACACCATGACGAGCGGCTCGCTGCACGGCACGCGACCGGCCGAGATGGACGAGGACCCAGACGAGCGAATGTCCCGGCGGGTGGCCGAATATTTCGACAATGATCCGCAATTCCGGGCGGCTGCTCCGCTTCCCGGAGTGATCGAGGCGGTCGGCACGCCGGGTCTGCGACTCACCGAGGTCTTGGAGACGATCGTCGAGGGCTACGCCGATCGGCCGGCACTCGGCGAACGCGCGCGCGGATTGGTCACCGATGCCGCGGGCCGCACCTCCGTGCGGCGGCACCCGCGTTTCGACACCATCTCCTACCGCGAAGTGTGGGACCGGGTGCGTGCGATCGCCAGCGCCTGGCGCAACGACCCCGAGAACCCGGTCGTCCCGGGCGATGTCGTCGCGACAATCGGATTCTCCAGCGCCGACTACCTGGTCGTAGACCTGGTCTGCGCCTACCTCGGATTGGTGACCGTGCCGCTGCAGCACAACGCACCGGTCGCGAGGCTGCGCCCGATCATCGAGGAGTGCGAACCGAAGATCGTCGCGGTCAGCGCCGAATATCTTGATCTGGCAGCCGAATCCTTGTTGACCAGCACCTCGTTGCGGCAGGTGATGGTGTTCGACTACCAAGCCGGGGCCGACGAGCAACGGGAGAACTTCGAACAGACCCGGGTTCGCTTGCAGGGATCGGATGCGGCGGTGGTCGTCACCACGGTGGACGACGTCGTCGAGCGCGGGCGCGAGTTGCCCGCCGTCGCACCGTTCACCGAGGACAGCAACGAGCGCTTGGCGATGATCATGTACACCTCGGGCAGCACCGGAACACCCAAGGGCGCCATGTACACCGAGCGGACGATTACCACGCTGTGGGCGTCGATGCTCTTCCTCACGCCCGGACTGCCGGTGATCAACGTGAATTTCATGCCGTTGAATCACCTCGGCGGCCGGTTGCCGCTGGCGTCGGCATTCCTCGCCGGGGGTACCAGCTATTTCGTCCCCGAGTCCGATCTATCCACCCTGTTCGAAGACTGGGCGCTGGTGCGGCCCACCGAAGTCGGTGTGGTTCCGCGGGTGGTGGAGATGCTGTACCAGCACTACCGCGGCGTGGTCGACCGCGGGATCGCCGAGGGGGCAGATCCCGCAACCGCCGAGCAGGATGCGCTGACCGAACTGCGTGAGCACGTGCTGGGCGGGCGGGTTATGGGCGGCTTTGTCGGCAGTGCGCCATTGGCCGCAGAGATGAAGGCGTTCTTGGATTCGATGCTGGGCGTGCACGTTACGGACGGCTATGGGCTGACCGAAACCGGAATGCTGACCCGAGACGGCATAATCTCACGCCAACGTGTCATCGACTACAAACTGGTCGATGTGCCCGAGCTCGGCTATTTCCTCACCGACCGGCCTTACCCGCGTGGGGAATTGCTCGTCAAGACCGACACGATGACGCCGGGTTACTACAAGCGTCCGGAAATCACCGCCGAGGTCTTCGACGAGGACGGCTTTTACAAGACCGGCGACGTGATGGCCGAGATCGGGCCCGATCACCTGATCTACGTCGACCGCCGCAACAACGTTCTCAAGCTTGCACAGGGCGAGTTCGTCGCGGTGGCCAACCTGGAATCCATTTATGCCGGGGCGCCACTGGTACGGCAGATCTTCGTCTACGGCAACAGCGAACGGCCCAGCCTGCTGGCTGTCATCGTGCCCACCCCCGAAGCACTCGCCGAATACGGCAACAGCCTCGCGCTGAAATCGGCGATACACCAATCGCTTCAGCAGACAGCTGCGGCGGCGCAGCTCCAATCCTATGAGATGCCAGTCGATTTCATCCTGGAAACCAAGCCGTTCACCGACGAGAACGGACTGCTCTCCGGTCTGGGCAAGCAGCTACGCCCCCGGCTCAAGGGCCACTACGGCGAAGCACTCGAGCAGCTGTACACCGAAATCGCGGCCGCACAGGTCGACGAGGTCCGGGTGCTGCGCGAGACTGCGACCGACCGCCCGGTGGTGGAGACGCTGACCGCCGCCTGCCGAGCCTTGCTGGGTATCTCGGACGCGGACCCCGAAGCCCACTTCACCGACCTCGGCGGAGATTCGTTGTCGGCGTTGAGCTTCTCCCGCTTGTTGGCGGAGATCTTCCACGTCGAGGTTCCGGTGTCGGTGATCACCAGCCCGGCCAATGACATCGCGACGATCGCCGACTACATCGACGCCCAGCGCGGTACCCGCGTCCAACGTCCGACGTTCGGCACCGTGCACGGGCAGGGCGCAACCGCTGTTGCCACCGGCGAACTGACGTTGGACAAGTTCATCGACGCCCAGACATTGTCCGCCGCACCGTCTTTGCCGCATGCCACCGGGGCACCGCACACCGTGCTGCTGACCGGCGCGAACGGCTGGCTGGGACGATTCCTCACGCTGGAATGGCTGGAGCGACTCGCCGTGCGGGGCGGCCAGCTGGTGACGATCGTGCGTGGCCGCGATGCGGATGACGCCAGGACGCGCTTGGAAAATGCCTTCGACAGTGGTGATCCCGAACTGCTGAGCCGGTTCCGCGAGCTTGCCGCCATGCATCTCGAGGTGCTGCCCGGCGACATCGGCGATCAGGATCTGGGTCTGGACCCGGCTACCTGGCAACGGCTGGCCGATACCGTCGACCTGATCGTGCACCCGGCCGCACTGGTCAACCATGTGCTGCCCTACGACCAGCTGTTCGGGCCCAATGTCGTTGGAACCGCCGAGCTTATCCGGCTGGCGATCACGACCCAGATCAAGCCCGTCACCTACTTGTCCACCATTGCGGTGGCGATGACGGTGGCGCCCGGTCAGTTCCAGGAGGACGGCGACATCCGGCGGGTGAGCCCCACTCGTCCGCTCAATGACGACTACGCCAACGGGTACGCCAACAGCAAGTGGGCCGGCGAGGTACTGCTACGGGAGGCCAACGAGCTGTGCGGTCTGCCGGTCGCGGTGTTCCGGTCGGACATGATCCTCGCGCACACCCGATACCGTGGCCAGCTCAACGTGCCCGACATGTTCACCCGGCTGATCTTCAGCCTGCTGGTGACGGGCATTGCCCCGCATTCGTTTTACGAACGCGACCCAGCGTGCAGCCGGGCGCGGGCACACTACGACGGCCTGCCGGTCGACTTCATCGCCGAGGCGATCACCACGATCGGCTCCCGGGTCACCGCCGGCTACAGCTCGTTCGACGTCATGAACCCGTACGACGACGGCGTCTCGCTGGATGTGTTCGTGGACTGGCTTATTCGGGCTGGCAACAAGATTCAGCGCATCGTCGACTACGACGAGTGGCTGGCCCGCTTCCAGACCGCGCTGACGGGTCTGCCCGAGCGGCAACGTCAGCAGTCGGTTCTGCCGCTGCTGCACGCATTCCGCAAGCCCGAGAAGGCGATTCGGGGTGCGGCCGCGCCGGCCGAGGCGTTCCACGCCGCGGTGCGCGCCGATAAGATCGGACCCGCCAAGGACATCCCGCATATCTCCGCGGAGTTGATCGACAAGTACGCCGACGACTTGCGGCAGCTGTCCTTGCTCGGCTGATTCCAGACATCTACAGAAGGGGTTGTGCCGTGGAGATCTCCATGTTCACTTCTGTCGGTGACGGCGCGGGGCGACCACTCGTCGACGCGTACGTCGAGGGGCTTGCACAGATCGCCGCGGAGGGTTTCCGGCGCGTATGGTCGGCCCAATTGCCTTGGGAGCCCGACGTGATGAGCGTGCTGGCCGTGGCGTTGCGCGAGGTGCCCGGGATCGAAATGGGCACGGCGGTGCTACCCATCCAGGTCGCACATCCGATGCTGACCGCGCAACGCGCGTTGACGCTCAGCTCGATCGGCGAAGGCCGGTTCAAACTCGGCCTCGGGGTCAACCATCCGCAATTCAGCGAACAGTGGTGGGGAGTTCCCTGGGACAAACCAGTCCGACGGATGAGCGAGCACCTCGACGGACTGCTCCCGCTGCTCGCCGGCGAACCGGCTGATGCGATCGGCGAAATCGTCACGACCCGCGGCGAGCTGCAAATTCCCGGTGTAGCGGCCCCCGAGGTTTATCTCGCGGCGCTGGGCCCGCAGATGCTGCGACTGGCGGGCCGGCGCAGCGCGGGAACCATCACGTGGATGACCGGGCCCAAGACGCTGGCCAACCACATCGGGCCGACCCTGCGCGACGCCGCCGCGGCGGCCGGCCGCCCCGAGGGTGCGGTCACGGTGATCGCGGGCCTGCCCATCCTGGTCACCGATGACATCGACGGCGCCCGGGCGCTGGCCGCCGAGGAGTTCGCGGTTTACGGCACGCTGCCGTCGTATCGCGCGATGTTGGACCGGGAGGGCTTCGCCGGCCCCGAGGATGCCGCCCTGATCGGCGACGAAGCCACCGTGGCCGAGCGTATCGACGAACTACGCGGCGCCGGTGTCGACGAACTCACCGCCTACCTGTTCGCTGACGACGACGATACGCTCGCGCGAACCCGCGCGCTGTTACGCAAGGCCGCCGGCCCGGCCGGCTAGCGAGGTCACCGGATGCGCAGGCCGCGCTTGCGGACCCAGAGCACCGCCGCGATTGTTCCCACAGCCCACACCGTCAGCGCAATGGCCAGGTGGACAAAGCTTTTCGTGTCGCGGCCGAACACCGGCCAGATCAGCGCGGGTATCTTGGTCCAGAGCACCTGATGCTCGACCCCGTTCATCGGGTCGGCGAAGTAATACAGCGCGTAGGGCAGCGTCAGCGCCGCGATCCAGCCGCGAGTGCGGCGACGGTCACCACGCTGGCGCCATCGCCGCGTCAGCGGCTCGACCCCGACCGGGTGCAACACGGAAAAGAAGTTGCCCACCCCCAACCAGCTCACGATGGGCACCGCGACCGTCGGGATCGTGATGGCCAGGCGCTCGGGGTTTTCCAGCCACAGCGTCAGCACCACCGCCGTCACCAAGGTCGGCAGCCCGACGATCACGAGCAGGGCCAGGTTCTTGATCAGCAGCACCCGCCAGAACGGCACGCCTTCGGACACGGCCGCGGTGACGCGATAGTGATCCGCGCCCAGCAGGTTCGTGGTGGTGACGTCGGCGAGGATCCACGACGAGAAGTAGGTGCCGACCAGGACCACCCAGTCCTGGTGGCGCCCAAGAGTCAGCGGCTGCACCGCCAACCACCCCACGGCGAACACCAGGTTGGCCACCACGCCCATCAACCAGGTGCGGGGCGGGGTGAAAGCCCAGCGGATCTCCGCCGCAATGGCCGGCCCCAGGCTTCGGTGTAAATCCTTGGCCGCCCGTTTGGCCGCGGCGGGCCGGGGCGCCGACGCTCGCACCACCGCCCGCAAGACGGCACGCAACCGCGGGTGCGTCGTCTCTTGCAGTTCCACCATGTCAACCCAACGTGAGCGACCGACCGCGCGATCACCGGCTCCACCAACGCTTTTCACTTCGCCGACCGAACTGGTCACTCAAGCGTTGGGTTGATGAACCGTCGGTGCAATTCCTCGGTGAGCACATGGATGTCGCGGGTGAGCTCGGTGTTGGTCTTCAGCTCCAGCTCCTGAGTCTGAAAGTCGTGGTCGGCCCTGGCCTGTTGGAAGGCCGCCTGACGGTTCTGGCCGATCATCACGAACGTCGACAGGAAGATCGCCTCGAGGGACACCACCAGGGTCAGCGTCGGCCATGGACTGGGTTCCACAAACGCCATCCACACGCCGAACAAGGCCGCGTGCAGCCAGACGAAATTCATCGATCCGGCAAATGCCGTGATCCGGTCCGCCAGCCGCAACTGAAAATTGGCGCTGCGCCGCTTGGCTTCCTCCAGGACGGCGGGGTGATGGATCTGTCCGCCGCGCAGCAGCCGGCGCGGGATCAATTGCGGATTGTGTCGATGGCCGTCGGCTTGGGTCGTCATGAGCCGCTCCTTTCTGCCACGGTGATACGCGCGCTAATGCTAGCGGCCGATTGGCCGTTCAATAGCGAAGATCTTGAGGCTCAGCCCGCCTTCACCGTTTGCGTGGCTGGGAGCTGCCGACGGCGTGTGCTGCGCACACCCGCCACACCGGGGAACGCGACCACCGCCACCGCACGCACGGCGGCGGTTGAACATGGTGCCGATTGGCTCAGTGAAGCACCAATTCGCCTGCCGCACCTGGCTTCCCCGCAACCGGTAGCTTCTTCCGGGTGGCATAGTAGAACGTGTTACAGTTTGCCGATTCCGACCGGCGGTTCCCACAGCCGGGCGTTTCAGGCGAGGAGGACCGCATGGATTCCAGCGCCGCTGGCCGCGCGCACCCCAGATCGTCGAAACACATTGCGGCAGAAATGAATTCGGCGTAATGGCACCGCGCAAACGCGTCGTAGTGGCGGGGCTGGGCGACGTCGGCCTGTTGACCGCGATCCGGCTGGGTAAGCACGCCGACGTGGTCGGAATTTCGGCCAAGTCCGCGCTGGTGAGCGGTCAGGAACTCGGGGTGCGGATCTCCCGCCCCGGCGACTGGGCACGCGACTACTGGATTCCGTTCGACCGGTTCCGCGGTTTGGATCGAGTGCGCACGGTTCAGGCCACGCTGACCGGAGTGGACCTGGCTTCCCGAACCGTGTTCGGCCGCGGTGGCGACGGCGCGACGATCGCCGAGGAATTCGACGCGTTGGTGATCTCCACCGGGGTGACGAACGGATTCTGGCGTCAACCGACCATGCAATCCCCCGACGAGATCGGCGCCGACCTGCACGCCGCGCACAACCGCCTGGCCAGCGCGGACTCGGTGATCGTCATCGGTGGTGGTGCGGCGGCGGTCAGCAGCGCGGTGAACATGGCAACCACGTGGCCGGACAAGCGCATTGACCTGTACTTCCCTGGAGACGCCGCATTGGGCGGGTATCACCCCCGGACCTGGGAACGGATTCGCGGCCGGCTCACCGAGCTCGGTGTGGGGCTGCACGCCGGGCACCGCGCGGTGATCGCAAACGGCTCGGCCGGCGCGGAGATCACCAGCGCACCCGTCAGCTGGAGCACCGGACAGCCGCCGGCCAGCGCGGATGCCGTGCTCTGGGCAATCGGCAAAGTACAACCCAACACCGACTGGTTGCCGCCCGAACTGCTCGACGAACACGGCTTCGTTCGGGTATCGCCGGAGTTGGAAGTGCCCGGCCATCGCGGCGTTTTCGCGGTCGGTGACGTCGCCGCGAGCGATCCCCTGCGCAGTTCGGCGCGTAACCGCGGGGATTCCTTGGTAGCGCACAACATTCGCGCCGAGTTCACGGGCCGGCGACTGCGCACCTATCGGACACCGGGACGACGGTGGGGCTCACTGGTAGGAATCCAGGCCGACGGGCTGGAGGTCTTCCTGCCCACCGGCCACGCGTTCCGGCTGCCGGCCTGGTCGGTCCAACGGGTGGTGATGCCTGGGCTCGTCCGGTGGGGCATGTATCGCGGTGTGCGGGCTAACAACCCGCTGCGGTAATCGCATGTGCGCGTGAAAGTCTGACCACGACGGGTGCTGTCCGACCGCTCGTGTGCCACGATGATTGCGTGCGCGCATTCGACTGCCCGGTGTGCCACGGGTTCGTTGCATTCGAATCACACCGTTGCCCGAATTGCCAGGCCACGTTGGGATTTCACACGCCGTCGATGGCGATGGTCGCGACCGCCGCCGGTGCCGCGGTGGTCGGCGGTAGCCGCTGGATCGGGTGCACCAAAGCCGCCGGCCTGGGCTGCAATTGGCTGGTACCCGAGGAGCAGCCGGATCACGCCAGCCGGGGTCGCTGCCTGCCCGATTCCCTGATCCGGCGGGAACCGGCCGCCGACGACACCATCGCGCTCGAAAAGCTGGTGTCCACCGCGGTGGACCTGCGCAGACTCGCCTATCAGCTGTTGGACCTCGGACTTCCGGTGACTCCGTTCTGGCGCGCCGACGGCGGGCTGGCCTTTGACCTGCTGTCCAGCTACAGCACCGGGGAGAAGATCGTGATCGGCCATGCCGGTGGGGTGATCACGATCGACCTGACGGAATCCCTGGACGCTTACCGGGAATCGCTGCGGGTGCATCTCGGCGAGCCGTACCGCACGATGCTGGGGCATTTTCGGCACGAGGTTGGTCACTACTACCAGAATCTCTTGGTCGAGGCCGGCGTGCGCCATCTGGACGAATGCCGGGAACTCTTCGGCGACGAACGCGCCGACTACCAAGCCGAAATCGCGCGTCACTACCAATTCGGGGCCCCCGAGAACTGGGACGAGTCGTTCATTTCGGAGTACGCGACGATGCATCCGTGGGAGGACTTCGCGGAATGCTTTGCGCACTATCTGCACATCACCGACACGATCAATACCGTGCGCGAGGCCGGCTTGATTCTGGTCGCCGATCGGTCGAGTGTCGCCGTTCCCCGTGACATCGTCCCGCTGGCTTCCTACGCCGACGCCCCCATCGAGCGGCTGCTTTATGACTGGAACTGGCTGGCGCTGTTTTTCAACCGCATCAACACCGCGATGGGCAAGCCGCCGCTTTACCCCTTCGAAATCCCACCCCCGGTGATCCGCAAATTGGGCTTCGTACACAAGGTGATTCGTCAGGCCTCTCTCGACAACACCGAAACGCCAAACCCAGCCTGAACCGCCCCGTCCGCGGCCGGCGACCGGCCGCGACGAACGTCGAAGCACGCCGCCGGACGGTGCTGAAGACGGCTATTGGGGTCGGTGTGATTCCAAACCGCGCCGAATGGGAATAGAGAGCGGGTGGGCGAGCCGGAGGTGAGTGCGTTCGAGAAGTTGGTGGCCCTGCTCAACTACCCGATGTTCGTCGTCACCACACAGTCCAATGGCAGTACGGCCGGCTGTCTGGTGGGCTTCGCCTGCCAGGCCAGCATCCGTCCGCCCCGTTTCCTGGTCGGCTTGTCCCCGCAGAACCACACCTTCCGCGTGGCCGCCGACGCCACCCATCTGGCGGTGCATGTGTTCGATATCGAACACATCGACCTCGTCGAGCTATTCGGCAGCCAGACCGGCGACGAGACCAACAAATTCGACCGATGCCGCTGGCATCGCGGCCCAGCGGGACTGCCCATTCTCGACGACGCGGCCGCCTGGTTCGTCGGCAAGATCCTCGATCGCTTCTGTCTCGGCGATCACGTCGGGCACCTGCTGGAACCGCTGGGTGGCGACCCGCCGACCGAAGAGGAGGAATGGGTGTCATTTGACGATGTCCGCTCGCTGGATCCGGGCCACGAGGCATGACGGCATCCGATCATCACCGTAAGCGGGCGGACACGGTGCACGATTACCCGCGGGTGGGCGCCGTCAGCGATGTCGCCGAACTCGCGTCGTTCTATGCCGAGTCACCGGCCGGGGTGCGCGTCAACATGATCTTCAGCGCCGACGGAGCCGCCGTATTCGGCGGACGCGCCGGGCCGTTGTCGGGTCAAACCGACCAGCAGCTGCTCAAGATCCTGCGAGGTTTCGCCGACGTGGTACTCGTCGGCGCTGCCACCGCGCGCGCCGAGAACTACGGTCCGGTGCAGCTCAGCGACGCCCAACAAGCCGAACGGAACCGCGGCGGCAGGAGCAAGCCGCCGCCGGTCGCCGTGATCAGCCGGTCCGGCGTGCTCCCGACCAGACTTGTCAGCGACCCCAGCCAACCTCCGCTGTTGGTGACCTGCGCGGAGTCCGCGGTGTGGCACAACCGCAACAGCGATCAGCGATGCGGCGTATTGGTGGCCGGCGAGGAGACCGTAGATGTCGCGCGGGCCGTTGCGCTGCTGCGCGCGCACGGGCTGACCCGGATCCTCTGCGAGGGCGGGCCGACTCTGCTCGACGAACTGGTGGACGCCGACGTCGTCGTGGAGGTCTGCGTCACGCTGGCCCCCAAGCTGGCCGCGAGCCAACCGGCGGGTCACCGACGGCGACCGTCTCGGTTGCCGCTGCCGGCCACGTTGCGGCTCCAGCACGCACTGGCCTACGACGACTATCTGTTTTTGAAGTATCGCCGCTGATCATGATGCATTTTGGCGGGCGCCGAGCCCGCCGCGGCCGTTAGCCCTGCGAGTAACCCCGGCGCACGGTGCGGTCCAGAATGCCCAGCGTCGCCCGCAGCGCACCCTCGGAGATCACCGGGAAGATCCCGGCTTCTCGCCATTTCGGGTCGATCTTCGACCAGTCGTAGAAAGACGTGACCACGGTGCCCGCGGCGTCCTCGGTCGGCTCGAGCGCGAAGCCGTAGATGTGGCCGATCTGGGGGCGGAGCTGGCCGAGAACCGTCCACGAGATCAGGCGATCGCGGTCGAACTCCGTGATCTCGACGGTGACGTCGTACTTGCCGAGTTGCGGGTAGTCGTTGAGCGCCTCGCGGTCCATGTGCACGACGAAGCTTTCGCCGTCCGCTGTCACCGGATCGCCGTCGGCGTCTTGCAGCATTCCCGTCGAGTCGATCGCGACATGGCCCTGCGGGTCGCACAGCAGCCTGAAGATATCGGGCGCGGGTGCGGCAATGGTGCGCTGAACCTCGATGCGGTCGGTCATGCGTCCTCCCAGTCAACGTTGATGGGTCGCCGGTTACTTTACGGCGGCCACGCCGGTCGATGTCCGAAACCGGATGCCCCGCAACGGTTGCCTCGCCGCCCGCAGTGCCCGTGCTGTTCTGCTGCGATGGCGCCGAGCGCGGTGCTGTGTCACCGTGGATTGATGCGGCGGTGCTATTTCCGAGTGGACGTCCGGGCCTACCCCCCGGGCGGGCGCGCCGCGGGCAGGTCCGGGGCGAGCGCCCGGTTTCGGTGCGGTGACACAAGTTCAAACGGTCGTCGAATTGCCTGTGCGACATCATGTTGCGCCCACCGCCGGCCACTTTCGCCGCTTGCAGAGGAGGACCATCGGCCAAGTGAGCAATTCAGACGACGATGACGGTTACCGCAACATCGCGGTGAACGGACTGCGGCCCAACGAACTTCGCTGGGCGCTGAACCACGATTTCGTTCACGGCATTGCGTACGCGTTCAAGAATCCCGTCGCGGTCGCCAACGCAAGCGACGATCCCGACGACGATCGAAAGACCTACTTGGTGCGAATCAAACGCGACGACTTGGCCGCCGCGCTGGGAAATATCAACGAATGGATCGTCAAAAACCCCGGTAAAGCCGGGATCCACGCGTACGGGTTCCTCCGGGCGCTGTCGAGAGAGGGCCTCAGCGAACGCCGGACCGGTGACGAGGAGCGTCGCTGAGCGCCGAATTGATCCGTTTTCGGCCGCGCCGAGCGGCGCTTATGCCCTGGTTCGCGAATTAGCTGGCATTCTCGCTATTCACCGTGCCTCCGGCTGGCCCAAGCTATTAGCCTTATGCCTGGCATAGAGGAGTCGGCGAATGGGTGACACCGCGGGTTCGCGGGAGGGCTCGCAGTTCGGGCCCTATCTGCTGCGGCGGCTGGTGGGTCGCGGCGGGATGGGCGACGTGTACGAGGCCGAGGACACGGTCCGTGAGCGGGTTGTCGCGCTGAAGCTGATGTCGCAGACGCTGTCCAGCGATCCGGTCTTCCGCACCCGTATGCAACGCGAGGCCCGCACCGCGGGACGGCTGCAGGAGCCGCACGTCGTGCCGATTCACGACTTCGGCGAGATCGACGGGCAGCTCTATGTGGACATGCGCCTGATCGACGGCCTGGACGCGGCCACCATCTTGAGCCGGTACGGACCGCTGAAACCGCCACGGGCGGTGGCGATCGTGCGCCAGATCGGCTCCGCGCTCGACGCCGCGCATGCGGCCGGTATCACGCATCGCGACGTCAAACCGGAGAACATACTGGTCAGCAGCGACGACTTCGCCTATCTAGTCGACTTCGGCATTGCCAGCGCCACCTCCGACGAGAAGCTGACACAGTTCGGCACCACGGTGGGCACCTTCAAGTACATGGCCCCGGAACGGTTCAGCGACACCGAAGTCACCTACCGAGCCGACATCTACGCACTCGCCTGCGTCCTGTACGAATGCCTGACCGGATCTCCCCCGTTCCAGGGCGACCAGGTCAGTGTGATGAGTGCGCACCTGCACCAGTCGATCCCGCGGCCCAGCGCCACGCGACCGGGCATTCCGGCCGCCTTCGACCAGGTGATCGCGCGCGGCATGGCCAAAGACCCGCTGGACCGCTACCCGACCTGCGGCGATCTGTCGGCGGCCGCGTATGCCGCCCTGGCCACGCCCGATCAGGATCGGGCGACCGACATCTTGCAGCGCAGCCAGGCCGAACTGCCGCCCGCCTACGCGGGTCAGGTGCCCCTCGGATTTGCGGCCACGCCCCCGGCCATGGCCAACCAGGCCCCGGGTTGGCCCTCGTCGGCCACCGGGATCCCCCCTCCTCCAAGCGGACCGATCCCACAGCCGACCGGATGGCCCGGCGGCCCCGGCTGGGGGACCGCCGATGCCGCCAGCATGGGGATGCCGTCGTGGAATCAACCGGCGCCCAAGCGCGGGCGCAATGCGTGGTTATGGGTGGGTCTTGCGGCCTTCGTCGTCGTCGCCTTGGTGAGCGCGGTTCTGGTTGTCGCCCAACCCTGGCGGTCGTCGGGCCCGTCCTCGTCGAAACCGCCGGCGGCAGCCGACGCGGTTGAACTCCGCGTCCTCGACGACGGTGTGCTGGTGGGCAGCTCCGCGGCACCGGTCACCATCGACATCTTCAACGAGCCGATGTGCCCGCCCTGCGGAAGCTTCATCCGGTCCAACGCGGGCGATATCGAAACCGCGGTGAACAACAAGAAACTCGCGGTGCGCTACCACCTGCTGGCCTTCCTGGACGACAAGTCGCACAGCAAGAACTACTCCACCCGCGCGGTGGCGGCCACGTACTGCGTCGCGGCCCAGAACGACCCGAAGCTCTACATGAGCTTCTACTCCGGGATCTTCGCCAGCTCCTTCCAGCCGCAAGAAGGCGCCCCCGAAGACCGAACCGACGGCGAACTGGCGCAATTGGCCAAAACGGTCGGCGTCGACGCCGACGTGATCAATTGCATCAAGGCGGGTGACGACATGGCGACCGCGAAGGCGAAGGCCGACGCCGGCGACACGACGCTGGCCGGGTTCAATGCCTCCGGCACACCGTTCGTGTGGGACGGCAACAAATCGATCAACTACCAAGACGCGACCTGGCTGACCAAGCTTCTCGGGTAGATCAGGGGCCGACCGCTGGACTTCTGGGCCCCGCGTCAGATCATGTTCGCGACTTGAGGGTCGTCGGTCGCGCCGACGAGGTGTGGCTGCGCTTCGAGCATGGCCCGGGTCGCGAGCCGTCCAGCTTCGACGGCGGCATCGATCTTCTTGAAATCCAGCGGACCGATCGTCGAGATGTCCGGCTCGATGATGGCCGCGATACCGGGTAACTCGAGCAGGTTGCCGGTCGAGGCCGCCAGGTCGACGGTGCGCAGCAGCGTCTCCTGCAGCGGCGGCAGGGCGACATCCGTTCCGGTGAGCAGACGCCGGACAAACCCGGGCGGCTGAACGATTGTGGGCAGCAGGCCAAAGCCCTTGGACGGCAGGAATTTTCGGCGCAGATCGACACAGATGACCTCGCCGTCACCGTCGGCGCACATCACGTCGGCCGGAAGGTTGTTCAACAGTCCCCCGTCGATCAGCAGGCGCTCGCCATGCTGCACCGGCGGAATCAGGCCCGGGATCGAGATCGACGCACGCACCGCGAGCGTCAGCGATCCGCGGCGATGGATGATCTGCTCACCGGTGATCATGTCCGCGGAGACCGAGAAAAACCCCTTCGGCAGGTGCTCGATCATCTTGCCGCCGAAGAACTCCTCGAGCAGACCTTCGATGCGGGTGCCGCGGGTGAGCGCGATCGCGGGGATCGTGTAATCGCCCAGCGGGCTGGTGTTTCCGACGAACCGGTATGCCGCGTCGGTCGCCTCATCCGCGTTCATGCCCTGCGCGAAGGCCGCGGCGGCGATGGCGCCGGCACTCGTCCCACCGAAACGATCGATCACGATGCCGGCCCGGGTGAGCTCTTCGTAGACACCGAAGTGCGCCAGTCCCCGCGCACCGCCACCCGCCAACACGAGCCCATAGGACCGGCCCGCGATTCTGCGGGCCAGCGCGGCGATTCCGTCGTCGTCGCTCTGATGATGCGAGACCGGCTCCAGCAGATCCCACCAGCCGGGATCCGGCACGGTCAACGCGATCAGGTGAACGGGACCTTGCGCATCGACTCGATCGAGCGCGCCCGGCGGCTGGGCTTGGTCGACCAGAACCACCAGCCGATCGCTTTGCGCGACAACGTATCGCCGCCACAGCTCGCCCGAGCCTCGGTCGGCCACCACCAGCACCCAATTGTGGCTGCGCTCGGCCCGGTCGAGGGTCTCGGCGAACGCCTCGACGAGTTCGGCGTGCGCCGTGACCGCCGCGGTCTTCTCGGCGGGCGGCGCGACGACCGCGATCGAGCCGTACGCGCCCAGTCGCGCCGCGATCGCGTCGACGATCGGTGCCGCGACCGCGTATCCGGTCGAGACGATGCCGATGACTCGCGGCGCCGAGGAGATGTTGGCGGACTTCGAGTCGCGCAGCATTCTCGCCATCGCGCGGACCATCGCCAACTGCAGTTGCGGAGTGTTGGCAAGCACCTCGCTGAAGGTCTCGCCGGCAATGCGCCAGACCACGCCGTCACGCATCGCTTGAACCCCCGCCGACCGCGCGGATCCGGAAATCACGCCCAGGTCCCCGATGGAATCGCCGGCCGCCATCTCGCGGATCACTTGCCCGTCGGCACCGACGGCCGCGAATCGCCCTGAGTCGATTACATAAATGGCGTCGGACGGTTCACCCAAATGAAAGAGCCATTCGTGGGCCGGGATGTGCAGCCGATCCACCGCGCTCGACAGGTCGTTGAGTTGCTTTGCGTCGATGTCGGCGAGCATCGGGACATTCCGCAGCGCCTTTCGCACATCGGCGACTCGCGATTCCCGTCGAGTACTCATCGAGCGACCGGTATGCCGACAAAACCGGGCGCACGGACGGCCGACGTGGCCGCAAGCGGGCTTGAAGAACGCATGCTCTTCCTCTCCGGCGCTCCAAAACAGGTATCGGTCAGCAGCTTATCTGCCGACCGATGTGCCTTCCGAATTCCGCCAGCTCTCGGGCGAACCAACCCCCGTTTGCCACCACCAACGCCGCGGCTCAACGAAGCAATCGGTCGCCAATCCTAGGACCACCGCCACGCGCTCGAATCCTTTTGGGGCAGAAACTAACCCGGCTCGCGTTCCGGACAGCACGACCCCTCTTGTCCCGAGCGAGCAAACGTGACCTTTGATTAACCGGCGGTTTACCCCTAATTTCGCGTCTGTAGGCCATTTTAGGATTTCCAAACTCGCCGGGGTGGTTTCCGGTAATGTCCGCACCGTCACCATTTGCCGGTACGAAGGACAGCCGTGAGCGCGAAGGACCAACGAGTCAGCGTGGTCGCGGCGAGCCTAATCACCGGGAAGGGCAGCGGATGGGTGACGATAGGCGAACTGGCGCCATACCCCGGCTGATGACGGCTTGTCATGAGACCGCAGCGACGTCGTGACTGCGGAGGAGCATTGGCATTAACCGGATTTCAGGTGAGCGGACTGTCACGGCGGGCAGCGAGGCGATCATGACTTCCTCTATGGAGATGCCGGGCGGGCAGCCCGGCAACCCGCTGGCCCACCTCGACTTGCACGACGGCGGCACCGTGCAAAGCGTGCCGATTATCGATCAATTGTTTATCGGCCGGGAGTGCGCGGGGATCAGCGAATCGCGCCGACTGGTGATCCGTGATCCCGAGATCTCCCGGACCCATCTCGAAATCCGGTTGGACGCCGTCGCCGATCAGGCTTTCGTGATCGACACCAGCACCAACGGTACGTTGCTCAACGGTATGCGATTAGCCCGCGCGGTTCCGGCGCCGCTGCGCCCCGGCGACGAGATCCGGATCGCCGATTCGACGATGGTCTTCCGCTCGCAGCGATTCACCGCGGACGCGATGACGCCCGGCGTCACCCGCACCCGGATCAGCCAGACCGCCATGGTGATGGTGGTCGGCGACATCATCAACTACTCGACGATCTCCGAAGTAACCGAAGGAGAGGTCATCGCGCAGAGTCTGCACACGCTGTGGCATGAAATCGGTGGAGTCCTGCAGGCTCATCGCGGCACGCTGAACCATTACGCCGGCGATGCGATCTTCGCGATCTGGGAGGCTAGCCAGTTCCCTGATGCCGGTGAGCGCGCCATCGATTTCGCGCTCGCCGCCAACCAGCTTGTCGGAGAGCTCGGGCCGAGACTACCGTTGCGCAGCCCGGACGGCTCGCCGATCCGGATGGGCTGGGGTGTGGTGGTTGGCATGGTCGCACTGGCGGCGATGACGAGATCGGTCGAGGCGGTGATCGGCGACTCCACCAACGTGGCGTTCCGGTTGGCCGGCCTCGCCGGCCGCCAGGGGCGCGCGTCGGTGATGGTGACCAGCGGCGTCCGCCGCACCGTCGGGACGCAATTCACGTGGGGAGAGGGCCAAGAAGTCGAGCTCAAAGGCCGCAGCGGGAAAGAGACGGTATTTCCCGTCCTCGGGCGCGAGCAGGCCGGCGGGTCAACGACTTTACCGGGGAGAAACGCTGCGGCGGAGTCGGCCGGTAGTCCCGAATCCACCGCGGAAATGCCCATTGCAAACGCCGACTGAGCCGCCCGACGGCTTTCACCCCAGGGGTCAATATGGATCTCGGAACGTCCCATGCGCAGCGCCGATCCGATGCCGCCGATTCGGCGATCACGGGCAGCGCAACGTCGAACGGCAATCCGGCCGCGACACCGTCGGATAGACGTCAGCCGATGGGCTCGCTCACCGTGCGCCGTCAGCCCTCGTCGACGGCGGTGCTGCTGGTGGCGGCGTTCGGCGCGTTCCTCGCCTTCCTCGACTCGACGATCGTCAACGTCGCGTTCCCGAACATCCAGCAGTCGTTTCCCACCTACCCCATCGGCGACTTGTCCTGGGTTCTCAACGCCTACAACATCGTCTTTGCGGCGTTCCTGGTGGCGGCGGGCAAGCTCGCCGACCTGCTCGGCCGCAAGCGAATGTTCATCTGGGGCGTGCTGCTGTTCACGGCCGCATCGTGGCTGTGCGCACTCGCCAACACCGTCGAGCAACTGGTCACATTCCGGATCCTGCAGGGCATCGGTGCGGCACTGCTGGTACCGGCCTCCCTCGCCCTGGTCGTCGAGGGCTTCGAGGTCGCGCGCCGCGCCCACGGCGTGGGATTGTGGGGCGCCGCGGCGGCCATCGCCTCGGGTCTCGGCCCGCCGATCGGCGGCGCGATCGTGCAGGTGTCCGATTGGCGCTGGGCGTTTTTGGTGAACGTGCCGCTCGGCGTCGTCGCGGTGGTGGTGGCCCGTCGCGAGTTGGTCGAGAGCCGTTCGCCCGGACAACGGCGAGTACCCGACCTGCGTGGCGCGCTGTTGCTCGCCGCCGCGCTCGGCCTGTTGACCCTCGGGTTGATCAAGGGTCCGGACTGGGGCTGGTCCGGCGCCGGCACCATCGGGTCGTTCGTCGCCGCGGCGGTCGCGCTGGTCGGGTTCGTGGCGAGCTCCCGGTTCCACCCGTCGCCGCTGATCGAACCCGCTTATCTGCGCGTGCAATCGTTCGTCGCGGGCAACGTCCTGACGATCATCGCCGGCGCCGGCTTCTACGGCTACCTCCTCACGCACGTGCTGTTCCTCAACTACGTGTGGGGATACAACCTGCTCAGGACCGGCCTCGCGGTCGCCCCCGCCGCACTGGTCGCGGCCGTCGTGGCGGCGGTGCTCGGCAAGATCGCCGACCGGCGCGGACACCGCACGATCATCTTCATCGGCGCGCTGATCTGGGCCGGCAGCCTGGTCTGGTACGTGCAGCGGGTCGGGACGCAACCGAACTTCTTGCGCGAGTGGCTGCCCGGCCAGCTGCTGCAGGGACTCGGGGTCGGTGCCACGCTACCGCTGCTCGGCAGCGCCGCCCTGGCCCGGGTACCCAAGGGCGGCAGCTACGCCACGGCGTCGGCGGTGGTCAGCAGTTGTCGCCAACTCGGCGCCGTCATCGGAATCGCGTTGCTCGTGGTCCTGATCGGCACACCGGCCCGGGGCGAGGCCGCCGAGGCGCTGCGCCGCGGCTGGGTGATGGCCGCGATCTGCTTCGTCGCGGTGGCCATCGGGGCTTTGTTCCTCGGCCGCACCGGCCAGGTGACCGCCGACCCTGTCGATGTCAAGCACCCGCCGAAACTCGAACCACGTTCGCGTGCAACGGCTGTCGCGCGGCACGAGCAGGTGCTTGCGGTCGGCCGCGATGACGACGTGCTGGAGACCCTGCCGCTGTTCGCCGGCCTGGACCCCGAAGCCCTTGCCGACCTGCGGGACAGCGCCGAGGAGATAGAAGTCACCGCCGGCTCATATCTCTTCCAGGCCGGCGACGCGGCCGACTCCCTGTACGTGGTGCGCAACGGCCGCCTGCAGGCGGTGCAACAGGGCGTCGCGATCCGGGAGCTGGGCCGCGGCGAGGTGATCGGCGAGCTCGGGCTGCTCACCGGCGCACCCCGGTCCGCGGCCATCCGGGCGGTGCGCGACTCCACCCTGGTGCGACTGACGAAGGCCCAGTTCGACAAGATCGCCGACGCCCGCGTGCTCGGCGCGTTGGTGCGCGAGCTGGCCACCCGGCTGCATCAGCTGCCACCGCCGACGTCTTCAAACCTGACCTCATGCGATGTGGTCGTCGCGGTAGTCGGCGTCGACACCGACGCTCCCGTGACGATGGTGGCCCACGAATTGGTGCACCTGCTGTCGGGTTATGTCCGCGCGGTGCGGCCGGGCCGCGTCGACCGCGAGGGCCTGGAGCGCGCCGAGCGGGCCGCGGACAAGGTGGTGCTGCAGGCGCAGGTCGATGACGCGGAATGGCGAGACTTCTGCCTGCGCGTCGCGGATCGGATCGTGCTCGTCTCGGGAAACCCTGCGCCGCCGGCTGATCCGCTGCCCGACCGCGCCACCGGCGCCGACCTGCTGCTGGCCGGTCCGCCGGCCAGCCGGGAGCACCGCCGCGCCTGGGAAGAGCTGATCACGCCTCGGTCGGTACTCACCGTGCACGCCGACGGTTCGGCCGAGGACCTGCGTCCGCTCGCCGCGCGCATCGTGGGGCGTTCGATCGGTCTGGTCTTGGGCGGCGGCGGCGCACGGGCGTTCGCCCATCTCGGGGTGCTCGAAGAGCTGGAAGCCGCCGGGGTCGTCGTCGACCGGTTCGCCGGCACCAGCATGGGCGCGATCGTCGCGGCGCTGGCGGCCAGCGGGCTGGACGCGGCGGGCGTCGACGCCTACGTGTACGAGTACTTCATCCGCACCAATCCGATCCGGGACTACACCGTGCCGGTGAAAGGCCTGACCCGCGGGCGGCGCATTCCGGCGCTGCTGCGCCGCGCCTACGGCGAACGGCTGATCGAGGAGCTGCCCAAGGAGTTCCGGTGCGTCAGCGTGGATCTGCTGGGGCGGCGCACCGTCGTGCATCGCCGCGGCCCGGTTGCCGACGCGGTGGGGTGTTCGCTGCGCCTGCCCGGGATCTTCCCGCCGTACGTCTATGGCGGCACGCTGCACGTCGACGGCGGGGTGCTGGACAACCTTCCGGTCTCGGCGCTGGCGAGTACCGAGGGCCCGCTGGTCGCGGTCGCGGTCGGTTTCGGTGGCGACGCGACCGCGTCCACGACTGAATTCACCGGTCCCCCACGTGTTCCCGGGATCGGCGAAACCCTCATTCGCACGATGATGATGGGCAGCGGGTTGGCCGCCGCCACGACGCTGGCTCAAGCCGACGTCGTGATCCGGCCCAGCACCCGCGGCGTCGGGCTGCTGGAGTTCCATCAGATTGACCAGGCCCGCGAGTCCGGCCGCGCCGCCGCCCGGGAGGCGTTGCCCGATATCCTCGCGCTCACTCACCGCTGAGCCCAACGCACACCGGAACATGATGCGGCATAAAAGATCTCGCTGAGTCTTGGGGCGCGCGGCGCGACCGATCGGCGAACGAAGCGGGTTCGCGTTGCCCGGAATTCACCGGCCGTTCGCATCGGCCGGCGCCCGGTCACCGCGAATTTCGATGGCCGGCGCCGAAACACCGGAGCCCCTGGCGGTAGCACGATCACGCATGCACCACCGCGATGTTGTAGTTTTCGAGCGACGATATTGGTCGGGGCTTACCGTCATGGTTGCCAGACCGTGAATAGGAGTCAGCCATGACCGGCGCGCAGGGCTCGCGGTTAGGGACGATGTTCGGTCCCTACTACCTCAAACGGCTGCTGGGCCGCGGCGGCATGGGCGAGGTCTACGAAGCCGAGCACACCGTCAAGGAGTGGACGGTGGCCCTCAAGCTGATGTCGCATGCGTACAGCCAAGATCCGGTGTTTCGCAAGCGGATGGAGCGCGAGGCCCGCATCACCGGCCGACTGCTGGAGCCCCACGTGGTTCCCATCCACGACTACGGCGAAATCGACGGGCAACTGTATTTGGAGATGCGCCTGATCGAGGGCATCGACCTGGGCAGCCTGCTCGAGCAGGACGGAGCGTTGGCTCCCGCTCGCGCGGTGGCCATCATCCTTCAGGTCGCCGCGGCACTCGATGCCGCGCACGCCGCGGGGGTCACGCACCGTGACGTCAAGCCGCAGAACATCCTGATCACCCGGAACGACTTCGCCTACCTGGTCGACTTCGGCATCGCCAGCGCGAAAACCGACGAGAAGCTCACCCAGATGGGCACCGCGGTGGGGACCTGGAAATACATGGCGCCCGAACGGTTTTCGAGTGATGAGGTGACGCCGCGCGCCGACGTCTACGCGCTGGCCTGTGTGCTGTTCGAATGCTTGACCGGGGCGCCGCCCTATCCGGCCGACAGCACGGGCGTGCTGGTCACCTCGCACATGATGGAGCCCATCCCGCTGCCCAGCACCCAAGGCTTCGGGGTGGACCAGGCATTCGATGCCGTGATCGCCGGCGGCATGGCCAAGAAGCCGATCGAGCGCTATGCCAGCGCCGGTGATCTGGCGGAGGCCGCACACGACGCGCTGTCCCGGCCCGAGCGCGATCGCGCCGCAACGATCCTGCGGCGCAGCGAAACCTCGGCCAAGGCACAGGACACCCAGCCCGAGGCGTCGACCTCCTCGGACACGCGATACAACCCGCTGGCGTCGACGGGACCGGAAACCCAGCCGGACGGCCCACCGCCGCCGCTGACATCGGCATCGGGCAGCGGCTCGCTGCCCACCGCCGAGCCCGGTGCCACCGGAGCGGGCCAACCACGCAACCGCAGCCGCTGGCCGATCCTGGCTGCGGCCGGCGTCGCGGTCGTCGTCGCCATTGCCGGAATCGGCATCTGGCTGACGATGAAACCCGCTGCCCAGCAACCGCCCAAGCCGAGTGCCGGGAAAACCCCGGCGCCCACCAGCCAGGCCCCCAGCAATGACCAGGCGCGGCTGATCAGCCTGCTGCCGCCGGGCTATCTGGCCGGCACGTGCACGCCGGCCACGCCCGAATCCGGGAGCATCTGGACCAACGCGGTCGCGATGGTGTCCTGCGGTCAGAACACTCAGCCCGGCGGCCCCAGCAAGGCCACTTACGGCCTGTTCCCGACTCCGGACCGGCTCAAGAAGTCCTTCACCGACGACATCGCGAACGTCAGCCTGGTGAACTGCCCCGGGGAGGGCGCCTCCCCGGTGAGCTGGCACTACGACCAAACCCCCAACGAGATGGCCGGATTGATCGCGTGCGGCACCTACAACGGCCACCCGAACGTGATCTGGACCAACGAGGAAAAACTCATGCTCAGCGACGTCGCGGGCGACCCCGCCACCGTCGAGGACCTGCACACCTGGTGGGACGCCTACGGCTGATCACCGCACCGGCGGCACCGGGACGAACTCCGTCGGGTTCGGCGACACCAGCGCCGAAAGCCTTCTGAGGCAGACGGACGGATCGACGTCATTGAGGTCGATCCCCGCAAAGGAGTCCGCGTCGACCCGCGCGCTGATCAAGCACGGCCGAATCCGTTCACCGGTAGCCGGATCCGTCGTCTCGACGACACCGCTGAAGATCACCACCTCAAACCGGCGTTCGCCGTCGAGTGCGAACAGGGTCGCCAGGCACAGCAGCGCGAGTTGGGCGATGGTGCCGGCGTACAACGCTTTCACCTGCCCCGCGGGACGCGGCGTCTCGACAACCGTTTGACGGCTCTTGACGTAGCGGTATGCCTTGGCAGTTGGGACGACATCGGCGGTGGGCAGTTCGTATTCGACCACCAATTGATGCAGCGCCGGCGCATAGTCGACGGCGAGCTTGGGGGTGATGCCGCTCGGCAATGGCATTGCCGTCAGGACGGATTCGACGTGGTCGGCCAGTTCGGCCGGACCCGACGCCGACGCGTCCGGCAGCTGCCGCAATCCTGCCCGAAGCAGATCGGTCAGCGCGGCCACATGAGATTCGATTTTCGCGTTCTGCCGTTCCACCTGAACGGCCACGCCGTCGAGGTTGTAGATTTCGCTTTCCAGGACAACGCCTTTGGGCCAGCAGCTGCGCTGCCATTCGCGCTGGCGCGCTAGCTCGGCGGCCCTGGCCCTCGCCTCGGCGGCCTGCACCGCCGCGTAGAGCGCCCTGGTGGTCTCGAGCTCTTTGAGCCGCTGCTGTTCGCGCACCGGGTGCCGGCGGCGGGCCAGCTGGTATTGGTAGCGGGCCTGCCCCAGCAACCGTTCGGCATCGGACAATCGGTCGTACGCCGGCGGTTGCACGAAGTCCGCCAGCCGGGGCAAGGGTTCAGCGATCTCCAAGTAGCGGATTCGCATTTCGCAGGCTTCGGCGTTCTCGCGGGCCTTGCTGACGGTGTAGTAGCGCTCCAGCATCCGGCACGCCGACTCCCAGTTCTCGGCGCTGGTTCGCCGCGAGGAGCGCCACAAGTTCCAGAGCGCGTGGTACGCCTCGAGTTCGGCGGCGCGACGCTGGCCGTCGTCGAATGGCCCCATGCTCTCCCCTGACCGGGTGACTTCCGTCCCTTCAGAACTTAACGCGTCAGGTGCGGCATGTGCAGCGGGGCGCCATCACGGGCATACGGGGTCGGCGGGCGTGGGGGCCACGGATTATCAAGCTCCGCGAGCGCGGTCGACCCCCACGCCCGACGACGGCCTCAGAGGATGTAGAGCATCTCCTGGTAGGTGGGCAGCGGCCACAAGTCGTCGGCTACAACGCCTTCCAGCGTGTCGGCGGCGGTGCGCACCGCTTCCATCGCCGGCAGCAGCGCCTCCTGGGCATGCGTGGCCTCGTCGAGTGCCGACTCCGCCGAGTGGTCCGACAGGGCCGCCTTCAAACTCGCCAGTGCCGCAGACAGATCGGCCAGCGGGGCCGAAACCGCTTCCAACGCCGCCGTGCTGGGCTGCACACCGGCCTTCTTCAGTGTCGCGACGTTCTGCGCGAGTTCGGTTTGGTAGCGGGTTGCGGCGGGCAGGATGACCGTCGTCCCGATCTCCAGCGCGAGCTTCGCCTCGACGGCGATCGTCAACGCGTACTGCTCCAGCCGGACCTCGTAGCGGCTGTGCAGCTCGCGTTCGTTGAACACCCCGTATTTCGCGAAGAGTTCGATCGCGTCCGGTTTGATCAGCTCCGGGATGGCGTCCAGGGTGGTCTTCAGATTCGGCAGGCCGCGCTCGGCCGCTTCGATCTGCCAGTTCTCCGAGTAGCCGTCTCCGTTGAAGACCACCGCCCCGTGCTCGGTAATGACCTCGGTGAGCAGCTTCTGCACCGCCTGATCGAAGTCCTCACCGTCGGCGACGGCCTGCTCCAGCACTCCGGCCATGTAGTCCAGCGAGTCCGCCATGATCGTGTTGAGCACGATCAGGGGCACGGCAACCGTCTGGCCGGAGCCGGGTGCCCGGAACTCGAACCGGTTCCCGGTGAAGGCGAACGGGCTGGTCCGGTTGCGGTCACCGGCATCGGTCGGCAGGTGGGGCAGGGTGTCGACACCAATGATCATGGTGCCCTTGCCCTTCGACGAGGTGGCCGCGCCCTTGGCGATCTGGTCGAACACGTCGGCCAGCTGCTCACCCAGGAAGATCGAGATGATCGCGGGCGGTGCCTCATTGGCGCCCAGCCGGTGATCGTTGGTGGCCGACGCGACCGACACCCGAAGCAGCCCGGCGAACTTGTGCACGGCGCGAATCACCGCCGCGCAGAACACCAGGAATTGCGCGTTCTCGTGCGGGGTGTCGCCCGGAACCAGCAGGGAGCCCAGCTCGGAGTTGCCCATCGAGAAGTTGACGTGCTTGCCCGATCCGTTGACGCCGGCGAACGGCTTCTCGTGGAACAGGCATTCCATGCCGTGCTTCTTGGCGATCGTCTTGAAGACCGTCATCAGCAGCTGCTGGTGGTCGGAGGCGATGTTGGCCCGCTCGAACATCGGCGCGATCTCGAACTGACCGGGGGCGACCTCGTTGTGCCGGGTCTTGGCCGGGATGCCGAGTTTGAACAGCTCTCGCTCGGTGTCCATCATGAATCCCAGGACACGCTCGGGAACCGCGCCGAAGTAGTGGTCGTCGAACTCCTGACCCTTGGGCGGCTTGGCGCCGAACACCGTGCGACCGGCGTTGAGCAGGTCCGGCCGCGCCAGGAAGAAGTGCCGGTCGACCAGGAAGTACTCCTGCTCGGGGCCGCAGAACGACACCACCTTGTTGAGGTCCTTGTGCCCGAACAGTGTCAGGATCCGCTCGGCGTGGATACCCATCGCCTGCTGGCTGCGCAGCAGCGGCGTCTTGTAGTCCAACGCCTCGCCGGTCATCGAAACGAAGACCGTGGGGATGCATAGCGTGTTGCCGTTCGGGTTCTCCAGGACATACGCGGGACTGGTCACGTCCCAGCCGGTGTAACCCCGGGCCTCGAAGGTGCTGCGCAACCCGCCGGAGGGGAAACTCGAAGCGTCGGGTTCGCCCTGGATCAGAGTTTTACCCGCGAACTCGGCGAGCGTCTGCCCATCGGAGACGGGTTCTAAGAAGCTGTCGTGCTTCTCGGCGGTCAGGCCGGTCATCGGATAGAAGACGTGGGCGTAGTGGGTGGCGCCCTTCTCCAGCGCCCAGTCCTTCATGGCCACCGCGACCGTGTCGGCGACTGCCGGGTCGAGTTTGGCGCCCTTCTCGATGGTCGCCACCACGGACTTGTATACCGACTTGGGCAGCCGTGCCTGCATTTCGGCCTTGGTGAAGACATTGGAGCCGAAGACCTCGCCGGGTGTCTCACCGGCGACGAAACTGACGGCCGGGGGGACATATGCCTCGACGTTGTTGATCGCCTGCAGGCGCACTGCGTTTCCGCTCAATGGAGTTCCTATCGCTGAGGGGGGTCAACGACCTTCCCCTGCGGGAAGGTGGACCGCCCCACAGTAGGAACCTTCGATTCCGAACTTGTTACGCGCGCGTCAACGGCGCGCTTCAAGCATTGCGGAAGTGAGACAACCTGTTTACGTCAGGCCGCGGCGTTGGCCCGCTTCCGGCGCACCAGCAGGGTCGTTTTGACGACGAGAAACACCACCGCCACCCCCATGAGCAGCGTGGACAGCGCATACGCGCCGTACTCGGCGCCGCGGGCGTAACGATCGTTCACCAGCAGCGTCAGTGTTTGCGACTCCCCCGGCAGGTTCGACGACACCATGATCACTCCGCCGAATTCGCCGAGGGTGCGCGCGGTGGTCAGCACCGTGCCATAGATCAGGCCCCACCGGATGGTCGGCAGGGTGATCCGCCAAAACGTCTGCCATGGGCCCGAACCCAGGGTTGCCGCCGCCTGTTCCTGTTCGGTGCCCACCTCCTGTAGCACCGGTTGGACCTCACGCACGACGAACGGCAACGTGACGAAGATGCTCACCAGGATGAGGCCGGGCAAGCCGAAGATGACCTTGATTCCGAAATCGTTCTCCACGAAGCCCAGCGCACCGGCCGACCCCCACAGCAGGATCAGCGCGACACCGACGATGATGGGCGAGACCGCAAAGGGCAGGTCGACGATCGCCTGCAGCGCGGCCCTACCTCGGAACCGGCTGCGCGCGAGCAACAATGACGTGAGAACGCCGAAGACCACGTTCAGCGGGACCACAATGACGACCACCAACAGCGACAGATGCAGCGCCGAGATCGCCGCCGGCGTGGTGATCCACGCGTAGAACTGGCCGAACCCGGGCTTGAACGTCCGCCACAGAATGATCGACACCGGCACGATCAGCATCACGCCGATATACGCCAGCGTCACGGATCGGGTGAGGTAACGGGCCCACAATGACGACGTCACGCGGCCTTTTCCTCCCGTTTGGCGGTGCGCCCGCCCAGGATCCGTAACAGCACCAGCACGGTAAACGAGATCGAGAGCAGCACAATGGATATCGCGGCCGCCCCGGTGCGGTCGTCGTTCTCGATCAGGGAGCGTATCCACTGCGACGAGACCTCGGTCTTGCCCGGAACCGCGCCACCGATGGTCACCACCGAACCGAACTCGGCGATACAACGGGAGAAGGCCAATCCGGCACCGGTCAGCAACGAGGGCGCCAGCGAGGGCAGCACGATCGTGGTGAATACCTTTGGACCGCTGGCCCCCAGCGATGCCGCCGCCTCCTCGACGTCGCGATCGATCTCGAGCAGCACCGGCTGGACGGCACGCACCACCAGCGGCAGGGTCACGAAGGCCAGCGCCATCCCCACGCCGGGGGGTGTGTGCTGCAGATGAATATGCACCGGGCTGTTCTTGCCGTACAACGCCAGCATCACCAGGCTGGTCACGATCGTCGGCAGCGCGAACGGCAGATCGATCACCGCGTCGATCAGGCCCTTGCCGAAGAAGTTGTCGCGCACCAACACCCACGCTGTGGCCAGCCCGAATATCACGTCGAGAGTCGTCACCACGACGGAGATTCCGAACGTCACCTGGAACGACTGCACCGCGGCATGCGAGGTGACCGCCAGCCGGCAGGCCTGCCAGCCGCCGCCGGCGGCCTGCCACGCAATCGCCGCCAACGGCAACAGCACGATCACCGAGAGCCACAGCGTCGTCACCCCGACCCGTAAAGACGTGAGACCGGGCCGGCTCGTGGGCCGCAGCCCTTCGGGCGGCTCCGGAAGTTGACTCCCGGGTTGGGCCAACTCGGGGCGGATGGCCTCCGGGTTGGGAACTATCGCGGTCGTCATCCGGTGGCCTGCACGTAGACCTTGGTGATGCTGCCGGTGTTCTTGTCGAAGAGTTGCGAGTCGGCGCTGCCCCAGCCGCCGAGGTCATCGATCGTCCACAGTTTCACCGGGACCGGATACTGACCCCGGAACGTGCTGGCGACGGCCGGATCGATGGCGCGGAATCCGGCCTGCGCCCATAGCTTCTGGGCCACGGCGGTGTACTGAAAGTTCTTGAAGGCGGTGGCGACATCGAGGTGCGCGCTGGTGCTCACCACTGCTACCGGGTTCTCGATCTTGAAGGTCTGCGACGGGATGATGTGTTCGACGGGTTTACCTTGCCGCTCGGCGGCAATGGCTTCGTTCTCGTAGCTGATCAAGACGTCTCCGCTGCCTTCGGAAAAGACGGCGGTGGCGATCCGCCCGGAACCGGGGCGCAGCTTGACGTGTTCGTGCACCAACTTGCTGATGAAGTCGATACCCGCCTGGGGGTCCGCGCCGCCACGACTCTTGGCCGCGTACGGTGCCAACAGATTCCACTTGGCCGAACCCGAACTCAGTGGGCTGGGCGTGATCACCTCGACACCGGGCCGCAGTAGGTCGTCCCAGTCCCTGATGTTCTTCGGATTACCCTTGCGCACAACCAATGTCACGACCGACCCGAATGGGTTGCCGTGGCCAGCTTGGCGGTCCCAATCCGTGGAGACCTTTCCCGCTTTCACCAAGCGGGTGATGTCGGGCTCGACCGAGAAGTTCACGACGTCGGCCGGTTTGCCCTCGACGACCCCGCGCGACTGGTCGGCCGACGCGGCGTAGGACGTGATCACCTGCACGCCTTTGCCTTCTCGGGTCTCGTTGAATGCCGGAATCACCGCGCTCCAACCGGGTTCGGGAACGGAATACGCGACCAGGGTGATCTTGGTATTGACATTGTTCAGTGCACTGCCGCCCACGGCATCGCTGGCGCCGCCCGCACATGCCGACACCAAACCGACGGCCGACAGCAGCGCGGCGAGCGGACGCCACCGTGATGCGATACCGATGTCGTCGAGCATGAGCCGGCCTTCCAGTGCGGGACTTGGGTGCGTCGATCCCGTTGCTGCGGAAGGGCACTAGGGCATCCGAGGAATTCGCCAACTCGAGACCGGACCGCGCACGGACAGCAGAGTCAGCGACAACAGCGCACGACGGCGGGGTGCTCCAGAGAACGGGCTGCCGCATGCATGGCGCGAGCGTAGCAAAGCAGCACTAGCCACAAGGCCCTGCCGCAACGCGGTATTCGTCGTCGCCAGTGAAGCGACGCCGGCCGAGCACCGGCTTAGCCGGTCGTGACGTCGACGTCACGCATCCGACGGGCGGCGGGCCCGGCCGGCAGCGGCGCCGGCGGCGAAAAAGTCACGTTGATGAAAAGAGCCGGACACCGGTCGGTACTGGTCGGGCAGTGCGGTCTCAGGCCGGCATCATTTCGGCGCGTTCGTCCACGATCTTGGCCGGGTTCGGATTTAATGCTCCGAAAGAGGGCGACCAGTAACCCTTTTCTCAATACCGTTGCGCGCCGCCACCGCGGCTCGAGAAAAGGATCCCCATGGCCCGCACCCCGACGACCACGGTCGCCGCGGCCGTGCACGTCACCGCCCTAATATGCGCAACCGCGTCATCGATCACCTGGGCGGCCGCGGCCCACGCCACCCCGGGTCCTCCCGCGCCGGACGCCGACCACGAGGTGGCCATGTACGGCGACCCGGCGGCCGCCGCCCCATTTTGGCGCCGCCAGCACGCTTCGGACTGCGGCGAGATCGCGGTCGCCGATGTCGTCGGGGAACTCACCGGTCACCTCCCCACCGAGCGCCAGGTCACTTCCGTAGCCGAAAACACGCCGGGAGCAACGGGTTCCAAGCCAATATGGACTCCGCCGGGCAACACCGACATCAGAGACCTACCGCCGCTGCTCTGGCACTACTGGGTCAGGGCCGACAATATCCAGACCAACATCGCTGCCCTGCAACAGAATCTGGCCGACAAGCGCAAGGTGATCGCCCTCGTCAACGCCGAGACCGTCTGGAACCGTCCCGGCAACCGCGACGTCGCGAACCACTTTGTGGTCGTCACCGGCATCGACACCAAAGCCGGTGTGGTGCATCTCAACGACAGCGGCATCGACACCGGCCGCGACGAACAGATCCCCATCGCCACCTTCGAACGGGCGTGGGCGCCCAACCGTAACTCCGCGGTCGTGACGCGGTCCTGACAAAAGGGAAGTTAAACCCGTTTCAGGTAAGGCTTTTCATCGGGCCCGACGCGATCTCCGCGGATCCACGACCGTTGGCGAGGCTGCACGACTCGGCCAGCTCGGGCCCATAGGTGGCCGCACCGCACTCACATTCCCAGCAGATATGCCGGCCACAGGAACACGGAATGGTGGCCACGATCATGTGTCCCGGCAGAAGCCAGTGACCACGTGCACACCGTTGTGGTGGTCTGTCCATCCATTGCGTTCGCGAGCCATGCGCTAGATCGTTGACATGAACACTCACGGGCACCACCCTCCCATCGGCCCGCGCACCATGCCAGAGCGATGTACGAATCGTTATCGTCTCGCTGACGTGTCGTTGTCTGCGAATTCGCGTGAGCGATCAGTTCTTTTCGAGAGTCACCTGGCTGACCCCGATTTGGCCGGTGCGGAACGCGTTGGCCCGGCCGGTCAG
This sequence comes from Mycobacterium florentinum, assembly GCF_010730355.1. Lineage (NCBI taxonomy): Bacteria > Bacillati > Actinomycetota > Actinomycetes > Mycobacteriales > Mycobacteriaceae > Mycobacterium > Mycobacterium florentinum. The sequence goes on from NZ_AP022576.1 coordinate 845,603, forward strand.
GTAGTTCAGATATCGCTCGTAGACCTCTTCGGACTGCATTTCGATGGCCTCGTCCTTACGCGCCTCGAGCGCGGCGGCCCACAGGTCGAGCGTCTTGACGTAATGCGGCTGCAGCGGCTCGCGCAGGGTCAGGGTGAAACCCATCCCTTCCGCCTGCCGCTCGACCGGGTCGAGCGAGGGCGGACCGGTGATCGTGTGCAAGAACATGACGCCATCGTCGGGCAGGACGGTGTAGGCCATTTCGAAGAAGTCGTCGTAGCGGTCGTGGCGACCCTGCTCGAACGCGCCTATCGACACGATCCGGTCGACCGGCTCGGTGAACTCCTCCCAGCCCTGCAGCAGCACCCACTTGCTGCGTTCGGTGTCCAGCTCGTCGAACATTTTCTGCACGTGGGCGGCCTGATCGCTGGACTTTGTCAGCCCGACGACATTGACGTCGTACTTCTCGATGGCCCGGCGCATCGTGGTGCCCCAGCCGCAGGCGATGTCGAGCAGCGTCATGCCGGGCCGCAGATCCAGCTCGGCCAGCGCCAAATCGATCTTGGCGATTTGCGCCTCTTCCAGCGTCATGTCATCGTGCTCGAAATAGGCGCAGCTGTAGGTCTGGGTCCGATCAAGGAACAGACGGAAAAAATCGTCGGACAAGTCGTAACGTGCCTGTGCTTCGTCGACGTTCGGGATCAATCCCTGAGTCATAATTGCGTCGCCTTTCCGGACCCAGGGTCCCCCCACTTGACATCTAAAGTTTGCACATAGGTACCCCCGCGCGCGCGGCGTAAACCAAATTCAAAGCGAGTTCTCAGCTGTGAGCTGCGCCTTTTGCGACTGTCGGCATTCGCCGATGAATTCCGGCCGGCCCGCCAGTCAGACCTTTGAGTCGGAAGAATCGAGAGCTTCGACAGAAGGAGGGTGGATTTCCATGTCCCCGAACAACACGGCGCTACCGCCGGTCGTCGATGCCGACACCTGGCGCGCCGAGCTCGACGAACTGCGCAAGCGCGAAAAGGCCGCCACCCGCGAACTGGATGCGATCGCCGCACAGCGGCGCCGCCTGCCGATGGTCAAGCTGCCCGACTACACCCTGGTCGGCGCCGACGGACCCGTCCGCCTGGTCGACGTGTTCGGTGGTCGATCGCAGCTCATCACCTACCACCACATGTGGTCGGACGGCGCGCAGTGGCAGTGCGGCGGGTGCACGGGTTTCACGTCGCAGTTCACCCGACTCGAATTCCTCGACAACTACGACGCCCGTTTCGTCATCATCACCAATGGCCCGATCGAGGAGGCACTCGCCTACCGGGAGAGGGTCGGCAATCGGATGCAGTGGTATTCGTCGTCGCAGACCCCATTCGGAGCGGACATGGACGCGCCTCCCGGCGGAGGCTTCGCGGTCAACGTGTTTCTGCGCGACGGCGACACGGTGTATCGCACCTGGCACACGAATGGGCGCGGCACCGAGCAACTCAGCCACTCGTTCGCGCTGATCGACCTATTGCCGTGGGGCCGCCAGGAAGAATGGCTCGATTCACCCGCGGGCTGGCCGTCGCGGCCTACCTATTCCGGCTGGCTGGACTCCCCCGACATCGCCCGCGCCTACGGGACAGAAGGCTAACGCCCGCCGTCGACCACTTTCACCGTCTTGTGCGGATAGCGTCGCTCCGCAAATTCCTTGGCCTTGGAATTCGGTAGCACATACAGGGTTTCCTTCTTGTCCTGCAACGGTTTGAGCACCAGGTCCATGAAGCTCTTGCGGTTGTCCAGGTAAGGCTCGATCACGTCCTCGCCGGCCGGGCACACGGCCAGGCAGTAGGCCGCCTTGTAGTTGGGCTTGAACGACAGGCTCTGCCACATCGACGCGTTCTCCGAATCGGTTACCCGCGAACGAAAATCGGCCGCGTCCGTACTATCGGCAACGGTCTGCACCCAATCCGTGAAGCCGCCCATGAACTCGCGGTAGTTGTGCGTCGAACACGCCAGCCAGTCGAAGCTGCCATCCTTGCCGATCGCGCCGACCGGGCAGGCCGCGACGCAGAGCTTGCATTCCAGGCACGGGCTGTAGTCCAGCGGTTCGCCGTAGCTGCTGATCGGCGTGTCCACCAGGATGGTGCCCAGCAGGATGAAGTTGCCGAACTTGGGGTGAATCACGTTGCGGTGGATACCCATGACGCCGAGACCGGCCACCACGGCGACGGGTTTGTGCGCCACCACCCAGATCCGGCCCGGGTAATTGTCCATCTCCATCGGAAAGGTCGCCGACGGATTCAGCACCCGATGGCCGGCGTCCTGCAGCCGTCGCACGATGCGGTAGGCCGCCTCGTTGAGCAACTCGCCGCTGCGGTGAAACTCCTGGTTGGCGACGCTGCGCGCCGTCGAGCGGATGTTGTCGCGGTTCATCTTGACCACCAGCGAGATGTAGCTCTTGGTGCCCGGCAGCGCGGCCTCGACGTGCTCGACCTCCGAGGCCAGGTCGGGGTTGTCGACGCTGGCGAACGCCACGTCGTCGACGCCCGCGTCCAGGCATATCTGGCGCAGCCAATCCGCATCGAGCACACCGGGTTTCTGCGGCCGGCGGGATCGCACCTTGCGCACGGTGGGATGCGCCGCCAGCCGGGCCGGAAATTTCTCGGTCATGCTAGGTATAGTACACAATACTTAGGCGGAGCCGGCCCCCATGCGGCAGGCGCACGAGGCGGTGATCGCGACGTCGGCGTGCGCGCCCGCCAGCGTCAATTGCTGCTCGATGATCGCCGCCTCCGCGGTTCGGCCGAGCCGCCGCAGACACTCGTGATAGCCATGCAGGCTCCACACGTTGTTGGGATGTTGGCAACATCTGCGCACCGTCGGATCGAGGCCGAGATCGGCGGCGTAGACGGCGGCCGCCTCGGCCACCCGACCCTGTTCCAGCAGCAAGGCACCATAGGCGTGGCGGGTCGGTTGCATCCAGCCCCAGGGTTCGTCGTAGGGCAGGGCGTCGTCGAGTTCGACAGCGCGGCGAAGATGCCGGAAAGCCAGATCGAATTGTCCTTGCCGGTAAGCGATCTCGCCGTCGAGCATCGCGCCGGCCACCGCAAGTATGTCACGACTGGTGTTGTTGAACAGATACCGAGACGCGGGAATGCGGGCATACGCGGCGATGAAGGCTGCTCGCTCCGCATCCGCCTGCGCCAGTTGGCCTTTGGCAGCGTAGGCCACGCCGCGGCCGTAGTGGATGGTCGCCACCGTGGTGCAGTACAAATCCTGATCGCTCGGCAATGACTCGGCTATCAGGTCTTCCCACCGACCGAAGCGGACGAAGACGTGCACCCGAAGCGGAACGAAGGCCTCCAGCCAGTCGGCCATCGGTGGTGATTCGATGGACAGCAGTTCTGGAGTGAGTTGCTGGGCGAGTTCATCGGCGGCCTCCAGCGCGACGCGGAATTGACCGGAGAACATCGCGGCGTACACGACGAAGTGCAAGTCGTGTGCCCGGTAGGCCGAGTAAAAGTTCAGCGCGCCTTCGCGTTCGAGAAACCGGCGGTCCGCCCGCACCGCAATCTGGTTCGACACCACCGCGTTGCGGTAGTCGCCGCACAGCACATCGATATGGGTGGGCATGTGTTCGAGGTGGCCGGCGTCGGGCACCATCCCGCGCAGCAGATCGGCCGCCGGCAGCGCCTGCTCGGGGTGGGCGGACAGCTCCATCGTGTGCAAGTAGAGATGCAGGATGCCGGGGTGGGCCCGGCCGCCGGGAGTCGTGAGGGCGGTCTGAAGAATCTGTTTGGCCTCGACCACTCGGGAACCCGGGGCCGGCTCGCCGGTGTGGGTGTCCCACAGTGTCCACGCGGTCAGATTGACCAGCGCATCCGCGGTCAGGGCCGCAACGTCCATGTCGTTCGGATAGGCCGTCGCCAGGTCCGTCATCGCTGCCGCGTACGAGGCGTTGCCGTCGGCCAGCGCCGCGGTGTCGGTCACGTCATCCGGCGGAAAGCGAGCGCTCAGCGCGTCGATCAGTCCGCGCTCAACGGCCGTCGCGCGCCCGCCGGTCGCCAACCGCAGCTCGTCTCGCGCCCGGGTCAGCGATGCGGCCAGCTCGACCGGGTCGAACGCGTCCCACGCTTTGTTGTAGTTGGGCCCCACTGAGTAGGCGATGCCCCATCGCGCGATGGCAAGGTCGGGGTCCAGGCCGAGTGCCTGCTCGAAGCACCGCACCGCCTCTTCGTGGTTGAACGCATACGCCCACACCATGCCGCGGTCGAACCACCGCTGCGCCTGAGCCGATGTGGTATCGACGGCCCGGTGGTAGGAGCCGAGGTCGTAGTACGGCTCGACGTCGCCGCGTGGGAGCGCCACATCGCCGACGATAACCTAAGCGGGCGAGTCGTTCTCGGCGTCGGCCACTGTCAACGGCAAAGCCAGGTCTTCCAGCGCGCGCTGCTCGGCCGCGATGCCGAGCCATAGCTCGACCAGGCCCGCGACCGCCATCACGATCGCTCCGATCAGGAACGACCACAGCACCTGACCCCGATCGCCCGAATTGATCAGCTCACCGAACAGCACGGGGCCGGTGATGCCGCCGATCGCGGTACCCACCGCGTAGAAGAACGCGATCGCCAGCGCCCGGGTCTCCATCGGAAAGATTTCGCTGACGGTAAGGTAGGCCGCGCTGGCACCCGCCGAGGCCAGGAAGAACGCTGACGCGAGCACGGCGATGAACGTCCACACACCGCCGGTGTGGTTCACGAACACCACCCCGAGAACAACCGCGATGACCGCGGAGCCGATGTAGGTCGCGGTGATCATCGGTTTGCGGCCGATGGTGTCGAACAGCCGCCCGAGAATCAACGGACCGAGGAAATTGCTCATCGCCCACAAGATGAAGAACACCGGCACTTTTCCGGAGGGAATGCCGTAGAAGCCGCTCAACAGCGTGCCCAGGTTGAACGTCACGCCGTTGTACAGGAAGGCCTGACCGATGAACAGCGCGAGGCCGAGGACCGCACGTTTGGGATAGAGCTTGAACGCCACCCGGGCGATCTCCACAAACGGAATTGCCTGGCGCTGACGAATTTTCAGCGGCTCGCCGTGCGGCTCGGGCAGCGGCTGCCCGGTTTCTCGCTGCACGTCTTGTTCGATCTCGCCGACGATCCGCTCGGCTTCCTCGTCGCGTCCGTGAATGAACAGCCAGCGCGGGCTTTCCGGAACGTTGCGCCGGACCAGCAGGACGAAGATGCCGAAGATGGCTCCGATGCCGAAGGCGAGCCGCCAGCCGATGTTCGCCGGGAAGTTCGACGTGTCCAGCAGGACCAGCGCGCCGGCGGCGCCGGCCGCCGAACCCAGCCAGTAGGTGCCGTTGATGATCAGGTCGACGCGGCCGCGAACCCGCGCCGGAATCAACTCGTCGATCGCGGAGTTGATCGCCGCGTATTCACCGCCTATGCCGGCGCCGGTGAAAAAGCGCGCGACGAAGAAATACCAAGGCGCAAAGGCGAATGCGGTGGCGACGGTGGCGACCAGGTAGACCGCCAACGTCGCGATGAACAGATTGCGCCGCCCAAACCGGTCGGTCAGGTGGCCGAAGACCAACGCGCCCAGGCATGCCCCGGTGATGTAGATCGCCGCCGCGTAGCCGATCTGCGCCGGGTCGAGCTCGATGCCGCTGCCCTTCTCGGTGAGCCGCGCCGACACGTTGCCCACCATCGTGACCTCGAGCCCATCGAGGACCCACACCCCGCCGAGCCCCACCACGACACGCCAGTGAAATCGCGACCACGGCAGCCGGTCCAGTCGCGCCGGAACCTGCGTCGTGATGGTTTTCGTCTGCGCGCCCGGGCTCATGCTGTCTCCGTTCTCGGCGGTGGATACAGAGATACCGCAACCGCACGTCGCACGCCGCAGAAGGGGCCGTTCGCGTCTGCGTAGCGGCCCGCGTGAGAAATGCCGAAATCCCGGGCCGCGCGCAGCGCGTGACCGATCTGGACGGTGATGCGTCGTCGCTATCCGCTGACATGGTCGGGCGGTCGAGGTGTGCCTGGCATCCTCGCGGACCCTACCAGTGCGCGACCTCGCCGCTGGTCAGCGCGGCAGGACAGGTCTGGCGCTCAGGCCGAGGGGTGCGCGGGAGCGACGACGGGAGGGAATTCGGGTCGCAGCGAGGTGTTCAGATCCTCCTGCTCGATGCGTGCCCACTGGTGGGACGAGAAATACCACGTCCACTTGCCGGTGGAAGGGCCGATCTTGAGCACCGCGCCATCGGTGTCGAAATGGAGTTCGTCCCCGTAGGTGATTTCCGCGCCATCCGCCCAGGTCACTGTGAAAGCCATGCGGGCACGCTACCGGGCATACCTAACCAATACCTGTACAAAGGCCGACAACTTAATTTCTTCCGCCGGCGATTCCGGCTCAGCAATCTTGGTGCCCCCGGGGCTTCGATTTGGCCGCAGCATCTCGATGAGGTGTCGACCATTTCCGGATCTTCGACCGGACTCAATAGATCCGGCCCGGGGCGTCGTCCCCATAGCAGAAGTGTTCGTGGCGCCGAGTGGCATTCCACGACGGGATGTAAATGGTCGGGTGCGGCGAGTTCGATTGTCGTTTCCTTGGCCGCGAGCCGGATTCCGCTTACTAGCCGGCCCCCTTGCCATTGTCGACCCGGTAGACGGCGCCGTGGATGGCGGCCGCGGCGTCGCTGGCCAGGAACGCGACCACATTCGCGACATCTAGGGGCGCCATCATGCCGCGCGGCGAGGCCGTTCGCATGATCAGGTCATAGTTCGGATCCTCTGGCGCAGTGAACTGTTCGAGTTGCGGCGTGAGCATGCCGCCGGGACAAACCGCGTTGACGCGCAAGCGATCCGCGGTGTACTCCACCGCCAGTGCGCGTGTCAGCCCGATGAGCCCGTGCTTGGCAGCGCAGTAGCCCGCCGAGTAGGCCTGCCCTTCGACGCCGGCAATCGAGGCGACGTTGACGATGTTGCCGCCCCGCTCCAGCAGGGAAGGCAGCGCGGCCCGGCACAGATAGAACGGACCGTTCAGGTTGACCGCAAGATCCTGAGTCCAGTCGTGGTCGGTCATCGACTCCGTCCGGCGCATCTGGTGCTTGCCGGCGATGTTGACCAGGACGTCGAGTCCGCCGAACTCTTGGACACACTGCTCGACCGCGTCTTTGCAGGCCGGTGCCGAACCGACGTCCACCGATGCGTAGGAACCATGCTCCACGTCGGCGAACACCTCGGCCAGGCGCGCGGTGTCGCGGGCTATACCGAAAACCGTTGCGCCCTGCCGGGAAAGCAACTTGGCCGTTTCGGCACCGAGGCCCGACGAGGCACCGGTCACGAACGTGACCTTGCCTTGCAGTGCTGTCATACCAGTTCTCGTCCTCTCAAGCCGCAGTGGTCAGTGCGCCTCGCTCCCGGCGAGTCGTGCGACTAGCAAATCAACTCTCGCGACAGCGTCTGCCACCAGGGGCCCCGGCCGCCTCACACCAGGCTGGCGCGCCTCAATACGACCGCAACGCCGTCGCGCAAGAGTTCAAGCGGCTCAATGGATCTCAAGGTTCGCCGGATCCGTCGCGCGGCCACCACCATGACGAAGCTCATCGCCAACCTGCCGATCGCGACCCGGCTCGTGCGCTTTCGCCAGGTCGACGGCGCCGAGCCCGCGCGCCGGCCGACGTAATAGCCGACGCATGTCGTCGTCGCGAGCGCGCAGACCAGCACCAGAACCGCCATGGTGATGAGCGTCCTTTGCCCCTGTCGCGCAGAGGTCACGCGCGAGACACACCTCGGCCAACAAATGCGCTCCCCGGCGCCTGCGGCCGTGGATCGACTCGGGCGCGACCGGCCTGATCTTCCGCTACGGCCCTCAAGTCCAGGTCGGTGCGCACGAACTCGTCGGGGACATGGACGTCTGGGAGACGATCGCCAAGGCGACGCGCTCGCGCCGATCGCCGGCCGGCGCGGGGCACGCGTGGATCACCCGGGGCAGCCAGCCGGTCGAGCTATCGGGGCGCGTGATGTCCGATTCGGCACCGCTGGAACAGCTTTCCCTGATGGGCTTCGACCACAAGTCGGCGATGATCATGGCACAAGCCGAACACGAGGACTGGTGCCGGTATTACCTGGTCGGTGGTCGAGAGCGATCCGGATCTGCTCGTGGCCGCGGTGGGCAGCCTCGCGGCCACGCTGTGGCGTCTGCGTCAACTCGGCTGCCGGTAACGCCCGTTGTGGCAAACCTTCACTCGGGTCGGGACGGTCACCGCGGACCAACGCAGCGAACCGTGGACGTGGCAATCGGATTCGGGACACACCATGCACGCCGATGCCGGAGATTGGGTCGTCCACGAGGACGGCAAAACGTGGTCGGTGCGTGATGACATCTTCAAGAACACATACCAGGAGGTAGGCGAATGACGCCTGGCACAGCAAAGGATTCGTTCAGGCCCGGCCGGCGAATCCGGGCGAGACGATCCACACCCTGGAGGGGCCGACGACCGCGGCAGCGGACGACTGGATTGTGCGCGGCGTTGAGGCTGAGCAGTGGCCGATTCCCGGCGACGAATTCGCCCGACGATATGCGCCGGCGGATACGGCGGTCATCGACGGATAGCCCGCGAGTTCTCTGGTTGTCCTGCGGTAATCTGTATCTCGGTTGACTCCCCAGCCTCCCGGAGGCGTTCTGCGGCGATCTTCAGGGGATCCCCTCCGTAGCGTGTCTGCATCTTCCTGGATGAACCGGCAGCTATACGGTTTGTGATTTCGGGCTGAGCTTGACGGAGTCCTTTGCTCAGCACTTCAGTGCAGTGGCCCCGGGCACGCGCAGAAGAGATCAAGCGCACCGATGAATTCGCCGGCCACGACGATGGGTATCGCGTAGACACCCCTGATCTGGTGGGCCAGCATGGCCGGCCCGTACACGGGCCACCGCATCTCCTTGGGATCGGCGAGGTCGATGGCCAGAATCGGAATCCGATGGACCACAGAGTCCAGACACGGTCCCTCACCCAGAGTGAACTGCAGTTCGTCATACATGCGCGCCGGCGCGCCGCTGGACCCCAGCGTTCCCCTGCTCGCGCCGTCGAAGACCAGCGAGATCGTTGCCGCATCGATATCAAACAAAACCACACAGGCCTCGCATAGACGATCGGCCGCTTCTACCCCGCGCCGGCCGTCGACGGCAGCGAGGAGCTGCTCGTGGATCGCCACATTTAGCCGAACAGAATTCGGGCAGCTGCGCGAGGACGCGAGGGTGTCGGCGGTGACGTCATCCTCTCCACCTTTTCACCGATTGTGGAGTTTGACGAGCACAACGGCGGATCAGCTCCAGAAGTGACTTCTCTTCGATGGCTTTTCGTCGCCCTGCACCTCTGACCACTCGCCGGGCGCGTAACTGTGCGGCCGCTTGGCGCCCGTGCGAACGATATCGAGGCTGCCGTCACTACGTTTGACGTACACGTCACCGAACCGCATATATTTTTCCGTTGCTCCGCCTTGGAGCGTCACCGTAACTGTCATGGTTGAAACCTCCTGGTGCGCAAGTAGAATGCCGGCAGATATCGCGACTGACGAATGGATGGAATTACCCCGCGCCCGACATGTCCCGTCATTTCGCTGTGCCACCTGTGTCGTAGCTTGGAATGAGACCCGGTGGCGTCATTGACCAATTCGAAATGTTGGACATTGGCAGAGCGGATGTCCGCTCGCAACGAGTCCAATACCTGCGACATTACGCCTATTTCGGTCGCCGGGTCGTTCCCGAACCAAAGTCATTGCTACACAATCGATAAGCGCTGTGCATGCTGGAACGTCGAGATCACGGCCAGGGTCGACTCCGCTCCCTGATTACCGTTCACCCCATTCGCGCGAAGGCCGTCGTACCCGGCGCCCGTGTCCGGGTCCCACATCGGCTCTCCCACGTCGTTGTCGCCCATAAACCAGGCCGCCGCGGCCCTGACGCCGGCGACCCAGACCGGATTCGTGTCGACGGCGGCGGCTAGTGCGCAAGCGTCCGCAAGCGTGGAGACCTCGATAGGCTGCCAACAGATCCAGGCCACGTTGACACAACGTCGCATCGGTGAGCGCAGCACCTGCAGCGATCATCGCCGCGGGCAGAACGGCGTTCGCGTACGTCAATCGAGGCTCGGGCCAAGGCCAGGTCGGGTCGTCCTTTGGAGTAGGTACTGAGGCGGCATAGTCGGTGAGCAGCGCCCGGGCAGCGCGGTGCTTTGGGTCAAAGGCGAGCAATTCGGCAGCGCCCAGTGCCGCGAACGCCATCGCGCGCGGCCGCCCCGATCGCACTTGCGTCGCGCGCTCGAACTGCACGATTGCCGACTCGCGGGCCCAGGCGACATTGCTGTGCGCGGCCGCGTCCCGAAACCCCAGATGCACAGCCCCCACGCGTCTTCTAGGGCCGGCTCGTCGACCCAGCTGCCCGTTCCGTCCATCCGATTACGGCATTCGCCGGTAAGCGCCTGCGCACCGCTCAGGAATTGCAACGCCACTCTGGCCAGACCGTTCAATGTTCTGTCGGGCCCGTGGTCTCGGGTGGCGACGACCAGCATGCGCGCCGCGTCGTCTGTACGGTAGCCATCCTCAGGAACCGGTTCGGCAAGCCGCGCACGTTCGACGGTGCCGCGCCGGTCTGTCAGCCGCAGCAGATGATCGAATATCGGTGCTGGCGACATCGCGGTCACACCCGTGCCTGTCGCGGCGCCAGGACGCGACGCGCCAGCGCTTGGTACGCGCCCGCTATCACCGGCCAAGACATTTCGGACGCCAACCGGCGGGCCTCGGCCGCCATCGAACCGGCGAGGCGCGGCTCTGTCAGCACGCGAGTCAAGGCGGATACCAACGCATCCAGATCATCATGCGCCACAACGATTCCGGCGCCATTGGAGAGCAGCTCGACGGCGTGCGGGAACGCGGTGGCCACAACCGGCCGCCCGCAGGCGACCGCGTCGACCAAAACGCCCGAGACGACCTGATCGGTCGAGTCATAAGGCACGACGACGACCGCGGCGGACTGGACGAGCGCGGTCAGCGTCGCAACATTGCGATAACCGGAATCGAAGCGCACCGAATCCAGGACGCCGCTGCTACGCGCTTGCTCCAACAGAGCATCGCGGTACGCCTCGCCCTCGGCGGCCAGCACCTTCGGGTGCGTTTGGCCCGCAACCACATATCGGGGTCGGCCGGGCAGACGACTAAGCGAGCCCATCGCCTCGATCACCCGCTCGACGCCCATACCCGGACGTAGCAGGCCCCAAGTCAGCAAGGTGGGGCGGCCCCCACGCACGCAGGAATCCGTCGGAACGGTCGCCCCATGCGGGATGGTAGAGACTTTTCGGCGGTCAATGTCGAAGCCGCGGCACAACCGTTCGTTGGCCACGTCCGACATGACAACTAGCTTGTCCGCCCGCGCCGCAACAGCCTCGAAAACCGAACGCTGGTGTCGCGAAGGGTTTTTCAGGACAGTATGGGCGATCACTATCGACGGGACCCGCAGCCCGTCCATGATGCCGATCACTTCGTCCCCGTCGATGCCACCGTAGATCTCGTAGTCATGCTGGATGACCGCGATGTCGCTCCGGTTCAGCAAGTCCGAACACGCTGCGACGGATGCCGCTGAGCCGTTGACCAACTCACCGATGACCCGGGCGCTCGACGAAGGCGATCCATCAGACACTTGCACAACGCAGACGTGATCGCCGTGGGCGATCAACCCTCGCGCCAGCGCGGCGCTGAACGTCGCGAGCCCGCACGGTGTCGGTGGGAAGGTACTCAGGATGCCGAAGCTGATTGAGCCAGAAAATCCCTGGCTCACAACGTGATCCGTCGATGACTGAAATGTAGCTAAAGCGCTCACGGTGTTCCCAACTAGAGATGTAACCGGCGTGTCCGGCGGGAGCGGTTGCTCAGCGCGGTCAGCGGTAACAGCTGACTCATCCCGGACTAGCTGGGCTTTCCGACTTTGCTCGACCATACACCCCAAAACTATTCATGACGTCAGCGCACCCAATGGCAGGTAAGGCCCTGCCCTGACACCCGCGGATCTGCGGAAGGGCAATTCACTTTTGCCAAGCCGAAAGAGGCTGGTTCACTGTGCATTTCGCGGTCCAGTTGGACCAGATATAGACCTTCCCCGAGCGATCGGCGCGGTCGACACCGGGATGGCCCCGCAGCGTGAGCGAAATGCATCCGGGTGAGATCGCCCGCAGACCCGTAGAGACCGGTGCTCAGTGGGCGCCAGACATGGAGTAGTCAACTACTCGTGCCGTTGCGCATGATCTGGCATGACAATTCTGAGGCACAACAATCGGGACCAGCTCTGCGTCGGGAGGTAGGGCAATGTTTGGAATCGGTAGACGCAATCGCGACAACGCGCGCAATCCACTGTTGACGGCGGCAGTAATAACAGGACTTTTCGCGGTCTGTGCGGCAGCCATCAACGCCCTCCCATCCTCCTTCAATTACCTCAGCCACGACACACCACCGCCGCCACCAGTGACGACCACCAGTGTGCCGACGGTGCCGGGTAGCGGGATCACGCTGGGTCCGCTCAAGAACGGGAAACTCACCGTGTCGGGCTCCGCCCAGAAAGGCGTTGTCGGTATGTGGGTGTCGATAGGCCCAAAGCCGCCGGGTGGTTACGACACCGGCTGCGGGACCGTGACTGACGGGCGCTGGCAAGTTGAGGTCGCCACCGATCCGTCGTGGCAAAAGTATCCACTAACGACCGTTCCCGCCTACGGTTCCTGTGCCGGTGCCGGAGGCGCGACTGGCCTCAAATTCACTTTCCAGGAGCCCGCAACGACGACGCCGCCGCCACCCCCGGGCCAGGTATTGGATTGCACGCGACAATTCGGCCCCAGCTGCCTGACCGGTCCGGGCTTCGGACCGGCGACGACCTACCAGCCGAATCAGTGAACGCTATTCGGTTGTGATGCGTGCCAATTCGTGGGCCACCGCGTCGAATGCGCGCAACGTGTCCCACAGCATCTGCGGATCCCCGGCGTCCGGCTGGGTGGATAGCTTCGCCGCGACCAGCTCGGCGGCCCGGTTGACGTAGATCATCTGACCGCACATGCCCTGGCACAGCACGACGTTGCTGCCCGGGTAGGGAAACCACACCTGGTTGCGGTACATCCCGCCGGGCATTTGAGTGTCGTCGGGGCTGGCGGCGAACGCCGCTCGAGAGTCCGGGCCGCCGTCGAGGGTGTCGGCGATCCACGCCGCCGGCACCACCTGCTCGCCGGTCAACGAGGCACCGTCGTGCAAGAACAGCGACCCGAACCGGATCATGTCGGTCAGACAGGCGCTGATGCCGCCGTCGAACAGCCCGGTTCCCTCCGTGTCCACGCCGATGGTCGCGTCGCAGTGCGCGCCGATGCGGCTCCACAGCAGGTCCGACATCAGTTCAGGCATCCGTTGGCCGCTCGCGATCTCGCAGATCCAGCCGAGGACGTCGGTCTCACACGAGCGGTATTGGAACGGGCCGCCGTGCGCCGACTTCTGCCGCAGGGTCAGCAGAAAGTCGCGCAACGTGGCGGGAGCGTCCGGACTGCTCGGGGGCGCCCATCCCATCGCCTGGTCGAGGACATGGATCTCCGCGGTCGGGTGAAGGTAGTCGTCCGAGAACGCGATACCCGAGCGCATGTCCAGCAAGTGACGCACCGTCGCACCGTCATAGCCCGAGTTCGCCAGGGCGGGAACGTATTTCGTGACCCGCGCGTCAGGCTCGATCACACCTGCCCCGTGCAGCGCGCCGACCACGGCGGCCACCAGCGACTTACTCACCGAGAACAGCAGGTGTTTGGTCTCGGCGCCCAGGCCGTCGAGGTATTCCTCGGCGACCAGCGCACCGCGGTGGGCGACGGCCCATCCGTCGGTCGCGGTGCCGGCCATCACGGCGCCGACGGTGGTGGGCGCGCCGTCGCCGGCGGTCACCGGGATCTCGGCGATCGAGGCGCTGGCTTCGGGCAACACCGCGACCGGCCCGGTCCCGCGCGAGATCACCGCCGTCGGCACGAAGTCGTCGATGTGCTGGAACGACCAGTGCGCGTAGGGCGGCGACAGCCAGTTGTCCAGTGAGATGCCGGGCGGGCCGCTCACGCTCGTGCGACGAGCCGGGAGACGATCGGCGCGGCCGGCGACAGGGGCGTCGAGACGAATTTCGCCTTCATGCCCCTGACCCAGCGCTGGCAGCGCTCGCTGAGCCGATAGTCGTCGGTCTGCAGGTGCGAGCGGGTGACGAGCACGCCGAGTTGGGCGCCCTCGGAACGTAAGTCTCCCGGCGCCGCGACCCGCATGTAAAACGCCTCGGACCCGTCGAGCAAGGTCGCCCAGTCGTTGGCGGACCGGTTAAAGGAGACGCGACCCTCGTCGTCGATGCGCCAGACGCCGGTGCGTGGCGTCGCGGTGAAGATCTCGAGATCCGGCGAGGTCTCGGTGATGATCACCTGGCCCCAGACCTCGTCCTCGCCGTAGCCGCGCTCCCAGCGTTCGTTGATCTCCCCGATGTCGAGCTCGTAGTCCACGTCCATGTACTCGAGCAGATGGAAGAGAAACAGCGGCATGTCGGCGTATGCCTCGGCGGTCAGGTTCGTCATGGGGCTGGCGCCACTCAGGCGCGGATTCACCTCGCCGAGGTAGAGCTGGTCGGAGTCCAGGTCATGGAGCAGATCCACCTCGAAGTAGCCCCGGTAACCCTCGCGGCTCATGACATCGCCCAGCTTTCCCACCATTTCTCGTGCGGCGTGCGTCTGCGCGGGAGGCAGCACCTCGCGCCAGATGTCATTGCCGCACCAACTCCCCCTGCTCGGAGTCAACTCCGAATAACCGACGAGGCTCGTCATCGCGGGGCCGATCACGGTGCCGTGGCGGGTCACGGCACCCTCGAGGCACACCTCGACATTGCGGATGCGCTTCATGACCTTGAGCTCCTGCCCGACCAGGTCACCGGCGTGCTGATCCCAGTCGCCCTGACCGTGCACGAAGAACGTCCCGCTGCCGGCGTTGCCGTAAGCGATCGAGATGACGAGGTCGTCTCCCAATCCGGCGTCCTGTGCGAGCGCCAGCAATTCGTCGTAGGAGCCGGCCCGGCCGATCGTGTTGGGCACGCTCGGTACCCCCGCCTCGTTGGCCAGGCGCGTCATGATGATCTTGGAACCGAGGCGCTCGCGCAGCTGCACCGGCGGATGCATGACCTCGAGACCCGCCTGCCGGGCGAGGGTCTGGATTTCCTCATTCATCATCACAAAGCAGCACTTGCCACCGGGACCTCTGCCCGCGATGAACTCGAGTGTCTCGGGATCGGACAGCAGGTGGCTGCACACCTCGTCCATGGAGTCGAAATCACGGCGGTCGCGTCGCCGGGGCAGGAACACCCGCGAGTGGGTGCCCTCGAAAGAGTCAAAGTAGGTCAGGTAGAAGAAGTTTCGTATCCACCGATCGACGCCCAACAGATTGAAAGGCGTCGGCGAGATGAAGTACAGCGGCACCCTGTTCGTGTGAAAGAACGCGCGTATATCCGAGAGGCCGTTCAGCGTGCGACGTGGCTCTGGCTGCATGCCCACAAGTGTGCCCCTGCCCGTGGCCGTGTGCAGGGTTTCAGGCGCTGCCTGCTACCTCACGGCGAGAGCTGAACATGGCCTCCCGGCGGACGCGGTGGCGGTGGCGGTGGAGGCGGAGGTGGCGGCGCTTGCGGCGCGGGTTCCTGCGGCTGCGGCCCAGGTCCCTCCGGTTGTGGTGCGGGTCCCTGCTGTTGCGGCGGTGGCGACACCGGCCGTTGTGGTCGAGGTGGCGGTGACGCGGCGGGTGGCTCGAGTGGCCTTATCGTCGGCGCCGGGAGCGGCGGCGGCGGATCGGGTGTGAGGTCGCCCAACGGGACTGGTCTGATAAGCCCGGCCAGCACCGTCACCGTGCCCTGCTTGCCAGCTAACGTCACCGGTGTGAGCGCAACACCGACCACGCTCGCGCCGCTGCTTATCAGGGCAGCGATCACCGCGCACCGAGCAGGCATTCGCCGCTTGCGCTTGGCCATCGTGTTAGACGGCGCTATCGCGCTACGGTTCGATGCGGTCATACGCTCCCGCAGTCGTCGCGCCTCCCCTAATCTGCGGGTTCGCGCGAAAGTCCAGTGGTGATCGACGGTTCCAGCCAGTTACGATGTCCATCATTGCAGGCGCAGTTGCCTCCATTGTTACCGTGTGGTGTCGATTCAATTAGACGCCGAGCCAGTGACACCAAAGAAACGGGAATCGTGCCGTGCGCATCCGCATCAGCCGCCTTGCAGCCGTTCTGGCTAACGCCTCGGCGGTGCTGACCGCCGCGGTTGCCTGCGCCGGAGCAGCGGGCGCCGACAGCCAGGAGGACCAGTTTGTGGCGTTGCTGGCGCAACTCCAGATTCCCGTCATCGATAACGTGCCCGGGCTCGTTTACCGGGCCCACGAAATCTGCGGCGAGCTCGATCACGGCTCCTCGGTTCAGTCGGTGATCGACGAAGAGACGAACACGACGTACTCGGGCAGTCCGCAATTGCGGCTGTACCCCGATCGCGTGACCCGCACCGCGACAAAATTCGTCACCGCCTCGGTGACCGTCTACTGTCCAAGCCATCAAGGCCAGCTTCCGTAACGTATATTATTGCAGTGCAGCATGTTTCATCGCTTACGTTGCGCCCCATGAAGATTCACCACCTCAGCGGCACACACTGCGGAATCCACCCGTCGAACAGCGGGCCCGACGACGTGCCGAAGGGCTTGGGATGCCACGCTTTGGGGACCTCGCCGCTTTTCCAGTCGAACCAGAAAAACGGGATCTTGGCAAGCCACACCTCAAAGAAGATGGCAAGTAGGTCCCGGGTCAGGTGCGACGCCGGACACCGATGCGCGCCTCCCCCAAAACTCCAATGCCGATGCGGACCATCTAGTTTCATGTCCTGACTTGACATGGGGTCGGCCTCGTCGCGGTGAACCAGACCGACACACAACTCGACAGGAGACCCGGCTGGGATCGTCGTTTCGCCGATCGTCACGTTGCGAGTGGTGATTCGTGAAACGGTGTTCGCCCCGCCGTCCAAGCGCAGTAGCTCCTCGATGAAAAGCCCTAGCCGGCCTGGATTTTCGCGCAGCTCCCGCTGAAGCATCGGCTTGCGCGCCAGCATCGCCAGTCCCGCCGCGATAGGTAACGACGCGAACATGAAACCGCGGACTACCGACCCCATCAGTCCCATGACCTCTTCGTTGCTGAGCGGTTCGTCGGCGAGGCGGCTGATCACATCATGGCCACCCAGCGGGGCTCGACGGATCTGGCCAACCACCTCGGCGTTGACCGCATCGATACCAACTTGCCGCGGCAGCCCGCATGCCAATCCGGATGCTGCGTGACACAGCACCACGCCGACCAGCAGACCATTGCAGCGATCCTGTTTCGCAACGGCGCCGATGCTTTCTTCGATGAGCCCACGTATCGGCTTCAACAATTCCCGCGAACTGCCGGGGTTGAGCAGCTCGACCAAGATCGCGTGGTACGGGCCGAACGGCGGATTGCCGGGCATCATTTCGCCCTGGCGGCTGGCGAAAACTTCGCCGTCGCGTACAGCGGCCAGCACGTCGTCGCGGTGCCATACCATGTACGTGCCGTCCGGCCCCTGCAACACTCTTTGACCGGCTCGTTCCGCGGCAGCATGCCACGCCCGAAAACCCGCGGCTGCATCCTCGTCGGAGCGCATGACTTCCCGCGAGGCGTCGCCCCCGGACCCAGTCACCACGCACTCCCGACTTTCCCGATCGGCGGCCGCCGCGAAGCCCGCACCAACCGCACCACCTGCAACTTCAACGCCGCCACTCTATCCGCAATATCGGCCGACGGCGCCGCGGCGGCCGCCAAGGATTTCTAGAGGATTCCGCAAGTAGCACTGCCGATGGTGAGTTCGTCCACTGAACAACTCACGAGGTTTCACCATGAACAGCTACCGACTATCCGCCTTGACCGCCGCTGCCGGCGCCCTCTTCGCCGCCGCGGCCGTCATGCCCGCCACTGCGCAGGCAGCAGCGCCCGACCGTTACGCCGTGATCGCCTACTCCCCCGTGACCGGCTGGACAGGCTGGGAGAACAACGGCACCAGCATGGAGGAGGCCACCCATATCGCGCTCGGCAACTGCCAGGTACACGGCGCCGGCTGCACCGTCGCAGGGTGGGCCCGAAACGCCTGCGTCGCTTAGGCACTCGGAGGTGGCCGATGGGGCGCACATTGGGGATTGACCCCGGCGGCCGCTCAGAACGCGGCGCTGGCCATGGTTACCAACGGCCGCATCGTCGAGCTCCGTTGCACCGGGTGACTGAGTCCACTCGGTCGTCCCCGAGGATCATCGGCCGGCCGCGTCATCAACCGGCCAGCCGACCGCGGCCAACCGCCGCTTGACGCGCTCGGTATCTTCCGGCGACGGCATTTCATCGGTGAGCTTGGTGATCGCGACCCGCACGTCTGTGACGTCCACCGGCCTGTTGTTGCGGGAGATCACCGCGGCCGCGACCGCGATGACGTCGTCGTCGGAAAGGCGGCGACGAAGCAGCGCGAGCAGAGGCACGTAATCGCGAGCCGGAATACCCTCGGGATAGCCGGCACGCAGGAAGCTCACAACTCGCATTACCACGTCCGACAGCGCCATCAGTTTCCCCGCTCTACGACTGCCTGGGTTAACAACCCTTGCTGGTCCCGCCACAACTGGGGAACCCCTTTCCCCCATCAGAAACGGTTTGTCAATGGTGCGTCCAACGGGGCCACCTTGTGTACTAGTTCTCTTAAGGTTGCAACACGCGTTCTCATATGGTTACAACATGCGCACCGCGTTCCACGAGCAGCTCGATTCACTCAGCGAGACCCTGAGCCAGATGTGCGGCCTGGCTGGTGTGGCGATGGAAGGTGCGACGCAGGCGCTGCTGCAGGCGGACCTGACGATGGCAGAAGCAGTCATCGCCAGCCACACGCGCCTCGCCCAGATGCGAAGTGAGGCCGAGGATGCTGCATTCGTGTTGCTCGCCCTGCAGGCGCCGGTCGCAAGCGATCTACGAACCGTGGTCGGGTGCATGCAAAGCGTCGCGGATGCCGAACGGATGGGCGGCCTGGCGTTACACGTGGGCAAAATCGCGCGCCGTCGCCATCCAGACCGCGCGTTGCCCGAAGAGGTGAGTGGCGACTTCGCCGAGATGGGCCGGATTGCGGTGGATTTGGGCCGAAGTGCAAAAGATGTCGTGCTCTCGGGCGATCCGGAGCAGGCCGCACAGATCAGCCGGGATGACGACGAGATGAACCGGCTTCACCAACACCTGTTCACCGTCCTCAAAAAGAAAGACTGGCCACACGGTGTATCGACCGCCGTCGATGTCACTCTGCTGGGGCGCTTTTACGAACGCTTCGCCGACCACGCCGTCGAAATCGGGCGGCGCGTCATCTTTCAGGCGACTGGAGAAGCCCCCAGCGAATAGCGCTCACTGGTCGGGCTCGGGGCGTGGGTCATTGCAGCTGGCCCTGCGTCCCGGGGATACGCGCCGTCGAGGGTGAGACGGGCCATCTCGGCGATGAACACCTCGGCGCCGGGCTGCGGCGCGGATGCGCCTTCGAACATCCAGTCCCCAAACACCGCGATCGAAAAGACAAGCCCGAAAATCAGCCGCGTTACCACAACAGGGTCAAAGGGACGGAATCCACGATCGACGATCTCCTGCTCGATGATCGCCTCAAAACGTTCGATGAGTGCCCCCAGCGGCGGCGCCGACACGGCACCAGCGGTCAGAGATCCACCGATGGCCCGGGCGCCGATCATCTCATGAATCAGCCAGCGGTTAGCCGACAAAACGTCGTAGACGCCACGGTAAAACTCATGGGTTTGAACGTATGGGGTCTCTGCACCACGCGGCCGTGCCATCCAATCCGCAATGTATTCGGAGACAAACGTGCTGAACGGGGCGAGCACGGCCTCTTCGAAGAGCTTTGCCTTGGATCCGAAGTGCCGGAAGATCATCGGCTCAGACACCGAGGCGGCGCGTGCGATTTCCCGCGTGCTGGTACCGGCGTAGCCACGCTCAGCGAACAACGCCCGAGCCGATTCCAGCAGTAGGCGTTTTCCCTCACCGCGCGCTACTTGCTGGCCGTCGACCTTAGGCGTAATCGGCGCCCCTGCATTTTCGCAGGTCGTCCTCTGCACTGCAGGTGAGTTCATCACTTGGCGCCTCAGCTTCGGGCTAACCGGTATGCGGTCACCACGACGGCGCCGCCCAACCCGATATTGTGCTGCAGGGCGGCGCGCACATCGGGTACTTGACGTTCATCGGCTTCGCCACGTAGCTGCCAGGTCAGTTCTGCACACTGTGCCAGCCCGGTTGCGCCCAGCGGATGCCCCTTGGAGATCAGACCGCCAGAAGGGTTGACGACCCACCGTCCGCCGTAGGTGGTAGCACCATCGTCGATCAACCGGCCCGACTCACCCGCCGGACACAAGCCGAGGGCCTCGTAGGTGATCAGTTCGTTGGTTGAGAAGCAGTCATGGAGTTCGATCACCTGGAAATCGTCGGGGCCCAACCCGCTCTGCTTGTACACCGATTCTGCTGCAGCCCTGGTCATCCCACTACCCACAAGCGAGATCGCCGAACCGTCGAACGTCGAGTCCAGATCGGTCACCATCGCCTGGCCGACGATCTCCACCGCGCGGTCGCTCAGTCCCTTACGGTCGACGTAGTCTTTGCTCGCGAGGATCACCGCCGCCGATCCGTCCGAGGCAGGTGAACACTGCAACTTGGTCAGCGGTGTGAATATCTCGCGCGAGGCGAGGATCTCGTCCAGGGTGTAGACAGTCTGGAACTGTGCGTTGGGATTGTTGGCGGAGTGCCGGTGGTTTTTCTCCGCGACCTTCGCGAACTGCTCAATGGTGGTGCCGTAGCGCTCCTGATGTTCGCGCCCGGCCAAACCGAACATGTACGGCGCGGGCGGGCCGACTTGTGGGGCGATCCGCTCGAAGGCCGCCATATGAGTTCCCATGGGGTCGGCGCGATCGCTATAGATCGAATACAGTGGGCCGGGTTGCATCTTCTCGAAACCAACCGCCATGACACAGTCGACGATTCCGCCGCGGAGCGCCTGAGCGGCCAGGAACAACGCAGTGGACCCGGTCGCGCAGTTGTTGTTCACGTTGACAATCGGAATCCCGTTCAGTCCGAACTGGTAGACCGCGCGTTGACCAGACGCAGAGTCACCGTACATGTAGCCCACATACGCTTGCTCGACGTCGCAGTATTCGACGCCGGCGTCGTCGAGCGCACGGGTGCCGGATTCCCACGCCATGTCGGTGTAGTCGAACTCTGCTCTGCTGCAGGGCTTTTCGAACTTCGTCATGCCGACGCCGATGACGAACACTCCCCGGCCCTCAACCGAAGTCAACGATACCTCGCAGGTTGGTGCCGGCGTGCAGATCGGCATAGCCTTGATTGATCTCCTCGAGCCGGTATCGGCGACTGACCAACTCGTCCAACGCGAGATATCCCTGTCGGTACAAATCGAGGAACTTTGGAATGTCACGGGTGGGTGAGGCCATTCCGAAAAGCGCCCCCTGTATCCGCTTTTGATACATGGTGAGTTCGAGGAGATTGACCGGAAGCGTGTCGGCGCCGATATTGGCCACCGCCGTCAGCACCACTGTGCCGCCTTTGCGGATCGCCGAAAACGCTTGGCCGACATCGTCGCCGGTGGCGACACCCACGGTCACTACGGCTGAGTCGGCGCCTTGGCCGTTCGTGAGTGACAATGCCAACTCGGTGGCCTGAATCATATTCTCCAGGACGTCGGTGGCTCCGAGTTTGAGGGCGCTGTCGCGTTTGAACGGCACCGGGTCGACGGCGATGATGCGCGCGGCGCCGGCGTGCTTGGCTCCCTGTACCGCGTTGATGCCCACACCTCCTACGCCCATGATGATGACGATGTCGCCGGGGCGCACCGCGGCCGCGTTAACTGCCGAGCCCCATCCGGTAGGTACCCCGCAACCCACCAGACAGGCGACTTCGAGAGGGATCTCATCGTCGATGACGATCGCCGCGGCTGCGGGCATGACGCTGTATTCGGAGAAGGTGGACACCAACGAGGCCTGGGCAACATCGGTGTCGCCGTGGTGGAGCCGAAATGTTCCGTCCAGCTGGGTTCCTAGCATCGTGAATGCACCGTTGTCGCAGATGTTTTGCTGTCCGCTCGCGCACCATCGACACCGGCCGCAGGGGGGCAGGAAGCTGGCGA
Organism: Mycobacterium florentinum; assembly: GCF_010730355.1. Taxonomy (NCBI): domain Bacteria; kingdom Bacillati; phylum Actinomycetota; class Actinomycetes; order Mycobacteriales; family Mycobacteriaceae; genus Mycobacterium; species Mycobacterium florentinum. The sequence continues at coordinate 867,857 of NZ_AP022576.1, forward strand.
CCACGTGGTCACCCACCGCCACACTCGTTACGCCGGGCCCAATCGCTTCGACGATTCCGGCACCCTCGTGTCCGCCGCAGTACGGGTAGTGCGCCGACGGAACGTCGCCCTTTGCGACATGGTCATCGGAGTGGCACAGTCCCGCCGAGACGTAGCGCACTAACACTTCGTTCGCACGGGGTTCATCGACGTCCACCTCGACGATGTCCCACTCCCCGGGCGCTTCGAACAGCACCGCGGCTCTGGATTTTATGCTCATCTGATAGCCGCCTTTGCTATTCGAAGCCAACCCGTTTCATCGCCTCGTAAAACGACAAGGTTCCAAACTTGACTGTCATCACGATCCTCCTTGAAGGGAATTGCGCGTCATTCCAACGTGATTGCCTGCTCAGGACAGCTGAATCCTGCCTCTTGCACGTCGGCGAGATCGGTTGGGTCGATCTCTTCGACGAGAATCTGACTGATGCCGTCGTCGCCGACTGCGAAGACTTGCGGTGCGATGATCTCGCAGCGCCCATGGCCGTGGCAGCGCTGCGCATCGACGAAGGCTCTGGTCACCGCCGGCCCTCCTTCGGGCGTCTGGCCAGCCGGCGCCCCCAGTCGTGTGCGCCCGTGAGCCGCACGAGCCGCGCTATTACGGTGCTGGTGCGCCGCCGGTACGGGTACCACAGTGGCTCGGCCGGCAGCTGGACGCGCTCGGACAGCACCGTCTTGGGCCGGCAGAACTTCAACATGCCTGCAGCTCCGTCGAATCGCTGTCCCAAACCGGACTGTTTCCAACCGCTCATCGGCGTCGTCATCTGAAAAGTGGTCGCCAGCGCATTGTTGACATTGACCGCGCCGGCCTCGATGCGCCGCGAAAGGCATTGCGCGCGTGCACGATCACGCGTCCATAAACTGGACCCCAGTCCGTAGACGGAATCGTTGGTCAGATCGATCGCTTGGTCTTCGGTGTCGACCTTCATGATTGGCAGTGTCGGACCAAAGGTCTCCTCTCGCATGCACAGCATCGAATGGTCCACGTCGGCGAGCACGGTCGGTTCGAAGTACAGGCCTGGCTCGCGGCGCTGCCCTCCGGTGAGCACGCGAGCTCCTTTGGCAACAGCGTCGGCGACATGGCGTTCCACCGTGGCCAGTTGAGCGGCGGTGGCCATCGCACCCACGTCCGAGGTGAAGCTGCCCGGCGCGTCGGTTCCGTGTCGCAGGCCGTTGACCTGACGCGTAACCAGCTCGACGAATTGGTCGTATACGTCGGCAACGACGTAGACCCGTTCTACTGAAACGCATATCTGGCCCGAGTTGAACATCGCGCCCCACGCTGCGGCTTTGGCCGCCCGCTCCAGGTTCGCGTCGGCGCACACGATCATGGCATCTTTGCCGCCCAGCTCCAGGCTGCAAGGGATCAAACGTTCGCCGGCCCGGGTGGCAATCGCGCGCCCGGTGGCAGTGGAACCGGTGAACATGACCATGTCGACCTCGTCGACTACCGCCTGCCCGGTGTCGCCGTAGCCGTTGACACATCCGAGTATCGGTGGCGCATCGACGTCGCGCCATCCGCGTGCTGCGGCGGCCCAGGTCAGCGGTGTGACCTCCGACGGCTTGAATAGCACTGCGGCACCGGCCAGCAGCGCCGCAACTCCGTCCATGATGGGGCCGGCCAGCGGACCGTTCCATGGGGTGATCACGCCGACCAACGGATACGGTCGGTATTGAACCGTCAGTTTCTTGGTTAGGTTGGCCAGCCCGGCCGGCGACACAGCTCGGTCGGCGATGAACGTCGGCGCGTTCTTGACGTAGTAGTTGATGGTGTCGACGGCCATGATGATCTCCAGCGACGCGTCGCCCCACGATTTGCCCGACTCCGCCTGGATGGTCTCGACGAGGCTGCGTTCGTTGTCGAGGATCCAGTCGAGGAACCTGCGCAGCACCACCCCGCGCTCGCGTGGACCGCAGGCTTCCCATTCTGGTTGCGCTGCACGCAATTCGGCGGCGATGGCGGCGACTTCGCTGGGGCCGTCCACGGGGACAACACCGACGACGGCCCCGGTAGCCGGTGATACCACGTCGATACGGGAACGCTGCGCACCCGCTCGTGCGGCAACGGCGGCCTGGGCGCTCATAGCGTGTCGAAAGTCAGGGGAACGGTGCGCGGGCCGTTGGACAGTCCGGGTTCCCAAACGATGTCGCGGGGGTCGACGGTCAGGCGCAGATTGGTGATCCGGCTCAAGATGTTTTCCCACGCGATGGGGATCTGCAGTCGGGCGAGGTTGGAGCCGACGCAGCGGTGCATGCCCAGGCTGAAGGCCGTATGTGTAGGCCGACGGGATGTGTCGTCGAAGACCAGGGTGTCAGGGTCGGGGAACCGTGATTCGTCGCGGTTGGCCGAGTCATAGCGCAACAGCAACCGCTGTCCCTTCTTGATGAGCACGCCGGCCAATTCGGTGTCCTTCGTGGCGACGCGGCCGAAAGTGGCTACCGGCGAGTCAATTCGAAGGAACTCATCGAGGTCTTGGCGGACCCAGTTAGGGTCGCGCAATCGCTGCTCGAGCCCAGGCTGGGTGGCCATCCGCAGTGCGATCATGCTGATCGCCGCGCGAGTGGTATCGAGACCGCCGAGGAACAAGATGTTCAGCACGCCCAGGCGCTCGTCCTCGTCCAGGGGTCGGCCGTCGACCTTGCACTCGAGGATTCCTTTGAGCACGGGTGGGGCGTTATCGGGGTCGGCCTTGGCGGTCTCCAGGCGTTCCATCGAGGCCGCCACCAAGGCCATGAAGTTCTCGGGGCTGCCTTCGTGGGCGCAGCCGATGACAGCTTTGGCGACGCGCTCGCTCTGGTCGGGGCCCATGTCGCCCATGACGATGTTCATCAGGATGGTGCCGACGTAGGGGGCTGCGAATTCGTTGACCAGTTCGACGCGGCCGTTGCGCGCCCACACATCCACCAGGTCAGCGGCCAGCTTGTTCATCATCGGGATGTAGCGGCTCAGGTAGCTGCGGCTGAATAAGGGGTTGAGCATATGGCGCAATGCGGTCTGCAGGGGCGGGTCGGAATCGATCGGGCAGATCCGCAACGGGATGCCGAATGGGATGGCGTCCTGCGAGGAGAACGTCTCCCAGTCCAGCGCGACTTGTTGGACTTCCTTGAACCGGGTCACCAGCCATGTCCCGCCCAGGGCGTCGGTCCATGCCACGGGCTGGTTCTGCCTGGCGTAGCGCATGATCTCGTGGCGGACGTTTTCGTGTTCGGGCTTGTAGGTGTCCCAGTGCGGCAGCAACTGGGCGAGTTCGGAATCCTTCATCAGGGTCTCCCTTCGTGGCGCATTGCGATGGAAAGGGCGGCGGGCAAAGTCCCGTCGATCAGGGCCTGTCTGACTTCGCCGTAGGGGACTTTGAGCAGGGCCGTCTTGGGTAGGGCCGCGGTGAACACGAACGTCTTGGGTACCTTGAACCGCGCCAGCTCACTGCGAACGAGCGCGGCGAGTTCGCCGGCCAGGTCCTGGCCGGCAGCGACGGTCTCGACCGGTTGCACGGGAACCACTGCGGCGGTGACCGCCTCGCCCCACTCATCGTCGGGAACACCGACTACCGCCACTTCTGCCACGGCAGGGTGACGTGCCAGCACCTGTTCGACCTCGCGGGAGAATACGGTCTCGGCGCCGGTCTTGATCCGGCCGAACAGCCGATCTTTGTAGTAGTAGAACCCGTCAGGGTCGCGATAGCCCAGATCTCCGGAGTGAAACCAGCCGTTACGCCACGTCCGCGCGGTCAGATCGGGTTTATTCCAATAGGATTGGATGAACATGTCTCCCTGGTAGACCAGCTCACCCACCTGGTTGTCACCGAGGAATTCGTCGTTCTCGTCGACGATGGCGACCCGCACACCCGGCGCCGGCCGGCCCACCGACGAGGCCCGATGCACCAGCCGTGGATCGGCGACAATGCCGCGGTAGTCACGGGCCAACAGGGCCAGTGTGACCGCGCCTTCGCTGCTGCCGCCGATTTGGCTGATCTGGGCCGGAGTGAGGGTTAGCAGCAGCGTGGCCAATGCCGGAGACACCGCCGAGGAACCGACCAGGAAATGCCGCAGCGACGACACATCGTAGGAGTCCGGATCGGATTTCAGTAGGTCGGCCATCCGCTGCGCGATGGTCGGAACCAAGATCGCTACTGTCACCCGGTACTTGGCGATCGCCCGTAGCATCTGTTGGGGGTCAGGCGAACTCAGCACCGTCGGTTGGCCCAACAGTGCGGCGCACATCGCGATGTACTGGCCGCCACGGTGCACCAACGGCAGCACGTTGATGATGATGTCGTCGGGATCGGACTCGATACTCCACGCCACCGTCCACGAGTAGTACAGCTCGTTGCGGCTGCTCACCGGGACGCCTTTGGGCTCCCCGGTGGATCCCGAGGTGTACATGATGGAGTAGACCGCTTCGGCGTCGTGGTGCGACGGCACGGGATCGATGGGCTGCGCGCTGAGCAGCTTCTCGTAAGGCTCCCCCACCCCGGCACCGTCGAGCCCGACCAGGTGTACCGGCCGGTGTTCGGCGATACTGGTGGCCCGTTCCTCGAAACCGGGTCCTACCAACAGGACTGACACCGCCGCGTCGTCAAACTGGTGCATCATCTCGTTCATCGACGAGCGGGTCTTCAGTGCCGTATGAATGACTTTCGCCCGCGACGCGGCGAACATCAGCTCGATGTGTTCGGTGCGGTTCTCGGCAAGGACGGCAACGACCTCGCCGTCGGCCAAGCCGAGATCGCCCCGCAACGCGTGGGCTAACGCGTTGACCCGGCGGTCGATCTCGGCCCACGTCCACGTGTGATCGTTGTGAATATAGGCGGCCGCCACCGGGTCACGCTCGGCATTAACCCGAGGTAAGTCCCCGACGATCATCCTGCTCACAGGTCAGCCCCCGTTGACTCGCTGCGGCAGCTCTGCGACAGCAATACCAACGGCGGTTGTCTCACCGTTCTGATTCGTCGCACGGACATTTACCTCGACCAGGGGAGCACCGCCTTCCTCCCACTTGCGGGCGACAATGCCCTCACAGGTGGTCAGGTCGCCGACAATGTTGTGGTGGCGCACCTGAACGTTCAGCCGGCGCAGGAATCCGTCATCGCCGATCCAGTTGGTCATCAGATGTCCGAGCCACGAAATCCGCTCTGGGCCATAGTCATAGGCCGCTGGCACACCAACCCGCTGTGCCAGGTCGTTATCCCAGTGCACGCGCTCCGGCGGCTCGGGCACGCCCTGCAGATTCGGGATACCCAATGCCGGATGATCACGGAACATCTCGAAGGCCACACCGTGCGCCTTGACATAAAGGCTGCCCCAGCCCTGGGTGAAGGCGACGAATCCGGTGACGGTGCTGGGGCCCTTGAGAACGATCGGCAGTGTGTCGCCGACGTTCACATCATCGAAGTAAAGGGTGTCCTTACCGCGCGGCCGCTCGTTGGCGTAATGCTCAGCGATCTGGGCGATCTCGTCCTGGCTCCAACGGTAAGGCGCAACGTGTTGACGGTCGGCACGCTGCCGAGCGACCTCACGTTGCGTTCGGATGCACCACGAGTCGGCGCGGCAGATCTCCACGCCATCCTGGTTGACAAACCGAACCTCGTAGATCTGCTGGACCGCGCGGCCCGAGAACTTGCTCTCCAGATCACGCAACTCCTTGAGTACCGGGAAGGCCTGGATGGTGTCGCCCAAACGTATTGGGTGGCACCAATTCCAGTCGGTACCGGCAAACATGGCGTGGACGCCGGGCATCCCGGTGACGTATCCGCTCACCACTCGGTCGAAGGCGTACAGCATCGTGCCCGGTGCGGTCAGGCCGCCCCAGCGGGAGTCCTTCGCGTAATCGGGGTCGAGCCACAGCGGGTTGGTGTCGCCGATGCCCAGTGCCCAGTGCCGAATCGAGTCCCGGGTGGCCTCGGTGACATGCGGGTACGGCCGGTCGAAGGATGAGCCAATTTTTTCCCTCAGCGCGGCCAGCGATTCATCGGTGATGAGCGGAAACTGGGTCGTGCTGACGCCCTCATCTGTTGTCGTCAAGTCCGTTGCTCCTCTTTCTATTTCGCATTTTGTTGCCCGTCTATGCGCTGCCGGGCCGCCAAATCACTTGCAGCCGAGTGAATTCGTTCAGGCCCAGCGGCCCGTTCTCCACGCCGATCCCGCTGTGCTTGGCGCCACCGAAAGGAATGTGGGGGGCAAGTGCGAGATGGCTGTTCACCCACGCGGTGCCGCATTCGAGTCGCTGTGCCAGACCTGCTGCCCGCTCGGGATCGGCGCTCCACACCGATCCCGACAACCCGAAGGACGTCGAGTTGGCCCGTTGCATGGCATCTTCGGCATCGGTGTAGCCGATGACAGGAATGACCGGACCGAACTGCTCCTCGTCCACGATGCGCACCCCCTCGCTTACGCCTTGGAGCACGGTCACCGGGTGGAAGTAACCGCTGTCGGGTGCACTACCTGACAGCGCCCGCGCGCCGTGTGCGACCGCGTCCGCCACGAGACCGACGACGCGCTCGTGTTGGGGTGCGTTATTGATCGGACCCAGTTGCGAGGAACGTTCGGTACCCACTCCTACTCGCGCCGACCGCGCCCGGTCGGCCAGGGCATCAAAGAAAGCGCCGACGCGGTTCTGCGGCACATAGAGACGCTTGATGGCCGAACATGCCTGACCGCAATTCATCAACGCGCCCCAGAACAGCTTGTCGGCGATCGCATCCGGCTCGACGTCATCGAGGACGATCGCCGGGTCGTTACCGCCGAGCTCGAGCGTGGTGCGCTTGAGGTCACCCGCAGCCGACGCCGCCACCTTGTGCCCGGTGGCGACCGATCCGGTAAAGCTGATTTTGCGAACCGCCGGATGTGCCGTCATCGCAGCACCGAGATCGTGGTCGCCGCTGATCACGTTCAGCACGCCGGCCGGCAGGATGCCTCGTAGGAGTTCCCCGAGTGCCAGCGTGGCAGTGGGAGTGAACGGAGACGGCTTGAGAACGACCGTGTTGCCCGCGGCCAACGCGGGGGCCAGCTTCCAGTTGGCGAGAAGGATGGGGAAGTTCCATGGCGTGATGGCAGCCACCACACCGAGCGGCTTGCGGACACCGTCCACCCTTGCCGTGGCGTCGTCGTTGAGAAGCTCGGTCTCTTGCGCCAGCTTGGCGTAATAGCGAAACCAGTCGGCAGATGAGGTGAATTCATACTTGGCCTGTTTGAGGGGCTTGCCCTGTTCTGCGGTCAGCACTGCAGCCAAATGCTCTGCCGCGTTCTCCAGGACGGTGGCAACCTCTTCGAGGACTGCACGACGGGTGTCCAGATCTGCCGACCAAACCGGTAGTGCCGCCGACGCTGACTGCATCGCCTCATCGAGCTGATCGACCGTGCACATCGGCGCCGTCGCCACCGCCTGCGCGGTTGCCGGGTCGAGCACATCGAACTGCGTGGGCGATGCGACAGACTTGCCACCGATCGTCATGCTGAATTGAGCTAGCGTGCTCATCACGACCTTCCTTTTCGGCTGTGTCCCGGTGCGATCCGGTGGTGAGCAGGATTCATCGGCCTAGTACGCCGCCGCCGGCGTCAGCAGCTCTTCGTAGCGCGCGAGGTACTCGCGGAACTTCTCCTCAGAGTCCAACGGCGGCCGGATTACGACGCGCGTGGCACCGGCGCCGACATACTCGGCGATTACCTGCGGTTCGATCCGCTCCAGGCACATCACCGTGATATCCAGTTCGTCTGGGTCGCGGCCCGCTTCTCCGGCCATCTGCCGCACCCTGACCATCCGCTCCCGTAACTGCCCGGGGTGCGCCAGGGACAGGGGCAGCCATCCATCGGCGTCCCGGATCACCAGCCTCGACGGATGAATGGTCCCGTACAACACGGGGGGATTCGGTTGCTGAACGGGTTTGGGCCAGGACCAAATTCGCTCGAAATCGACCCATTCGCCGCGGAAGCTGGCCTCGTCGTTGGCCCAGATCGCCTTCATGGCGCTGAGGTGCTCGCATGCCCGACGCCATCTGGTGTCGAAATCGACGCCGTGGTCGGCCAACTCCTCGCGGTTCCATCCAGATCCCACACCTAGCAGCAACCGCCCGCCCGACAGAACGTCGACCGACGCTATCTGCTTGGCGAGGATGATCGGGTCGTGAACAGCGGTCAGCGTGACCGCTGTGCCGAGCAGCAGCTTTTCGGTGGACGCTGCCGCCGCGGTCAGGGTGATGAACGGATCGAACAGTTTGCTGTACTTGTCAGGCACCACGGGTCCTAACGGCGGGCTGGTGGCGCGGTTTGCTGGTATATGAGTGTGCTCCGGAACCCAAATCGACTCGAAACCGGCGTCCTCGGCAATCTTCGCCAGTTTGCCGATGTGCACCGACTCGGCTGTCACAAACATGAACAATCCGATGCGCATCAATGCGGCCCCATCCCCTTCATCGCGGTCAGGATCCATCACGGCCCATCAGGATCTAATGCAGTAAAGCACTATACTTTGTTTGTGACAAGCGTCGGCTGCTGGGCAGTTCGTGCCGACGGCCAACGACGTTCGGCAAAGCGGCTGAGCTGATCCAAGACGTACAAACCCAGCAGGATCGTGATGGTCGAGCCGACATACTTCACCGCCAGGGAAAAATTGGTGTTGAGCGTGTAGATATGCGGGAATGCGACACCATATGCGGCCAGTTGGCATACGCCGGGAGCGATCAACACCGCGAGCCATTTGCGTACGCCGCGCACCTGTGTTTCCAGTAGGGCGATCGCGATCGCGCCCAGCACCGCGCCCAGCGCGTTGATCACGAAGAACGTGGGCTGCATGCCGAGGAACTGGTACGGCTGGTCCCCGTAGTACACGTAGACGCCGCCAGCGAGGATGGGAAACTCGAATGCCCCATTGCCGATCATGATGATGCCGATGACTCGCCAGAACTGGTTGCGGGTAACACCTTTGCGCAGCCACAACAGCATCAGACACATCAGGCCGCCGAAGTAGATCGGGTAACACATGACGGCCCACAGTGGGATCGCACGGTCGAACGAGGTCACGATCGTTATGCCGTCGAGCGGATGGAAGCACATGCCAACAACATTGGTGAACGGCTCGTTCACGCACGCCAACAAGCCACCAAGGATCGCGACCGTGAAGAGCGGATCGCGCTTGCGTACCCAGTAGACAAGTGAGGCGATAAGAAAGCCGGCGGCGACCGTAGCCAAACTCACCGTTGACACGAGTTCGGCAGCGTGGGGCATGTGCATGTCCCACGGAGGTTGGGGGAAGGCCCAATTATCCATATTGCCTTCGCCTTTCACCTCGTAATTTCCGTTTGGATGGTGCTCCCGGTGCAGAGATTCCCTGAAGCGCGCCTAGGCTTGCGGTGACGTGCTCGGCGGCGCGCTCGCCCGAGCACAGTGACGAGTTGGTGCTGGGGCCGCCGAAGTAGTCGCCCGCGAGATGAATCCGGTTTGCCGCGGCACGGCTCATCGCGATGTTGTGCAGGGCCTTGTACGTGCCCGGCCTGCTATAGAGGAAGGCGTTACTCCACCGGGTGACGTTGCTCATCTCGACACCATTTTCTAGCCCCCGGACGTACCTGTTCGCCGCCCTCACGGTGCGCTCGACGATCTCGTCGTCGGAGGTCTCCCATTCGGCGGTGTTCCAGTCGTGATGCCAGAAGACGGTGACCATACCCTTGTCCGCAGCGAAATGGCCTGGGTGCCGGTTGTGGTCCATGAATACCGCACACAAATCCGGGTCAACCTGCTCCGACAACGCCAAGAACAACGACGGGTCGCGCGGGCGGTAGTTCAGCGCCAGGTTGATCGTGATCAGTCTGACGTATTCGAGATCTTCGATGATCGCACGGTGGCTGGGCGACAGGCCCGGGTGCACGGCGGCCATATCGTGGGCGCTCAGCGCGATAACGCAGGCCGCGGCGTCATCGGTCGTTTCGGAACAACCATCGGTGACCGAGCTGACCCGCACGCCATCGCAATACTCCTCGACCTGGGTGACCCGCGTGTTCAAGCGCACGTTCACGCGCGAGGCCAATGCGGCCGGGAGCGCTCCGACACCGTCGCGGAAGGTGAACAGCCCGGTACCGAAAAAACTAACCGCCAAGAACTGCAAGTCAATTGCCGACATTCGGTCCGAACTGGTCATCAAGCCGCCACGCAGGACCGCGTCGACGATGTAGTCGATCTCCTGGCTGCCTCGGCGCCGCGCCCATTGACGCACCGTCTCGGTGTCGAACCCCTTCGATGCACCAAGATCATTCCAGTCGATTTTGCGCCCCAGCCGGTATGCGTCCACGCCGATTCTGACCGCGCCCGGGATTGAACGCCAGGTGAGCAGACCGGTCGTGGCGGTCTTACCAAGTCGGGCGCTGTGCATCCGGTAGACCTTGTCGCCCTTGGGGATACCGATAATGTCAGGAACTGGAATGATCTGGTCGTCGATACCCAGGTCGTTGACCAGTCGGTGCATCGCTATGTACTTTTTCGACAGCGCCAGGGCTGCCAGGTCTATCCGATAGCCGTTCTTCTCGATGCTTGACATGCGGCCACCCACGCGCGATTCCGCTTCTAGCACGGTCACCTCAAAGCCGTACTGCTGCAAGCGGTATGCAGCGGTAAGTCCCGCTACGCCGGCACCGATGACGACGACTTTCTCCATTGATCGGTCCCTTTCAGTTGGGCTGCGAAGCGCGGGCAACACCCCATTCGCGGACGATCTGGCTCTTCAGCACCTTGCCGGTGGCGTTCTTGGGCAGATGGTCGATGAACCACCACGACGTCGGCACCGAGAAGTAGGCGAGGTTCTCGGATGCAAAGTTGGCCAGGTCGTCCTCATCGACAGCGCTGCCAGGATGTAGCACGACGGCGGCAGCTAGCTCCTCCCCCAGGTCCTCGTGAGGGAGTCCGACGACGACGACTTCGCGCACGGCTGGGTGCTCGCCCAGCCGCTCCTCGACCCGCACCGTGGAGATATTCTCCCCGCCGCGGATCACGACGTCCTTAGCGCGACCAACGATGTAGAGGTATCCGTCGTCATCGAGGCGGCCCAGATCCCCCGTGTGCACCCATCGGTCCGGCGTCACGATGGGATCGTCGTCGCACCCCCAATAGCCGAGCATCACCCCTGGCGACCGCACGAGGACTTCGCCGATGCTGTCATCGGATCGCGTATCGACGGGTTCGATGCGCAGCTCGACGGTCGGCAGCGGCCGACCGACCGTGCCTGGTCGCTCGGCAACTACCTGGCCTGCAGCCGTGGCTGCGACACCCGATATCTCGGTCAGTCCATAGGACGTGCCCAGTCCCCTGGCCGCCGTACGCGGAAACGCGGACCGTGCCCGAGCCCTCAACGACTCACTCACCTGCGATCCGCCGATGACCAACGTGCGCAGTGTCGACACGTCAAGCCGGCCCGGATCTTTCTCCACGACCTCCAGCACGCGCGACAGCATCGTCGGGACCGCGGCCCATCCCGTCACCCCTTCGTCGGCCATCACCTTGAGCACGCCTTCTGGCGAAAATCTGCCCTCCGTAAAGACCAACGTTGCGCCTGACAGCAGTGCGGTGAATACCTGCTGGATTCCGCCGACGTGAAACAACGGCATCGTCATCAGCGTCACGGCGGGATTGCGGGTCGCCTCGGGCGAGCCCGGCAGTCGCCCGGCAATCGCCAGCAAGTTGTGCAGATTGGCCAATAGATTGCGGTGCGTGAGCACGGCCCCACGCGCAAAGCTCGTCGTTCCGGATGTGAACAACACCATTGCCGGGTCATCCTCTGTTGTGGACAGGGGAACCGCTAGCGCACCACCGTCTGTCTTAGCGTCAATCGGTTGCGGCAGAATCGATTCGAGCTCCAGGCAGGCCAAATCGTTGGGCAGCCGCGCGCGGCGACGAGTGTCAGCGACCGCTAACCGCGCACCGACCAGGCCGGCCGCATGGGCCAGTTCCTCGGGACTCCACCACGCATTGACGGGCACCAGCACCCACCCGTGGCACAGGCACGCCCAAAACGTCACTACCCATTCGATGCTGTTCGCGCCGGCCAGCAGGATCCGGTCACCAGCCTGCAGGCCTTGTCGATGCAGCGTGCCGGCAACGGCGTCGATCGCCTCGGCCAGCTGCGCAAATGACAGCCGCCGGTCGCCCTGGATCAGGCATGTCCGCTCACCGTGCTGGGCGCCCCACCACAACAGTTCGCCGAGATGCTTTGGGCGCTGGGCGAATACCCGGCAGGGAGAGCCAAGCACCTCCTCGACGACGACCTTCTCACCCCAGCTGCTTGTGGTCGTGTGATGCACCGCATTAGTATAACTAGGAATCATTTACTAACAAGAGTGAAATGGATTGGCCCGTGAACTCCGTTCTCCTCATTGATGATCCGGCGCCTCGGGTGCGGCGGCTCACCTTGAACAGACCCGACAAGCGCAATGCGCTCAACGACGAACTGCGCGGTGCGCTCTTCGACGCCCTGCGGGCCGCCGACGTCGATGACCAAGTGTCGGTGGTGGTCGTGCGGGGTGCCGGCCACTGCTTTTCGGCCGGATACGACCTGAGCCAGCGACTCAACCCGGTCGAGCGTTCCGCCGCCACCACCGACGGATGGTGGGCCCGCCACGTGGTCAACAACTGGCTGGAGATGTGGGATATGGCCACGCCGCTGATCGCGCAGGTGCACGGTTGGTGCCTGGCGGGCGGCTCGGAGCTGGCAACCGCATGCGACCTGGTCTACGTGGCCGATGACGCGAAGATCGGATATCCGCCAGTACGGTCGATGTCGACTCCGGACATGGCATGGCAGCCCTGGATGTTGGGGATGCGCCGCGGGATGGAAGCCCTGCTCACCGGGAACGCCATCAGCGGCACTGAAGCGGCCACTTTAGGATTCGCCACCCGCTCATTCGCGCCAGAGGAATTGGAGAACTCTGTATTGGAGATCGCCAACCAGGTGGCTCAGGTGCCCGCCGATCTGCTGGCTCTCAACAAGCGGGTGTGTCACCGGGCCATGGAGGCGGCCGGGATCCGCGAAGGACTGCGCGCAACCGCCGAACTGAACGCCCTGGGATTCCACCAGCGTTCGTCACGGGAGTACATGCGCGGGTTCCGCGAGAACGGTGTGCGTAAGAACTTGTCCAACCGCGACCGAGCGTTCGGCGACTACCGCGAGAATTCCACGAGGGATTCGGCAACCGAGGGTGGTACGCCGTCCGCGAAGAGCTGAGTCAGCTGATCAGCGGTGCGGCGCGCGTCTAGGCGCTCACCGCGCAGCATTGCGTCCATGGCGATCGCTACGTGGGTCCCGACCATCGCTGCGAAGATCAATGAATGCTCGTCTGCGGGTGCGTTCCACCCGGTGATCTTCGAAATCACCGAGTTGAGGGGCTTGCCCAGCAGCGGACGAAGTTCCTCTTGATAGAACACGCGACCACGGCCGAGTTCACGCAGCCACAGCGCAGCCAGGAAGGGCGCGGACTCATCCATGAACCGGGCTAGCATCTGGTTGACCTGACGCAGCACCTCGCGGCCGCGGAAATCGCTGGCGCCGATGCCGTTTGCCGTTGCCTGCAGTTCGGCGACCAGTTCACGCATCGGCTCCACGACCGATGCCTTGTACAGATCCTGCTTGGAGTCAAAGAAGCGGTAAAGGAACGCCTCGGTGATCCCGGCCTGTTCGGCGATCTCGCGCGTCCTGGTGCCCGCATATCCCTGGCGCAGGAAAACCGCGCGCGCCGACTCGACGATCTGGTGTCGACGTTCTTGCGCCGACAGCCTTCGCCGCCCGTCCCGTTCGCTCACATTGCGCATCGTATCTCGTGTCCTGGCCACGTCGCCGCCGTCAATCGCAGGATGAGCACGATCGTCAGGCTGAATCCAGTCTCGAATAATGGCCCCGCTATCCCGCAGAGCGACGAGTGCCAGGTTCGAAGCCGAGTAGCGTGACGATTGCATGGGTGATCTGTTCCGGGGGAACCCGCTCGGCAGGCTGGCACCGGTGCCCTACCGACATGATCATCCCGAGAATCAGCCTGGCAGCGATCAGCGGGTCGCCTTTGTCGAGATACCCGAGGTTCATACAGGCACCAACAACACTCGCCCACTGCTCCTCGAGTCCCCGGCTCCACCTACGCCTCTTAACGATCACTTCGTAAGGAAATCCATCGCCGGCAAAGTAGACAGGCATGGACCGACGCATCTGAGCCACCGCATCGGCCTGGCGCGATATTAGCCGAGTCAGCGTAGCGCGGGGGTCGGATTCGTCGTCGCCAACGAGCGGCGCATCGGGCTCCACACGAGTCTGATTATTTATCAAGCGTTTTCGACCACCGCGAACGTTGTTGAGGTCGGCAGCGTTGAATTCGATTGTCACGCAGCGACCTCACAAGATTCTTCGCCCTGCCGGCATGATGAGCGCTGGTGCTCGTCAGGGCGAGCCGACATGACTGCGGTCATTTCGGTGACATCGATTGGGTGCGCGCTACTCGAAGCCGGATCTCTGCGAGTTCCGCCGCGAGTAACTGCAAGGTCACCGCCTCGCTGTCGGCGTCCGGGTTGTTCGTCGGTGGTTCGTCGGCAGCCTGGCGGTTGATGGCGACAATGAGCTGCCATGTCATCACCGGGAGCCAGATCGAGAACGCAGCGAGCACCAGATACCAGGCAATGAGCCCGTTCCAGGCAAGCGGCCCGTGCTTGAAGAACACGTTCACCGAACCCGGAGTGAACAAGAGCGCGATCCAGATGTTGAAGTATCCAACCGCGCGTGGAAAGACCGGTACGGCACGACGATCGGACAGGATCGCGACTGCAATCACGGCAGCTTGGGCCACTCCGGTCGAGGTGAGTCCGACGTAAGTGAGCCATGAAACGTCGTTGGCGAACTGGACGATCTCCGGTGATCGGGTTGGGCGAAAGGCGGCGGCCTCCCAGATCATCAGCGGCAGTAGGAATTCGACCATCAATGCCGCGCCGAGCGCCAGCTGGGCATATGCCAGGGGCGAGAACGGTCCCTCGATCCGTTTGAGCTGAATCGATATGACGGCTATCCATGGCGCCATCAGCGACGCTGCGAGCATTGTGATAATCATGCCGAGCCGGATACCGGTCTGGTGCTGAGCGAAGAAATTTGCGATTTGCTGCGCATCGCTCGCCGGTGACGGCGGCGGGATGAATCGAGCGATCACCCAGAACCCGATCAGGAATGCCAGGGCAAAGGCCGCACCACCCCAGGCGCAGGCCTTCTGAACTTTGATGTTCATCCACATCCTCCTCGATGTGCGCCATGTACCCGCCAAGAGCTCTGGCAACAGGTCATCCGGCCCCACTAGTCAGCGAGTCACTATACTTTGTTAATTAGTAAATTACTATACTGTTTAGTGGCGGGACCGAGGGCTTCGAACTCAGTCGTCGACAAGACCAGGCTGCGGCGGGCCGCGGTCATCACATGGAGTTGTGCGCGGTTCGTCGGCGCACCCTCGCGCGCCGAGATGACCAGTGGCCATGGGTCCGTTCAACGACGTGCGCACGACCCACCAGCACGGCGTGCCGCGACGGCACTGTACGTCGGGCTAAGCTGAAGCCCATGCAGATGGCAGATGACATCGCGTGTGCGTGGTAAATGGTTGATAGCAGGGCCGATGGCCGGCCACCGACTCGCCAACGCCTTTCCGCCGAGGCGCGCCGCGAGAAGATCCTCGACGCGGCCCTGAAGGTGTTCGCAGAGTATGGGTTCGAGGGTGGCCGCCTGCGTCAGATCGCCAGCGAAGCCGGTATCACGGAGCCGTATCTTTTCCGTCATTTCGCATCGAAGGCCGAGCTTTACGAGTGGGCGGTGATCCGTCCGCTCATCGTTCTGGTGGAGAGATTCGAGTCAGAGATGGTCGCGATCAAGGCGGGACCGCCCATCACCGTGGCCGAGTTGGTGCGGGAGATCAACAGGGCGCTGCTGCAGTTCATGCTCGACGGTATCCCCTTCATTGGCGCGTCCTTCTTCTCCGACAGTGCCGGGGGCGATTTCTACACCAAACGAGTGCGGCCACGCGTCGTTGATCCCCTGGTGGACATTCTGCGCCACATCAAGGGTTGGCCGGCGCCAACGGTAAGTGTGGAGTTGGTTGCCGAGTCGATGTGGGGCATCAACTACGGTGTTGCGCTTGACAGCCTGCATACCGGCCTTCAGATAGACGTGGCCAAGACCAGTGAGCGTGTCTCGCGGTTGTACCTCTTGGGTATTCCGTCGTTTCATTCGCAGGAGCTGTCACGGGCCAGGAAGTCGTCCAAGACGGCGCGGTGATATTCCGGGGTGGAGGGTTGCAGCGCGGCGGCCTTGGCCCGCCGGAGGTAGAGGTGGGCGTGGTGTTCCCACGTGACGCCGAGCCCTCCGTAGAGTTGCAGTGTCTCCTCGGCGACACGAACGAACATGCGCGAGCACCAGATTCGAGCCATCGCTGCTGCTTGCGGTAGTTGACCAGGTTCCTCCTGAGCTGCCCACGCGGCGTATTCTGCTGCGGAGCGGCCGAATTCGAGGTCGATGAGCAGGTCCGCGCAGATGTGCTTGACCGCTTGAAAGCTTGCGATCGGCCGACCGAATTGGAAGCGTTGCTTGGAGTAGGCCACGGCGTCGGCCAGACACCGCGCCGCGCCGCCGACCTGTTCAGCGGCCTGCGCGCAGGCGGCCAGGTCGATCAGACGCGACAGTAATGCTCGGCCGGTGCCAGGCTCGCCCACCAGCCGAGCGGGTACATCCCGCAATTCGATCTTGCCCTGACGACGGGTGAGGTCCAGGGTATGGAGCGCCTGTCGGTGCAATCCGAGCGCGCTCGCCTCGATCGCGAAAAGGCTTGGGGCGCCGTCGTGTGCGGCAATCACCAGCAGCAGATCGGCTTCCATCGCATCGAAGGCGACCAGTCGTGCGCCGCTGACCCGCCACGCGCCAGCGCGTTGTGTCGCTATGGCCGCGGCTTGTAGCGGGTCGCCCGCCGCTGGATCGCAGGCCAACGTCACCACGGTCCGGCCTCCCGCGATACCCGGCAAATAATCTGCACACGCGGCATCATCGCCAGACAGCAGCAATGCGTTGGTGCCCTGCACGATGGTCGAGAAGTAGGGTGCGCAAAGCAGTGCCGCACCGGCCTCCTCGAAGACGACGGCGAGATCGGTCGGTGTGCCCCCCATGCCACCGTAGTGCTGTGGAATCAGGATGGCCGTCAATCCGATCTGCTCGGTCAGCGTGGCCCAAATCTTGCGGTCGAACCCGGCCTCGATGTGCTCGAATACCCGCAGGGGCGAGGATTCCTTGTCCAGGAAACGGCGCAGTGTGCTGCGCAGCTGCTCCTGCTCAGCCGACCACACGAACGGAGTAGTTGGCGTCATCGATTCCCTCATCTGCCGGTGCGGCGCTGACCGCATGTCAACGTCGCGGAATGTCTTTCCAGGGTGTGCTGCGCGGCAGCTCGGCGGGGTCACGCGGCATACCGAGCACACGTTCGGCAATGACATCACGCAACACGTTGCTGGTCCCCCCTTCGATCGTGTTCGCCTGCGCGCGCAGGTAGCCCGATGCGATGCGGCCGCCGCGGGGTGTCTGGTCATCCCATGCCAACGCGGTCGCCGCGGCGATGTCCAAGAACGCCTCCTGCAGGCGCCGATTGTGCAGGCCGGCGCCAATTTTGGTGACCGCGCCCTCCGCGCCGACAGAGCGGCCGCTGCGCAGCGCCGCCCTCCTACGCTGGTTGGTGGCGCGGATCAGGGTGCTTTCGATGACCAGGTCCACGATTCGCGACCGGGCCACCGGATCCCGCCAGCGGCCATTGGTGATGGCCAACTCGACAAGACGTTCCACGGCGGACCCGCCGATGTTGGCGGCGCCCGTTCCCGCACCAGACAAAGCCGCCCGCTCGCTGGACAGCGTGGTCCGTGCGGCAGCCCAGCCCTCCCCCACGCCGCCGATGCGATCGGTATCGGGAACCTTGACGTCGTCGAGAAGGACTTCGTTGAAGTCGGACTGACCGTTGAGCTGCTTGAGCGGTCGCACGCGGATGCCGGGCTGCCGCATGTTCACGATGAAGTAGGTGATGCCCTGATGTTTGGGCAGCTCGGGATCGGTGCGGGCAAGCAGTATGCCCCAGGTTGCCTTGTGCGCCAGGCTGGTCCAGATCTTTTGTCCGTTGATCACCCAGTCGGCTCCGTCTCGCACCGCGCGGGTGGACAGCCCGGCCAGATCCGAGCCCGCACCCGGCTCCGAGAACAGCTGGCACCAGATCTCCTGCCCGGCAAAGGCCGGACGAAGGAAGCGTCGCTGCTGCTCTTCGGTTCCATGGCGCAGCAGGGTCGGCGGCAACATGCCCACGCCCACAGGATTAAGCAAAAAGGCGCGGTGGGCACCAGCCGCGTCGAGCTGGTCATCGATCCGGCGCTGTAGCCCGGCCGGCAATGCCAGGCCTCCCTTGCCCACCGGGTAGTCCACGAATGCCAGCCCGGCATCGAATTGTTTGCCGAGGAACGTCTCAAGATCCGTCGTTCGGGGATCTGCCTCGGCAAGCAATTCCGTTACGCGGCGGTCGACTTCATTGGACTCCTCAGACGCCTGAGACCCACCTTCGACTGCCGACTGCTCAGTCACGCGCCTACCCCGGAGAGAAGAATGCGAATACCGTTCTGCTTCAACGCCTTACGGAGCCTCTGTGAGGCTCTGTCGCCATCGAGATCGTATGTCGGCGTCACCATCACTCCCCGTCAGTTATCAGTCACTACACAGTTGTGCCGGCCAGTGAAAGTGAGGTCCCTGCAGAAGGAATCACTTGATTGCCAGCGGGTTGATGGGCGCGTTGACCGCACCGGTGATTGGCAATGGCTGCGCGACAAACAAAAATTCGAATCGGCGGTCCCGCGCACAGTCGCCGGCCAGCTGCTCCAGGTCGAACATCTCGCCAATCGTGATTCCGCACCGCGACAATAAGATCTGATGCAGCGGGGCGACCGTATCCGACGTCTCGTAGGGCAACACCTCGAAGCCCCAAGTGTCGGTTGCCACCGCGGCAACGTCACGGTCCGCGAACCATGCCGCGGTCGTGGCGCTCATCCCCGGCTGCGGCCCCTTGCCGGCGTAGTCACCCCAATCGCCGCGTTCCCGGACCTGTGCCAGTGCTCCGGTACGGATCAAAACGACATCGCCGGGCCCGACAAGCAACCCGGTGGACGCGCAGCAGGCGTCCAGGTGTTCGCCAGTAATCGCCTCTCCCGGCTCGAGCCACGCGCGATCGAACAAACGTGGGATATCAAGCAGCACACCGCGAGACACCACGTGCTGCGCTAGCACAGAAACCGAGTTGCGGCTCGCACCGGCGCGCGCGGTGACCGTCTCGCATCCGACGTTGTTATACGTTGTCCCGTCGCTGAATACGTGCGTGAAGCCGTCCCACTGCGTCGAGCAGGACAAGTTCATCACGATCCAGTCATCGGCGAACCCTGGTGTGCGCATCGTCTCCGAAGCCAGCAGATCGCTGCCTGTCAATGTCAGGAAGTGTTGCGGCGGAGGGCGACCGGGCGGCCCGTCGGGGCCACCCGCACCGAACGGCAGCGCCAGGCTGAAAACCTCTCCTCGCCGAACGATTGCCATAGCCGCGCGAATCTTTTCCGGTGTGACGAGGTTCCACGTGCCCAGTTCGTCGTCATCTCCCCAGCGCCCGGCGTTGGAGAGTCGCGTGCCCTCTGTGATGACCCAGGCTCGGTCCAGGACGCCGGCCGGGTCGCACAGGAGCGCCTGATTGACCACCATCTCGTTGCCGCACAATCACCGGGGATAGCTGCGGTTGGCACAGTCCCGCGAGTTCACCGGAATTGCATCCAGTGTCCGTGGGGCGACCACCCGATCTGGAAGGGCATCGCGATCCGGGTGATCGGCCCGTCTTCGAAGCTGTCGGTGTCAAAGATCAGGAACTCTGATGTGCGTTCGGCAAAGTGCGACACCGGGACGATGTAGAACCCATCACCCTCCGGAGACGATGGTGACCGCGGCGCGAATGTGCCCTCGAACACGGTGACATGCTTGTCGTCGCTGACCCTGTACACATTCTCACCGCCGGTGCGCACGTTGCGCCGTATCACGGTGTTCATGCGCATGCCGCCATCCGCTGTCGGGTCACCCGCGGTCAGGAATGCCCACTCGTAGGGCTTGCCGTAGTGACGTTCGTCGACCTTCGGCAGCTCAACCGGCCGATCCCCCAACACCTCGGTTGACACCACACCGGTTTCGAGATTGACCGTCCAGCGCCCAACGGCGCTGGTTGCCAGCTTCCAAAACGGCACGAAGTCGTCACCGGGAGCGAACCTGTCCTCGAACTGGAAGGGTGGACGGTCGAACACCGGTGCATCGAGCTGGATGAGGTGGTCCCCAATGTGATTGGCCGAAAGCATGTGCATGATGTACTCGGCTGGGAAGTCCGCCGATGTCCACTGGACCTTCCGATCGAGATCCTCACGGTCCACTAACGCCAACGAGATGGGCAGCTCTGGATCCCAGGCATAGGCGGAGAATCCCTTCTGGATACGGTCCTGGCCCACCGTGAACGGCTGAAATGGAATCACGACGTACCGCTCGGTCAGCCAAATATCGTGAGCAACAGTGTTATACGGTGCGTCCCACAAATCGCGGCGCGCGACGCCGCCGTCCGGGTTCGTCTTATAGACAGTGACATAGGGGGGCTCATCGCGATACGACCAACCGAACAAGTCGCCAGTGGCCTCATCCCATTTGGGGTGCGCGGCGAAGGCGCCATCGCCGAAGCATGCAGGCTCCACCATGCTCGTACACAACATTGACGACCACGGAACGACCCCGATCGTTTCCAGAGTGATCGGATCGAGTGCAACCGGTGCGGTGTTCTCCCCGAGCGCCAGCAGCTGATTGCCGAACGGAACGACGTTCACGGCGTTCGTTCCCTGTGGGATGCCGCGTGTGTACTCATTGCGTTCCACTTCGCCCAGCGCCCATGCCCGCCAGTCGCCGAAATGGCCGTCACTCCACTCGAACAATGCCCGACCGGCGATTTCCTCAGCCCGGAACTTCGGCGTTCGCGTCCATCGATTCCGGAAATCCGCCCGGCCGTCTCGGAATACCAGTCCCTGGATCATCCCGTCCATCGAATACGGCGTGTCGATCCCTTGTCGCGATGGGCGCTTCCAAGTCGGACCGTTGCGATAGAACCCGCCGTTGAGTTCCCGTGGAATCTGGCCGTAACTGACGGCACAGTCTTCGACGGTCGCTTCGAACCTCATTGGCGTCATCGGCCCGCGAAGTCCCGGTGGAACCTGGATCGCCTTTCGGGCATTAGATGTTTTTGGCATGGTTGGACAAGACCTCCGTTGTAAGTAAACACTATACTATTTAACGGCGCTTTGTCGAGGCCTGGCGCTTAGCTTCTGCTGGTGTTGCCAGCCGGCGATCACGGCGAGCCGGGACCGCAAACCACTGCAGGACGAACTCCGGGCCGTATCTTGTTCTCACCCTGCGCCTTGGTGCCTGGTCTCATGGCAGATCCCGCAGGTCGGATTTCCAGTGCAACGGCGGCCGGAACGATGGAAGAATTCCTGGCTCCGCCGCCACAACAAACGGTATAGCCTGCAAACATGGAGCTATGGTGCCGTGGTAGCCCGGATCGGTGCGCAGGCTTCCGATTTGGTAGTACGGCCGGTGTTCAGCTAGTGAGCCTCGCAGGTCGACGACGAGCCGAGCCGAGGGGCTACCCTCGATTTCCACGACCCATCGCTCCGTTGGCGAGATTCCCTCGGGCAGCATGGTGCGACCGAGCACCCAGTTGTATTGCATGGTGAAGAACGGACGCACGTTGTCCCCGGCGGCAATGAAGCCGTGGATGCTGTGGGTTACCCGCCCCACCTTTCCGGCAGGTACCGGAAATCCCGGTATGTCAATAGCATTCGGCGTGGGGATGTACTCATGCCGTTCCTCGATTCGCTCGTAGACCACGCCCAGGGAGTGTTCGGCGGTGCGGGCGATGGAATGCAACACGTTGGTTGCAATGCCGGACGCCCTCGGGTTGTCGGCGTCCTGTGGTGACATCCCGAAGCCCGCGATCTTCAGCAACGACGGGTCCAATTTGTTTGCCGGCCATGTCTCGCGGATCGTCAGGTGCTGCAGACTCGTGCACATTCCCGTGAGCGCCAGAGCGATTCGCTCGGTAATGATGTCGGGATCGATACCTGTGGCATGAAATGTCGAACCGCCGATCCGGCATGCCCGCTCGAGGCGCTCGACGAACTCGGGCGCACGGAAGAGGGGTGCATTGTGATACGGCAGTGGGGTGACTACGTTGCGTCCGGTTTCCAGCAGCTCGATGATCTCGTCGTCAGTATTGAAGTTGCCCATGTCGCGCGCGGTATAGACAACGCAGTCACAATCGATTGCGGCGAGCGCTGCGGTATCGCTAGTTACCGCAACGCCGAAGGGCTCCAAGCCGAGCAGCTCGCCCGCGTCAGCCCCATTTTTCTTTTTGGTGTAGGCGCGGACACCGACCAATTCGAACTCAGGCAGCCGGTTGGTCTCGTATAACGCGATGCTGCCGAGACCCCCTGGGCCGTAAACGATTATCCGATACGGAGCACGTAAACCCATTCGCCACCATTCCGAGGCTGCGCACGCTATTTAGACGCCACTATCACAGTAAAGCACTATACTTTGCTCTGTGCCTTGGGTCCTCTATGCACGCAACGCGCTCATGGCCGCTACTTCTCCCGCGATTGGCGTGCGTGCACGGGTACGCAACTTGCCTGTCGCCTATCTACGCCGCAGCGATCGGCGTGGTCGCCCTCCAGGCATACCTACTAATCAAGTGGTCCGCTGTGCCCAAATTCCAGCGAGTGCCGCAGGCCCGACCTGCCGGCACGATGACGACGGGGACAGTTGTTCGCAAGATCCTCAACCCGATCGCGGCCCAATATTGCTTCTGGCGGTTCCTGATGGGTCCGTGGTGGACTGAGCGAACGGTGCACCATGCCACCCCGACACCCCGCCGAATCACGCAGTGCTCAAGTACGTCGGGTTGGTAGCCGCCGTGGTCGACCACGTGCGTGATGCGTTCACCGGTCGAGCAGCCAAAAATCCACCCGATCCGCAGATTCACCGTGGCTGGCATCCAACGTGCACATCAAGGCGGTCGCCGACCTACTTGGCCACTCCTCCAGCGCGATCACCGGCGACATTTACGGACACACCAGCGACGCCACAGCGCGCGCCACAGTTGAAAGCCAGGGCGGACAGCTCGGTCTCCCCGATTAAATCGGCGTTGCTTTCCGCGTTGCGATCCATACCCCCTGGGCGTACGAGAAACCCCGATCCAGGGCAACCAAAATCCGCCGCTCACCTGCAAGAACTCTGTCGGGCTGACAGTGTGGTGTTTCAGGACATGCGAATAGGGTGTCTCAAGACATCGGAATAGGTATGTCGGCCAGTTTCAGCGGGTGTCGAAGGCTCGTCTGGTCATCACCGCCGTCCTCGTCGAGGGCCGTTCGCAGTCGCAGGTCGCCCGCGATTACGGGGTTTCCCAAGGGTGGATATCGCGGCTGCTCAAGCGCTACACGCTCGAAGGCGAGGCCGCATTCGAGCCACGATCGCGACGGCCCCATAGCAGCCCGACACGGCTCGCGCAGACCACGATCGAGCTGATCATCGACATCCGACGCACCCTGGTCGGCAAAGGGCTCGACGCCGGGCCGCACACCATCGCCTGGCACCTGGAACACCACCACCGGCTACGGGTTTCGGTGGCCTCCATCAGCCGCCACCTCGCCGCGGCGGGACTCGTCCAACCCAGCCCACACAAGCGGCCCAAAGCGTCCTACATCCGCTTTGCCGCCGAACAACCCAACGAACGCTGGCAAGCCGACTTCACCCACTGGTCTTTGGCCAATAACACCCACACCGAAATCCTGTGCTTCATCGACGACCACTCCCGCTACGCACTATCGGTCACCGCCCACCGCCGCGTCACCGGCCCCATCGTCGTCGACGAATTCAAGAAAACCTATGCACGCCATGGCATTCCACACTCCACCCTGACCGACAACGGCATGGTCTTCACCACCCGATTCGCCGGCGGCAAAGGCGGACGCAACCAATACGAAGCCGAACTGCACCGCCTGGGCGTGCGCCAAATCAACTCCACCCCCAACCACCCCACCACCTGCGGCAAAGTCGAACGATTCCACCAAACCCTCAAACGCTGGCTCACCGGCCAACCCCGCCCCACCACCCTGACCCAACTACAAACCCAACTCGACGCCTTCATCGACGAATACAACCACCGCCGCCCCCACCGCGCCCTACCCCACCGCGCCACCCCAGCCACCATCTACACCAGCCGGCCCAAAGCCGACCCAGCAACCCGCATCGACACCCACAACCGAGTACGCACCGACCGCGTCGACCAAGCCGGATCTGTCACCCTGCGCGTCAACGGACGCCTGCACCACATCGGCGTCGGCCGCATCCACTACCGAACCCGCGTCCTGATCCTGGTCCAAGACCTCAACATCAAAATCATCAACGCCGCCACCGGAGAACTACTCCGCGACTTCACCCTCGACCCCACCAGCGACTACCAACCCACCGGCGCCCCCAAAGGCCCCACACGGAAAAAGGCCCGAACCTAACGCAGGTTCAGACCTATTCCGATGTCTTGCGACACCACACTGTCGGGCTGACAGGATTTGAACCTGCGACCACTTGACCCCCAGTCAAGTGCGCTACCAAACTGCGCCACAGCCCGCGCGCCGGTGAGTCCACCGGCAGCAGGTCGAAAGCCTACCGTAGCCGCGCGCTCAACCCGATACTGCGTGGTTTACCTGCGCGTCTCCTAGTCGTCCGCCTTTGCAAACCACGCGTCGACCTTCTCGACCCACTCCCGCAGCGCCTGGGCGAGCTCGGATTCGCGGCGGTAGAACCGCTGCGACGGCACCGGCACGCTGACCGCCACCTTCTCGTCACCCACGCCCCTGAGCACCGCGCCGACCGCGCAAATGCCTTCGCTCTGCTCTTCGCGGTCGTAGGCGATGCCCTCGGCCCTGATGCGGTCGAGTTCCTTGCGCAACACCGCCGGCGTCGTGATGGTGTTCGCGGTGAGCCGGGCGAGTCGACTCGGCACGGCAGCCGCCTGCTCCTCGGGCGTCAGGCTGGCCAGCAGCGCCTTGCCGTTGGCACAACAATGCAGCGGGAACGACTCGCCCACCGCGCTGATCGCTCGCAGCCGGTGCGGCGACACGACCTGGTCGACGAACGTCGCGCAATCCCCGTCCAGGATCGACAGGTCGACCGTCTCCTCCAGCTCGCGGGACAGCTCCTCGATGAACGGGTGCAGATCGACCACCACGCTACGGCGCACGGTGCCGGCCATCCGGGCGATCTCGGGGCCCAACCGATAACGGCCCCGCGCCGCGCGCGAGGCCACCAACCCCTCGTCGTCCAGCGCATTGAGGATCCGGCTCACAGTCGAGCGCGCCATTCCCAGTCGCTCACCGATCTCGGCCTGGTTCAGCCCGCCGGGATGCGCCTGCAGCAGCCGCAACATCTCTGCCGCGCGCGCGATGACCTGAATTCCGCTGCCGCGAGCCTCTTCTGAGTCGACGCTCACGTCAGGCTCCAGTCTCGAGACGGTACGTGCCGGCGGGATCGATAATCGCCACCAGCCGCACGATACAACCATCGCCACCGACCCAGCGCCACGGAAACGCCGCGAAGGTGACGCGCTTGCCGGTGACCTTGTCCAGGTCGCCACCCACGTTCTCGAAGCCGTAGATGCCCTTGGACAGAATCGCGCGGTGGCACGGCTCCCATTCCGGGAAGTCGTCGAGCACCTTGCGACCGGTGTGGTCTTCGTATTCCTTGACCGCCCAAGGCAATAGACCACCCGTGTGCTCGGCGGGTCCGTGCGGGGCGATCGCGGTGGCCATCGGATGATCGAGCGCCTGGGTATCCGTGCCGACTGCTTTGACGCCCTTGGCCGCGAACCACTCGCCGGCCTCCTTGTAGAAGCCCGGCGAGTAGGCGTAGTACTCGGCACTGTCGGCGTAGGTGTGGTGCCACCCGGTGTTGACGATGACAACGTCGCCGGGCCGGATCTCGGGCGTGGCATTCTCCAGGTCCTCGGCGGTGACGACCTCCCACTTCTTCTTCGGGATCGACACCACCACCCCGGTGCCGAAGAAGGCGCTCAGCGGGATCTCGTCCAACAGCGGCGTGCCCTCGATGACATGGCCCGGTGCGTCGATGTGCGTGCCGGAATGCATTACCGTGGTGATCTTTTGAGTAAGCACGCGACTTCGCGCCATGGTGTGCAGCCGCTCGATCTTGACGTCCTCGAAGTACGGCCAGGCCGGCACGCCATGCCCCCAGGGATGGGACAGGTCGTAGAACTCCAGCGTCGACTCGGCTTGGCCGAGCGGCCAGGTGAACGTCACGACAGTTCCTTTCGATTCGTCAGCATGCGGCGTAACCGCCATCCAGATACATCACCTGGCCGGTGTAGAAGCTCGACGCGTCGCTGAGCAGATAGATCAGCGCACCGACGAAATCCTCGGGTTCGGCGAAGCGGCGCAACGGGATTCGGGAGAACATCGCCTCGCGGGTTTCCCGGCCCTTCTCGTCGTCGGCGTACATCCATTCGGTCAGCTCAGACCGGAAAACCGTTGGTGCAAGTGCATTCACCCGAATGCCGTGCGGACCCCATTCGGCGGCCAGCGATTTGGCGAGCAGATCGGTGGCCGCCTTCGACGGGCAGTAGGCGCTGTAGCCAGCGGGATGGCCGAGACTCCCGCGCACCGACGAGACCAGTACGACGCTGCCGCCGTCCCCTTGTTGCAGCAGCACCCGTCCGGCGGCCTGGCACACCAGCCACGCGCCGCGCGCGTTCGCCTTCATCACGGCGTCGAAGTCGTCGACGTCCATCTCGGTGATCGGCGCGACATGGTTCATGCCCGAAGCGACCAGGACTCCGTCGAGCCGGCCATGCCGTTCGACGGCCGCATCGACCATGGCCTCGGCGTCGGCCGGGGTCTCGGGGCGGCGGACCACGACCGCCACATCGTGCAGGCCGGTCTCGCCAACGAGCTCGGCCAGGCGCTCGGTATTGCCGCCGGTCAGCGTGAGCCGGGCCCCGGCTTCGGCCATGGCCAGGGTCGCCGTGCTGCCCAACGAGCCGGTCGCGCCGGTGATCAAGATCGACTTGCCCTTCACGTCGAACCGCGACGCGCTCATATCTCACCTCAAATCCTGCAATACGGGTTATTACTCCCGATATATAGGAAGTTACCGGGAAACAACGCCGAAAGTCAACGTTGATGTCCCACGATAAAGACCACATAACCCGCATCACGGGAATCAGTGCTATTCCGCGAACGTCTGTGTCCCCAGGACTATGGCCAGGCCGAGGCGTTCGGCGTCCTCGCTGTCGGGTTCCGCGGTGAAGATCATGATGCGCAGGTCGTCTCCGGCGACGACCAGTGTGTCGCAGTCCAGGGCGATGCGGCCGACGTCCGGATGGTCGATGACCTTGCGCCGGCCGACGTCTTGGTGGAGTACCGGGGATCCGGCGTCCCAGAGCTCCAGGAACCGCGGGCTTTGGGCGGACAGCTCGCGAATCAGCTGCTTCAATCGCTGATCGGCGGGATACCGCGCCACCGTCACACGCAGGTCGGCGACCAGCCCGGCCTGCAACGCGGCACGTTCTTCCGCGGTCTGTACGGCGCGGGTCCCTGGGCCAATCAGGTTGCGCCACACACCGTTTCGTTCGATCCCCCGCCATGTGGCCGTCGGGCCCATCAGCGCGTCATACGGCGCGTTCGCGATCAGCAGGGTCCAGGTGGCGTCGTAGACGGCGACGGGAGTGTTGGCCAGCCGGTCGAGCAAGCGCTGGACGCTCGGCGAGATGCGCGACGACACGACGTCAGGTCCCGGCGCGACGTGCCCGGCCAGCCGGAAGAGCAGATCACACTCGGCATCCGAGACCCGCAACGCACGGGCGAGGGCCTCGACGACCTGCACCGACGGCGAGGTCGCCCGACCCTGTTCGAGCCTGGTCAGGTAGTCGACGGAGATTCCGGCGAGCGCGGCCAGCTCCTCGCGACGCAGCCCGGCGGCACGGCGGCGCCCACCGACGGGCACGCCCACGGCCGCGGGTGTAACCCGGTCGCGCCACTGGCGCACCCGGCGGCCGAATTCCCACGTGTCCACCCCTCTACTGTGCGCGACGGGGGTAACCGGGGAAAGGTCTTGTGGTGGCACCGGCAGTCCTACGACAACCAGACGGCTCCCTGAGGCTCCGGCGTCGGACGAGACTCGAAGCATGACCTCGATTGCTTCCGGCACCGTATTGCTCACCGGGCCGACCGC
Organism: Mycobacterium florentinum; assembly: GCF_010730355.1. Taxonomy (NCBI): domain Bacteria; kingdom Bacillati; phylum Actinomycetota; class Actinomycetes; order Mycobacteriales; family Mycobacteriaceae; genus Mycobacterium; species Mycobacterium florentinum. Next base: position 896,265 of record NZ_AP022576.1, read on the forward strand.
CGGACTCGGCAAGTCCACGACGCAGGCGCTCGCGAATCGGCCCGCATCCGAACGCCCCGACCTACTGCTGGTTGGCCGGCCCGGTCAAGCACTGACCGAGGTGGCCGCCCAGGCCCGAGCGGCCGGCGCAACGGTGTACGAAATCGGCTGCGACCTCTCAAGGTTGGCCGACGTGCGCGCCGCGGCGCAGCAAGCCAAGGAGCTGCTGGATGCCGGCGCGGTGCGCCCGTTGCGTGCACTGGTCGCCAACGCGGGCCTCACGGTGGCCGACACGCATACGGCCTCGCCCGATGGTTATGAACTCACCTTTGCCGTGAACTACCTCGCACATGCGCAGCTGATCGGTGATCTGCTCGGCTCGTTTGCGGCTCCGGCCCGCGTCGTGCTGCTGGGTTCGAACACCTACCACCAGAACATCTTTCGCCGCATCTTCCGCGTCCCGCCGGCGCATTGGCGTGATCCGATCGAGCTCGCCCAGCCCACCGCGGCGAGCGCGCCCACCACGTCCGAGCTGTCCTGGACCGCCTACTCCGATTCCAAGCTCGCGCTGATGTACTACGCACACGAATTGCAGCGCCGCGCCCCGCATGGCGTCCACGTGATTGTCTTCGAGCCGGGATTCATGCCGGGCACCGGGCTGAGCCGAGCGAACGGTCCTGCCCTGCAACGCGTCGGGCGCCTCATCGAGAAGATCCCCGGGGTCTCGTCACCCGTCCGCTCCGGGCCCTTGCTGGCGTCGATCGCCCTCGATCAGCGCTGGGCGCATCTCCGCGACGGCGCCTTCGTCCTCAAAGACCAAGAGCACGAGGTGAAGCCGATCGCGATTGATCCACGTCGCGAGGCACGCCTCTGGGAGGCGACGGCCGAACTCCTCGATGCGGCCCGTTGAGTATGCGCTGAGGGCGCCGTGGATGCACATTCGCAGCCCTCGACGCACACTCGATGCAAGGAAAGTCAGCGGCGCTTGGCGGATCGCTTTTCGCGCACGCGCACATTGATGCGGATCGGGCTGCCGTCGAACCCGAAGGTCTCGCGCAGCCGCCGCTCCACGAAGCGCCGATAGCCGGCCTCGAGAAAGCCGGTGGTGAACAGCACAAACGTCGGCGGACGGGCGGCGGCCTGGGTGGCGAACAGGATGCGGGGCTGCTTGCCGCCGCGCACCGGGGGCGGCGTGGCCGCCACGACTTCCTTGAGCCAGGTGTTCAGCGGGCCGGTCGCAATCCGGGCGTCCCACGACGCCAACGCGGTCTCCATCGCCGGGACCAGCTTCTGCACCGCGCGGCCCGTCTTGGCGGAGATGTTGACCCGCTCCGCCCACTGCAGCTGCGCCAGCTCGCGGTCGATTTCGCGGTCCAGCAGCTCGCGCCGGTCCTCGTCGACCAGATCCCATTTGTTGAACGCCAGCACCAGCGCCCGGCCGGCCTCGATCACCATCGACAGCACCCGCTGGTCCTGCTCGGTCAGCGGCTGCGACGCGTCGATCAGCACGAGCACCACCTCGGCGGAATCGATGGCCGAGTGCGTGCGCACCGACGCGTAGAACTCATGCCCGCTGGCCTGCCCGACCTTGCGGCGCAGGCCCGCGGTGTCGACGAAACGCCAAACCTTGCCGCCCAATTCGATCAGCGAGTCCACCGGGTCAACCGTGGTCCCGGCGACGTCGTGCACGACGGATCGCTCGTCACCCGCCAGCTTGTTCAACAGCGAGCTCTTGCCGACATTGGGCTTGCCGACCAGCGCCACCCGACGGGGTCCGCCGGGCGCGGGAACCGCCTCGGACACCTCGGGCAACACGGCCAGCACCTCGTCGAGCAGGTCGGCCACACCGCGACCGTGGATCGCGCTGACGGGATGCGGCTCGCCCAGACCCAGCGACCACAGCGCGGACGCGTCCGATTCGACCTTCTCGCTATCAACCTTGTTGGCGGCCAAGAAGACTGGCTTGCCGGAGCGCAACAGAATCCGGGCGGCGGCCTCGTCGGCGCTGGTGGCCCCGACCGTGGCGTCGACCACCAGGATCACCGCGTCGGCGGTACGCATCGCCACCGACGCCTGCTCGGCCACCAGCTTTTGCAGGCCCTTGGCGTCGGGCTCCCATCCCCCGGTGTCCTGCACGACGAACCGGCGACCCGTCCACAGCGCGTCGTAGAAGACCCGGTCGCGGGTCACACCGGGAACGTCCTGCACCACCGCTTCGCGCCGGCCCAGGATCCGGTTGACCAAAGTCGACTTGCCGACGTTGGGCCGCCCGACGATGGCCACCACCGGCGCGGGGCCGGGCTCGTCGAAGTCTGCCGAGTCGGGATCGACTACCTCCCAATCGCTTTCGTCGGACCAGGTGCCGTCCTGAGTCACCGCACTGCCTCGCTTCGCTGCTTGACCAATTCCAGCAGGCGGTCGATCACCTGCGCCTCGGTCATGTCGCTGGTGTCGACGGTCACCGCGTCGGACGCCGGTCGCAGCGGCGACAGCGTGCGGGTGGAGTCGAGGTGGTCGCGGCGGTGCACGTCGGCCAGCACACCGTCATAGTCGTCGGGCAGACCCGCGGCGACGTTCTGGTCGTTGCGGCGCCGGGCCCGGGTTTCGGCCGACGCCGTCAAGAAGATCTTCACCGGCGCGTCGGGCAACACCACCGTCCCGATGTCGCGGCCCTCGACGACGACATTGCCCGGACCCTGTGACATTTCGCGCTGCAGCGCGACCAGCCGGGTCCGTACCGCGGCAACCGACGACACCGCGGACACCGCACCGGTGACCCGGTCGCCGCGAATCTCGGCCGAGACATCCTCGCCGGCAAGGAAATAACGATCACCCTCGGGGTGGTAGTCGACCGACATCTGCACCGACTCGGCAATCCGCGCGACCGCGTCGGCGTCGGCCGGGTCGATCCCGGCCCGCAGGACGGCCAGTGTCACCATCCGGTACATGCCACCGGTGTCCAGGTAGCGCGCACCCAGCGCCTCCGCCAATCTCTTTGACATCGAGGACTTTCCGGTTCCCGCCGGGCCGTCGATCGCCACCACGACGTCGCTCATCACAGGCCCACCGCTTGGTACAGTTGCCCGATCTCGCCCTGGCTCAACGCACGGATGTGGCCCGGACGCTGCTTGCCCAGCGATACCCCGGCGATGTCCGTTCGCACCAGCGCCTCCACCGGGAAGCCCACCGCCGCCAGCATCCGGCGCACAATCCGATTCCGGCCTTCATGTAATGTCAAGCGCACCAACGTCTTTCCCGGAATAGCATCCACCACCGCGAAGTCGTCGACGCGCGCCGGGCCGTCCTCCAGCTCGACCCCGGCCCGCAACTGCTTGCCCAGCCCACGCGGCACCGTTCCGGAGATCGTCGCCAAATACGTCTTCGGCACCTCGTGGGACGGGTGCATCAACCGGTGTGCCAGCTCGCCGTCGTTGGTCAGCAGGATCAGCCCCTCGGTGTCGGCGTCCAACCGTCCCACGTGAAAGAGCTTCTTGTTGCCCCGGACTCGACGCTCGATCAGATCGCCGATGCACGGCCGGCCCCGATCGTCGGACATCGTCGAGTGCATTCCGCGGGGCTTGTTCAGCGCCAGGTAGACCTGCTCTTCGTCGACGGCGATTCGGGCGCCGTCCACACGGATCACCGAGGCGTCGGGGTCGACCCGGGTGCCCAGCTCGGTCACTACCTGTCCGTCCACCTCGACACGGCCGTCGATGATCAACTTCTCGGCGGCCCGACGCGACGCAATTCCGGCCTGGGACAACACTTTTTGCAGCCGGATCCCCTGATCGTCGGACATCAATCCTGATCCACGTCAAACGACAGCGACTGTTCGGGCGTCTGGCCACCCGACAGCTTGATGAAACGTGGCTCGCTGTCCAGGGATTCGGTCAGATCCTCGATCGCGTCGACGTCGGGAAGCAATGGCGCGATATCGGGCAGATCGGCCAGCGATTCCAGCCCCAAGCGCTCCAGGAACATCTCGGTGGTGGCGAAGGTGACGGCTCCGGTGTCCTCGTCGACCCCGGCCTCGGTGATCAGGCCGCGTGCCAGCAGGGTGCGAATGACGGCGTCCACGTTGACACCGCGTACCGCGCTGACCCGCGCGCGGGTGACGGGCTGGCGGTAGGCCACCACGGCCAGCGTCTCCAGCGCGGCCCGGGTGAGTTTGGAGCGCGCGCCGTCCAGCAACAGCTTCTCCACGTAGGGCGCGAACTGGGCGCGGGTGTACATCCGCCATCCCTCGCCCGTCTTGCGCAGGTCGATGCCGCTGTCACGCGCGGTGAGTTCCTCGGCCATCAGCTGCAGTTTGGCGGCGATCCGGTAAACGGGTTGCCCGGTGGCCGAGCCCAGCGCCTCCTCGGTGACCGGGGTGTCGACCACCAGCAGCAGGGCCTCCAGCACGGACCGAAGCTCGTCGTCATCCAGCGGCGCCGCCTGGGCGATGTCCGGGATGCCGACGTCGAGGTCGAGGTCGAGATCGACGTCGGGCAGATCTTCAGTCATTATTCGTCCCGCACTTCGGTGGTCGGACGCTCCCCGGTCCATGAAATCTGGAGCACGCCAAGCGGCTCCGACTGGTCGAATGCTACCGCCCGGGACCGATACAGCTCGAGCAGCGCCAGGAAGCGCCCCACGACCTCCATCGGTACCTCACAATCGGCGACCAGCTCGGAAAATGTGGCCCATTGGCCGCTGCCCCGCGCCTCGAGCATCGACAGCAGTTTCTGCGCCTGCTCGGGCACCGAGACCTTGAGCTCGTGCAGATGGCCGATGGCCACCGTCGGCACCGGCCGGGGGCTGAATGCGACCGCGGCGATCTCGGCGAAGCGCTGGGCGTCGACACCGATCATCACCTCCGGGAGCAGTTCGGTGAACCGGTCCTCCAGCGACACCGCGCGCGGGTAGCTGCGCAGTGCGGTGGCTTCCAGCTCGGCGAACATCTCCGCGACGTGCTTGAACGCGCGGTACTGCAGCAGCCGGGCGAACAGCAGGTCGCGCACCTCGAGCAGCGCGAGGTCTTCCTCGTCGTCGATCTGTCCGGCCGGCAGCAGTCGCGCCGCCTTGAGATCCAGCAGGGTCGCGGCGACCACCAGGAACGCGGTGGTCTCCTCCAGATCCAGCTGGGCGCCGATCTCTCGGGTATAGGCGATGAAGTCGTCGGTGACCTGATGCAGCGCCACCTCGGTCACGTCGAGACGATGCGCGAAGATCAGCTGCAGCAGCAGGTCGAACGGCCCCTCGAAGTTGGTGAGGCGGACCTGGAAGCCGTTCTGCGGTGGCGCCTCACCATTGACTGTGTCGTTCACGCGCCAAATCGGTCGATGAACTCGCGGGCCAAGGCGCGATAGGCGATGGCGCCCGTCGACTTCGGCGCCCAGGTGGTGATGGGTTCGCCCGCCACACTGGTCTCCGGGAACCGCACCGTTCGGGTGATCACGGTATCGAACACCAGGTCACCGAAGCGCTCGACGACACGGGCCATCACCTCGCGGGCGTTGACGGTGCGCGGGTCGTACCGGGTCAGCAGGATGCCGCTGATCTCGAGCTTCGGGTTGAGCCGGTCGCGCACCTTGTCGACGGTATCGGTGAGCAGGGCCAGGCCGCGCAGCGAGAAGAACTCGCACTCGGTCGGGATGACCACGCCGTCGGAGCAGGCCAGCCCGTTGACGGTGAGCAAACCCAGCGACGGCTGGCAGTCGATCAAGACGTAGTCGTAGCGGTCCAGCACCGGATGCAGCGCCCGGCCCAGCGTCTGCTCCCGGCCCACCTCGTTGACCAGCTGGATCTCGGCGGCCGACAGGTCGATGTTGCTGGGCACCAGGTCCAGGTGCCGGACCCGGGTGGACAGCAGCACGTCGTCGATCGACACCCGCGGCTCCACCAGCACGTTGTGAATGGTCTTTTCCAGCTCGTAGTGCGGGACGCCGAGGCCCGCGGACAGCGCGCCCTGCGGATCCATGTCGACCAGCAGCACCCGCCGGCCGTACTCGGCGAGCGCCGCGCCCAGGTTGATCGTCGAGGTGGTTTTCCCGACGCCACCCTTCTGGTTGCACATCGCAATCACCTTGGCCGGGCCGTGTGAGGTGCGCGGCTGCGGTTCCGGGATCGCCCGCGGCGGACGCCCCGTCAAGCCGATCTCGACGGCGCCGTCCGGGTGCTCGGTGGTCATGCCCGGGGTGTTGCAAAGGTGAACATCGTCGGAAAGTCTAACGGGTAGGCACGCGTAAACCGGGCGACCCGCAGGCGAGATAACCAGGGAATATGTGCGGATATCGCGGCGAGCGCCTGTCAGGGCCTTGAGAGTTAACTTCAGTCACACCAGCAACATTCGACCCACGCCGGGCGGGTCTATGGTGGGGCCTATGGACCTCAAACGACGGGTACCGCTGCTGCGGTGGTCGGTATGGCGGATGGCCGCCGGAGTTCGCAATATCACCACGACGGGCCAGGTCGGTGACGGGCGCGAAGCCGCCGCCGTCGACTACGTCGTCAACAACGCCCGCGCCGGCGACATCGACGACGTGCTGGCCACCATCGACAAGTTCGCCTACGAGAAGTCGATCCTGATCAACGTCGGCGACGAGAAGGGCCTCCTACTGGACACCGCGGTGCGCCGGGCCGACCCCGCGCTGGTCCTGGAGTTGGGCACCTACGTCGGCTATGGCGCGCTGCGGATCGCCCGGGCCGCGCCGACCGCCAAGGTGTTCTCCATCGAGCTCGCCGACGCCAACGCCGCCAATGCCCGGCGGATCTGGGCGCACGCTGGTGTCGCCGACCGGGTGACGTGTGTCGTCGGCACCATCGGCGACGGCGGGCGCACGCTCGACACGCTCGCCGCCGAGCACGGATTCAGTTCTGGCGCACTCGACTTCCTCTTCCTCGACCACGACAAGGACGCGTACCTCAACGACCTGTTGAGCATCATGGATCGCGGTTGGCTGCATACCGGCTCGATCGCGGTCGCCGACAACGTCCGGGTGCCGGGCGCCCCGAAGTACCGCGAGTACATGCGCCAGCAGCAGGGCAAGCTGTGGAACACCGTCGAGCACAAGGCCCACCTCGAATACCAGTCGATGGTGGCCGACCTGGTGCTGGAGTCCGACTACCTGGGCTGACGGCGCGATTCATATCGCCGAGATCGACGCCAGCGTGCTCACCTACGGCGTGTCGTCACGCCAACGTCGATGTCGGCGCGGAACGGGTTATTGCGCGCGGGGGTGGGCTCCGGCCCACACCTCGCGCAGCGCGTGCACGGTGACCAGCGTGTAGATCTGGGTGGTCGTCACCGAAGCGTGGCCGAGCAGTTCCTGCACGACGCGCACGTCGGCCCCGCCCTCGAGCAGGTGCGTGGCGAACGAGTGCCGCAGCATGTGCGGCGACACCCCGGAGCTGATCCCGGCCCGCTCGGCGGCATCCTGCAACACCTGCCAGGCGCTTTGCCGCGACAGTCGTCCGCCGCGGGCGTTGAGGAAGATGCCCGCCGTGCCGCGGCCGCGGCGGGCCAGCTCCGGGCGGCCGCGCACCAGGTACGCGTCCAGCGCCTGCACGGCGGGACGCCCGATCGGGACCAGCCGCTGCTTGCCGCCCTTGCCACGCAGCAGCACCGACCGGGCCTGGGTGTCGATGTCGTCGACGTCGAGGCCGACGGCCTCGGAGATGCGTGATCCGGTGGAATACAACAGCTCCAGCAGCGCCCGGTTGCGCAGGGTCAACGGGCCGTCGGACGGGCTCTCGCCGCCCGCGCCTTCCAGCAGCGCCAGCACCTCGTCGATGGTCAGGCTTTTGGGCAGCCGACGCCCCGGGGTCGGCGGGCGCACCGCGCGCGCCACGTCCAGTTCGGCCAACCCCTCGGCGGCGGCGAAGCGATGCAAACCGCGCACCGCGATCAGCGCCCGCGCCGCCGACACCGCCGACAGGCCGATCGCCCCGGAATCGGGATCGCCGCGTCGCAGCGCCACCAGGAATTCGCTGACGTCGTCCTCGCCCACCTTGGCCAGATCGTGAATCCCGCGTTCTTCCAAGTGCTTTGCATAACGGCGGAGGTCGCGCCGATAGGAGCTGAGCGTGTTGGCCGCCACTCCGCGCTCAATGGTCAGGTGGTCGAGATAGCCCTGCATTTGGGTGTCGAGGAGCGTCAGCGTGGCCGTCATTGTGAGGCCGCTTTTCGAGCGGCAAAGACCTTGGGCTTGTCCGGCCACGGCAGGTCCACCGGACGCGGCTGCGCCAGCCCCGTCATCACGGCATGAGCGGCCAGAATCCCGGATACGGCAATGGAATTGATGATCTCACCGCTGAAGACGAGCCGGATCGCCTCCTCGATACGGACCCAGCGCATCGTCAGGTCGGCTTCTTCGTCATGCGCCTCGGGCCGGCCGATCTCGGTCAACCCGGTGGCCAGGTAGACCCGCACCGATTCATCGCTATAGCCGGGCGCGGTGTCGATGTCGACGAGCACGTGCCAGATGTCGGCCTTCAGACCGACCTCCTCTTCGAGTTCGCGCGCCGCCCCGAGCTCGGGCGCCTCCCCCGCGGCGTCGAGCAGACCCGCCGGCAATTCCCACAGGCGGCGGCCGAACGTGTGCCGGTACTGATAGACCATCGCGATGCTGTGATCGTCCTTCATCGCCACGACGGCCACCGCGCCGTAGTGCTCGACAACTTCGCGCGCAGCGATGTTTCCGCCGGGCATCCGTACCTCGTCGCGGCGCAGCGCGAAAATCTTTCCGGTGTAGACCGTTTCGCTGGACGCCGTCTCGAAAACGTGATCAGCCACGAGTGGCTGGTTCAGGTATCGACCGCTCGGCGCTGTCTCGATGCTGGTTGCCGTTGGACGTGTGCTCGGGGATCTCCACCGGAAGCTGCTCACCCTTCTTGTACTCGATGGCCGCGCCGACGAACGCCACGAACAGCGGGTGCGGTCGAGTGGGCCGGCTCTTCAGTTCGGGGTGGGCCTGGGTGCCGACGACGAACGGGTGCACGTCGGACGGGTATTCGACGAACTCCACCAGGTGGCCGTCGGGCGAGGTTCCGGAGAACCGCAGGCCGCTTTCGGCGATCCGGTCGCGGTAGGCGTTGTTGACCTCGTAGCGGTGCCGGTGCCGCTCGGACACCTGGGTGGTTCCATATGCTTGCGCCACAATCGAATCCGGCTCGAGCACCGCGGGGTAGGCGCCCAGCCGCATGGTGCCACCGAGGTCGGCTTCGCCGGCCACGATCTGCTCCTGATCGGCCATCGTCGAGATGACGGGATCCGGTGTGGACGGTTCGAATTCGGCCGAGTTCGCCTGGGTCAGACCGACCGAGCGGGCGGCCTCGATCACGATGCACTGCAGCCCGAGGCACAGCCCGAATATCGGTAGCCCGCGCGCCCGGGCGTGCCGGATAGCGCCGATCTTGCCCTCGATGCCGCGGATGCCGAATCCGCCGGGAATCAGCACGCCGTGCACCTCGGCCAGAGCCGAGGTGGCACCGGCAGGGTCCTCGCAGTCGTCCGAGGGCACCCACACCATCTCCACCTTGGCGTGGTGGCGGAACCCGCCGGCGCGCAACGCCTCGGTCACCGAGAGGTAGGCGTCGGACAGGTCAACGTACTTGCCCACCAAGGCAATTCGCACGGTTTCGTGCGGCTCGTGCACGCGGCGCAGCAGATCGTTCCATTGCGTCCAGTCGACATCGCGGAACGGCAGGTTGAGCCGGCGCACCACGAACGCATCGAGCTCCTCGCGGTGCAGCACCTTGGGGATGTCGTAGATCGAAGACGCGTCCGGAGTGGAGATGACGCCGTCGATGTCGACGTCACACATCAGCGCGATCTTGTTCTTCAGCGGTTCGGGAACGGGGCGGTCGCAGCGCAGGATCAACGCGTCCGGGGTGATACCGATGCTGCGCAGCGCCGCCACCGAGTGCTGGGTCGGCTTGGTTTTGAGCTCACCGGACGGCGCCAGGTAGGGTACCAGCGACACGTGCAGGAAGAAGACGTTCTCCCGTCCGACGTCATGGCGAACCTGGCGCGCGGCCTCCAGAAAGGGCTGCGACTCGATATCGCCCACCGTCCCGCCGATCTCGGTGATCACCACGTCCGGGCGGCGCCCGTTGGCGTCGGGTTCGGCCATCGCCAGGATGCGGCTCTTGATCTCGTCGGTGATGTGCGGGATCACCTGGACGGTGTCGCCGAGGTATTCGCCGCGGCGCTCCTTGGCGATGACCGTTGAATACACTTGCCCGGTCGTGACATTCGCCGAGCCGGACAGGTTGCGATCCAGGAACCGCTCGTAGTGGCCGACGTCGAGGTCGGTCTCGGCGCCGTCCTCGGTGACGAAGACCTCGCCGTGCTGGAACGGATTCATTGTGCCCGGGTCCACGTTGAGATACGGGTCGAGCTTTTGCATCGTGACGTGTAGTCCACGCGCGGTCAGTAGCTGTCCGAGGCTACTGGCGGTCAGACCCTTACCGAGTGAGGATGCAACACCACCGCTGACGAAGAGGTGCTTGGTGGTGGTTTGCGGATGCCTACGCACTAAAGCGACCTCCGTGAAGACGGGCAGGGCGTCCTTATCGTCGAACTTTGACTAGCTGGGCCTGCCGACCCACGGAAATCCACCCTAACACCAGCAACCCCAGGGCGCGGCTAACACGCCCGGCAACCAGAGAGCCGGCTGACGATTCGCTACTGAGGAACTGTGATCGACGTCGCGCCGTGGCCGGTGCCGTACTGCCCGACGTGGCCGCCATTGAGCAGGTCATGCAGGCCGAGGATCGCGGTGATCCGTCCGGGTGCGGCGTCGACGTCGTCGACGGTGCTGATCGCGGAGTTGATGCCGGCGTCGGCGCGCGCGACCGCGACCGCGGCACCCCCCGTCGACGATCCGTCTCGCCCGGCCAGCAGCGTGCCCGACCCGTGCGGCGCCAGCGCCGCGGAGAAGCGGGCCACGCTGACGCCCTGGTTGCCGGCATCTTGCGGGAGCGCGCCGCCGGTGACGATCAGGGCGGCGTTGGCCGCCGGCATGTGGTCGCCGGCCTGATAGGTGACGAATCCGCTCTCGCGCAGCGCCACCAGCACGGTGTCGCGCTGCGTGTCGTCGACGGGCGGGATCGCCGGGTTGGCGTTGATCAGCAGGGCGATGCCCAACAGATCACCGGCCTGCGATCCCTGGTCGACGAGTTTGGTGCTGAGCTGCTGGCCGGCGGGCAGCACCGAAGAGTTCACCACGGTCCGCAGCTTCTCCGCGGAGTTGGCGTCGACGAACTCCTGGGTCAGCGCCACGGTCCCGGTGACGGTCCCACCGGCTTGACCGACGATCTTCGAGACCGCGGCGACGTCGTCGTCCTTGGCGTCCGGGGTGCGGAACACGACGATCGCTTTGCCGGCCAGCCCGTCGTGGACGATCCGGCCCATCAGCTGGTTGTCGAAATTGTTTGCCGCGCTGAGCTTTTCGTTGAGGACGTTCTTCTGGTCGTTGAGCCCGTTGATCTGCGTGTAGAGGTCGCGCTTCTCGTCGCGCAGGCTGGACAGCAGGGTGTCGGACAAGAAGCCCGAGCCCAGCACGACACCGACGGCCAACGCGAGAAAGACCGCGGCCAGCGAGAAGGCATGTTGGCGTAACGAGATCATGAGCACACGTCCTTAAGGCCGACTACGTGATCAAGTGCTGAATCCACACGGAGAAGTGATTCCAGTAGTCGGTGGCCCAGTGCAGCACCACGCCGTCGGTGCGCGACACCCACAGCGCGACGATGACGGCGATCAGCATCGTCAGTGCGAGCAGCGCGATGGCGCCACCTGAGATGTGGTTGCGGTACAGCGTGGCGACCGCCTTGGCGTCGACCACCTTCTCCCCGACCCGAAGCCTGGTCAGGAACGTCGACGGGTTGCTCTGGGTGCGCGTCCGGTCGAAAAACGTCTCGATGTTGGCGGTGTGACCGGCCGTCACCAGCAGCGCCGCGCCGTGGTGGTCGGCCAGCAGCAGAGCCAGGTCGACGGCCGAACCCGCGGCGGGGAACGTCATCGCGCCGACTCCGAGGTCCTGGATCCGCTCCAGCCCGGGCGCGTGGCCGTCGGCGTCGGCCGGCAACACGACGTGGGCGCCGCACTTGAGAGCGTCGGTGCTGATCTGCTCGGGGTCGCCGACGATGAGCTGCGGACGATAGCCCGCCTTGCGCAGCACGTCGGCGCCGGTGCCCACACCGATCAGGACCGGCTGGTACTCCTTGATGAACGGCTTCAGCGAGCGCAGATCGTCGGCGGCGCTGTCCTCGTCGGCGACGATCACCACGTGGCGACGACGCATGTCGAGGTCGACGTCCGGAATCCCGATACCGTCGATCAGCAGCGGGCTCTCGCTCTTGATGAACTCAATTGTGTTGCCGGCGAACGCCTCCAGATGGGCGGCCAGGCCGCTCTTGGCCTCGCGCATCAGGTCGGCGATGTCGTGGTCGGTGCGCTCGGTGCCGCGGCTCAGCCGCCGTTCGCCTGCGTACACCCCGCCTTCATGCAGGCGAATCTTGGCGCCGTCCTTGACCTTCTTGAAGATGTCCGGTCCGGTCTCGTCGATCAGCGTGACGCCGTTGTTGACCAATACTTCCGGGCCCATGTTCGGGTAACGGCCGGAGACCGACGGCGATGCGTTGACCACGGCGGCGATGTCGGCCTCCACCAGCGCCTCGGCGGTGATGCGGTCCAGGTCCAGGACGTCGAGCACGACAATGTCACCCGGGCAGACCCTACGCAGCAGGCGGTCGATATTGCGATCCACCCGTGCGGTGCCGGTTAGACCCGGCCGGGAAGCATTACGTGTAAGCAGCCCTGACATCTTCATGGGGGGATTCTGTCCGCGATGCGCGGCGGAGGGGTGGAGGCGCGCCGTAACATCCGCCCCAGAAGTTATCTAGAGTCACATCTGTAACAGACGGATCCCGGGATGGTCTCGAACGTCGACTTGTCGGGCAGATTGGGGCCTTAACCCCGCAACAAGTCGACGCTCGGCGGTAGGCAGCGTCAGATCTTGTCGTTCTGGGCTCCGTCGAGGAGTTCGCGGGCGTGGGCCCGGCCGCTGTCGGATTCACCCAGGCCGGCCAGCATCCGCGCCAGCTCCGCGACCCGCTCGTCGTCGGTCACCCGCCGTACCACGCTGGTCCCCCGCGGCCCGGCCGGGTGCACGACCAGGTGCACGTCGGCGTAGGCCGCGACCTGAGGCAAGTGGGTCACCACGATGACCTGGTGGGTGCGCGCCAACCGCGCCAGCCGCCGCCCGATCTGGACGGCCGCCCGGCCGCCAACGCCGGCGTCGACCTCGTCGAACACCATCGTGGTGCCCGCGGCAGACGCGGCCAACACCACTTCCAGCGCCAGCATCACCCGGGACAGCTCGCCGCCCGACGCGCTCTTGGCCAGCGGCAGCACCGTCATGCCGCGGTGCGCGGCGAAGCCGAACTCGACCTGGTCGACACCGTCGCCGCCCGCACGCGCCAGCTCGCCGGAGGGCAGCATGAGTGCGGCCGGCTCGTCCTTCTCGGCGGCGACGTCGATGCTCACCTCGATGGTGAATTCTGCGTCGGCCATCGCCAGCCCGGATAGCTCCGTCGTCACTTCTTTCGCCAGCTTTTTCGCGGCCTTGCGGCGACACTTGCTGAGATCGACCGCGGCTTCGCCCAATTCACCGGCCAGCTCGTCGGCGCGGCGCTGCAGTGCGGCCAGCCCCTCCTCGGAGACGTCGAGTTGCGCGAGCCGCTCGCGGGATTCGGCGGCCCACCGCAGCACGCCGTCGACATCCGCGGCGTACTTGCGGGTCAGCGTGCGCAGCTCGGCCTGGCGGGCCAGCTTGGACTCCAGCGCGCTGGCATCGACCGGTAAATCTTCCAAATAGCCGCCGAGTTCCTGGGCGGCGTCGTCGACCACGGTCTGCGCCTCACGGACCTGCTGGGCCAGCGCCTGCAACTTGGCGTCATCGGTGGATTCCAGTGCGGCCCTTGCCCGCCCGAGGGTGTCGGCGGCGCTACCGCCCGACACGTCCTCGGTGGATAGCGCCGCACGAGCGGTGGCCGCGGCCTCGCGCAACGTGTCCAGCTCGGAGAGCCGCACGATGTCGGCGACCAGGGCGTCGTCTTCACCGGGTTGCGGGTCCACCGCATCGATCTCGTTGAGCGCGAAACTCAGCCGGTCGGCCTCGAGGGCGAGTTCGCGCATGCGGTTGCGGCGGTCGAACAGGTCGCGCCGCGCCGACAGCCAGGCGTCGCGCAGTTTGCGGTAGCGCTCGAGCGCGGGACCGGCCTTCGCGAATCGGTCCAGCGCGCCGCGCTGTTCCTCGGGCCGCATCAGCCGCAGCTGGTCGTTCTGCCCGTGCAGGGTCAGCAGCCCGGTCGTGAAGTCGCCCAACGACTTCGCGGGCACGCTGCGACCGCCGAGATAGGCCCGCGACGGTCCGTCGCGGCTGACCGAACGCAGCGCGATCACGCTGCCGTCCTCGTCGCGCTCCCCGCCCGACGCGTCCAGCATCTCGTCCAGTTGTGCGATCGCTGCGTCATCGAGATCTGTTGTGGTGAAACGACCTTCGACGACGGCGCGCTCTGCGCCCGAGCGCACCCGGTTCGCATCGGCGCGGGCACCGCCGAGCAGATGCAGCCCCGTCACCACCATGGTCTTGCCGGTGCCGGTCTCACCGGTCAGTACCGTCAGGCCGCGGTCGAACTCCCCGACCGCAGAGCTGATCGCACCCAGTGACTCGATGCGGATTTCGGTCAGCATGGCGTCAGCACCGCTGCGGCGCCCTTACTTTCCGCGCCAACCGGTCACGGGCAGCCGGAACTTACGCACCAGCCGGTCGGTGAACGGCGCGCTGTCCAGCCGGGCCCACTTCACCGCGGTGCCACAACGTTTCACCTCGAGCCGTCCGCCGGCGGGTAGCACCATTTCGCGGCGGCCGTCGCAGAACACCAGGGCGTCGTTGCCGCTCGCCTCGATCTCGATCGCGATCGTGGCGTCCGGGCTGGTGACCATCGGCCGGCCGAACAGTGCGTGAGCGTTGTTGGGCACCACCAGGATTGCCTCGAGGTCCGGCCAGAGCACCGGGCCACCGGCGGAGAACGCGTAGGCCGTCGAACCGGTCGGGGTCGACACCAGTATTCCGTCGCAGCCGAAGGTCGACACCGGTCGTCCCTCGATTTCGACGACCACGCCCAGCACGCCGAGCCGCGGACCCTTTTCCAGGCTGGCCTCGTTGAGCGCCCACCCCTGATCGATCACCTGCCCGCGGTGGCGCACCGCGACGTCGAGCGTCAGGCGTTCCTCCACCCGATAGTCCTGGGCGACCACATGTTCCAGCACCCGGTCGATGGCCTCCGCCTCGGCCTCGGCCAGAAAGCCGATGCGGCCCAGGTTGACGCCCAGCACCGGAATACCGGCGTTGCGGGCGAGTTCGGCCGCGCGCAGGAAGGTGCCGTCGCCCCCGAGCACCAGCACCAGCTCGCAACCCTCCGCGGCGGATGGTTCGGCGTCGACCACCTCGATTTCGACACCCATGGCCCGCACGTCGTCGGGAGACAGCGGCAGCGGCCCCCGGTCGACCGCCTCTGCGGACAACACGCGGAGCGCAATACCGTTGTCGCTCAACACTTTCTGAACCCGGCGCGCGGTCTCGGTCGCTTCCTCACGTCCGGTGTGCACGACCAGCAGGATGGTGCGTTCGACGGTCATTGCGGGCCCTCGCCCACCGCGCGCCGCACCGCATCGCCCAGCCCGTCGCCCGTCAGCGCCCGATCGGTGTCGGCGCGCAGCCACAGGAAGTACTCAACATTGCCCGACGGCCCCGGCAGCGGACTGGCCGTGACGTCGACGGTGTGCCAGCCGAGTTCGCCGGCGCGTCCCGCGACGGCCAGCACCGAATCGGCGCGCAACCCGGTGTCGTGGACAACCCCGCCGGCACCGACCTGGCCCTTCCCCACCTCAAACTGCGGCTTCACCATGGGAACGATATCCGCGCCGGGGTTGGCGCAACCAGCCAGCGCGGGCAACACGGTGGCCAGCGAGATAAACGACAGGTCAGCCACCACCAGGTCGACGCGCCCGCCGATCGCCTCGGGCGACAGGTCACGAACGTTGGTCCGCTCGACGACAATCACCCGCGAATCCGACCGCAGCGACCAGGCCAACTGGCCGTAGCCCACGTCGGCGGCCACCACCTCGACCGCGCCGCGATCCAGCAGGACTTCGGTGAAGCCGCCGGTCGATGCGCCGGCGTCCAGGCAGCGACGGCCCTCGACGGGGATCTCGAAGGCGTCGAGCGCGCCGATCAGCTTGTGCGCCCCCCGCGACACCCAGCGGCGCTCGCCGTCGTCGGCCACGGTCAGGGCCGCGCTGGCCGCGACGGCGGTGCCGGGCTTGACCGCGGGCATGCCGTCGATGCTGACCTTGCCGGCGCCGATCAACTCGGCGGCCTGCTGACGGGATCGGGCAAGGCCGCGCCGCACCAGCTCCGCGTCAACGCGGGCGCGTCGTGCCATGCCCGCACTCAGCCCTTCTCCGCCGACTCCAGCGCGGCCAGCAGCAAGTCATGCGCTTCGGAAAGCCGCCGTGCGATGTCTTCGAGCTCGGCGAGCTCAAATTTCCGACACCCCGTTTCCCGGTTCTCCGGGTCGGCCGGGTCGGGCAACTGCGCCAGCAGGTTGTCGATGTCGGCGCGAATCTGTTCAGGATCGATATTCATTGCGGTTCTACGGTAGTCACCCGCTAGTCCCCATGCACGAGAGACCAGCGCTCGAGCGCGTCGCGGGCCCGGTCGTCGGCGGCCCGGATGCGCGCCGGCCGGCCCTGGGAATCGGAGTAGTTGCCGCCCCACACCGCGCTGGCGACCGCGCGCACGATCGACAGCCCGTCCCCTTCGTCGGCGCCGTTGCCGCGGACCGTGAGGCTGTCGGCGTCGACGTCGACCGTCCAGCCGGGCTGCGGCCCCACCGCGAGCGCGCTGCCGTCCTGGTACAGCGCGCGCAGGTCATGGCCGATGTAGGTGGGCCGCTGCGCGGGTATGGCGTACACCGCGTCGCGCGCGCTGCTCACCCCGGTCAGCACCATCAGGCTGGGGAACTTCGCGGCGTTGGCGCCCTCGATGTCGGTGTCGAGCCGGTCGCCGATCACCAGCGGCGCTCGGTAGTCGCCGCGGGCGACCGCATCGTTGAGCAGTGTCGGGGCGGGCTTTCCGGCCACCTTGGGTTCGGCGCCGGTCGCGGCCCGCAGCGCGGCGACCAGGGATCCGTTGCCGGGCAGCAGACCCCGCTCGGTGGGCAGCGTGGGGTCGACGTTGGCCGCCACCCACAACGCACCGGCCCGGATGGCCAGTGCGGCTTCGGCGAGATCGGGCCAGCCGATCGTCATCGAGAGGCCCTGGACGACGGCGACGGGGTTGTCGTCGTAGCGACGCACCGGGCGCAGTCCGACGGCGGCGATTTCGTTGGCCAGCGAATCGGTGCCGACGATCAGCACGGGTGAATCCGGCGGCAGCTCACCGGAAAGCAGGTGCGCGGCACTTTGGGCGCTGGTGACGACGTCGTCGCCGGTGGCGGTGAAGCCGAGGTCGCGCAGGTGGGTGGCTACTTCGTCGGCGCTGCGGGAGGCGTTGTTGGTGACGAACAGCTTGCGGCTGCCGACTTCGTCGAGCGTCTGCACCGCGCCGTCGGTGGCACGGTGACCGCGAAACACCGTCCCGTCCAAATCGATGAGTAGGCAATCATGTTCCTGCACAATGCCTTTCACGCTCATTCTGCCGAGCCCAGCTCGCCGACCCGGTCTTCGGCGTCGGTGATGCCGTCGATGTCGGCGGCCGCGGAGTGCAAAAACCATTGCAGCGCTTCGTCGTTGCGGCCTAGCGCCAGCAGGGTGTCGGCGTAGGCGTAGAACAGCCGGGCCGCCATCGAGCCGCTGCGAGTCGGGTCCAGCTGCGGCGTGGACAACAGGGCCAGCGCCTGCTCGAGCTGCCCGAGATCCGAGCGGGCGCCGGCGGCCACGATGCGCAGCTCGTCGGCGGCGTCGCCGCTGAGCTGGGCCGCCTCTTCGCCGCGGGCGAGTTCGATCGCCCGCTCCGGACGGCCAAGGCCGCGTTCGCAATCCGCGATCAACGGCAGCAACGGCGACTTGCTGCCCATCCGCCGCGCGGCACGCAGCTCGGACAACGCCTGGGCCCAATCGCCGTAGCGGTAGGCGGCGATTCCGACGGCCTCGCGAATCGCGGCGATCCTGCTGGACCTCGCGCGCGCGGCGCGGGCGTGGTTCAGGGCGGCTTCCGGGTCTTCGTCCATCAGCTCACCCGCGGCGACCAGGTGGCGCGCCACCGCATCGGCGGTCGCGCGGTCCAAGGTGCTCAGTTCGCCGCGGATCTCGGGCGACAACTGTTTGGCGTCCACGTCGGGCGGTATGGCGGGCCCGTTGTCCACCGGGCGATCAGGTGCGTTCTGCGGCTGAGCCTGGCGCGCCCGGCCCGGTCCCGACCATTTAGACGCCGAGCGCGGCCGTCGCTCCCCGTTATGACGCTGCCTGTCGTCGCCCACCCCGAAAGGATACGGGCACCCGAGTGGGGGTCTCGCTACGCCTTGAACCGGTCCGGAATCAACGGCGCGATCATCGCGGGACAGAACGTGCCGATCGCGATGATCGTGAAGATGCCCGCATTTTTCTCGGTCATCCCGCTGCCGGTCGCCACGTCCGAGACGACCGATTCGAACGACCCGCCCGGCCGGATCAGCATCGGACACACCGATTGCCCCTGAGCGAGCGTCGTGGCCGGCTGAGTGACGGCAATTCCGGCGTTGGTCAGCGCCGACAGGAAGCTGTTGCCCGCCATGTCGGCGCGGATAGGCGCCGCCATCGTCGCGGCCGCGGCAACCAAAGCCGTGGTCAGCGCCATGAACCCGAAGGCCCTCGTCTGTGCGCCGACCCGTAAGGTCGTCTGGTACGCCATTGATTGCGCCGTCATCTCTCGCTCTCGTCGATTGTTTGGTGGCTGCGCAAAATCACTGTGACTACAGTGGCCAACGAGTGTCACGTTTAGGGCACGGCCAGGTAAAGATTCGCACACCGCCGCGTTTCGCACCGAACTTCTTGACAATCTCGCGTGCAATATGTGCCGCCGTTGATCTCCCACCGGGGCCGACCGGCGGGCTTGATGCGCCAAATGTGTTGCCGTACAAGCGTTTTAGGTACTATCGACCGCGGCGCACCCGGCGGTGTGTCCCCCGAACGGGGGACAGCGGATATCCACCCCTAATTCAGCCGGTTGTGGGATACCGGCGAGTCGCGAATCCCGGAAAACTAGTTCTCGCAGCGGGGATCTCGTCGCTCCTTCCAACAACGAGGCTCCCCTCCTCTCATATCGGCTTCCCCTCCGATTGGCGAGATCCCCGCTGAATACTCTTCCCAGATCCTCTCTAGACCTTTTCGATGCCGGCGATATTGCGCTTACCGCGCCGCAGCACCAGCCATCGGCCGTAGAGGAAATCCGAGTCCTGCGGAGACCATTCGTCGCTCTCGATCCGAATGTTGTTGACCGAAACGCCGCCCTCGCCGATCGTGCGTCGCGCGGCGCCTTTACTGGCCGACAGGCCGCTGGCCACCAACAGATCGACAATCCCGTCCGGGCCACCGGGTTTGAGCTCGGCGACCGACGCCTCGCGCAGCGCGGCGGCCAGCGTCGCCTCGTCCAGACGGTCGAGCTCGCCCTGACCGAAGAGCGCCTTGCTGGCATGCTCGACGGCCGCGGTGGCCTCCTCGCCGTGCACCAGGACGGTGAGTTCGGTCGCCAGCCGGCGCTGAGCGGCGCGTTGTTGCGGACGCTCGGCGGTCGCCTGTTCAAGCTCGGCCAGCTCCTCGGCGGACAGGAAAGTGAACCACCGCAGATAGCGAATGACGTCGGCGTCGGCGGTGTTGACGAAGTACTGGTACCAGGCATAAGGACTGGTCAGCTGCGGGTCCAGCCACAGGTTGCCGCCGCCGGTGGATTTGCCGAACTTGGTGCCGTCGGCGGCGGTGACCAGCGGGACCGTGAGCGCGTGCACCGTCGCGCCGAGCTTCTGGCGCACCAGGCGCACCCCGGCGATGATGTTGCCCCACTGATCCGAGCCGCCGATCTGCAGCGCGCAGCCATGGCGCTGGTGCAATTCCACGTAGTCGTTGGCCTGCAGGAGCATGTAGCTGAACTCGGTGTAGGAGATCCCGTCGCCGTCGAGGCGCCGCCGGATGGTGTCGCGATCCAGCATTACGTTGACCGAGAAGTGCTTGCCGAGATCCCGCAGGAACTCGATCGCCGACATCGGCGCCGTCCACTCGAGGTTGTCGGCGACGATCGCGCCGGTGGGTGAGTCGTCGAAGTCGACGAAGCGTTCGAGCTGCCCGCGAATACGTTCGGTCCATTCGGCGACGGTGCCGGCCTCGTGCAGGCTGCGTTCGCCGACCTCACGCGGGTCCCCGATCATGCCGGTGGCGCCGCCCGCGAGCACGATGGGCCGGTGCCCGGCCCGCTGAAAGCGCCGCAGTGCCAGCAGCGGCACCAGATGCCCCGCATGCAGGCTCGGCGCGGTGGGGTCGAAGCCGGCGTACACGGTCAGCGGTCCGCGCTGCGCTTCGGCGGCCAGGGCGTCGAGGTCGGTGGACTGCGCGATCAGTCCACGCCAGCCCAGCTCGTCGAGGATCATGGGCAAGAGGCTAGTCGCTGGCGCCGGGGGCAGGTGCCCGCGGACTTCGCCGATACGCCGAGACTTCCGGTCGCCCGGCCAGCCACAGTCGCCACGGCCGGTCGGCGGCCTGGCTGATGCCCACGCGTGGGCCCGCGACTGCCCCGTTAACCGCATGCAGCGTCAGCGTCACCGGACTACCCGGATCGAAGAGATCAATCCCGTTGTCGGACATCGTAATTCCCAACGCCGAACACAGATTTCCGGGACCACGCGCCAGCGCGGCGGCGCGGACGGCCGGACCGCGACGGGTCTGGGCCACGTCGGCGCCGTCCTCGATCACGGCGGCGCGCAGCAGCACCGCGGCGGCCGTGCCGTCGGGGCCGCACGAGACGTTGGCGCAGGTGTGGATCCCGTGGCTGAGGTAGGTGTACAGGCGGCCCGGGGGCCCGAACATCACGCCGTTGCGGCCGCTGCGGCCCCGGTAGGAATGTGCCGCCGCGTCCGGCCAGGGTCCGTCGGGAACGCCTCCGTAGGCCTCGACCTCGACGACGGTCGCGCGCACGCCCCGCCCGGCAAGCGTTGCGCCGAGCAGCCGGTGCGCGGCCGCGACCGGGTCAACTACCAGCTCGCCTGCACGCACCCACCGAACCTACCGAGAGCACAAACATGGCAAACTCTCCGGTTGCCGCCAGGCAAAGGAGCCCACAATGCATGCAATCGACCCCGCCGCCACCGCGTGGCTGCTGGCCAGTACCGCACTGGTCCTACTGATGACCCCCGGCCTGGCGATCTTCTACGGCGGCATGGTCCGCACCACCGGGGTGCTCAACATGATCATGATGAGCTTCGTCTCCATCCCACTCGTCACCGTGGCGTGGCTGCTGGTCGGCTACACGCTCGCGTTCTCCGAGGACGGGGCGGGCGGGTTCATCGGCAACCTCAGCCATGTCGGGATGCTCGGGATCACGCCCGACACCGTGCACGGCACGGTGCCCGAACTGCTCTATGCCACCTTCCAATTGACCTTCGCGATCATCACCGCGGCCCTGGTCAGTGGCGCGATCGCCGACCGCGCCCGCTTCGCCGCCTGGATCGTGTTCGTTCCGGTCTGGGCGATCGTCGTGTATTCAGTTGTCGCACACTGGGTGTGGGGGCCGGGTGGCTGGCTGAACAAGATGGGCGTGCTGGACTACGCGGGCGGCCTGGTCGTCGAGATCGTCTCCGGTTCCTCGGCGCTGGCGCTGGCGCTGGTGCTCGGACCGCGCATCGGCTTCAAGAAGGACGCGATGCGCCCGCACAATCTGCCGCTGCTCTTCGTCGGGGTCGGGCTGCTGTGGTTCGGCTGGTTCGGCTTCAACGCCGGTTCGGCGTTGGCGGCCAACGGAACTGCCGCGGCGATCTTCCTCAACACGCTCGTCGCCGGTTGCCTCGGCATGCTCGGCTGGCTCACGGTCGAGCAGATCCGCGACGGCAGGCCGACAACGTTCGGGGCGGCATCCGGGGTGGTCGCCGGTCTCGTCGCGATCACCCCGTCGTGCGGCACCGTCAACACGCTCGGCGCGGCGGCGGTCGGCCTCGCCGCGGGCGTGGTGTGCGCGTTCGCGGTGACCGCGAAATTGCGCTTCAACTATGACGATTCGCTCGACGTCGTCGGTGTGCACTTCGTCGGCGGGGTGGTCGGGGTCTTCCTGATCGGGCTGCTCGCCACGGCCGTCATGACGTCGGGCCCGCAGGGACTGTTCTACGGGGGTGGCTTCGGCCAGCTCGGCAAGCAGACGCTCGCGATCGCCGTCGTCGCGGTGTACGCGTTCGCGGTGACCTTCATTCTGGCGAAGGTGATCGAGCGGGTGATGGGCTTCCGGCTCAGCCCCGAGGACGAAACCACCGGCGTCGACTTCACCCAGCACGCCGAAACGGCCTACGCCGAGGGCGTGCACGGACACCTGCCGCTGCGCCGTCCCGGTTCGCCCACCTGAATCAACGCCGTCGCGCTGACCGAGCGCGCCGGCCGCAGTCACAGGGGCCGCGTCCGTAACGCGGCCTGACCATGCGGTGATTTGCATCTGCGCCGCCACACCCCCTTGACACTGCCGGGCCGCGGGCGGATATTCATCACATGATGATTTCATCTCGTGATGAATTAATCCGTCCTCAAGGCGAGGCCGCTATCGACATCGCGCATCTGCGGGTTATCCGCGGCAACCGCCCCGCTCTGCACGACGTCTCGGTGCGGATCGCGAAGGGCAGCATCACCGGCCTGCTCGGCCCTTCGGGCTGCGGCAAGACCACGTTGATGCGCTGCATCGTCGGCACGCAGATCGTCACGTCGGGAACCGTGACCGTGCTCGGCAGACCCGCCGGCTCTCCCGAGCTGCGCCGCCGCGTCGGTTACCTGCCGCAGGACCCGACCATCTACAACGACCTGCGGATCGTCGACAACGTTCGCTACTTCGCTTCGCTGTACGGCTTCGACAGCCGGGCCGCCGACGACGCGATCGAGCGGGTCGGGCTGACCGACCACCGCACCGCGTTCAGCGCCAACCTGTCCGGCGGCCAGCGCACCAGGGTGTCGCTGGCGTGCGCATTGGTGTGCCAGCCGGAGCTGCTGGTGCTCGACGAGCCCACCGTCGGTTTGGACCCGGTACTGCGGGCCGACCTCTGGGAGCAGTTCAACGAACTCGCCCGCGCCGGAACCACCCTGCTGGTCTCGAGCCACGTGATGGACGAGGCCGACCACTGCGGGGACCTGTTGCTGATGCGCGACGGGAACTTGGTCGCCCACACCACGCCGACCCAACTACGAGAGGACACCGGATGCACGTCTCTGGAGGACGCGTTTCTGTCCATCATCAAGCGCACCATGGCGCCCGCCGGTCCGAAAGCGGGATGAGCCTCAAGGGGTACACGGCCACCACGACGCGGATCCTGCGCCAGCTGGCCTCCGATCACCGCAGTGTCGCGATGATCCTGGCGGTGCCGGTTTTGGTTATCACCTTGATGTACTTCATGTTTCACAATGCGCGGCACCTACCCGGCACGCCGTCGCCGTTCAACAATGCGTGCCTGATCCTGCTCGGCCTCTTCCCGCTGTTCGTGATGTTCATCATCACGGCGATCACGATGCAGCGGGAACGAGCCTCCGGGACGCTGGAACGAATTCTGACCACTCCCCTCCGCCGGCTCGACCTGCTGATCGCCTACGGCACCGCCTTCTCGATCGCCGCGGCCGCCCAGGCGACGGTGGCGTGCACCGTGTCGTTCTGGTCCCTCGGCTTCGACACGGCGGGCAGCTGGGTGTGGGTATTCGTGATCGCGATCGTCAACGCGGTGCTCGGCGTCGGCCTGGGCCTGCTGTGTAGTGCGTTCGCGCGCACCGAGTTTCAGGCCGTGCAGTTCATCCCGCTGGTGATGGTGCCGCAGCTGCTGCTCGCCGGCATCATCGTTCCCCGCGCGCTGATGCCAGACTGGTTGCAATGGATCAGCAATGTGCTGCCGGCCAGCTACGCGCTGGAGGCTCTGCAACAGGTGAGTTCGCATACCGAGCTGACCGGGACCGCGGTGCGCGACATCGTCGTCGTGGCGGGTTCCGCGTTCGCGGCGCTGTGCCTGGCCGCTGCGACGCTGCGGCGCCGGACGCCATAACGTGACGGCCACCAACACCGGGCGCCGGCGGCCCGGGCGGCCGGCCGGAAACTCCGACACCCGCGATCGCATCCTGACCAGCGCGCGAGAACTATTCGCCCGCAACGGCATTGACCGTACTTCGATACGGGCCGTGGCCGCGGCGGCGGGTGTGGATTCCGCGCTGGTGCATCACTACTTCGGGACCAAACAGCAGCTGTTCGCCGCGGCGATACATCTGCCGATCGATCCCATGACGGTGCTTGGGCCGATACGCGAGACTCCGGTCGAAGAACTCGGGCTGCGGCTCCCGTCGCTGCTCTTGCACATCTGGGACTCCGAGCTGGGAGCCGGCTTGATCGCGACCATGCGGTCGTTGCTGTCCGGTGCCGAGGTGAGCTTGGTGCGCTCCTTTTTCCAGGAGGTGATCGTCGGCGAAGTCGGGCCGCGCGTCGACAATCCACCGGGCACGGGCCGCATCCGCATCCAGTTCGCCGCGTCGCAGTTGATGGGCGTGGTGATGGCCCGCTACATCCTCGAATTGGAGCCGTTCGCGTCGCTGCCGGCCGACCAGGTCGTGGCGATGATCGCACCGAACCTGCAGCGCTACCTCACTGGGGAGTTGCCGGACGGGCTCGTTCCATGAGACGGGCGTGCTCGTCGTCGTCGTCGACATCGCGCGCCTCGTCGATCAGCAGCACCGGGATGCCGTCCTCGATGCGGTAGGCGCGGCGCAGTCGCGGGTTGTAGAGCAGTTCGTCACCAACCAGCAGCAGCGGGCCGCGGTCCTGCGGGCAGACGAGAATGCTCAGCAGCGTGTCGTCAAGCATCAGTGCCCTTGTAGGTGGCGCTCAGCTCGGCCCGCACCGCCGGCGTCAGCTTGCGGTACTGCTCGCTGGCGACATCGAAATACCAGGCGTGGCGCCCGGATTTGGGGATCCCGGCCGCCCGCAGCGCGCTGACCGTCGGACGATAGGTGGCGCTGAGCGTCATCTCCGGCACCACGTGCACGATGTCGGGCCCGAGCCCGACGGGCATCTCGGCGAACGCCTCGGTCAGGTCGGCCGCGGTGATGCTGGCTCCCGGTAGCAGCGTCACCGCGGACAGCGCCACCTCCTGGTTACCGAACGGCACGTTGTAGGTCACCGCCAGGTCCACACCGTTGATCAGGCCGAGCGCGTCGGTGACCGCGTCGGAATAGACCAGCCCGCGCCCGGTGTGCACCACCGAGCCGCGCCTGCCCAGCAGCCAGTAGTCCCCGTCCTCGTCGCGGCGGAACAGGTTCTCGGTGGAGATCCAGGTGTCGGCGGGCGCGAAGACCCCGCGTTTGACCGACGCCGTCGGATCGATCGGTCCTCGGGATGCCGCGAGCAGCACGCCGACCTGATTCGCATCGGCGACCTGCACGAAGCCCCGTTCGTCTTCCAGGATCAGGTCGTGTTCGGTGTCGTAGGCGCCGAGCTCGATACGGCCGGCGCCGGGCAGCGGGCGGCCCTTGCTGCCGATCTTGGCGCCGGACACGTTGGCCAGCACCGCCTGTCCGTCGGTGGTGGCGAAGAACTCGACGACGTGTGCGGGGGCGAACGCGTCGACCACCCGCTGCCACAACCCGGTCGGCATACCCGAGCCGATGAACAGCCGAACCGGGTGATTGCCGTGCAGCACAAAGGCGGGATCGTCGACGATGTCGCGGAGCATCGCCCAGGTGTAGGACACCACGGTGACGCCGTATTGCCGTATCTCGTGGACGAAACGGTCGGCATGCAGGCCGCGCGACAACGCGATGCGGGTTCCGCCGACGACCGCGCCGCCCAGCGCAACCAGCAGCGCGGACTCGTGATGCAGCGGCGTCAGGCAGTACACGGTGTCGCGGCCCTCCAGGCCGGCCGCCGAGGCGGTTCCGAACGCCGACACGGCCCACCGGTAGTTGGTGATCTGCTTGGCGACCAGTTCGCCGCCGGCCGAGCTGAGCGCGATGAACGCCAGGTCGCGGGCCAGCCCCGGGTTGGGCCGGTACCAGGCGGGCAGGTCTACGGCGTCCGGGTCGATCTGTTCCATGTCGATGACGTTGCCGTCATCGGGCAGGTCCAGGTTGCGCGCCTCACCACCACCGAGCACCAGCACCTGTCCCGGCCATTGGCGCGCGGCCTCCAGGTTGGTGGGGTCGGTCAGGATCTCGGTGACGCGCCCGAGCCGGACCGACGCGGCCAGGTCCGCCTCCGGGTGCATCACCACCGCGACGGCGCCCAACCGCGACAGCGCGGCGATCGCGACCAGAGCACTGGGCCGGGTCTCCATCAGCACGCCCACCCGGTCGCCCTGCCGGACGCCGACCTGAATCAGGCCGCGGACGACGTTGTTGATGCGCCGGTCGACCGCTTCGTAGGTGTGCACGCGTCCGTCGAACAGCAGGAACTCGCCGCGCGGGGACCTGCTGGCCTGCTCGCTGATGATGCGGCCCAACGAGATTCGCGTGTGGTCGTTGATCTGTCCGAGCCGGGCCAGCCGGGGCAGCGTGCGTGCGGTCTCCACGGCCAGGGTCCGCATGGACTTGTTGGCCGCGACCGCCGCCCCGGTGGCGCCGCGGACCAACTCCAGCGCCGCCTCCGATGCCTCACCGAGGCCGTGCGTGATCCGCGAGCTCAGCGCGACGCCGCTGTCGGTGTGCTCTTCGGGCTGATCGGCCATCAGGTCGATGCCGGCCGGCTTGTCGCCGCCGGAGGACAGCCACTCGATCCACGCGGCGACGGTGGGCCAACCCTGCTCTGCGGCTTTGGATCCGACGACCAGGCCGAAATGGCCGGTGCGGATGCGGGCCTCGTAGACCTCGGCGTCGGGCGCCGCCCGCCGGATGCCTCGCACCGACGCCGGCTGGCCGATGTCGTCGACCTCGCCGACGAAGGCCAGCACCGGGCAGGTGATGTCGGTCAGCGTGACCATCTGCCCGTTGACGGCGAAACCCCCGGTCATCATGCGGTTGTGCGCGATGAACTGCTTGAGCAGCTCGGAGATCGCCGGGCCGGACCAGGCGATCCACCCCTCGCGCTCGAGGAATCGGCGCTGTTGTTCGCGGGGCAGCAATGCCTCGCGGTCGTGCAACTGACGCACGAAGTCGACCCGGGCCTTGGCGGTCTTCAGCGGGTCGAGCATCTGGAAGCCGGCGCGCGCCATCCAGCCGGGGATGGCCAGTCGGCTGAAGACGTGATCGGCCATGAAGTTGGCGACGGGCGGGGCAAAGTTTGCCGGGATGCCCATCGGCAGGGCGGCCAGGGTGTCCACCGGCGACCCGAAGGTGACGATGCTGGCCAGCGCCTTCGAACGCCGGTAAGCGGCGACCTGATAGCACCACATCCCGCCCTGCGAATACCCGACCAGGTGCACGTCGGTGCCGGTGGCGTCCCGGACCGTGTCGATGGCCTGGCTGAGCGCGACGATGTGGTCGGCCAGGTTGCGGCGCATGCCGCCCTCGACCTTGTCCGGTGAACCGAAGTCGATGACCCAGCAGTCCAGCCCGTGCGAATGTAGGATGCCGACCGCGCCGTCTTCGCGGGTCACGTCCCACATGTCGGCCGACATCATCATCGGGTGCACCATCAGCACCGGCGGGCCGACCGGCCGCTGCCCGGGGCGATTGTCCGGCGGAAAGTAGCGCCGGAGCTTGTACATCGGCACGCTCTCGACGATCTGCGACGGCGACGGAACGGTGCCGGTCTCCAAGCCCCCCAGCCGCAAGACCTCCAGGCCGTTCTGGGCCGTCGCGACCAGTCGTTCCACCGGCCGCGTGATCATCGACAAGTTCAGATCCATCGCTGCTCCCCACTCTCGACAGCTGAGACATCATGGCACATCAGGGCGGGTAAGACGGCGGGACCTGGACTTCTCATCAGCCGCCGCACTCGTGGCGATCGTTCGTCGATTCCGGTCCCGGCCTTTCAACGCGGCATCGGCGATGCGCGCTGGGTCAGCCATGAAGGCCTTCGGGGTGCGGCTCTCGGCAGCGAGCATGCCTGCCACTTCCGCAAGTTCGGTGCGGACGCCCCCAGGACACAACGCAGTGACGGTCACGCCACTGCGGCCAAGCTCCCAGTCCAGCGATTCGGCCAGCGACGTCACCGCTGCCTTCGTTGCGGCGTATGCCTGAAAATGCGGCATCGGTTGGTTGCCGGCCATCGACGAGACGAGCAGGATCGCCCCGCTGCGGCGCTCCACCATCGCCGGCGCGAGCGATCGGACAAGCAGAAGCGATCCCTCCACGTTGGTGCGGATCAGCTGCTGAATCCGCTCGGGATCGGCGTCTATGAACGCGCCGCCCATCCCGAATCCGGCGCACGGGACCAGCACGTCGACTTCGAGTCGGAGCCCCCGGATTTCAGTCAGCAACGTGGCGCGCCCCGTGGGATCGCTGACGTCGGCGGCGATCACCTCGATGCGGCGGCCACCACGGCGCAGCTCCCTTGCCAGCGATTCGAGCCGCTCACGGCGCCGCGCGACGAGGATCGCATCATGGCCGATAGCCACGAGTCCGCGTGCCAGCTCGGTACCGATACCGGACGAGGCGCCCGTGATAAGAGCGACGGCGCCGGGTCGTGGGGCGGGAATGGCCATGACGCGCGGTCACCCGAGCAGCGCGTCAGTCGGCCACGATCGCGGCGGAATTGGAGCACATCTGAGCCCACATCTGAAAGCCGAAGCGTTCGGCGTCGACACCGTCCTCGATTCCCTGCGCCGGCGTGCGGCCCTCGGTCTCACGGCTGAACTTGCTCGCGTCAGAACTGACCGCACCGGCAATGATGAACGCGCTGAAGTCGTCGGCGACGGGTGCCAACTGGGCGCCTACGGTCCCCGCACTGGTTGCGGTCTCAGTCATATTTTTACTCCTGATTCAAAATTGTGATACCGATCACCGTATTCAGTACGGTATTTATGTGTCAAGAGATTCTGAAGCACCGGCGAAGCGAGGCCCACGCCCTCGGTTCACCCGCGAGGAGGTACTGAAGGCGGCGCTGCGAGTGATCGACGCGGAGCCGCCCGAGGCGTTCACGATGCGCCGCGTGGCCGACGAGCTCGGCATGGGCGTGATGACCCTCTACGGCTACGTGCGCAACAAAGAGGAGATTCTGGAGGGCGTTACCGTCCTTCTTTTCGCCGAAGCCCATCGCCCGACTTCCACCGTGAACTGGGACCAGCAACTCCGCACCGAAGTGCGGACGCTGCACACCATTGGCCGACGGCATCCCAACCTGGTGACCCTGGTGCTCGCCCAACGTTCAGCCACCCCCGGCATGTTCAGCATCCGCGAGCGGATAGTGGCGGCCCTGCTCGACGCCGGCCTCACCGAAATCCTCGCGCTGCACGGCTTGGGCGTGCTGTGCAACTACGCTCTTGGTTTCGCCGGAGCGCAGGCGGCCGCGGCGCCGATCGATCTACCCGACCGGATCAGGGAATTGCCTGGGGATACGTTTCCCCGGTTGTCGGCGCTCGCCGGCAACTACAGCGCCCATCTCAGTGATGAGGCGTTCGAGTTCGGGTTGGATCTACTGGTCAGCGGTCTGCACGCCCAAGTCGCCAAGTGCGCTGCTCCGAGCTGACCGCACAGCCAAGAACTGCTTGACAGGCTGGCAGTAGGGTCGTCCCAGTGGCGCACTTGATCGGGGCCGAGGCCGTTCACCTGGAATACCCGACCCAAGTGGTTTTCGAGTCGATCTCGCTCGGGGTCAACGACGGCGCGCGCATCGGCATCGTGGGGCGCAACGGGGACGGCAAGTCCAGCCTGCTGCGGCTGCTGAGCGGTCAGCTGCAGCCCAACTCCGGCCGGGTCACCCAGCGCAGCGGATTGCGAGTCGGCGCGCTGAGCCAGGCCGACACCCTGGACCCGGCGCACACCGTCGGCTGGACGCTGGTTGGCGACCAGCCGGAGCATCAGTGGGCCGGCGACCCGCGCATCCGCGATGTGGTCGGCGGGCTGGTCTCCGATATCGATTGGGATGCAACGGTTTCCACGCTCAGCGGGGGACAGCGCCGCCGGGTGCAGCTGGCCCAACTGCTGATCGGCGAGTGGGACGTCATCGCCCTCGACGAGCCCACCAACCACCTCGACATCGAGGGCATCACCTGGCTGGCCGACCATCTGCAGCAGCGCTGGACACGCAACACCGGCGGGCTGCTGGTGGTGACGCACGACCGCTGGTTTCTCGACGAGGTCGCCACCACGACGTGGGAGGTGCACGACGGGATCGTTGAACCGTTCGAGGGCGGCTACGCGGCCTATGTGCTGCAGCGCGTGGAGCGGGACCGGCAGGCCGCCGCGGTGGAGGCCAAGCGGCAGAACCTGATGCGCAAGGAGCTGGCGTGGCTGCGCCGGGGGCCGCCGGCGCGGACCTCCAAGCCGAAGTTCCGCATCGACGCCGCCAATCAGCTGATTGCCGACGTCCCGCCGCTGCGCAACACCGTCGAGCTGGCCAAGCTGGCGACGGCGCGGCTCGGCAAGGACGTTATCGATCTGCTCGACGTGTCGGTCTCGTTCGGCGAACGGCCGGTGCTGCGCGACGTCGAATGGCGCATCGCGCCGGGTGAACGGACCGGCATCGTCGGGGCCAACGGGGCGGGCAAGTCGACGCTGCTCGGGTTGATCGCCGGCACCATCACGCCGGACACCGGGCGGGTCAAGCGCGGCAAGACCGTTCAGCTCGCGGTGCTCGACCAGCAGGGCGATCGATTGGCCGACATTGCCGACGACCGGATCGCCGACGTGCTGGGCCGGCTGCCCGGCGGCTACGAGGTCGAGGGTCGCGAGGTCACCCCGGCCCAGCTGCTGGAGCGACTCGGCTTCACCGAGCTCTCCGCGCGCGTGGGCGAGCTGTCCGGCGGGCAGCGGCGACGCCTGCAGCTGATGCTCACCTTGCTCTCCGAGCCGAACGTCCTGCTGCTCGACGAACCCACCAACGACGTCGACACCGACATGCTGACCGCGACCGAGGATCTGCTCGACTCCTGGCCGGGCACCCTGATCGTCGTCTCCCACGACCGCTATCTGCTGGAACGCGTCACCGATCAGCAGTACGCGATTCTCGACGGCCGGCTGCGTCACCTGCCCGGCGGCGTCGACCAGTACCTGCGGCTGTCCGCCCGGTCGACGGGCGCCGCGGAACCGCCGCGGGCGACCCCCGAGCCCGAAGCGATGTCCGGCGCGCAACGTCGGGCCGCCGAGAAGGAGCTGGCCTCCCTGGACCGCCAGCTCGCCCGGCTGGCTGACCGGATTGCGGCCAAACACGTCGAACTGGCCGACTACGACCAGTCCGACCACGTCGGCATCACCCGGCTGACGGGCGAGTTGCGCGCCCTGGAAGACGAAGTCTCAACGCTGGAAAGCCGCTGGCTGGAGCTCTCGGAAATGGTCGAATAGTCACCATGAGGAGCCAACCCGTTCGCTATCTGCCCGGCGAAGGGTTGCTCGCCCTGTACCGGCTGCGCGGGCCGGTGATCAACTCCGGCGTCGGCCGGCACGGCTACACCTATCTGCTCGGACCCGAGGCGAACAAGTTCGTCTTCGCCAACGCCGACGCGTTCAGCTGGGCGCAGACGTTCGAGAGCCTGGCGATCGTCGACGGGCCCACCGCGCTGATCGTCAGCGACGGGGACGACCACCGCCGTCGCCGCAGCGTGGTGGCGCCGGGGCTGCGGCACCGGCAGATCCAGGACTACGTGCAGACCATGGTGTCCAACATCGACACGGTCATCGACGGCTGGCGGCCCGGGCAACGGCTGGACATCTACCGGCAGTGCCGCTCGGCGGTCCGGCGCAGCACCGCGGAGAGCCTGTTCGGTTCGCGCCTGGCGGCGCACGCCGACTTTCTCGGTGAGCAACTGCAGCCCCTGCTGGACCTGACCCATCAGCTGCCCCAGGTGGTGGCGCTGCAGCAGCGCCTCAACTCGCCCGGATGGCGACGGGCGATGGCCGCGCGCACCCGCCTCAACGACTTCATCGACACCCTGATCGCCGACGCGCGCACCGCGCCCAGACCCGACGACCACATGATGACCATGCTGATCAACGGCCGCGGCGACGAGGGATATGCGTTGAGCGACAACGAGATTCGCGATACGATCATTTCGCTGATCACCGCCGGGTACGAGACCACGAGCGGTGCACTGGCCTGGGCGATCTACACGCTGCTGACGCTGCCCGGCGCGTGGGACAACGCCGCCGACGAGGTACGCCGCGTCCTGGGCGACGAACCGCCGAGCGCGGCCGACCTCGACGCGCTGACCTACCTCAACGGCGTCGTCCACGAGACGCTGCGGCTGTACTCCCCCGGCGTGATCTCGGCCCGCCGGGGGATGCGCGACCTCCGGTTCGACGGGCACCGCATCCCCGCCGGCCGATTGCTGATCTTCAGCGCCTACGTGACGCACCGGCTGCCCGAGGTGTGGCCGCACCCACGCGAGTTCCGGCCGCAGCGGTGGGACCCGGGCGCGGCCGACTATCGCAAGCCCGCTCCACATGAGTTCATTCCGTTCAGCGGCGGGTTGCACCGGTGCATCGGGGCGGTCATGGCCACGACCGAGATGACGGTCATGCTGGCCCGGCTGGTCGCCCGAACCAAGCTACGGCTGCCCGCTCAGCGCATCCGCGCGGCTAACCTCGCGGCGCTGAGTCCCACGCCGGGATTGGTCGTCGATATCGCCGAGTCAGTGCCAGCGCAGTAGCACGAGCTCGGAGGAGAATCCGGGGCCCATCGCAACGATCAGGCCCGGGCTGCCGCCGGTCGGCGGCTTGGCGATGGTGTCGCGCAGCACGTGCAGCACCGAGGCCGACGACAGGTTGGCGATCTCACCCAGCGAGCGCCAAGTCAGCTCCAGCGCCTCCGGGGGCAGCTCGAGGCTCTTGCCGATCGCATCGATCACCTTCGGGCCGCCCGGATGGGCCACCCACGCTTCGATGTCGTCCCTGGTCAGCCCGTGCCGGCCGAGGAATCGGTCGACGTCGTCGGCCAGCTGGGCTTCGATCACCGTCGCGAGCTCCGGGGAGAACACGGGCTGCAGGCCGGCGGGGCCGACGTTCCACGCCATGATGTGCAGTGATTCCGGGTAGAGCCGGCTGCGCGAGTCGACGACGTCGGGCCCGCTGGGGCGCAGCTGCCGGTCTTGTTCGGCGCGACGATCGCCGACGGCAACCACCGCGGCCGCCCCGTCGCCGAACATCGCGGTCGAGACCAGCCCCGATACGGTCGGCTTGACCGTGGGGAAGGTCAGCGAGCACAGCTCGACGGAGATCAGCACCGCGACGCCGTCGGGCGCACCGCGCAGGTAGTTGTGCAGGGAGGCCAACCCCGCCGCACCCGCCGCGCAGCCCAGTCCGAACAGCGGTAACCGGCGCACATCGGGGCGCAGGCCGACCCGCCCGGCGATGCGGGCATCCAGCGACGGCACCGCGACGCCGGTAACGGTCGTGGTGGCGATCATGTCGACGTCGCGGGGCTGCAGCCCGGCCTCGTCGAGAGCGCCCAGCAAAGCCTCGCAGCCGAGGTCCACGGCGTTTTCGATGAAGATTTCGTTCGTCTCGGTGAAGTCGGTCAGCGACAGATAACGCTCGAGGGGAAGGACGAGATGGCGGCTGTTGACCTTCGCGCCGGCGTGCAGACGCCGGACGATCGCTTCGTGCTCTTTGAGAACCGGGAACTCGACGAATTGGTCGGTAATCTCGCCCTGGCTG
This sequence comes from Mycobacterium florentinum, assembly GCF_010730355.1. Taxonomy (NCBI): domain Bacteria; kingdom Bacillati; phylum Actinomycetota; class Actinomycetes; order Mycobacteriales; family Mycobacteriaceae; genus Mycobacterium; species Mycobacterium florentinum. The sequence continues at coordinate 930,232 of NZ_AP022576.1, forward strand.
TACCGGTTCGGTGGCAGTGCACCGAACACACCTGCGATGACACTCATACCTGACCTCTACCTAAAACGATTCCCCCCCGTTGCACGAAAGCTTATGCGGTCTGGTTCAGTGCCGCAAAGATACGGCTATTCAACATGTGTCGCATATCACTCGCGGTGAGGGACGCGTAATCAGGCCTGCCAGCGTGGATTTCGTCATTCAGCATCATCCACGTCGTCGGACTCCAACGCCATAGCAATGAGCGCATCGGGGCTCAACGAGTCGATGACGTCATCGTCGATCGCGGGAGCGACGAGCTCGGACTCGCCGGCCAGCAGCAGGAGCTTGTCGAGTAAGCCGGTGCGCCGAAGTTCGCGCAGCGGAATTTTTCTCAGTGCCCGCCACGTCTTCTCGTCGTCGGACTCGCCGCGATCGTCGTGCAGCAGCTGATGCCGGAGTTGTTCGGCCAGCGCCAACGGGGTCGGAAAGTCGAAGATCAGGGTGCGCGACAAGGCCAACCCGGTGGCGGCCTTGAGGCGGTTGCGAAGTTCGACGCCGGTCAGTGATTCAAAGCCGATCTCGGAGAAGGCGCGCTCGACATCGATGTCACGACTGCTCGGGTGCCCCAACACGGTTGCCGCATGCGTGCACACCAGTTCCACCAGGTGCCGGCGCTGGTCTTCGGGGGTCAGCGCCTGCAACCGCTCGGCCAGATCCGCCGCCCGGTCCAACAACGGAGCGGGCGCCTCCGCGCGTAGGCCCAGCCAAAAGCGTTGCCGGGCAAAACCATACGTCGGCAGCTCGACTCGGCGTCCGCCCAGGCCGTGCAGAACCGACGGCCAGTCGACCGTCGCGCCGTGGGCGAATAGTTGCCCGGCCGCGGTCAGCAGCGTGTCGATTTCGGGCCGGTCCGTGACCAGCGTTGGCACCGCGGCGGCGTGCTCGGTGTTCAGCGACTGCTCCACCGCCGCGCTCAGGCCGGCCGCCGGGCCCACCTCGGCAAAAACCTTGGCGCCCAGCGATTCCGCCAGCCGCACCCCGTCGGCAAAGCGCACCGGCCGACGCACGTGCTCGGCCCAATACTGCGCCGATCCGTAGTCGGCGTCGGCCAATTGACCAGTCACGTTGGATACCAAACCAATCCGCGGCTGATCCGCCTTGATGTCGGATATCAGCCGGGCAAATTCGTCAATCATGGGCTCTACCAACACCGAATGAAACGCGTGCGACACCGCCAGCCGATGTACCCGCGCGCCGTGGCGCGCCAATCGGTCGGCCACCGCTCCCACCTGGGGCTCGGCACCCGAAAGCACCACGGAATGCTGCGCATTGACCGCCGCGATCGCCACACCGTCGGCGAGTAGCGGCGTCACGTCGTCCTCGCCGGCCCCCACCGCGATCATCGCGCCGCCGGCCGGCAGGCCCGCCATCAGGCGCCCCCGCACCGCCACCAACCGCGCGGCGTCGTCCAGCGTGAGTACGCCGGCAATGTGGGCCGCGGTGATCTCCCCCACCGAATGGCCCATCACCAGATCGGGATCAGTTCCCCAGCTTTGCAGCAACGCCGCCAATGCCACCTCGATGGCGAACAATGCCGGCTGGGCGAACTCGGTGTTCACCAGCAGTTGCGGGTCGAGACCCCAGATCACGTCGCGCAAACCCGAACGCAGCTGCGCATCCAACGCGTCGACAGCCTCGTCGAAAGCCCGGGCGAAAACCGGAAACCGTTCGTGGAGCTGCCGGCCCATCCCCGGCCATTGCGAGCCCTGGCCCGGGAATACGAACACGGTCTTGCCGCTCGCCCGGGCCCGGCCGGCCACCGCCCCCGGCTCACCGGCGGCCAACCGCGTCAACCCCGCTGTGAGGGATTGACGTTGGCTGCCCACCAGCACCGCCCGATGTTCGAACGTCGAGCGCGTGGTCGCCAGCGACCACGCCACATCCGTCGCCGTCGATTCGTCGTCGGCCGCGAGGTGGGCGGCCAACCGTGCGGCCTGGTTGGTCAGGGCTTGCTCCGAACGCGCCGACAGCACCCAGGGTAGCGGGGTGACCCGTTGCGGCTCGGCCACCACACTGTCCGGCTGTGCGGGCGCCTCCTCGAGGATCACATGCGCATTCGTTCCGCCCATTCCGAACGACGACACCCCGGCCCGTCGCGGCCGGCCTTGGTTTGGCCAAGCCTCCAATGCCGTGTTGACTTGCAACCCACGGCTTTTCATATCATTGCCGGACGCCGCGCTGTCGTAGTTGAGACTCGGTGGGATCTCTGCGTTTTCGACAGCCAGCACCGCTTTGAGCAGGCCCGCGATTCCGGCGGCGCTACCGGTGTGGCCGATATTGGTTTTCACCGATCCCACCAGCACCGGGTCCTGACGGGTGGCGAAGATTTCCCCGAGCGCCCGCGCCTCGACCGGGTCGCCGACTTCGGTTCCGGTGCCGTGCGCCTCGATGTAATCGATGTCGTCGGCGCCGAGCCCGGCGCGGTCGAGCGCCCGGCGGATCACGTCGGCTTGCCCCGGAACCGAGGGCACCGTCTGGCCGGCGGAGCTGTGCCCGGCATTGCCGACCGCGCTGCCACGGATCACGGCGCGGATTCTGTTTCCGTCCCTGATGGCGGCGGTCAACGGCTTCAGCAAGACCATGCCGGCGCCCTCGGCCCGCACGTAACCATCGGCGCGTCCGTCGAATGCGTAGGTATGCCCGGACGTCGACATGGCGCCGAATTCCGTTTCGAGCATTGCTGTTTCATCGGCCAGGTTGAGGTGGATACCGCCGGCTATCGCCAGCTGCGACTCGCCGACACCCAGGCTTTCGCAGGCGAGGTGCACCGCGACCAACGACGACGATTGACCGGAGTCGACGATCATGCTGGAGCCCTGCAAGCCGAAAGCATAAGAAATCCGGTTGGCGATCATCGCGCGGCTGACCCCGCCGAACGAGTGATGATCGAGATTGTCCGCACCGTCGCGAAGGGTCAGCACGGCGTAGTCGTCGGTCATCGCCCCGAGGAAGATCGAAACCTGTTCGCCACGCAGGGTTTCCGGCACCAGAAATGCGTCTTCGAAAAGTTCCCACGCCAACTCGAGCGCGACCCGCTGACGCGGGTCCATCGCGGTGGCCTCGCGGGGCGACAGGTTGAAGAAGTCCGCGTCGAACTCGGCGATATCGCCGGGGAGCCGGGTCTCCTCGCGCCCGTCCCGAACGAGACGCCAGAAGTCACGCGGGCCGGCGGCGCCGGGCAACCGGCAGGCAAGGCCGATGATTGCGACGTCGGTGCGTGACATCAGGGGCCGAAGTCGTCGTCGAGGATCGCGAAGAGTTCGCGTTCGGTGGCGGTGGCGATGTCGTCGTCGATGGTGTGCGATTCGCCGGACGTCAGCGGTGGTGGGGCTTCGAGCTCGCTCACGATGGCCTGGATGCGGGCGGCCAGGCGGGTCCTGTCCTCCGGCGTCCAATTGGGTTGATTGACCAGTGTTTGCAACTCGCGGGCGATGTCGTTGAAACGCGCCAGCTGATCCGGCCCGTTCGCGGGCGTGCTCGCGGTCACGGAGCTGAGCTGTTCATCGATGTGTTCGGCCAGCGCCGCCGGCGTGGGGAAGTCGAAGATCAGGCTCGGTGAAAGGGTAAGCCCGGTAGCCATTTTGATGCGGTTGCGCAGTTCGACCGCGGTCAACGAGTCGAACCCGAGGTCTTGGAACGGCAGCGCCGCCTCGACGTCGGCGTTGGACTTGCCGAGAACGGTTGCGGCGTTGGTGCACACCAATTCGACGAGCTGGTGGTGTCGCTGCTCGGGACTCAGTCCCTGCAGCCGGGCGGCCAATCCCGATGTCGACACCGCGGCGTCGGCATCGGTGATCAGTCGCCGCCCCGGCCGGGCAACGAGGTTACGCAGCACGGGCGGCACGGCGCCGCCTGCGCCCAGGCCCGACGAGTCGATGCGGGCGGCGACCAGCAGCGGGCGATCGGCGAGCATGGCCTCGTCGAACAGCTGCAGCGCGTGCGGGGTGGACAGCGGCGCCAGCCCGATTCGGCTCATCCGGGCCTTGTCGCGATCGTCGAGGTGTCGGGTCAGGGTGCTGGCCTGTTCCCAGAGCCCCCAGGCCACCGACAGTCCCGCCAGACCCTGGGTGCGCCGGTAGCCGGCCAGGCCGTCCAGGAAGCTGTTGGCCGCCGCGTAGTTGCCCTGCCCCGGGGAGCCCACGATGCCGGCCATCGACGAGAACATCACGAACGCCGACAGGTCCGCGTCCCGGGTGAGCTCGTGCAGGTTCCAGGCGCCGTCGACCTTGGCCCGCAGCACGGTGTCCAGGCGTTGCGGCGTCAACGACGCGATCAGCCCGTCATCGATCACCCCGGCGGCGTGGAACACACCCTTGAGCGGATATTCGGTAGGCAGTCGAGTAAGCAGTCCCGCCAACGCATCTCGATCGGCGACATCGCAGGCCTCCACCGAGACTTCGGCCCCGGCCGCCGTGAGCCGCTCGGTCAGCTCTGCCACTCCCTGGCCGTCGGCGCCGCTGCGGCTGACCAGCACCACATGGGCCACGCCGTAGCGTGCCACCAGATGTGCGGCCACCGCCGAGCCGGCCATCCCGGTGCCCCGGTGATCAGCACGCTGCCACCGGCCAGGCCGCCGCCCGAACTCGCCAGCACCGGATCGTCCGGGCCATCCGGCAGCGTCAGCACCACCTTGCCGATTTGACGGGCCTGGCTGACGTACCGATACGCCGCCGACGCGCATCGAACATCAAACGCCTTGACCGGCAACGGCTTCAACACGCCCGCGTCGAAGAGTTCGAGCAAGTCGGACAGCATCGATGCGATGCGGGCCGGGCCGGCCTCCATCAGGTCGAAGGCCCGGTACCTCACCCCCGGTGCCATCGACGCGGGATCACGCAGGTCGGTCTTGCCCATCTCGATGAAACGCCCACCACCGACCAGCAACCGCAGCGAAGCGTCCAGGAACTCCCCGGCCAGCGAGTTGAGCACCACGTCAACCCCGGCACCGCCGGTGGTGGCCAGAAACTTCTCCTCGAAATCCACCGTCCGGGTATCGCCGATGTGGTCGTCGTCAAAACCCATCGCGCGCAACGTATCCCACTTACCACGGCTGGCAGTCGCGAACACTTCCGCACCCCAATGCCGGGCCAGCTGCACCGCCGCCATCCCCACCCCACCGGTGGCCGCATGCACCAACACCCGCTCCCCGGCCTTCAGCCCGGCCAGCGCCGACAACCCGTACAACGCGGTCAGGAACACCACCGGCACGCTCGCGGCCTGCGGCAGCGACCAGCCCGCCGGCACCGTCGTCACCAGCCGCGCATCCACCACGGCCTCGGAGCCGACGACCCCCAACAAGCCCATCACGGTGTCGCCAACAGCAAGCCCTTCGACACCAGGACCGACCTCGAGCACGATCCCGGCGCCCTCGGCGCCGAGTTCACCGCCGCCGGGATACATGCCCAACGCCACCAACACATCCCGGAAGTTCACCCCGACCGCGGCCACCGCCACCCGCACCTGACCGGAAGCCGGCTCCGTCGGTGCGGCCGGAGCAACCACCACGTCTTCCAGAGTGCCGCCGCCACCAGCGGCCAACCGCCAGCCGCCGGCCGGCAGCTCCAGCACCGCGCCGGCCCCGACGGCACCCAGGCGCGCCGCGTGCGCGACACCGGAGCGCACCACCACTTGCGGTTCACCGCACGCGACGACCTCGGCAACGTCCAGTGATCCGTCCGAATCGACCAACACCACCCGCCCCGGCTGCTCGGCCTGCGCCGACCGCACCAAACCCCACACCGCCGCACCCGCCAGATCCGTGACATCCTCACCGGCCAGGCCCACCGCGCCATGCGTCAGCACGACCAACAGCCCCGCGTCGTCACCGGCCAGCCACGACTGCAACACACCCAACGCCGCACGAGTCGCCGCATACACCGACCCGACCCCAGCACCGGCCCCGAAGCCCGGCTCCCACACCATCAAACCCTCGGCGGCCACGGCGTTGGGCTCCAACGACACCGGGGACCATGCGACTTCATAGAGTCCGCCACCGCCACCGGCGGCCGCCGCCAACGCGGCCGCCAGCGCACCGATCGAGATCGGCCGAACCACCAATTCCCGCACCGATAGCACCGGCAGGCCCGCCCCGTCGGCCAAGTCGACCGACACCGCCCCGGTGCCCGCCGGTGCGATCCGCACCCGAACCCGGGATGCCCCGGCGGCGTGCAAACACACTCCCTGCCAAGAGAACGGCAGCATCGTCGAATCGCCACCCTCGGCGATCCCCCAGGCGTGCAACGCGGCATCCAGCACGACGGGATGAATCCCGAAGCCGCCCATGGTCACACCCTCGCCGGCACTCACTTCGGCAAAGACCTCTTGCCCGCGCCGCCACAGGGTGCGCAGGCCGCGAAATGCCGGCCCGTACTCGTAACCCCGCGCCGCCAGCACCTCGTACACGTCGCCGGCTTCGACCACGGATGCCCCGACCGGCGGCCATATCGACAGGTCGGCTGCGGGTTCGGACAGCGCGGCACTCAACGCGCCCTGCGCGTGCAGCACCCAGACCGAATCCGGGGCCGCACCACGCGAATACACCCACACCGCCCGCGATCCCGACTCCCCCGCGGCGTCCACGACGACCTGTACCCGCGCCGCCCCTCCCGGCGGCAGCACCAACGGCGCCAACAACGTGAGCTCGTCGACCACGGAGCAACCGACCTCGTCGCCGGCCCGCAGCGCCAGCTCCACGAACCCGGCGCCGGGGAACAACACCACACCGTCGACGACGTGATCGGCGAGCCAGGGTGACCCGCTCACGGACAACGAGCCGGTCAGCACCACGCCGCCGGAATCGGGACGCTCCACCACCGCGCCCAGCAGCGGATGCGTGGCCCGGGTCAAGCCGACACTGGTCACGTTGCCCGATCCGACCGCTCCGGGAGGCAGCCAGAATCGTTGCCGGACAAAGCCATACGTGGGCAGGTCAACCCGGTTCCCGTCGCCGACCGCGGCGGGCCAATCCACCGGGACGCCGATGGTGAACAACTGCCCGAGTGCGAACAGCGCCGACTCCGCTTCGGGGCGGTCTTTGGCCAGCGTGACCACCGATGTCGCCTGCTCGGTGGTCAGCGACTGCTCGACGGCCGCGGTCAGACCGCGGCCCGGACCGACCTCGACGAAGACCCGGGCGCCCAGCGATTCGGCGGCGCGCACCCCGTCGGCGAAACGTACCGGCCCGCGCACGTGCTCGACCCAGTATTGCGGCGATCCGTAGCCGGGCCCGGCCAGCTGTCCAGTCAGGTTGGACACCAGGTCTATTCGCGGCGGTGCCGCCGATACTCCGGCCACCAGGCTCGCGAACTCCTCGAGCATCGGCTCCATCAGCGCCGAATGGAACGCATGCGACACCGCCAGCCGGTGCACCCGCCGGCCCTGCTGTGCGAGCTCGTCGGCCACCGCGGCGACCGCGGCATCCGGACCCGAAATCACCACGGCATTAGGGGCATTCACCGCTGCGAGGTTCACCTCCGCGGTCAGCGACGGCGACACTTCGGCTTCGCCGGCGGCCACCGCGACCATCGCGCCGCCGGACGGCAACGCCGCCATCAACCGACCGCGCCCGGCAACCACTTTGGCCGCGTCGGCGAGCGAGAGCACACCGGCCACGTAGGCCGCAGTGATCTCGCCCACGGAATGACCGGTCACCACGTCGGGCAGCACACCCCAGTGCTGGAGCAGCGCCGCCAACGCCACCTCGACGGCGAACAGCGCGGACTGGGCGAACTCCGTGCTCTGCAGCAGCTCGGCGTCCTCGCCCCAGATCACCTGTCGCAGCGGCAATCGCAGATGCGGATCCAGCGCGGCGAGCGCTTCGTCAAACGCCTGAGCGAACTCGGGGAAGCGCTCGTAGAGCTGCTGGCCCATCCCCAGCCATTGCGACCCTTGGCCCGGAAACACGAACACGGTCTTGCCCGCCGAGCGGACCCGGCCCGCAGTGACACCCAGGCCCGGCTCACCGGCGGCCAGCTCGCTCAACCCGGCGATCAGACGGTCCCGGTCCGTGCCGACCACGACGGCCCGGTGGTCGAACACCGCGCGCGTCGTCACCAGGGACCACGCCACGTCTACCGGGCTCAGCTTCGCGTCACCGGATACCCGCGCCAGCAACCGCTTGGCCTGATTGGTCAGGGCCTGCTCGGAGCGCGCCGACAGCACCCATACCGTTTCTTTCGAATCCGGCTCGGCGGCAACATCTTCGGCTTCCGGAGCGGGTGGCTGTTCGATGATCACGTGGGCGTTGGTCCCGCTGATCCCGAACGACGACACCCCGGCCCGGCGTGGCCCATCCCCGCTCGGCCACGGCCGCGACTCCGTCAGCAACGACACCGCGCCCGATGACCAATCCACATGCGGGGAAGGCACGTCCACGTGCAAGCTCTGCGGCAGCACCCCGTGCTGGATCGCCTCGATCATCTTGATGACGCCGGCCACGCCCGCGGCGGCCGACGTATGACCGATGTTGGATTTGATCGACCCCAACCACAGCGGACGGTCCGCCGGTCGATCCTGGCCGTAGGTGGCCAACAACGCTTGCGCCTCAATCGGATCGCCCAGCACGGTTCCGGTGCCGTGCCCTTCGACCACGTCAACGTCCGCCGCGGTGAGGCCCGCGCTGGCCAGCGCCATGCGGATGACGCGTTGCTGGGAGGGCCCGTTCGGTGCGGTCAGCCCGTTGGAGGCGCCATCCTGATTAACGGCGGTGCCCCGCACGATCGCCAATACCGGGTGCCCGGTCCGGCGCGCGTCGGCCAGCCGCTCCACCACCAGGACGCCGGCACCTTCCGACCAAGCGGTGCCGTCAGCGGCCCCGGCGTACACCTTGCAGCGGCCATCCGGGGCCAGCGCCCGCTGACGGCTGAACTCCACGAACGCGGCGGGCGTGGCCATCACCGTGACACCACCGACCAGGGCCAGGTCGCATTCGCCCGAGCGCAGCGACTGCGCGGCCAAATGCAGCGCCACCAACGACGACGAGCACGCGGTATCCACCGACACCGCGGGACCTTCCAGACCCAGCACATACGACACCCGGCCCGAGGTCACGCTCAACGTCGAGCCGGTGAGCCCGTAGCCCTCCAGCTCGCCTTCCACCTGCCCGCCGTACCCGGCATGAATCACACCGGCGAACACGCCCGTCGCCGAACCCCGTAACCCCAGCGGGTCAACTCCCGCACGCTCCAAGGCTTCCCAGGACAGCTCCAGCATCAACCGCTGCTGGGGATCCATCGCCAGCGCCTCGCTGGGGCCGACGCCGAAGAACCCGGCATCGAAATCGCCGGCATCGGCGAGAAATGATCCCTGGCTCACGTACATCTTGCCCGGGGCATCGGGATCGGGATCGAATAATCCCGAGACGTCCCAGCCCCGGTCCAGGGGAAAGTCCGACACCGCGTCGCGACCTTCAACCACCATGTCCCACAAGGCTTCCGGTGAATCCGCTCCACCGGGATACCGGCACGCCATCCCGACCACCGCCACCGGTTCGGACAGCTTGCCTTCCAGCTCGGCCACCCGTCGCCGGGTACGCCGCAGATCCGCGGTGAGCCGCTTCAGGTAGTCAAGATGTTTGTCGGTTTCCGACACTGGTGCTCCTTGGCGTCCTACGAGCCGAGTTCTTCGTCGAGGATGGCGAACAGTTCGCTTTCGCTGGCACTGTGGATGTCCTCGTCGTCGGCTTCCTGCTGGTCGTATGGATCCAGGTGGGCGCTGAGCGTTGTCAGCAGGGTCTGGATGCGGGTGGTCAGATGGGGCTTGTCTTCGGGTTGCCAATCGGGTTGGCTCAGCAGCGTTTGCAGCTCCCGGGTGATGTCGTTGAAGCGGGCCATCAGGTTGGGCTGCTCGGCGGGGCCCGAGGTCGTGGGAACCACCAGCCGGGTGTCGAGATGTTCGGCCAGCACGATCGGCGTCGGGTAGTCGAATATCAGTGTCGGCGAAAGGGTAAGTCCGGTCGCGGTTTTGATCCGGTTGCGCAGTTCGACCGCGGTGAGCGAGTCGAATCCGAGGTCTTGGAACACGCTTGCCGCATTGATGTCTCCGGCGTTCGGACGGCCCAGCACCGTGGCGGCGTTGCGGCAGACCAGGTCCACGAGTTCACCGTGTCGCTGCTCGGCCGACAGGCCCTGCAGGCGGGCGATGAGGCTGGTCGTCGAAGCGGAGGTGGTGTCGGACTCGTCGATGACCCGCCGGATCGGGCGCGCGACCAGCTGACTCAGGAGCGGGGGCAGCGTGGCGCCGTTGTCGGCCAACGCGCCGGGGTCGATGCGGGCGGCGACCAGCACGGGGCGTTCGGCCAGCATCGCGGTATCGAACAGTCGCAGGGCCTGCTCGGTTGCCATGGGAGCGAGCCCGATTCGGCTCATCCGGGCCTTGTCGCGATCGTCGAGGTGTCGGGTCAGGGTGCTGGCCTGTTCCCAGAGCCCCCAGGCCACCGACAGTCCCGCCAGACCCTGGGTGCGCCGGTAGCCGGCCAGGCCGTCCAGGAAGCTGTTGGCCGCCGCGTAGTTGCCCTGCCCCGGGGAGCCCACGATGCCGGCCATCGACGAGAACATCACGAACGCCGACAGGTCCGCGTCCCGGGTGAGCTCGTGCAGGTTCCAGGCGCCGTCGACCTTGGCCCGCAGCACGGTGTCCAGGCGTTGCGGCGTCAACGACGCGATCAGCCCGTCATCGATCACCCCGGCGGCGTGGAACACACCCTTGAGCGGATATTCGGTAGGCAGTCGAGTAAGCAGTCCCGCCAACGCATCTCGATCGGCGACATCGCAGGCCTCCACCGAGACTTCGGCCCCGGCCGCCGTGAGCCGCTCGGTCAGCTCTGCCACTCCCTGGCCGTCGGCGCCGCTGCGGCTGACCAGCACCACATGGGCCACGCCGTAGCGTGCCACCAGATGTGCGGCCACCGCCGAGCCGGCCATCCCGGTGCCCCCGGTGATCAGCACGCTGCCACCGGCCAGGCCGCCGCCCGAACTCGCCAGCACCGGATCGTCCGGGCCATCCGGCAGCGTCAGCACCACCTTGCCGATTTGACGGGCCTGGCTGACGTACCGATACGCCGCCGACGCGCATCGAACATCAAACGCCTTGACCGGCAACGGCTTCAACACGCCCGCGTCGAAGAGTTCGAGCAAGTCGGACAGCATCGATGCGATGCGGGCCGGGCCGGCCTCCATCAGGTCGAAGGCCCGGTACCTCACCCCCGGTGCCATCGACGCGGGATCACGCAGGTCGGTCTTGCCCATCTCGATGAAACGCCCACCACCGACCAGCAACCGCAGCGAAGCGTCCAGGAACTCCCGGCCAGCGAGTTGAGCACCACGTCAACCCCGGCACCGCCGGTGGTGGCCAGAAACTTCTCCTCGAAATCCACCGTCCGGGTATCGCCGATGTGGTCGTCGTCAAAACCCATCGCGCGCAACGTATCCCACTTACCACGGCTGGCAGTCGCGAACACTTCCGCACCCCAATGCCGGGCCAGCTGCACCGCCGCCATCCCCACCCCACCGGTGGCCGCATGCACCAACACCCGCTCCCCGGCCTTCAGCCCGGCCAGCGCCGACAACCCGTACAACGCGGTCAGGAACACCACCGGCACGCTCGCGGCCTGCGGCAGCGACCAGCCCGCCGGCACCGTCGTCACCAGCCGCGCATCCACCACGGCCTCGGAGCCGACGACCCCCAACAAGCCCATCACGGTGTCGCCAACAGCAAGCCCTTCGACACCAGGACCGACCTCGAGCACGATCCCGGCGCCCTCGGCGCCGAGTTCACCGCCGCCGGGATACATGCCCAACGCCACCAACACATCCCGGAAGTTCACCCCGACCGCGGCCACCGCCACCCGCACCTGACCGGAAGCCGGCTCCGTCGGTGCGGCCGGAGCAACCACCACGTCTTCCAGAGTGCCGCCGCCACCAGCGGCCAACCGCCAGCCGCCGGCCGGCAGCTCCAGCACCGCGCCGGCCCCGACGGCACCAGGCGCGCCGCGTGCGCGACACCGGAGCGCACCACCACTTGCGGTTCACCGCACGCGACGACCTCGGCAACGTCCAGTGATCCGTCCGAATCGACCAACACCACCCGCCCCGGCTGCTCGGCCTGCGCCGACCGCACCAAACCCCACCGCCGCACCCGCCAGATCCGTGACATCCTCACCGGCCAGGCCCACCGCGCCATGCGTCAGCACGACCAACAGCCCCGCGTCGTCACCGGCCAGCCACGACTGCAACACACCCAACGCCGCACGAGTCGCCGCATACACCGACCCGACCCCAGCACCGGCCCCGAAGCCCGGCTCCCACACCATCAAACCCTCGGCGGCCACGGCGTTGGGCTCCAACGACACCGGGGACCATGCGACTTCATAGAGTCCGCCACCCGCCCGCGGCGCCGAGGCCGCCGCCGTCAGTTGGGCCGCCGAGACGGGCCGAACCACCAACTCGCGGACCGACAGAATCGGCAGGCCCGCCCCGTCGGCCAGGTCCACCGACACCGCGGTCACGCCCACCGGCGCGATGCGCACCCGTGCACGGGACGCCCCGGCGGCGTGCAAACACACTCCCTGCCAAGAGAACGGCAGCATGGTCTCGGCCTGGTCGCCGACGACGCCCATGGCGTGCAGCGCGGCATCCACCAGCACCGGATGGATACCGAAACCGTCGACCTTCATTCCGGCGACCTCGGGCACGGCGACCTCGGCGAAAACCTCCTTGCCCAGCCGCCACATGGCCTGCAGACCCTGGAACGCCGGACCGTACTCGTAACCTCGCCCGGTCAGTTGCTCGTACGCGTCGGCGACGTCCACCGCGACCGCTCCCACCGGCGGCCATACCGACAGGTCCGCGGCCGGAGTGCCCGCGCCCGTGCTCAACGCGCCCTCGGCATGCAGTACCCATTCCGAATCGGGCTGCATGCCACGGGAATACACCGATACGACCCGGCGGCCCGCACTACCCGCGGGCCCGACCACGACCTGCACCTGGACCCCGTCGGCGGCCGGCAACAGCAGCGGAGCCGACAGCGTCAACTCGTCGACCACGGAGCAACCGACCTCGTCGCCGGCCCGTAACGCCAGCTCCACGAACCCGGCGCCGGGGAACAACACGATTCCGGCCACTGCGTGGTCGGTCAGCCACGGCTGCGCGGCCAGCGACAGCCGTCCCGTCAGTACAACCGCGCCGGAATCGGGCCGCTGCACCACCGCGCCCAGCAACCCATGCTCGGCCCCGGCCAAGCCCAGACCACTCAGGTCACCACCGCCAATACCCAACGGCGGCAACCAGAATCGACGGCCCTGGAACGCGTACGTGGGCAACTGCACGTGACGGGCGCCGGAGAACACCGCGCGCCAATCCACCGCCACACCCGCCGCGTGGGCCTGACCCGCGGACAGCCAGAACCGGTCCAGCCCGCCGTCGTCGCGGCCCAGCGACGGAATGACGATGGCATCGGCCAGGTTCCGAGCGGCGACGGTGTCTTCGATGCCGGCGACCAGCACCGGATGCGGGCTGGACTCGATGAACACCTGATAACCTGCGTCGCTCGCGGTGCGCACCGCCTGCTCGAATTGCACGGTCTGGCGGATGCTGCGGAACCAGTAGTCGGGGTCGAGGCCGGCGGTGTCGATGGGTTCGCCGGTGACGGTGGAGAAGAAGGTAACCGACGACGAACGCGGCTCGATCCCGCTCAGGGCCTGAGCCAGCGGCTCACGAATCGCGTCGACCTGCGCCGAGTGCGAGGCGTAGTCGACGTCGATCCGGCGGGCCCGCACGCCGGCGCCCTCGCACCGAAGTATCAACTCCTCGAGGGCGTCCACCTCGCCAGAGACCACCATCGCCGAAACACCATTCACCGCAGCAATATTCAGGCGGTCGCCCGCGGGTGCCAACAGCTCGCGCGCCTGCGCCGGGCCGCACGCCAGCGAGACCATGCCCCCGGCGCCCGACAGCTGGACCAGCAGTCGACTGCGCAACGCCACCACCCGAGCGGCATCTTCCAGCGACAGTGCGCCGGCCACGTACGCCGCCGCGATCTCGCCCTGCGAGTGGCCGATGACCGCATCGGGATGCACACCCACCGAGCGCCACAGTTCGGCCAGCGACACCATCATCGCCCAGAGCACCGGCTGCACGACGTCCACCCGATCGAGGCCCGGGGCACCCGCCGCACCTCGGATCACATCGATCAGGGACCACTGCACGTGCTCGCCGAGCGCCTTCTCGCACCGGTTCAACTGCTCGGCGAATACCGGTGAGGTGTCCAACAATTGGGCGCCCATGCCAATCCATTGCGAGCCCTGGCCGGGAAACACGAACACCGTCTTGCCGACCGCCTGGGCACGCCCCACCACGACGTTGGCGCCCGGCTCGCCCGCCGTCAGCCCGGCCAGCCCCGCGACCAGCTCGTCGCGCGCACCGACGACCACCGCCCGATGCTCGAACACCGAGCGGGTCGACACCAGCGACCATCCGACGTCGGCCACACCAAGCTGCGGATCCGCCTGCACGTGTGCCAGCAGCCGCCGCGCCTGGCCCGCCAATGCCTCGGCGGACCGGGCGGACAACACCCACGGAACCACCGCCACGTCGTTATCAGGTGACACCCCAACGCTTTCCACCGGTGGAGCCTGTTCTAGGATCACATGCGCATTCGTCCCGCTGATCCCGAACGACGACACCCCCGCCCGGCGCGGCCGATCCACCGGTGGCCAGGCCCGCTGGTCGGTCAGCAGCGACACCGCACCCGCCGACCAATCCACGTGCGGCGTCGGCACATCCAGGTGCAGCGTCTTGGGCATCACGCCGTGCTGCATGGCCTGCACCATCTTGATCACACCGGCGACGCCCGCCGCCGCCGAGGTGTGGCCCATGTTGGATTTGATCGATCCCAGCCACAACGGCTGGTCGGCCGGGCGGTCCTGCCCGTAGGTCGCCAAGATCGCTTGGGCTTCAATGGGATCGCCCAGCGTGGTGCCGGTCCCGTGGCCCTCCACCAGATCGACGTCCGCCGTACCGAGCCGGGCGTTCTCCAGCGCCGCCCGGATCACTCGCTGCTGCGCCGGCCCGTTAGGCGTCGCCAGCCCGTTGGAGGCGCCGTCCTGATTGACCGCGGAACCCCGCACCACCGCCAGCACCCGATGCCCCAACCGGCGTGCATCCGCGAGGCGCTCCACCACCAGCGCGCCGACACCCTCGGAGAAGCCGGTTCCGTCGGCGGCACCGGCATAGGCCTTGCATCGACCGTCGGCCGACAGCGCCCGTTGCCGGCTGAACTCCACGAACATCGCCGGGGTGGCCATCACGGTCACCCCGCCGACCAGCGCCGCATCGCACTCCCCCGAGCGCAGCGACCGCGCGGCCAGATGCAACGCCACCAGCGACGACGAGCACGCGGTGTCCACCGACACCGCCGGGCCTTCGAGTCCCAGTGAGTACGCGACCCGCCCCGACGCGACACTCAGCGTCGAACCGCGCAGCCCGTACCTCTCCAGGTCACCCGGGACGCGGCCCTGACCGCCGTACGAGCCGTGAAAGATCCCGACGAATACGCCGGTGGGCGAGCCTCGCAGCGTGACCGGGTCAATCCCGGCCCGCTCCAACGCCTCCCACGACACCTCCAGTAGCAGGCGCTGCTGGGGATCCATCGCCAAGGCCTCGCTGGGTGCGATCCCGAAGAACGCAGCATCGAAATCGGCGACGCCCGAGAGGAATCCGCCGCAGCGGTTGTACGACTTGCCGGTCGCGTCCGGATCGGGATCGAACAGCTCGGCCAAATCCCAGCCACGGTCGGCCGGAAAATCGGAGACGACGTCGCGGCCGTCAACGACCATCTCCCACAAGGCCTCCGGGGAATCCACTCCGCCCGGATACCGGCACGCCATGCCCACCACGGCCACCGGTTCGGTCGCTTCCTTGGCCAGCGAAGCCAGGTATTCGCGGTTCTCCCGCTTCAGCCGCTCGTTTTCCTTGAGCGACGCGCGGAGGGCCTTGACCAGCTCTTCAGGAGTGCTATCCATGCAACCCGGCCTTCCGTGCTGCCCACCAAAGCGGGCAAAGCTTCGTCATCGCGCCTATCTGCAAGATATCGGCATCCGGGAAACGCGAATTCAATGGTTCGGGTGTGCCCAGCAGAGGCGGCGAAGTCCACACGCCGGCATCAGTGCCAGCGCAGCAGTACGAGCTCCGAGCAGAAGCCGGGCCCCATCGCGAGCATCAGACCCGGGCTGCCGCTGGGCGGCTTCTTGGCGATGGTGTCGCGCAGCACGTGCAGCACCGACGCCGACGAGAGGTTGCCGATCTCGCCGAGCGATCGCCAGGTCAGTTCCAGCGCGTCCGCCGGCAGGCGCAGCGCCGCGGTGATCGCCTCGATGACCTTCGGGCCGCCGGGGTGACTCACGAACGCGCCGATGTCGGTCGCGGTCAGGCCGTGCGCCCCCAGGAACCCGGTGACGTCGTCTTCGATGTATTGCTCGACGACGGCCGCGACGTCCTTGGACAGCACCAGCTCGAAGCCCTCGGTGCCGACGTCGTAGCCCATCGTGCGCAGCGAATCCGGGTAGAGATGGCTGCGCGAATCCAGGACGTCCGGGCCACCGGCACCGATCTGGGCGGCGCGATTCTCGCCGACGGCAACCACGGAGGCGGCGCCGTCAGCAAACAGGGCACTGCCGACCAGACCGGCCAGTGAGGGCTTGTATCCCGGGTAGGTCAGCGAGCAGAGCTCGACGGAGATCAGGGCGGCCACGCCGTCCGGGTCGCCGCGCAGATAGTCGTTCAGCCGGGCCACACCGGCCGCCCCGGCCACGCAGCCCAGGCCGAACAGCGGCACCCGCCGCACGTCGTCGCGCAGCCCGAGCCGCCCGGCGATCCGGGCGTCGATGGACGGGACCGCCAGTCCGGTGACCGTCGTCGTGAACAGCACATCAAGGTCGCCCGGTTTGAGGCCCGCGTCGTCGAGCGCGCCGGACAGCGCCTCGCAGCCCAGCTCAACCGCATTGTCGATGTAGATCTGGTTGGCCACGCCGAAGTCGGTGAGCCGCGGATAGCGCTCCAGCGGAATGACCAGGTGGCGGCTGTTGACCTTGGCGCTGGTGTGCAGCTGCCGAACGATGTCTTCGTAGTCCTCGAACCCGGGAATGCTGAGGAAAAAGTCGGTGAGTTCTCGCTGGGAATAGCGATACGGCGGCAGTGCGCCGAATACGCCTGCGATGACGCTCATTGGTCCCACCCCTTGGTGACGAACATGCAGGTCGACGGGTTCAACCCGGTAGCTCCGAGCTGCAAGTTTAATCCTCCGAGGCAACGCGCGCCGCAATACGACGCTGACCTGAGACAATAGCCACAGCAAACCGCGGTTCCGCGGCGCGAATCAGCCGCCGAACTGTTCGGCCAGCCGCGACCGCAGCTGTTCGGAAGTGTCCAGGACGCCGCGCAATTGCTCGGCGACCTGGCCGGGCGCGGTGCCACCGCGGGCGTCGCGGGACGACACCGAGCCCTCGATGGTCAGCACCTCACGGACCTGAGGCGTCAGCTCCGGGCTGATAGCCACCAGCTCATCGTCGGTCAGCTCCTCGAGCCCGACGCCGCGGCCCTCGGCCGCACGCACCGCGGCACCCGCGGCCTCGTGTGCGGACCGGAATGGCACTCCCTGACGGACCAGCCATTCGGCGATATCGGTGGCCAGGGTGTAGCCGGCCGGGGCCAGCTCCGCCATCCGCTCGACGTTGAACGTCAGGCTGCCCACCAGCCCGGCCATCGCCGGCAACAGCAGCTCCAGCTGGGCGACCGAATCGAACACCGGCTCCTTGTCTTCCTGCAGGTCACGGTTGTAGGCCAGCGGCTGCGCCTTCAGCGTGGCCAACAGCCCGGCCAGGTTGCCGATCAGCCGCCCCGACTTGCCGCGGGCCAGCTCGGCGATGTCGGGGTTCTTCTTCTGCGGCATGATCGAGCTGCCGGTGGACCAAGAATCGTGCAGCGTGACGTAGCCGAACTCGGTCGAGCTCCAGATGATCATGTCCTCGGCCAGCCGGGACAGGTCCACGCCGATCATGGCCAGGACGAACGCCGCCTCCGCGGCAAAGTCCCGGGCGGCGGTCGCGTCGACGGAATTGGCGGCGGCGGCCGCAAAACCCAGGTCCGCGGCGATCGCGTCGGGATCCAGGCCCAGCGACGAGCCGGCCAGCGCCCCCGAGCCGTACGGGGAGATCGCCGCGCGTTTGTCGAAGTCGGCGATGCGCTCCACATCGCGCAGCAGCGGATGGGCGTGCGCGAGCAGGTGGTGGGCCAGCAGGATCGGCTGCGCGGACTGCAGGTGAGTTTTGCCGGGCATGACGGCCGTCGGATGGGCGGCGGCCTGGGCCGCCAGCGCGGCGACGACGTCCAGCGCCCCGGCGGCGACCCGGCGGACCGCGTCGCGCAGCCACATCCGAAACAGCGTGGCCACCTGGTCGTTGCGAGACCGCCCGGCCCGCAGCCGGCCGCCCAGATCCGGCCCGACCCGGTCGATCAGTCCCCGCTCCAGCGCGCCGTGCACGTCCTCGTCGGTGACCAGCGGGCCGAAGCTGCCGTCGGCGATGTCCTCGGCGAGGCTGTCCAGCCCGGCCAGCAGGCCGTCGCGCTGTTCCTCGGTGAGCAGGCCCGCCCGGAACAACACGATGGTGTGCGCCCGCGACGCGATGACGTCGTAGGGCGCCAGCACCCAGTCGAAGTGGGTGGACTTGCTCAGGGCGGCCAGTGCGTCGGACGGCCCGTCGGCGAACCGTCCGCCCCACAGCGATCCCTCGCGCGTGCTCACCTTTCCCCCGCGAGCAGACGCAAAAGTGCCTTTGCGCTCGGCGTGTCGGGGGATTTCACGTCTGCTCGCCGTGGAAGTCGCGGCGGGCCGCGAGCTTGGAGGACAGGCCGTGCACGTAGACGAAGCCCTTCGCCTTCGACTGGTCGAAGGTGTCGCCCTCGTCGTAGGTGGCCAGGTTGAAGTCGTAGAGGGATTCCGGACTGCGGCGTCCGTTGACCGCAATGTGCCCGCCGTGCAACACCAATCGGATCTCACCGGACACATGCTCCTGCGTCTTGGCGACGAAGGACTCCAGCGCGATCTTCAGCGGCGAGTACCAGAGCCCGTCGTACACCAGCTCGCCCCAGCGCTGGTCGGTCTGGCGCTTGAACCGGGCCAGCTCACGCTCCAGCGTGACGTGCTCGAGTTCGGTGTGCGCGGTGATCAGCACCATTGCGCCGGGCGCCTCGTAGATCTCGCGGCTCTTGATACCCACCAGCCGGTCCTCGACGACGTCGAGACGCCCGACGCCCTGGGCGCCGGCGCGCGCGTTGAGTTCCTCGATGGCCTGCAACACCGTCACCGGCTTGCCGTCGATCGACACCGGGACGCCCTTCTCAAAGCCGACGATGACCTCGTCGGGCGTGCTCCAGTTGAGGGTGGGGTCCTCGGTGTAGGAGTAGACGTCCTTGGTGGGCGCGTTCCAAAGGTGTTCCAGGAAGCCGGTTTCCACCGCGCGGCCCCACACGTTCTGGTCGATGGAGAACGGCGAACGCTTGGTGACGTTGATCGGGATGGCGTTCTCCTCGGCGAACGCGATCGCCTTCTCACGCGTCCACGCGTAGTCGCGGACCGGCGCCAGCACTTCCAAATCCGGTGCCAGCGAGCCGAATCCGACCTCGAAGCGGACCTGGTCGTTGCCCTTGCCGGTGCACCCGTGCGCGACGATGCCGCCCCCGTACTCGCGGGCGGCCGCGACCAGATGCTTGACGATCAGTGGCCGGCTGATCGCCGACACCAGCGGGTAGCGATCCATGTACAGCGCGTTGTTCAGGATGGTGGGCAGGCAATAGCCGTCGGCGAATTCGTCGCGGGCATCGATGACGACCGCCTCGACCGCGCCGCAGTCCAGGGCGCGTTGCCGGATGACGTCCATGTCCTCGCCGCCCTGGCCGAGGTCGATCGCGACCGCCACCACCTCACGGCCGGTCTCCTTGCCTATCCAGCTGATGGCCACCGAGGTGTCCAGACCGCCGGAATACGCCAGGATGACGCGTTCTGACATGAATCAATCTCCAATCCGCAGCAAGCTACTTCAGCCGTTCCAAGGTGCTGGCCAGCTCGGCGCCGGTCATCGGCTCCCGGGCGGCCACGAAGAGAGTGTCATCGCCGGCGATGGTGCCAACGACGTACGGTAACGCCGCGCGATCGATTGCGCTGGCCAAATAGTCAGCCGCGCCCGGCGGAGTTCGCAGCACCGCGAGGTTCGCGCTGGCGTCGGTGGACACCAGCAGCTCGCTCAGCAGCCGGGACAGCCGTGCCGTACCGCCCGATACGCCGCGCACCGGGCTGCCGTCCTCCGGGACGACGTAGACCCCGACGCCGCCGTCGGCGCCGCGCAGCTTCACCGCGCCGAGCTCCTCGAGATCGCGAGACAAGGTGGCCTGGGTGACGTCGATGCCCTCGTCGGCCAGCCGCGCCGCCAGCTCGCTTTGGCTGCTGATCGCCGACGACGACAGGATCGCCACGATGCGGGCCTGCCGGCCGGCCCGGGTCGTTTCGGCGGCGGGCTTCGTGCGCGTCATCGGGACCGCTCCAGCAGCCACACCAGCAGCGCCTTCTGGGCGTGCAGCCGGTTTTCGGCCTCGTCCCACACCACGCTGGCCGGCCCGTCCATCACCTCGTCGGTGATCTCGCCGCCGCGGTGGGCCGGAAGGCAGTGCAGCACAATGGCTTCCGGGTCGGCCAGCTCCAGCAGCCGGGCGTTGACCTGGAACGGCCGAAACGGCGCGACCCGATCCAGCCCGTCGGCCTCTTGTCCCATCGACGTCCAGGTGTCGGTCACCAGGATGTCGGCACCGGCGGCGGCCGCGTCGGCGTCGGCGGTCACGGTGACCGAGGCGCCGGTGTCCGCGGCGCGCTGCTCGGCGGCGGCCAGCACGGCCGGGTCCGGCGTGAAACCCTCCGGCGCGGCGACCGTGACGTGGATCCCGGCGGTGACCGCGCCGAGCATCAGCGAATGCGCCATGTTGTTGGCGCCGTCGCCGAAGTAGGACATCGACAGACCGGGCAGCGACCCCTTGTGCTCGGCGATGGTCTGCAGATCGGCCAGCACCTGACAGGGGTGGAACTCGTTGGACAGCGCGTTGACCACCGGCACCGTCGCGGTATCGGCCATGGCCTCGAGCCGGTCCTGCCCGAAGGTCCGCCACACGATCGCGTCGACATAGCGCGACAGCACCTGCGCGGTGTCCTGCAGCGTCTCGTCGCGGCCCAGCTGGGTGCTGCTGCTGTCGACGACGACGGGGTGCCCACCCAGCTGCGCGATGCCCACCTCGAACGAGAACCGGGTGCGGGTCGAGTTCTTGTCGAACAGCACCGCGACGCCGCGCGGCCCGTCCAGGGGGCGACGGCTGAACGGGTTCTTCTTCAGCTCCGCGGCCAGCTCGAGCACCTCGGCCTGTTCGGCCGGCGACAGGTCGTCGTCGCGCAGGAAATGCCTAGGCATCGTCGGCCCCCACGGCGTCGAGGATGGCCGGCAGCGCGGTGAGGAAGCTGTCGATCTGGGCTTCGGTGATCACCAGCGGCGGCGCCAGCCGGATGACGTCGAGTCCGGTGGCGTTGACCAGGAATCCGGCGTCGCGCGCGGCCGCCTCGACGTCCTTGGCGAGCGGCGCGGTCAACACCACGCCGCACAACAGGCCGCGGCCGCGGGTGTGGTCGATCAGCGGGTGGCCCAGCGATTCGATGCCCTGGCGCAGCGACTTGCCCAATACCTCGGCGCGCCCGATCAGGTCGTCGTCGACCAGTACCCGCAGCACCGCACGGGCGGCGGCGGTGCACACCGGGTTGCCGCCGAAGGTGCTGCCGTGCAGGCCGGGCGTCAACAGACGGGCCGCGGGCCCGACGGCCAGCACCGCTCCGATCGGCAGCCCGCCGCCGAGCCCCTTGGCCAGGGTCACCACGTCGGGGGTGATGCCATCGTGCTGGTGAGCGAAAAACGCTCCGGTGCGCCCGATTCCGGTCTGCACCTCGTCAAGCACCAGCAGGGCGCCGTGCCGTGCGGTGATCTCGCGGGCCGCGGCCAGGTAGCCGGCGGGCGGAACGACGACCCCGCTCTCCCCCATGATCGGCTCCAGGAATACCGCGGCGGTGGCGTCATCGACGGCGGCGGCCAGCGCGCCGGCGTCGCCGTAGGGCACGTGCGTGATGTCGCCCGGCAGCGGCGCGAAGGGTGCCTGCTTGGCCGGCTGGCCGGTCAGCGCCAGCGAGCCCATCGTGCGGCCGTGGAAACCGCCTTGCGCGGCAACCAATTTCGTTCGACCCGTGAGCCGGGACAGCTTGAACGCCATCTCGTTGGCCTCGGTGCCGGAGTTGCAGAAGAAGACCCGGGTTTCGATGTCGGTGCCGAGCGCGGCGACCAATTCCTCGGCCAGCGCGACACCGGGTTCGGTGGCATACAGGTTCGACGTGTGGCCCAGCGTCGACAGCTGCCGGGTGACGGCCTCGATCAGGGCCGGGTGGCCATGGCCGAGCACGTTGACCGCGATGCCGGCGAGCAGGTCAAGGTAGCTCTTGCCGTCCACGTCGGTGACCACGGCGCCCTCGCCACTGGCCAGCGCCACCGGCGGGGTGCCGTAGTTGTTCATCATCACGGCTTCCCAGCGCTGCCGCATGGTGTGCGTATTCGTCACGCCGGCACCACCTTGGTGCCGGTGCCGGCGTCGGTGAACAGCTCGACCAACACGCAGTGCTTGACCCTGCCGTCGATGACGTGTGCGCTGGGCACCCCCGCGGTGACCGCCCGCAGACACGCTTCGACCTTCGGGATCATGCCCGCCTCCAAAGTGGGTAGCAGTTGCGCCAATGTCGCGGTGTCGATTTCGCTGACCAGCGAATCGCGGTCCGGCCAGCTGGTGTACAGACCCTCGACATCGGTGAGCATCAACAACTTTTCCGCACCCAGCGCCTCGGCCAGCGCGGACGCGGCGGTGTCGGCGTTGATGTTGTGCACCACGCCCTCGGCGTCGGGCGCGAGCGTGGACACCACCGGAATACGCCGTGCCGCAATCAGATCCAGCACCGCGGCGGTGTTGACGGTGTCGACGTCGCCGACCAGACCGATGTCGGTTTCCACGCCGTCGACGGTGACGCCACGCCGCACCGCGGTGAACAGCTGGGCGTCCTCGCCGGTGATGCCGACGGCGTACGGTCCGTAGGCGTTGATCAGATTGACCAGCTCGCGGCCGACCTGTCCGAACAGCACCATCCGCGCGACGTCGAGCACTTCCGGTGTGGTGACCCGGAATCCGCCCTTGAAGCCGCCCTTGTCGATGCCGAGCCGGCGCAGCATGGCGGTGATCTGCGGCCCACCGCCGTGCACGACGACGGGGTGGATTCCGCAGTTGCGCAGGAACGCCATGTCGGCGGCGAAGGCCTGGCGCAGCGCTTCGTCGGTCATCGCGTTGCCGCCGTATTTGACCACGACGATCCTGCCGTGCAGTTGCTGGAGCCAGGGCAGCGCTTCGGCCAGCACCTGCGCCTTGACTCCGGTGGGCAATTCGTCGGTATTGATCGTCATGAGCTGTAGGCCGAGTTCTCTTCGACGTAGGCGTGCGACAGGTCGGTGGTCCGGATCGCGGCGTAGCCCTGGCCGAGGCCGAGGTCGACGGTGATGTCGATGTCGGCCCCGGACAGATCCACCTCGCGCGAGCCCGGGGTCCCGGCGCCTTCGGTGAATACGGTAAAGCCGTTGAACGACACGGTGATTCGATCGGGTTCGATGGTGACTCCCGGCGCCAGGCCGACGGCCGCCACCACCCGGCCCCAGTTGGGATCCGAGCCGAACATCGCGGTCTTGACCAGGCTGTCGCGGGCGATCGCGCGCGCCGCCAGGAACGCGTCGTCCTCGGAGCGGGCCCCGGTCACCGTCACCGTGACGCGCTTGGTGACGCCCTCGGCGTCGGCTTGCAGCTGCACGCAGAGATCGTCGCAGACCCGCAGCACGGCGTCGTCGAGCTCGGCCTGCGAGGGAGTGATGCCGCTGGCACCGGAGGACAGCAGCAGCACGGTGTCGTTGGTGGAACAGCAGCCGTCGATGTCGAGCCGGTCGAACGTGCGCAGGCTCGCGCGGCGCAGCGCGCCGTCGAGCGCCTTGGCATCGGCGACCGCGTCGGTGGTCAGCACACAGAGCATGGTGGCCAACGACGGCGCCATCATGCCCGCGCCCTTGGCCATGCCGCCGACGGTCCAGTTGTTCTGATGATGCAGGGCAACCTTTTTGGGCACGGTGTCGGTGGTCATGATCGCCTGTGCCGCCTCGTCGCCACCGCTGAGCCCGCCGTGCATTTCGTGCACGATGTGCGTGACGCCGCTCAGCACCTTGTCCATCGGCAGCCGCTCGCCGATCAGGCCGGTGGAGCAGACGGCGACCTCGATGGCCCCGGTCTCGGTCCCCCAGTCCGACAACGCGGCCGCGACCGCCTCCGCGGTGGCATGGGTGTCCTGGAAGCCGCCCGGGCCGGTGCAGGCATTGGCACCGCCGGAATTCAGGATCACCGCGCGCAACGCTCCGGTGCTGAGCACCTGTTGGCTCCACAGCACCGGCGCGGCCTTGACCTGGTTGCGGGTGAACACCCCGGCGGCCGCGTAGTCGGGCCCCTCGTTGAAGACCAGCGCGAGGTCGCGTGCCCCGGAGGACTTGATCCCGGCGGCGATGCCGGCGGCGCGAAAGCCCGCAGCCGCGGTGACACCCTGGGTGCGCACCAGCCGGGCGCCGTCGGTTTCGCTCACGGCGCCACTCCGACCACCGAAAGTCCTTCTGCCTCAGGCCAGCCCAGCGCCAGGTTCATCGACTGCACCGCGGCGCCGCCGGTTCCCTTGACCAGATTGTCGATCGCGGTGATCGCGACGAACGTCTGCGCGTCCTCGTCGACCGCGACGGCGACCTGGGCGGCGTTGCTGCCGATCACCGAACCGGTGCGGGGCAGTTGTCCTTCGGGCATCAGATAGATGAACGGCTCAGCGTCATAAGCCTTTTCGTAAGCCGCTCGCAGCTGCGACAGCGGCGCCCCGGTGCGCGCGGTGCAGGTGGCCAGGATCCCGCGGGAGGTCGGGATGAGCACCGGGGTGAACGACACCGTGACATCACGGTCGGTGACCGCCCGCAAGCCCTGCGCGATCTCGGGCGTGTGCCGATGAGCGCCGGCGATGTTGTAAGCCCGCGCCGATCCGATGACCTCGGAGCCGAGCAGGTCGGCCGTGGCGGCGCGGCCCGCACCGGAAGTGCCGCTGACCGCGACCACTGTGACGGCGGGTTCGACCAGACCTTCGGCCACCGCGGGCACCAAGGCCAGCAGGGCCGCGGTCGGGTAGCAGCCCGGCACCGCGATGCGGCGGGCACCGCGCAGCCGCTCCCGGGCACCGGGCAGCTCCGGCAGACCGTAGGGCCAGCTGCCGGCATGTGGGGATCCGTAGAACCGTTCCCACGCGGCGGGATCGGTGAGCCGGAAGTCCGCGCCGCAGTCGATGACCAGGGTTTCGGGGCCGAGCTGCTCGGCCAGCGCCGCCGAATGCCCGTGCGGCAGGCCCAGAAAGACCACGTCATGGCCGCGCAGCACATGCAGCTCGGTGGGCTCGACCACGCGCTGGGCCAGCGGCGTGAGATGCGGGTGATGCTCGCCGAGCGTGCTGCCGGCGCTGGCCGCGGCGGTCACCGAACCGATCGTGAGCCGGCCGTCGGCGTAGGCCGGGTGCCCGAGGATCAGGCGCAGAATCTCCCCACCCGCGTAGCCGCTGGCACCGGCAACCGCCACCCTTATCACGTCGGCCATTTCGCCGATTCTGCATGATTATGCGATTGATTGCAAATTCATGCTAACGGTGCTGAGCACCCGGGAACTCGAGTCTGCGTTTTCGCTTGCCGTGAATGTCCGCGTCACTCGGTGCAGGTATGTGGGATGCGTGCCGCGTCGACTTCGACCACCACGGCCTGCGCGGGCACCGTGCCGTGGCGGCTGCCCGGCGAGCAACTGCGGGCCGCGGTCGCCCAAAGCTGATGTCTAGGCGCGCAGTTCGGCGCCGACCAGCTCGGCGGCACGGCGCACCGCGGCATCGCGGGCCGCACTGGCGTCGTCTTCGGTGAGCGTGCGATCCGGTGCGCGGAACCGCAGCGCGAAGGTCAGCGACTTGCGGTCCTCGCCGATCTGCGGGCCGGTGAACACGTCGAACAGCTGCATGTCTTCGAGCAGCTCGCCGGCCCCCTCGCGCACCGCGTCGGCCACCGCCTGGGCCGGCACGTCCGCCGGCACCACCAGGCTGAGGTCCTGGAAGACGGCGGGGAACGGCGACACCTTGGGCGCCGGCAACAGCTCGGGGACGGGAAGCGCGTCGAGGTTGAGCTCCAGGGCGCAGGTGCCCTTCGGCAGGCCGGAGCGCTCGATGACGGCCGGATGCAGTTGACCGGCGTGGCCGACGACGGTATCCGCGACGAGAACCTCGGCGCACCGGCCGGGATGCCACGGCAGGTACTGGGCCGCCCGCAGGGTGAAGTCAATTCCACTGGCGCGACCGATGATTCGCACCGCCTCGAGAGCGTCGGCGGCATCGACGCCGCGGCCGGGACCCCACGGGCCCTGCGGTTCGCGCAGCCCGGCCAACACCGCGGCGACGTGCTGGGGCTGACGGGGCAGCGACGCGTCGAGCGTCGCGATCTCGGCATCGGTCGGCCGGCGGTCGACGGGGATCAGCTCGAAGCGGCGGGTCTGCTCGGTCGGCTGCACCACCTGCGCGATGGCATACAGCGCGGCGTCGACCAATCCTCGGGAAACGTTGCACCCCAAAGCTTCCAACAAGCCGGGCAGTAGCGTGGTGGCCAGCTCCGGGCGATTCGCGTCCAGCGGGTTGAGCACCCGGGTCGCCGTGCGGCGCGGGTCATCGGCCGGCAGGCCCCAGAGGTCGAACACGCCGGCCGGCATGAACGGGGTCGGCAGGATCTCGACGTACCCGGACTGCGCGAGTGACTTCCCGATCGCGCGCCGGCGTTTCTGCACCGGCGTCAGCCCACGCCCGGCCGGCGCCGGCGGCAGCACCGACGGAATGACCTCCAGCCCCTCCAGCCGCAACACCTCCTCGACGAGGTCGGCGGGCTGCAACAGATCGGGTCGCCAGCTCGGCGGTGTCACCGTCAGCACGTCGCCGTTTTCGCTTACCACAGCACCGATTTGGGCCAGCCGCCGAACGGTCGTGCCTGCGGCGTATGCCACGCCGGCGAAACGGTCCGGCAGGTCGGCGGCCATCGAGATCGGCGTCCCGGCCCAATCGTCGCGCGGCGGATCTCCTCGCCAATCGGTCAGGGTCGGCGATACCGCTCCCCCGGCGATGTCGGCCAGCAACGTCGCACACCGATCCAGCGCGGCCACCGAAATGGCCGGGTCGACGGCCCGCTCGTAGCGACGGGCGGCCTCACTGGGCAGGTGCAGGCGGCGCTGGGTGCGCGAAATGGCGGCCGGGTCCCACACCGCGGCCTCCAGCAGCACGTCGGTGGAATCGGCGCGGACCTCGGTGCTTGCCGCGCCCATCACGCCGCCGATCGCGGTCGTCGCGACGTCGTCGACGATCAGCACATCCGCCGGATCGAGTTTGCGCGCAATGTCATCCAGCGTCACGACGGTCTCGCCGGGCTTCGCGAAACGCACCTTGAAGTCCCCGGTGATGCGGTTGCGGTCGTGGGCGTGCATCGGGTGACCCAGTTCCAGCATCACGTAGTTGGTCACGTCGACGGCCGGGGAGGTCGCGCGGATACCGGACAGCAGCAGCCGGCGCTGCAGCCACCACGGCGACACCGCGGCCGGATCGATCCCGGTGACCGGACGCAGCGCGAACCTGCGCACGCCGGTTTCGGCCTGCACGGTCAGCGGCCACGCCTGGCCTTCGGCCGGCAGCGGCTTGATGTCGGCCGGGTCGACGAAATTCAGGTCGTAGGCGCAGGCGATCTCGCGGGCCAGCCCGCGCACCGACATGCAGTAGCCGCGGTCGGGCGTGATGGCCAGGTTGAAGACCACGTCGTCGAGTCCGAGCACGTCGGCCCCGCTGGCGCCCGGTTCTGCGGTGCCCGGCGGCAGCACCAGAATGCCGGAATGGTCGGTGCCCAAGCCGAGTTCGGATGCCGAGCAGATCATTCCGTCGGACTCACGGCCGTAGGTCTTGCGCGCGGTGATCGTGAAACCGCCGGGCAGCGTGGTGCCCGGCAACGCGACCACCACCAAATCGCCGATCACGAAATTCGTTGCACCGCAGACGATTCCACGATCCTTACCCTCGCCGACGTCGACCAGGCAGACGCGGATCGGCTTCTTGAATTCGGTGAGCTCCTCGATGGCGGACACCCGCCCCACCGTGAGCGGGCCGTCGACCGCGCCCAGGGTCACGACTTCCTCGACCTCGTGGCCGATGCGCACCAGCGTCTGCTCGAGCTCGTCGGCACCGACATCCCAGCCCGGGGCTCCGGCGGTAACGGCCTCGCGCAGCCAGCTGTACGGAATGCGCATTACAGACCTACCCCGAACGGCAGCGAGAACCGGATGTCACCTTCGACCATGTCGCGCATGTCGGGGATGCCGTTGCGGAACTGCAGGGTGCGTTCCAGGCCCATCCCGAATGCGAAGCCCGAATAGATCTCGGGATCAATTCCCGCGGCGCGCAACACGTTTGGATGAACCATACCGCAGCCGCCCCACTCCACCCAGCCGGCACCGCCCTTCTTGCCGACGAACCACACGTCGACCTCGGCCGACGGCTCGGTGAACGGGAAGAAGTGCGGCCGGATCCGGGTGCGCGCCTCGGGGCCGAATTCCGCGCGCGCGAGCGCGTCCAGCGTCCCGCGCAGGTGCGCCATCGACAGACCCCGGTCCACGGCGAGGCCCTCGACCTGATGGAACACCGGAGTGTGGGTGGAGTCGAGTTCGTCGGTGCGAAACGTGCGGCCGATCGAGACGATGTAGACCGGCAGCTCGCGCTCCAGCATGGTCCGTACCTGAACCGGCGAGGTGTGGGTGCGCAGCAGCTGCCGCGAATCCTCCGGCGCGACGTAGAAGGTGTCCTGCTCGCTGCGCGCGGGATGGTCGGCCGGGAAGTTGAGCGCGTCGAAGTTGAACTGTTCGGTTTCGACCTCGGGACCCTCGGCCAGTTCCCACCCCATCGCGATGAAGGTGTCGGCGACGTGTTCGGCCAGGATCGTGATCGGGTGGCGGGCACCGGGTGGCTGCCGGGTCGACGGCAGTGTGACGTCGATGCTTTCGGCGACCAGCACGGCCGCGTCGCGCTCGGCGCGCAGCACCGCCAGCCGTTCGTCGTAGGCGCTTTGCACCTCGCCGCGCGCGGTGTTGACGCGCTTGCCGGCGTCGGAGCGCTCCTCCTTGGGCAGGGTGCCCAGCGCTTGGCGGGCCAGTGCGATCGGCGAGCGGTCGCCGAGGTGCTCGGTCTTGGTCTGTGCCAGCGCTTCCAGGGTGCCGGCCCCGGCCAAAGCCGCGCGGGCGGCCTCGACGGCCTCGGCCAACGCTTCCGGCGACAGGTCGACGGGTTGATCACCCACGCGGCGACACTCTCCTTGCTGACGAGGCTGTTCCGGACCGGATCGTCGCCGAACGGGCGGGCTTGAGCGCGGCACGGGTCGAGTGCCGATCATATGTGACTCGGTTCAGTGAACTGAATGCGCTTCGGCGGCCCGCGCCGGGTCAGCCGACCAGAGCGGGCTGCAGGCCGCTGTGCGCTTCCTCGCCGTCCGCGCCGGGAGCCGGCAGCGCGTCGGGCGCGGCCCTGAGCTGGACGATCTTGTGCGCCACAAACGCGCCGAGCGCCCCGACGATTGGAGCCGCGGCCATCGTGCCCCAGTGGTGAGCAAGCACCAGGAACCCGAAGCCGGACGACGCGACCAGCATCGCGCTCAGCACCGGCGTCCAGCGGATCGGTTGCCGGAACCGGGCGGACACCAGCACGCCCAGGATCACGGCGACGGTGTGCCCGGCATCGGTGAAGTCGGCACCGATGGTCGCCGAGGCCAGGCCCGCCGAGATCCACCAGCCGACCCACGCCGGACGCCACCGCTGCGGTATCGCCGCCGTCATCGCGCCGAGCACCGCCAGCGCGCCGTAGCTCATCCCGACATCACTGGCCCGCGCGACGGAGATCGGCAGCCAGCCGAACTCGACCGCGGAGGCAAGTGCGGCGGCCACAACCAGGGTCGCGCCGATGTGGCCGACCAGGAACGCGATCACCAGCCGGATGGTCTGCAGATGCAGCTCGGCAAGGGCCAGCAGGCAGGTCAGGAACGGCAGCCAGAAGTAGAGCGGACCGGCGTCGACGACCAGCGCGCTGCCCAACAGCGTTCCGATGTGCCCGTGCGCCAGGTTGTGCAGGTTGGTGCTGGCGCGCTGGACGATCACGTCATGCGCGTGCTGACCCAGCACCAGGATGGCGCAGCTGACAGCAAGCAGAACCGCTACATACCCCACGGTAAAACGGACCCGGCCAAGCCGGGAAAAGAATCCCCCAAGCATTGAATCCATTATGACGGCTAAATTGTTTCGGCTTTGTGATGGGAGGCTGTCAACTCCCTAAGAGTATTCGAGACGGTAAATCGCCAAGTCCGGCGGGATGCCCGGCGTCTTGGGCGTGAACACGGATTTACGTGCACGTTTAGCAACGACACCCAACGCGTCCAGCTCACTTTGCGGGATCAGATCCAGGGCCGAACTCGAAATCATGATCCCGCCTTTGGGGGCGCGATCCATCACCCGAGCGGCGATATTGACGTCGACGCCGAGCCAGTCGGCGGCCAGCCGCTGCGGCCGTCCGGTGTGGATGCCGACCCGCATCCGGGGCCGATAGCCCGCCACCTCGACGTCTTTCACCGCCTCGTCTGCGGCCAGCACGGCGCGCACCGCGACGTCCGGGCGGCGGAACACGGCCATGATGCCGTCGCCCATCCGTTTGACGATGTGCCCGCCCGCATCGAGCAGCGGGGGCTCCACGGCGCGGGCCAGCTGGCGCAGCAGGCTCAGCGCCGCGTCGTCACCGGCCTGCAGCGACCAGGTCGAGAAGCCGACCAGGTCGGTGAAGACCAGTGTGACCTCCGGATTCGCCGGCCGACGCGACACCGCCTCGGTGAGCGCCTGCCAGACCTGCAGCACGCTCAGACTGACCTCGCGCGACGCCGCGTCGCGATCCCCCAGCAGCCGGTCGGCGGCTCGGGCCGCCGCCCGCGGGCCGCCGTCACCCGCGGTCGAGAGCGGGTCACCGAATTCAGGATCCCCGGGCAGCATCCGTCGCGCCCGCCGGATGAACGCCACCACGTCCGGGCTGCGATTGGCGCTGTGCCACCACTGGGTCGCGGTGTGTTTCGACACCCGAGGTTGTCGTCCCGATAAAGAGGTCGAACCGGGAGGCGTCACCGTCGTCACCGATTCGGAGTCCTCTTCTAACGACTCGCCCGGATCCGGATCGCGCGGCGCGAGTTCCACCTGGCAAGGGTAAGTAGTTTCACCGAAACCGGGCAATGACGCCCGTCCGGTTTGTGTCAGACGTCGCACCAAACCGACTGATCACGACGTCGCCACACCCCTGTGGAAACTCGGTAACAGCTCGCGTGGCACCCGCCGAAATCGTAGACAACATGTGTTGTCAAAGTTATCGTGAGCTCAGGCAGCAAGTAGGAGGTCGTGATGACTACCGCATCGACCACATCCGCTGATCCACTCGGCCCAGATTCCCTGACCTGGAAGTACTTTGGCGACCTGCGCACCGGAATGATGGGCGTCTGGATCGGGGCGATCCAGAACATGTACCCACAGCTCGGCGCGGGCGTCGAGGAGCATTCGATCCTGCTGCGCGAGCCCCTGCAGCGGGTGGCCCGGTCGGTGTACCCGATCATGGGCGTGGTCTACGACGGCGAGCGCGCGGCGCTGACCGGTGAACAGATCAAGCACTACCACGACACCATCAAGGGAATCGATGCCGAAGGGCGCCGTTACCACGCGTTGAACCCGGAGACCTTCTACTGGGCGCACGCGACGTTCTTCATGCTCATCGTCAAGGTCGCCGAATACTTCTGCGGCGGGCTGACCGAGGCCGAGAAGCGTCAGCTGTTCGACGAGCACGTGCAGTGGTACCGGATGTACGGCATGAGCATGCGGCCGGTGCCCGAATCCTGGGAGGAATTCCAGGAGTACTGGGACCGGGTCTGCCGCGACGAGCTGGAGATCAACCAGGCGACGCTGGACATCTTCCGGATCCGCATCCCGAAGCCGAAGTTCGTCCTGATGCCCACGCCCATTTGGGACCAGATCCTCAAGCCGCTGGTGGCCGGTCAGCGCTGGATCGCCGCCGGGCTGTTCGAGCCCGCGGTGCGCGAGAAAGCGGGCATGCGCTGGACGCCGGGCGACGAAATCCTGCTGCGCGTGTTCGGCAAGCTGATCGCGCTGGCGTTCCTGGCGGTGCCCGACGAAATCCGGCTGCACCCGCGGGCGCTGGCCGCCTACCGCCGCGCCGAGGGCCGGGCCCCGATCGACGCACCGCTGGTCGAGGCGCCCGAGTTCGTGGCGCCGCCCCGCGACCGCCGCGGCCTGCCGATGCACTATTTTCCGCCGCACAAGTCGTTGATCGAGCGGGCCGGATCGCTGGTGCACACCACGCTCTCGCTGGCCGGGCTGCGGCCCGCCGGGGGTCGCGGACGAGCGGCCTAAAAGCGCTGCAGCACACCGAGCGCCTGTGCGCTCTGGTACAGACATATCGCCGCGGCGGCAGCCACATTCAGGCTCTCCGCGCCGCCCGACATCGGGATGCGCACGCGATGGTCGGCCTGGTCGGTGATCTCTTCGGGCAGGCCGTGCGATTCGGGACCGAACAGCCAGGCGGTCGGCGTGGCCAGCAGCGCATCGGCCTCGTCCAGACGGGTGCCGCCGTCGACGGTGGTGGCCAGCGCCTGCAGCCCGGCGGCACGTACCGCGCCCAGCACCGCGTCGACGTCAGGTTCGGCGACGACCGGAAGCGAGAAGATGCTGCCGGCCGACGCGCGCAAACATTTGCCGTTGTAGGGGTCGACGCTGTGCCCGGCGAGAATCACCGCCGCGGCGCCCATCGCGTCGGCGAGGCGGATCAGCGTGCCCGCGTTGCCCGGCTCGCTGATCTCGACGGCAACCGCGACCAGCCGCGGCGAACCGGCCAGCGCGTGGCGCAGTCCGGTCGCCGGCATGTCGCACACGGCCACCAGCCCGGCCGGAGTAACGGTGTCGGACAAGGCTTTTGCCGCACGATCGGTGACGACATTGACGGGACACTGCTGGGTGGCCAGCAGTGTCGCGTGCCGCTGCGCCGCCAGTTCGGTGACGAACACCTCGCGCACCAATCCGCGCGCCGACGCGGCCTCGACCAGGTTTTGGCCCTCGGCCAGGAACTGGTTCGCCCGCCGCCGCACCACATGGCGATGCAACTTGACCGCCGCGACCACCCGGGCCGAGCGCTCGGTGAGCACCGGGGTTAAGCAGCTTCTCCGGAGGGCGCGTTGACGTCCTTGGGCAGTGCCGCCCGGGCGACATCGACCAGCGCGGTGAACGCTGCCGGATCGGTGATCGCAATGTCGGCAAGGTTTTTGCGGTCGACTTCCACACCGGCGGCCTTGAGGCCCTGGATCAGCCGGTTGTAGGTGATGTCGTTGGCGCGCGCCGCGGCGTTGATCCGCGAGATCCACAACTTGCGGAACTCGCCCTTGCGCGCACGGCGGTCGCGGTAGGCGTACTGCAACGAATGCAGCTGCTGCTCTTTGGCTTTGCGGTAGAGCCGAGACCGCTGGCCGCGATAGCCTTTCGAGGCCGTCAGGACGCTGCGCCTCTTCTTGTGGGCGTTGACCGCCCGCTTCACGCGTGCCATGGATGTTCCTACTCTCGTTCAGACGTAAATGGTCAGGGTGCCGGTGCCAGGTGGCTGTGTGCCCTGGCCGGCGCTCGGCTTGTCGAAGGTCAGCCGTTCAGCATCGCGTTGACGCGCTTGGTGTCGTTGGCGGCAACGTCGGTGCGGCCGTCGAGCCGGCGGGTGCGCTTGCTCGGCTTGTGCTCGAGCAAGTGTCGACGATTGACTTTCTGGCGGACGATCTTTCCGGTCCCGGTACGCCGGAATCGCTTGGTCGCGCCGCTGTGGGACTTGGCCTTGGGCATGTTTCCTCTAGTTCTTACTTGGTTTCGCTGTTAGGTCAGTTGGGTGAGGCTGCGGTGTCGCCGGTTTCGTCGGCGGCCTGCTCCGGCGCGGGTCCCGGTTGCTCGGGGTGCTGCGCCCTGGCGCGGGTCTTGGCACCGCGGTGCGGTGCCAGCACCATCGTCATGTTGCGGCCGTCCTGCTTGGCGGACGTTTCGACGAATCCGTATTCGGCGACATCCGCGCCCAGACGCTGCAGCAATCGGTAGCCCAGCTCGGGCCGCGACTGCTCGCGTCCGCGGAACATGATGGTGACCTTTACCTTCGACCCCGCCTCCAGGAAGCGGATTACGTGGCCCTTCTTGGTCTCGTAATCGTGGTCGTCGATCTTGGGTCGCAGCTTTTGCTCTTTGACCACGGTCTGCTGCTGGTTCCGGCGGGATTCGCGCGCCTTTTGCGCCGCCTCGTACTTGAACTTGCCGTAGTCCATGATCTTGCAGACCGGAGGTCTGGCGTTCGGGGCAACTTCGACGAGGTCGAGATCGGCGTCCGCGGCGACGCGCAATGCGTCTTCGATGCGCACGATGCCTACCTGCTCCCCCCCTGGGCCGATCAGTCGGACTTCAGGTACGCGAATGCGCTCGTTGACGCGGGTCTCAGTGCTGATGGGGCCTCCCTTGTTGGGCTTCTGTCGTCGTCTCGCTACGACCGGTGACTCGGGCCCGTTGGGATGCAGTGGTGGAAACGCCACACCATCAGCAAAAAAAGCCCTGCAGAAGCAGGGCCCAATGCCGACCGATCACGGCCTGAACGCGTTCAGGCCGTCCGCGCCGTGCGCGAAACAGGCACCTCGCGGTGCCGTGACCGGACCACTGCGCCTTGAAATACTTTCGCGGCTAGCGGTGGGAGTGGGACTCCACTTAACTGTCCCAGGCCGTAGCCGGGATGGTCGCGGAGGCAAGTCTAGCAGTCGTCATGCGCCTTCCCGCATTTCAGCTGCCTGGCCAGGGTGATCGCCGCACGCCCGGGCGGACAAGTAGTGCCGACCGGTCTTGGCGCTTCGCCGGGCATTTGACGGGTTAAAGGCTTATCCTCGCGGTCTGTGACTCTCGCTTCTGCTGCTTCGGGGCCTCGTTCGGGCAGCCGGTCGAGTTCCCGGTATCGGTGGGTACCGGCGGCGGCCGGCTGGACTGTTGGCGTCATCGCCACCCTGTCCTTGATCGGCAGCGTGTCACCCCTGATCCGGTGGTTGATCAAGGGTCCGCGGGAGTTCATCAACGACTACCTGTTCAACTTCCCGGACACCAGCATCGCGTGGTCCTTCGTACTGGCGCTGCTGGCGGCGGCGCTGACCGCCCGCAAACGCATCGCCTGGTGGGTGCTGCTCGGCCAAATGGTCCTGGCCGCATTCTGGAACGCCGCCGACATCGCCGCCGGCGATAACACCGCGGCCGAGACGTTCGGCGAGAACCTCGGGTTCGCGATGCACATCGTCGTGATCGTCCTGCTGGTGCTGAGCTATCGCGAGTTCTGGGCCAAGGTCCGCCGGGCCGCGTTGTTCAAGGCGGCCGCCGTCCTGGTCGTCGGGGACGTGATCGGAATCCTGTTGTCCTGGGGCCTGGTCGAGCTCTTCCCCGGATCGTTGGCCCGACAGGATCGGCTGGGGTACGTGGCCAACCGGGTGGTCGGGTTTGCCCTGGCCGACCCCGACCTGTTCACCGGCAAACCGCACGTCCTGCTCAACGCGATCTTCGGGTTGTTCGGGGCGCTCGCCTTGATCGCGGCGGCGATCGTGCTGTTCCAATCCCAGCGCGCCGACAACGCGCTGACCGGCGAGGACGAGTCCGCGATCCGCGGGCTGCTCGAGCTGTACGGCAAGAACGACTCCCTGGGCTACTTCGCCACCCGTCGCGACAAGTCGGTGGTCTTCGCCCACACCGGCCGCGCCGCGATCACCTACCGGGTCGAGGTGGGCGTCTGCCTGGCCAGCGGCGACCCCGTAGGCGATCCCCGGGCGTGGTCACAGGCCATCGATGCATGGCTCGCGTTGTGCAAGACCTACGGCTGGGCGCCCGGTGTGATGGGTGCCAGTTCCCAAGGGGCCCAGGCTTATCGTGAGCGCGGCCTCAATGCCCTCGAGCTCGGCGACGAGGCGATTCTGCGAACCTCCGATTTCAAGCTGTCCGGCCCGGACATGCGCGGGGTGCGCCAGGCCGTGACGCGGGCGCGGCGGGCCGGGCTGACGGTCCGCATCCGGCGGCACCGGGACATCGGCGCCGACGAGATGGCCGAGACGATTTCACGCGCCAATGCCTGGCGCGATACCCAGTCCGAGCGCGGGTTCTCGATGGCGCTGGGTCGCCTCGGCGATCCGGCCGACGGGGAGTGCCTGCTGGTCGAGGCACTGGATCGCGACGAGCAGGTGGTCGCGATGCTGTCGCTGGTCCCGTGGGGAAGCACCGGGGTTTCGCTGGATTTGATGCGCCGGTCTCCCCAATCCCCCAACGGCACCAACGAATTCATGGTCAGCGAACTCGCCCTGAACGCCGAAGGGATTGGTATCAACCGCGTTTCGCTGAACTTTGCAATGTTCCGGTCGGCGTTCGAGCAGGGCGCTCAACTCGGTGCCGGCCCGATCGCGCGGCTGTGGCGGGGCCTGCTGCTGTTCTTCTCCCGGTGGTGGCAGCTGGAGACGCTGTACCGCTCCAACATGAAGTACCAACCCGAATGGGTGCCGCGTTACGCCTGCTACGAGGACGCCCGGTTGATTCCGCGGGTGGGCGTCGCTTCGGCCATGGCCGAAGGCTTCCTGGTCTTGCCGTTCAGCCGGCGGGACAAGGTGCACACCGGGCATCACTCCGCCGTACCGGCCAGGCTGGCGGAATCCGGGCTGCTGCACGAGGACGGATCCGCTCCGGACGTCAGCGGGCTCAAGCGCGGCGACGAAGTCGACTCCGAGGAGTACCGGCACCGCCTGCCCGAGCAGGTGCGGGTCCGGCTGACCAAGCTGAGATCGTTGCAGCGCAACGGTATTGACGCCTATCCGGTGGGGTCGCCGCCCAGCCACACCGTCGTCCAGGCCCTCGACACCGACGACGACGAGGTCACGGTCTCGGTCGCGGGCCGCATCCTGCGGATACGCGACTTCGGCGGGGTGCTGTTCGCCGAATTGCGCGACTGGTCGGGCGAAATGCAAGTGCTGCTGGATAATTCGCGCTTGGAATCCGGCCGGACCGCCGATTTCACCGCCGCCATCGATCTCGGTGACCTGGTCGAGATGACCGGGCACATGGGTTTCAGCAAGCGCGGAACCCGCTCGCTGATCGTGAGCGACTGGCGGATGGTCGGAAAGTGCTTGCGGCCGTTGCCCAACAAGTGGAAAGGGCTGACCGACCCGGAATCGCGGGTGCGCACCCGCTACGTCGACCTGGCGGTCAACGCCGAGTCACGCAATCTGGTGACGGCCCGCAGCAGCGTGCTGCGCTCGGTGCGGGAAACGTTGTTCGCCAAGGGTTTCATCGAGGTGGAAACGCCGATCCTGCAGCCGATCCACGGCGGGGCCGCCGCCCGCCCCTTCGTCACCCACATCAACACCTACGACATGGACCTCTTCTTGCGCATCGCGCCCGAGCTCTACCTGAAGCGGTTGTGCGTCGGCGGCGTGGAGCGGGTGTTCGAGCTGGGCCGGGCCTTCCGCAACGAAGGCGTGGACTTCAGCCACAACCCGGAGTTCACGTTGCTCGAGGCCTACCAGGCGCACGCCGACTACCGGGTGTGGATCGACGGCTGCCGCGAACTGATCCAGAACGCCGCCGAGGCCGCCAACGGCACGCAGACCGTGCTGCGGCCACACCCGGGCCAAGGCGACGGCCGCCTGGAACCGGTCGACATCTCCGGGGTGTGGCCGGTGAAGACCGTGCACGATGCGGTCTCCGAGGCGCTCGGCGAACGCATCAACCCGAACACGTCGCTGACCGCGCTGCGCAAGCTGTCCGACCGCGCCCGCATTCCCTATCGCGACCATTGGGACGCCGGGGCGGTGGTGCTGGAACTCTACGAGCATCTGGTCGAGGACCGGACCGAGGAGCCGACGTTCTACATCGACTTCCCGACCTCCGTGTCACCGCTGACCCGGCCGCACCGCAGTCAACCCGGCGTCGCCGAGCGGTGGGACCTGGTGGCGTGGGGTGTCGAGCTGGGCACCGCCTACAGCGAGCTCACCGACCCGGTGGAACAGCGCCGCCGGCTGCTGGCGCAGTCGCTGCTGGCCGCGGGCGGCGACCCGGAGGCGATGGAGCTCGACGAGGACTTCCTGCAGGCCATGGAATACGCGATGCCGCCGACCGGCGGCATCGGGATGGGGATCGATCGGCTCGTGATGCTCATAACTGGTCGCAGCATCCGCGAGACGTTGCCATTTCCGCTGGCCAAGCCACATTAGCCGGGGCGCCGAGGCCTCAGCGAGTCCACAGCGAACATCGGGTAAATATGTTCCGGGATGGTTAACAATCGACCACAATGGACCGCGTGACACCGCCGGCGCCCGATGCCACCGGGCAGTTGTTGGCAAGCAGTCATACCTCGCTGATGCACGGCTGGGTACCGGTCACGGTCCAGGTCGTCGCCGGGATCGTGCTGGCGCTGGCCGTCGGCTGGCGATCACGGCGCTGGCGCATGGTGTGTCTGCCGGTCGCGGCCGCGATCGGTGGGGCCGCGGCATATGGAACGCATTGGTACGTCGTCGACCAGGGCCTGTCCGAGGAACCCGCGCCCGTCGCGCTGTGGCTGTGGACCGCACTGACCGCGACGGCCGCGGCGGTGCTGTTTCTGGGCTGGCGCGGCGCGCGTGGCTGGCAGCGCAGTGCCGCCGTGGTGTCGGTGCCGCTCTGCCTGCTCTGCGCCGCGCTGATGCTCAACCTGTGGGTCGGCTACTTCCCCACCGTGCAGTCCGCGTGGGGCCAGCTCAGCTCCGGCCCGCTGCCCGACCAGACCGATGAGGCCACCGTTACCGCGATGGCGGCCAAGGGAAGTCGGCCAGCGCACGGCAGCGTGGTGCCGGTGGTCATCCCGTCGTCCGCGTCGCACTTCAAGCACCGCGGTGAGTTGGTGTACCTGCCGCCCGAGTGGTTCGACACCAGCCCGCCGCCGGCCCTGCCGACGGTCATGATGATCGGCGGGCAGTTCAACACCCCCGCGGACTGGACGCGTGCGGGCAATGCGATCAAGACGATCGACGACTTCGCCTCGGCCCACAACGGCGAGGCCCCGGTGCTGGTGTTCGTGGATTCCGGCGGGGCTTTCAACAACGACACCGAATGCGTCAACGGTGTTCGCGGCAACGCCGCCGATCACCTCACCAAAGATGTTGTCCCCTACATGGTTTCGAGCTTCGGCGTCAGCCCGGACCGAGCCCACTGGGGCGTGGCGGGTTGGTCCATGGGCGGAACCTGCGCGGTGGACCTGACCGTCATGCACCCGGACCTGTTCAGCGCGTTCGTCGACGTTGCCGGTGACTTCTTCCCGAACGCCGGCAACAAAGCACAGACCATCAGCCGGCTGTTCGGCGGAAACGCCGACGCGTGGGCGTCATTCGACCCGAGCACCGTGATCAACCGGCACGGCCAGTACCACGACGTGTCCGGTTGGTTCGCGATCTCGTCGGACGGCCCACCCGCCGCGCATCGGGACGTGGCGATCGCGGACACCGCCGCGATGCGGCTGGCGGCTCACGAGGCCGCCGCCAACCCGAGCAACCAGACCGCCGCCGCCTACTCGCTGTGCGCCCTCGGCCGCGCCAACGGCATCGACTGCGCGGTGCTGCCCCAGCCGGGTAAGCACGACTGGCCCTTCGCCGACCGGGTGTTCGCCGCCGCGCTGCCGTGGCTGGCCGGCCAGCTGGGCACGCCCGGCGTGCCGCGGGCGCCGTTGCCCGGCGCATCGCCTGCCGACGCGCCTTCGGGCGCGACAACGGTGGTCCCGGCACAGCATTCCAACACCGCGACGAGGTAACCGCGGATGCCGTCCGTTGCACGGCTGCGGCGTGCGTTGTTCGCCCGGCACTGCAATCCGTGGAGCGCGTGGACGCGTTGGGCCAGCACGCCCCTGATCCTGGTGCCGGCGTGGACGAGGCGTCGCAGCCACGCGGTCTGGCTCGCGGTGTGGCTGGCGGTCAATCCGTTCGTCTTCGGCAAGCCCGCGCAGCTGCGCGCCTGGTCGACCAGGGCGATGCTGGGCGAGGAGCTGTGGATCAGCCGCCGTCCCCGCGACGGCGCCACCGTGGTCAGTGGGCTGACCTCCGCGACGGCGTTGGTCGCTGTCGTGGCCGCGCGCCGCCATCGGTTGCTGCCCGCGGCCATCGCCGCCGCGCTGCAGATGTCGCTCACCCTGGTCTATTGGGAGCAAATGGTGCGCTATCTCGAGCGGGAGCGGCGGGACGCAGCCACGCGGCAGTAGCGTGGCAACCATGCCCGACGAACCAGCAAACCCCGGCACCGCCCCGCCCGACACCGGGTACGACAGCGCGGGTGTCCCGACTTTCGATGCGGTGCGTGAGAAAATCGAGACCCGCTACGCGGCGTCACTGGGCGACGCCGAACTCGACGCCGAATCCCCGGAGGGCCGCTCCGTCGACGAGCAATACGACGAGCGCCAGC
Organism: Mycobacterium florentinum; assembly: GCF_010730355.1. NCBI lineage: Bacteria > Bacillati > Actinomycetota > Actinomycetes > Mycobacteriales > Mycobacteriaceae > Mycobacterium > Mycobacterium florentinum. The sequence continues at coordinate 971,097 of NZ_AP022576.1, forward strand.
GCGCCGCGGCCGAACGGTTGGCGCAGATTCGCGAGTCGATGCGCGCGGATGAGGGTTAGGGCCGTTGGCTTGACGCCGGGGGGATATCGATGAGTGAGACGCGGGTGGGGACCCGGTTTGGCCACTATCAGCTGCGCCGACTGCTGGGCCGCGGCGGGATGGGCGAGGTCTACGAGGCCTACGACTCCGTCAAGGACCGCGTCGTCGCGCTCAAGCTGGTGTCCGAGCAAGTCGGCTCCGACGACGTCTTTCGCCGGCGCATGCAACGCGAAGCGCAGACCGCGGGCCGGCTGGCCGAACCACACATCGTGCCCATCCACGATTACGGCGAGATCGACGGCCAGCTGTACATCGACATGCGGTTCATCGAAGGCGACGACGTCGGCTCCGTGCTCAACCGCACCGGGCCGCTCCCCCCACCGCGCGCGGTCGCCATCGTCGAACAAATCGCGTCCGCACTCGATGCCGCCCACCGCGCCGGCGTGATCCATCGCGACATCAAACCCGAGAACATCCTGCTGACCCAGGGCGACTTCGCCTACCTGGTCGACTTCGGTATCGCGGCCGCGGCCAGCGACCAGCGGGTCACCAAAACCGGTGCCGCGGTGGGTAGTTGGAACTATATGGCACCGGAGCGCTTCGGCAAGGAAGATCTCACCTACCGCGTCGACATCTACGCCCTTGCCTGCCTGCTATACGAATGCCTCACGGGGGCAAGACCTTTCCAGGCCGATAGCCTCAGCAGCCTGATGGCCGCACACATGATGGAGCCGATCCCGCGGCCCAGCCGGCGAAATCCGGCCATCCCGACCGCATTCGACGACGTCATCGCTCGCGGGATGGCCAAAAACCCCTACGACCGCTACGTCACCGCCGGCGACCTCGCGCAGGCCGCCCTGCATGCGCTCAGCACGCCGGACCAAGACCGGGCGACCGACCTGATCCAGCACAGTCAGCACTTCGCCCCGCCACCTCAGCCCTGGATCCAACCGACACCCGTCCCATCGGCCTGGGTGACCAGCCCGCCGCCGTGGACGCCGCCCGCGGCGCCCAAGCGCCGACTGGGGCTGGTCATCGGCGCTGTCGTGGTCGTCGTCGCGGCGGTCGCCGGCACCGGGATCTGGGCGGCCCTGCGCAAACCCAGCGCGTCGCACACCGACACCCCCGTCACCAGCACCACCGCACCCCCGATCACGAGCAGCTCGCCGTCGCGGGGCGCGGCACCGATAGTGACTCCCGCCCAACTGAATTCGCTGCTGGCGCCGGCCGATCTGGTCAACACCCTGCTCAGCACCACCGGCATCGTCGTCGACCACAGCACCACCGAGATGACCGATCCCGGCCCCGACAACACCTTGTCGGACGACCGGTGCCTGGGAGCACTCATCGGCTTCCAAACCCAGACGTACAAGAGCAGCGGTTACACCGCGATGCTTGCCGAGTTGATGGAGAAGCCGCAGAGCGACCCCGGCTACGTCGTGGTCCAGGGCGCGGTGATCTTCGCGTCCGCGAGCCTGGCTCAGTCGTTTGTGACGGCCCAGGCGGAGCAATGGCGAACGTGCGCCGGCACAACCGTGACTCAGGTCAACAAGGGAACCACATCCCACTGGACATTCCGCGAGGTCAGCGGCAATCCGCCCAATATCGCCCTGCAACACACTTTGGCCAACAGCCCGGTGGTGTGCCAGCACGTCCTGGCCGCGGTCTCCAACGTGGTTCTCGACGTCAACGGCTGCGCCCCCGGAATCATCAACCAGCCCAGGCAGATCGCCAACCAGATGGCAACCAAGATCCCTGCCTAAACCGTTGCCGCACAAGCCAACAGAGCGCAGGTAATCCCGACAGGCCCGTCATGCGGTTGGCGTAGCCGGGGTCACGGGCGCAGTATGGCGTTATGAGACGAGAAGTGGGCGTGGAGCTCGAAGTCGAAATCGCCGCGGCCACGACGTTGGAGTTTCAAATCGCTGTTGCACCGCATCCATGCACCGGGGTCTTCGAGGCGCTGGCTTCGTCTTGAACGGACAGCAGGTCCACCCCTTGGAAATCAGCGGTGTGCACGGTAACCGGATCCACAAGTTCGATGCCGGTGTCGGCACACTGAAGGTCGACTACGCGGCCACCGTGATTGGCCAGACGGATCCCACTCCGGTGACCGAATACGACCAGTCGATGTATCTGCGGCCCAGCCGCTACGCCGAGGCCGACAAGTTCTATGGTTTCGCCGCAACCGAATTCGGTAATGACCACGATTCGGCGACGCTTTTGGAGCACGTGAGCTCGTGGGTGGGCACCAGGCTGAACTATGTGCCGGGCTCCAGCGATCCGATTGACGGGGCGGTGGAGACGCTGCTGTCCGGCAAAGGTGTGTGCCGCGACTTCGCGCATCTGGTCGTGGCGCTGCTTCGAGCGGTGCAGGTCCCCGCCCGCCTGGTGTCGGTGTATGCGCCCGGCCTGGCCCCCATGGACTTTCACGCGGTGGCCGAGGCTTTTGTCGAGGGGCAATGGCGGGCGTGGTGGCCACATGGTCCGGACTTGACCGCAGAGTTGCCGGATCTGCTCTCGGTGCTCTCAGTTCGACTCGGGCCGATCGGTCGCGTGATCTACAACATGAACGAATGGGCAACGCCACCTGCAAAATTCACGACCGCAGGACGTACGGTACGGCTCGATGGATACCGCCGCCAACCGATCAATACCGTCCAAGTCACTGGGCTCAATCGCGATAGAATCGTCCTCCTGGTGGTCTCACCGGATGCCGACCCAGACCAGGCGCACGCCATCATGATGAGCGCCGCTGGGCCAAGCAATGTCTCGACCACCGAAAGCCTCCTGATGGTCAAGCAGGAAACGGACCATCAAAAGGTGAGCTCATAGCGGCAGCCATCAGGCAAAGCTGCTGGAAATCAACGTGATCCGCTCTTGACCTCAGCACGCCGGGTGCGACGGATGTTGAACACTCGTTCGCCGCGGGCCGCGCGGAGAATGGAGTCGGCGGTCACGAACGCCCGGGAATCACGATGCGCCGCAAGGACGGACAGGCCCGCGGAGCGGCGCAACAGCATCACCGCAAGGGCCGTGCCGGTGCGGTACGGAACGATCAGAATCTTTGCCCGCGCATCGTGACCGCAAACCGTCATCACGTGCGGGTGGATACCCTGCCACCAGGCCCAATTCAGATCCGGCTGGCGTTGTATCGATGGCCAGTTGACGTTGATGTCGATGACCTGGCCTAACCGGACCTCCAATACGGAGACCAATTCGGGGAGCTCCCGCGAGATCAGCCCGGTCCGGGGCCACCACGCTCCGTCAATTTTGTCCCCGAGCCCTGATGCCAGAGTGAGCCGCAGGGGGCTGGCGGGCCGCCGCGCCTCCACAGTGCCCGCAGATACGCGCGCATCCGCGGTTGGATTCTGTTGAGAAGCAATGATATCGACCAATGCATCTGAGCGACTCACAGGGCGGCCCCTCGGAGGGTCGAAGCGATCGGACCGCAAGTCGGGCCGACGGAGGAATCGCATTGCCCGTAGCGCCGACAACGTAACAGCTCACCGTCAACGCTACGCCATTATCCGGTCGTACGTAAGGCTGTCGGCTCGGCGAAGCTCTACCGTCAGCGAGGAGGACTACCACACAGGCTCGCTGATCGCTGAATTGCGCTGTTCCGAACGTATTTCCAGCCAAGGCGTGGCGCGCCCGCTGACCGGCACCGCGCATCGAACATCGCCCTTCGGCGATTCGCGCGTCGTCCGCGCGGTGGCGGGAGTTATGCTCATGCGGTCGTGGGCTTGTCGAGTACCGCTTCTCCGGTAGCCGTCTGCGATGGCAGAAATTGGTAGACGGGAGCGTCATGGTGGCGCACGTTTCGTCGTCCCCCGCCAGCCCGACCCGATTGACGCTGTGCGACCGCGACCTCAGCCAGGCCGCCGTCGACGCGGTGTGGTGGCCCAAAAGCTTGGATTTGAGCGTCGAGCTGCTCGACCTGGTAACGGTGTTCAACCTATGGCTGGGCCGGGTGCGCCGAGTCGTTTACGACCCAACCGCATGGTTGCCCGCCCCGTCGCGAGTTCTCCGCCGCAATGAGATGGTCTCCCTTGACCCGTATCGGATGGTGTTCAGCGACACCATCTACCTGAAGGGCGCCAGGTCTCGCGACGCCGTGCTGTTCGTGTTGTCGCCGTCCAGTTCCGCCGACGAAGTGAAGCAGCTTCTCGACGAGGTCGCCGCGTCAGCACAACCGATGAATGCCAGCGTATTACGGCAAATGGTCCGCCAACGTGCGCCGGATTCCGGGCGTGCGTTGGAGCCGGCACCCGCCATCGGGTGCGGTGTGGATTGGACGCCGGGGCGCTGAGGCAGCCCGATGCGGCAGGAAAGCCGTAACATCAATACCGCAACGGGGCGTATACTTGATAGATTGGGACCACACAGGCCCCCATCGAAGGGCCGTGATGACAGACAAGTCTCCCCGCCAAGCCATGACGAAGAAATCGAGTAAATCCCTGAAAGAGAAGCGCGCCGATAGGCGCGCCAAGGTCGCGCAGACTTCGGCGACTGAGGTGTTGGCGCAGACCAAGAAGCGTTGAGTCGATAGCCCGTCGAAATCCCGCCTCATCCTGCAGGCCCGGAGAAATCATCCGATCCAACGCCGTTGACGTGCGGCGCTGTCCGTTGGGCACACCGCGGTCGGGTCAGAATCTTAGGTGCATCCGAATTGCATCTAGTTGAAAAAGAGAGAGAAAAAGAATGACACAGGGAACTGTGAAATGGTTCAACAATGACAAGGGCTTTGGCTTCATCGCCCCCGATGACGGCGCAAAAGATGTGTTCGTCCACCACTCGGAGATCCAAGGTAGCGGTTTTCGCTCCCTTGAAGAGAATCAGCGAGTGCAGTTCGAGATCAACCAGGGACCCAAAGGCCCCCAGGCCGTGCAAGTGACCATCGTCTAGCCTTTCAGTACGAAAGCCCCTGGGGCGGAGTGGATGTCGTCCTAGTTTTGCGACGAGCAACCGCTCGCCCCGGGGGTTTTGGCAACACGGCATCTCGGCGCCATCGTCGGACTGCCGCGATCGCCGTTTTGAGGCCACGGTGACGACCCGTTGCCGGATCGGTCCCGGCGAACCCGGGCGCCAGTTCGGCGAACATCCGCTCGCTGCGGGTCTCCGCTGCGTCGTCAGCGGTGTCGCGCAAAAAGCGGTCCGGCAGTGAGAGTTTGGCGATGGTGCGCCACGTCTTGCCGCACTGCACCAGGAATGAGCCTGTGGTGTAAGGCAAGTCGTACTTGTCGCACAACGCGCGCACTCGCACCGAAATCCCACGCAACCGGTTGCTCGGCAGGTCGGGGTACAAGTGATGCTCGATCTGATAGCACAAATTCCCACTCATGAACCGCAGCCCCGGTCCGGCGTCAAAATTGGCACTGCCGAGCATCTGGCGCAGATACCACTGCCCCTTTGATTCGCCGATCATGTCGGTCTTGGTGAATTTCTCTGCGCCATCGGGGAAATGACCACAGAAGATCACCGTGTCGGCCCACACGTTGCGGATCACGTTGGCCGCCAGATTCGCCCTGAGCGTGGATCTGTAAGTCGCGGCGGGCGACAGCGCGGTGAGACCCGGGAACGCGACGTAGTCCTTGACCGCCTGCCTTCCCGCCTTGACCGCCAGCTCGCGCACCTGCCGCAGGGTAGTCTCGCGGTCCGCGCCGGGCTTGAGGATCTTGCCGAGTTCGATGGGCTGGAAGCCGATTCCCCACTCGAAGCCGAACGCCAGGATGGTGTTGAACAGCAGGTTGCCGGCGTTGAACGGCCTCCAGGGCTGGTCACGAGTAACCCGGAGAATCGCGTATCCGATGTCGTCGTCCATTCCGACGATGTTGGTGTATTTGTGGTGCTGGTAGTTGTGGGTCGACCGCCAGTGTTTCGACGCTCCAGCCATGTCCCACTCCCACGTTGAGGAGTGGATCTCGGGGTCGTTCATCCAGTTCCACTGGCCGTGCATGACATTGTGGCCGATCTCCATGTTCTCGACGATCTTGGCCGCCCCCAGGGTCACCGTTCCGGCCCACCACGCCCAGCGTTTCGAACTGGCGGCCAGCAGGAGCCGGCCCACCCCCTCGAGGGCACGTTGTGCGGCGATGGTGCGACGGATGTAACGCGCGTCGCGCTCACCCAGGGATTCCTCGACGTCCACCCGGATCGAATCCAGCTCAACGGCCAAAGCGTCGATGTCGGCCTCGGTCAGGTGAGCGAAGGCGGCAATGTTACTGATTGCCACGTTGGTGTCCTTAAGTTCGTAGGGGCAGAGCTGCACCGCAGCCCGTATCGCGGAGCCGCCGGCTGGCCCTATCGGCAACTGAGGCCGCGAGCGCGGTGGCTTTACTGCGATATCTGGCTGGGTGGTTGTCTGCACCCAATTGATTTGCACACCAACGCTATTCGTAGCCCTGGTGAGATGGGTCTGGCCTGGCGGTTACCCAGCGAAGCGAAGTTTGTCGCAACCGGAGCCGCGGCTGGCCTGGCCGGGCAGCCGCGCCGGATAACTCTGGCTCCTTAGCAGTAGTGGCGGCGGTCGCCGACTACGGGCCCCATCAGTTCCATCGAGGCCACTAGCAGGCCGGCGACGACAAGAAGAGCGCCGAGAACCAAAACGACTTGGGTTTGGTTGAAAGTCTCAACAACTAACACGCTACACCCACAACCTGGCGGTCCGTCGCTATCGCCGCGCCCGGGCTTGATGCGTTGGACTCGGTGGCGCACCATGACCGAATGGCTGCTCTCGAAACGCTGGACCCGGTAGTCCACGGGGTGAACGCAGGATGACCGATTCCACCACCACCCGCGTAGCGGTGTACCTCGACTTCGACAACATCGTGATCTCCCGCTACGACCAGGTGCACGGACGCAACTCGTTCCAGAAGGACAAGGCCAAGGGGCTCGAGGCGGACCGGCTGCAGTCGGCGACCGTCGACGTCGGCGCCATCATCGATTTCGCGTCGTCGTTCGGCACGCTGGTGCTCACCCGCGCCTACGCGGACTGGTCCGCCGACGTCAACGCCGCCTACCATGGCCAGCTCGTGGGCCGCGCGGTCGATCTCGTGCAACTCTTCCCGGCCGCCGCTTACGGAAAGAACGGCGCCGACATCCGGCTGGCCGTCGACGCGGTCGAGGACATGTTCCGGTTGCCCGATCTGACGCACGTGGTGATCGTGGGCGGCGATTCGGACTACATCGCGTTGGCGCAGCGGTGCAAGCGGCTCGGCAGATACGTCGTAGGCATCGGGGTGGCCGGCGCCAGCAGCCGGTCCCTGGCTGCCGCCTGCGACGAGTTCGTCACCTACGACGCACTGCCCGGAATACCCACTGCCGCAGCGCAATCCACCGATTCCAAGAAACGCGGCCGGCGCCCGAGCACCACCTCTGAAGTCGATGACACACCAGCCGATGCGCAGGCCGCGGCCACCGGGTTGCTCGAACGCGCGCTGCGTATCGGCCTGGAGAAGGACGACACCGAGTGGCTGCACAACTCGGAGGTCAAAGCCCAGATGAAGCGGATGGATCCGTCGTTCAGCGAAAAGTCTTTAGGTTTCAAATCATTCAGCGATTTCCTGAGGTCCCGCGACGACCTCGCCGAACTCGACGAGACCAGCACCACGCGTTTGGTGCGGTTGCGCGCCGATTCGGTTACGTAGCCCGAAGGGCAAGAATTGCTGTCGCCAGTCCGCGCCGCGCCGCGCCGGGGACGTGCGATCGTTGCGACGTGTTCCGAAACCTGTACTCGGACGCGGTCTCTGGCGCGTCGTCGGAGGTAGCGGTCAAAAACCGGTCCGGCAGCGCCAGCTTGCAGATGGTGCGCGCGGTGAGCAGGAACTGGCGATGCAGCGGGCCGGTCGTGTAGGGCAGGTCGTAGGTGACACACAACTCGCGGACCCGTTCGGCGATCTCGGGGTATCGATTGCTCGGCAGATCGGGGAACATGTGATGTTCGATTTGGTAGCAGAGGTTTCCGCTCATGAACCGCATCACCGTGCCGGCCCGGAAGTTCGCGGTGCCCAGCATCTGCCGCAGATACCATTCCGGCTTCGTCTCGCCGACCAGCACTGACGGCGCGAACTTTTCCGCCCCGTCGGTGAAGTGACCGCAGACGATGACGATGTACGCCCACACGTTGCGCAGTCCGTTGGCAACCACGTTGGCCCCCAATGTGCGCCACCACCGCCGGCGACTCAGCGCGGGAAACACCACATAGTCCTTGCCGACCTGCCGAGCGATCTTGCGCAGCAGCGCCGTCTTGTGCGCATCTTTACCGGCGCTGGTCGTCTCGCGCTCCTGCACCGAGTACAAGCAGTGCAGGGCAACGCCCCACTCGAACAGCAGCGCCAGGAGCAATGCGCGCAACGGCTGCGCCAAGGCGCTGCGCTGCCACTTCTCGTCTCGAGTCACTCGCAGGACCCCGAAACCGAGATCGTCGTCCACGCCGACAACGTTGGAAAAGACATGGTGCTTGTAGTTGTGGGAGTTCTGCCACTGGGATGTCAGACCGGCCATGTCCCATTCCCAGGTCGTGGAATGGATTTCCGGGTCGTTCATCCAATCCCACTGGCCGTGGCTGATGTTGTGGCCGAGTTCCATGTTCTCTATGCATTTGGCCGCTGCCAGGGTGCCGGTTCCGGCGGCCCAGCCGAACTTGCCCTTGCCGAATCCGATGATCAGCCTCGCCACGACTTCGAGAATGCGGTGAAAAGCGATGGCGCGCTTGATATATACCCGATCCGCGGCGCAGCGCGAGGCCTCTATATCGCTGCGGATTCCGTCCAGCGCAGCCCCGAACGCCTCGAGATCCGAGTCGCTTAGATGGGCATATTCCGGAACGTCAGTTATGGCCATTGACGCTCAACGCCATTCGCGTGCAAAGGCGCGGGGCGTTAGCGCGGCAATGCACGGTCGAGAAAAGCTGGCAGGCCGCAGCATCCTAGGTAACGTCCGATCTTCTTGGGTGGTTCGTTGCGCGCGCAGGACAAGAATTGGGCGCGAGGTCAGACAGGCGAACTTATCTCAATCGGCACAGCAGAACTGTGGGTCCGGACCACCTCTATAGAGCGGCAAGGCGATGCGCAGCGCAAGGTCGTCCCAGGAACGTAGCGTTCCTGAGCACGGCCGACCCGTTTCGTTGGGCACCTGCCTTACCCCCTAGGCGTTGTTTGGATCTCTGAGGCTACATCAGCCGCGCGATATGCGGGTATGCGCATGACTTCCGGTGCCTGCTCGTGATTTTCCCGCAATGCAGCTAACCGGCCTACGCTGGCCCCCAGGAGCGAGCGCAGGGGGCGCCAATGCGGCAACTTAGTTGGACCGACGACATGATGTTGCGCGCGGAAACGCCGGCGACGCCGATACAGATTCAGCTGCTGCTGATTTATGACCCGTCGACCGCCCCGGGCGGCAAGGTGACCTTCAAGGGAATTCTCGAGGAACTCGACGCCCGGCTGCACCTGGCGGATATCTTTCGTCGCCGGCTGACCGAGTTGCCCGGCGGTTTGCATCGGCCCTACTGGGTGGACGACCCGAACTTCGATCTCGAATACCACGTCCGGCATATCGGGCTGCCCCAACCCGGTGACTGGCGACAACTGTGCATCCAGGTCGCGCGGCTGCACGCCCGGCAGGTCGACCTGCGGCGCCCGCCCTGGGAGATCACCGTGATCGAGGGGTTGAATTCGGTCTCGGGGGTGCCGAAGGGCTCCTTCGCAATGGCATTGAAATTGCACCACTGTGCGGTCGACGGGATGGCCAGCGTTCAGATGATCGCGGCGTTGCACGACCTGGCCGCGGACAGCCCCCGGCCGGCCGGGCCCGACCGTCCCTGGCAGCCCGATCCGCTCCCGTCGAACGCGGCACTACTCTCCCGCGCGACGCTCAACACCGCGCTGTACCCCTGGCGCGCGAGTGGGGTGCTGGCCTCCAACGCTCCCAAGGCGGCGCGCGGCCTGGCCGGCCTGCCGAGCAAGCTGATCGGAGGTGCCGTGCGCACGGCCGCGCGCGGCGCGGTGCCGTCATTTCCGCCGAAGACCCGCTTCAACCAGACGGTCTCGCCGCATCGCGTCTTCGAGGCGCGGTTCCACGATCTCGCCGATTTCAAAAGGATCAAGGCCAGCGTCCCGGGCGCGACGATCAACGACGTCGCACTCGCCTACGTCGGCGGTGCGCTTCGCGCCTACCTGGATGGCCACGGCGAGCTGCCGGGCGAATCGCTGGTCGCGGCGTGCCCGATGTCGGTACGCAAGCCAGGCGATACGACCAGCAACGGAAACGAACTGTTCGGCCGTCTGCAAACGCTCGGAACCGACATCGCCGATCCGATCAAGCGGCTCGCGGCAATCGCGGAATCGACCGCGGGAAGCCGCTCCGACGCGAAATCGAACGCCACCAATCGGCTTCTCGAATTGATTGGCACAGTGCCGACTTCACTACTCGGAATGACGGCGAAGGCCGCGAGCGCGCTCCCGATCTCCGGCCCGACGGTCGCCAACACGACCGTCACCAATGTTCCGGGCCCCACCGAACCACTGTTCTTCAGCGGTGCCCGACTGGTCCGCGCCGCCGGTCTCGGCCCGTTGGTCGGCGGCGCGAACCTCATCCACGTCGTCGCCAGCTACAACGGGACGCTGTCGATCAGCGCGACCGCCGATCGCGACGCCCTGCCGGACCCGGCGCGGTACGCCGCGTGCATGGACGAGTCGTTCGGCGAGTTACTCGCGGGCGCGGACTGACCGGCGAGGCCGTCAGGCGCTGACTTTGCGCCGCCGGCCGGCACGCGGCTTGGCCGCCGGCACCGTGCTGCGTCCGACGACCTCGGCGAGAAACTTTCCGGTGTAGCTTTCGGGCACCGCCGCGACGTCCTCAGGAGTGCCTTCGGCGACAACGGTTCCGCCTTCGGCCCCACCCTCCGGCCCCATGTCGACGATCCAGTCCGCCGTCTTGATCACGTCCAGGTTGTGCTCGATCACGATGACCGTATTGCCTTTGTCCACAAGGCCATTGATCACGCTGAGCAGCTTGCGGATGTCGTCGAAATGCAACCCGGTGGTGGGCTCGTCGAGGATGTAGATGGTGCGGCCCGTCGAACGCTTCTGCAGTTCGGACGCCAGCTTGACGCGTTGCGCCTCACCGCCGGACAGAGTCGGCGCGGGCTGGCCCAGTCGCACGTAGCCGAGGCCGACGTCGACCAGCGTGCGCAGATAGCGGTGAATGCCGCTGATCGGCTCGAAGAACTCGCATGCTTCCTCGATCGACATGTCCAGCACTTCGGAGATGGTCTTGCCCTTGTAATGCACCTCGAGGGTTTCCCGGTTGTACCGGGCGCCCTGGCACACCTCGCAGGGCACATACACGTCGGGCAGGAAGTTCATCTCGATCTTGATCGTTCCGTCGCCGGTGCATGCCTCGCAGCGGCCGCCCTTGACGTTGAACGAGAACCGCCCGGGTTGGTAGCCACGGACTTTCGCCTCGGTGGTCGCGGCGAACAAGGTGCGGATCTTGTCGAACACCCCGGTGTAGGTGGCCGGGTTCGAGCGCGGTGTACGCCCGATCGGCGACTGGTCCACCCGCACCAGCTTGTCCAGCTGGTCGATCCCATTGACCCGGGTGTGCCGGCCCGGAACCTGCCGAGCGCCGTTGAGCCGGTTGGCCAGCACCGCGGCCAGGATGTCGTTGACCAAGGTCGACTTGCCGGAGCCCGACACGCCGGTCACCGATGTGAGCACGCCCAGCGGGAACGACACATCAATGTCGCGCAGGTTGTGTTCGCGGGCCCCGACCACGGTGAGCTGACGCTTGCGATCGGCGACACGCCGATGTGTAGGCGTGGCAATGCTTTCCCGGCCCGACAGGTAGGCGCCGGTGATCGAGTTCTCGTTGGCCAGCAGCTCCTGATAGGTGCCGCTGTGCACGATTTGGCCGCCGTGTTCGCCGGCTCCCGGTCCGATGTCGACGATCCAGTCGGCGTGCGCGATGGTGTCCTCGTCATGCTCGACGACGATCAGGGTGTTTCCCAAAGCCCTTAGCCGCGTGAGGGTTTCGATGAGCCGACGGTTGTCGCGCTGGTGCAGCCCGATGGATGGCTCGTCGAGCACATAGAGCACGCCGACCAGACCGGAGCCGATCTGGGTGGCCAGCCGAATGCGCTGTGCCTCACCGCCGGACAGCGTCGCGGCGGCCCGGGACAGCGACAGGTACTCCAGCCCGACATCGAGCAGAAAGCCCAGCCGCGACTGGATTTCCTTGAGCACCTGCCCCGCGATCGCCTGCTCGCGCGGGCCCAGGGTGAGCGCGTTGAGGAAGTCGGCGCAATCCGAGATGGACAGCTCGCAGACCTCGGCGATGGACTTCGCGCCCCGGTCCCCCGCGGCCAGTGATACCGCCAGGATCTCCGGTTTGAGCCGCGTCCCTTCACAAACCGGACAAGGGATGTCCCGCATGAAGCCCTCGTAGCGCTCCTTCATCTGCTCGGACTCGGTCTGCTCCATCTTGCGTTGCAGGAACGCCAGCACGCCTTCGAAATCGGCGTAGTACGAACGGGTTCGGCCGTACCGGTTGCGGTAACGCACGTGCACCTGATGATCGGAGCCCTCGAGAATCGCCTTGCGGGCCTTGGCCGGGAGCTTGCGCCATGGCGTGTCGACGTCGAAACCCAGCTCCTCGCCGAGCCCGGCCATCATCCGGGTGAAGTACTCCGCGGTGTGTCCCGCCGACCACGGTGCCACCGCGCCCTCGGCCAGGGTGCGCTCCGGATCGGGCACCACCAGATCCGGGTCGACCTCCTTGCGGATACCCAAGCCCACGCATTCCGGGCAGGCGCCGTAGGGCGAGTTGAACGAGAACGAGCGGGGCTCCAGGTCGTCGACGGCCAGCGGGTGCCCGTTGGGGCAGGCGAGCTTCTCGGAGAACCGCTGCTCGCGCGGGTGGTCGTGCTCGTCGCGATCGTCGGGAAATTCCAGCACCACAATGCCGTCGGCCAGGTTCAGCGCGGTCTCCACCGAATCGGTGAGCCGCTGCTTGGCGGCGACCTTGACGGTGAGGCGATCCACCACCACCTCGATGTCGTGCTTTTCCTGCTTTTTCAGCTTGGGCGGATCGGCCAGCGAATGCACCACACCGTCGACCCGCACCCGGCTGTAGCCCTGAGCGTTGAGCTTGTCGAACAGGTCGGCAAACTCACCCTTGCGGGTGCGCACCACGGGGGCCAGCACCAGGAACCGGATGCCCTCCTCCATCGCCAACACCTGGTCCACGATTTGCTGCGGGGTCTGCCGCGCGATCCGCTCACCGCAGACCGGGCAGTGCGGCGTGCCCGCGCGCGCATACAGCAGCCGCAGGTAGTCGTACACCTCGGTGATCGTGCCGACGGTGGACCGGGGGTTGCGGTTGGTCGACTTCTGGTCGATGGACACCGCCGGCGACAGGCCCTCGATGAAGTCGACGTCGGGTTTGTCCATCTGCCCGAGGAATTGGCGCGCGTAGGCCGACAGGGACTCCACGTAGCGGCGCTGTCCCTCGGCGAAGATGGTGTCGAAGGCCAGGGATGACTTGCCCGATCCGGACAACCCGGTGAAGACGATCAACGAGTCGCGCGGCAGGTCGAGGTCGACGCCGCGCAGGTTGTGCTCGCGGGCACCCTTGACGATCAGGCGGTCAGCCAAGGCAGCCCCTCTTTCTAACGGTCCGAATCTTTTGCCCGCCTATCGGCGGTTACTGCGCACGGCGCATTCCATGCTAGGTGCCCCCACCGACAAGACACCCATCCCAGGCCGGCCACCTTGTAGCGTGAGCGGTATGGCTGCCCCGGACAAGCTCAGCGACAACTACACCGGACACGTGGACCCTGGTAACGCCGCCCGTCGCACCCTGCCCGGCGCGACCATCGTCAAGGCGTCGGTGGGCCCCATGGACAACAACGCCTACTTGGTGACATGTTCCGCGACCGGTGAAACGCTTCTGATCGACGCCGCCAACGACGCGGACGTGCTGATCGACCTGATCCAAACTTACGCTCCGAAGCTGTCGCTGATCGTGACCAGCCACCAGCACTTCGACCACTGGCAGGCGCTGGAGGCCGTGGCCGCCGCCACCGGTGCGCCGACCGCCTCGCACGAGATCGACGCCGAACCGCTGCCCGTCAAGCCGGATCGCTTGCTGGCCAACGGCGACACCGTGCAGATCGGCGAGCTGACGTTCGACGTCATCCACTTGCGCGGGCACACCCCCGGCTCGATCGCGCTGGCCCTGGGCGGGCCCGCGACCGGCGGCGTCACGCAGCTGTTCACCGGCGACTGCCTCTTCCCCGGCGGGGTGGGCAAGACGTGGCAGAAGGGTGACTTCGCCCAGTTGCTCGACGACGTCAGCACCAGGGTCTTCGACGTGTACGACGACTCGACCGTCGTCTATCCGGGCCACGGCGACGACACCGTGCTGGGCACCGAGCGCCCCCATCTCAGCGAATGGCGCGACCGAGGCTGGTAGCCGTCCACCTGGGCTACCTTGCCGCAGAACATAATTCGGAACCCACTGGCCGACCGTGATAGCGCTTCAGGGACCGGCCTCGGTGATCGACGGCACACCGTCCGGCCACCCCGGCGAACACCACGGGGCCGACTTACGAAACCCGATTGAGCTGCACCGAAACGCCCTCCGCAGCACACCGCGCTCGGTAGCATGCGAGCCGATCACCAATCGTTTTCCCGATGTCCGCCCCACGCCAGCCGCGCAGGCAGTCGTGCCCAATTAACTGATTGGCGAACGGAAATGGATTATGCAGCGTTACCGCCCGAGGTCAACTCCGGCCGGATGTACGCGGGGGCGGGGTCCGTGCCGATGTGGGCGGCCGCCGCGGCCTGGGACGGGCTGGGCGCCGAACTGACCTCGGCGGCGGCCGCCTACCGGTCGGTGGTGTCCGGGCTGACGCGTGAGGCGTGGATGGGCCCGGCGTCGATGTCGATGCGCGCCGCGGCGATCTCCTTCGCGTCGTGGTTGAGCACCACCGCCGAGCAGGTGAAGCTGACGGCCAGACAGGCCCGCGCGGCGGCGGCGGCGTACGAGACGGCCTTCGCGGCGACGGTGCCGCCCGCCTTGATCGCCGAGAACCGGGCGCTACTGCTGGAATTGGTCGCGACGAACCTCTTCGGTCAGAACACCCCGGCCATCTCGGCCACCGAGACGCAGTACAGCGAGATGTGGGCGCAGGATGCGACCACCATGTTCACCTACGCCGGCGGGTCGGCGGCCGCGTCCAGGTTGACGCCGTTCAGCGATCCGCCGCAGACCACCGACCCGTCCGGGGTCGGCGCCCAGGACGCCGCCGTGAGCAAGGCCGGCACCTCGGCCGCGGCGAGCCCCAAAGCCCTGAACCAAGTGCTGCAGACGGTGCCCGAAGTGCTGGACACGCTCGCGGGAGCGCCCGGTGATCCGACCCTGTCGGACATCTTCAATGTCACGGCGAGCGGTACCTACGTCGCCAGTGGCGTGCTGTTCATCCTCGGCCCGTTGCTGACCGGCCCGATCAATGCGGTGCTGCCGCCCACGATCCTGGGTGCCGCGGCCCCGGCACTGGGCGCGGCGGGTGCGGTGGCAGGACTGATCAGCGACACCGCGCCGGCCACGGGAAGTCTGGGCGGTAGGGGCGTGCTGGCCGGCCTGGGGCGGTCGCTGCCGGTCGGTGGGCTGTCGGTACCGCCGGCCTGGGCCGGAGCGGCACCCGTGCTCGCCAGCGCGGTGCGGGCATTGCCGGAAGCCGCCCTGGCCGGGCTGCCGGAAGCGGCGATCGACGGGCTCGGGCCCGGCGCCGGAGCGTTCCTGCCGGGCAGCCTGATGGCCGCGGCGGCGGGCGGCGGCGGCGCGGCGGGCGGTGGTTTTGCGGCGACGCGCGCCGGCGCGGCGGCCCAACGCGGTGCGACCCCGCCACCCGATCGCGGTACGCCGGCCCGCTACGGCGCCCCTCCCGGGGTGATTCCGCAGGTGGCGCGGGCGGCCGGCCCGCACGAGGGCCTGCACAGCCCGGCGATGTTGACCGATCAGCGAGCGCCCGCGACCGACGGCATGGTGGGCGAGACCCTTCGCGACGAAATCAACGACCTGCGCAAACAGATCTCCGACCTGGCGCTGGAGCGCGATGTGCTGATGAGGTCCCTGGCCCTGTGGGCCAGAGGATCCGCGGAGTAGCGAAAACCCGTCCGGTTAGGACGTGGTGTGCACGATCAATACGTCGACCTTGGCCCGGCGTGACACGTTGGCCGGCACCGAGCCGAGCAAGCGGCCGGCGATGGTGCTCAGGCCGACGTTACCGACGACCAGTAGGTCGGCTTTCACGTCTTCGGCCAGGCTGACCAGGGCGTCGACGGGGGCGCCGACGATCGGGCGCTCCTCGACGTTCTTAGCGCCGGCCTTGTGTGCCCGCTCCTTGGCGTCCTGCAAGATCGCGTAAATCGGGGCGGTGCCCGACACTTTGTAGCTTTCTTCCTTCAGGACGTCGGCGGCCCGGCCGTCCTGATGCTGGGGTAGATACGCCGACGCGACGATCAGCTTTCCGTCGGGCCCGGCGATGGTGGCCGCCCGCTCGACCGCACGCAACGATGAGTCCGAGCCGTCAGTACCGACCACCACAGTCCGATAAGCGGACATTAACCCTCCCAGTGTCGTTTGCCAGGCCAACCCCAAGACAGTAGCGCGTTGTCCGATCTAGATGGGTCAGATTACCCACACCAAAGTGGTGTGGCGCAAGCCTCCATTTACCTCGCCACGCTGCAGCAACGGCCTCAATTCCCGATAATGAAGCCATGAGATGCCCCCGCCCAGGCCGGAAGGCCTTGCGCGGCGGCGTTTTCCAGGAGCTACGGACGCGGCAAGCGAGGCCGTCGAGCCGTGTCCGGCGGTCCCCCACCGACCGGCCGGACCGCTGATGACCTGGTCGATCGGGTGCGCCTTACAGTGACAGGCATCATGGCTACCTCCGCCCTCGAGCAGCGCTCCCCGGAAGTGATTGCCGAGTCCGGGCCCGGGACCCAGCGCGGCAGGTTGCTCGACCCGTGGGCGATCGCCGTTCTGGCTGCCGTCATCAGTGGCGCCTGGGCCTGCCGGCCTTCGCTGTGGTTCGACGAGGGCGCCACCATCTCGGCCGCGGCGAGCCGGACTTTGCCCGAACTGTGGCGGCTGCTGGGCCACATCGATGCCGTGCATGGCCTGTACTACCTGGTGATGCACGGATGGTTCGCGATCTTTCCGCCGACCGAGTTCTGGTCGCGGGTTCCCAGCGCCCTCGCGATCGGGGCCGCGGCCGCCGGCGTCGTCGTATTCACCCGGCAATTCACGCCGGGACGCGGCACCGCGCTGTGCGCGGGCGTCATCTTCGCGATCCTGCCGCGCACCACCTGGGCGGGTATCGAGGCCCGCCCGTATGCCCTGTCGGTGGCCGCGGCGATCTGGCTGACGGTATTGCTGGTCACCGCGGTGCGACGGAATCGGCCCCGGCGCTGGGCGGGCTACGCCGTGGCGCTGATGGTGTCGATCCTGTTGAGCCTCAACCTGGTGCTGCTGGTCCTGGTGTACGCGGTGATGCTGCCACTGCTGGCGCCCAAGGGATCTCGGAAATCCCCGGTCATCTGGTGGGCGGCCAGCACGGCCGTCGCGCTGGGTGTCATGACGCCGTTCATCCTGTTCGCCCATGGTCAGGCATTCCAGGTGAACTGGCTTTTCCCGGTCAGCTGGCACTACGCATTCGACATCACCCAGCGGCAGTATTTCGACCACAGTGTGCCGTTCGCCGTGCTCAGCGGGGTGATCATGGTGGCCGCGGTCGTCGTCCGGCGGTTCGGCGCACCGGCGCCGGCGGGCGACATGCGCCGGCTGCTGCTCATCTGCGTCGGGTGGATCGTGCTGCCCACCACCGCCGTTGTGGTCTATTCGGCGATCGGCGAGCCGATGTACTTTCCGCGCTACCTGATCCTGACCACGCCCGCGTTGGCCGTGCTGTTGGCGGTCTGCATCATCACGGTGGCGCGCCGGAGGTGGGCCGTTGTCGGTGTAGTGCTGCTGTTCGTCGTTGCGGCGGTGCCGGATTACCTGTTCGTCCAGCGCTGGCCGTACGCCAAGGAGGGCTGGGACTACAGCCAGGTGGCCGATGTGATCAGCTCGCACGCCGCGCCCGGGGACTGCCTGCTGGCGGACAACACCGTGCCGTGGCGGCCCGGCCCGATCCGCGCGCTGCTGGCCACCCGTCCGGGCGCGTTCCGGTCGCTGATCGACGTCGAGCGCGGCGTTTACGGGCCCAAGGTCGGCTCGCTGTGGGACGGCCACGTCGCGGTGTGGCTGACGACGGCCAAGATCAACAAGTGCACGACGCTGTGGACGATCACGAATTACGACAAGTCGTTCCCGGATCATCAGTCGGGACAATCATTGCCCCCCGGCGCATTTGGCCGCACTCCGGCGTATAAATTCCCCGGCTATCTCGGCTTCCACATCGTCGAACGGTGGCAGTTCCACTACTCGCAGGTCGTCAAATCGACCCGCTGATCGCATCAGCCCGGCGCGCGGCGATAGCGACGGCTGGCCTTTGTGGATGCCACGACGGCCGAGGCCGCCAGCACCGCGATGACGGCGTACAACCACCGGGCCGCCGCCAGATCCCCACCCGCGGCGTTGTTGACCACCACGCCCGCCAGCCCGGCCCCGAAGGCCGCCGAAATCAATTGGACGGTATTGATGGCCGCGGCCGCCGCGCCGCCCTCGGACGGGTCGTCGACGGTGTCCATCGCACGCATCGACAGATGCGGCCAGGTCATCCCCATCCCGATTCCGGCGATCAGGAAGCCCACCGCCCAGACCAGGACGACCCCGGTCGGCGCGTCAGCGCGCTGGGTCGCAGCGGCCAGCACCAGACCCGACGCCATCACCAGCGGAGCGATCGCGATCACCCGACCGACCACCAGAGGGGCGCTGAGCGAGGCGCTGGACAGCTCGGAGATCGTCCAACCCATGGCCAGCACCGCACCCAAGAATCCGGCCGCGACCGGCGTCAGATGTGCCAACCGCTGACCGAACAACGGCACATAGGTGTCGACCATCACGGCGGCCATCTGCACCGCCATCGTCAGATAGATCCATTTCAACGGACCGCTTCCAAAGGTGCTGGGCGGCAACACTTTTGCCCGCATCCGCCAGTCGACGTAGACGAACAGCCCGAGCAGCACCGCACCGGCGACCAGCAGCCCCACCGTCGCGAAGACATTGCGCGGCAACTCCGCAACGCTGACCGCCAGCGCGGCCGCACCCATCAGCAGCAGCGACAGCACCGGCACCTTGGTGATTGCCGTCGCGTCGCCGGGGCCGCCGTCGGCGTTGTTGAGTGCCCGCGGCACCAAGATCGCCATCAGCGCGGCGAGAATCGTCATCGCGCCAAATGCCCACCGCCACAACCCAAACTGCGAAAAGAGGCCGCCGATCGCGGGCCCGACCAGGGTCGCGACGCCCCACATCGCCGACACCAGCGCCGAGCCGCGGGTCCACAGCGAGCGCGGCAAGGCGGTGTTGATCAGCGAATAGCCCAGGCCGGCCAGTAGACCGCCCGCCACCCCCTGCAGGGCACGTCCGGCGATCAACACCTCCATCGTCGGCGCCAGCGCGCACACGATGCTCGCGATGCCGAACACGGCCAGACCCCAGAGGAACGAGGAGCGTGCACCGATGCGCAGTCGCAACGTGTTCACCGTGGCCGCCGCGACGACGGACCCGACCAGATACAGGGTGATCACCCATGCGTACAGCCGGCTGCCACCGATTTCGGCGACGGTGCTCGGGAGCAGGCTGGTGGTCAGAAACTCGGTGGTGGCGTAGAGCAGCACACCACCGGCCAGGACGGTGGACGTGCCCAGGTAGCCACCCAGCAGCTCGCGCCAGCTGCCGGTGTCGCTGGCCGTATCCGTCACCCCTACACCGTATTAGGCGTCGCGAGTCACTTCAGACCGGCGGCATCCATTCCGCGCAGTTCCTTTTTGAGGTCGGCGATTTCGTCGCGGAACCGTGCCGCGAGTTCGAATTGCAGGTCGCGGGCGGCGGCCATCATCTGCGCGGTGAGGTCTTTGATCAGATCGGCCAGCTCGGCGCGCGGCATGCTGGTGGTGTCGCGGCCCTCGATGATGCCGGCGCTGACCGCGCGACCGGGCTCCCCCTGCGCGCGCCGGCCGCGCGACGCGTTGCGTCCCGACCCGCCGATCTGAACGTTTTCGGAGTCGTCCGCCTCGCGATAGACCTGATCGAGGATGTCGGCGATCTTTTTGCGCAGCGGTTGCGGGTCGATGCCGTTGGCCTCGTTGTAGGCGATCTGCTTGGCGCGGCGCCGTTCGGTCTCGTCGATGGCCTCGGTCATCGAGTCGGTCATCTTGTCGGCATACATGTGGACCTCGCCCGAGACGTTGCGGGCGGCGCGGCCGATGGTCTGGATCAGGCTGCGCGCCGAGCGCAGGAAGCCTTCCTTGTCGGCGTCGAGGATCGAGACCAGCGACACCTCGGGCAGGTCCAGGCCCTCGCGCAGCAGATTGATGCCGACCAGGACGTCGTAATCGCCGAGGCGCAGCTGGCGCAGCAGCTCGACCCGGCGCAGCGTGTCGACCTCGGAGTGCAGGTAGCGCACCCGGATGCCCATCTCCAACAGGTAGTCGGTGAGGTCTTCGGCCATCTTCTTGGTCAGCGTCGTCACCAGCACCCGCTCGTCGGCCTCGGCCCGCTTGCGGATCTCCCCGATCAGGTCGTCGATCTGCCCCTTCGTCGGCTTGACCACGACCTTCGGGTCCACCAGGCCGGTGGGGCGAATCACCTGCTCGACGAACTC
Source organism: Mycobacterium florentinum (assembly GCF_010730355.1). Taxonomy (NCBI): domain Bacteria; kingdom Bacillati; phylum Actinomycetota; class Actinomycetes; order Mycobacteriales; family Mycobacteriaceae; genus Mycobacterium; species Mycobacterium florentinum. The sequence continues at coordinate 991,969 of NZ_AP022576.1, forward strand.
CCCGGCGGCCTGGCTCAGCTCGTAGGGGCCCGGGGTGGCGGACAGGTAGACGGTCTGACCGATCCGGTCGGCGAACTCCTCCCAGGTCAGCGGACGGTTGTCGCAGGCCGACGGCAGCCGGAATCCGTAGTCGACCAAGTTGCGTTTGCGGGACATGTCGCCCTCGTACATGCCGCCGATCTGCGGCACGGTCACGTGCGACTCGTCGATGACCAGCAGAAAGTCTTCGGGGAAGTAGTCCAGCAGCGTCGCCGGGGGGGTACCCGCGCCGCGGCCGTCGATATGGCGCGAGTAGTTCTCGATGCCCGAGCAGAAGCCGACCTGCCGCATCATCTCGATGTCGTAGTTGGTGCGCATCCGCAGCCGCTGGGCCTCCAGCAGCTTGCCCTGACCCTCGAATTCGGCGAGCCGCTCGGCAAGCTCCTCTTCGATGGTCGAGATCGCCTGCGCCATCCGCTCCGGGCCGGCCACATAGTGGGTGGCCGGAAAGATCCGCAGCGAGTCGACCTGACGGACCACGTCGCCGGTCAACGGGTGCAGGTAATAGAGCGCCTCGATCTCGTCGCCGAAGAACTCGATACGCACCGCGAGCTCCTCATACGACGGAATGATCTCCACGGTGTCGCCGCGCACCCGGAACGAGCCGCGGGTGAACGACAGGTCGTTGCGGGTGTACTGCACGTCGACCAGCAACCGCAGCAACCCGTCGCGTGGCACCTCGGTGCCGACCCGCAGCTCGACCGAACGGTCTAGGTAGGACTGCGGCGTGCCCAGGCCGTAGATGCACGACACCGAGGCGACCACCACCACATCGCGGCGGGACAGCAGCGACGACGTCGCGGAGTGCCGCAGCCGCTCCACGTCGTCGTTGATCGAGCTGTCCTTTTCGATGTAGGTGTCGGTCTGCGCGATGTAAGCCTCCGGCTGGTAGTAATCGTAGTACGACACGAAGTACTCGACCGCGTTGTGCGGCAACATCTCTCGCAGCTCGTTGGCGAGCTGGGCGGCCAGCGTCTTGTTCGGGGCCATGACCAGGGTGGGCCGCTGCAGCCGCTCGATCAGCCAGGCCGTAGTGGCCGACTTTCCGGTGCCGGTGGCGCCGAGCAGCACGACGTCGCGCTCCCCCGCCCGGATGCGGCGTTCCAGCTCGTCGATCGCGCCCGGCTGGTCACCGGCGGGATCGTGCGGGCTGACCACCTCGAACCGGCCGCCGGCGCGCACGACCTGATCGACCGCGCGGTACTCCGAATGCGCGACGACAGGGTGCTCGGTGGCGAAAGCCATGTCCCCAGGGTAGAGGCGCGCACCGACAAGTGTGGCAACGCCGGCGGCCCCCACCACATCTGCCACAGGAGTACCGCGCGGGCACCAGCCTCAGTGCCGGGTCCACATCCGGGTGACCGGATCGCATTGCAGCAGATAGCCGTCGTTCGAGGTGGACATCGCGAACACCGGGACGTCGGGCAGGTCGCACGAGCTGCCCGCGGCGTGCACCCCCGTCGCAATCGGCGCCTTGTCCCAGGTGTTGCCCTCGCACACCACCTGCTGATTGCTGGTCGGGTCGTAGGCGAGCTTGTCGACGTCGGTGCACAACCCGCCGAGGACGGCCGGCGCCGGGTGCGCCGGTGTGGTCGAGGTGCTGATCACCTGGTTGGGATCGGCCAACGCCACCCCGGCCGGTGCGTCACCGACCCGGGTGGCCACGACGGGAACCCGCACCACGGCCCCCTGCGCGCCGCACTCGTTGCTCAGCACGGTCTCGGTTTCGGTGCCGCGCAGGGTGCCGTCCGGTTGCGGAGCCAACGACCAGGCGACCGTCTCCTGCTGGGTCGCAAGGACTTGCCCGTTCGGCTGGTGGCAGCCGACCCGCTCCTGCTGCGGTGCCCCCTGCCAATATCCGCCGACGTAACGCAACGTGTCGGTCTCGCCGCCGTCGGCGGTGCTGGCCACTTGGTGGTTGGTGTCATCCAGCTTGGTACCGCTGGCCGCGCATCCGTTCGTGGTGCACGCGGAGCGGAACGCCCACCAGTTCGTATCGGAGCCGTCGTGGCGGATCGCAATGCCATTGGTGGTCCGCTTGGTCCGGTCATAGGTCAATTGGTAGGTGCCACCCAGGACCGGTCCCCCGGGCCGCGGTGCGACGCCGGCCGCGGGCGCCGACGGTCGCGACGCCAGCGCGGGGTTGGGTTGCGTACTTTCCGGCTGGAAGGAGTACAGCGTCGACCACGTCGCCGCCACGGCGACCAGCACCGCGCACACCAGCGCGGCCGACCACCGGGTCCTCGACGAAAACCTGTGGTAGGCCGAGGAAATCAGCCCGCCGGCCCCGCGGCGCCGGTGCGGCAAAACGGCTGCATCACCGGCCTCCTCGACGGCGTCGACCTGCTCGCCGACGGCGGCGGCGGCGGCGAATGCACGACACCGCTCGAAGCGCTCCGCCGGTTGCTTGCCAAGGGCTTTGAAGAACACGTCGTCCAGGTAGGCCAGCTCCGGCCGGTAATCGCTGAGCCGCGGCGGATCCTCGTGCAGATGCTGGCTGATCACCGCGATCGGATTGGAATGCTGAAACGGCGGAGCACCGGTGAGCAGATGAAATGCCGTGGCGGCCAACGCATATTGGTCCGCCCTGCCGTCGATGTTGGATCCGGTCAACTGTTCGGGCGCCGCGTACGCGACCGTTCCGACCGCGACATTGGTCTCGGTGATCCCGCTGATGTTGCCCAGGTGTCGCGCTACCCCGAAGTCCGCCAACAGGATTCGCTGATCATCGTCGCCGGGGTGGGTGAGCAGGATGTTGGCGGGTTTGACGTCGCGGTGCAGCAGGCCGCGGTCGTGCGCGTAATCGAGGGCGGCCGCAACGGCGTGCAGAATCGCACACACCTCGCCGATCGGCATCCCCTCCTGGTAGCGCTCCTTCACCAGCCGCGACGCATCGGTGCCCTCGACGTAGTCCATCGAGATCCACAGCCGGCCGTCGAATTCACCGCGATCGTGCACGCCGACGATGTGTGGGTGCCACAGCGTAGCGGCGAGATCGGCTTCGCGGTTGAACCTTTCGCGGAACTCGCTGTCCGCCGTGACGGCCTCGGCGAGGACTTTGATCACGTCGCGACGCGGCAGCCGCGGATGCAGGGCCAGATAGACCTCGGCCATCCCGCCGGCGCCCAGCGGTCGCAGGATGGTGTAGCCCGCGAAGGAGGCACCGTTGGCCATCGCCGGGCGCGATCCGCTGACCTGTTCGTCGGCCGGGGCGGGTGCGAGTTCCGCATGGGGAGTCGGGTTGGCCGGGGGGACGCGGCGAAACAGGTGTGCGACGGTCGCCGAATGTAACCCGGCGCGCAGCGCCTCACCGGCCAGGCGCGGGTTGGTCAGCAGCCGCCGGCCGCTGCCGAGGCGCCGGGTCGGGCGCTTCAGCTCGTCCATGTGTGATTGCCCCCTCGTGGTTTCGGCATTCCTGCGCACGCCAAAACCACACCGTTTCGGCAGTACGGAAAGGTCCCCCCGTGACTCCTCCGGTTCGAATCATGCCGGACGCGGATTGGCGAAAGGCTGCTGGACGCTATGAGCCAGCTATGAAGCGGCCGAACGGAAACAAAGCCAAGTCACAGGCGAGTCCAATGGGGGGCACTGACTCGGCGCACCGATACTTGAGTAGTGAGTCGACCCGCCCCTCCTGTCCTGACAATTCGGCACGACGGGTCTCAACGAACCTTTGCCGCAGGTCACGAGGCGATCGTCGGCCGTGACCAGCAGGCGGACCTGCGCATCGCCGACCCCCGGATATCCCGTGCGCACCTGATCGTGCGCTTCGATCAAGGACGTTGGCTGGCCATCGACAACGGCTCGCTGAACGGCACCTACGTCAACGGCTACCGGATGCCGGTCATCGACATCCATGACGGCCAGAGCATCAATATCGGAAATCCTCAGGGGCCGCGGCTAACCTTCGCCATCGGACCGCAGCAGGGTCAGATCAGCGGACCGCCCCCGATCAGGCCGACACCCGATTCGGGACCACCCACCGTCGCCTGGTCCGCGATGCCGGACCTACCGACCACCATCTCGCAGCCGCTCCCACCGCCGCCGCGGCAAGGCGCAAACCCACCACCCCGCACGCGACCCAGGCGGCAGCAACCCCAAATGCCCGGCCCACCAAGGTATCCCGGTACGCGGCCGCGTAAGGCGCCGCCTCGGATGCCACTGCCGCCGCCCGCCGTACCGCCCGACGAACTGACCGTCGTCCATGCCGGGTCGCTGGCCATGCCGTCGGCTCAGCCGGACGAGACCCCACCCGCCGAGTCCACCGTGATCGACGCCAAGACCGCCGACGTGTCGAGCCTCGCGACGCGTTTTGTGAAGCTGCTCTCACCACGGTCGTCGTCGGCCGCGGGCACCGCCGGCGCTAAGACGATCGGGCGCGCCCCCGAGAACGACATCGTCGTCTCCGACGTGCTGGCCTCGCGTCAGCACGCGACGTTGATCCCCACGCCGCTGGGCCTCGAGATCCGGGACAACAGCATCAACGGGACGTTCGTCAACGGCACCCGGGTCGGGTCGGCGATTTTGAGCGACGACGACGTGGTCACCATCGGCAACGTCGACCTGGTCGTTCGTGACGGCACCCTGGTCAAACTCACCGAGGCCGCCACCCGCGCCGGCGGCCTGGAGGTGCGTGACGTCAAGTACGTCGTCGACAACGGCAAGCAGCTGCTGGACAACATCTCGTTGACGGCGCGCCCCGGGACGCTGACCGCCGTCATCGGCGGATCCGGCGCCGGAAAGAGCACCCTGGCCCGATTGATCGCCGGCTACACCACTCCCAGCTCCGGCTCAGTCACGTTCGAGGGCCACAACATTCACGCCGAGTACGCGTCGTTGCGCAGCCGGATCGGCATGGTCCCGCAGGACGACGTCGTGCACCGCCAGCTGACCGTCAACCAGGCGCTGGGCTATGCCGCCGAACTGCGGCTGCCGCCCGACACCAGCAAGGCCGACCGCAACCAGGTCGTCACGCAAGTGCTCGAGGAACTCGACCTGACCAAGCACGCCGACACCCGCGTCGACAAGCTCTCCGGCGGCCAGCGCAAACGCGCCTCGGTGGCCCTCGAACTGCTCACCGGGCCGTCGCTGCTGATCCTCGACGAACCGACCTCGGGCCTGGATCCGGCGCTGGACCTGCAGGTCATGACGATGCTGCGCCAGCTCGCCGACGCCGGGCGCGTCGTGCTCGTCGTCACGCACTCGCTGTCGTACCTCGAACTGTGCGACCAGGTGCTGTTGATGGCGCCGGGCGGAAAAACCGCGTACTGCGGCCGGCCGGACCAGATCGGTACGGCGATGGGCACCAGTAATTGGGCCAAGATCTTCGCCAAGGTGGGCGCCGACCCCGAGGAAGCCAACCGGCGCTTCCTGGAACGGAAAGAGGCCGAGCGGCGGCCGCAGAAACCGTTGGCGGCCAAGGACGATGAGCCGGGCGAGCTGGGTGAACCGGTCCACACCAGCGTGCGGCGCCAGATCTCGACGATCGCCCGCCGGCAGATCCGGCTGGTGGTCGCCGACCGCGCCTATTTCATCTTCCTGGCGGTGTTGCCGTTCATTCTGGGGTCGCTGTCGCTGACGGTTCCGGGCTCGAACGGGTTCCATCTGCCCGGCCAAAACGCCGGCACACCAGACGAATCCGCCCAGATACTGGCCCTGTTGATGCCCGCCGCGGCGTTCATGGGCACCGCGCTGACGATCCGCGACCTGGTCGGCGAACGCGCCATTTTCCAGCGCGAGCAAGCGGTTGGGCTGTCGACGACCGCCTACCTGCTGGCCAAGACCGGTGTCTTTTGCGGGTTCGCGATCGTGCAGTCGGCGATCATTACCGCGATCGTGGTGATCGGCAAGAGCGCACCGACGCGGGGCGGCCTGCTGCTGGGCCATGGCACGCCCGCGGCCACCGTCGAGCTGTTTGCGACCGTCGCCGCGACGTGTGTCGCGTCGGCCATTCTCGGCCTGGCCATTTCGTCGCTGGTCCGCTCCAGCGAGCAGATCATGCCGCTGTTCGTGGTGACGGTGATGGCGCAGCTGGTGCTGTGCGGCGGGATGGTCCCGGTGACGGGCCGGCTCGGGCTCGATCAGCTGTCGTTCCTGATGCCGGCGCGCTGGGGTTACGCCGCGGCGGCCGCGACCGTCGACCTGCGGCATCTGGTGCCGGATTCGCTGCTCTCCCAGGACAAGTTCTGGCAGCACACGCTGAAGACCTGGCTGTTCGACCTGGGCATGCTGGGCGGCCTGTCCCTGTTCTATCTCGGATTCGTGCGATGGAGGATCCGGCTGCGCCGCTGACCGTCGCGATCCCGGTAAGGTGACGCCATCCATCCACCGAAGCACGAGACATTCGACCTGCTCGCCCGCACCAACACCGATCCCAAGGGCATTGTGCGGGCGGTCGATGAGTACGCGCTGCACCCGTGGGGGCTCTACGTCGCCCGGCCGACGCCGGGCCGAGCTCAATTCCACTACCTGGAATCATGGCTGCTGCCCTCGCTGGGACTGCGCGCCACGGTATTCCACTACAACCCGGGCCACGAGCGCGACCACGACTACTACCTCGATGTCGGCGAATATGTGCCCGGCCCGAAGGTGTGGACCTCCGAGGACCACTACCTCGATATCGAGGTGCGCACCGGATCCGCCGCGGGGCTGGCCGACGTCGACGAGCTGCTGGATGCGGTGCATCAGGGTCTGCTGACAACCGAAGTTGCTGAGCAGGCGCTCTATCGTGCCGTACACGCCATCGAAGGGCTGGCTCGAAACGGCTACGACCTGCACCGCTGGCTGGCCGGCACCGGCATCGAAGTCACCTGGCGCCAGCGGTAGCCCGGTTCAGTTTCCGCGGCCTGCGCGGGGGTAACTCTGCGGTATGCCTTTGAGTGAATACCGGCGCAAACGTCGAGCCGAGAGCCTCAAACCGCGCCGGCGGCTGCGACGTCGGCGCCGTGCCGGCCGGCGCGCGCCGTCCTTCGTGATCCAGCACCACGAGGCCCACTACGACTTGCGCCTGGAGATCCGGGGCGTGCTCGTGTCGTGGGCGATAGCCAACGGGCCGTCGGCGAACCCGAGGGACAGGCGGATGGCGCGCCGCACCGAGGACCACCCACTGTTTCCCGAGGACGAGCGTGGCGCCGGTCCGGCGATCGTCTGGGACCGCGGCAGCTACGCCAACGCGACCGAGCGCGCGATGGCAGAGTGCCTGGACCGCGGTCACCTGTCGTTCCGTCTCGAGGGCGAGAAGCTGTGCGGCGGCTTTACCCTCACCAGAATCCGTGCGGGCCGCGACGAGACCTGGCTGATGATCAGACGCCAAGACGAAGGCGCCGCCGCTGGGCGCAAACCCGTTACGAGCCAACCCGAGTCGGCACCGCCCGACCGCGAGCCGGACGATCTGGCCGAATCGTCCTAACCGGGAACTCGTGTGGTTCGCGAAGTCCGCTGGGCGTAATCTCTGCTGCTATGACCCCTCCTACGTGCAGGTGGATGCCGGTGGTCGCGGTGACCGTGATCGGCTCACAGCTGGTTCCCGCGACGGCGCATGCGGAGCTGCACAACATCACCTACCGGGCCAGGATCGACGCCCTCACGACCGGCAGTCAGGCGACCTTCGTCACCAACGGTGGCCAGACGAACACCACCAACCTTCCGTCGATGCCGGGCAACGCATTCGAGGCCAACACCGTGTTGCCCGATCCGGCGCAAGCCGGCCTGCGGATCGTGCTGCATTTCCCGTACGCGGCGAACGTGCACTGCGAGATCGACGTCGACGACGACGTTTTCGCCCAGGCCGATCAGATGGTGCGGCCGGTGGCCGGCAATTCGGATCCCAATAACGGTGCGCTGCAATGCGGAGCGCCACTGCCCACCTAAGGAACTAAGGCTTCCAGCCGGTGAAATCCGCCCACTCCCAGGCCCGGCGGTAGGCGTCGGCGAACCACGGCTCCTTGGCCTCGACGTAGATGTTCATGTCGCCGTCCGCGGGCTTTTCGGCCTCGTGCTTGACGGCCAGGTAATTCACCCGCTCCCCCGGGTTGGCGGCCAGCCAGTCGACGAACAGCAGGGCGAACTGCTGGTTCGGCCAGCCCGCGACCCTGATGTGCACGTTGGTGGGACGCCCGGGATCGGCCGAGGCATGAATTCGCTTCTGCCACAATGCCGGATCGTCTTTGTGGTCGTAGTCGGCGACCGTGCTGCGCGCATCGGTCTTGGCATCGTCGCGCTCGATGTGGTCGATGCGCGGGTAGCCGGCCGCCAGCAACGCCTCGCCGAGTTCATCGGCCACCGCCAGTGATTCGACGGTGATCTGGATGTCGATGACGTCCTTGGCGTCGAATTCCGGCACCGCGGTCGATCCAATGTGGTCGACGCGCAACGCCTTATGGCCGCACGACGTCACCAGCCGGTTGACGATGCGCCGCGCCTGATCCGGCCAGGTCGGGTCGGCCGGCACCACTCGCGCCGGTGCGCGCACGAACCGGCGCTCGGCCAGGTTGGCCGCGAACGGCACGATCCGGTCGTTCCACACCTCGCGGGCGCGTTTGACCAAATCCTCTTGGCTGCCCGAGTTATCCAGCCAGATGTCGGCGACGGCACGACGCTGCTCGTCGTTGGCCTGCAGCGCGATCCTGGCGCGGGCGTCGTTCTCGGGCATGCCGCGCAGCTCGATCAGCCGCCGCACCCGCAGTTCCACATCGGCGTACACGATGATCACCAACGGGAACAACGGCGCCATACCCGATTCCACCAGTAGCGGAATGTCTTCGACCACAACCGAATCGGCAGGTACCGACGCGATGATCTCCGAACGCCGCTGCGCCACCAGTGGGTGCACGATCGAGTTCAGCTTCTGGCGCGCCTCGTCGTCGACAAAAGCCTTGGCCGCCAAGGCCGGACGGTCCAGTGAACCGTCCGGCTGCAGGATGTCCGCACCGAACGCCTCGACGAGCGACGCCAGCCCTTCGGTGCCCGGCTGGACGACCTCGCGGGCGATGACGTCGCCGTCGACGATGACACCACCGCATTCCGCGAAAGTGGCGGACAGCGCCGATTTCCCGGCGCCAATGCCACCGGTCAACCCGATGCGCAGCATCCGTGGCGAAGGTTAGGCGTTGCCGGCGAGCTTTTCACGCAGCGCGGCGAGTTGCGCATCGCTGGCCAGCGAGCCGCCCGCCTCCTTCGGCGAGGCCGCACCGTTGCCCGGCGCGTGGTCGCCACTGGTGTGAGCCTCGGCCTCGGCAGCGGCGAACTTCTCCATCTGCGCGGTGTGCATCTTGTGCCGGCGCTCGGCCTCGGCGTAGCGGGCCTCCCACTCGTTGCGCTGAGTGTCGAAGCCGTCCATCCACTCGTTGGTTTCGGCGTCGAAGCCCTCGGGGAAGATGTAGTTGCCCTGCTCGTCGTAGCTGTCGGCCATGCCGTACTTCGCGGGGTCGAACTCGTCGGTGTAGTCCTCGTTGGCCTGCTTGAGCGACAACGAGATTCGGCGACGCTCCAGGTCGATGTCGATGACCTTGACCATCGCGTCGTCGCTGACGGCAACCACCTGGTCGGGCACCTCGACGTGGCGCTCGGCCAGCTCCGAGATGTGCACCAGACCTTCGATGCCCTCCTCGACACGCACGAACGCGCCGAACGGCACCAGCTTGGTGACCTTGCCGGGAACGATCTGGCCGATCGCGTGGGTGCGGGCAAAGTGGCGCCACGGGTCTTCCTGGGTCGCCTTGAGCGACAACGAAACCCGCTCGCGGTCCATGTCGACGTCGAGCACCTCGACGGTGACCTCGTCGCCCACCTGGACGACCTCGGACGGGTGATCGATGTGCTTCCACGACAACTCGGAAACGTGCACCAGACCGTCGACACCGCCGAGATCGACGAACGCGCCGAAGTTGACGATCGACGAGACCACACCCTTGCGGATGGTGCCCTTCTGCAGCTGGTTGAGGAACTCGCTGCGCACCTCGGACTGGGTCTGCTCCAGCCAGGCGCGGCGGCTCAGCACCACGTTGTTGCGGTTCTTGTCCAGCTCGATGATCTTGGCTTCGATCTCCTTGCCGATGTACGGCTGCAGATCGCGGACCCGGCGCATCTCGACCAGCGATGCGGGCAGGAAGCCACGCAACCCGATGTCGAGGATCAGGCCGCCCTTGACGACCTCGATGACGGTGCCCTTGACGGCCTCGTCCTTCTCCTTGAGCGCCTCGATGGTGCCCCAGGCGCGCTCGTACTGTGCGCGCTTCTTGGACAGGATCAGACGGCCTTCTTTGTCCTCCTTGGTGAGAACAAGGGCCTCGACCTCATCACCGACGGTAACGACCTCGTTGGGGTCGACATCGTGCTTGATGGAGAGTTCGCGGGCGGGGATGACCCCTTCGGTCTTGTAGCCGATATCGAGGAGCACCTCGTCCCGGTCCACTTTGACGATCGTGCCTTCGACGATGTCGCCATCGTTGAAGTACTTGATCGTTTTATCTATTGCGGCGAGAAAATCCTCGCTCGAGCCAATGTCGTTGACGGCTACTTGCGGCGAGGTGACGGCGGGACTCGGCATATTGTTGGGGTGCTCCGGACAGGTTGGGTCGTAGGGATAAAACAGGGATTTACCTGATTAGGCTACTCGACTAGGCCTACGCTGGCCAAACTCGGCCTCCGCAGACCGTTGCATATCTGGCGCGGAAGTTACGGCTCGGCAAATTCCGAGTCGGATTCGGCGCTAATGGGCCGCGTTGTCCCAGCTGCGGCCGTAGCCGACGGAAACCTCGAGCGGAACGTCCAGCGGATAGGCGGCGCCCATCTTGTCGCGGGCCAGCTCTTCGACCTGTTCACGCTCGCCGGGGGCGATTTCGAACAGCAATTCGTCGTGGACCTGCAACAACATGCGTGACTTGAGCCCGGCTTCCTTGATGGCCTTGTCGACCTCGATCATCGCCACCTTGATGATGTCGGCCGCGCTGCCCTGGATGGGTGCGTTGAGCGCCGCCCGCTCGGCGGCCTCGCGGACCTGGCGATTGCTGCTGTCCAGCTCGGGCAGATAACGCCGGCGGCCGAACACGGTGGAGGTGTAGCCGTCCTTGCGGGCCTGCTCGACGACGTTCATCAGGTAGTCGCGGACTCCGCCGAACCGGGCGAAGTATTGGTCCATCTGATCTTTGGCCTCTTCGGTGGAGATCTTGAGCTGGGCGGACAACCCGTAGGCGCTCAACCCGTAGGCCAGGCCGTACGACATCGCCTTGACCCGGCGGCGCAGCTCGGGCGTGACCTCCTCGATCGGCACGCCGAATGCCCGGGACGCGACGAACGAGTGCAGGTCTTCGCCGGTGTTGAACGCCTCGATCAGTCCCTCGTCGCCGGACAAGTGCGCCATGATCCGCATCTCGATCTGGCTGTAGTCGGCGGTCATCAGCTCGGCATAGCCGTCGCCGACCACGAACGCGTCGCGGATGCGCCGGCCGGCCTCGGTGCGGATCGGAATGTTCTGCAGATTCGGCTCGGTCGACGACAACCGGCCGGTCGCGGCGATGGTCTGGTTGAACGTGGTGTGGATACGCCCGTCCGAGGCGACCGCATTGAGCAGCCCGTCGACGGTGACCTTGAGCCGGGTGGCATCGCGATGGGCGAGCAGATGCTGCAGGAACGGATGGCCGGTCTTGTCGAACAGCGACTGCAGGGCGTCCGCGTCGGTGGTGTAGCCGGTCTTGGTGCGCTTGGTCTTCGGCATGCCCAGCTCGTCGAAAAGCACCGTCTGCAACTGCTTTGGCGAGCCCAGGTTGATCTGCTTGCCGATCACCTCGTAGGCCGCCTCGGCCGCGTCGCGGATCTGGGCCGCGAAATCGCTTTGCAGCTCGGACAGTCGCGGCAGATCCACCGCGATGCCGACGTGCTCCATCCCCGCCAGCACCCGTTGCACCGGCAGCTCCATGCCCTCCAACAGCGACGTGGAGTTGATCCGGGCCAGCTCCTCGTCCAGCGCATCGGCCAGGTCCAGCACCGCAACGGCGCGCAGGATCAGCGTCTGCACCGCCTGGTCGTCGACCCCCTCGGAGTCGTCGAGAAGCGAAAGTTGTTGCTGCTCAGCCGTTTCGGCGCGCAGCTCACGGCGCAGGTAGCGCAGCGACAGGTCGTCGAGGGAGAAGCTGCGCTGCCCGGGCCGCACCAGGTAGGCCGCCAGCGCGGTATCCGAGGTGACGCCGGCCAGCGTCCAGCCCCGCCCGGCGAGGTCGTGCATCGCGAGCTTGGCTTCGTGCAGCGCCTTGGGCGGGCCGGGGTCGGCCAGCCAGGACGCCAGCGCCGCCTCATCGTCGGGATCCAGCGTCGAGGTGTCGATGTAGCGGCCCTCGCCGTCGGAGGACACGATGGCCAGCGCGGTGGCGTCGGCGTCGTACGCCAGGTGGGTGCCGACGACGGCCAGGCCGAACCGCTTGCCTGAGCTGTGTTCGGCCAGCCACACGGCCAGCTGACCGGCCTCCAGCGCGCCGCCGCGCACGTCGAATCCCTCGTCCACTTCGGGCTCGACGGCGGCCAGCGTGTCGAACAACCGGTCGCGCAGGACCCGGAACTCGAGATCGTCGAACAGCCGGTGGATGTGGTCGCGATCCCACGGCAGCAGCCGCAGCGTGTCCGGGGTTTGCGCCAGCGGCACGTCTTTGACGAGATCGGTGAGCTCGCGGTTGCGGATGACATTGGCCAGATGGGCCCGCAGCGCGTCGCCCACCTTGCCGCGCACCGAGTCGACGTTGTCGACCAGGCCCTGCAGCGACCCGTACTCGACGATCCACTTGGATGCGGTCTTCTCTCCCACGCCGGGAATGCCGGGCAGGTTGTCGCTGGGATCGCCACGCAGCGCGGCGAAGTCGGGGTATTGGGTGGGCGTCAGCCCGTACTTCTCGACGACGGCGTCCGGGGTGAAGCGGGTGAGTTCGCTGACGCCCTTGCGCGGATACAGCACCGTCACGTCGTCGCTGACCAATTGCAGGGCGTCGCGGTCGCCGGTGACCACCAGCACGCGGTAGCCCTCGTTCTCGGCCTGGGTGGCCAGCGTCGCGATCAGGTCGTCGGCTTCGAATCCGGGCTCGGCGAGCACGGTGATGCCCAGCGCGTTCAGCACTTCCTTGGTGATGTCGATCTGCCCGCGAAACTCGTCGGGGGTCTCCGATCGGCCGGCCTTGTACTCCGGGTAGCGCTCCAGCCGGAACGTCTGCCGGGACACGTCGAACGCCGCGGCGACGTGCGTCGGGGCCTCGTCGCGCAACAGGTTGATCAGCATGGCGGTGAAGCCGTAGACCGCGTTGGTGGTCAGGCCGCCGCGGGTCTTGAAGTTCTCCGCGGGCAGCGCGTAGAACGCCCGAAAGGCCAGCGAATTGCCGTCCAGCAACATCAGCGTCGGTTTGGTCTGTTCCTTTGTGGCGGCAGGCACGGGTCTCACTCTAGGCACCGGGTGTGACGGCGCTGCGGCCCCGGCAGAACTGCAACACGTTTCAGTTTTGTGTTTGAGCTGGGTAGTCTGGCCGAGTGCCAGAGGTCACCAGTAAACAAGCCGCGATCGACGGGTGGTTCGCCACCGACGACGCCGGAAATCCCCATCTGATCGGCAGCAAGTGCCCCGAGTGCGGAACGTATGTTTTCCCGCCGCGGGAGAACAACTGCCCGAACCCGGCCTGCGCCAGCGACCGCCTGGAGTCCGTCGCACTGTCGACGCGGGGAATGCTGTGGAGCTACACCGAAAACCGGTACCCCCCGCCCGCGCCCTACCCCGCGGCCGACCCGTTCGAGCCGTTCGCCATCGCCGCAGTGGAGCTGGCCGACGAGGGAATCATCGTGCTGGGCAAGGTGGTCGAGGGCACGCTGGCCGCCGACCTGAAGGTCGGCATGGAGATGCAACTGGCCACGATGACCCTGTTCACCGACGACGACGGCGTCGAGCGCATCGTGCACGCCTGGAGGATCGCATCATGAGCACACCCGAACCGCTGTACATCCTCGGCGCCGGGATGCACCCCTGGGGGAAGTGGGGCCGCGACTTCACCGAATACGGCGTCGTCGCCGCGCGCGCCGCGCTGGCCGAGGCCGGGCTGGACTGGCAGCAGATCCAACTGGTCGCCGGCGCCGACACCATCCGCAACGGCTACCCGGGCTTCATCGCCGGGTCGACGTTCGCGCAGAAGCTCGGCTGGAACGGCGTGCCGGTCAGCTCGAGCTACGCCGCCTGCGCCAGCGGTTCGCAGGCGCTGCAAAGCGCGCGTGCACACATTCTGGCCGGGTTCTGCGACGTCGCGCTGGTGATCGGCGCCGACACCACGCCGAAGGGGGCGTTCGCCCCGGTGGGTGGGGAACGCAAGAACGACCCCGACTGGCAGCGGTTCCACCTGATCGGCGCGATGAACCCGGTGTACTTCGCGCTGCTCGCGCGCCGGCGGATGGACCTCTACGGCGCGACGTCGGAGGACTTCGCCCAGGTGAAGGTCAAGAACTCCCAGCACGGCCTGCAGAACCCGAATGCCCGCTACCGCAAGGAATCCTCGGTCGAGGACGTGCTGGCCAGCCCGGTGGTCTCCGACCCGCTGCGGCAACTCGACATCTGCGCCACCTCCGACGGCGCCGCGGCGCTGATCGTGGCCAGCGCCGAGTTCGCCCGCAAGCACCTCGGCTCGCTCGACGGCGTGCCCTCGGTGCGTGCGGTCAGCACAGTGACGCCGCAGTATCCCCAGCATCTGCCCGAATTGCCGGACATCGCAACGGATTCCACCGCGGTGGTGCCCGGGCCGGAGCGGGTGTTCAAGGATCAGATCCTCGACGCGGCCTACGCCGAAGCCGGTATCGGCCCCGAGGACGTGAGCCTGGCCGAGGTCTACGACCTGTCCACCGCGCTGGAGCTCGACTGGTACGAGCACCTGGGGCTGTGCCCCAAGGGCGAGGCCGAGCAGTTGCTGCGCAGTGGCGCGACGGCCATTGGCGGCAAGGTGCCGGTGAATCCCTCCGGCGGGCTGGCGTGTTTCGGCGAGGCCATCCCGGCCCAGGCGATCGCTCAGGTCTGCGAGCTGACCTGGCAGCTGCGTGGCCAGGCCACCGGCCGGCAGGTGGAGAACGCCAAGGTCGGCGTCACGGCGAATCAGGGCCTCTTTGGCCACGGTTCGTCGGTCATCGTCGCCCGCTAGGGGCTTGGGCCTCGTTGCGTGTGCGTTCACGGCTTTCGGTGTGCGCTCACGGATTGGTGCCACGGCGTGTCGCCAGCCTGACCGCACACTCCAGGCCGTCACCGCACACTCAATGCGGCGGGCGGGGCGCGGCGAGCTAGCCGGACTCCCCGTCGGACTCGCCGCCGAGCGTTTCCAGCACGACTTCGGCCACCCGCTTCATCGTCGTCCGGCGATCCATGGCGGCCCGCTGAATCCACTTGAACGCCTCGGGCTCCGTCATGCCCTGCTTGGACTGCAGCAGGCCCTTGGCGCGTTCGATGACCTTGCGGGTCTCCAGGCGGTCGGACAGCGTCGCGACTTCGTGTTCCAGCGCGGTGATCTCACCGAATCGGCTGACGGCCAATTCAATGGCCGGAATCAGGTCGCTGATAGTGAACGGCTTCACCAGGTAAGCCATCGCCCCGGCATCGCGCGCCCGCTCGACGAGGTCGCGCTGGCTAAACGCGGTCAGCACGACGATCGGCGCGATGCGTTTGCTGGCTATCTCCGACGCCGCGTCGATGCCGTCACGGCGCGGCATCTTCACATCCATGATCACGAGGTCGGGCTTATGGCGCTCGGCCAGCTCGACGGCTTCCTGGCCGTCCCCCGCCTCGCCGACGATGTCATACCCCTCCTCTCGGAGCATCTCGGCCAAGTCCATACGGATCAGCGCTTCGTCTTCCGCGATCAGGACCCGGCGCGGCACAGCGGCGTCGGTGTCGGTCGTGGGGCCTGTCATGACGGACATTCTCTCGTGGATCACGTCGACCAGCGACATCGGGGGCGGCGAGAGCAGATGACCGCGGCGATCCTCTATGGTGGGAGGCCGCTTAAGTTAATAGGCCGGACACGCCCTCGTATCCCAACTGGCAGAGGAAACGGATTCAAAACCCGTCCAGTGTGAGTTCGAATCTCACCGAGGGCACCACGCCCGACCCGGCGGAAACCGGGTCCAGGATCGCGTTTCGGCAACGCCTCAATAACGCCGCAATCCCGAATGCAGCACGGTTGGTTCTCGGCACCTTTTCGGCTTGTTCAACAGACGTACAGTAAGCACGCTTTACCCCCGTTCACCCAGAATGGAGTTCGTCGTGTCGCGTTTTAGCAAACTGTTCATTGCCATCGTTATTGTGCTGACCCCGCTCACCACTTCGGGATGCGGAAGCTTCTGCCTTCCCGGCGGGTCCTGCGTCACTATCTAAGTGGCTCAGTGCTATCCACCCCTCCACGGAGGGGTGGATAGTTAGCTTCACCCGGTGGTTGATCACTGGGATCGCCTATACACCAATGTATTCGGTGAATACCGCAGATGCGCACACCGACCTCAGTAGTATTCGGGGATGCCGTGAGAAACGGCACCTTCTCGTGCGGGAGGTGGTGGCGTGAACCTGCGACGCGATCGACGGGAACCGTTGGCGGACATCGTCATTGAACTCGACGACCCCGCCGATCTGTTCGCCGTCGACGAGCGGGCCGTGTTATCCGGCGCCCGCCGAATCGACAGCGGCATCGACGAACTCGTCGAATTGTTGTTGGCCCAGAAACGACATTCCAGCGTTCAGCGAATCGTTTTGGATATCGCCGGCGAAGGCTCCGAGGAACTGGCAGCGAACTTGGAGGCGTCGGTCCGCCGCTACTGCGCGATGGCCGTGCGCCGCGCAGACCGGCAGCATGACCTGATTTGGCGCCAGGGCATGCGGTCGCTGATCAGCGGCTCGCTGCTGTTCGTTTCCGGCATTGGGCTGTCGTACCTGTTCACTCGCCCGTGGGTGGGTGAGCTCCCGGGTGAATTGCTCGGCAATGGCGTGTTCCTCGTGGTGGCGTGGGTCGGCCTTTGGTACCCGCTGGATGTGCTGTTCATCGCCAGAGAGCAGGCAAAGCGCGAGTCGCGGGTGTTCGCCATGATGCTGGCCATGCCGGTCGTGGTCCGGACCCATGCCGGCGCGGTGACCATCGAGCACCGGCCCGGGTTCACCCCATCCGGCGGACGGCGCAGCACTCGCTTGCGTGATACGCACATCCGTTTGCGCGGTGCGCCGCCGACCGGGAGTCCCGGCCCGAGTTAGCCAACCGCAACGCTGGGGAATCGTCTGGCAAGCGGTTACGCTTCTAACGTGGTGGCTAGGAAATGCGGTGCCCCACCAAGTGAGCCGGATGGCTCGACACGCCCGGACTGTAAAGCGGCGGTGCGGGCCAAGAATCGCGCCCGCAACGATCACTACGCCGATAGCCACGACCGCCGTGTCCGGGTGCTCAATATCAACGCCATGATGGCGGTGGTCATCAGCCTGCTCTTCGGGATCCTGGGCATCTGGGCCGGAACGTTCGCCCAGCGAACCCAGGTGATCACCCTCATCGCCGCGATGATCTTCCTCACGGTCCCGTGGCTGCACCGCTTCGGGGAATTGGTTGCGCCGCTTACCTACATCGTCTCGGCGTATCTCGTCATCTTCTTCATCTGCTGGGAGGTCGGCACCGGCTCCGGCGTCCAGTACTACTACGTCGCGAACGCGAGCCTGGTGGTGTTGCAGCTCGGCATCGAGCGCGTCGGCCTGGCCGCTCTGCTGGCAGCCGTCGGCGCCGGACTGGTGATCACCCTGCAGTTCCTGGTCCCCCGCTCGACCGGGCTCGAGCAGCCCTGGGCCGAGCGGACGAGCTTCATCATCACGACCATCTCGGCCTGCACGATGGCGGTGGTCACGGTGTGGTTCGCGCTGCGGGACACCAAGCGCGCCGAGGCCGTCATGGAGTCCGAGTACGAGCGCTCGGAAGCCCTGTTGGCCAACATGTTGCCGGCCAGCGTCGCCGACCGCCTCAAAGAACCCGAGCGCGACGTCATCGCCGACCGCTACGAGGAAGCCTCGGTGTTGTTCGCCGACATGGTCGGCTTCACCGAGCGCGCCAGCTCCACCGCACCGTGCGACCTCGTCAAGTTCCTCGACCGCCTCTACAGCGCGTTCGACGAACTGGTGGACAAGCACGGACTGGAGAAGATCAAAGTCAGCGGGGACTCCTACATGGTCGTCAGCGGCGTCCCGCGACCCCGGCCCGACCACGTGCAAGCACTGGCCGACTTTGCCCTCGACATGGTCGCTACCGCCACGAAAATCCAAGACGCACAAGGCGACCCGGTGCCGATCCGAGTCGGCTTCGCAATGGGCACCGTGGTCGCCGGCGTCGTGGGGTCGCGGCGTTTCTTCTACGACGTGTGGGGTGACGCGGTCAACGTCGCGGCCCGGATGGAATCGACCGACTCCGTGGGCCAGATTCAAGTGCCCGAGGACGTTTACCAGCGCCTGAAGGACGAGTTCGTGCTGCGGGAGCGTGGCCGGATCGAGGTCAAAGGCAAAGGCGTCATGCACACCTGGTACCTGATCGGTCGCAAGCCGGGAGCGGCCGAAGCCGATGATATGACCGCCGACGCACCCCAAACATCCCACGGCGCCACGGTCTAAAGCCCCTATTCTCGGCTGCGCGGTTGTGCCACAGTGAGGCTATGCAGCCAAGCGAAGTTCCAAGTATGTTGCCGCATTTGTGGAAATCCACGCTGGCATCGGGAGTCCTGACGTTGATCGTCGGTGTCCTGGTGCTGGCGTGGCCGGGAATATCCGTCCTGGCCGCCTCGATCGCCTTCGGCGTCTATCTGCTGATCACGGGTGTCGCGCAGGCTGTATTCGCCTTCAGCCTGCATGTTTCGGCGGGCAGCCGCATCCTGCTGTTCATCAGCGGCGCCGCGTCATTGATCCTGGCCGTACTGGCATTTCGCCATTTCGGCCAGGGGTACGCGGTGCTGTTGCTGGCCATCTGGATCGGCATCGGATTCATCTTTCGTGGTGTGGCCACAACGGTTTCCGCGATCAGCGATCCCACCCTGCCGGGGCGCGGCTGGTCGATTTTCCTCGGCGCGATCACGCTGATCGCCGGCATCGTCGTGCTGGCGTCGCCGCTCGCATCGATCATCACCCTGGCGATCGTCGTCGGCATCTGGCTGGCCGTCATCGGCGTCTTCGAGGTGATCGCGTCATTCGGGATCCGCAAGGCCTCGAAGGAACTTGGCGCCGAGACCGCCTAACTACTACACTGTGTCGTAGACACGCTGCAGTCACGGGAGATGACAGATGAATGTCGTCGACATTTCGCGGTGGCAGTTCGGTATCACCACCGTCTACCACTTCATCTTTGTGCCGCTCACGATCGGCCTGGCCCCGTTGATCGCGGTCATGCAGACCGTCTGGGTGGCCACCGGCAATACCGCGTGGTATCGCCTGACCAAGTTCTTCGGCAAGCTGTTCCTGATCAACTTCGCGATCGGGGTGGCCACCGGGATCGTGCAGGAATTCCAGTTCGGCATGAACTGGAGCGAGTACTCGCGGTTCGTCGGCGACATCTTCGGTGCCCCACTCGCGATGGAAGGCCTGGCCGCCTTCTTCTTCGAATCCACCTTCCTCG
The DNA here is from genome assembly GCF_010730355.1 of Mycobacterium florentinum. NCBI lineage: Bacteria > Bacillati > Actinomycetota > Actinomycetes > Mycobacteriales > Mycobacteriaceae > Mycobacterium > Mycobacterium florentinum. The sequence goes on from NZ_AP022576.1 coordinate 1,011,627, forward strand.
GGTTGTGGATCTTCGGCTGGAGCCGACTGCCGAAGTTGGTGCACCTGGCCTGCATTTGGATCGTTGCCATCTCGGTCAACGTGTCCGCGTTCTTCATCATCTCGGCGAATTCGTTCATGCAGCATCCGGTCGGCGCGCATTACAACCCCGCGACGCGGCGCGCCGAACTGGACAGCATCGGGGCACTACTCGGCAATAACACTGCGCGAGCGGCATTTTCGCATGCGGTCAACGGTTCACTGCTGACCGCGGCCACCTTCGTTGCCGCCGTGAGCGCCTGGTGGCTGATTCGCGCGAAGAAGACCGCCGACCTAGACCTCGGTGCGGTGTTTCGCCCGGCGGCGATCCTGGGTTGCTGGGTGGCGCTGTTCGCCACCGTCGGGCTGTTCTTCACCGGCGACCTACAGGGCAAGCTGATGTTCCAGCAGCAGCCGATGAAAATGGCGTCGGCCGAATCCTTGTGCGACACCCAGACCGATCCGGACTTCTCCATCCTGACACTCGGTAGGCACAACAACTGCGACAGCATCACCCGCGTGATCGAGGTGCCCTACGTCTTGCCGTTCCTCGCCGAAAGCAAGTTCACCGGGGTGACATTGCAGGGCGTGCGCGACATCCAAAAAGCCTCCGAGCACAAGTTCGGGCCGAATGACTACCGGCCCAACCTGTTCGTTACCTATTGGTCGTTCCGCATGATGATTGGTCTGATGGCGATCCCGGTGCTGTTCGCGCTCACCACCTTGTGGCTCACGCGTGGCGGCCGTAACCCCACCCAATCGTGGTTCTCCTGGTTCGCACTGCTGACCATCCCCACCCCGTTCCTGGCCAACAGCGCCGGATGGGTATTCACCGAAATGGGCCGCCAGCCTTGGCTTGTGGTGCCGAACCCGACCGGCGACCAGCAGGTGCGGTTGACGGTCAGCCAGGGCGTGTCGGATCACGCGTCGGGCATGGTCGTCACCTCACTGGTGACGTTCACTCTGGTCTACGCGGTGCTCGCGGTCATCTGGTTCTGGCTGTTGAAGCGCTACATCGTCGAGGGACCGCTGGAACACGACGCGGAGCCCGCACCGCCGAAAGGCCCCGGCGATGACGAAGTCGCCCCGTTGTCGTTTGCCTACTGACCCGGGAAGGAGATAACCAATGGCGTTGCAAGAGTTGTGGTTCGGCATCATCGCCGTGCTGTTCCTGGGCTTCTTCATCCTGGAGGGCTTCGACTTCGGGGTGGGCATGCTGATGGAGCCGTTCGGCCGGGTCGGCAACGGCGATCCAGAAAACCACCGGCGCGCCGCGCTGAACACCATTGGCCCGGTGTGGGACGGCAACGAGGTCTGGTTGATCACCGCCGGCGCCGGGATGTTCGCCGCGTTTCCCGGCTGGTATGCGTCGGTGTTCTCGACGCTGTACCTGCCGCTGCTCGCGATCCTGTTCGGCATGATCGTGCGCGTCGTGGCCATCGAATGGCGCGGCAAGGTCGACGACCCAAAGTGGCGTGCCGTGGCCGATTTCGCGATCGCGGCCGGATCGTGGCTGCCCGCGGTGCTGTGGGGGGTGGCGTTCGCCATCCTGGTACGCGGCCTGCCGGTGGACGCCAATGGTCACATTCATCTCTCCATTGGCGACGTGCTCAACGCCTACACGCTGCTGGGCGGCCTGGCCACGGCCGGGCTGTTCTTGTTCTACGGCGCGGTCTTCGTCGCGCTCAAGACGTCGGGCGGGATCCGCGACGATGCGCAGCGGTTCGCCAAGCAGTTGTCGCTGCCCGTCACGGGACTGGTTGGCGTCTTTGGGCTTTGGACGCAGCTCGCGCATGGCAAGACCTGGACCTGGCTGGTGCTGGCGGTGGCGGTCGTCGCGCTGCTTGCCGCGGTCGCATTGGTGTGGCGCCGCGCCGCCGACGGCTGGGCATTCGCGAGCACGGCGCTGGTGGTCGCCGCGGTGGTGATTCTGTTGTTCGGTGTGCTGTATCCGGATTTGGTGCCCTCGACGCTGAACAAGCAGTGGAGCCTGACGATTTACAACGCGTCGTCGACTCCCTACACGCTGAAGATCATGACGTGGGTCACCGGCTTCTTCGCGCCGCTGACGGTCGTGTACCAGGCGTGGACGTATTGGGTGTTCCGGCAACGGATCTCCGCTGACCGGATACCGCCGTCGATCGGGCTGGCAAGGCGTCCGTCCTGAGCACGCGCAACTCCCGGGCGCCCGTGGACCCGCGCCTGTGGCGGGCATCGGCCGCGTTGCGTCGCTACCTCGCCGCCACGGTGAGCTGTGGGGTGGTGATCTCCGCGTGCGCGATCGGCTCGGCCATCGTGCTGGCAGGCATCGTCGCGCGGATCATCACCGATCCGTCAGCCCGCAGTCTGCGGAGCTGGCTGGGACCGCTGTCAATCCTGTTGGCGCTGTGGGCCGTTCGCACGATGGCGCACTGGCTGCAGGCGCGCCTGGGCCAGCGCGGCGCCAGCGCGGTGATCGCCGACCTCAACGGCCAGGTACTGGCGGCGGTGACCGCCCGGCAACCCAACGAGCTTGCCGCGCAGCGGGATGCGGCCACGATCGTGGTGACCCGCGGTCTTGACGGTCTACGTCCCTATTTCACCGGCTATGTGCCGACCCTGTTGCTGGCCGCGATCCTGACTCCGGCGACCGTGGCCGTGATCGCGCTCTATGACTTGAAATCGACGGTGATCGTGGTGATCACGCTGCCGCTGATCCCGATCTTCATGGTCCTGATCGGGCTCGCGACGGCCGAGCGGTCGGCGGCCGCGCTGGCGGCCATGACGACGCTGCAAGGCCGGCTGCTGGACCTGATCGCCGGTATCCCCACGCTGCGGGCTCTGGGCCGTGCCTCAGGCCCCGAACATCGCATCGCCGAACTCGCTGCCGCCCATCGGCGTTCGGCGATGGCGACGCTGCGTATCGCATTCCTGTCGGCGCTGGTGCTCGAACTGCTGGCCACCTTGGGTGTCGCACTGATCGCGGTCGGAATCGGTCTGCGCCTGGTGTTCGGTGAGTTGAGCCTGGCCACCGGATTGACGGTGCTACTGCTGGCACCCGACGTCTACTGGCCGCTGCGCCGTATCGGCGTGGAATTCCATGCCGCTCAGGACGGTCGAGCCGCGGCCGACGAGGCATTCGCCCTCATCGGCGCGCCGACGATCGCGCCCGAGCCCAACCGCACGGTCGACGCGCGCGGAGCGGAAATCCGCCTGGAGAACCTCAGCGTGGCCGGGCGAGACGGCAATTCGCCGTGCGAGCTGACCGCGGCGATTCCGCCGGGCCTGGTAACGGTGCTGACCGGCCGCAACGGCGCCGGCAAGAGCACCACCCTGCAGGCCATCGCCGGACTCGCGGTGCCGTCATCGGGCCGGGTCCTCGTCGACGGGGTCGATATCACCGAGCTGGAGCAGGCCGCGTGGTGGCGACAATTGTTCTGGCTGCCACAACGCCCAGTGCTCGTCCCCGGCACGGTCCGGGACAACCTGGCCCTGCTGGGCGACTTGGACGACGTGGAACGCGCTTGTGCCGCAGCGGTATTCGATGCGGTGCTGGTCGAGCTGCCCGACGGGCTTGACACCACACTGGGGCGCGACGGCGCCGGGCTGTCACTGGGACAGCGGCAGCGGCTGGGCCTGGCCCGAGCATTCGGGTCGCCGGCACCGGTGCTGCTGCTCGATGAACCCACCGCACACCTGGACGCCGACACCGAACAGCACGTGCTGCGGGCCATCGCCGAGCGGGCGCGGGCGGGGGCGAGCGTGGTGATCGTCGGCCACCGGCAGCCGGTCCTGGCAATCGCGGATCAGGTCGTCGAGGTGGTATCGGACCGCGAGGTGCAGTGTGCGCGCGTCTGATCCGCTGCTGGCCGCGTCGAGTCTGTTGCGCCCACGGCTGCCCCGCATCCTAGCGGCCATCGCGCTGGGGGTGCTGTCGCTGGGCAGCGCACTGGCCCTGGCCGGAGTGTCGGCGTGGCTGATCACGCGGGCCTGGCAGATGCCACCCGTCCTCGACCTGTCCGTCGCGGTCGTCGCGGTGCGCCTGTTCGCGATCGCGCGAGGCCTGCTGCATTACTGCGAGCGACTCGCTACCCACAACACCGCGCTGCGCGCGGCCGGCGTTGCGCGCGCGCAGATCTATCGACGGCTGGCCGACGGGCCGGCCGCGGTGGCCGTCCGGTTGCACAGCGGCGAGCTGGTGGCGCGCGTCGGCGCAGACGTCGACGAACTGGCAGACGTGTTGGTGCGCGCCCTGATCCCGATCGGTGTCGCGGCGGTGTTGGCGGTGGCGGCAACCGTCGCGGTCGCGGTCATTTCTCCGGCGGCCGGCACGGTGCTGGCGATCTGCCTGCTCATCACGGGCGTGGTGGCTCCCCTGATTGCCGGCAGAGCCGCGGCCACTCAGGAAAAGGTTGCCCGCCAACATCATTCCGAGCGCGACACGTCGGCGATGATCGCGCTCGAACACGCGCCCGAACTCCGGGTCGCGGGTGCTCTTCCCGAGGTGATCGCCGAATCGCACCGCCGTCAACTCCATTGGAGCGATGCGTTGGATGCGGCAGCCAGACCGGCCGCCCTGGCCGAGGCGATGCCCACCGCCGCGATCGGCGCCAGTGTGCTCGGCGCGGTCGTGGCGGGGATCGGCCTGGCGCCCGCGGTCGCCCCCACCACCCTGGCGGTGTTGATGTTGTTGCCACTGTCCGCCTTCGAGGCGATGACTCCACTGCCGGCGGCCGCCATTCAATTGACCCGCTCGCGCATCGCCGCACGTCGCCTGCTCGATCTGGCTCCGCCAGTACACCCAACCGAATCCCCTACGCCGACACCACTACCGAACGGCACCGCCCGGTTATCGGCCGACGTGCGCTCCGGCCACACACAGGCGTCCTCACTCCAGGTGAGCGTCGACCTCGAGCCGGGCGCGCGGCTGGCCGTCACCGGCGCCAGCGGCTCCGGTAAGACGACACTGCTGATGACCCTCGCCGGCCTGGTGCCGCCGCTGCGTGGCCACGCGACGCTGAACGGGAACGACCTGAGCCGGTTCGATGAGCATGAATTGCATCGCGCAGTCAGCTTTTTCGCCGAAGATGCACACATATTCGCCACCACGGTCCGAGACAATCTCCTGGTCGCCCGCGGCGACTGCGCGGACGACGAATTGGCGGCAGCGCTGGACGCTGTCGGGCTCGGCGCATGGCTCGCCAGCCTGCCCGACGGCCTCTCGACGGTGTTGACCGGCGGCGTGCACGCCGTCTCGGCGGGTCAGCGCAGGCGTCTGCTGTTGGCCCGGGCAATGCTCTCGCCGGCCCGCATCGTGCTGCTCGACGAGCCCACCGAGCACCTCGACGCGGTTGACGCCGAACGGATCCTGGCGGATCTGCTGACCCCGGCGTCCGGGCTGATGAACGCCGAGCGCACCGTTGTGGTGGCCACTCACCACATGCCCACCGCCGTTGGCTGTCCCGAACTGCACATCGGCTAACCGCGCGACTCAGAGGTGGCGTCGGCGCGGCATGAATTCCAGTGTCAGCAAAACGAATGCCAGCGGCACCAGCTGTGTCAGCGAAATCAGCGCGTACCGGCGGGCGTCCAGCGCGTGAAATTTGCGCACGTACCGGTACAGCGACTCGAGAGCGATCAACGGGTCGAGCAGATGGATCAACCGGTAGCACACTCTCTCCAGCAGGCCGGGATTCTTGTCGTCGAAGATCTCCGGGAACGCCGCAAATGCGAGCGAAACGCGTTGTGCACCGTCAGCCTTACCGGCCATGATCATGTCGACACTGAGCCGTTCGTCGATTCCGTTGGGTGCGCCGCGGCGACGCCACGGCACATCGAGGCTGATATCGCTGCCACCCCCGGCAGTCGCGTATCGATGGAAGCCCTGGGCCCGCCCGTCGGCATCCCTGGCGATAATCAGCCGTACGCCCGGGAATCGGCCCTCCAGCACGCCATCGAGGTTCATGTAGAAGCCGCGATCGGTGTGAGCTCCGCTGGGCGATGCGTGCACCACATCCGCCAGCTCGGCCACCAACGTATCGTCGAGTTCTTGCTCGGTAACGATTTCCGTGGTGATGCCCGCGTTGTGGGTGCGCTGTACCGCCTGCCGCAAATTGCGAAACTTGCGGCCCACCATGTCGAAACCGGCCACGTCGACGACGACGTCGCGCCCGATCGGCACGGCCCGCAGCGACTGCCTGATCACGGCTCGGTCGCTCCAGAGCGCGAGCCGGCGCTCGCTGCACCCCACTACCGCGATACGCCAGCCGTGGGCATGACACATCGCGGCGAAATCGGCGACCAATTGCGGGAATTGGGCCTCGTCACCGATCGGGTCCCCGCCGACGACCGCGAACCCCATCCGAGTCCGATAGGCCAGCGCCGCCGTGCCCCCGGCGCTGAAGTGGTAGGTCTTACCCGTTTGCATCGCGAATGGCGCCAGCGGATCATTGGTGGTGGCGTTGATCAAAGCCCATGCCCGGGGCAGATTTTCGGGTTGCGGATGCGACGAGGTCGGCCACATCAACACCAATCCCGATCCAGCGATCAGCAAGTCGCCAAACAGGTCGAACCCCAACACATGCGAGCCCAGCCCCGCCAACACACAAAGCGCGGCCAGTCCAGCGTGCAGGGTGATCACCGGACGCCCCAGGAAAATGCCGCGGGCGATCAACGCCACCGCGGCCAGCACCACCAGGGACCAGCCGAGCCGATCGGCGTAGTGCCATTGGGGCGCAGAGCGGTGATGGGCGAGGATCGCGACCAGCCAGCATGCGGCGCACAATAGCGCCACGGCGCCGACGCAACGCGCTGCGAGCGAATCGACGTGAACCACAACGCGTTCGCGCGCGCGCAGTTTGGGGAGGAGGTCTGGTGACGGGCTTTTCATACTTCACCTCCCGATGGGGTGGCGCTGGTCCCATCGAATACCCGGCACACTCGAAGTTACGCTCAATTGCGGCCCCGCAGAACCGAAATCGGACCGATGTCCGGTAACTATTCGATAACCGTTAGCGGCCCGAGGGCGGAAAGTATTTCAGCACGCCTTCTTGGGTCACGGTGGCGACGATTTGACCGGCGCCGTCGAAGAAGTGGCCGGTGCCGAGCCCGCGGGAGTCCGCGGCCACCGGCGACGAGGTCGAATACAACACCCAGTCGTTGAAGTCGACCTGCCGGTGAAACCACACCGAATGATTGGTCGACGCGGCAAAAATGCGGTCGAAGCCCCACGACAGCCCGTGGGTGGTGATCACCGAATCCAGCACCGTGGTGTCCGAGGAGTACACCATCATCGCGGTGTGCAGCACCGGGTCGTCGGGCACTTTGCCCAGCGCCTTGAGCCACACCCGGTTGTGCGGCAGCCGCTCCCCCTTGTCCCGCATCACCCACGCCGGGTCGTTGGTGTAGCGCCATTCGATCGGCTGCAGGGCGTTGACGAAGTGCGGGACCGTCTCCTCGTAGCCGCGCAACAAATCGCCAAGCGGCGGCTGGGCGTGGGCCTCGCCCACCTGGGGCGGCTCGACGGAGTGCTCCAGGCCGCGTCCGCCGGACATGTAGGCGACCATCGCCGAGGACAACAGTGTGCCGTCCTGCACGGCGTCGACGCGCCGGTTGGCGAAGCGCCGCTCGTCCCGCAACCGGGAGACGTGGAATTCGATGTCCTTGCTCGTGTCACCGCCGTTGATGAAATGCACCGAGAGCGCGCTGGGCGGCAGATCGTCGCGGATCAGGCTGCGGCTGCTTGCGACGAACGATTGCGCCATGAGCTGCCCACCGAAAGTCCGCATCGGGTTCTTGCTGGGATGGGACCCGAGGAACAGGTCGTCGCCCACGCGATTGAGGTCTAGGACCGCCAGCAGCTCTTCAAAATCAGGCGAGCAGTCGGTGTTCGGCTCTCCGTCAGACTCGAAGCCGGCCGGCACGGGCTCTCCTTACGCGTTAGAGGTCGTCCTCCCCGATCCGGTGGACGTGGATCAGGTTGGTTGACCCTACTGTGCCAGGTGGAGCGCCGGCGACGATCACCACCAGGTCGCCCCGCTTGTATCGGCCCAGCTCGAGCAGCGATTTGTCGGCCTGACGGATCATCTCGTCGGTGGAATCCATGATGGGGACGATGAACGTCTCGGTGCCCCACGTCATGGCCAGCTGGCTGCGCACCTCGGGCCAGGCCGTGAAGGCCAGCAGCGGCAACGGGGTGTGCAGGCGCGCGAGCCGCTTCACGGTGTCGCCGGACTGCGTGAAGGCGACCAACGCCTTGGCGTCGAGCCGTTCGCCGATGTCGCGGGCGGCGTAGGAGATCACTCCTCGTTTGGTGCGCGGCACATGGGTCAACGGCGGGGCGGCCGTGGAGTTGTCCTCGACCGCGGTCACGATGCGGGCCATGGTGCGGACGGCGGCCAGCGGGTACTTCCCGACGGAGGTCTCCCCGGACAACATCACCGCATCGGCGCCGTCGAGCACCGCGTTCGCGACGTCGGAGGCCTCGGCCCGGGTGGGCCGCGAGCTTTCGATCATCGACTCGAGCATCTGCGTGGCGACGATGACGGGCTTGGCGTTCTCGCGGGCCATCTGAATCGCCCGCTTCTGCACCAGCGGAACCTCTTCGAGTGGCAGCTCGACGCCGAGGTCGCCGCGCGCCACCATGATGGCGTCGAAGGCCAGCACGATCGCCTCGAGATTGTCGATCGCTTCCGGCTTTTCCAGTTTGGCGATCACCGGCACCCGGCGCCCGACCCGATCCATCACCTCGTGGACCAGCTCGACATCCGATGGCGAACGCACGAAAGACAGCGCTACAAGGTCGACGCCCAGATCCAGAGCAAAGATCAGATCGTCGATGTCCTTCTCCGACAAGGCCGGCGCGGACACGTTCATTCCGGGCAACGACATGCCCTTGTTATTGCTGACCGGGCCGCCCTCGGTGACGGTGCAGATGACGTCGTCGCCCTCGATACCCGCAACGACCAGCCCGACCTTGCCGTCGTCGACCAGAACCCGGTCACCGACCACCGCGTCCTTGGACAACGTCTTGTAGGTGGTCGAAACCCGGTCATGGGTTCCTTCGCAGTCTTCGACGGTGATCCGGATCGTTTCCCCGTCGGCCCAGTAGGTAGACCCGGTAGCGAAGCGCCCGAGCCGGATCTTCGGGCCTTGCAGGTCGGCGAGCACCCCGACGGCGCGCCCGGTGGCGTCCGAGGCGGCACGCACCCGCTCGTAGGCGGCCTTGTGATCCGCATAGTCGCCGTGGCTGAAGTTCATTCGGGCGACGTCCATTCCGGCCTCGACCAGTGCCAAAATCAGTTCGTCCGTTTGGGTTGCAGGGCCAAGGGTGCAGACGATCTTTCCGCGTCTACTCACGCCGAACAGCTTAGTCGTGCCATCGGTTGTGGGGGTGACTCCCAGGTGGACGCGCATTGAGCCATCGGGAAATCACGACGATGGGCGGCGAGGCGATTTCGTGGCCGGCTATCCACTGAGCATCGTCGGCACCAGCGGAAACCCGGGCATGTTGCGCAGCACCGTCCACGCGATCGTCATGACAGTGATGGTGATCACCGCCGCTATTGGTAGCGCGCGTCGGCCCTGCCGCCAGCGCACCAGCAGCAGCCCGGCCAAGGCCGGCAAACCGACCAGCAGGAAGACGTTGTCGTAGATGCTGGCCACCAGGTGGCCGTGCAGCAGGTCATGTGTCATCCGAAGCCCGCCGCAGAAGGGGCAGTTCCAGCCGGTGAGCCATTTGAACGGACAGAGCGGGTAGGTCGAATTCGCGTTGTGCGGGTCGACGGATCCGACGTAGCCGAGTGCTCCGGCCAGCAGCACGCCGGTACCGGCGGCGATGTAGCGACCGTGACGGGGACGCTGGGCTCCCGTGCGGGAGGCCGAGTCAGGTTCCATCGCGCAGCGGGCGACCCTGCGGGTCGTTGACCTTGTCGGTCAGGATCAGCACGGCGTCGATGATGCTCCAGATCAAACCGACTCCGCAGGTGAGCAGGCCGACGAGCAGTTGCGCGACGCCCAGTCCGACGTCGCCGATGTAGAAGCGGCCGACCCCGCCGATGCCGACCAGGCTGAGTAGCTGCAGCAGACCGGCGATGGTCTTCGACTTGTCCGAGTACGGCAGACCCGTCACCGGGTGACGGCCATAGGGGGCCGCCGGATCGTACCCGGGGCCCGGGTACGGCTGGTATTGCGGGTACGGCGGTGGATATCCCGACGGCTGCGGTGGTGGTGCGCCTGGGTTTGGGGCATCGCTCCACGACGGTTCGCTCACGGATTCAGCATGCCAGATGAACTGGGCGTACCCCAGCCTCAACGAGTCGTTTGCTAGCGGCCCGAACGCCGGCTCCGTAGCCGAGACAACGGCCCGCGGCGCCGCGTGCCCTTGTCGTCCCCGCTGGTTGGGGTCTCGACTTCGTCGGCTGCGGGTTCTTCGGATGCCGAGTCGACGACCGGGGCAGGCTCCGGCTCGCCCTCCGCGGCTTCTTCGACAGTTTCTTCCGGTTCGCTGACCTCGGCCTCGGCCGCGGGCTCTTCAGCGTCCGACTCGGGCTCGGCATCAGCCTCGGGCTCGGCAGCCTCGGGCTCGGCTTCCGGTTCTTTCGCTTCGGAGTCTTCGACTTTCGGCTCCTCGGCCTCAGGTTCCTCAGGGTCCTCGGCCTCAGGCTCCTCAGCCTCGACGGCCTGTGTCTCTTCAGCTTCGGGCTCCCCGGCTACCGCCTCTTCGGCTTCCGGTTCCTCAGCTTCGGACTCCTCCGCGTCTGCCTCGGCCTCTGGCTCTTCAGCCTCTTCAGCTTCGGGCTCCTCCGCCTCAACCTCTTCAGCTTCGGCTTCCTCAGCTTCGGCGTCAGGCTCCTCGACTGCGGCCTCTCCAGGCTCCTCGACTGCGTGCTCCTCGGCCTCGGGCTCCTCGACCGTCGCCGTTTCGAGCGGCTCGGCTGCGTGCTCCTCGACCGTCGCCGTTTCGAGCGGCTCGGGTGAATCCGCCGAACCACCGTCATCGTCGGCAGCGGCGCCCGTCGCGGCCGTCGTCGCGGAAGCCGCAGCGACACTGGCGAGTTCCTCAGTCGGCTCGACTTCGGGCTCAGATTCCGCTTCGGCCTCGGCGCTCTTGCCGCGCAAGCTCTCGGGATCCTCGCGTCCCTTCGGCGCCAAAACGATGTAGACGACGGCGCCGATGAATACGAAAGTCGATGTAAACGAGTTGATCCGGATACCGGCGATGTGGGTGGCGGTGTCGTCACGCATCAGCTCAACCCAGAAGCGCCCGACGCAGTAGAGCGCGACATACGTCGCAAAGAGCCGCCCATGACCGATTGCGTACCGCCGATCGATGTAAATCAGTACCGCGAAAACCAGGATGTTCCATAGCAATTCATACAGAAACGTCGGTTGCACGACGACCGCGAGTTGCCCGGTCGACACACCGTCGAGCGAATGCGGGTCGATGTATCCCGACGGATCGCGGCGATAGAAGATTTCCAGGCCCCACGGCAGCGTGGTCTCGCGGCCGTAGAGTTCCTGGTTGAAGTAGTTCCCGAGCCGACCGATGGCCTGCGCCAAGATGATTCCCGGGGCAACTGCGTCGAGGAAGCCCGGCAACGGGATTCCGCGCCGGCGGCAACCGATCCAGCCGCCGAGCACGCCGAAGGCCACCGCGCCCCAAATGCCCAACCCGCCGTCCCAGATTCGGAACGCCGCGGCGAAGCCGGCTCCACCCGGGCCCCAATACGTCCGCCAATCGGTGGCCAGGTGGTAGAGCCTGCCGCCGACCAAACCGAACGGCACCACCCACAACGCGATGTCGTAAATCACCCCGCGCTCCCCGCCGCGGGCCGCCCATCGCCGATCGCCAATCATCAGCGCGACCACGATTCCGGTGATGATGAACAGCGCGTACGCGCGAATCGGCAACGGCCCAAGGTGCCAGACACCTTGCGGTGGGCTGGGGAAATAAGTGGGCAACATCGTCATGATGTCGACACTCGCACACCTTCGGCCAATTCCTGGGTCAAGGCACGCAAGCTCGGCAGACCGTCGGCGAGCGCCGAAACCAGGGCCGAACCGACAATCACGCCGTCGGCGTAGGCGCCGATCTGGGCGGCCTGCTCACGCGATCGCACGCCGAGGCCCACGCCAACAGGGATGTCGGACACCGCTTTGACCCGGCTGACCAGTTCGGATGCGGCGTTCGACACCGCGTCGCGCGCCCCGGTCACGCCCATCGTCGAGGCCGCATAGACGAACCCGCGCGACGCCTCAATCGTGGTCACCAGACGCTGCGGCGTCGACGAGGGCGCCACCAGAAAGATGCGATCCAACCGATGCTCGTCGGAGGCGGCCATCCACTCTTCGGCCTCGTCGGGAATCAGATCCGGGGTGATGAGCCCGTGTCCGCCCGCCGAGGCCAGGTCGCGCGCGAACGCGTCAACCCCGTAGCGCAGCACCGGGTTCCAGTACGTCATCACCACCGCACGACCGCCGGCCGAGCTGATCGCTTCGACGGCGGCCAGCGTGTCGCGAACGCGCACTCCCTCACGCAAAGCGGCCTCGGTGGCGCGCGCGATCGTCGGGCCGTCCATGCCCGGATCGGAATACGGCACACCGACTTCGATGAGGTCACAACCCGATTCGACGAGAGCGGTCATCGCGTCCATCGAGGTCCGCACGTCGGGATAGCCGGTGGGCAGATATCCGATCAGCGCTGCGCGGTTTTCGGCACGGCACGCATCGAAAAGCGGTGCCAGGCTGCTGGCGTGCTCCACCGTCATCGCTTGTCCTGCTCGTCCATCAGGCCGAACCATTTCGCGGCCGTTTCGACATCCTTGTCGCCGCGGCCCGACAGGTTCACCACAATGACTGCGCCGCTGCCCAATTCGTTACCGAGTTTCAGGGCACCGGCCACGGCGTGCGCGGATTCGATGGCCGGGATGATGCCCTCGGTGCGGCACAGCAGGCCAAACGCTTCCATCGCCTCGGCATCGGTGATCGGCCGGTATTCGGCGCGCCCGGTCTCCCGCAGCCACGCGTGCTCCGGGCCCACCCCGGGGTAGTCCAAACCCGCTGAGATCGAATGGGATTCGATTGTCTGACCGTCTTCGTCCTGCAGCAGATACGAGAACGACCCCTGAAACGCCCCGGGTGACCCGCCGGTGAAGGTCGCCGCGTGCCGGCCGGTCTCGACGCCGTCGCCCGCCGCCTCGTACCCCACCAGCCGCACACCGGGGTCGTCGATGAAGGCGTGGAAGATTCCGATGGCGTTGGAACCGCCGCCGACGCACGCCGTGACAGCGTCGGGCAGCCGGCCGGCCTGCGTCTGAATCTGCGCGCGCGCCTCGAGCCCGATGATGCGCTGGAAATCGCGGACCATCGTCGGGAAGGGGTGCGGTCCTGCCGCGGTACCGAAGCAGTAGTACGTGTTGTCGGCGTTGGTGACCCAGTCGCGGAACGCCTCGTTGATGGCGTCTTTCAGCGTTTGCGAACCGGTGTCGACCGAGACCACCTCGGCGCCCAACAGCCGCATCCGCGCCACGTTGAGCGCTTGGCGCGCCGTGTCGACCGCGCCCATGTAGATCACGCACTCCAGGCCGAGCAACGCGCAGGCGGTGGCCGTGGCCACACCGTGCTGCCCGGCGCCCGTCTCCGCGATCACCCGGGTCTTGCCCATCCTGCTGGCGAGCAGCGCCTGACCGAGCACGTTGTTGATCTTGTGAGAACCGGTGTGGTTCAGGTCTTCTCGCTTGAGGAAAAGGCGTGCCGAGCCGGCGTGTTCGCTCAGCCGGGTGGCCTCATACAGCGGCGACGGCCGGCCCGCGTAGTTGGCCTGCAGGTCGTCCAGCAGATTCAGGAACTCCGGATTGACGCGTTCCTTCTCGTAGGCCGCGGTGACTTCTTCGATCACCGCCATCAACGCCTCGGCGACGTAGCGACCGCCGTACACACCGAAATGCCCGCCCGAGTCGGGGTCGTGTCGGGTGGGTTCGGAGACGGCCGCGCTCGAAAGCGGAAGGGCGGGGCGAGTTAAATCCACCATCACCAATGCTCAACGCGGGGATGGTTCATCAGGTTCAACTAGCGAGACGGCTTCGGACAGGACGGGTGGGTGCCCGCGGTCACCAGATCGGCGACCGCGGCCCGCGGGTCGCCACTTTTGACCAGGCCCTCACCGACGAGGACGGCGTCAGCGCCGGCGCCGGCATAGGCCAACAGGTCCGCGGTTCCCCGCACCCCGGATTCGGCGATCCTGATGACGTTGCTGGGCAGTCCGGGCGCGATCCGCGAGAAGCTATCGCGGTCCACATGCAGCGTCTTGAGATCGCGGGCATTGACCCCGATCACGTTGGCCCCGGCCTTCAGCGCCCGGTCGGCCTCTTCTTCGGTGTGGACCTCGACAAGCGCGGTCATACCAAGCGATTCGGTGCGGTCGAGCATGGCCGCCAGCGCCGACTGCTCCAGGGCGGCGACGATCAGCAGCAGCATGTCGGCGCCGTGCGCACGCGCCTCGTGAATCTGATAGGGCTGCACCACAAAGTCTTTGCGCAAGACCGGAATCGACACGGCGGCCCGCACCGCATCCAGGTCGTCGAGCGAGCCGTTGAAGCGCCGCTCCTCGGTCAACACGCTGATGATCCGGGCCCCGCCGTCCTCGTAGGCCTGAGCCAACTTGGCCGGATCGGCAATGGGCGCTAACGAACCCGCCGACGGACTGGCGCGCTTGACCTCGGCGATGACGCCGATCCCGGGCTCGCGCAGGGCGGCCATCACATCGAGAGGGGGCGGCGCCGCGGCGGCGGCCGCTTTGATCTCGGGAAGCGAGATACGGGCTTCGCGCGCGGCAACATCGGCCCGGACTCCCTCGAGGATGGAGTCAAGGACAGTCGCCGGACTCATACCTGTCGTTTCCCTTCGCAAATGTCACTCACGGTCACCTAACCGGTTTCGAGCCGATTTCGACGACGTCAATGAAGGGTAGCGACCGTCGGCTCGCGACCCTTCACCGACCCTCGGTGTCAGACTCGCTGGGCCGATCCGTCGGGTCGTGCCCCTCATCGAGTGCGTCCCAGATCATCCGCTCCGACATCTCTGGGGCCCCCGGCTCCTCCAGCATCGCCCCATCGGCGCCTTCGCGTCGCGCAATTGAGCGGCGGGTCGCCGGCGCGGCGTATTTTTTTGCCCCGGCGCGTGCCAGCATCGCCGACCGCATCAACAGCACCGCGGCGATCAACGTGCACACCGCGGCGGCCACCGCGAACCCCGCTCCCCAGTACCGCCGCTCGCTGCCCACCAGCGTCACCAGCGAAATATGGGCAAGTTCGGTTCCCCGCACCGCCACGTCCGGCAACACCCACAGGCTGACACCCAGATAGCCGATCGCCAGGCTGATCACGGCCAGCAGCCCCGCCACCGCCCGCAGCACCCAGCCCCGCACCGCGAGCGCCGCGACGGCGGTGGCCAGCATCAGCAGCGCCAACGGCAGCAGCACCGTCGACCACGACGCGCCGGCCAGGATCACTTCCTTGGGCGGTCCCAGCCCGTCGAACGACCGAATGACGACCCACGGCAATCGCGAGGCCGTCCACAGCAGGCCCGCGGCGATCACCAGCAGGAGCTGGGCGATGCCGATCGTCAGCCGGGCCCGCCGGTCCGGCCGGGCATCAGCCATTGCGGGTTGCGTCCGGGGCGCCGAGCGTCTGTGCGGCGGCGATAGCGTTCAGCACCGCGCGCGCCTTGTTGCTCGCCTCGGTGTACTCGTAAGGACCGTTGGAATCGGCGACCACCCCGCCGCCGGCCTGGACATACGCGGTGCCGTTGCGCATCAGCGCGGTGCGGATGGCGATCGCGAAGTCGGCGTTGCCGGCGAAATCGAGGTAGCCGAGCACGCCGCCGTAGACACCGCGGCGCGTCTTCTCCACCTCTTCGATCAGCTCCATGGCCCGCACCTTGGGCGCGCCGGACAGCGTGCCGGCCGGGAAACACGCCGTGACGGCGTCCAACGCGGTGCGGCCCGCGCCGAGCATGCCGGTCACCGTGGAGACCAGGTGCATCACGTGGCTATAGCGCTCGATGTGGCTGTAGTCCTCGACGCGTACGGTGCCTGGTGTGCAGACCCGGCCGAGGTCGTTGCGGCCGAGGTCGACCAGCATCAGATGCTCGGCGCGTTCCTTGTCGTCGGACAGCAGCTCCTTTTCCAGCAGCTGATCTTCTTCCTCGTTCTGCCCCCGCCACCGGGTACCGGCGATCGGATGCGTGGTGGCGCGGCCGTCGACGACGGTGACGAGTGCCTCCGGGCTGGATCCGACGATCGAAAAGTCGGTCACACCAGCACTATTCGGCACATGCAGCAGATACATGTAGGGGCTCGGATTGGTCACCCGCAGAATCCGGTAGACGTCGATCGGGTCGACGTCGGTGTCCATCTCGAAGCGCTGCGAGGGCACCACCTGGAAGGCTTCGCCCGCCGCGATCTGCTCGACGAGGTAGTCGACGATCTTCCCGTATTCCTCGACCGTGCGTTGCGCCCGATACTGCGGCTCGGGCCTGCTGAAGGTGGCCACAGTCGACGGCAGCGGCTGGCCCAGCGCCTCGGTCATCACATCCAGGCGCGCGACGGCGTCGTCGTAGGCCTCGTCGACCCGTTCGTCGGTCCCGTTCCAGTTCACCGCGTTGGCGATCAGCGTGATGGTGCCCTCGTGGTGGTCGACCGCCGCCACATCGGTGGCCAGCAGCATCAGCATGTCCGGCAGCCCAAGGTCGTCGACGGCCATTTCCGGCAGACGTTCCAGGCGCCGCACCATGTCGTAGGCGAAGAACCCCACCAGTCCGCCCGACAGCGGCGGGAGCCCCGGCACCGCGGCCGTTGCCAGCAGCTCAAGAGTCGCCTGCAGCGCCTCCAGCGGGTCGCCGACGGTGGGCGCATCCTGCGGCACCGCACCCAGCCACACCGCTTGGCCGTCGCGCACGGTCAATGCCGACGGCGACCCCGCCCCGATGAACGACCATCGTGACCACGACCGGCCGTTCTCAGCGGACTCCAGCAGGAAAGTGCCGGGTCGATTGTCGGCCAGCTTGCGGTATGCCGACAGCGGCGTCTCGCTGTCGGCCAAGACCTTCCGGGTCACCGGAACAAAGCGGTGCCCGGCCGCGAGCAGGCGAAATTCCTCTCGTGAGGTCGTGTCGGCGAGGTGAGGATGCACCAAACCATCCTCGCAGATCCGTTTGCCCGGATCGGGTCCGCCCGACGACCAGCCGGCCGCGCAGCGGGGTGCGTGGAGTCGGGCAATCGGCGTAGCGTGACGGCCATGAAAACTGGTGACACAGTGGCCGACTTCGAACTTCCCGATCAGACCGGAACGCCGCGCAAGCTCAGCGCCCTGCTCGCCGACGGCCCGGTGGTGCTGTTCTTCTACCCCGCGGCAATGACTCCCGGGTGCACCAAGGAAGCCTGCCATTTCCGCGACCTGGCATCCGAATTCGCGGCGGTCGGCGCCAACCGCGTCGGCATCAGCACCGACGCCGTGCAAAAGCAGGCCAAGTTCGCGGACAAGGAGAGCTTCGACTACCCGCTGCTGTCGGACAGCGACGGCAGCGTCGCCACCCAGTTCGGCGTCAAACGCGGCCTGCTCGGCAAGCTGATGCCGGTCAAGCGCACGACGTTCGTGATCGACACCGATCGCAAGGTGCTCAACGTGATCGCCAGCGAGTTCAGCATGGACGCGCACGCCGACCAGGCGCTGCAGACACTACGGGCCCGTTCGTCGGCGTAATCGGCTGTGCGGCTTGGTGTTACGGAATGATCGCCAAGAACACGAACGCGGCCAGCAGCACCAGGTGCAGTCCCAGGCTGCGCAGCGCCCTGGCGTTGCTCGGCGGCTCGGCATGGCTTTCCTCGTCGAAGATGCTCTGCTGACCTTTCTGCGCGACGGGCAGGAAGAAGTCGCGATGTCGCCACCGTCTGAGTGAAAACGAACAGCAGGTAGAGCAGCAGCGCGGCGACGGCGGCGAATACGAGCTGCCCCGGCGAGACTTCCTGACCACCACGGGTGGTGGTGAAGGTCGGCAGCACCAGGCTCAGCGTCGCCAGCGTGGTGAGCGTGGCCAGCGCCGCACCGCTGCCGTGCGGGTTGAACAACGTCACGCCGTAGCGGTGCGAACCCAGCAGCGGTGACAACCCGGCAATGCCGTTCGTGGTGATCATCAGCGCCGCGAACGCGGTGTCTCGGGCCAGCGTCGCCGCCTCGTTGCCGCCCGAGGCCATCAGCTCGACGATCAGCGCCAGTTCGATGACCGTGACCGCCGTGGCGAGCAGCAGCGAACCGAACGGCTCCCCGACTCGGTGCGCGACCACCTCGGCGTGGTGCACCGCGGCCAACACGGCACCGATGAGAAGGATCGCCTCGATCGCCGAAAGTATCGGCCCGGGGTGGCCGCCGCCCCGGGTCAGTGCCAGCGTGACAAGGGCGATCAGCGGCACCGCGACGTTCCAGGAGATCCGTTCGCGCATCGCCGCCCATTGTCACCGAAATCCTCGGTCTGTGCCGAGTCTCGATTAGCCGGCCGCCGCCATCACCGCCTCAGTAGCATGCTCACATGCTGCAAAGCGATGGCCTACCCGAAGGCGCCGTGTTCGCTGGATACACGATCGTTCGGCGGCTGGGGGCCGGGGGGATGGGCGAGGTATACCTGGCGCAGCACCCGCGGCTGCCCCGTCGCGACGCCCTGAAGATCTTGCCCGGTGAGCTCACCGAGAACCTCGAGTTTCGGCAACGCTTCAACCGGGAGGCCGACCTCGCCGCGAGCCTGTACAACGGGCACATCGTCGGCATCCACGACCGCGGCGAATACGAAGGGCAACTGTGGATTTCGATGGATTACGTCGAGGGCACCGACGCCGCGCAGCTGCTGCGCCAGTATCCGTCGGGAATGCCGAAGGTCGATGTCGTCGAGATCATCACGGCCATGGCCGACGCGCTGGACTACGCGCATTCGCGCGGCCTGCTGCACCGCGACGTCAAGCCCGCCAACATCCTGCTCACCGAGGCGACGCCCCGGCGGCGAATCCTGCTGGCCGATTTCGGCATTGCCCGCGAGCTAGGCGAAATCAGCGGTCTCACAGCGACAAACATGATGATGGGCACCACCGCCTATTGTGCGCCCGAGCAGTTGCAGGGTTTGAATCTCGACGGACGCGCCGACCAATACGCGCTGGGCTGCACCGCGTTCAACCTGTTGACCGGGTCCGCCCCCTTTCACGGCTCCAATCCGGCGGTGGTCATCACGCAGCATTTGTCCGCGCCGCCGCCGCCGGTCAGTGAGCGCCGGCCCGAGTTGGCCGACCTCGACGGCGCGCTCGCCAAAGCGCTCGCCAAGGACCCGGCCGACCGTTATGCGACGTGTGCGGATTTCGCGGCCGCGCTTTCAAGCCGGCTCGGCGCCGCGGCGGCCGAGGCCGTAGCTCCGACCCAGGCGGCCGCGATTGCGACGGAGGTGATCGCCACGCCGCAAACCGCCTCGGCCACAACGCCTCCCGTGCGCAGCAACCGGCGCACGGCGGTGGCGGTCGCGGCGATCGTCGGGGTCGCGCTGGTCGGCCTCGCGGTGCTCGTCGGTGTCCGCCTGCTCGGCGGGTCGAACCAATCCGGCAACAGCGGAGCCGCCTCGCCGTCGGTGGCGCGGCCCAGCAGCCAACCGCCGGCCAAACCGGCGCTCAAGCTGTCCGGCCAAATCACCGACAACGCGAATGCGCTCGGCCCGCTTGAGTACGACGCGGTGAACCGGGCGATCAGGAAGCTCTACGACACGCGCGGCACCCGGCTGTGGGTGGTGTACGTCAGGAACTTCGACGGCCTCAAGCCGCTGCGCTGGGCCGAGGACATCATGCGCGCAAACAACTTCACCGATAACGACGCGATCCTGGCCGTGGCCACCGAGGAGCCGGCCTACTCGTTCCGGGTGCCGAACGCGGTGATCAACGGGAGGGCGATCGATCTCGAAGTCATTCGGCGCGACCGCATTTCACCGGCGGTGTTCCGGCACGAGTGGCCTCGCGCGGCGATCGCCGCGGCCAACGGTTTGGACGCGTAGGTCCGGGCAAATTCTCGGGTGTTGATCGAGGACCTCAATCGACAGGTTCGGTAGCTGAGTCGGTAGTTTTGCGGATGTCATGTTCGCGTGGAGTTGGCATAGTCCGTAGCGGTCTTGTGGTGGGAGACGTTTCTGCTCGCCGACCCAGGAGGAATCCGTTGACAGTGCCACCGCCGTCCCTGGTGCACGTTCTCGACCGCTACCGCTCCATCGAAGGTTGGAACGCTGAGTACCTCGCCCGTTGGATCGACGTCACTTCAGATCCGGGCCTGCGCGGTGGGCTGAGGACGATTCTGCGCCGCGAGCAGGCCCACGCCGCAGAACTCGAAAGCCGGCTCAGCGAACTGGGTGGCGCCCAAGACGCCAAGATCTCCGATGGGCAACGAGAGCAGTCTTTCGAATTCTACGGTTCACCCGACGTGCGTGACCTCGATAAGCTGGCTTCGTTGGTCAACATCTTCCGCGAACCGGAGAAACTGCTCGGCTTCGTCCACGGTGCAGTAGCTGGCGATCACGACGACGAGCAGACGCGTGAGCTCCTTCGTACGATCATCGACGACGAGATGGCGACGATCAAGTGGGTGCGGACTGCCTACGAGCAACGGGCGGACGGCCAGGCCAACGACGGCTAATTCTCGGGCGCCAGCAGCTCGTCGGCATCGAAGCAGCTGTGGTCTCCGGTGTGGCAGGCGCCGCCGACCTGATCGACGGTCAACAGCACGGTGTCGCCGTCGCAGTCCAGCCGTACCGACTGCACCCGCTGGGTGTGGCCCGACGTCGCGCCCTTGATCCACTGCTCGCCGCGGGATCGTGAAAAGTAGGTCGCCTCACGGGTTTCCAGAGTGCGGGCCAACGCCGCGTCGTCCATCCAGGCGACCATCAGCACGTCGCCGCTGCCCCGCTCCTGCACGACGGCGGTGAACAGTCCGTCGGCATTGCGCTTGAGGCGCGCGGCGATGTTCGGGTCCAGCGTCATCGCACCGTAATCCCTTCCGCGGCCATCGCGGCCTTCACCTGCCGGATCGTCAGCTCACGGAAGTGAAAGACGCTGGCCGCCAACACCGCATCGGCACCGGCATCAACCGCCGGCGCGAAATGCTCCACCGCACCGGCGCCGCCGCTGGCGATCACCGGAACCGTGACCGCGGCGCGCACCGCGCGTAGCATCGCCAGATCGAAACCGGCCTTGGTGCCGTCGGCGTCCATCGAGTTGAGCAGAATCTCCCCCACGCCGAGGTCGGCACCGCGGGCAGCCCACTCGACGGCGTCGATGCCGGTGCCACGGCGGCCGCCGTGCGTGGTGACCTCCCAGCCAGACGGCGTCGGCGCCGAACCGGGCGGCACCGTGCGGGCGTCGACGGACAGCACGATGCATTGCGAGCCGAATTGCCTTGACATCTCGGCCAATAGCTCGGGGCGGGCGATCGCGGCGGTATTCACCGAAACCTTGTCCGCCCCGGCCCGCAGCAACACATCGACGTCCGCCACGGCACGCACGCCGCCGCCGACGGTCAGCGGGATGAACACCTGCTCGGCGGTATGGCGCACCACGTCGAGCATCGTCGCGCGGCCCGACGAGGACGCGGTCACGTCGAGGAACGTCAGCTCGTCGGCACCTTCGGCGTCATAGGCCGCGGCGAGTTCGACGGGATCACCCGCGTCGCGCAGGTTCTCGAAATTGACCCCCTTGACGACGCGACCGTCGTCGACGTCCAGGCACGGAATCACCCGCACGGCAAGATCGGTTCCCGACTGCATCTCAGTAGTCCTCCGGTCGGCCGGCGCTGCGCACGATCTCGAGCAGCTGCCCGTAGGCGCCGGGGGCCGCGGCCAGCACCGACCGCGACTCGGGTGTCCAGGGTTGGCCGGCGAGGTCGGTGACGGTGCCCCCCGCCGCGCGTACCAGCGCGACTCCCGCTGCGTGATCCCACACGTGGCCACCGAAATGTACTGCGCCGGCTAATATCCC
Organism: Mycobacterium florentinum; assembly: GCF_010730355.1. Taxonomy (NCBI): domain Bacteria; kingdom Bacillati; phylum Actinomycetota; class Actinomycetes; order Mycobacteriales; family Mycobacteriaceae; genus Mycobacterium; species Mycobacterium florentinum. The sequence continues at coordinate 1,033,668 of NZ_AP022576.1, forward strand.
GTCGGCTACATAGGCGAGGTCGATGCCGGTAGACCCATGCATGCGCAGTCGTGAGCACACCGAGCTGAGTCTCTCCAGCACCGCGATCCGATAACGGCCCGGGAACCGGCCCCGGGACTCGGCATCAAACGTGCCGACCCCCATCAGGCAGTCGGCCGGCGCGGTGTCGGCCAACGGCGGCTGCGCGACACCGTCTTTCACGAACGGTCCGTCGGCGATCGCCGTGTAGCGAGTGTCGGTGAACGGTATCCACGTCAGCCCGGCCACCGGCTCGCCGTCGTGCAACAGGCCGAGCAGGATCGCCGCCATCGGCGATCCGGCGGCGTAGTTGAGGGTGCCGTCGATGGGGTCCAGCACCCATACCCACGGCGAATCGACCGGTGTGCCACCGAATTCCTCGCCGTGAACGCCGATTCCGGTCGCCGCTTCCAGCGCGGCGACGACCTGCCGTTCGATCGCGAGGTCTACCTGAGTGGCGAAGTCGTTGCCCTTCTTGCGAACCGCCGAGTCCGCGCGATGGCCGGCCACGAATGGCTCCACCGCCGCGTCGAGGATTGTCGACGCCTCGGCCAGCAGCGCGTTCAGATCCATCGGTCTACTGCCGTACCGCGTCCAGTGCCTGCGGCAGGGTGAACCGCCCGGCGTAGAGCGCCTTGCCCACGATGGCGCCCTCGACGCCGCGGTCGGTGAGAGTCGCGATGGCGCGCAGGTCGTCCAGGCTCGACACGCCGCCCGAGGCGATCACCGGGGCGTCGGTGCGTTCGGCGACGCGGGCCAGCAGGTCGAGATTGGGACCGCCCAGCGTGCCGTCCTTGGTGACATCAGTGACGACGAACCGCGAACACCCTTCGCCGTCAAGGCGTTCCAGCACATCCCACAGGTCGCCACCATCGGTTTCCCAGCCGCGCCCCCGCAGTCGGTGCTCGCCGTCGACGATCTGCACGTCCAGGCCGACGGCGACCTTGTCGCCGTGCTCGGCGATCGCCCGCGCGCACCACTGCGGATTCTCCAGCGCCGCGGTGCCCAGGTTGACCCGGGCGCAGCCGGTGGCCAGCGCGGCGGCCAGCGAATCGTCGTCGCGGATCCCGCCGGAGAGCTCGACGTTCACGTCGAGCTTGCCCACCACCTCGGCGAGCAGCTCGCGGTTGGAGCCGCGGCCGAACGCGGCGTCCAGGTCCACCAGATGGATCCAGTCGGCCCCGTCGCGTTGCCAGTTCAGCGCGGCGTCCAGCGCCGAGCCGTACTCGGTTTCGCTGCCGGCCTTGCCCTGCACCAAACGCACGGCACGACCCTCGACGACGTCGACGGCGGGTAACAAAATCAGTGGCATCTACAGTCCCTCAACCCAGTTGCTCAACACGGCCGCACCGGCGTCCCCACTCTTCTCCGGGTGGAATTGAGTGGCGGCCAGCGGCCCGTCCTCGACCGCCGCCAAAAACGGCACCTGATGGGTGGCCCACGTCAGCACGGCCTCCGGCGACCCCTCCCACCGCTGCGCGGCGTAAGAATGCACGAAGTAAAACCGGGCAGCCGCATCCAGCCCCTTGAAAAGTCCACTGCCCGAACCGGATTGGACGATATTCCAGCCCATGTGCGGGATCACCGGCGCGTCCAGCCGGGTCACGGCTCCGGGCCACTGCCCGCAGCCCACGGTCTCGACCCCGAATTCCACGCCGCGTGCGAACAGGATCTGCATGCCGACGCAGACCCCCAGCACCGGGCGCCCGGCGGCGACCCGCTCGGCGATGATCCGCTCCCCCGCGATCTTGCGCAGGCCGGTCATGCACGCCTCGAAAGCGCCGACACCGGGGACCACCAGCCCGTCGGCCGCTGCCGCCGCACGCGCGTCGGCGGTGACTTCCACCGTCGCGCCGACCCGCTGCAGCGCACGCTGAGCAGACCGTAGATTGCCTGAGCCGTAGTCCAGCACCACGACCGATCGTGTTGTCACAAAACACCTTTGGTAGACGGCACACCCGATACGCGGGGGTCGGGCTCGACGGCCTGGCGTAACGCGCGCGCCACGGCCTTGTACTGCGCCTCGGTGATGTGGTGCGGGTCGCGCCCGTACAGCACCCGCACGTGCAGTGCGATGCGGGCGTTCATCGCCAGCGACTCGAAGACGTGCCGGTTGATCACGGTGTGATAGGGCACGGAGTTTCCGGCAATCGTGGTGTGTTGCAGGTGATCCGGCTCGCCGCTGTGCACACAGTACGGCCGGCCGGATACGTCGACGGCGGCGTGGGCCAGCGTCTCGTCCATCGGGATGAAGGCGTCCCCGAACCGGCGGATGCCCTTCTTGTCACCGAGGGCCTGCCCGAGCGCCTGCCCCAGGGCGATCGCGGTGTCTTCGATGGTGTGGTGCGCTTCGATCTCGACGTCGCCCTTGGTCCGCACGGTCAGGTCGAAGCTGGCGTGACTGCCCAGCGCGTGCAGCATGTGGTCGTAGAACGGCACGCCGGTGTCGACGTCGACCTGTCCGGTGCCGTCGAGGTCGAGCTCGATGACGATGTCGGATTCTTTGGTGCGGCGCTCAATTCGTGCGCGACGAGTCGCAATAGTGGTCACGGGGCTCCTACTGGGCTGGAATTGGCTGGCGCCAGCTCGGTGGCGGCGATCGGGGCGCTCGCCGCGAGGAACGCATCGTTCTCGTCGGCAAGTCCGATGGTGGTGCGCAGGTAGCCGGGAATGCCGACGTCGCGGATCAGCACCCCGGCCTCGAGGTAGCGCTGCCAGGCCGCGGGCGCGTCGGCGAGTTCTCCGAACAGCACGAAGTTCGCGTCGCTGGGGATGACCCGAAAGCCCAAGCGCGTCAAGGCCGTCATGACCCGTTCGCGTTCGGCGATCAGCGTGGCCACACTGCCCAGAGTGTCGTCGGCGTGGCGCAGCGCGGCCCGGGCGGCGGCCTGGGTGACCGACGACAGGTGATAGGGCAACCGGACCAACAGCATCGCGTCGATCAGCGCCGGCGTGGCGACCAGATAGCCGAGCCGGCCGCCGGCGAACGCGAACGCCTTGCTCATCGTGCGGCTGACCACGAGCCGGGTCGGATACTCCTCGATCAGCTCGACCGCGCTGGGCTGCGACGAGAACTCGCCGTACGCCTCGTCCACGATCAGGATGCCCGGCGCCACCTCGAGCAACCGGCGCAGATCCGGCAGCGGAATGCTTTGTCCGGACGGGTTATTCGGGCTGGTGACGAACACCACGTCGGGTTTGTGTTCGACGATCGCGGCGACGGCCGCGTCGACGTCGAGGCTGAAGTCGTCGGCACGCGCGGCCGTCAGCCATTCGGTGCGGGTGCTGTCGGAGATCAGTGGGTGCATCGAGTAGGACGGGACAAACCCGATCGCGCTGCGGCCCGGCCCGCCGAACGCCTGCAGCAGCTGCTGCAGGATCTCGTTGGAACCATTGGCGGCCCAGAGGTTTTCAACGCCGAGCCGGGTGCCGGTTTGCGCTGTGAGGTAACTCGCCAGGTCGGTGCGCAACGCCACCGCGTCGCGGTCGGGGTAGCGGTGCAGGTCCGCCGCGGCTTCCCGCACAGACCGGACGACATCGTCGACCAGCGCCGCACTCGGCGGGTGCGGGTTCTCGTTGGTGTTAAGCCGCACCGGGACCGCCAATTGCGGTGCCCCGTACGGCGATTTGCCACGCAGGTCGTCACGCAGCGGCAGGTCGTCGAGGGTGACCTGCTGCTCGGATGCCGTCATCGTTCGAACCTCCGCCGTACCGCCTCGCCATGTGCGGGCAGGTCTTCGGCTTTCGCGAGTGTGACCACGTGTCCGGAGACGTCTTTGAGGGCCGCCTCGGTGTAGTCCACGACATGGATGCCGCGCAGGAAGGTCTGTACCGACAGGCCGCTGGAGTGCCGGGCGCTGCCCGCGGTCGGCAACACGTGATTGGATCCGGCGCAGTAGTCGCCAAGGCTGACCGGCGACCAGGGGCCGACGAAAATTGCTCCGGCCGAACGTATTCGGCCGGCCACCTGCGGCGCGTCGGCGGTCTGGATCTCGAGGTGTTCGGCGGCGTAGGCGTTGACGACCTTGACGCCGGCGTCCAGGTCGTCGACCAGAATGATCGCGGATTGCGGGCCACTGAGCGCGGTGGTCACCCGTTCGCGGTGGACCGTGGTCTGCAGCTGGGCCGCGACTTCGGTCTCGGTGGCCGCGGCCAGGTCCTCGCTCGCGGTCACCAGCACGCTGCCGGCCATCTCGTCGTGTTCGGCCTGGCTGATCAGGTCGGCGGCCACGTGCGCCGGGTCGGCGGTGTGGTCGGCGAGGATCGCGATCTCGGTCGGCCCGGCCTCGGCGTCGATGCCCACCAGCGAGCGACACAGCCGCTTGGCGGCGGTGACGTAGACATTGCCGGGTCCGGTGATCAGGTCGACCGGCGCGAGCTCTGAGCCGTCGGTGTCGACGCCGCCGTAGGCCAGCAATGCCACCGCCTGCGCGCCGCCGACGGCCCAGACCTCGTCGACGCCGAGCAGCGCGGCCGCGGCCAGGATCGTCGGATGCGGCAGGCCGTCGAAGCGGGCCTGCGGCGGGCTGGTCACCACCAGCGACTCCACCCCCGCAGCCTGCGCGGGCACGACGTTCATCACGACGCTGGACGGATACACCGCGTTGCCGCCGGGTACATACAGGCCGACGCGCTCGACGGGTACCCACCGCTCGGTGACCGTCGCACCCGGCCCGAGCACCGTGGTGGTGTCGGTGCGGCGCTGATCGGCGTGCACCGCGCGGGTCCGCTCGATCATCACCTGCAACGCGTTGCGGACGTCGGCGTCCAGACCGTCCAGCGCGGCCCGCAACGCGGCCTCGGATACGCGGACCGCCGCGGGACGTACGCCGTCGAACGATGCTCCGTACTCCAGCGCCGCCTCGGCCCCGCGCTCGGCGACGGCCTGGACGATCGGGCGCACGTTTGACAACACCGTCTCCACATCGGCCCCGCCGCGCGGCAACGACGCCCGCAGCCGAGCAGCCGTCAGCTCGGCGCCCCGCAGGTCGATGCGGGCCAGCACGGATGGGGATGTGGCAGTCACAGCGTCCATTGTCCCAGAGGAACTCAAATCAATATCCGACCGGTACAGTGCGCGTAATCAGGCAACAGACGTTCCGCAAAGGGAGCCGGCATGTCCACAAAGGATCACCCGAACAACGCCCCGGGCATCCCGATGGTGTATCCGACGTGGTTCGAGAACTTCCAGGTCAAATACCTCAACCGGGCGCTGAAGCCGGTCGCGCGGTTCCTGCCCGGAACCGGCACTATCGAGCACCGCGGCCGCACGTCGGGTAAGCCGTACAAAACCATCGTGACCGCCTACCGCAACGGCAACGTGCTGGCGATCGCGCTGGGCCACGGCAAGACCGACTGGGTGAAGAACGTGCTGGCCGCTGGGCAGGCTGACCTGCACTTTGCGCGCAAGGTCGTGCACATCACCAACCCCCGGATTCTGCCCGCCGGGTCCGACGGCACCGGCCTGCCCGCTCTGGTCCGCCTGCAGTTGCGCCGCATGGCGGTGTTGGTCAGCGATATCGCCTGACGCCCTGCCGCGTTGAGTGTGCACTCAGGGCGGTGAGTGCGCGCTGACGGCTTTCGGTGTGCGCCAGCGGCGGGATGCCCCGGCGTGTCGCGCCCCTGGACGCGCACTCAAAGTCCAACACGCACACTCAAGAGCGAAGACGCGAAGACGAAGACGCGAATCCGGGCTAGGCCCTGGTGAAAACCGTCTTGCCGGTCATCGTCGGCCACACCGACGGCGCTTCCGACCAGGGCACCACCCGGTCGACGGCCGGTGACAGGTCGCATCCGCCGGCCAGCAGTTCGAGCACCGCAGGGATGGCCGACCGGGCGTTGACCCGGCCGGTGACAAACCTCACCCCCCGGGTGTACATCGGCAGCAGCGGCATCTCGACGATCGGCTGGTAGTAGATCCCGGTGTCGGTGCACACCCCGTCCGGCCAGGTCGCCCGCAGCGTGGCGGCCAGCAGCGACGGGTCGGCGGAGGTGTGCACGGTGACCGGATACGGCTCCCAGGACTTATCCGGCTTGACCCGATCGTGCACCACCGCGCCGAGCTTTTCGGCGGCCGCCAGCCGGCGCACGTCGTGGTCGACGTAGTCGACGCGAGCTCCCAGCGCGGCCGCGAAGGCCGCGGCATACAGCCCGATCGACAGCTTGCCGATCACCAGCACGCGGCGGTCGGCCGGATCGAGCGCGGCCAGCTCGGACGCATACGGCCCGACCGCCCGCCAGCCGTCGGGAATGTTGTCCGACAGCGAGGCAATGGCATTGGGCTGCACGCCATCCGGGACGGGGACCAGCATCGCGTCGGCGTAGGGCACCAACACCTCGTCGGACATGAATCCCCCGCCGTTCAGACCGGCGAGCGGGCCCAGACCGTACATCGCCATCAACGGCACCGAGCCGCACGAGCCGGTCACGCCGCGACGGCAGTGCGAGCAGTTACCGCAGCTGATCTGGAACGGCACCACCACCCAGTCGCCCGGCCGGACGCCGACGACGGCGTCGCCGACGGCCACGACCTCGGCCAGCCCCTCATGCCCGACGGCGTATCCGGGCGGCAGCGGGGCCTGACCCGCCGCGACCGCGATGTCGAGATCGCAGCAGGCCACCACCAGGGGCCTGACCACCGCTTGTTCCGGTGCGGTGATTTCCGGCTCGGGCACGTCACGCCACCCGTACCGCCCGGCTTCCTCGAAGGTCAGCTGCCGCATCTGGGCCGGACCTACATGTCCAGGCCGATATCGAGTACGCGCACCGAGTGGGTCAGCGCGCCGACGGCCAGGTAGTCCACGCCGGTACCGGCATATTCCGCCGCGGTCTGAAGGCTGAGCCCGCCCGACGACTCCAGCAGCACGGCCGGTGCCCGGGAGTCACGACGCTGCACGGCGATCTGCGTCTGCCACACCGGGAAATTGTCCAACAGGATCAGCTCCGGCTTCTCCGGCAGTACCTCGTCGAGTTGCTCGAGCGAGTCGACTTCGACCTCGCACGGCAGATCGGGTGCGGCCTCTCGCACCGCCCGTAGCGCTTCGACGACCGATCCCGCGGCCGCGACATGGTTGTCCTTGATCAAAGCGGCGTCGCCCAGGCCGAGGCGGTGGTTGACGCCGCCGCCGATCCGCACCGCATACTTCTGCAGGGCCCGCAGCCCGGGCAGCGTCTTGCGGGTGTCGCGGACCTGGGCCTTGGTGCCGCTCACCGCGTCCACCCAGGCCGCCGTCGCGGTGGCGATCCCCGACAGATGGCAGATCAGGTTCAGCATCGTCCGCTCGGCGGTCAACAGCCCGCGGTTCTCCGCGCGCACCGTCAGGACCGGCTGGCCGGGCTCCACGCGGGCACCATCCTCGACGCGGTCGAGCACCTGATAACCATCGGCACCGAGCACCTCGTCGAGCACCAGCAGCCCGACGTCCAATCCGGCGATCACGCCCGCCTCCCGGGGCACCATCGCGGCCGTCGCCTCGCCGGCGGGCACCGTCGCGAGCGTGGTGATGTCGGGCCCGTAGCGCAGGTCCTCGTCCAGACCACGGCGAACGATGTCTTGGGCGGCGGCGAGTTCGGCGTCGGACAACGTCATCAGGACACCGCCGCCAAGTCTTCGGCGTACACCGTGTCGGCGGACCGGACCATGATGCTGCGCGCCTTCTCCGGTGCGGCTGCCGGGTAATCCGCCCGGTGGTGACAGCCGCGGCTTTCGTCGCGGGCCAACGCCGCGGCGGCCACCGCGCGGGCGGTCAGTGTCAACGCGACGTCCTCGAAATCGCGACGCCCCTCGACGGTGCGAATCCGCGCCCGCGACAGCGTCTCGGCGAGACGCTGCAGCCCCGCGGCATCGCGTACCACCGACGCGTCGCGGGTCATCGCGGTCTGCAGTTCGCGGCGCTTCGACGCGGTGTGGGCGATCGGCTCGGGCGTGGTCGCGAGCACCCTGCCCACCGCCAGCGCATGCGTCGCCGCGGCCTTGCCGGCGCGGCCACCCACCACCAGGCCTTCCAGCAAGCTGTTGGACGCCAAGCGATTCGCGCCGTGCATCCCGGTGCGGGCCACCTCGCCCGCGGCGAACAGCCCGGGCAGCTCGGTCTGACCGTGCACGTCGGTCACCACGCCGCCGCAGCTGTAGTGCGCGCCCGGAACAACCGGAATGGGTTGCCGCACCGGGTCGACGCCGGCGGCCCGGCATGAGGCGGTGACGTTGGGGAAGCGGGCCTCGAAGCCCTCGATGCCGCGCGCGTCCAGGAAGACGCATTCGTCACCGGTAGCCCTCAGCCGCGCGTCGATGGCTCCCGCCACGACATCGCGGGGCGCCAGGTCGCCCATCGGGTGAACGCCCGCGGTGACCGAATTGCCTTGCCGGTCAATCAATACCGCGCCCTCGCCACGGATGGCCTCGGTGATCAGCGGCCGCCGGCCGCCGGCTTGGCCGCCGAACAGCATGGTGGGGTGGAACTGGATGAACTCGAGATCGCTGACCGGGACACCGGCCCACAGCGCCAAAGCGATTCCGTCGCCGGTGGATCCGTCCGGGTTGGTGGTCGCGCTGTAGAGATGTCCGACGCCGCCGGAGGCCAGGATCACCGAAGGCGCACTGACGATGCCGACGCCGTCGGGATTGCCCACGGCCACCCCGGTCACCGCCGCACCGTCGTGCAGCACGCGCAGCGCCACGTGGCTGCTGCGAATGTCCAGCGTCCGGGCGGCGTGGTCGAGCGCGCGCTGCACCTCGGCACCGGTGGCGTCACCGCCGGCGTGCACGATGCGCCGCCGCGAATGCCCGCCCTCGCGGGTCAACGCCCACTCGCCCGGCACCGATTCGTCGAATCGCGCGCCGTCGGAAACTAATTCGCTGACCGCGCGATAGCCGTCGGCGACGATCGAGTACACCGCACCGGGGTCGCACATGCCGGCGCCCGCGGCCAGGGTGTCGTTGACGTGAGCCTCGACGGAGTCGTCGTTGTCCGGCAGCACCACCGCGATTCCGCCCTGCGCATAGTGCGTTGCGGTGACCGCGTGGGTTTCCTCGGCCTTGCTCAGCACGACGACGTTGCGTCCGGCACGATGGGCCGCCAGCGCGGCGGCCAATCCCCCGACGCCCGTGCCGATAACGACGACGTCGGCGCTATCGGTCCAAGCGGGACGGGTCATCATTCGCCGCCGCCCGGCTGGCCGATCTCGATCATGCGTTGCACGCTGCGCCGGCCTGCCGCCGCGACTTCCGGATCGACGTGAACCTCGTCCGCGCCCTCCACCACGCAGCGCAGCAGCGCCGCGGGGGTGATCATCTTCATGTATTTGCAGGACGCGCGGTCGTTCACCGCTTGGAAGTCGACTTCCGGTGCGGCCCTGCGCAATTGGTGCAGCATGCCGACCTCGGTGGCGACCAGGACCTTGCGTGCGCGCGTCTCGTGTGCCGCGTCGAGCATGCCGCCGGTGGAAAGGATCTTCACCCGCTCGGCCGGGAAGGCCCCCTCGCCGGCGAGATACAACGCCGAAGTGGCGCAACCGCATTCGGGATGCACATACAGCTCGGCATCGGGATTGGCGCGGGCCTGCTCGGTGAGCTCGTCGCCGTTGATCCCGGCGTGCACGTGGCATTCACCGGCCCACACGTGGATGTTTTTGCGGCCCGTCACCCGGCGGACGTGGGCGCCGAGGAATTGGTCCGGGCAGAACAGCACCTCGCGGTCGGGGTCGATCGACTCGACCACGTCGACCGCATTGGACGAGGTGCAGCAGATGTCGGTGAGCGCCTTCACGGCGGCCGTGGTGTTGACGTAGGAGACGACGACGGCGCCGGGGTGCTCGTCCTTCCAGGCGCGCAGCTCGTCGGGAGTGATCGAATCGGCCAGCGAGCAACCGGCCCGCTGATCCGGGATCAGCACGGTCTTCTCGGGGCTCAGAATCTTGGCGGTCTCGGCCATGAAGTGCACGCCGCAGAACACGATGGTGTCCTCCGGCGCCTCGGCGGCGATCCGCGACAGCGCCAGCGAGTCTCCGACGTGGTCGGCGACGTCCTGGATGGCGGGCAGCTGGTAGTTGTGTGCGAGCACAGTGGCGCCGCGCAACTTCGCCAGACGGCGAATCTCGTTGGCCCACTGCTCATCACCGTCGACGCCGCCGTAACCGGTCGGGGAATTGGTGATGCTGGCGATCATGTCTTCGGCGAGCGTGTCCGTGCGATTCATGACCGTCACGGCGTCTCCTTTCGACTTAGGAGGTTTTCGACTTATAATCGAAAACATGCCCAATGGTAGCACCGCCCACGAAGTGCTTGCGGTCGTGTTCCAGGTTCGGCAGGACACCGAGCAGGTTAAGGGAGCTGCCCGAAAGGGAAAACCACAGCTTAACGTGCTGTTATGGGAGCGTGCGCGCGATCCGCAACGCGGCTCGTGGTCACTGCCGGGCGGTCGGCTGCGCAACGACGAGGACATGACCACGTCCGTGCGTCGCCAGCTGGCCGAGAAGGTGGATTTGCAGGAGCTGGCCCACCTCGAGCAGCTCGCCGTGTTCTCCGATCCGGGCCGGGTTCCGGGCGCGCGGGTGATCGCGTCGACCTTCCTGGGTCTGGTGCCCTCCCCCGCTACCCCGGAGCTGCCGCCGGACACCCGGTGGCACCCGGTCAGCGATCTGCCGCCGATGGCGTTCGACCACGGCCCGATGGTCACGCACGCGCACACCCGGCTGATCGCCAAGATGTCCTATACCAATATCGGATTTGCCTTGGCACCAAGGGAATTCGCACTTTCCATGCTGCGCGACATCTATAGCGCGACGCTGGGCCATCCAGTGGACGCGACAAATCTGCAACGGGTGCTGGCCCGGCGCGGCGTGATCACGCAGACCGGCACCATCGCGCAGTCGGGTCGCAGCGGCGGGCGACCGGCCGCGTTGTACCACTTCACCGACGCCGCGCTGCGGGTCACCGACGAGTTCGCCGCGCTTCGGCCGCCCGGCCAGCCTTGATCTGTGTCACTACCCGCAGGTGAGCGAGAAATAGCTCACAGCCTGGCCATTACATTTTGGTTACCGGTTGTTCATGCGCGAAAATGCCCGATGGCCCAGAAGGGATTGGCGAATTGGTTGAACTCGGCAATTTGGCAGGCACCGACGGTGCGGAATGGATCGGTCGACCGCTACACGAGGAATTGCGGCCCAAGACGCGGCCGCTACTGCCCTCGGACGACCCGTTCTACCAGCCGCCTTCCGGCTTCCAACACGCCGAGCCCGGCACGGTGTTGCGCTCCCGCGACGTCGAACTGGCGTTCCTCGGGCTGATTCCGCAATCGGTTTCGGCCATCCAGCTGCTCTACCGGACGACGGACATGAACGGCGCCCCGGAGGCGTGCGTCACCACGGTGCTCGTCCCCGGCGAACGTGTCGTCGGGCAGAACTGCCCGCTGCTGTCGTACCAATGCGCGATCGACGCCATGTCATCGCGCTGCTTTCCGTCGTACGCGCTGCGCAGAAGGGCCAAGGCACTCGGCTCGATAGCCCAGTTGGAGCTCTTCATGGTCGCCGCCGCCCTCGCCGAGGGGTGGGCGGTCTCGGTGCCCGATCACGAAGGCCTGCAAGGTATCTGGGGCGCGCCCTACGAACCCGGTTATCGCGTCCTGGACGGCATCCGGGCCGCCCTGAACTCGGACCGGGTCGCGCTGTCGCCGACGGCACCGATCGGGCTGTGGGGTTATTCCGGCGGTGGGCTGGCCAGCGCGTGGGCCGCCGAAATGTGTGCCGACTACGCGCCCGAGCTCAACATCGTGGGCGCGGTGCTGGGATCACCCGTCGGCGACCTGGGCCACACCTTCCGCCGCCTCAACGGCGGTTTCTTCGCGGGCCTGCCCGCGCTGGTGGTGGCCGCGCTCGCGCACATCTACCCCGACCTGGACCGGGTGATCAAGGAGCACACCAACCCCGAGGGCCGCGCCCTGCTGGGCCGGCTGGAAAGCATGACCACGGTCGGCGCGATCCTGCGGATGGCGGGCAAGAACATGGGCACCTACCTCGACGAGCCGCTCGAGGACATCCTGTCGTCGCCCGAGGTGTCGTATGTCTTCGACAGCATCAAGCTGGGCGTCGCGACGCCGGCACCGCCGGTCTTGATCGTGCAGGCCGTGTACGACTACCTGATCGACGTCCACGACATCGACGCGCTGGCGGACGCCTATTCGGCCGGTGGCGCCGACGTCAGCTACCACCGCGACGCGTTCAACGAGCACGCGCTGCTGCACCCGTTGTCCGCGCCGATGACACTGCGCTGGCTCACCGACCGCTTCGCCGGCCGGCCGTTGAAGGACCACCTGATCAGGACCACCTGGCCGACGGCCTTCAACCCGATCACCTACACGGGCATGCTTCGACTCGGCCTGATCGCGGCCAAGGTCATCACCGGACGAAAGATTCGCCGCCGTCCGCTATGAGACGGAGGCCTCCGGCTCCATCGGCAGCGCGTGCGAAGCCTGATCGGTGGGCCCCGAGCTGCCCAGGTCGTCGTGGGCGCTTCCGGCCGCCAGCAGGGCATAGACCAGCGCGGCGATCGCGGCGGGCCACAACAGCGTGATGGCGATCTGCAGCGGCCCGGGACCGAAGAACACCGGCGGCGCCTGCACGACGTAGGACACCGCGGGGCTGCCCAGCACCGGCACCTTGTCGACGTCCAGCGCGCCATAGCGCAGCAGAGCCAGCACCGCGCCCACCGCCGAGGCCACCCCGGCGGCGCCCACCATGCCGATCGTCAGCCCGATGACCATGCCCGGGCCGCGCAGCCGGCGCCACTGCCACACGAGCACCGGCGCGACGACCGCCAGCACGGTCAACAGACCCAGCATCAGGGACGGCACGTCGAAGAAGTGCTGGGACTCGGTACCCAGGTATTCGTGCACCCGCTCGCCGGAGCGCGTCATCGCCACCACCAGATGAATCGGCGGGGCCATCCACGCCCATAGGCCGCCGACCAACACTCCGGTCGCCGAAAGCCCAAGTGCGGCAAGGCCAATCGCACGCATCCGCGATGGGGTGGCGCGACCGGCGGGCTCAGGCGCCGCGGGCTGGGGAGCCGCCGGCATCCAGGGTTCGGTCACCGCTGAGTCTCCAGATCCGCCGAGTCAACCTCGCCGTGCCGCGAGCAGCGCGCCCGCCAGCCGTCGGGGCGGACCTGGACGATCATCCGGCGCCCGCATTCGGCGCAAAAGCGCGGCGGTTCAAGACCGAGCTGGGCCGCGGTGGGCACTGTCGTACCCCCCAATTCCCCGGTGTAGACGTTGTAGATGCCGGCGCTGACCGGAGCACCCAGATCTCCAACCACAGATTCCAACCTAGCCACTACAAGGTGGCATTGAGCGCCTTGATCGGCATCTGCAGGTCCTCGAGCAGTTCCAGATCGGATTCGGCGGGACGGCCGAGCGTGGTCAGGTAGTTCCCGACGATCACGGCGTTGATGCCGCCCAGGATGCCCTGCTTGGCGCCGAGGTCGCCCAGGGTGATCTCCCGCCCACCGGCGAAGCGCAGCATCGTGCGCGGCAACGCCAGCCGGAACGCGGCCACCGACTTCAGCGCCTCGCTGACCGGCATCACCTCGAGGTCGCCGAACGGAGTACCGGGCCGCGGGTTGAGGAAGTTCAGCGGCACCTCATCGGGGTTGAGCTCGGCGAGGTCGGCGGCGAATTCCGCACGCTGCTCCAGCGTCTCTCCCATGCCGAGGATACCGCCGCAGCACACCTCCATGCCCGCGTCGCGCACCATCGTCAGCGTCTGCCAGCGCTCCTCCCAGGTGTGCGTGGTGACGACGTTGGTGAAAAACGAGCGGGCGGTCTCCAGGTTGTGGTTGTAGCGGTGCACGCCCATCGCGGCGAGCTCGTCGACCTGCTCGGCGCTCAGCATGCCCAGCGAGCAGGCGACGTTGATCTCGACCTCGTTGCGGATCGCCTCGATACCGGCCGCGACCTGGGACATCAGCCGCTTGTCCGGACCACGGACCGCGGCCACGATGCAGAACTCGGTGGCACCGGACTTCGCGGTTTGCTTGGCGGCCTCGACAAGGCTCGGAATGTCGAGCCAGGCGCTGCGCACCGGCGAGGCGAACAGCCCGGACTGGGAACAGAAGTGGCAGTCCTCGGGGCAGCCGCCGGTCTTGAGGCTGATGATGCCCTCGACCTCGACCTCGGGGCCACACCAGCGCATCCGCACCTCGTGGGCCAGCGCCAGCAGCTCCTCGAGCCGCTCGTCGGGGAGCTGCAGCACCGAAAGGACCTGGTCCCGGCTCAATCCCTCGCCGCCCTCGAGCACCTGCTCGCGGGCGATCGCCAGGATGTCTGCGTCATCGCCGGCTTGGGTCGTGGGTCGAGTTGCCGCTTGAGTCACCAAGTACTCCCCTGCATCTTTATCGCGTCCGCGTCTGCGGTCACATCCGCCACAACCTCGTGGCAGCCTGAACGAAACGGTGTTCAAAGTAGGGTAACGGCCCTAGTACACCGAAACCGCCGGGGTATACGACCACCATGACGACCGTGCATGTCGAGTACGTGGCACACCACTGGATTGTGCTGGCGGTACCGGCGTTCCTACCGGCCGTGATCGTCGTCGCCGTGATCCTCTACGTCGCGCTGCGCGACCGGCGCGCCGGCCGGACCGATGATGCCCAGCAGCAAAGCGACACAACGGATAAATCACATGATTGACAGCCCCACAATCCGGGCATTACACCTTGGATCGCGTGAACTTACCTGCCAGTAGGAAATGATCTCCCGGGACGTCCCGGCGCTTGTAGGGAGGACATGACAATGGTGTCAACGGAGCTACCGCTGCTCGCCGAACCGTCGGCCCGCGGTGCCGGACTCAACCAGGTGATCGGGCTCTCGGTCGCCGCGATGGTCATCACGCTGGTCATGTTGGGGGTGGGCTACGCGCACCGCACTCATCGCATCACGTGGTTGACCCGGCTCGCCGACAAACTCGGCGAGAAATTCCATCGCCCCAACTGGGTGGCGCTGCCGATCCTGGTCTTCACGACGTCGATCATCTGCGCCCTGTTCGGCTTCATCTGGGACGTCAGCTGGCATATCGGCAACGGCCGCGATCCCGGGCCGTTGGCCAACCCGGCGCACTACTTCATCATCATCGGCCTGTTCGGGGTGTTCCTGGCCGGAATGACCGCGATCGTCATCCCGCACGAGAAGCCCGGGCCGGCGGCGGTGCGCATCACCCGCAGCTGGTACGCGCCGGTCGGCGGCGTGCTGATGGCCGGCTGCGGGCTGTACGCGATGATCGGCTTCCCACTCGACGACATCTGGCACCGAATCTTCGGGCAAGACGTCACGCTTTGGGGCCCAACACATTTGATGATGATCGGCGGTGCCTGCTTTTCGCTGTTCGCGGTGCTGATGCTGGAGCGCGAAGGCGAGGCCCAGCAGGCGGCCGAGGCCGCGCACGGCGCGTTCATCACCTTCCTGCGCTACCTGTCCTTCGGCGGAATGTTCATCGGCCTGTCGGTCTATCAGATCGAATACGACTTCGGCGTCGAACAATTCCGCCTGGTGTTGCAGCCGATGATGATCGCCTTCGCCTCCGCACTGGCGGCCGTCGCCGCCCGCGTCACGATGGGCCGCGGCGCGGCGATCATCGCATCGTTGTTCGCGATCTTGCTGCGCGGTGGCGTCGCGGTGCTGGTGGGTCCCATCCTGGGCGCGCCGATCAACTGGTTCCCGCTGTACCTGGGCCCCGCCCTGGTGGTCGAACTGATTGCGCTGACTCCATTGTTCAAGCGCCCCATCGCTTTTGGCGCGGTCTCCGGCCTGGGCGTCGCGACGGTCGGGCTGTGGCTGGAGTCGCTGTGGATCGGGACGGTCTACCACTACCCCTGGCCGGTCAGCATGTGGGGCGAGGCCCTGGCCATGGCGGTACCGGTCGGGGTGCTCGCCGGAATGTGCGGGGCATTGTTCGGCATGGTGCTGACCGGGCAGCGGTTGCCGCACCGCAGGATCGGCATCTCGGTGGTCGTGGCGACCGTCGTGGTGATCGGCGGCGCGGTGGCCAACGGCCTGCACATCGTGGTGCCGCAACAAGGCAAGGCCGCGATCACGCTGACCGAGCTGCCCAGCGCACCCGGCCAGCGCATGGTGTCCGCCGATGTGCAGCTGACACCCGCCGATGCGGTTGGCGCGCAGCCGGATTGGCTGACGATTCTGTCCTGGCAGGGCCGGATGGAAAACCACCGCGGCCTGGTGATCGACCGTCTGGACAAGGTTGGCCCCGGCCACTACCGGTCCACCCAGCCGGTCCCGGTCTGGGGATCGTGGAAGACGCTGCTGCGGATTCAGGACGGCTACACGATGACCGGCGTGCCGATCTACGAACCGGCCGACGACGCCATTCCCGCGGCCGAGGTGCCCGCCCTGTCCCCGATGGACCGGCCGTTCGTGCACGAGATCACCATCCTGCAGCGCGAACGTGACCAGAACGCTCCCGGCTGGCTCTACAACGCCGGTTCGCTCGTCGTGCTGATCCTGACGCTGATGGTCATCGCCGGCCTGGCGTGGGGCGCGGGCCGCATCAACAATGCGCTGTCCGAGCCCGAGCCGGTTACCGAAAAACAACCACTGCCGCGGGCAGCGTGAGGGGATGACGTTACGCGGCACGCTTATCGCGGCGTGGGTGACGGTGCTGACGTGCGGCTTGATCGGCTGCGCGGGTTCGCCGCACCAGGCTCCCCCGGAGCCGCTCAACATCGAGGTCACCATCGCCCACGGTCGCGTCACCCCGACGAACGCGATGCTGCAGGCGAAGGTCAAGCAGCAGATCGTCCTGCATGTCACCAGCGATGCGACCGATGAGCTGCATGTGCACTCGGTGCCCGATCACAAGTTCGAGGTCAAGGCCGGACCCAACCAGATCTTTCAGTTCAGCGTCGAGGTGCCCGGCAACGTCGACGTGGAGCTCCACCATCTGGACCGCACGATAGCCACCATCTCCGTCGTGCCGTGACGGCGCTGCTGGCGCACGGCCTGGGCGGGTCGAGCGATCTTCCGGTGCCCTACGCGTTTGCGATGGTCGGTGCCGCGTGGGCATTGACGTTCACATTCGCGTTGGTCGCCTTCGCCTGGCGCAGACCGCGATTCGATCCGGATGCGCCCGGCCACCCGCTGCCGGAGTGGGTGACGACGCTGGTCGACGCCCGCGCCACGCGCTGGACGGCCGCCGGGGCGGCCCTGGCATTGGCGACGTGGGCGGTGCTGGCCGGGCTCTTCGGTCCGCAGACGCAAGCCAACGGCCTGCTCGGGGCGTTCTACGTGCTGCTGTGGGTCGGGCTGGTCGCGGTGTCGCTGGCGTTTGGGCCGGTGTGGCGGGTGATCTCGCCGATGCGCACGGTGTACCTGCTGTCGCGGCGCGCGCTGCCGCTGAGCGGGCCGCGGCTGCGCTACCCGGAAAGCTGGGGCTACCGCCCGGCCGCGGTGGGACTGTTCGCGTTCGTGTGGCTGGAGCTGGCCAGCCCGAACTCGGCATCGCTGCCCTGGGTGCGAGGCTGGCTGCTGGCCTACGCGGCGGTGTTGCTGGCCGGGGCGTGGCTGTGCGGGCAGCGCTGGCTGGCCAGGGCGGACCCGTTCGGCGTGTACAGCATGGCGGTGTCGCGGCTGTCCCCGTTTTGGCGCTCGACGGCGACCGGGCGGATCGTGATCGGCAACCCGTTCGACCATCTGCCGTCGCTGCCGGTGCGGCCCGGGGTGGTCGCGATGCTGGCGGTGTTGCTCGGGTCGACGGCGTTCGACAGCTACTCGTCGTCGCCGACCTGGCGCGATTTCGCCGACCGGCTGTCCCGCCTGGGGCAGGATGTGCCGCCGACGGTGATGTCGTCGGTGCTGCGAACCGTCGGGCTGCTGGTCTTCATTTCGGTTGTCGCACTGACCTTTTCGATCGGCGCCCGGGCGACCGGCGGGGTGGACCGCGAGCAGCGGCGCGCCCTGCCCGGTCAACTGGCGCACTCGCTGATCCCGATCGTGGTGGGCTACATCTTCGCGCACTACCTCTCCTACCTGGTGGAGCGCGGACAGCAGGCCGTGATCGCCCTCGCCGATCCGCTCGGCCGGGGCTGGAATCCGTTGGGGCCGGCGCACTTACACGTGGACTACGTGTTGTCCCAGCATCCGCCGGTGTTGGCCGGAATCAAGGTGGCCTGCGTGGTCACCGGGCACATCGTCGCGGTGATCGCGGCGCACGACCGCGCGCTGCGGCTGTTGCCGGCCGGCCATCAGCTCACCGGGCAGCTCACCATGATGCTGGTGATGGTCGGCTACACGTTCACCGGCTTGTACCTGCTCTTCGGCGGCTAGAGCAGGTGCTCGACCCGCTTGTTGCCGTCCCAGCGGCGCAGGCCCGCGAAGCCGCCCTCGATCTGCGCCGGCCGGCCCGCGATGCGCAGCGCCCGGCCCAGCTGCGCACCACCGACCCGGCGCGCCAGCGTGACGTGTGCGGTCCACTGCCCGGGCAGGCTGTTGGGCATCGGCGCGGGTGCCAGATGGGGACCGCACACCCGGTGCACCTCGGCGTGCAGGTCCAGCAGCTCGATGCTGGGCACCAACAGCCGGGCGAACACGGCGCTGGTACGGCCGAACAGCACGGGCGCGCCGATCAGGGCACTGCGCGGAAGCCGCGCGCTCACCGGCCGCAGCAGGTCGTCGACGTCGGCCGAAATACTTTCCGCGACAGCCAATGTGACGTGCGGGCGGCTGGCCGGGGCCTGGCTGGGTATCCCGGCGCCGGCCAGCTCTTCCCAGATCCGCCGGACCGTGGCCTCGGTGTCGCGGTCGAAGACCAGCTCGATCGAATGCACCATCAGCGCACCAGTGCGCTCACCCAGTCACGGTCGAACGCCGCGGCGCTCATCGTCGCGAAGTCGCCGACGGTCAGCGCGCCGGCCCCGGCGGGCAGCGCGGCCCGCACCGGCGCCAGCCGGTCCAGGGCCGACCGGTTCGAGGTCTGCGCCGGTGCGGGCTGCGCCGGCCAGCTGCCGATCACCAGGCCGGAGCACGAAAGCCCTTGTCCAGCAAGTGATTCCAGGGTAAGTGCGGTGTGGTTGAGCGTACCCAGTTCGGCGGTGACGGTGACCAGGACCGCCGCACCCAGATCGACGGCGAGGTCACGCAGGGTGACGCCGCCGACGGCCAGTTCGACCAGCAGCCCGCCGGCGCCCTCGACCAGGGTGAGCCGATCCGGCCGGTCCAGGTCGCGGATGAGCTGCAGCATCTGCTCGCGGGTGGGCAGCGGCATCCCGGCCTGCTCGGCCGCCGCGACGGGCGCCAATGGCTGCGAATAGCGCGCCAGCCCGGCGGTCTCGGTCACCCCGGACAACCGGGTGACCTCGGCGAGGTCGTCGTCGCCGGAGTCGGTACCGGTTTGCGCGGGCTTGCACACCGCGACATCGATCCCGGCCTGCCGGGCGTGACAGGCCAGCGCCGCGACGGCGACCGTCTTACCAACCCCCGTGCCGGTACCCGTAACGGCCACGACGGTCAATGGCGCGCCACCGCAAGAACATCGGTGAGCACCCGGCGCGCGACCTCCAGCTCGGCGGCATCCAGCGACGCGCGTGCGGTCAACCGCAGTCGCGACGTCCCGGCGGGCACGGTCGGCGGGCGGAAGCACCCCACCCGCACTCCGGCGTCCAGGCAGGCGGTCGCGGCGGCCACCGCCGCCTCCGGGTCGCCCAGGATCACCGACACGACCGCCGACTGCGGCTCTTCGGGCACGCCGCAGATGTCGGCCAGTTCACGGGCGTGCCGCAGCACCGCCTCGGGCCGCCAGGCCTCGGTGCGCAGGACCTGCAGTGCGGCCAGCGCGGCACCGACGGCGGCCGGAGCCAGGCCGGTGTCGAAGATGAACGGCCGGGCCGCGTCGATCAGGTGGGCACGCACCTCGGGGGGCCCCAGCACCATGCCGCCCTGGCTGCCGAGCGCCTTGGACAGCGTGGTGGTCATCACGACGTCGGGTGCACCGGCGAGGCCGAGCTCGTGCAGCAGTCCGCGCCCGCTACCGCGCACCCCCAGCCCGTGGGCCTCGTCGACGATCAGCAGCGCCCGGTGGCGGCGGCAGACCTCGTGCAGCTCGCGCAGTGGGGACAGCACGCCGTCGGCGCTGAAGACCGATTCGGTGATGACGACGGCCCGCTCCTCGTCGCGGGCGCTCAGGGCGGCGTCGACCGCATCGACGTCCAGGTGCGGCGTCACCACCACCCGCGCGCGCGACAGCCGGCACGCGTCCACCAGCGACGCGTGCGAACGGGCCTCCGAAACCAGCAGCGAACCCGGGCCGGACAGTCCGACCACGGCTCCGAGGTTGGCGGTGTATCCCGAGGAGAACAGCAACCCGGTGGCGGCGCCGACGTAGTCGGCGAGCTCGGTCTCGAACTGTTCGTGCAGTTCGGTGTTGCCGGTGACCAGGCGCGAACCGGTGGCACCCGCACCCCAGACCCGCAGCGCCGCGACGCCGCCTTCGATCACGTCGGGATGCTGCGACAGACCGAGGTAGTCGTTGGACGCCAGGTCCAGCTCGGTGGCCACGGCCGGGCGCGGCCGCAGCGAGCGACGCAGCCCGGCCGCGCGGCGCTGCTGTTCGACCGCCTCCAGCCAGGCCAGTGGGGAAACCTCGATCGGTGCCTTCATCGGCGTTCAGCCTACGAGCCTTGCCACCTCGACCATCGCCGAGGTGATCTGCGCGATCTCGTCGGGCCCGCAGTTCGGGCGGTCAAAACGGCTTTACCAGCCAACAGCCGGTTCTCGTCGTTAACCCTTGCACTGGGGCAAGAAGCCGGGGCCATAACCGCAGTCCATCGGTCCCTGTTCCACCTGGCCGTGTGGTGCCTGCGGGTTGTCATGCCAGGAGTAGTGCCAGTCGTGGCAGGCGTTCATGTCCCAATCTCCTGCTACCTGACCGGGCAGCGGTTGGCCCGGGCACCAACACGCATAGCTCGTGCAACCAGGAGGGAAGGCGTGGGCGATACCTACGCCCGACGCGATTCCGGCCACCGCGCCGATGCCCGACACGGCCGCCGCGGCGATGGTCCGCATCAGGAGGTAATGCGTGCTCACCGGAGTTCCTCTCGATCGTCAATTCCAGATGGAGGAACGCGCCGTTAGTGTGACGCGGACCACATTGAGAATTCTTGCGGTGACCGCGACGCCGCACAACTCGCCATTGTGAACCGGCGTTCAGCCCACGAGGCTTGCCACCTCGACCATCGCCGAGGTGATCCGCGCGATCTCGTCGGGCCCGCAGATGTAGGGCGGCATCGCGTAGACGAGGTTGCGGAACGGGCGTAGCCAGATGCCATGGTCCAGCGCCGCCGGGGTGGCCACGGCCAGGTCGACCGGCCCGGCGCATTCGATCACGCCGATGCCGCCGCACACCCGGACGTCGGCCACGCCGGGCAGGGCCCGGGCGGGCTCGAGTCCCGCCGCCAGCCCGGCCGCGATCTCGGCGATTCGCGACCGCCAATCCTGGCCCAGCAGCACCTCGACGCTGGCCACCGATACCGCACAGGCCAGCGGGTTGGCCATGAACGTGGGGCCGTGCATCAGCGCGCCGGCCTCGCCGGAGCTGATGGTGTGCGCGATGTCGGTGGTGCACAAGGTCGCGGCCAGGCTGAGGTATCCGCCGGTCAGCGCCTTGCCGACGCACATGATGTCCGGGCTCACGCCGGCGTGGTCGGCGGCGAACAACTCGCCGGTGCGACCGAACCCGGTGGCGATCTCGTCGAAGATCAGCAGCACGTCGTGGCGGCGGCAGATGTCACGAAGATCGCGCAGGTACGCGGGGTCGTGGAAGCGCATGCCGCCGGCGCCCTGGACGACGGGTTCGACGACGACGGCCGCCAGCTCGCCGGCGTGCTGTGCGAGTTGCTCCTCGAACGCGGCGCTGTAGGCGGCGTGGTAGTCGCGGGGCACCTGCGGGGCGAATACCTGACGGACCAGGATGTCGGTCCACAGCGAATGCATGCCGCCGTCGGGATCGCAGACGCTCATCGGCGTGAAGGTGTCGCCGTGATAGCCGCCGCGCCACGTCATCAGCCGGTGCTTGGCGGGGCGGCCGCGGCTGCGCCAATATTGCAGCGCCATCTTGACCGCGACCTCGACCGATACCGACCCGGAATCGCTGAAGAACACCGTTTCCAGGCCGGCCGGGGTGATCTCCACCAGCAGCTGGGCCAGCCGGGCCGCCGGCTCGTGGGTCAGTCCGCCGAACATCACATGGTTCATCGAGCTGAGCTGGGCTGCCAGGGCCTCGTCCAGCACCGGGTGGCCGTGACCGTGGATCGCGGTCCACCAGGAACTCATCGCGTCCAGCACTTCGACGGTCTTGCCGTCTCTGACCAGCGTCAACCAGGCGCCGTGGGCCCCGACGGCCACCACTGGCGGGACGGCTTCGCTGCCGATCGTGCTGTAGGGATGCCACAGATGCGCGGCGTCGATCGCGCTGATTTGCTCGGGCGTCAACCCGGATCTCGCCGCAGGCATAGAGACCGAGCGTAAAGCAGCCGGTTCGCGCAAAAGCCGACCATCGGGGAGCATCTATCGGCATGGCGTTGCCGTACCCGTTCGAGGACCCGCACCGCGGCGATCGTGCCGGCTCCCCTCCGCCGCCGCAGGAGCCCGCCGAGTCGGCCGATTTCCGGCCAATGACGTACGGCGACAACGACTCTGACGGACAGAAGTCACACGTCATCCGGCTTCGGGTGGCCCCCTGGGACCTGGTCGCCACACTTACGCTGGTGACCCTGCTCGTCATCCTGGCCACGGCGACAACGTGGCCGACCAAGCTCTACGGCTTCCTCGGTGAGGTGTGCTCGGACGAGTCGTGTGGCCTGGTCCCCTTGCAGATCGACGCGTACATCTACCCGGTCGTGTGGGGCGGGATCGGTGCGGCGATCGCCGCCGCGGGGATCGGGCCGTTCGTTTCGTTGTTGAAGGGCTGGTACATGTCCTTCTGGCCGGTGCTGTCCCTGGCGATCATTATGGTGAGCTCCGTGATCGGCAACGCGCTCACCGTGTTCAGCACGCGTTATTGGCACTGATTTCCGACGGCCCCGTCCGCGCGGCAAAACGTTGCGGCCGGGCACCGGTGTGAGACCGAAATCACAACTGCCGATAAAGATTTGGGATCGGCAGTCACCGTCCGGTCACGGTCCTACACCAAATCCTTCGTGGGCCTCACCAGCTGTTTTCCGGGTGCAATTTCTGATGTAAAAGTTTCTGTAGTGACTGGTGTGACTCAACGGGCGATCCGACTGATTCACGTCCCCGCAAGGAGGCGGCGTTCGACCCCGAACTCGGGGGTCGTCGCGAGTCATCGAACGGCGGCCGCAGCGCCCACCGCGCTGAGGCCTTAACCCGACAGAGTTCAGGAAGGCTGGAACTCCAATGAAGCGCATCTATTCGTTTGCTATCGGTCTCGCCATCTTGGCGGCGCCGATGGCCGCCGCGCCGGAGATCGCGGCCGCCGACCCCGGCGTGCGGTCGACGGACTACCAGCAGGCCACCGACGTCGTGGTCATGCGCGGCCTTTCGCAGCGCGGCGTGCCGTTCTCGTGGGCCGGCGGCGGCATCAACGGCCCCTCCCGGGGCACCGGCACCGGCATCAACACCGTCGGCTTCGACGCCTCGGGCCTGATGCAGTACGCCTACGCCGGCGCCGGCATCAGGCTGCCGCGCTCGTCCGGCGCGATCTACCGGGCCGGCCAGAAGGTGCTGCCGCAGCAGGCCCAGAAGGGCGACATGCTGTTCTACGGTCCCGAAGGCACCCAAAGCGTCGCGATGTACCTCGGGAACAACCAGATGCTCGAGGTCGGCGACGTCGTGCAGGTCTCGCCGGTGCGCACCAACGGCATGACGCCGTACCTGGTCCGGGTCATCGGTGCCCAGACGCCGCTGCAGCAGGCGCCGGTCCAGCAGATGCCGGGCCAGCAGGCACCGCTGCAGCAGCCGCCGACGCAGCAAGCGCCGGTCCAACAGATGCCGGGCCAGCAGCAGGCGCCGCTACAGCAGCCGCCGACGCAGCAAGCACCGGTCCAGCAGATGCCGGGCCAGCAGCAGGCGCCGCTACAGCAGGTGCCGGGCCAGCAGGCGCCGCTGCAACAGCAGGCACCGCTGCAGCAGGCCCCGTTGCAGCAGCTCCAGGGGCAGGCACCGGTGCAGCAGGCACCGCTGCAGCAGCTCCCGGCGCAGCAGGCACCCGTGCAGCAACCGGCGCCGGCGCTGCCGCAGCTGCCGAACCTGCAAACGCTGTTGCAGCAGGCTCAACCGGGCGCCACCCGGTAGGTTTCGCGGCTGTTACAAAACGCCACTTGCTCCACTGAGCGGCATCGCCGGGAGGCGAGCGCAGAGGAGCGAGTGGCGTTTTTGGGTAAATTAACGTGGTCATGCAGATCACGTCAGCGCCTCCGCCGCCGGCCGTCACGGCGAATCCGGCCAGGTCGGGGGTGCGCGAAAACGGATCTGCGGGGTTCTATCGCTACGACCTCGACGGCTTGCGCGGGGTCGCGATCGCGCTGGTCGCCGTCTTCCACATCTGGTTTGGCCGCGTCTCCGGCGGTGTCGACGTCTTCCTGGCCCTGTCCGGGTTCTTCTTCGGCGGCAAGATCCTGCGCGCCGCGCTCAACCCGGCCGTCACACTGTCGCCGGTCGCGGAAGTGGTCCGGCTGATCCGCCGTCTGGTGCCCGCCCTGGTCGTGGTCCTGGCCGCGAGTGCAGTGCTCACAATTCTGGTGCAGCCGCAGACCCGCTGGGAGACCTTCGCCGATCAGAGCCTGGCCAGTCTCGGCTACTACCAGAACTGGGAGCTGGCAAATACGGCGTCGGACTACCTGCGGGCGGGCGAAGCCGTCAGCCCGTTGCAGCACATCTGGTCCATGTCGGTGCAGGGGCAGTTCTACGTGGCCTTCCTGCTGCTGGTCGCCGGCTGCACCTTCCTGTTCCGGCGCCCGCTCAAGGCGCACCTGCGCACGCTGTTCGTGGTGCTGATCAGTGCCCTGACAGTGGCCTCCTTCGTCTACGCGATCTTCGCGCACTCCGATGACCAGTCGATCGCCTACTACAACAGCTTCGCGCGCGGGTGGGAGTTGCTGCTGGGCGCCCTCGTCGGTGCGGTGGTGACCAACGTCCGGTGGCCGACATGGCTGCGCACCGCCGCCGCATCCGTCGCCCTGGCCGCAGTGGTGTCCTGCGGGGCCCTGATCGACGGCGTCGACGAGTTTCCAGGGCCGTGGGCCCTGGTACCGGTCGGGGCCACCATGCTGATGATCCTCGCCGGGGCCAACCTGCAGGGCGGCCCGGGCACCGACGGCCGGCTGCCGCTGCCGAATCGGCTGCTGGCCACCCGGCCCCTGGTGGAGCTGGGCGCCATCGCGTACTCGCTATACCTGTGGCACTGGCCGCTGCTCATCTTCTGGCTGTCCTACAGCGGCCACAAGCACGCGAACTTCGTCGAGGGCGTGGCGATACTGCTGATGTCCGGGGGGCTCGCGTACCTGACCACCCAGCTCGTCGAGGATCCGCTGCGTTACCGGGCGCCGCAGGGAACCGTCGCGGCCCCGGTGCTGCCGTGGTGGTCGCGGTGGCGCCGGCCGACGATGGCGCTCGGCGCGGTTGTCGTGCTGCTGGGCGTCACGCTGACCGCCACCTCGTTCACCTGGCGTCAGCACGTGACGGTGCTGCGGGCCGCGGGCAAGGAACTGTCCGTGCTCAACCCGCAGGATTATCCCGGCGCCCGGGCCCTGACCGAGCACGTGCGGGTGCCGACGCTCCCGATGCGGCCCAGCGTTTTGGAGGTCAAGGACGATCTGCCGGCCTCGACGGCCGACGGCTGCATCAGTGACTTCGTCAACCCGGCGGTGGTCAACTGCGTCTACGGCGACTTCGCCGCGACCCGAACCATCGCATTGGCCGGCGGGTCGCACGCCGAGCACTGGCTGCCGGCACTGGATGTGCTCGGACACGCCCATCACTTCAAAGTTGTGACATATCTCAAAATGGGCTGCCCGTTGTCCACCGAACAGGTCCCGTTGATCATGGGCAACAACGCCCCGTACCCGCAGTGCCGCGAGTGGGTGCAGCGCACGATGGACAAGCTGATCTCCGACCGCCCCGATTACGTGTTCACCACCACGACCCGGCCCTGGAACATCAAGTCCGGTGACGTGATGCCGGCGACCTACATCGGGATCTGGCAGACGTTGTCCGACAACAACATTCCGATCCTCGGCATGCGTGACACGCCGTGGCTGGTCAAGAACGGCCAGCCGTTCGATCCCGCGGACTGCCTGGCCAAGAAGGGCGGAAACGCGACGTCGTGCGCGATCAAACGCTCCGACGTGCTGTCCGATCGCAACCAAACCCTGGATTTCGTAGAGCAATTCCCGCAGCTCAAGGTGCTCGACATGTCAGATGCCATCTGCCGCACCGATGTTTGCCGTCCGGTCGAAGGAAACGTGCTGATCTACCACGGTGCGCATCACCTGACCCCCACCTACATGCGGACCATGGCCCACGAGCTCGGCGTCCAGATCGAGGCCGCCACCGGCTGGTGGTAGCCCGGACAGGACAGTCCGCCGCGGATAAGGTCAAGTGGTGCCGTCAACCAACCCGGCTTCCGGACCGGCCCCAGCATCGGGTGCTGTGACACCGGACGAGGCCACTCCCACCTTGCCCACCGTTTGGCCAGGGGACGCTTATCCCCTCGGAGCCACCTATGACGGGGCGGGCACTAACTTTTCGCTGTTCTCCGAGATCGCCGAACAGGTCGACTTGTGCCTGATCGACGAGCGCGGCAACGAATCGCGGATCCCGCTTGACGAGGTCGACGGCTATGTGTGGCACGCCTATCTGCCGAACATCACTCCCGGTCAGCGTTACGGATTCCGGGTACATGGCCCGTTCGATCCGGCCGCCGGCCACCGGTGCGATCCGAGCAAGCTGTTGCTCGACCCGTACGGGAAGTCGTTCGACGGCGATTTCACCTGGGGTCAGGCGTTGTTCTCCTACGACCTGAACGCGATCGACCCCAACGGCGACACCACGATTACCGGCACTCCCCCGATGATCGATTCACTGGGCCACACGATGACCAGTGTGGTGATCAATCCGTTCTTCGACTGGGCCTTCGATCGCGCGCCACTGACCCCGTACCACGAGACGGTGATCTACGAAGCCCACGTCAAGGGGCTGACCAAGACCCACCCCGGCATACCCGAGGGACTGCGCGGCACCTATGCCGCGCTGGCTCATCCGGTGATCATCGATCACCTCAAGTCGCTCAACGTCACAGCGCTGGAGCTGATGCCGGTGCACCAGTTCATGCACGACGAACGGCTGCTCGACCTCGGCTTGCGAAACTACTGGGGCTACAACACATTCGGGTTCTTCGCCCCGCACTACCAGTACGCATCGAATCGGCAGGCCGGCAGCGCGGTCGCCGAATTCAAAATGATGGTGCGCAGCCTGCACGAGGCCGGCATCGAGGTCATCCTCGACGTCGTCTACAACCACACCGCCGAAGGCAACCACCTGGGGCCGACGATCAACTTCCGCGGCATCGACAACAGCGCCTACTACCGGCTGCTCGACGAGGACCTGCGGTTGTACAAGGACTACACCGGCACCGGCAACAGCCTCAACGCCCGCCACCCGCACGTCCTGCAGCTGATCATGGACTCGCTGCGCTACTGGGTGACCGAGATGCACGTCGACGGGTTCCGCTTTGACCTGGCCGCCACACTGGCCCGCGAGCTGCACGACGTAGACCGCCTGAGCGCGTTCTTCGATCTGGTGCAACAGGATCCGATCGTCAGCCAGGTGAAATTGATCGCCGAGCCGTGGGATGTCGGCGAGGGCGGTTATCAAGTCGGCAACTTCCCGGGTTTGTGGACCGAGTGGAACGGGAAGTACCGCGATACTGTGCGTGACTATTGGCGGGGCGAGCCCGCAACCCTGGGCGAGTTCGCTTCCCGGCTGACCGGGTCTTCGGACCTGTACGAGGCGAGCAGTCGGCGGCCCAGCGCCAGCATCAACTTCGTCACCGCGCACGACGGGTTCACCCTCAACGACCTGGTCTCCTACAACGAGAAACACAACGAGGCCAACGGCGAGGACAACCGGGACGGAGAAAGCCACAACCGGTCGTGGAACTGTGGTGTCGAGGGTCCGACCGACGACCCGGAGATCGTCGAGCTGCGCAGCCGCCAGATCCGCAACTTCTGGGCCACCCTGATGGTCAGCCAGGGCACGCCGATGATCGCGCACGGCGACGAACTCGGGCGCACCCAGCAGGGCAACAACAACGCCTACTGCCAGGACTCCGAATTGGCTTGGATCGACTGGTCTTTGGTGGACAAGAACGCCGATCTACTGACCTTCGCCCGCAAGGTGACCAAACTGCGCAAGAGGCATCCGGTATTTCGCCGGCGCCGATTCTTCGACGGTGAGCCGATCCGCAGCGGTGACGAAGTCCGCGATATCGCCTGGCTGACGGCGACCGGCCGGGAAATGACGCACGACGATTGGAACCAGGGCCTGGACAAGTGCGTCGCGGTGTTCCTCAACGGGGAGGCGATCACCGCACCCAATGCCCGGGGCGAACGCGTGGTCGACGATTCATTCCTGTTGTGCTTCAACGCCCACAAGCGGGCCGTGGAGTTCGTCACACCGCACGACGACTACGCGCGGGAGTGGACCGTGGAGATCGACACCAACCATCCCGCCGGGACGGCGGACCTGGTGATAGCCGCCGAGGAAAAGGTCACCATTCCGGGCTGCTCGGTGCTGATCATGCGAAAGACCGCCTGACATATGGGTTTTCCCGTGCGCTCCACCTACCGGTTACAGCTGCGCGGACCCGCCAGTGGCAGCGCCTTCACTTTCGCCGACGCCGAAAATCTGCTGGACTACCTCGATGAGCTCGGGGTGTCGCATCTGTACCTGTCCCCGATCCTGACCGCGGTCAGCGGGTCGAGTCACGGATACGACGTCACCGATCCGACAACCGTGTCACCGGAGCTCGGCGGCGCCGAGGGTCTGGCGCGGCTGTCTGCGGCGGCCCGAGCGCGCGGCATGGGGCTGATCGTCGACATCGTGCCCAACCATGTCGGAGTCGATGCGCCCCAGCAGAACCCGTGGTGGTGGGATGTGCTGCGGCATGGCCGATCATCGGACTACGCAACGTTTTTCGACATCGACTGGGATCTCGACGAGCGGGGCCGCATCGTGTTGCCGGTGCTGGGTTCCGACGACGACGTCGCCGACCTGACCGTCGACGGCGACCTGCTGCGGTTAGGCGATCTGGCACTGCCGATCGCACCCGGCACCGGCGAGGGCACCGGCCCCCAGGTCCACGAGCGCCAGCACTACCGGTTGGTGGGCTGGCGCAGCGGCATCGTCGGCTATCGGCGCTTCTTCTCCATCACCTCGCTGGCCGGGTTGCGTCAGGAGGATCGCGCCGTGTTCGACGCCAACCACGCGGAGATCGCGCGCTGGTTCCGCGACGGACTGGTCGACGGGGTGCGCATCGACCACCCTGACGGATTGACGGACCCCAGTGGGTATTTGGCGTGGCTGCGCGAGCTGCTCGGCGCGGATGCGTGGATCGTCATCGAGAAGATCCTGGCCATCGACGAGGCGCTGGAGCCGACGTTGCCGATCCAGGGCACCACCGGCTACGACGTATTGCGGCAACTGGGCGGAGTTTTCGTCGACCCCACCGGGGCGCCCGCGCTCACCGCGCTGGTCGAATCCGCCGGTGTGGACTACCACGGCATCCCGCGGCTGCTGGCGGATCTCAAGGTTACGGTGGCCACCGAGGCCCTCGCCAGCGAGCTGGCCAGGCTACGGCGGGCGATCGTGGCGGCCGCCGGCTCCGATCACCCACTGCTGCCCGACGCGGTGGCCGCACTGCTCAGCCACATCGACGTCTACCGCACCGACTACCTCGGGCTGGCAGCCATCTTGCCCAGCGCACTCGCCGAAACCCAAGCCGCACAACCAGAACTGGGGCCGGCACTGCAGGTGCTCACCGCCGCGCTGGCCCACGGTGGCGAGCCCGCCGCGCGCCTGCAACAACTGTGCGGCGCGGTGACCGCCAAGGCCGTCGAGGACTGCTTGTTCTACCGCGACGCCCGGCTGATTTCGCTCAACGAGGTGGGCGGCGAACCGCACCGGTTCGGCGTCGGCGCGGCGGAGTTTCACCACAGTGCCGCCACCCGTGCCCGGCTGTGGCCGCAGGCGATGACCACGCTGTCCACCCACGACACCAAGCGCGGCGAGGACGTGCGCGCCCGCATCGGGGTGCTGTCCCAGGTGCCCTCGCTGTGGACGGAGTTCATCGCCCGCTGGGAGATCGAGACACCCTCCCCCGACCCGGCGACCGGACAGTTCTTGTGGCAGAACATCTTCGGGGTGTGGCCGCTGGACGGCCAGGTGACCGACGCACTGCGGGACCGGCTGCATGCCTACGCCGAGAAAGCGATCCGGGAAGCCGCACTGCACACCTCGTGGAACGACCCGGACACCGCGTTCGAGGATTCTGTGCACGAGTGGCTGGACGGCGTGCTGGACGGGCCGGTCGCCGCTCAGCTGACCGAGCTTGTCGCCCAACTCAATCCGCATGCCGCCAGCGATGCGCTGGGCCAGAAGATACTCGCGCTGACCGTGCCCGGCATTCCCGACGTCTACCAGGGCACCGAGCTCTGGGACGACAGCCTGGTCGACCCGGACAACCGCCGGCCCGTTGACTATACCGCGCGCAGAACCGCTCTCGAAGAATTACAACACCCGAAGCTGCGCGTCGTCACCACGGCACTGCGGCTGCGGCGCTCGCGCCCGGACAGCTTCCTGCGCGGCAATTACGTGCCGGTGCCGGCCAGCGGCGAGGCCGGTGATCATGTCGTGGCGTTCCGGCGCGGCGACGACATTCTGGTCGCGGTTACCCGCTGGACGGTGCGGCTGGCCGAAACGGGTTGGGGTAAGACCGTATTGCCGCTGCCCGAGGGCTCATGGACCGACACGCTCACCGGCGCGACGGCGAGCGGTCCGACATCGGCCGCCGACTTGTTCGCGCACCTCCCCGTCGTGCTATTGGAGCGAAACAATGGCTGAGTTCCGGGTCTGGGCTCCCAAACCCGCGCTAGTTCGCCTCGACGTCGACGGCGCGGTGCACGCGATGACGCGCGCCCAAGACGGCTGGTGGCATGCGGATGTCGACGCTCCCGCAGACGCCCGCTACGGGTACCTGCTCGACGACGACCCCAAGGTGCTGCCCGACCCGCGATCGCCGCGGCAACCCGACGGGGTGCACGCCCGCTCCCAATTGTGGGACCCCAGCGACACCTGGACGGACGGTGACTGGGCCGGCCGGTCGGTCGGGGGCGCGGTGATCTACGAGCTGCACGTCGGCACCTTCACCGCCGCGGGGACGTTCGACGCGGCGATCGAAAAGTTGGACTACCTTGTCGATCTCGGAATCGACTTCGTCGAGCTGATGCCGGTCAACTCCTTCGCCGGAACCCACGGCTGGGGATACGACGGCGTGCTGTGGTACAGCGTGCACGAACCCTACGGCGGGCCGGACGGCCTGGTCCGCTTCGTCGATGCCTGCCACGCAAAGGGTTTGGGCGTCTTGATCGACGCGGTGTTCAACCACTTCGGCCCGTCGGGAAATTACCTGCCGCGGTTCGGCCCTTACCTGTCGTCGGGGAGCAATCCGTGGGGCGAGGGCGTCAACATCGCCGACGCCGACTCCGACGAGGTGCGCCGCTACATCATCGGGTGCGCGCTGCGCTGGATGCGCGACTTTCACGCCGACGGGCTGCGGCTGGACGCGGTCCACGCGCTGGTAGACACCACAGCCGTCCACATTCTCGAAGAGATGGCGACCGAAACCGATTGGCTGTCACGACAAGTGGGCCGGCCGCTATCTCTGGTCGCCGAGAGCGACCGCAACGACCCGCGGCTGATCACCCCGCGCGACCACTACGGCTACGGCATCACCGCGCAGTGGGACGACGACATCCATCACGCCATCCACACCGCGGTGTGTGGCGAGCGCCAGGGCTATTACGCGGACTTCGGTTCGCTGGCCACGCTGGCGGACACCTTGCGCCGCGGCTTCTTTCACGCCGGCACCTATTCGTCGTTCCGCCGGCGCCGGCACGGCCGGCCACTGGACACCAAGGCCATCCCGGCCGGCCGGTTGTTGGCCTACACCTGCACGCACGACCAGGTCGGCAACCGTGCGCTCGGGGACCGGCCGTCGCAGCACCTGAGCGGTGGGCAGCTGGCGATCAAGGCCGCCCTGGTCCTCGGGTCGCCTTACACCGCAATGCTTTTCATGGGTGAGGAATGGGGAGCATCGACGCCGTTTCAGTTCTTCAGCTCCCACCCCGAACCGGAACTGGCCCGGGCCACCGCCGAGGGACGCAAGGCCGAGTTCGCCGAACACGGCTGGGACGCGAACGACATTCCCGATCCGCAGGACCCGCAGACGTTCCAGCGTTCCAAGCTGAACTGGGACGAGGTCGGCGACGGGGACCATGCGCGGCTGCTGGGTTTCTATCGGGACCTGATCGCCTTGCGGCGCAAGGACCCCGACCTGGCCGACCCGTGGCTCGAGCACCTGACCGTGGACTACGACGAGGAAATGCGCTGGATTGCCCTGTCGCGCGGACAATTACGTATTGCCTGCAATCTCGGTGCCGAACCGGTGACGGTACCGGTCGGCGGCGAGGTCGTGCTCGCGTGGGGCGAGCCGACCGGCAGCGGTGGCGGCACTGTGCTGGAAGGGCATTCGGTCGCGATCCTGCGCCACGGATAAACTCGGCACATGGCCGAGCAACCCACCAAGGACTTCGTGCCGGCGGCTCCGCAGTTGTGGACCTATGACGCGCTGAGCTTTCTGCTGACGAATGCTCGGCGCTGGCGACCGGCACTGCTCGCGCAGCTGTCCCCCGCCCCCCGCGACGTGATCGCCGACGTCGGTTGCGGTACCGGCACTCAGCTGCGGCTGGTCGCCCGCGCCTGCCCGTCGGCGAGGCTGATCGGGATCGACCCGGATGCCGCGATCCGTGAGCGGGCCCGCGCCAAGCTGGCCGGCCAATCGGTCGAGTTGCTGGCCGGCTATGCGCGCGACGCCGCGCGCCTGCTGGGCGGGCGCGGCGTCACGAAGGTGTTGTCCTCACTGGTTTTTCATCAGGTGCCGCTCGAGGAGAAGCGCGCCGGCCTGACCGCGATCCGCGAGGCGCTGCCACCCGGCGGCAGCCTGCACGTCGCCGACTACGGCCTGCAGCGCACCGCGAAGATGCGCAAGCGGTTTCGGCTTGTGCAAAAGGGCGACGGGTTCGAGAACACCGAACCCAACGCCCGGGGCGTACTGCTGGAGCTGATGGCCGAGGTGGGTTTCGACCACGTCGAAGAAACGCACGTTTTCGAGACGGTCAGCGGATCGATGTCGGTCTACCGCGCCCAGGTTCGCTAGCGCTACCATCACGGCACCGACGACTGCAATGGAGCAGAGATGGCGCAAAAGGTGCAGATTCCACCCGATCTGATCGGCGGCGACGTCGACGAGGGCTACGGCAAGGTCGCAGACGCCTTTCGTCGCAACCTGAACAGCGGCCAGGAGGTCGGCGCCGCGATCGCGGTCTACCGGGACGGGCACAAGGTCGTCGATCTGTGGGGTGGCTACCGCAACGGGAACACCCGGGCGCCGTGGCAACACGACACCCTGGTCAATGTCTTCTCGACCACCAAAGGCATTGCGTCGGTTGCCGTTGCGCTGGCCGCCTCCCGCGGTTACCTGTCGTATGACGCCGTGGTCGCCGACTACTGGCCCGAGTTCGCACAGGCCGGCAAGGACGCGGTCACGGTGCGGCAGCTGCTGGCGCACCAGGCCGGGCTGCCCGTCATCAAGCCGCCGCTGACGCTGCAGGAGCTGGCCGATCCGCCGAAGATGTCGGCCAAGCTCGCGGCGCAGGCGCCCGCGTGGGCACCGGGGACGCGGCACGGCTATCACGGCATCACCCTCGGCTGGTATGAAGGCGAACTGATCCGCCGGACCGACCCCGCCGGGCGGTCACTGGGCCGGTTCTTCGCCGAGGAGATCGCCGGTCCGCTGGGGCTGGACCTCTACATCGGGCTGCCCGACTCGGTGGACCGCGATCGGGTGGCGTACTTGGACGCCTGGTCCTTGCCCCAGCTGCTCTTTCACCTGAACACCATGCCGCGCCGCCTGGCGTTGGCACTGTTCAACCCGTTCGACCTGGCGGCGCCCTCCCTCACCGTCGCCAAAGGCATCAACGACCTGGGCGACTTCAACCGCGACGAGCTGCGCGTGGTCGAGATGCCCGCGGTCAACGGCACGGCCACCGCGCGCTCGATCGCCAAGCTGTACGGCAGCGCCGCTACCGGAAGTCCCGAGCTCGGCCTGAGCGCCGGCACCCTCGATGCCCTGAAAAGCCCCGCCCAGCCACCGACAAAAGGGTTGCGCGACAAGGTGCTACACGTCGACACCAATTTCACGCTGGGCTTCAACAAGCCCAGTCCCCTCTCCATCTTCGGTTCGTCGGCCAATGCCTTCGGAACGCCCGGAGCGGGCGGTTCGTTCGGATTCGCCGATCCGGACACCGGCATCGGCTACGGCTACGTGATGAACAAGTTGGGCTTCCACTTGCTGAGCGACCCCCGCGAACTGGCCCTGCGCACCGCGTTATTCCACGAGGCGCTGGGAACCAGGCCACAAACCTGACCTACACGCTGGAACGGCCGGCGGTGCGCATCGCCTCGGCGATCGAATCGGCAAGCGGAACGATCTCGGCGTCGGTCAAATCGGCGATGGTGACCCGGATTCCGGCCGCTGTGCCGATCCGGAACCGTGAACCGGGCGCCGCGGCCCAACCCGAGTTGATGAGCCGGGTGATCGCGACCGTCTCGTCGGGCACCGGGATCCACACATTGAGGCCGGAGCGGCCGTGCGCGGCGATCCCGCGGTCGGCCAGCGCCGAGCGCAGTCGTGTTCTGTTGTCGGTGTAGTGCTGCTCGGCTTGTCCGACGAGACGCGACGCCGCGTCATCCGACCACAAGCGCACCGCGAGGTCCTGCAGCAGATGGCTCACCCACCCCGGCCCCAACCGCAGTCGTCCGTGCACGCGCTCGATGGTGCGCTCATCCCCGGCGAGCACGGCCACCCGCAGGTCGGGGCCGTAGGCCTTCGATGCCGACCGCACGAACGCCCAGTGGCCGCTCGATCCGGCCAGCGAATGCAACGGCACACCGGAAATGCCGGCGCAATGGTCGTCCTCGAGGACGAGCACTTCCCGGCCCGTCAGCAAGGCGCGCAGTTCGGCCCCGCGCGGCGCGGACAGCGCCGCCCCGGTCGGGTTCTGCGCTCGGGTGGTGACGACCAGCGCGCGCACCCCGCGGCCCAGCGCCCGCGCCACGTCGGCGACCAGCGGGCCGTCGTCGTCCACGCACACCGGCTCGACCGAAAGGCCCAGCGCGGCAAGCAGATCCAGTAGGTTGGCCCAGCCCGGATCCTCGACGGCCACCCGGTCGCCCGGGCGAAGGTGCGCGGTGAGCGCCCGTTCGATGCCGTCGAGCGCTCCGCTGGTTACCGCGAGATGGTCGGCGGGAACACCGTCGGCCCTCAGCGCCGCACCGGCGCACTCGGCCAGCTCCGCCGACATGGCCGGCTCCCCGTAGAGCACCGGGCGCCGAGGTGCATGCGAATCATGTTGTGGCACAGCAGCAATGGGCAACAGGGTGGGATCCGGGTTGCCGGTCGACAAATCGCGGACGCCCGCGGGGATGTCCAGGCCGAGCAGCGAGCGCGGCGTGGTCGCGGGGCGGTGCCGCACCCGGGTGCCGCGCCGTCCCGAGGTTTCGACGGCCCCGCGATCGCGCAGCAGACGGTAGGCCGCGGCGGCCGTGTTGGCATTCACGCCGAGTTGTGCGGCGAGTTCGCGCACCGGGGGCAGCGTGTCGCCGGGCGTCAGGGCGCCGCTGGAGATTCCTTCTTCGATGTTGGCGGCTATGGACTCCGCGCCGCTCCCCGCTATGCTGTATTGCACTGGCACATTCAATATTATGTACTATTACAATATCGAAGGCAATCCGACGGACTACCGCCCCACGTCTCACACGACGCCCACCCGGTACCGGGATCGCGCTCGCTACGACCGCGACACGGTCCACCGCATCCTCGATGAGGCCCTGATCTGTCACCTGGGCTATCTGGGCGACGGCCGGCCGGTGGTCTTGCCGACCACACACGCCCGCCTCGGCGAGACGCTGTACGTCCACGGCTCGACCGGCAGCGGTCCGATGCTGGCCGCCAAGCCGGCCGGCCTGCCGGTCTGCGTCACCACCACCCTGGTCGACGGGCTGGTGCTGGCCCGATCGGCGATGCACCACTCGCTGAACTACCGCTCGGTCGTCGTGATGGGCACCGCGCGCCTCGTCGACGACCCGGCTGAAAAGCGGCGGGCATTTGACGCGCTGCTCGACCACGTCCGGCCGGGGCGCGCCGCCGACTGCCGGCCCCCGAACGCCCGCGAACTCGCCGCAACGGCGGTGTTCGCCCTCGACCTCGTCGAAGTCTCCGCCAAGGTGCGCGACGGCGGTGTGGCCGACGATCCCGAGGACACCGCACTGCCGCACTGGGCCGGGGTGGTGCCGCTGCGCCTGGCGGCCGAACCGCCGGTGCCGGCGCCCGATCTCGACCCCGCTACCCCGCTGCCGTCTTACCTGACCTGACTACGCGCGGTGACGACGCCGAACGTCGACTTGTTGGTGCGATGGGCGCGACTTTCGCCCGACAACTCGACGTTCGGCGCTCAAGTCACAGCAGCAGGTAGCGGTAGGCCGGCGAGCCCGGCTGCAGCTTCTCGAAGTGAATCTCGGTCTCGCGCATCCGGTCCAGCAGGTCGTCCAGCTCGGCCGACGAGCCCAGCTGGATGCCGACCAGCGCCTCACCCGTCTCGCGGTTGTTGCGCTTGACGTACTCGAACAGGGTGATGTCGTCGTTGGGTCCGAGCACGTCGTCGAGGAACCGGCGCAACGCACCGGGCTCCTGCGGGAAGTCCACCAGGAAGTAGTGCTTGAGGCCGAGGTGGACGAGGGAGCGCTCGAGCACTTCGCCGTAGCGTGACACGTCGTTGTTGCCGCCCGAGATGAGGCAGACGACCGTGGACCCCGGCTCGACGTCGGCTTCCAGCAGGCCGGTGACGGACAGCGCGCCCGCGGGCTCGGCGATGATGCCCTCGTTCTGATAGAGGTCCAGCATCGCGGTGCAGACCGCGCCCTCGTCGACGGTCGTGATCGACACCATGTCGCCCGCGGCGGCCAGTGCGGCATGCGTCAGGGTTCCCGCCCGCTTCACCGCGGCGCCGTCGACGAACTGGTCGACGTGGTCCAGCGTCACCGGCTCCCCGGCGGCCAGCGCGGCCATCATCGCCGCGGCCCCGGCCGGTTCGACCCCCAGCACCGACGTGTTCGCCGTCCGCTCGGACAGATAGGTCGTGATGCCCGCGATGCAGCCACCGCCGCCCACCGGCACCACCACCAGGTCCGGCTCCCCAATACCAAGCTGGCCCAGCTGGTCCAGCAGCTCGACGGCGATCGTGCCCTGACCGGCCATCGTGCGCAGGTCGTCGTACGGGGGCACCAGCGTCGCGCCGGTGCGCTTGACGTCCTCGAGCGCCGCCTCGGCGGCGAGATCGTAGGTCGATCCGCCCACGATCAGCTCGATGAAGCTCTCCCCGTGGTAGCGGATCCGGTCGCGCTTCTGCTTGGGCGTTTTGGCCGGCACGTAGACGCGGCCGTGCACGCCCAGGCTCCGGCAGGCGTAGGCGAACCCCTGCGCATGATTGCCGGCCGAGGAGCACACCACGCCGGCGCCGATCTCCTCGTCGGACAGCTGTACCAGCAGGTTGTAGGCGCCGCGCAGCTTGTAGGAACGCACAATCTGCAAGTCCTCGCGTTTGAGGTAAACCTGCGCACCCGTGATCGCCGACAGCCGATCGCTGTACTGCAGCGGGGTGGGTGTGACTACCGCGGCAATCCGCTGCGCAGCGCTGTCAATGTCGGCCGCGGACAGCGGCGGTGACATGCTCGGGCTCTGGCTCGGTTCAGCGGACACCGAATAATGGTGCCACGCACCCCCGGCTACCTGCCTAATCGGCTCAGTTCACCGGGGTCAGCACGAACACCGGAATCTGGCGTTCAGTCTTCGCCTGGTACTCGGCGTAGTTCGGAAACGCCGCGACGGCGCGCTCCCACCACACGGCCTTTTCGTCGCCGAACACCTCGCGGGCGTCGTAGTCGCCGGTCACCGAGCCATCCTGCAGCTCGACTCGGGGGTTCTTCGCAACGTTGTAGTACCACACGGGGTGCTTGGGGGCACCACCGAGCGAGGCCACGATCGCATACTGCCCGTCGTGTTCGACCCGCATCAGCGGCGTCTTGCGCAGCTTGCCGGACTTCGCTCCGACGGTGGTCAGCAGGATCACGGGCATCCCCTGCAGGTCCGTGCCGTCGGTTCCGCCGGATTCCATGTACTTCTCGGCCTGTTCACGGGCCCAATCCGAGGTCGACGGTTCGTACTCTCCGGTGAGTGGCATGTTCACCACTGTAGGCCCGCGCGTGGCGATTTCGCCCCGGGCCGAATGCCGGCTAAGGCGCGATGCGAATCATTGCGCCCGGGCGAGTTCGGCGATCGCGTTGACGCGTCGCGTCGCCGTCGCGATCTCGTCGGCGAACTCCTGGCGGCGCTTGGCGAGTTGCTCACGATCCGCACCGTCGACCAGCTCCCGGTGGCGCGCCAGCCGCAGTGCGGTCTTGAACAGCTCCATCGACCTCGACTCGGCGCTGGCGATTCTGCGCTGCAGCTCCCACTGCTTGCCCAGCTCCAGACATTCGTTGAGGAACCCATTTTCGTCGAGGGACTCGTCCTCGAGGGCGGCCAGCCGGTCGGCGACGATGTGGTACGCGTCGAGGAAGGGCCGCAACACCAAATGCGCCAACAACAGGTCGGCCGATTTGAGCAGCCCCCGCACATCGGCGGCCGCGGCGGCCTTGCTGGTGTCCTCCACCGGGCCGATCAGGCGCACTTCGTCGGCCAGCTCCTTTTCGAACTGGGTGCGGCCGGAGAACAGGAACTCGAACTTCAGCAACTCCCGCAGGCTCAGCGCCTCGTCGCGCACGGTCACCGGTGACACCATGCCGTCCGCGGAATTCTCGGCATTCTCGACGGCGGCGAGCAGCGCCGTTTCGGCGATCGCACGATCGACCAGGATGTGGATCGCGGTGTTGCGGTAGAACGCCGCGACCAGGTGCTGGTCCTCGCCGATCCCCCACACCGCCTCGGTGCCGGCTTCGTACACGCTGACTACTCCGGACGCGACGAGCTGGTGCAAGGTCCACCGGATCGTGGAGCGGTTGGTCAGGTCCGCGGCGCCGGCGACGGCCCAATTGCGCGCCGTGATGTAGCTGGCCAGCGGGCGGACGGTGGCCAGCACCTCGCTGATCGACAGCGACCGGTCCGCACCCAGCAACGCCAGATTCACCACCGCGGTGGGAGTGACCGGTGTCGCGCGGTTGATCCGGTGCTCGACGTCCAGCGCGATGCGTTCGATTTCGGTCCCGGTGCCCGTGTCGTCGCCGCGCATCTCCTCGAGGCGTTTGCGCAGCGGCAGCGGTTCACCGAAGTCGAGGTAAGCGCGACCCAGCCGCTTGCCCTGCTGCCGTGCCAGGCCGACCAGGAAGCGAAGGTCCTCGGGACGTTTCGCCGCCCCGTAGGCTTCGGTGGTCATCGCCTCCACCTCGTGCAGCTGGTCATACACGATCGACGTCGGCACCAAAAACACTTCGGGACCGTCGATTTCGTCGACGGCGTCGGTGAGGTAGCGCAAAATGCCGAATACCGGAGGCCGCAGCTTGCCGGTCCGGGTGCGCCCACCTTCGATCGACCAGGTGAGGTTGGTGTGGTCTTGCACCAGCTGCGCGGTGTAGGCGCGCAGCACGAATCGGTAGACGGGAATGTCTTTGGTCTGACGCCGGATGAAGATCGTTCCGGTGCGCTTGGCGAAGCCGCCCATCGGGAAGAAATTCAGGTTGGCCCCGCCGAAGGTAAAGGCCGCCGAGAGCCGATTGGCGACGATCATTTCCGGCAGCAGCATGCCGTCCAGGTACGACCGGTGCGAAAAGGCAAACGCCAGCGTCGCTTTGCGATCCAGTTTGCGCAGCTGCGAGATCTGGTCCTCGTCGACCAGCACGTCGTAGGCCCGCATCAGCCAGCGGCTGAACCCGCGCCAGCCCTGCACCGCCCGCTCGTCGAGCGAGGCCGCCATCTCCCGCAGATAGCCCGCCGCCTCCGCGCGTACATCGCCGGGATCGCGGCCGAGCTCGTCGGCCAGCTTGGCCAATTTCTCGTCGTACCACGACGCGCCGAGCAATTGGGCCACGGCAGGCGGGTCGGTCGATAGCGGCGTTACCGGTTCGTCGATTATTCCGCTGCGCTGCAATACCTTTCGAGCTCCGACGCGACCGATTTCACGCGCTGTCACGAGCCGCCCGCCGGTCATGCCGCTCGCACCGTTCTCGTCATTCCCGTTCTCCTTCAGGTGTCGTCGGGTGGCGGGACCGGCCGGCCGCGCGTTGTCGACATCCCCTCGGTGAGCGTACGTCCGCCGTCGGGGGCCATGGAACACAATTCGCGATTTGACGGGCACACCGACCTGCCCGGCCGACCGGCGCCGAGTACGTTCGGGTGATGCGGCCCCAACCCGACACTGGCGCGAGCGACCTCACGCCACTGGAGGAAACCGCGTTGCTGACCCAGTACGCCAGAGCGCTGGACAGCCGATGGCCGCGGCCCATTCTCGGGGATTCGCTGGCCGCCGACATCGTCGACAAGATCGACTACGACTTCGCGGGGCTCGGCATCCCCGCGAGCGTGGTCTGCCAGACCGCGCTGCGCGCCAAGATGCTCGACGAACGGGTGCGCGCATTCACCGCCGCGCATCCGAACGCGGTCGTCGTCGATCTGGGCGCCGGGCTGGACTCGGGCCCGTTTCGGGTGCGCCCGCCGGCAGGCGTCGACTGGTACAGCGTCGACCTGCCCGGAGTCAGCGCGCTGCGGCGCCAGGTGCTTCCGACCAGCGGGCGAGCCCACGTGCTGACCGCCTCGGTGGCCGATCAGAGCTGGCCCAACACCATCCCGTCCGACCGGCCCGTCATCGTGATCGCCGACGGACTGTTCGCATTCTTATCCGAGCCGGTGCTGATCGCCCTCTTCCGGCGCATCACCACCTATTTCACCTCCGGGGAGTTGGCCTTCAACGACTACGGCCGCATCGGCTGGTTCAGTCGGCTGGCGGTGAAACTGGCCCCGCAGCGGATGTTCAGCAGCGTCGGCGCGCAATGGGGCTATCCGGGGTTCGAAGACGCGCACGTCCCCGAAAAGTGGAACCCGTTGTTGAAGCTCGTCGAAGAGGCCAGCCTGGCACACGCTCCCGAGGTCGAGCTGTTTCCGGGCTGGATTCGGTTCGCTACCAAGCTTTCCGGGATGTTCGAGGTGTCCGCCCGCAAGGCCCGGATCCTGCGCTACCAGTTCTAGGCCGGATGGATGCCGCAGGTACAGGCGTCGATGGACGGACAGGTGCAGCTCATCCCCCACTCGATGACGGCGCGCGCCCGCGCCAGCGAGGCCATCTGATCGTCGATCTCGGCGAGTTTGGCCTCGGCCAGGGCGCGGCTGGCGGGGCGCCCCGGCGCGTCGTCGGCGAACAGCAGCTGGATTTCGTCCAGCGCGAAGCCGGCGGATTTGCACAGCCGGATGACCTCGAGACGGGCCAGGATCGACTCGTCGTAGCGGCGCCGGCCGGCC
The DNA here is from genome assembly GCF_010730355.1 of Mycobacterium florentinum. Lineage (NCBI taxonomy): Bacteria > Bacillati > Actinomycetota > Actinomycetes > Mycobacteriales > Mycobacteriaceae > Mycobacterium > Mycobacterium florentinum. The sequence goes on from NZ_AP022576.1 coordinate 1,075,596, forward strand.
AGCCGCGCCGGTGACGGCAGCAGCCCGATCTGCTCGTAGTAGCGCAGCGTGGTCGCGGCCACCCCGGCTTCGCGCGCGACGTCGCCGATCGTGAGCGTCGCCCGCTCGCGGGTGGTTGCAGCGGCCATCGAACCTCCCGGAATCACCGCGCTTGACTTAGAGCCAACTCTAAGTCGTTGACTGGGACCATGCACAACAGCGCACTCGGCGATGCCCGCTACGCCCTGCTCCGATCGTTCCGGCGCGACGGCACACCCCGCGATACCCCGATCTGGTTCGCGATGGACGGGGACGCGTTGGTATTCCGGACCAAGGTCGGCCCCAAGACCAAGCGCCTGGCCGCCCACCCCGACATCGAACTGCGGGCATGCGACCACCGCGGCCGGGTTCGCGACGGCGCGGCGACGGTGGCCGGGCGGGCCACGCTGCTGTCGGGCGCCGAGGCCGAACGGGCCAACCGGATCCTGCACCGCCGCTACGGCTGGCAGTGGAATATCGTCCCGCTGATCAAGGTGCCCGGGGTGACCAACGTGCACCAGGATCTGGGCGTCCGGGAGAAGCTGCGCCGGGCACGCGATCGCGGGGTCTGGTCCGACAGCGTGATCGTCCGGGTGGAGCTGTAAGCGCCGCCTTTGAGTGCGCGCTCACGGTTTTGGGTGTGCGCTGACGGCGGCGACACGCCGGACGGTGCCGCCCTGAACGCACACTCGGTGGCAGCGGCGTTCTAACGCCGCGATCGGCGCCTAGCTGCCCAGGCAGCCCGGGCCGAGGAGTTCCTTCAAGTCGCCCATCAGCGCCGGCGACGGTGTCACACGCAGCGACTGATCGAGCTCCAGCGTGGTGATCCGGTCGCCGCTGATCAGCCGCAGATGCACCTGCGAGGTGCCCGGATGCCGCGCCAGCACCTGCTTGAGCGCACTCACCTTGTCGATGGTGCACTGCCGGGTGGGCAAGCTGACCGCAATCGGCCGGTTCGGCTGGGCATTGGAAAAGTCCGGCACCACAAGCTCATTGGCGATCAGCGTGATCCGGTCGTCGCGGATCGCGACCTTGGCGTTGACCAGCACCACCGCGTCGTCGACGATGTCGGCGCCGTAGGCGGAGTACGCGTGCGGGAAGAACATCACCTCGATGCCACCGGTGAGGTCTTCCAATTGAGCTGACGCCCAGGGCATTCCGTTCTTGTTGACGCGCCGGTTCACCGAGGCGAGGATGCCGCCGACCCGCACCTGTGTCTCGTTGTTGACGTCGCCGTCGAGAATCGCCGGAATCTGGGTGTCGACCTGTGCGGACAGCAGGTGCGCCACCCCGTTGAGCGGATGCCCGGAGACGTAGAGCCCCAGCATTTCCCGCTCCAGGGCGAGCTTGTGTTTGTCTTCCCACTCGTCCTCGGGCACCCGGATGGTGAACACCGTGTCCCCGCCGGCATCGCCGCCACCGAACAGGTCGTACTGGCCCATCGCCTCGGCCTTCTTGGTGCCCAGCACCGAGTCGACGGCGTCGGTGTGCACCAGGAACAGCCCCTTGCGGGCATGCCCCAGCGAATCGAACGCGCCGGCCTTGATCAGCGATTCAGTGACCTTCTTGTTGCACGCGGAGATGTCGATCTTGTTCAGGTAGTCCGAAAAATCGGTGAATTTGCTTTTCTCGCTTCGGGTTTTGATCAGCGAGCCCACCACGTTGGCGCCGACGTTGCGCACCGCGCCCAGGCCGAAGCGGATGTCCTTTCCGACCGACGCGAAGTTGACCAGGGACTCGTTGACGTCCGGCGGCAGCACCGTGATGCCGAGCTTGCGGCAGTCGGCCAGGTAGACCGCGGCCTTGTCCTTGTCGTCGCCTACCGATGTCAACAGGCCGGCCATGTACTCGGCCGGGTAGTTGGCCTTCAAATAGGCGGTCCAGTACGAGACCAGGCCGTAGCCCGCCGCGTGCGACTTGTTGAACGCGTATCCGGCGAACGGAAGAATGGTGTCCCACAAGGCTTTCACCGCTTTTTCGGAGAAGCCGTTGGCCGTCATCCCCTCTTTGAAGCCCTGGTACTCGGCCTCGAGCACCTCGAGCTTCTTCTTACCCATCGCCTTGCGCAGCGCGTCGGCCTTACCCATCGTGTAGGAGGCGACCTTCTGGGCGATGAACATGATTTGCTCTTGGTAGACGATCAAACCGTATGTCTCGGAAAGGATCTCGCGCAGCGGTTCCTCGAGCTCCGGATGGATCGGCTTGATCGCCTGCCGGGCGTTCTTGCGGTCGGCGTAGTCGTTGTGGGCGTTCATGCCCATCGGCCCCGGACGGTACAGCGCCAGCACGGCGACGATATCGTTGAACTCGGTGGGCTGCATCCGGCGCAGCAGGTCGCGCATCGGCCCGCCGTCGAGCTGGAACACGCCCAGGGTGTCGCCGCGGCCCAGCAGCTCATAGGTGGGCTTGTCGTCGAGTGGCACCGACTCCAGGTCGAGGTCAATTCCCCTGTTGGCCTTGATGTTTTCCAGCGCGTCGCCGATGATCGTCAGGTTGCGCAGGCCCAGGAAGTCCATTTTCAGCAGGCCGATGGCCTCACACGACGGGTAGTCCCAGCCGGTGATGATGGCCCCGTCTTGCGGGCGCTTCCACAGCGGGATGGCCTCGGTCAGCGGCTCGCTGCTCATGATCACCGCACACGCGTGCACGCCGGCGTTGCGGATCAGGCCCTCCAGGCCGCGCGCGGTCTGGTAGATGGTGCGCACGTCCGGGTCGGTCTCGATCAGGCCGCGCACCTCGGCGGCTTCTTTGTACCGCTCGTGGGCCGGGTCGGTGATGCCGACCAGCGGGATGTCCTTGGCCATGATCGCCGGCGGCAGCGCCTTGGTGATCCGGTCGGCGATGGCAAACCCGGGCTGACCGTAGTGGATCCGCGCTGAATCCTTCAGTGCCGCTTTGGTTTTAATCGTGCCGAAGGTGATCACCTGCGCGACGCGGTCCGACCCCCACTTGTCGGCGGCGTAGCGCACCATCTCGCCGCGGCGACGGTCGTCGAAGTCGATATCGATATCGGGTGCCGACGGACGTTCCGGGTTGAGGAACCGCTCGAATAGCAGGCCGTGCGGAATCGGGTCGATGTTGGTGATGCCCAGCGCCCAGGCCACCAGCGAGCCCGCCGCCGACCCACGCCCCGGCCCGACCCGGATGTCGATGGACTTCGCGTGGTTGATCAGGTCGGCGACGATCAGGAAGTAGGCCGGGAAGCCCTTGTCGCAGATGACCTTGATCTCGTACTCGGCCCGCTCGATGTACTCCTGGCCCACACCGGACGGAAAGCGCCGCTGCAGCCCCGCCATCACCTCGTGGTGCAGCCAGGTCGCCTGGTCGTGGCCCTCGGGCACCGGGAAGACCGGCATCCGGTCGCGTGGCGCCCACACCTCGGCGTAGGACTGCACCCGCTCGGCGATCAGCAGGGTCGAGTCGCAGGCCCCCGGCACCTGGTCGTCCCAGAGCTTGCGCATCTCGGCGGCCGACTTGAGGTAGTAGCCGTCACCGTCGAACTTGAACCGATTCGGGTCCGACAGCGTCTTGCCGGTCTGCACACACAACAGCGCCTCGTGGTTGTGCGCGGCGTCGCGGGTGACGTAGTGGCAGTCGTTGGTGGCCAGCGGCGGGATCCCGAGCTTGCGGCCGATCTCGAGCAGGCCGTCGCGGACCCGCGTCTCGATGGACAGCCCGTGGTCCATCAGCTCCAGGAAGAAGTTGTCGGCACCGAAGATCTCGCGCCACTTGGCGGCCGCTTCCAGCGCCTCGCGGTCGTGCCCCAGCCGAAGACGGGTCTGCACCTCCCCCGACGGGCACCCGGTGGTGGCGATGATGCCCTCGGCGTGTTCGGCGATCAGCTCGGCGTCCATGCGCGACCACTTGCCCAGCTGGCCCTCGAACGAGGCCAGCGACGACAGCTTGAACAGGTTGCGCAACCCGGTGGCGCTTTCGGCCACCATCGTCATGTGCGTGTAGGAGCCGCTACCCGAGACGTCGTCGGACTTCTGGCCGGGGTCGCCCCAAAGAATCCGCTTGGTGTCGAAGCGCGAGCCCGGCGCGATGTAGGCCTCGACGCCGATGATCGGCTTGATCCCGACCTTGGTCGCCGCGTTGTAGAACTCGCTGGCGCCGAACATGTTTCCGTGGTCGGTCATGCCGACCGCGGGCATCTGAAGCCGCTCTACCTCGGCGAGCATCGGCGTGATCTTCGCGGCACCATCGAGCATCGAATACTCGGTGTGGTTATGCAGGTGCACGAAGGAGGACTGGTTCATAGGCACGCCAGTCTATGACCGACTACCGACGTATTCTCGGCGTGTCGCGCAAGTGTGTCTCAGGTCTTTTTTTGGGACCCGGCGATGCCGGTAAGGACTATCGCCAACATCCGGTCCGCCTCGCCCTCGCCGGTGGTTTCGGCGGCCATCGCTATGGCGTTGACGAGGGTGATGACGTCGCCCAGGGTGACATCGGTCCGCACGACGCCGTCGACCTGGGCACGATGCAGCAATGACGCGCCGATCGCATGAACCGCCGACTGGCACGCCTCGACGAATTCCGAGTCGTCGCGACGACCCGTTGCGAAGGCGGCAGCCAGGCCATTCTTGGCGCCGACATGCGTGATGTAGGCGCGCAACCAGCGGGTGAACGCCTGGCCGCTATCGGGTTCGGCGGCAAGCTTTTCGCCCAGCACGCACAGGGCCTGCACTTCGCTCACGCACACCGCGACCAATAGATCGCGACGATCGGGAAAGTGGCGGTACAGGGTGGCATTGCCCACCCCGGCCCTCCTGGCGATCTCGTCCAACGCGACCTGCGGCCCGTTCGCGGCAAACAACTCGTCGGCGGCCGCCAACAAGGCGTCGTAGTTGCGCCTCGCGTCAGCACGCATCGGCGGATCGACAAGGCGGTCCAACCGGGCGCGGGCGGCGCCGATCGGTGGCTGTTGCGACATGGCGGGCGATCCTCGGCGGTGGGCTTGCTAATCGGGGGATTCCCCAGTTACCTTAACCGAGAGCGTAAGTGGGGAATCCCCCAGATGGACGGAGAGTCCGTCCGTCACCACCCCGATGTGGAGGAAATGCCGTGCTGAGGATTCTGAGTTATCTCGCCAAGCGCGACGGTATGGACACCGACGAGTTCATCGACTACTACGAAAATCAGCATGTACCAATGATTTTGAGCCTGGCGGCCCCGCCTTTGGTCTACAAACGTCATTACCTGCAACGCGGCGACGCGCTGAACATCGGGGAGGCCGGCATTGACTTCGACGTGGTGACCGAGCAGGTGTTCACCGACCGGGAGGAATTTCTCTCCTGGATCGCCGCGGTGACCGGCGGCGGCAACGGCGATCGCGTTGCGGCCGACGAGGCTCGATTTCTGGACCGCTCCCGCACGCGAAGCTGCCTCGTGTCCGACTACGTCACCACGGGCTAGCGTCGGCCGTTCATCCGTACAACTCGACGAAGTTCTTCAACGACTTCTCGACGTCGCCCTTGACCGCGCGTGCCGCCGCCGATCCGACCGGCCCGAACAACGCCCGACCGCCCAGCTCGAGCCGCAGGCCCAGGGTCGCTCCATCGCCGCTGGGCCGCACGGTCAGGGTGACGCCGTACTTCGCTCCACCCTTGCCCGAGCCGGACATCGCGACCTCATGCGGCGGGTCCCACTTGGTCACCGTCCAGGTGACGCGGTTGCGCATGCCCTTCGCGCGTGCCACGCCGACGACCTGGGTCCCTTCGCCGATCTCGTCGGGCAGCTCGCTGCGCCACCCCTCGTGCATGGTCAGCCAGTCGCCCAGGTCGGACAGATCGGAGACGTGCTCCCACATGTCCTGCGGGCTCATCGGGACGTCGGCGGTCAGCTCCACAGCGGCCATCAAGCAAACCTAGCCCGACGCCGGCCCGGCGTTGAGTGTGCATTCAGGTCGCCCTGGACGCACACTCGCCACCCTGGACGCACACTCGCCACCGTGGGCGCGCACTCGCGAAGAGCCCAACCACGCTCAGCGGCTGGGGCCGCCGCGGAATCGGTTGCCGATGCGGATCGCCGGCAGCAGCAGGCTGCGTGGCGTGTACCTGCCGCCGTTGCTGACGACCTTGGGCACGACGCCGGGGACGACCGTGCGCTTGCCGGACACCATCCCCTCGATGGCGGCCTCGGCAACGTCGGCCGGCGAGACCTGTGCCAGGGGCACGCTGAATCGCGTGGCGTTGGCGATCTCGGCCCACTCGGTGGGCACCGGGCCCGGGCACAACGCCGTCACCGACACCCCCGTGCCGTGCAGCTCTTCGTGGACGGCTTCGGAAAACGTCTGCACGAAGGCCTTGGTCGCCGAGTACACCGCCATGTAGGGCAGCGGCTGAAACGCCGCGATCGACGCGATGTTCATCACCGCTCCGGCGCCGCGCTCGACCATGCCGGGCAGCGCCGCATGCGTGAGCTCCATCAACACCAGCGCATTGAGCGTGACCTCTTCACTCTCGCGTTCGACCGGCAACTCGTGAAAGACCCCGCTGGTGCCGAAGCCGGCACTGTTGCACAGCCCCGCGATCGGTTCGGCGCGCAGCCGGTCGGCCAATTTCGCGCGCCCCTTGATGTCGCTGAGGTCCAGCGGCATGACCTCGACCGCGACCGAGTGTTCGGACCCCACTTCGTCGGCGATCTCATCGAGACGCTCACGCCGCCGCGCGACGAGCAACAGCGGGAAGCCGCGGCGGGCCAGGCCGCGAGCCAGTTCGGCGCCGATCCCCGAGGAGGCGCCGGTGATGACAACGGTCGTCTGATTGCCGGATTTCGGAAGGCTCATCGCGTCACCAATGAATCCCGCGAGTCGCTTGCACGAACGTCTCGCTTCGTCTATCCAATTCCGATGTGCCGGTTGCGGATTCGCTGCCTTTGGCGGCGTGGGAGTCGTCGAACATGCCGAACGCCCGGTTGCGCACCCGATCCATCACCGCCGGGTTGACCGCGTCGGCGACCGCGGCGAATTGCCCGAACGGCGAGCTGGCCCGCCGCGGCCGGTGCACGAGCGCGTCGGTGATCACCCCGGCCGCCTGATCCGGCGTCAGCGCCGGGAACTTGTCGTACATCTTGGTCGGGCTGATCATCGGCGTCCGCACCAGCGCCATGTGCACCGTGGTGAATCGCACGTCGTCGCTCATCACCTCGGCCTGCAGTGCGTCGCAGAGGCTGTCGAGGGCGGCCTTGCTGGCGATGTAGGCACCGAAACGCGGCGCGCGGGTCTGCACGCCGACCGAGGAGACATTGACGATGTGCCCGAAACCACGCTCGCGCATGCCGGGGATGAACTTGAGGATGAGCTGGACCGCGCCCAGGTAGTTCAGCTGCATCGTGCGCTGGTAGTCGTGAATCCGGTCGTAGGAAAGCGCCAACGAGCGACGGATGGACCGGCCCGCATTGTTGATCAGAATGTCAACGCCACCAAGCTCGTTGAGCACCTTGTCGGCCATCGCGGCGATGGCGTCCATGTCCGAGAGGTCGCACGGGTAGACGTGGGCGACACCGCCGCGGATCGCTCGGATTTCAGAGGCAACCTTCTCGAGGTTCTCCGGCGTGCGGGCCACCAGCACCACCTGGCCGCCGGCTTCGGCGATCTTCTTCGCCGCCGCCTCCCCGATGCCCGACGATCCGCCGGTGATCAGGACGGTCTTGCCGTCGACGGCCTCGCCGAGGCTGTGGCCTTGCACGGCGTCCAGCAGATTCCGCAGATAGAACGGTCGATATCGCCCGGCCGAGTTGGGGGTATTGATGATGTTGGAGACCACCGCGAATGGCTTTTCCACCAAGTTCGTCAAGTCACCAAGGTTCATCGGTTGTCGCTCCTTACGGCGGATGGTGTGACGTGGGTCATACAGTCAACCTAGGGCATTACGCGACGGCGACGAACCAATGGCCGTCACCTGAACGAGGCGAACCCTCTCACCGGATAACCGGAGATGCCGCTACCCGCCGGCAATCGGCTTGTTACGTCGGGCAATCCGAGCGTGATCGCGGACTAACTGAGGGGCAACGCCGAAGTGGTCCGCTGGTTACATGAAACTCTCGGCAACGTTCCGCAAGTTGGAGCCGAAAACCATCTACCACCGGATCGGCGGGCACGAGGCGCTCGAAGTCGTCGTCGAGGACTTCTACGTGCGGGTGCTCGCCGACCCCCAACTGTCCGGCTTCTTCACCGGAACGAATATGAACCGCCTCAAGGGCAAGCAGGTGGAGTTCTTCGCGGCCGCGCTCGGCGGCCCAGAGCCCTACCTGGGCGCCCCGATGAAACAAGTGCATCAGGGTCGCGGCATCACGATGCACCACTTCAGCCTGGTGGCCGGCCATTTGGCCGACGCCCTGGCCGCGGCGGGTGTACCGCCGAAAACGGTGACGGACATCCTGACCGCCGTCGCACCCCTGGCACCCGAGATCACGTCCGGGGAGGTCGGCACCGCCACGGTCTGAGCCGCGGCTATGAATTTGCCGGCGCGCGGGCGTGTCGCGCCCGGTGATCCCCGCGCAGCCGGTAGTCAGCACGTATGAGGCCGATCGCAGTCATCGCCGTGGCACTGATGGTGGGCGCGTGCAGCTCCCCGACCAACCAGCCGGCGTCCAGCTCCCCGACCAATCACCCGCCGTCCGCGTCGCCCACCAACGCCGGCCCCGCCCCGATCCCGGCGGCGGTCGACTGCACCAAACCGGCGAACGCCGCGCAACAGCTGGTCTGCACCGACTCGCATCTCTTCGACCTCGAGCGCCAGTTGGGGGCCGCTTATCGCCAGGCGCTGGCCCGCCCCGGCACCGACCAATCCGCCCTGACGGCCGCGCAGACCAGCTGGGCTGCGGGCCGCGATGACTGTGCCCGCAATGCCGACGTCCACACCTGCGTGCTGGAGGCCTATCAGACCCGGCTGGTGCAGCTGGCCGTCGCCGACCCCGCCACGGTGGCTCCGCCGGTCATCACCTACCACTGCCCCGCCGAATCCGGCCCACTGACCGCTCAGTTCTACAACCAGTTCGACCCGCAAACGGCGGTGCTGAATTGGAAAGGCACCCAGCTGATCCTGTTCATCCTGCCGTCGGCCAGCGGTGCCAGATACGGCCGGCAGGGCTCCGAATACTGGGAGCACCAGGGCGAAGTCAAACTCGACCTCAACGGGACCAAATTCGTTTGCTCCACGTCGTGATCTCGTCGAGTACGAGCGGGCCGGCCTGTCGATGTCCACAATGCAAGGCATGGGCCGCACATTCGAAGATCTGGTCGCAGAAGCCGATTCGGTATCCGTCGACGGCTGGGATTTCTCCTGGCTGGACGGGCGGGCCACCGAGGAGCGACCGTCGTGGGGCTACCAACGGCTGATCAGCCAGAGCTATGCGACGGTGTCAGCCGCGGTGGATCTGCAGACCGGCGGCGGCGAAGTACTCGCCGGTGCGGGGCCCTTCCCGCCGACCATGGCGGCCGTCGAGTCGTGGCCGCCGAACGTCGCTCTGGCCACCGAGCGACTGCATCCGCGCGGTGTCGTGGTGGTGGCGACGCCGGACGGGTCGCTGCTGCCGTTCGGCGACGACGCCTTCGACCTGGTCACCAGCCGCCATCCGCACACGCTGTTCTGGCCCGAGATCGCCCGGGTGCTACGCCCCGGCGGCACCTACCTGGCTCAACACATCGGACCCGGGACGGTGTCCGAGCTGATCGAGTTCTTCCTCGGGCCACAGCCCGAAACGCCGGATCTGCGACACCCGGACAACGAAAGCGCGGCGGCGCGGGCGGCCGGGCTCGAGATCGTCGACATGCGTCCGGAACGCCTGCGCCAGGAGTACTTCGATATCGGCGCGGTGGTCTACGTCCTGCGCAAGGTGATCTGGTGGGTGCCGGACTTCACGGTCGAGCGCTATCTCGATCGGCTGCGGGAGCTGCATGAGCGCATCGCAGCCGACGGGCCCTTCGTCGCGCACGCCACGCGGGTTCTGGTGCGGGCCCGCAAGCCCGGCTGATCAGCCCTCGTCGCGCAGCACGTCCAGCGCATGCCGCAGGTCGGCCGGATATGGGCTGACGAATTCCACCCAGCGCCCGTCGGCCGGATGAGCGAAGGCCAGCGACCGCGCGTGCAGCCATTGACGTTCCAGCCCAAGTCTTTTCGCGAGCTTCGGGTCGGCTCCGTAGACGAGGTCGCCGCAGCACGGATGATGCAAGGCGGCGAAATGCACCCGAATCTGGTGGGTACGACCGGTTTCCAGGTGCACGTCGAGCAGGCTGGCGGCGACGTGCGCCTCCACGGTGTCGTAGTGGGTGATGCTGTGCCGCCCGTTCTGGGTGACCGCGAACTTCCACTCCCCGCCGCGGTGTCGTCCGATCGGCGCGTCGATGGTTCCGCTGGACGGGTCCGGATGTCCTTGCACCAGAGCGTGATAGCGCTTGTCGACGGTGCGCTGTTTGAACGCCCGCTTGAGCAGGGTGTACGCCCGCTCGGAGAGCGCGACCACCATCACGCCGGAGGTGCCCACGTCGAGCCGATGCACGATGCCCTGCCGCTCGTGCACGCCCGACGTGGTGATCCGATAGCCCGCGGCGGCCAGGCCGCCGAGCACGGTGGGCCCGCTCCAGCCCACCGAGGCGTGCGCCGCCACCGCCGCCGGCTTGTCGACCACGACGATATCGTCGTCGGAGTACAGGATCGTCATGCCCTCGATCTCGACCGGGGTGTTCTCCAGCGGCGCCGGCGCCTCGGGCAACCGCACCTCCAGCCAGGCGCCGGGCGTCAGGCGGTCGGACTTGCCCGCCTGCACACCGTCGAGTTCGACGCCGCCGTCCTCGGCGATGGCGGCCACGGCGCTGCGAGACAGCCCGAGCAGGCGTGACAGCCCCGCGTCGACACGCATGCCCGCCAATCCCTCCGGAACGGGCATCGATCGGTCGGTCATCGGGTTTGGTCGGCCTGATCCGGGCTCTCGCCGCCGGCTCCGCCGGCATCACGAGTGGCCCCGCCGGGCTTGCGCCGTCCCACGGTGTCGAAATCGAAGCCGAACACCGAGAGTACGACGAGCAGGATCGCGCCGCCGACCACCGCCGGGTCGGCGACGTTGAACACCGGCCACCAGCCGACCGACAAAAAGTCCACGACGTGGCCGCGAAGCGGCCCCGGGGCGCGGAAGAAACGATCGACCAGGTTGCCCGTCGCGCCGCCGAGGATCATGCCGAGGCCCACCGCCCACCAGGGCGATACCAGCCGCCGGCCCATCCAGAAGATGCCGATCACCACACCGGTGGCGATCAGCGTCAACACCCAGGTGTATCCGGTCGCCATCGAGAACGCGGCCCCCGAATTGCGCACCAAAGTCCAGGTCACCGTGTCACCGATGATCGACACCGGCTGCCCGGGCGGCAGCAGCCTGACGGCGAGCACCTTGGTCACGATGTCGAGCGCCAGCACGACGGCCGCCACCGACAGCAGCAGCCGCACCCGCCGTGGAGCGGACTGCGGCGCAGGGGCCTCGGGTGTTGCCACTTCCCCGGACGTTTCAGCGTCCCCTGCTGACGTCACCGGCTCGGCCGATCCCGTTGGTTCTTCGGACACGACCCCATCATCCCCTAGCAGCCGGCTTGGTCGGGTGCGGCCTCGCCGCCCCGGCGAGTGCGGAATGATTCGGCTATGGGTCGTCTCACCGTCATCGCCACCGGCGGCACGATTTCAACCAGCACCGGTGCCGACGGCGTGCGCCGTCCCAGCCGCAGCGGATCCGACCTCACCGCCGGTCTCGATGTCGACGTCGTCGACCTGATGGCCGTCGACAGCTCGGAACTGACGACGTCGGACTGGGACCGGATCGGCGACGCCGTGCGGGCCGCGGTCGCCGGCGGCGCCGAGGGTGTGGTCGTCGCGCACGGCACCGACACCATGGAGGAGAGCCTGCTCTGGCTCGAGCTCACCCATACCGGTGACGTCCCGGTGGTGCTGACCGGCGCGATGCGCAGCGCCGATGCCCCCGATGCCGACGGCCCGGCCAATCTGCGCGATGCGCTGGCCGTGGCGGCCAGCCCGGCCGCGCGCGGCCTCGGCGTGTTGCTGTCCTTCGCGGGCCGGGTGTGGCAGCCGCTGGGCCTAAACAAGGTGGCCACCCAGGATTTGAGCGGCTTCGCGGGCGAGCTGCTGGGCACCAGCTCGGGCGGCGTGACGCTGAAAGGTGCCAAAACCCGCCCCTACCTCGGTGAACTGCGGGCCGCCGACGCGCCGCGGGTCGACATCGTCGCGGTCTACCTGGGCAGCGACTCCGTGGCGCTGGACGCGTTCGTCGCCGCGGGAGCGCGCGCCGTCGTGCTGGAAGCGCTGGGCTCGGGCAATGCCGGGGCCGCGGTGGTCGACGGCGTGCGCCGGCACTGCGCCGACGGGATCGTCGTCGCGGTATCCACCCGGGTACCCGGCGGCGGGGTCAGCGCGGGCTACGGCCCCGGCCACGACCTGGTCGAGGCCGGCGCCGTGATGGTGCCCCGGTTGCGGCCGCCGCAGGCCCGGGTGCTGCTGATGGCCACGCTGGCCGCGAAGCTACCGGTCGCCGACGTCATCGCCCGCTGGGGCTGACGCATCGGCGGCGGGCTCCTCGGTGCGCAGTGCGCCTGCGTAGTCCGGCCAGTCCAGGGAATCGATCGGGTTGGCGCCGGCGAGATCGGCGGTCCCGGCGGGGAACGTCCGGGCCACGCCCGGCCCGGAACTGCGGGTTTCGAACCGCACGGTGACCACGCCATGGCCGGCGCCCTGCACCCAGCCGTGCCCGAGTTCGCGGTGATCGACATCGTCGCCCACCCGCCACGGCGAGGCCTCCGGCGCCGGCGCGAACATCGCGCCGGTCCCGATTTCGGTTGCCGTTTGGAAGGAGTGCTGTGCTTCCGACTCCGGAGCCGCGAGGTCCAGGTCGGGAAACAGCGACTCCTGGCGCACGTCGCTCAAGCCCGAAAACCCAACGCCGAGTAGACGAATCGGCCCGATCTCGCGCGGATCGAGCAGCAGTCGCCGGGCCAGCGCGACCAGCGCGCCGGCCTCGGTCGTCGCGTACGGCAAGGTCGCCGAGCGGGTCAGCGTGCTCATGTCGGACTTCTTCAGCTTCACCGTGACGGTGCGCGCGCCGCGGCCGTCGCGAAGCAGGCGCCGATGCGCATGCTCGGCGATCGGCTCGATCGCGTCGTGCAGCTGCTCCAGGCTGGTCAGGTCGACGGCGAAGGTGGATTCGGCGCTGATCTGCTTGGCCTCGGCGCGTTCGGCGACCGGGCGATCGTCGATCCCGCGGGCCAGCCGGTGTAGCGCCGGCCCGACCGTCGCGCCCAGGATGTTGGCGACCTCGGCGTCGGTCAACGCGGCCAGCTGCCCGATCGTCTCGATGCCGAGCCGATTCAGCTTCTCCTCGGCGACCGGGCCGATCCCCCACAGCCGCCGCACCGGCAACCCGTCCAGCAGCAACCGTTCCTCGGCACGCCCGACCACCCGAATGCCGTCGGGTTTGGCCAGGCCGGAGGCGATCTTGGCGATCTGCTTGCCCGAGCCCGCGCCCACCGAGGCGATCAACCCGGTCTCGTCGCGCACCCGTCGCCGCAGCGCCTCGCAGAACTCCTCGACGTCCTCGGCCGCCGCCCCGGCGAGCTGCGGTGGCTCCCCGAACGCCTCGTCGAAGGACAGCTGCTCGACGACCGGCACCACGGCGCGCACGGTGTCGAACACCCGCCGGCTGGCGAGCCCGTACACCACCCCGCGCGGCGGCAGCACCACCGCGGTCACCCCGATCATGCGGCGCGCCTGATGCATCGGCATGGCCGAACGCGCCCCGAACACCCGCGCCTCGTAGCTCGCGCCGGCCACCACTCCCCGGCCACCCAACCCGCCGACCAGCACCGGCCGACCGCGCAGGGTCGGGCGGGTGAGCTGCTCGACGGAGGCGAAGAACGCGTCCATGTCCAGGTGCAGGACCCAGCGCGACTCCATCCGATAAATGCTATTGCGCTACTGGGCTAACGTTTTCCCATGGCCATGAACCTCGCGCACCGACGGATCTGCAGCTCGGACCGCTGGGCTAAAGCAGTCGAAGACGATCTGCTGCCCTGGGCGCTGGCCGACGTAGACCTCGGCGACAACACCCTCGAGATCGGGCCCGGCTACGGCGCGATCCTGCGGGTGCTGGTCGACAAGACGCCGACGTACACCGCGGTCGAGATCGACACCCCGATGGCGGAGCGACTGCAGCGGCTCTACGGCGACCGGGCGCGAATCATCAACGGCGATGCCACCAAAACCGGGCTGCCGGCCGAAGAGTTCAGCTCGGTGGTGTCGTTCACGATGCTGCACCACGTCCCGACCGTCGAGCTGCAGGATGCGTTGTTCGCCGAGGCGTTTCGCGTGCTGCGCCCCCGCGGCGTGTTTGCCGGCAGCGACAGCGTGACGTCGCTGCGCTTCCGGATTCTGCATTTCCGCGATATCTGCAACACGGTGTCGCCGGATACCCTGCCGGATCGCTTGCGCGCAGCGGGATTTGGCTACGTCGAGGTCGAGGTCCGCGGCGGCAGGCTGCGCTGGCGCGCGGTCAAACTCGCGGCCTAGCTCGCCTCAGCTAGCGGGCGCTACCCGAATCGCTTGCTGACGGCCGGCTTTCGCAGTAGCGAGTTCGACGGCACAGCGGCGACGGGTACAACGGAAGACATGCCCACCGTGTCGACCGAACCCTCGCCCTCAGACCGCCAGCCACACCTGCTCCGTGACGTCGCGGAATCCTTCGGAGTGGACGCGGACCGCTACGACCGGGCCCGGCCCCGCTATCCCGACGCACTGATACACCGCGTCATCGCCGCAAGCCCCGGCGTGGAATTCCTGGACGTCGGCTGCGGCACCGGTATCGGCGCGCGGCAGTACCGGGAGGCCGGCGTCACCGTGCTCGGTGTCGACCCGGACGCGCGGATGGCCGAGGTGGCCAGGCGCAGCGGTATCGAGGTCGAGATCGGCAACTTCGAGACCTGGGACCCGGCCGGCCGGACTTTCGACGCGGTCGTCGCCGGGCAGGCCTGGCACTGGGTGGATCCCGTGCTGGGCGCCGCCAAGGCGGCACGGGTACTGCGGCCCCACGGGCTGCTGGCCACTTATTGGCATGTCTTCGACCCTCCGAGCGAAATCGCCCAAGCCTTCGACGACGTGCTGGGGCGCGTCGCGCCAGACGCACCGCTGCAGATACCCGGCCTCCGACTGCAAGAGGAAAATCTCACCAGGGCGCTGGAAGGCATAAGAACTGCCGGCGGCTTCACCGAACCCGGGCAGTGGCGGTTCGAATGGCACCGGCGCTACACACGCGACGAATGGCTGGACCATCTGGCCACCACCGGCCAGCTCACGCTGCTCGGGCCGGGCGAGGTCGCGACCGTGCGAGATGCCGTGGGCGCCACCATCGACGCGCTCGGCGGCAGCTTCACGATGCAATACGTCACCCTGGCGGCCGCGGCCTCACTCTCGGCGGGGCCGTAACCGACCTGCGCGCGCCCGCGCAGTCCGGTTGGCTCGCGGCGTCCACATTCGCGATCAGGCGTCAGCCTTGGCGATCTCGACCCGCACGCCGTCGCCGATGTCGGCGCCGTCCTCCGCGTCGCCGAATTCGAAGCTGGTGGCCAGGATTTCACCCGCGATCAGGGCGCGGTGCGTCTGCGCCCAGTCGGCCCGTTCGGCAGGCACCGACATCACCACGCGAATGCGGTCGGAGACGTCCAGCCCGGTCGACTTGCGCAACTCCTGCAGCTCGCGAATCCGGTCCTTGGCCCAGCCTTCGGCCTCCAGCTCCGGGGTCACCGTGCCGTCCAACACGACCAGACCGGCTCCGCCGGGCAGCGCCGCGGTGAACTCGGGATCGGCGGCCACCAGCCGCGAGCTGTACTCCTCGGGCTGCAGCACCGCGGGGCCCGCGGTCAGGGTGCCGTCGGGGTTGACGACGCCCTCGCCGGCCTTGACCGCCTTGATGGCGGCTTGCACGTCCTTGCCCAACCGCGGTCCGGCCACCCGCGCGTTGACGGTGAGCTCGAAGCGGCCGTAGGTGTCGATCGCGTCGGTCAGTTCCACGCTCTTGACGTTGAGCTCGTCGGCGATCAGGTCGGTGAACGGCACCAGCTGCTGCGGATCCTCGACTGCCACAGTCAGTTTCGGCAAAGGCAGCCGCACCCGCAATTTCTTGGCTTTGCGCAGCGACGACGCGGCCGAGCACACCTCGCGAACCTGGTCCATCGCGGCGACCAGGGCATGGTCGGCGGGAAGCTCGCCGGCCTGCGGCCAGTCGGTCAGGTGCACCGACCGCTCGTCGGTCAGACCGCGCCAGATGATCTCGGTGACCAACGGAAGTAGCGGGGCGGCCAGTCGCGCAGCCACCTCCAGCACGGTGTGCAGCGTATCGATCGCGTCGGCGTCCTCTTCCCAGAACCGCGAACGTGACCGTCGCACATACCAATTCGTCAGCGCCTCGGTGAACTGACGCAGTTGTTCGCAGGCCCCGGAGATGTCGCAGACCTCCAGCGAGCCGGTCAGCTCGTCGCGCAACACCGCCAGCTTGGCCAGGATGTAGCGGTCCAGCACATTTGCCGAATCCGTGCGCCAGGTACCGACTTTCGGGGCGTAGAGGGCCAGGAAGCTGTAGGCGTTCCACAGCGGCAACAGCACCTGGCGCACGCCTTCGCGGATGCCCTGCTCGGTGACGATCAGGTTGCCGCCGCGCAGGATCGGCGAGGCCATCAGGAACCACCGCATCGCGTCCGAGCCGTCGCGGTCGAAGACCTCGGACACGTCGGGATAGTTGCGCAGCGACTTGCTCATCTTCTGGCCGTCGGAGCCCAGCACGATCCCATGTGCCACACAGGTTTTGAACGCGGGGCGGTCAAACAGCGCGGTGGCCAGCACGTGCAGTGTGTAGAACCAGCCGCGGGTCTGCCCGATGTATTCGACGATGAAGTCGCCCGGGTAGTGGGTGTCGAACCAGTCGGAGTTCTCGAACGGGTAGTGCACCTGGGCGTACGGCATGGAGCCCGAGTCGAACCACACGTCGAGCACGTCGGGGATGCGGCGCATCGTGCTGGCACCGGTGGGGTCGTCGGGGTTGGGCCGGGTGAGCTCGTCGATGTAGGGCCGGTGCAGATTGGTCGGCCGCACCCCGAAGTCGCGCTCCAGCTCGTCGAGGCTGCCGTAGGCGTCGATGCGCGGATAGGCCGGGTCGTCGGATTTCCACACCGGAATAGGCGTGCCCCAGTAGCGATTTCGTGAGATCGACCAGTCGCGGGCGCCCCGCAGCCATTTGCCGAACTGCCCGTCCTTGACGTGTTCGGGATACCAGGTGATCTGCTGGTTGAGTTCGACCATGCGGTCGCGGAATTCAGTCACCGCGACGAACCACGACGACACCGCCCGGTAGATCAGCGGATTGCGGCATCGCCAGCAGTGCGGGTAGGGGTGCTCGTAGGTCTCGTGCCGGATCAGCACCGGCTGGTTGACCGCGGCCGGGCCGCTGCCGTTCTTCAGGTCGCGGATGATCTGCGGGTTGGCGTCAAAGACGTGCTGCCCCTGGTAATCCGGGACGGTGGCGTCGAAGCGGCCCTTGGCATCGACCGGGGTGACCGGCACGATGCCCACCCTGTCGGTGGTCGCCATGTCGTCCTCACCGTAGGCCGGTGCCATATGCACGATCCCGGTGCCGTCCTCGGTGGTGACGAACTCGCCCGGCAGCACCTGAAACGCCTCGGCAGTGTCCATGAAATACGGGAACGCGGGCAGATAGCGGGTCCCCAACAGATCGGCGCCCGAGTAGGTGCCCAGCACATCGGGTTCTTCGCCCAGCTCTTTGGCGTAGGCGCCGAGCCGCGCCTCGGCCAGCACAAAACGCCGATCCCCCACCTTGACCTGGGCGTAGGTCACCTCCGGGTTGACGGCAACGGCCAGGTTCGACGGCAGGGTCCACGGCGTGGTCGTCCACACCAGCAGGTAGGCGCCGTCGAGCTCGCCGGCCGTCACCCTGAAACCCACCGTGACGGCCGGGTCCTGGCGGCTCTGATAGACGTCGTCGTCCATCCGCAATTCGTGGTTGGACAACGGGGTTTCGTCGCGCCAGCAGTACGGCAATACCCGGTAGCCCTCGTAGGCGAGGCCCTTGTCCCACAGCCGTTTGAAGGCCCAGATCACCGACTCCATATAGGGCAGATCGAGCGTCTTGTAGTCGTTGTCGAAGTCGACCCAGCGCGCCTGGCGGGTGACGTAGGCCTGCCATTCGCCGGTGTAGCGCAACACCGATTCCCGGCAGGCCTCGTTGAACGCGGCGATGCCCATGTCGTCGATCTGCGACTTGTCGGTGATGCCCAGCTGGCGTTCGACTTCGAGTTCGGCGGGCAGCCCGTGGGTGTCCCAGCCGAATCGGCGGTCCACCTTGTAGCCGCGCATCGTGCGATACCGCGGGACAATGTCTTTCACGTAGCCGGTGAGCAGGTGCCCGTAGTGTGGCAGCCCGTTGGCGAAGGGTGGCCCGTCGTAGAACACGTACTCTTCGGCGCCATCGCGGTGGGCGATGCTGGCCCGGAAGGTTGCGTCGCGAGTCCAGTAGTCGAGGACCTCGAGTTCCAGCGCCGGGAAGTCGGGGGCTCCCCCGGCCAGCTTGGGATAAGCCCTGGCGTCAGCGTTTTCGGTCACGGTGCGCGTCGTCTCCTGCGTGCCTACGGTCAGGCCGGGGACGAGGCCGCGCAACCTGCGCGAGCACCGCGGTACCACCCCGCTTGCCGCGCTCACGCGCGGCCGCTCGATTCAGGCTGTGACGGGCCTACCCGTTCGGGTCTACTGGGCCGTGCGGGCTGTTCTTCCGAAGGCTCCCCGGTGATAGCCGGATCGACGCCGTGAACAAGATTCTACGGACCCGCGCAAATCAATCGCTGCCGGCTCCGACACATCCATCGTCAACGGACCTCGATCAAACCGACACGCCACAGGGCCGCGTAGACGTGGCGAACGGGGACGCTCAGCAGGCGAGCGGCACCGGCTACCAGCGGGTCGCCGGCGCCGAAGTATCCGGCGTCGGCGGGCCGGGCGGCCTTCTTGGGGGCGGGGGCGTGCACCGGCGTGGTGTCGGGCACGAGGCGCAGGTTGCGGACGGGTGCTACGGCAACTACTTCGTCGAAGAGTACTGCGGTCATGATCGTCTCCTAACGGAATTGCAAACGGGTACTGACTGGACTTGCGGTGTCCCGACCCGTAAGGGTTCCGATCCGAGAACGCTTGAGCGGTAAGTCGATTCGCTAGCTCAGGCGTCGGGCCGGAGGTCGGATTGGGACGGAGCGTGTCCCGGATATCCATCCGGACTGCCACTGGAACTCATGCGCCCCTCACCTCCTCTACGGCCACGACGCGTGCGGTTACCCGCGCCTATTTGCGCGCACCAGAAGGAGTTCAGAATCCGGCGACCGCCGGAAATCCGCACCCCTCTCGTCAGAGCTTTGGCACCACACGACGTGTCCGGAACTCCGGAAGCCACTTGGACTCAACCCTTAAGCCGGGAGGAGCTGTCCTGACCCGGGGCGTCTTTCGACGTTCGGGGTCAGTGGCCTGTGTTCGTGTAGCCGCCTCACCTAACGAGGTGCTGCCGTAAATACTCCACGAGGTGCCCGACCCGGTCAATGTGATCTGGCGCGTGCCGGGCAACTTATCGGCGTCTTCACAGCTTTCGATCAGCTTTGACCGCATTGACCTGCACAAATGCCCCGCTGTGGCATGGTTCACAGCCGCCGGAACGCGTCGCGACGGTCAGTCGTCAGCTAAGTTTTCCAGCCGCCCGATGGTCTCGGCGAACTCCTCGATCATGTCGAGCATGACCGAGCGGGTCGGCCGGACGCGGTCGAGCGAACCGACCACCTGGCCGACGAAATAGGTTGCCAGCTCACGCGCCTTGGCGCCGGGATGGCCGGCCGCCTGGTTGATGCGCAGCTGCGCTTCGGTGACCAACGTGGTCTGCAACGGCATGCCGAGCGGGGCCGGGTTTTCGGGCCGCTCCCATTCCTCGGTCCACGCCGTGCGCAGCATCCGCGCCGGCTTGCCCGTCATCGACCGCGATCGCACGGTGTCCGACGAACTGGCGGCCAGGAATTTCTCCTTGACCACCGGGTCGGTCTCGGCTTCCTCGGTGGTCAGCCAGACCGAGCCGCACCACACGCCCTCGGCGCCCAGGGCCAGTGCCGCCGCGATCTGGCGCCCGCGGGCGATCCCGCCCGCCGCCAGGACGGGGACCGGCGCGACCGCGTCGACGACCTCGGGGACCAGCACCATCGTCGCCACCTCGCCGGTGTGACCCCCCGCTTCGGTACCCTGCGCGACGATCAGGTCGACGCCGGCCGCGGCGTGCCGACGCGCGTGCGCGGTGGTGCCGGCCAGCGCGGCCACCAACACGTCGTGTCCGTGCGCACGTTCGACGAGGTCGGCCGGCGGCGGCCCGAGCGCGCTGGCAATCAACCGAATGTTGTGCGCGAAGGCCACTTCCAGCAGCGGCTCGTAGCCCTTGGGCGAGATGTTGAGGCCGCCGGCGGATGCTCGCGGCGGTTCGGCCGGTGCCGTGATGCCATAACGGGCGAGCAAGTCCTCGACGAACGCGCGATGCTCCTCGGGGAGCAGCCCCCTGACTTGCCTGGCGTCGATGCCGCCTTGGTCGGCGCCGACGTACTTGGGCGGCAACAGCAGGTCGACCCCGTAGGGCTTGCCCCCGGTCTGCTCCTCGATCCAGGTGAGCTCGTTCTGCAGCCGCTGCGGGCTATGCGCGACGGCACCCAGGACGCCGAATCCCCCCGCATTGGTGACCGCGGCGACGACGTCGCGACAGTGGCTGAAGGCGCATATCGGGAACTCCACACCGAGCATCTCGGCGACTCTGGTCCGCATTACTCGACGCTAGGAGTTATCGCGGGACATGGCAATCAACCCGCGGGTGCACACCCGTCAGGTGGCCAGCCCGCCACACCGTCCTCCAGCGGGACCTCGAGGCTCTGCAGAATCGACGACACCATCCGCCACGCGCTGATGGCGGTGACGAGTTCAACGAGAACCGTTTTGTCGCTTCGTAATTCGCGTTCGCAGTCGGCCCAGCTCTGCGGGCTGACCACACCGTCGCGCACCACATCGTCGGTGGCCGCCAGCACGGCGCGTTCGGTGGGCCCGAATCCGTCGTGCCGTTGCCAATCCCGCACCCCGAGCAGGTCGTCGGTCGTCACGCCCAACCGGGTGGCGACGCGCCAGTGCTGCGTCCATTCGTATTCGCACGCGGTGAGCCAGCCGATCCGCATGATCACCAGCTCCCGTAACCGGGCGTCGAGCGAACCGTGCCACAGCATGGTCGCGAGCAGGTCGTTGACCGCGCGCGCCAGCTGCGGATGGTTCAGCAACACCTGGAAGATGCTGAGCTCGGCCATGTAGTCGGGTACGGCCGCCTCGTCGGCGGCGGCCTTGGCCTCGCCGAGCGGCAGTCCGGGGACGCGGGCTGTTGTCATCGTGTGAGCACTCCGATCAACTGGCGGAACGTGTTCGCGTTCACCGGTAATCGTAGCCAGCACGACCCGGGCGCCTTCGCGGAGCGGCGGGCAAACATCGAACCCCGGGCCCGGGCGCAGATAGACATGTGTTGAACGACGGGCACTTGCCGGTGAACGTTCCACGAAAATGCGGCTGTTCGCCCCGATGCCCGGCCGGCGAAACAACTACGGTTTCAGAAAAGGACGCAATGAATTATTCACCCCCACAGCTGAATTCGGGGCCGGCCGGCTATGGCGCTGGCTGTCCCCGGACGTCCGCAGATTGGTGTGTAAGCCATGGCGCAACAGCCCTCGGTCTCAATCGTCATTCCCGCCTATAACGAAGAACGGCTCATCGGCAAATGCCTGGAGTCGTGCATCAACCAGACCTCGGCGCCGGACGAAATAATTGTCGTCAACAACAAGTCGACCGACGACACCGCGTCGATTGTGCGCAGATATCAGGCACGGGCGCCGCACTTGGACATCCAGCTGCTCGACCAGGACACCCACCAGGGCATCGCGCCGACCCGCGACCACGGGTTCGATCAGGCGCGGGGCGACGTCTTCGGCCGCATCGACGCCGATACGGTCATTCCGCCGGACTGGGTCGACGCGGTTCGCCGTTGCTTCTCCGACCCCGACATCGACGCCGCGAGCGGTCCGATCGCCATTTACGATCTGCCTTTCCGGGGCTTCCTCTTCTGGGTCGATTCCACGCTTCGGCACTTCTTGCACAAACACGTCCGCAATGAGCGGTTTCTGCTCGGGTGCAACATGGCAATTCGCGCGACGGCGTGGAAGGGTGTCCGGCTTCAGACGCAACTGGACCCGGAAGTGCGCCTGCACGAAGATATCGACCTGGCGCTGACGCTGTTCAAAAATGATTTCGAGATTTCCTACGAACCGTCCATGGTCGCCGATATCTCGGGCCGGCGAGTGGAATCCTCACCGAGCGAGTTCTACCGCTACGCCACGCGTTATACGCGGACAACCCAACTGCACGGCATCAAGAGCCCGACGGCACACACGACGATTGCCACCCTGCTGTTGCTCTATTACCCGTTCCGGACGATGCGCTTCTTTTACGACGCGGACGAACAGAAATTCACCCTGGCAAAGCTGCGGGACCGCCTGCGCGCTCTGGCCCAACCCGTCGACGCTGAGTCGCCAACTAGCTTGTAGCAGTAAATAATCGGGACTAGAGCAGTCCCACCAGCTGCAAGTCGGTGACGTACTTGATGATCACCGGTGCCGAAATGTGCGGGATGTCGTTGTCCGCACCGATTTTCGCTTCCTGCACCGCGGCACGGAACCGGTCGGTCGGCGCGAACGACTCGCGGGTCGGCTCGAGCGGTTGTATCTGCTCGGGGTTGTGCAGCATCAACTGCAGCATCTGCAGCACGGAGTGCTGGCGCTGCCGATCCGGCAGGGCCCGCAGGCCGGTCTCGAACTGCCGCACCCATTCCGCGAAGTCGTCGATGCGCTGGATCGGATAGCCGGCCTCGATCAGCCAGTCGACGTAGGTGTCGATTCCGATGCCGTCGTCGTGCGGGTTCATCACGTGGTAGGTCTCGAACCCGTCGACCACCTGGGCCCCGAGGGTGGCGATCGACTCGGCGACGAATTCGACCGGCAGCGCGTCGTAGTGCGCCCGCTGCCGATTACCGTTTTCGTCGCGCTGATAGAACGAACCGGGCGCGACTCCGGTGGCCACCAGGCTCAGGATCATCCGGGTGACGACGTCGGTCATGTTGAACTGACCCGCGTAGCTGACGTCGGACAGGATCATGTCACTGCGGAACACCGAAACCGGAAGCCCGAACGCGTCATTGGCCTCGCGCAGCAGCACCTCACCTGCCCACTTGCTGTTGCCGTAGCCGTTGGCGTAGCTGCCGTCGAGGACGCGGGTGGGACTGATCGCCCGGATGTCGGCATCCTCGGTGAACAACGCCGGCTCGATCTGGCGACCGAGGTCCGAGGTCGACACAAAGGCATACGGCTTCATCCGCGAGGTCAGAGCAAACTTGATCAGTTCGGCGGTGCCAACGACGTTGGGCCCGAACAGCTCTCGGTAGGGCAGCACGCCGTTGACCACGGCGGCCGAGTCGACGATCAGATCGACGGTGTCGGCCAGCCGTTGGTAGGTCTCGTCGTTGAGACCCAGATTGGCTTCGCCCTTGTCGCCGGCGACAACCTCGAGATGGTCGGCGGCCAACTGGTGGAAGTGGTCCACCAGCTGCGGGTCGCCGCTGTCGAACGTCTTCTCCAGGCGGCGCCACGCCTCCTGATCGGAGCCGGCTCGCACCAGGCAGATCAGCTTGCCGTCAACACGTTTCAGTTGCTTGAGCCACTCCAGGGCCAGGTAACGGCCCAGGAAGCCGGTCGCCCCGGTCAACAGCACCGTACGCGCTTCGGCGCTCGGGGCCGGCAGCGTCGGAGCGCCGAGCAGCGTCGTCTCGTCGATGAACTTGTCGAGGGTGAGGTCGCTGGCACGCAGCCCCTCGGTGTCGCGGCCGTGCACGGCAACGTAACTCGGGCCGTGGGCATCGGTCTCGTCGGAGTCGTCGTCACTGTCGAGACGCTGGCTCATGGTACGCACCGACGGCGCCTCGAACAGCGTGCGCACCGAGAGGTTGGAATCGAACGCCGTGTTGATCGCGGCGACCACCCGCATCGCCGACAGCGAATCGCCGCCCAGGTCGAAGAAGGAGTTCTCGACGCCGACCCGCTCGATACCGAGCACCTGGCCGTAGATCCCGGCCACGATCTCCTCGGTGGGTGTCGCGGGCGGGGTGTAGCGGAGCGCGCTCTGGTATTCGGGTGCGGGCAGCGCTCGTTTGTCGAGCTTGCCGTTGACGGTGCGCGGCAACGTGTCGAGCACGACCACCGCCGTCGGCACCATGTAGGCCGGCAGCCGCTCGCCCAGCGCACTGCGCATCGCGGCGGTATCGACGTCGCCGGTGACGGTGACATACCCGACCAGCCGCTTGTCACCCGGACGATCCTCGCGGGCGATCACCGCCGCGGCCTGCACGCCTTCGAGGGCGGCCAGCGCCGCCTGAACCTCGCCGAGTTCGATCCGGAAGCCGCGGATCTTGACCTGCTCGTCGGCCCGCCCCAGGTACTGCAACTGCCCGTCGGCGCCCCAGCGCACCAGGTCGCCGGTGCGATACATCCGCGCCCCGGATCCGCCGAACGGGCACGCGACGAACCGCGACGCGGTCAGACCGGCCCGGCGCAGATAGCCGACGGCCACACCCCGGCCGGCGATGTACAGCTCACCGACCACACCCTCAGGCGCCGGTCGCAACCATTTGTCCAGTACGAACAGTGCCGCGCCCGGCACCGGCACGCCGATCGGGGCGCCCTCGCCGGCCTTCATCGGCGCGCTGATCGCGGCGTAGATGGTGGCTTCGGTCGGGCCGTAGGCGTTGATCATCACGCGGCCCGGCGCCCACTTATCCACTATTTCGTTCGGCGATGCCTCCCCCGCCATCACCAACGTCGCGGACTCGAGCCCCTCGCCCGGCATCATCGCCAGCGCCGACGGAGTCTGACCCACCACGGTCACCTGCTCGGCGACCAGCAGGTCGCGCAGCTCGTGTGCGGACGCCGCCGCCGAATCGGGCACCACCACCAGCCGCGAACCGTGCAGCAGGGCATTGAAGATCTCCCACACCGAGACGTCGAAGCTGTAGGAGTGCCACTGCGACCACACCTGTCCCGGGCCGGTCGGAGCGCCGGGGTCGGGTGCTTCCAGTAGCGACGTCGCGTTGTGGTGGGTGATCGCCACGCCCTTGGGCACCCCGGTCGTCCCCGAGGTGTAGATCGTGTACGCCAGATCCTCCGGCGCCGCCACCGGGAAGGTGATGTCCGAGGGGATGGCCAGGTCGGGATCGTCGACGTCGATGACCGCCAGATCGGCCCCGTCGAAGCGCGACCGCATGGTCGCATTGGTCACCGCGGCGACCGGTGTCGCGTCACCGAGCATGAACTCCAGCCGCGCGTCGGGCATGACGGGGTCGATCGGGAGGTAGGCCGCCCCGGACTTGAGCACCGCCACCATCGCGATGATCGCCTCGGCCGACCGGTTGAACAGCAGCGCCACGCATTCACCCGGGCGCGCGCCCTTGCTGACCAGCACCCTAGCCAACCGCTCGGCCGCCTCGTCGAACTCGCGGTAGGTCCACGACCGCTCGCCGTCCACCAGCGCCACCCCGTCCGGGGTGCGTGCCACCTGCGCGTCGAACATCTTCGGGATCGTGGTGCCCTGCACCGGCTGGGTCAGCACGGCGCGGTTGCCCCACTCGTCCAGGCGGGCATGCTCGCCGGCGTCCAGCACGTCCATCGCCGACAGCCGCTGGGTCGGGTCGGCGGTCATGGCCATCAGCACCCGCTGGAACCGCTCCACCAGAGTCTCGATGCTGGCCGGGTCGAACACGTCGGTGTCGTACTCGACGCGGATGCCCAGTTCGTGGCCCGGCAAGGCCATCACGGAAAGCGGGTAGTGGTTGTATTCGCGGTTGGTGACGTCGGTGATGGCCAGCTCGTGCACGCCCACCGGCACGTTGGTGTCGATCGGGTAGTTCTCGTAGAGGAACAGCGTGTCGAACAACTGGTCGTGGCCGGTGGCGCGGTGAATGTCGGACAGGCCCAGGTGCTCGTGCTCGAGCCTGTTGTTGTGCGCGGTTTGCAGCTGGTCGAGCAGGTCGCCGATGGTGGTGGACACGGTGGTGTTCGCCCGTACCGCAACGGTGTTGATCAGCAGGCCCACAATGGATTCCGAGCCGATCACCTCGGGGGGACGGCCGGAGACCGCGGTGCCGAACGCGACGTCGCGCTGGCCGGTCAGCCACATCAGCAGCTGTGCCCACCCGGCCTGCAGCACCGTGTTCACGGTGGTGTGGCAGGAGCGGGCCAGCGCGCTCAGCGCGCGGGTCGTCTCGGCGGACACCCGGTACGAATCGACGCGTCGCCGCCCGAGCGCAATCCGGGTGGCGGGCCCGACCAGGGTCGGGTTGTCGAAGCCTTCGAACATCTCGCGCCACGCCGCCTGGGCCGCGGCGCGGTCCTGTTCGGCGAGCCAGGTGAGAATGCTGCGGTACGACGGGGGCGCCGGCAGCCGCTCGCCGTAGTAGCTGGCGAAGATTTCGCGCAGCAGGATCGGCAGCGACCACCCGTCCATCACGATGTGGTGGTTGGTGAGCACGAACCGGTGCTTGTTCTCGGCGGTCCGGATCAACGCCGCGCGGAAGGCGGGCCGGCCGAGCAGGTCGCTGACCGCGTCGCGCTCGTCGGCGCACAGCGCCTCGATCTGCTCGTCGTGGCCGGCTTCGTCGCTGTCGAGCTGGATGTAGCGCCAGGCCATGACGGGCTCAGCCGGAATGACCTGCACCGGCTCGTCGAACTGAGCGCAGAACCGGGCGGCCAGGTTGGGGTGCCGGTTGACCACCGTCTGCACCGCCTCGCGCAGCCGCTGCGGGTCGATGGCTCCGGCGATCGTGATGCCCAGCTGCACCGCATAGACGTCGTCGCCGTTGTCGCCGCCCTGGGCGACGCTGGCGTGAAACAGCAGACCCTGCTGCACGGGCGTCAGCGGCAATACGTCGGCGAGGTGGTATTGCTGCTCGAGTTCGTTGAGCTGCTGCTGGGTCAGCCGGGCGGGCGCCAGGTCGGACGGCGTCAGGCCGCCCCCGCCATTGCGCACGTGCGCGCAGATGCCGGACAGCGCCTCGAACCACAGCTTGCTCAGCCGGGCGATCTGCTCGCCGTCCAGCGCCGAGGGCGCCCAGGTCCAGCTGGCGTGCAAGTGCGGGCCCGCCTCGGTATCCATGGTGCCCGCGTTGAGGTCGACCGTGTGCATGAGTGGCAGCGGCACCGCGGTGGCCGCGCCGGCGACCGACAGACCTTCTTCGGAGATCCGCCACAAATCGCCGGACAACTCCGCCGCCGTGCCGGCGCCCAGCCGGCCCAGGTAGTTGAAGCCGATCGCCGGGTCGCTGCCGTGCAGGTCGACGTCGTTGTTCGCGTAGCGCAGCAGTCCGTAGGTCAGCGGGTCGGGCAGGCCGCGCAACTGCTCCTTGGCATCCTTGATCACCGGCCCCAGCGCGGCGTCACCGGCGACCACCTGCGCCCAGTCCAGACCGCCGAGGGCCAGCGAGACCGGGTACTTGGTGGTGAACCAGCCGACCGTGCGCGACAGGTCCACGTTGGGTGCCAATTCCTCGTGGCGCCCGTGGCCCTCGACGCCGATGCCGATCGGCGAGGCGCCGGTGCCCAGGAATTCCGCCCACGCCAACCCGAACGCGATCAGCAGAATGTCTTGCACCCCAGCGTGAAACGCCGCCGGCACCTCGCCCAACAGCGCCCGCGTCGTCTCGACGTCCAGCTCGGCCGATAGCTGTTCGGCGCTGACGTAGGTGTCCACCTCCGGGCGCACGGCCGGCAACGCGGCGGGCACCGAGGCCACTCGCCGCCACGCCTCGGCCTGCTCGGTGACCGCGGGGCGCTGCGCGTACTCCTCGAGCAGCGACGACCAGCGGGCGAACGACGTCCCGCCCGGGGGCAACGCCAGCGGCTGTCCGCTGTGATGTTGAGCCCAGGCAATGTTCAAGTCTTCCAACAGGATTCGCCACGACACGCCGTCGACGGCCAGGTGGTGAATGATCAGCACCAACTGCGACGTGGAACCAACCCACAACGCGCTCAACATGATTCCGGCGGCCGGGTTCAATCGCGACCGTGCCTCGACGAGCGCCTCGTCGGACAAGACCTCGACCGACTGCAGCAGGCCCGCGGCATCCACGGTCCCGACTTCGGGCACCTGCAGCGACCATTCGCCCGCGTCGTCGTCCTCGACCCGCAACCGCAGGGTGGCGTGCCGGTCGATCAACGCCTGCAGCACGGGCGCCACGTCGGCCTCGGTCACCCCGGACGGAGCCTGCACCACCATCGTCTGGTTGAACTGCTCGACGGGGCCCACCACGCCTTGCAGCCAGCGGATGATCGGGGTGGCGACCACTTCGCCGATGCCCTCGTCGACGACGCCGTCGGCGCCATCGGTCATCGTGGCCACCCGCGCCAACCGGGCCACGGTCTGCTCGACGAAAATGTCTCGGGGACGGCACAATACGCCGGCCGCGCGGGCACGCGCCGATACCTGCATCGACAGGATGCTGTCGCCGCCGAGGTCGAAGAAGGAGTCGTCGACGCCGACCCGCTCGACGCCCAGCACCTGGGCGTAGATCCCGGCCAAGATCTCCTCGACCGCATCGGACGGCGCGCGATATTCGCCGCCGCCGGCGTATTCGGGCGCCGGCAGGGCGCGCCTGTCGAGCTTGCCGCTCACATTCAGCGGCAGCGTGTCGAGCACGACAATCGCCGAAGGGACCATGTAGGCCGGCAACCGCTCGGCCAGCGCGGTGCGCATCTGCGCGGGGTCCACATCCGCGGTGACGGTGACGTAACCGACCAGTCGCTTGTCGCCCGGGCGATCCTCGCGGGCGATCACCGCCGCGGCCTGCACCCCGTCCAGGCCGGCCAAAGCCGCTTGTACTTCGCCCAATTCGATGCGGTAGCCGCGGATCTTGACCTGCTCGTCGGCCCGCCCCAGGTACTGCAACTGCCCGTCGGCGCCCCAGCGCACCAGGTCTCCGGTGCGATACATCCGGGCCCCCGGCTCGCCGAAAGGGCACGCCACAAAGCGCGACGCCGTCAACGGAGACCGGCGCAGGTACCCGGTGGCCACCCCGCGGCCGGCGATGTACAGCTCACCGGTCACGCCCTCGAGGGCGGGTCGCAGGAACTTGTCCAACACGAACAACGCCGCACCCGGCACGGGCACACCGATCGGCGCCGGCGCACCCGGCGTCAACGGCGAGCTCATCGCCGCATAGATCGTGCCCTCGGTCGGACCGTAGGCGTTGATCAACACCCGTCCCGGCGCCCACCGATCCACCACCTCGGACGGGAGCGCCTCGCCGGCCACGAACACCGCCGTGGACTCCAAGCCTTCGGACGACAACATCGCTGCGGCAGAAGGGGTTTGGCATAGGACGCTGACCTTTTCGGCGATCAGCAGCGCGTGCAGGTCGTCGGGTGAACTCGCCACAGTTTCGGGAACGATCACCAGCCGCCCGCCGTGCAGCAGGGCGCCGAAGATCTCCCACACCGAGACGTCGAAACTGTAGGAGTGCCACTGCGACCACACCTGCCCGGGTCCGGCCGGCACGCCCGAGTGCAGTTTCTCGAGGAGCGACGTCGCATTCTGGTGGGTGATCACCACGCCCTTGGGCACCCCGGTGGTACCCGAGGTGTAGATCATGTAGGCCAGGTCTGTCGGCGCCGGCGCCGACAACTCGGTGCCGGGGTCGGCGCCCGGGTCGTCGAAGTCGACGACGACCAGATCGGCCCCGTCGAATCGCGACCGCAGGGCCGCGGTCGTGACCGCTGCGACCGGCGTGGCGTCGCCGAGCATGAACTCCACGCGCGCATCGGGCAGTGCGGGGTCGATCGGCAGATAGGCCGCTCCGGCCTTGAGCACCGCCATCATCGACACGATCGCTTCGGTCGATCGCGAAAACAGCAGTGCCACAGTCTGACCCGGGCCCGCACCATGTCCGGCGAGAACCCGCGCCAATCGCTCCGCGGCGTCGTCGAGTTCGCGGTAGGTCCAGGACCGGTCCCCGCACGCCAGCGCCACGGCCTCCGGAGCATTCGCGACCTGCGCCGCAAACAATTCCGTGATCGTCACGCCCACCACGGAGCGGGTCAGGACAGCACGGTTGCCCCACTCGTCCAACCGTGCGACTTCACCGCCGTCGAGGAGATCAATCGATAAGAGCCGCCGTTTTCCGTCGGCCATTACTCATCCCCTGCATCGTCGGTCATGGCTACCAGCACTCGCCGTAACCGCTCGACCAACGTTTCGATACTGGCCTTGTCGAAGACATCGGTGTCATATTCGATGCGAAGACCCAGTTCGTGGCCCGGCACGGCTTGCACTGACAGCGGGTAGTGGTTGTACTCGCGGTTCGTGAACTTGGTGATCGTTAGATCCTGAACGCCCGACAACGCTGCGGTGTCGATCGGGTAGTTCTCGTAGACGAACATAGTGTCAAACAGCTGGTCGTGCCCGGTAATTCGATGGATTTCGTTCAACCCTAAGTACTGGTGTTCAAGTGTTTCGGTGTAAGAGCCTTGCAGTTGGTCGAGCAGATCGCCAATCGTGGTGGCCGAGTTGATGTTGGCCCGAATCGGCACCGTGTTGATCATCAGGCCCACAATGGATTCCGCGCCGGGCAGGTCGGTCGGCCGCCCCGAGACCGCGGTGCCGAAGGCCACGTCCGGCTGACCGGTCATCCGCATCAGCAACTGAGCCCAGGCCGCCTGCAGCACGGTGCTGACAGTGGTGCGGCAGGACCGGGCCAGCTCGCTCAGCGCTTGGGTGGTCTCGGCGGACACCTGGAACTCTTCGACGGCCCGCGCCCCGAGACCCATCCGTTGCGGCGGCCCGACCAGGGTCGGTGTGTCGAACCCGTCGAACACCTCGCGCCACGCCGCCCGGGCCGCACTGCGATCCTGATCGGCCAGCCAGGTGACAAACCGGCGGTAAGCCACGGCCGCGGGAAGCTTGGCGCCGTAGTAGCTGGCGAAAATCTCTTGCAGCAGAAGCGGTTTCGACCAGCCATCCAGCACGATGTGGTGGTTGGTCAACACGAACCGGTACTGGTCTGCCGCGGTGCGCAGCAAGGCCGCCCGGAAAGCCGGCTTGCCGACGAGATCGCAGACGGCGCCACGTTCGGCCGCGGATAGCCGCTCAATCTGGTCGTCGACGTCGCCCTCGTCCAATTCGAGGTACTGCCAAGTCAATTCGGGCTCGGCGGGCAGAATCTGCAGTGGCTCGTCGAAATCACCGCTGAAGCGGGCCACCAGGTGCGGGTGCCGGGTGATGACGGTGTGCACCGCATTGCGCAACCGGTCCGGGTCGACCGCACCGGTGATGCTGATGTCGAGCTGCACCGCGTACAGGTCGTCGCCGCTGACGCCGAGGTCCTCGGCGGTGCTGGCGTGGAAGAACAGGCCCTGCTGCAGCGGGGTCAGCGGCAACACATCGGCGATCTGGTCGGTCTGCTGCAGTTCGTCGATCTGCTGCTGGCTCATCCGCGCCGGCGCCAGATCCGACGGCGTCAGGCCACCGCCGCCGGCGCGCACGTGTGCGCAGATGCCCGACAGCGCGTCAAACCACAACTGGCTCAACCGATCGATCTGAGTCTGGTCCAGCGCCGAGGACGCCCAGGTCCAGTTGGCCTGCAGCTGCGGGCCACCCTCGGTGTCCATGGTGCCGGCGTTGAGCTCGACGGTGTGTGCCAGCGGCATGGCGACGGCCGTCGCCGCCGCCACCGCCGGCAGGTCGTCTTGGGAGACCTGCCACAGGTCACCGGAGAGGTCGGTGGCGCCCGCGCCGAGACGGCCCAGGTAGTTGAAGCCGATCGCCGGGTCGGATCCGTCCAGGTCGACATCGGGGTTCAGGTAGCGCAGCAGTCCGTAGGTCAGCGGGTCGGGCAGGCCGCGCAGCTGCTCCTTGGCGTCCTTGATGACCGGCCCCAGCGCGGTGTCACCGGCGACCACCTGTGTCCAGCCCAGCTCGCCGACGGTCAGCGAGACCGGGTACTTGGTGGTGAACCAGCCGACCGTGCGCGACAGGTCCACGTCGGCGGCCAATTCCTCGTGGCGGCCGTGGCCCTCGACGTCGATGCCGATCGGGGCGCCGCCGTTACCCAGGAACTCCGCCCAGGCCAGGCCGAACGCGATCAACAGAATGTCTTGCACCCCAGCGTGAAACGCCGCCGGCACCTCACCCAACAGCGCCCGCGTCGTCTCGACGTCCAGCCCGACCGACAACTGTCCGGCCGTGGCGAAGGTGTCCACCTCGGGGCGCACGGCCGGCAACGCGGCGGGCACCGAGGCCACCTGCCGCCATGCCTCGGCCTGGGCGACGACTGCGGGGACACGCGCGTGCTGGTCCAGCAGCGACGACCACCGGGCGAACGAGGTGCCCGGCACCGGCAGCGCCACCTCTTGCCCGCTGTGGTGCTGGGCCCAGCCAATGTTGAGGTCTTCCAACAGGATTCGCCACGACACCCCGTCGACGGCCAGGTGGTGAACGATCAGCACCAACTGCGACGTGGAACCAACCCACAACGCGCTCAGCATCACCCCGGCGGCCGGATTCAACCGTGACCGCGCCTCGACGAGCGCCTCGTCGGACAACGCGTCGACCGACCGCAGCAGGGCGGCGGCATCCACCGAGCCGACCTCGGGCACCCACAGCGACCAGCCACCGGCGCCGTCGTCGTCGACCCGCAGCCGCAGCATCGCGTGCCGATCCACCAGCGCCTGCAGCACGACCGCCGCGTCGGCTTCGGTCACGCCGTCGGGGGCCTGCACCACCATCGTCTGATTGAACTGTTCGACCGGACCGTCGGTGTCGTGCAGCCACCGAACGATCGGGGTGGAAATGACCTCACCAAGACCCTCGTCGGCCGCGCCATCGCCGTCGCCGCCCATTCGGGCCACCCGGGCCAGCCGGGCCACGGTCTGCTCGACGAAAATGTCACGCGGACGGCACACCAGACCCGCCGCCCGGGCCCGGGCCACCACCTGCATCGACAGAATGCTGTCGCCGCCGAGGTCGAAGAAGGAGTCGTCGATGCCGACGCGTTCGACGCCGAGTACTTGGGCGTAGATCCCGGCCAAGATTTCCTCGACCGCGTCGCTGGGGGCGCGGTAGTGGTCGACGTCGGAGTATTCCGGGGAGGGCAGCGCGCGAGTGTCGAGCTTGCCGTTGACCGTCAACGGCAGCGCATCCATCACGACGACCGCGACCGGCACCATATACGACGGCAGCCGCTGGGCCAGCTGGGCGCGGATCTCGGCCGGGTCCGCGGCCCCGGTCACATACCCGACCAGACGCTTATCACCCGGACGGTCCTCACGGGCGATCACCACCGCCTGATCCACGTGATCCAAACCGCTTAGCGCTGCCTGGATCTCACCAAGTTCGATGCGATACCCGCGGATCTTGACCTGCTCGTCGGCCCGCCCCACATACCGCAGCTGCCCATCGGCACCCCAGGACACCAAATCCCCGGTCCGATACATCCGCGCCCCGGGCCCACCGAACGGACACGCCACAAACCGCGACGCCGTCAAATCCGGGCGCCCGACATAGCCGCCGGCCACCCCGGCACCGGCCACATACAACTCCCCGACCACCCCGGGTGCGACGGGGCGCAACCAGCCGTCCAGCACGAAGAACGCCAAATGCGCCAACGGCACCCCGATCGGGCTGGTGTTGCTGTCGATGTCGGCGTCGACGATCTCGCGGAACGACGCATGCACCGTCGTCTCGGTGATGCCATACATGTTGATCATCCGCGGCAATCCCGGATGATTGTGCAACCACGTCTGCAGCCGTTGCGGCTCAAGCGCTTCGCCACCGAAGACCACGGTTTGCAGTTTGAGCTGCTGTCCCAGCTCGGGCTGCAGCGCGTCGGCGGCCTGCAGCGCGTAGAACGCCGAAGGCGTCTGGCTCAGCACGCTGACCTGTTCGCTGACCAGCAACGCATGCAGGTCTTCCGGCGAGCGGACCACGGCGTCGGGCACCACGACCACCCGGCCGCCGTGCAGCAGCGCACCCCAGATCTCCCACACCGAATAGTCAAACGCCAACGAATGACACTGCGTCCACACCTGCCCCAGTTCCATCTCGGCGTCCAACGACTCCAACAACTGGGTCACATTGCGGTGCGTGACCGCCACACCCTTGGGCTTACCCGTGGTGCCCGAGGTGTAGATGATGTAGGCAACGTGATCGGCCGCGGGTATCGGCAATGCGGTGTTCGGTGCGGCGCCGATCGCCGGGTCCTCGACATCGAGGACCGCCACATCAGCGCCCTCCAGCCGCGCGCGCAGGTCCGCGGTGGTCAGGGCGGCGATGGGCGCGGAGTCCGACAGCATGAACTCCATCCGCGCCCTCGGGTGTGCGGGATCCATCGGCAAATACGCCGCCCCCGTCTTCAGCACCGCCAGCAACGAGACGATCGCCTCGGCAGACCGGTTGAGCAGCACCGCCACCCGCTCACCCGGACCCGCCCCGCACCCGGATAGCACGTGCGCCAACCGATTCGCCGCCTCGTCGAGCTCGCGGTAGGTCCACGACCCATCACCACAATTGACCGCCACCGCCTCCGGGGCGCGCGCGACCTGCGCGGCGAACAACTCCGGAATCGACACCGGCACGCTCGCGGGCTGCGTCAACACCTCCCGGTTGCCCCACTCCTGCAACCGCGCATGCTCATCACCATCAAGCAAATCAATCGACGACAACCGACGCGACGCATCAGTCGTCATCAACACCAACACCCGACGCAACCGCTCCACCAACGAGTCCACGGTCGCGACATCGAACACGTGGCTGTCGAATTCGACGCGCAGGCTCAGTTCGTGGCCCGGCGTCACGACCACCGATAGCGGGTAGTGGTTGAATTCGCGGCTGCTGAAATCGGTGATGGCCAACTCGTGGACGCCCAGCAGCGCCCCCGCGTCGACCGGGTAGTTCTCGTAGAGGAAAAGCGTGTCGAACAGCTGGTCGTGACCCGTCACGCGGTGGATATCCCGCAGCGCCAGGTGGTCGTACTCGATCGTGTCGTTGTGGGACCGCTGCAACTGGGCCATCAGGTCGGCGATGGTGGTCGTCGCGGTGGCGCTGGCCCGCACCGGCACGGTGTTGATCAGCAGACCCACCAGCGCTTCGGCGCCGGGCAGCTCGGTCGGCCGGCCGGAGACGGCGGTGCCGAAGGCGACATCGTGGTGGCCGGTCAGCCACATCAGAACCTGCGCCCACGCCGCCTGCAGCACGTTGCTGACGGTGGTGTGGTTCGAGCGCGCCAGCTCGGTGAGGGCCTGGGTCGTGTCGGCAGGCACCCGATACGATTCCACGCCGCGCTCGGCCGCCTGTCCGGGCGGACTCACCAGGGTGGGCGTGTCAAAGCCGGCCAGCACCTCGGCCCACGCGGCTTGCG
This sequence comes from Mycobacterium florentinum, assembly GCF_010730355.1. Classification (NCBI taxonomy): domain Bacteria; kingdom Bacillati; phylum Actinomycetota; class Actinomycetes; order Mycobacteriales; family Mycobacteriaceae; genus Mycobacterium; species Mycobacterium florentinum. The sequence continues at coordinate 1,111,218 of NZ_AP022576.1, forward strand.
CGGCATCGCGATCCTGCTCGGCCAGCCAGGTGACGAAGCTGCGATACGACGGCGGCGCGGGCAACCGTTGCCCGTAATAGAGAGTGAAGATCTCCTGCAGCAGGATCGGCAACGACCAGCCGTCGATCACGATGTGGTGGATGGTCAGCACCAACCGGTGCCGGTTGTCCCCGGTGCGGATCAAGGCCACCCGGAAGGCGGGCTGGTCGGCGATGTCGCACACCAAGGCGCGTTCGTCGGCGCACAGCTTTTGGACCCGCTCGTCGACTTCGGCTTCGCCGCCGGTTATTTCGGCGTACTGCCACGCCATGACCGGCTCGGCCGGGATGATCTGGATCGGCTCGTCGAATTGCTGGCAGAACCGCGCCGCCAGGTTGGGGTGCCGGTTGACCACCGTCTGCACCGCCTCGCGCAGCCGCTTCGCATCCAGCGGGCCGGTCACCGTGATGCCCAATTGCACGGCGTACAGATCGTCGCCAGAGCCCTCCGCGAGCGCGGTGTGGAACAACAGCCCCTGCTGCACGGGGGTCAGCGGAAGCACGTCGGCGATGCGCAGCTGCCGGGACAGGTCGTCGATTTGCTCTTGGCTCAGGCGCGCCGGCGCCACATCCGACGGTGTCAGCCCGCCACCACCGCGACGCACGTGTGCGCAAATGCCGGCCAGGGCCTCGAACCACAGTTGGCTGAGCCTGTTGATCTGGGTGTCGTCCAGTGCCGACGGCGCCCAGGTCCAGTTGGCGTGCAGATGCGGACCAGCTTCGCCGTCGACCGTACCGGCGTTGAGTTCCACGGTGTGCGCCAACGGCATTGGGATCGACGCGGCCGCACCGGCCAGTTCGAGGCTATCCTGGCTGACTCGCCACAGGTCCTCGGAGAGCTCGGCGGCCGAGGCGCCCATGCGGCCCAGATAGTTGAAGCCGATCGCCGGGTCGGTTCCGGCCAGATCCACCCCGGGGTTCAAGTACCGCAACAGACCGTAGCTCAATCCGTCGGGCAGGGCCCGCAGCTGTTCCTTGACCTCTTTGATGACCGCGCCGAGTGCCGGGTCGCCGGCGACCACCCGCGACCAGTCCAGACCACCGATGGTCAACGACACCGGGTACTTGGTGGTGAACCACCCGACCGTGCGCGACAGGTCCAGGTATGGAGCCAGTTCTTCCTGTCGCCCGTGACCCTCGACGTCTATGCCGAGCGGCTTGCCCGGGGAGCCCAGGAATTCCGCCCAGGCCAACCCGAACGCGATCAACAGAATGTCTTGCACCCCAGCGTGAAACGCGGCCGGCACCTCGCCCAGGATCTGACGGGTCGTGTCGACGTCCAGGTCCACCGACAACCGTCCGGCATTGGCGTGCGTATCCACCGCGGGCTGTACGGCCGGCAACACCGCCGGGGTGGACGCCACCTGCCGCCAGGCGTCCGCCTGTGCCACGACGGCCTCGCCAAGGGCGTGCTCTTCGAGCAGTGACGACCACCGGGCGAACGACGTCCCGGGCGCCGGCAACTTCACCTCTTGCCCGCTGTGATGCTGGGCCCACGCGATGTTGAGGTCCTCCAACAGGATTCGCCACGAGACACCGTCGACTGCCAGGTGGTGAATGATCAACGCCAATTGGGACGTCGAGGTGACCCACAGCGCGCTCAGCATCGACCCGGTGGCCGGGTTCAGCCGCGACCGTGCCTCGGTGAGCGCCTTGTCGGTCAGCTCATCGACCGATTGCAGATGAGCGGCGGCGTCGACGGTCCCGACGTCGGGCACCCACAGCGACCAGCCGCCGGCGCCGTCGTCGTCGGCACGCAGCCGCAGGGTCGCATGCCGATCCACCAGCGCCTGCAGCACCACCGCCACATCCGCCTCGGTCACGCCGGTCGGGGCTTGTATCACCATCGCCTGGTTGAACTGCTCGACCGGGCCGTCGATGTCCTGCAGCCAGCGGATGATCGGGGTCGACACCACCTCGCCGAGGCCCTCGTCGGCCACGCCGATCTCGCCGGTGGCCACATTGGCCACCTGGGCCAGCCGGGCCACCGACTGCTCGACGAAGATGTCGCGCGGCCGCAGCAGCACACCGGCCGCCCGGGCCCGCGCCACCACCTGCATCGACAGGATGCTGTCGCCGCCCAGGTCGAAGAACGAATCATCGATCCCGACCCGCTCGAGGCCCAGGATCTCGGAGTAGATACCGGCCAGCACCTCTTCGACCGCGGTGGTCGGGGCACGGTAAGCGCCGCCGACACTGTGGTATTCGGGCGCCGGCAGGGCGCGGGTGTCGAGTTTGCCGTTGGGCGTCAGCGGCAGCGTCTGCAGGACGACGACCGCGGCGGGAACCATGTAGCCCGGCAGTCGCTCGGCCAGCCTGGCGCGGGCCGCAGCGGGGTCGACGGTGCCGGTGACGTAGCCGACCAGGCGCTTGTCGCCGGGGCGGTCCTCGCGGGCGATGACCGCGGCCTGCTTGACGTCGTCCAGCGCGGCCAGCGCGGCTTGGACCTCACCCAGCTCGATGCGATACCCGCGGATCTTGACCTGCTCGTCAGCGCGGCCGAGGTAAAGCAGTTGTCCGTCGTCGCCCCACGAGACCAGGTCTCCGGTGCGGTACATCCGCTCCCCCGGCTGCCCGAACGGGCATGCCACAAATCGCGACGAGGTCAGACCGGCCCGCCGCACATATCCGCACGCCACACCGGCGCCGGCGACGTACAACTCACCGACCACGCCGGGCGGCACCGGCTTCAACCATCTGTCCAGCACGAACAACGCCGCACCCGGGACCGGCGAACCGATCGGCACCACACCGGATCCCGGTACCAGCGGGGCGCTGATCGCCACACACACCGTGGTTTCGGTGGGGCCGTAGCCGTTGATCATCACTCGCCCGGGTGCCCACTGATCCACGACCTCAGGCGGGCAGGCCTCGCCCGCGACCACTAAGGCGGCGGTCTCCAACCCCTCGGGCGACAGCATTCCGACCGCCGAAGGCGTCTGGGTGAGCACGCTGACGTGTTCACGAACGAGTAAGGCGTGGAAGTCTTCTGGCGAGCGGGTCACCGACTCCGGCACCACCACCAGCCGCCGGCCGCCGAGCAGGGCGGCCCAGATCTCCCACACCGAGAAGTCGAATGCCAGCGAGTGGCACTGCGACCACACCCCGGTTCGCGGGAGGCCGGCATCGAAGCAGGCGAACAGTTGCGTGACGTTGTGGTGCGTAACCGCAACACCTTTGGGGGTCCCGGTGGTACCGGAGGTGTAGATGACGTGGGCGATGTTGTCCGGGTCCGGCGCCGGCAGTGCGGTACTGGGCTGGGCCGCGATGCGGGGATCGGCGACGTCGATGACCACCAGATCCTGTCCGTCCAGCCGCGACCGCAGGTCCGCGGTGGTCACCGCCGCGGTGGGCGCGGCGTCGGCAAGCATGAACTCGGTGCGCGCCGACGGCAGAGCCGGGTCAATGGGCAGGTATGCGGCACCGGTCTTCAAAACGGCCAGGATCGCGATGATCGCGTCGGCCGAACGGGAAAACTGAAGCGCCACAACGTGGCCCGGGCCGACGCCCTCGCCAACCAGTACGTGCGCCAGCCGGTTGGCGGCCTCGTCGAGTTCCCGGTAGGTCATGGATCGACCCTCGAAGGTCACCGCGACCGCCTCGGGGGTGCGCTCCACGTGTTTGGCGAAGGTAGCCGGAATCGACACCTTCGCCGGTGCGAGCTCCGTCAGTACGGCCCGGTTGCCGATCTCGTCAAGGCGGACCGTGTCGTCGGCGTCGAGCGCCGCGATCGACGACAGCGTCGCGGTCGGGTCCTCGACCATCGCCAGCAGCACCTGCTGCAACTTCGCCGCCAGGTCGGCGACGTCAAAGTTCGCGAACGGCTGCCCGGGTCCGGCCGTGCTCAGGAACAGCTGGTCGCCGGCGCCGAGGAAGAAGAAGCCGAAGTGGCCCACCGGGCCGTGGTTCGTGTATCCCGCATGTGCCGGGGCACCGGCAAGGTTCAGGGTCAGGCGCGACGGGATGAAGTTGACGCCCACGCGATTAGCGCCCTGCCGGGCGCCGCCCTCGCCTTCGAGCGCATGCACCGGGAAACGCTGATGTTGCAGCAGTTCCCGAATTCGAATGTCGACATGGGCGACAAAGTCGGCGACCGTCGAATCCGGTGCCGTCGACAACACCAGCGGAACGACGCCGGCAAGCATCGCGGGCAGCTTCTTCGACGCTTCGGACACTCGGCGGCTGACCGGGAAGTCCAGCGTCACTTCGGAAGCGTTGCCAGACCACCCGCGCACCAACAGTGCACACGCGGCGGTAATGGCCGAATAGCGGCGGACCCGCAACTGTTTCGTCAACTGTTGCATTCGGCCCACAACCGCCGGGTCCAACTGCACCGAGGCTGATGTCAGATACGGGTCACGCTCGGCGGTGACCTGAGGCAAGCGGTAATGGAATCCGCTTTCGGTCGGCAGGTGTTCCTGCCAATAGGCCTGGTCATCCTGGTAGTCGGCGGAAGCCTCGTAACCGGACTCGCAGTCGATCAGGTCCTGCAAGGAACCGAAGTACGCGTCCGGTACCGGATCGCCGGCGACCAGGGCCGTATAGACGGTAGCTACCCGGCGGCTCACCAGCGCCATCCCCATACCGTCTACGGCGATGTGGTGACAGCAAGCGAACAAATAGAATTCGTTGTCTTGTGTTTGAAATAGCGTGAATATGAAAAGCGGACCCGAGAATGGCATTGGCGTGCGCTGAATTGAGGACGCCATTTCACGTACTTTTCGCACGGGATCATCCGAGCCGCGGAAATCATAGAAGCCCAGCTCGGCATCCGGATAATCGACCGCCTTTTGTAAAACGTGGCCGTCGGCCTCGAAGAACGCGACCCGGCCCGACTCGGCCTCTCCGACCACTTGCCGGATCGCCTGCTGCAGCAAATCGTGATGGACGAGACCTTCGATCAACACCAAAAGACCAAGCTGCCACTCGGTACCCGCGAAACCGGTTTCCTGCGAGAGCCAAATATCAAGCTGCCCCCGCGTCAGCGGATGTGCCCGCTCACCACGTTCCATGTGAGTCCCCCGAAGCTCCACCCGAGTCCCCATACCCAGGCGGTTTACTTATCAAAACTCCGACCCGCTGCCAGCCGCTCGCGCAGACTCTTCGGCCGGATATCGGGCCAGTTCTGCTCGATGTAGTCGAGACACGCCGCACGGTCCGCCTCGCCGTATACCACCCGCCATCCAGCGGGGACATCGGCGAAGGTCGGCCATAGGCTGTGTTGCTCCTCGTCATTGACCAACACGAAAAAACTGCCATTATCGTCGTCGAACGGATTGGTGCTCACAGTTCTCCAGGCGTTCTCTCTTATAACTGGGGTCGTTCCAAACCATACTGGAGGCCTACAGGCTCGGTCGGAGGTTTCGACAAAGTTCCTGATGTGATCTGTTAAGCACTCGTGACACCTCTTGGCAATTCGTTGCGAGGCGCAACGCTGGGGCGTTGGCGCCCCGGAGTGCAGTGACCTGCAGCGACGGTATCGGCTGTCTGCCGCCCGCCAAGAGTACGGTACCTACGGCCAGAAAACGACCGAGTTACGCTCTCGTTGCTCGTTAGTTGCCGCGCTGGAATAGCGCCGAAGCGGCCGGGACGTGGACCCGCAGATCAGGCCGGAAACGCCGGCGGGACGGCCACAGCAAATACGCGCACGGCACGGTAGCTACCGGGGTTCGAGGGCCGATGTGATCGCGCGACTGCGCCGTTCCCCATTGCCGCCGGGCCGGATCACGGGACGTTGATGGCGACGACAAATCGCACGTTCAGCCACCTCAGCGAACCACTCGGACTTCGTTAGCTGACCGCGGCCGGATGACGCCTTCTGCACGCGATCGCATCGGAATGTTATGTGTATCACCATTGCTCGGGACAATGACGCATACAACACCCGCTCGGGCGGTGGAATCTTCCGATTGCTAGCGTGCCCTTGCACTCGCGATACGAGTAACGATCCCGCACCGGCTTGCGAAAGATCTGATGTCGGAGCCAACGGCATGGTTTACTCATCAAGATCTGGTCGCACACGCCGAACGCCGCTCGTTTGAGCTGACCGCCGCAGGTCTGGTGTGGCGCGATCGAGGTGTGGGTACTGTCCGAGCGTTGACATGAGCGAGTCTGTGAACGGGTTGAAGGGGGTGCGGTGGTCGAACACGACGTTCGAGCCCGGTCCGACGTCGCCGCTGAAGGGAGCCAGGGCGTGAGCGAGCCCGCTGGCCGCTTCCGGCGGCTCGGTCGCCAGTCCGCACCTGGGCCCCAAGAACCCAATGGAACTCGAAAGGGCCGGCGGAATCCGGGAGCCGGCGTGATCAAGCTCCTGGGACGGCTTTGGATCCCGCTGCTGATCATCGCCGTCCTCACCGCCGGCGGATTCACGGTGTCGCGGTTGCACGGAATATTCGGCTCCGAGAAGCGCCAGTCGTATGCGGACTCCAGAGTCAAAGACAGCAAGCCGTTTAACCCCAAGCATCTGAAGTACGAGGTCTTCGGGGCACCGGGGACCGTGGCCGACATCAGCTACTTCGACGTCAACGCCGACCCACAGCACATCAACGGCGTCACCCTGCCGTGGTCGATGGATCTTTCGACCACACTGCCGTCAATCGTGGGAAACGTGGTGGCACAAGGCGATAGCGAGACCATCGGCTGCCGCATCATCGTTGATGGCACCGTCAAGTCCGAGAAGGTATCCCACGAGGTGAACGCCTTCACGTACTGCGTGCTGACGGCGGCATGAGCGACGAAAACATTGGCACGGAGCAGCCCGCGCGAGGCTTCATCGCGCGGTCAATCCACCGGTTTTCGATTCTCATCATCCTGGCGTGGCTGGGTATGGCCGTCTACGTCACCGTGGGCGTCCCCCCGCTCGAGGTTGTCGAGCAATCGCACTCGGTATCACTGAATCCGACCGACGCGCCGTCCTTTAAGGCGATGATGCGTCTCGGCCAGGATTTCAAGGAATCCAATTCCGGCGCCCTGGCGATGATCGTGCTCGAGGGGGACCAACCCCTCGGCCACGATGCTCATCAGTACTACGACGAGCTGGTGCGTCGGCTCGACGCCGATACCAAGCATGTCCAGCACGTCCAGAACTTCTGGGGAGACCCGGTCACGGCGGCCGCCGCGCAAAGTATCGACGGCAAGGCCGCCTATGTGCAGTTGAACCTTGGCGGTCTCCAAGGCGCATCCGCCGGCGACGAATCGGTAGCGGCCATCCGAGCCATCGTGGCAGGCCTGCCCGCGCCGCCCGGGCTCAAGGTTTATGTCACCGGGCCCGCCGCAACCGTCGCGGACATGAACAAAGCGGGTCAGGAAACGGTCACGACGGTCACCTTGGCGAGCCTTTCGGTGATCTTCATTATGCTGCTGCTCGTCTATCGTTCCCTCTTCACCGTCATTCTGTTGCTGCTGACGGTCGGGCTGCAATTGACGGTATCCCGTGGAATGGTGGCACTCCTCGCCTATCACGGAGTCATCGGTCTTACTACCTTCGCCGTCAACCTGTTGGTGGCGGCGGTCATCGCGACCGGGACCGACTATGGAATTTTCTTCGTCGGGCGATATCAGGAAGCACGGCAGGCCGGCGAAGACAAGGAAACCGCTTTCTATACCACTTTCAGCAGTGTCGCCAAGGTTGTCCTGGCTTCCGGCCTGACAATCGCCGGTGCCGTTCTGTGCTTGAGCTTTACCCGGCTCCCCTATTTCCAGCCGCTGGGCCTTCCCAATGCGGTCGGTATCGCCGTGGCCGTCCTGGTGGCCCTCACGCTCACGCCGGCGCTTCTGGCTGTTGGAGCCCGTTTCGGTCTGTTCGAGCCCAGACGGAAAATCCGGGTCCGCGGGTGGCGGCGAATAGGCACGGCGATCGTTCGCTGGCCCGCGCCCATCTTCATCTCCACATTGGCGGTCGCCCTGATCGGGCTGCTGACCCTACCCGGATACAACCCGAGTTACGACGACCAAAAATTCATTCCCGAAGACATCCCGGCCAGCGTAGGAAATGCCGCCGCTGGGCGACATTTTCCCGAGTCGCGAATGATGATGCCGGAAATCCTCCTGGTCGAAGCCGATCACGACCTCCGCAATCCCACGGACATGCTGGTATTGAATCAATTGGCCAAGGGGATTCTCGCGGTGCCGGGCGTTTCCACGGTGCAAAGCGTGACCCGGCCCGAGGGAACGCCGCTGGCGCACACCAGCATTCCGTACATCATGAGCATGTCGCAGTCGTCTCAGCTGACGAATATGGCGTTCCAAAAGGATCGCATGAACGACATGATGAAGCAGGCCGAAGAAATGGCCAAGATGATTGCGCTGATGCAGCACATGTTAGGCCTGATGAAAGAGCTCACGGCCACGACTCATGACATGGTCGGCCGGACGCATGAAATTCAGAAAGCCACCGCGGAGTTGCGGGACCGTGTTTCGGATTTCGAGGATTTCTTCAGACCGTTCCGTAGCTACTTCTACTGGGAAAAGCATTGCTATGACGTTCCCGTCTGCTTCGCGATCAGGTCGGTTTTCGACGCAATCGATGGTGTCGACGAGGTCAATGACAAGTTCTCCGAACTGGTGGCAGACCTCGATAAACTAGATGTGCTCCTGCCGCAGATACTTATACAGATCCCGCAAATGATCGAAACGATGCAAAGTATGCGGACCATGATGCTGACAATGCACAGCACCATGGAAGGAACCATCGGTCAGATGGAGGTCAATGGCGGTCAAAACCCGAACGCCATGGGCCAAGCATTCGACACCTCCAAAAATGACGATAGTTTCTACATCCCACCGAGCATTATCGACGGCTCGGATACCTTCAAGCGGGTCATGAAGATCTTCCTGTCGCCGGACGGGAAGAACGCCCGCATGCTCATCGCGCAGAAGGGTGACCCGGCGACACCCGAGGGGCTTTCGCGCGTCGAACCGATCAGGACGGCCGCCGAGGAGTCACTCAAGGGCACTCCCCTGGAAGACGCCAAGGTTTATCTCACCGGAACCGCTGCCGTGGTAAAGGATTTGGTCGAAGGCGCTAAATTCGACCTCTTGATCGCGGGAGTCGCCGCCCTCTGCCTGATTTTCATCATCATGCTGATCATGACGCGAAGTTTTCTCGCCGCACTGGTCATCGTGGGTACGGTATTGCTGTCACTGGGTGCTTCCTTCGGGATGTCCATCCTGGTCTGGCAGTACTTGCTTGGGCTGCAAATTCACTGGACCGTCCTCTCGATGTCGGTGATCGTGCTGCTGGCCGTGGGTTCTGACTACAACTTGCTGCTGGTTTCCCGGATGAAAGAAGAATTGGCCGCCGGCATCCACACCGGCATCATCCGCGCCATGGCGGGCACCGGAAAAGTCGTCACGAACGCGGGCTTGGTATTCGCATTCACCATGGCCTCCATGGCGGTCAGCGACCTGCGCAGCATCGCCCAGCTGGGCACCACGATCGGGATGGGCCTGATGTTCGACACCTTGGTGGTGCGCGCCTTCATGACACCGGCCGTTGCCGCGCTGCTCGGCCGCTGGTTCTGGTGGCCGCAACAAGTGCGCACCCGCCCGGCAAGCCAGATGCTGCGGCCATTGGGACCCCGCCCACTGGTGCGCTCGTTGCTGCTGAGAGAAACGAGGTGAGGCGCGCGTGACTACCGAACCGATAGCCACCCAGCACGCCGCGCCCCCCGTTCAGAAGCCGTTCGTGGCACGGACACTCCGCAATCTTTCGGTGGTCTTCCTGCTGGGATGGGTGGCGCTGACCCTGCTCGTCACCTTCGCGGTCCCGTCGCTGGAGCGGGTCGGCCGGGAGCACTCCGTGCCATTGGCGCCGCAGGACGCGCCTGCGGTCCAGGCCATGATGCGCATGGGCAAGGTCTTCAAAGAGTCCGACTCGGACAGCTTCGTGATGCTCGTGATCGAGGGGCAACAAGAGCTCGGGGACAGCGCACACAAGTACTACGACAAATTGATGCGGCTGTTAAAGGCCGACACGAAACATGTTGAACACGTACAGGATTTGTGGGGCGACCGACTCACCGCGGCGGGTGCGCAAAGTGCGGACAGCAAGGCCGTCTACGTCCAGATGAACCTGGCGGGTAACCAGGGCACGACGCAGGGTCAAGATTCTATTGCTTCCGTCCGCAGCATCATCGCGAATAATCCGCCACCGCAGGGCATCAAGGCTTATGTCACCGGTCCGTCAGCGCTGTTCTCGGACATGCAGGAGGCGGGTGACAGATCGATTCTGAAGATGACCGCGGTCGGCGCGGCGATCATTTTCGTAGTCCTGCTTTTCGTCTATCGGTCCATCTTCACGGTGATTCTCTTGTTGATCACCGTCGGCATCGAGGTACTCGCGGCCCGCGGAATCGTCGCCTTTCTCGGCGATCACAGCGTTGTCCAACTGTCGACGTTCGCCGTCAACCTGCTGGTGGCCCTGGCGATGGCGGCCGGCACCGACTACGGGATCTTCTTCTTCGGCCGATACCAAGAGTCGCGTCAGGCCGGCGAAGATCGAGAAACCGCCTACTACAACACCTTCCGTGGGGTCGTCCCCGTCGTCTTGGGTTCCGGTTTGACGATCGCCGGCGCCATGTTGTGTCTGAGCTTTACCCGGATGCCCATCTTCCAGACGATGGGCGTGCCGTGCGCCATCGGCTTGGTCATCTCCGTCGTGATCGCGCTGACGTTGGTTCCCGCGGTGCTGACCATCGGAGGCCGCTTCGGGCTACTCGATCCCACCCGCGCGATCCGCTTCGGTCGCTGGCGCCGGATCGGGACGGCAATCGTCCGCTGGCCGGTGCCCATCCTCGTCGCGACCATCGCCGTCGCGCTGGTCGGTTTGGTCACGCTGCCGGGTTATCAGACGAGCTACAACAACCGGCTCTACATGCCTGACGATATTCCGGCGAACATCGGCTATGCGGCCGCCGACCGGCACTTCTCCCAAGCACGGATGCTGCCCGAGATCCTGATGATCGAGTCCGATCACGACATGCGCAATCCCGCCGATTTCATCGTCCTGCACAGGCTGGCCAGAGCCATCTTCAAAGTCCCTGGAATTGCCCGGGTTCAGGGCATCACCCGGCCCGAGGGAACCCCGATCGAGCACACCTCGATCCCCTTCATGCTGGCCATGCAGAACTCGGCGCAGGCGCAGAACATCAAATACATGAAGGCTCGCATGGACGACATGCTCGAGCAGGTCCACATGATGGACATCCAGATCGCCTCGATGACAAGGCTTTACGAATTCCAGAAGGAACTCACGTCCCTTACGCACGAGTCGATCACCAAGACCTACGAGATGACTCAGCTCTTGTACGAGTTGAGAAATCACTTCGCGGATTTTGAAGACTTCCTCAGACCGATCAAGAGCTACTTCTACTGGGAGAAGCACTGCTTCGACATCCCCATCTGCTGGTCGATACGGTCGATCTTCGACACGCTCGACGGGGTCGACGAGCTGAGCGACAAACTCGGCGACCTGCTGATCGATCTCCACAAGATGGATCTGCTGCTGCCGCAACTGCTCGAGCAGTACCCGCAGTTGCTCGCGTCCATGCGGTTCTTCAAGACGACGACGCTGACGATGCACAGCACGATGGCCGGGATCATCGGCCAGGTGGACGTCGACAACAAGGACGCCACCACCATGGGTCAGGCGTTCGACAACTCCAGGAACGACGATTCCTTCTATCTGCCTCCGGAGATTTTCAAGAACGCCGACTTCCAGAAGGCGATGAATCAATTCTTGTCGCCCGACGGGAAAGCGGCGCGGTTCATCATTTCCCACAAGGGTGACCCCGCGACACCCGAAAGCGTGGCCCGGGTGGACAAGATCAAGACCGCGGCCGAAGAGGCACTCAAGACGACGCCGCTGGAAGACGCCAAGATCTATCTCGCCGGTACAGCGTCCACTTTCAAGGACTTCAAAGACGGCTCGAAATTCGACCTGTTGATCGCGGGAATCGGCGCGCTCTGCCTGATTTTCACGATCATGCTCATCATCACGCGAAGCTTTGTGGCCGCGCTGGTCATCGTGGGTACGGTGGCCCTTTCGCTGGGCTCATCGTTCGGGCTTTCGGTGCTGATCTGGCAGTACATTCTTGGCATCAAGCTGTACTGGATGGTGCTGCCGATGTCGGTGATCGTCCTGCTGGCGGTGGGGTCCGACTACAACCTGCTGCTGGTATCCCGGATGAAAGAGGAAATAGGCGCGGGTATCAATACCGGCATCATTCGCGCAATGGGCGGTACCGGAAAGGTCGTGACCAACGCGGGTCTGGTGTTCGCATTCACGATGGCGTCGATGGCATCCAGCGATTTGCGGATCATCGGTCAGGTCGGTACCACCATCGGCCTGGGCCTGCTGTTCGACACGTTGATCGTGCGCTCCTTCATGACGCCCACCATTGCCACCTTGCTCGGACGCTGGTTCTGGTGGCCGCAGGTGGTTCGTCCGCGCCCGGCCAGTCAGATGCTTCGCCCCGAAGGCCCCCGTCCGCTGGTCCGCGCTTTACTGGGCCAGGAGCACCCCGACGACGCGCCGACCGCCGAGATCCCCAGGCAATCGGTTTAGTTCGCCTGGCCGAATATGCGGACAGCAAACGCCGAGCGCTTTGTTGACAATTTGTCGGTGGTTGCGCGCCGCGCCATTTGGAGTGGCGATTGAATAGGCATCGCCGAGGCAAACACCATCTACCGTCAATACGCCCAAGTGGCCGGGACCAACATGAGATACTCCCTACTGTGGTTCCACTGGCAATCGAGGTCGCAGATCTCACAAAGACTTTCGGGGGAAACACGTCTGCGCTGTCCGGCGTAAGTTTCTCGGTTCCGGCCGGGACGGTCTGCGGCCTGCTCGGCCACAATGGCGCCGGTAAGACAACCACGATCAACATCCTGTCGACACTGCTGCGCCCGACTTCCGGCAGCGCCACCGTCGCCGGTTACGACATCGTCCGCCAGCCCGCCAAGGTGCGTTCCAGCATCGCGATGACCGGACAATTCGTCGCGCTGGATTCGCTGCTCACCGCCCGGGAGAACCTGGTGCTGTTCGGCCGGATGCGGGGGCTGAATCGCCGGGAGGCCAAGGCCCGCGCCGACGAGCTGATCGAACGGTTCGACCTTGTCGCGGCCGCCGACCGCCATGTGTCCACCTACTCCGGCGGCATGCAGCGACGCGTCGACCTCGCCGGGGCCCTGATGGTGCTGCCGAAGGTGCTGTTCCTCGACGAGCCGACCGCCGGCCTCGATCCGCGCAGCCGCCGCGACGTCTGGGCGCTGGTGAGTTCGTTGGCACAGCAAGGGATCACCGTGCTGCTGACCACGCAGTACCTGGACGAGGCCGATATCCTGAGCGACTCGATCGTCGTCATCGACCAGGGAAAGGTGATCGCCAGCGGCACCGCCGAGGACCTCAAGCGCCGCGCCGGTACCGGCTATTGCCAAGTGAGCCCGGCGAATCCGGCCGACCTGCCCCATGTCGCAACGGCACTGAGCGGACTCAACGGGATCGACGTCGACGGCGATACCAACTCGGTGTCGGTGCTTGCCCCCGATGGGGTGGCCACGCTGGCCGAGGTCTTTCGCCGGGTCGATGCGCTCGGCGTCGAGCTCGCCGACATCTCGTTGCGCAAACCCTCCTTGGACGAGGCATTCCTGCACATCACCGAGAAGACCGCCGCCCGATCATGAGCGCGTTGGCCGCTCTGACCGAACGGTCGTTGGTTGCAGCGACGCGTGACGGCGAGATGATCTTCGAGGTACTGTCACCGATCGCCTACCTGGCCGGTTTCAGCGTGGCCCTGCACGGCCTGATCGACACCGGCCCGGTGACCTATTCGCAGTATCTGGTGCCCGCCGTGGTCGTCCAGTCGATGGTCTTCGTCGGCCTGCTCACCGCGGACCGCGCGATCCGCGACCACCTGAGCGGGCTGGGTGTGCGCTTGCGGACGCAGCCGATCTCCGCCGCAACCCCCGTGACCGCGCGCATGGCCGCTACCCAAATCCGGGCGGTACTAGCCCTTTTGGTGGCGCTGGCCGCCGGCTACGCCTTCGGATTCCGGATGACCGGCGGGCCGGGCAACGCGATCGCTTTCGTGCTCATCGCGTTGCTGCTGTGTCTTGCCGTCGGACTGGGCGCCGACGCACTGGGATCGAGTTCCAACAGCCTGCAGGGGGCCAGTTACATGCTGTTCGTCCCCCAGTTGCTGCTGTTCCTGCTGTCCACCGGAATCGCCCCCGAGAAAACGTTCCCCGCTTGGCTGCGCCCATGGGTACGCAACCAGCCGGTCTCGCAGGTAGCCGAGACCCTGCGCGGCCTCGGCAGCGGACACGTGGTGGTCAACAACTTGGTGATCAGCCTCGCCTGGTGTTTCGGTATGGTGCTGGTCTTCGGCGCGATCACGATGCGGATGCAGAGGCGCAGCTTGTGACATCGCAGGCCGCAGACCAAGGCTCCTTGCTGAACCAGAGCTGGTTGCAAGCCATTCGGCTCCTGATCCGGTGGCGACGCGACCGAGCGGTGCTGATGGGTTCGCTGCTGTTACCGGTCTTCCTGCTGCTGCTCTACCAAGTGGTGTTGGGCGAGCAGGTGCGCAAGGTCACCGGGGTCGACAGCCTTTACGGGCTGGTCCCGTTCTGCGCGGTGCTGTCCGCACTGTTCGGCGCCTTGGGCAACGCGGTCGGCATCACGATGGACCGCCAGTCGGGGTTGCTCAGCCGCATGTGGGTGCTTCCGGTACACCGGGCGAGCGCGCTCACCGGGCGGCTCACCGCGGAGGCCGCGCGCGCGCTCGTCGGGACGGTCCTGATCACCGCGCTCGGGGTGATGATGGGACTTCGCTTCAAGCACGGCGTGGCCGGTGCGCTGCTGTACATCCTGATTCCGTCGATCATGGTGCTCGGGTTCACGGCGCTGGTGATCGCGCTGGTCCTTCGCACCACCAGCCCCGCCGTGCTGACCTGGATCATGGGCGGGACCGTCACGTTGGCATTCGTCAATCCGGGAACCACACCGATCGGGATGTTCCCGGACTGGCTTCGGCCGTTCGTACGCGTCCAACCGATCTCGCCGCCCATCGAGGCGATGCGGTCGCTGGCCTACGACGGTCCCATCGTGTGGCCGCTGGCGATGACCGTCGCCTGGACGGTCGTGATGCTCGCGCTATTCGTCCCGGTGGGGTTGCGCGGTTACCGGATCTGCGCCGAGACCAGCAACCTGTAACGAGCGGACTACGCTCCCGCGTTGTCTGCTCGCGCCTTCGACGCGGCCTTGAACCGGGTGCGCCAGGCACGCACCGCTAGCTGGCGGTTCTCTTTTTCCTTGAAGAACGCCAGCATTCTGTTGCCGGTCTCCATGGCCCCGACCCAGAAGTACATCGGCAGCCGCTTCCTGAACTCCTTGTCCGTGCCCGTTCGCATGCTCAAGCCGGTCATGTCGTTGTAGTCGGCGACGACGATGTCCATGTAGCGGATGGCGAGCGCCGGGTTGGAGAAACAGCGGATGTTGAAGTCCCAGTCGGCCCAGATCGGATAACGCAGGTTGTACGGGCCAATGCCGGCGAAAAGCTCGCGCCGGTAGAAGATCGACTGATGGCAGATGTTGGTCTCGAACTGCAGCCGGTCCAGGTCGAATTCCCCGGCGTGCCGGGCACCGGTCGAGCCCATGATCACGTCGCCGTACACCAGGTCGCAGGGCGCATTGTCGTCGATGAACGCCGCCACCTGGGCCAGGGTATCCGCGTCGTGCAGCCTGTCGTCGGACCCGAGAAAGAGCAGCCACTGCCCCGACGCAAGGCCCACACCGCGGTTCATCGCGTCGTAGATACCTTGATCGCGCTCGCAATGGACGATCAGGCGTGAGCCGAAATCCGGGGCAAAACCGTTGACGATATCGAGCGTGTTGTCCGGCGAAGCGCCGTCCACCACGACCAGCTCGAAGTCGCTGAAGGTCTGCCGGAGCAGACTCTCGGCACAGCCACCCACGTGCGCCGCCGCCTTCCAGGTGGGGACGATGATCGAGAACTTCGGCCCGCTCATGCGCGACTCACGAACTTCGACATATGGGCTCCTGGTGCAGCGTCGCTACGCATTCTGGTCCTCGCGGAAGAAGATACCGTCTGCCTGCAGCATTCGACCGTTACGAATGTCGGTGAAACAGGGCAGCATCCCAGTCAGTGTGAAGCCCAGCGAGTAGGCCAAGTCCAGCGCCTCACGGATCAGCATCCCGCCTTCATACAACGGCAGGAAGGAGAGTTCGAGTTGCAAGCCGACGCAGCGATCGGTCAGCGTCGCTTTGCTCCCGGCGAGCACCTGTTTCTCGAACCCTTGGACATCGATCTTGAGAAATATCCGATCCGTCGGGCTCAGAATCTCGGACACCACGGTATCGAGCCGGTGAATCGGAACCTCTTCGGTGCCAACATAATTTGCCGCCGGAAAGACATCCTGATGGCTTTTCAGCATCGGTAAGACGGAGCTGCTTTCGCCGGAATTCCCCGCGACATTGATCGAGATCGTGCCATCGACATCGCCGAGTGCATGCCGCCGGCACTCCCACAGCGGATCTTTCGACGCATTGCTCTGCAAATCAGAAAATGGGCCAGCCAAAGGTTCGAATGAGATGAGACGCCCCTTGTAGCCCCGCTTGCGCAAGCCCATGGCGTACTGGCCGGAGTTGGCGCCCACGTCCAGAACGGCATCGACCCGGCGCGATTTGAGCTGGTTGACGAACTGGCGCTTCCAGGCCCGCTCAGAAAAGTAGCGTGGCACCTCGAGGGAGACGCCACGCGCGATCAAGCGGGCATTGTCCAACAAAGGCACTGCGTCACACTAACACGCCGATACCCGTGAGCGGCCCGGAATTACCGAAATGCGATATCCGACCGGCGATTGCCGCCTCGCTAATCAGTTCAGGCGCAACGCATCTGATTCGAGGAACCAGGCGTACATCTTTTTCAGGCCGGCTTCGATACTCACCGACGGTCGCCATCCGATTGCCGTGATGTTCGTGTTGTCCATGATCTTGCGCGGCGTGCCGTCCGGGCGGGTGTGGTCGAACTCGACGTGCCCTTCGAACTCAACGATCGATTTGATCAACAGAGCCAGGTCTCGGATTGAAATCTCTTCGCCTGAGCCAACATTGATCATCCCGCCGTCGTCGTAAGAGCGCAGCAGCAGGACGCACGCATCGGCGAGGTCGTCGGCGTCGATGAGCTCACGCAACGGCGAACCACTCCCCCACACGACGACTTCGTCGGCCCCGGCCAATTTCGCCTCGTGGAACCGGCGCATCATGCCCGCCACGACGTGGGAATGCTCGGGATGAAAATTATCGCCGACACCGTAGACGTTCGACGGCATCACCGTAAATGCGTTGAAGCCGTACTGCTTTCGATACGCGTCGCACATCGTCTTGCCGGCGATTTTTGCTATCGCATACGGCAGGTTCGTTTCCTCCAACGGACCCGTCAGCAGCGCATCCTCACGAATCGGTTGCTCGGCATCTCGCGGGTAGATGCAGCTCGATCCGAGGAAGAGCAGCTTTTGTGCGCCATGCCGGTACGCGGCATCTATGACATTCGTCTGGATCTTCAGGTTTTCCCGGATGAAGTCGGCGCCGTAGGTCGCATTCGCAACGATTCCACCGACCTTCGCGGCCGCGAGGACGACGTACTGCGGACGCTGCGCGGCAAAGAAATCCTCCACCGCCGCGTGGTCGTCGAGTGGCAATTCGTCGTGCGTGCGGGTCACGACGTCGGTGAAGCCTTCGCTGGCCAGCCGCCGCGTGATCGCGGAGCCCACCATGCCGCGGTGACCGGCGACGTAAATCCGTGAACCTAGTTCCATTGGCACCTCACAACAGTTCGTTGGTCACGGCGTCGCTACCGTGCCGAAGGTACCAAGCGGCGGTGCGCTTCAGCCCCTCGTCCAGGCCGACGGCCGGCTGGTAGCCGAGTCCACGCATCTTCGAAATGTCGGGGCACCGGCGCGGGGTACCGCCCTCGGCCTCCTCGGTGGGACAAATCTCCACCTCGATCCCGACCGCCTTCGCCACCCGGCCGGCCAGGTCCCGGATGGACACCTCTTCGTCATTGCCGATGTGGAAGATCTCGCGGTGGCCACCGTTGTCGTACATGGTGAGCACGCCGTCGACGATGTCGTCGACGTAGCAGAACGCACGCGTCTGCGTGCCGTCGCCCTGGATTTCAAACCGCGCCGGCCCATCCGGCGTCGCGTCCCTCGCCGCCCTGGCCCTGGCGATGAATTGCGGTATCACGTGTTTGTAGCCCATGTCGGGCCCGTACACGTTGTGCGGGCGAAACACCTGAACCTTGCGGTAATGATCTTGCGCGTAGTCGAACGCGATCAACTCGCTGACGATCTTGGACCCGCCGTACGAATACCTCGGATTCAGGCTGTCCGGCAGCATGAGTGGAATCGTCTCCGGCGTGGGCACCACCGAGGGCGTCTGATACACCTCCGCGCTGGAGGCCACCACCAGATCCGGCACGCCGGCGTTGCGCCCGGCGTTGACGACCGCCAACGCACCGCGTAATCCCACGTCCAGCACCAACTCTGGTCGCTTGTAGAAGTTTTCGGTCCCATTGATCGCCGCGAGATGCATGACTACCTCGGCGCCGGCGAACGCCCCCTCGAGCGCGTCTTGGTCGCGGACGTCGCACGTGAAAAGCTCGATATCGTCGGCTACTTCGGCCAGGCGCCCGGCCTCGCCGCGCACCATGGTGTCGATCACGGCGACGTCCCAGCCGTCGCGCACCAGCCGTCTGACCAAATAGGCGCCGATGAATCCGCCGCCACCCGTCACTACGACGCGAGTGCTCATCACACCACCAGCCTGCTGTTGCCGACCGCGAAGTACGAGTTGCCCAGCTCCGATGTTGGCAAGTGGCTGAAGTGATTCCAGTAATCGAACACGAAGCCGTCGGGAGCGATGAACTCGCTGATCGTGCGCGGCGAGATTCTGCCGAGCTCGGGATGATTGTTGGCAATGATCACCACCGACGCGCCGCCCACGGCATCGCCGAGCCGATCGTATGCATGCTCATCGGGGAAGGTTGCCCCCAAATGCTCGGGCGTGATCACCGGGTCGAACAACCGGATTTCGGCGTCCGGGTGAGCCTTCTTGACTTCGTCCAGCACCTTGACCGACATCGATCCCCGGAGGTCGTCGGTAGCGGGGATGCCCTTAAAGGCCATGCCCAGCAAGGCTATTCGCAACGGTGAGGGAAGATTGCGCCTGGCGACCTCGTCGCTGATGAATCTGACGGTTTCGGCCGGCTGCCGCTCGTTGACGAGCCGGCCCGCGACGGTGATCTCCAGTTCGATTCCGCGGGTACGAGCGCTCTGCAGCAGGATGTGCGGGTCCTTCTCCAGACACGGACCACCCACCAGGCCCGGCAGCGGCACGCTCGTCCGCTTGTAACCCAGCTTCCCCGACGAGATCACCTCGTGTGCGTTGACGGCGAACGCATCGCACAATCGCGCTACTTCGTTGGCGAAGGCGAAATGCACGTCGCGATAGGTGTTGTCGACGAGCTTGATGATTTCGGCGGCCTCGGGGCTGGACACCTGGACGATGGAGTTGGTCAGCCGCCGGAAAACCGCGGCGGCGCGGTCGCTGACTGCGGGATCGTCCGCGCCGACAATTTGCGGCAGTTCGCGCAGTTCTTGCAGCGCTTGACCTTCCAGTGTTCGCTCCGGGCACATGGCGATGTCGAAGCTCTTGCCGGACTCCGCCAGGATGGGCGAGACCACATCACGTGTGGTCCCGACCTTGACCGTGGACCGCAGGATCACCAGCGCGCCATCGCTCATGTTCGCGGTGACCTCGCGGCTGGCCGCCTCGATCATGTCGGTACGGACCAGTCCCTCGCTGGACAGCGGCGTGCCGACCGTGATGATGTACGTGTCGCACACCGCATCTGGACCGAGTTGCCCGACGGCCACCAGGCTTCCCGAGCCGACCACCCGCGACAAGGCTTCCTGTAGTCCGGTCTCGGAAAAGTGCGGGATACCGGCGTTGGTTTGGTCGACCACCTCGGGCCGTTTCTCGACGCCGATCACTTTGTTGCCAGCCTCGGCCAGCACAGTCGCGAGCGTCAGCCCAACGTAGCCAAGGCCGATGACGCCCACGTCATAGTGCGAAACAGGCTGACCCATGGTCCCTCCCGACAGTCGATGTGCCAATCATTGCCGACCCGGCCGGATCTGCGGCGCGAAATGCTCTGCAAGCACGGCTTCGACATGCAGTAAACATCTCCTTCGTCCTTGCCCTGCAACGCGCCGCACCCGGTAGTGTGCCACCCAATGGGTCTGGGCTGCCCGGCGGCAGTTGAAGTCCCTGCTTTGCTTCGTTTCGCGCAGAACCGAGGAGATTGCCGATGAATCGACCCGCCAAGTCGCGACGAGGTCCGGTCACCGCGGTTCGGGAGGGGTACGCAACCGTCACCGGGCAATCGCCGCGGACCATCGTGCTCGGCACGATTCTGCTGGCGACGGCGCTTTCGGTGTTGACGGGTTTCGTTCTGACGCAATACTTCGCGATCGATGTCATTTCTTCGTTGCTTGCTTTCCCGTACGCCGATTGCTACCTCGATTGGGGCACCAACATCGGCCGGCACTGCTTCAGTGACTACGCATTCGAAGTGATGTACGGGATGCGGGCCAATCCGTGGGAGCCATTCGACATATTCGTACAGCCGGACTATCACCAGCTGGCCGTCAACAACTACCCGGCGGCCGGCATGCTTCCGCAGGTGGCTTTTGGGCTGATCGGCAAATTGCTGGGCGCACCGGTTCTGGGCCTGTTGGGCTACCTGCTCGCCCTGACGGTCGCGGTGCTTTCGCCCGCGGTATGGGCGGCCCGGGGCGCTCGGGGCCTCGAGCGGGTCGTGGTTTTCGTGGCCTGCGGCGCCGCGGCCATCCCGGTGTGGTCGGTGATCGACCGGGCAAACTCGGTCGGCTTCTTGGCCCCGATCGGCCTGGTGTTTCTGATCGCGCTGGTGCGGCAACGGTGGGGGCTCGTCGCGGTGACGGTGATCCTGGCCGCGCTGCTGAAACCCCAATTCGTGGTGCTGGCCATCGTGCTGCTGGCTGCCCGGCAGTGGCGGTGGGGCGGCATCGCCCTCGGCGGCGCAGTGATGTTCAACGTCGCCGCGTATTTGTTTTGGCCACAACACTTTCCACACAACATCCTGCAATCGGCAGCCGGCGTTCTCGGCTACGGCGCCGGCAGCGTCAGCGCCGTCGCGACCTCCAACGTGTCGTTCAGCCGATCGCTGCTGTTGGCGCCGGACATTCTGATGTTCCTGCAAACCGGCGGCAAAATGCCCGACGGCTACCTGGCCGGTCCGCGCTCGACGATCGGATACGTCATCCTCGTCCTGGTCGTCGTCGCCGTGCTGGCGCTGGGACGACGCATCCCGCCCGTCCTGACCGGCATCGTGCTGCTGGTCACCGCCGCCCTGTTCCCGATGGTGAGCATCAGCTACTACTTCGTGTTCGCCCTGCCGATCGCGGCGCTGCTGGTGCGGGATCCGGATGGGCCGCCGGGCACCGGGATCCTCGACCGGCTCGCGACGGTCGCCGGACACCATCGCACCGTCGGCATCTGGCTGAGCCTGTCCACGGCACTCACCCTTGCGACGATCGCGCTCCCGAGCCCGCCGATGCAGGTGTTGCTGTACCGCAAGGACGGCCCGCCGATCCAGGAGCTGACGGTGCTCACCACGGCAACGCTGGTACCGATGCTGTGGCTGGTGACGCTGGTGATCATCCTCGTCACGTACGCCCGCAAGCCGGACTCCGCAACGGAGGCCGACACTGCGGCGGAGTCACCGGAACCCGCCGCCACCACGACCTGAGCCGCACCGGCACTACGTGCTCCGCGACGTCTCGTCCCGCGCGTCCGCGCTGTCGGTGTCGCCGCCAGTGCGCCGGAACGAGAAGTAGCGGTGGCCGAAGTAGCTCAGCAGCGTGGTTGACGCCAAGATGATCGCCTGCGCCGGAATGCGATTCAGACCGAGCTCGACCAGGACGGGCAAGGCGATGACGTTGATGCCCAGCGCGGTCAGGTAGACACTCCAGAAGCGCACCAGGTCGCGCAGCACGTGGCCGCGGACCCGGAACACGAACCGCCGATGCATCACGAACGCGAACAGCACGCTCAGCACGTGCGAGATGCCGAGGGTGACCAGCGACCCGGCCACCTTGCCGAACCGGACGTCGACCAGATGGCCGACGGTCTCGGAGCAGGCGATGAAGATGCCGAAGCCGACGACCGTGTTGATGCCGCCGACCAGGACGAACGCCACGCGTTGATCGCGCACCAGCCGGATCAGCGGTCCCGGGGGCGCCGATTCGGGCGGCAGGTCGAATTCGCTCACTCGAGGCTTTCGAAGTCGGCGATCTGCTCCCGGGTCGCCACGATCACGTCGGCACCCTCGTGCACCCGACGCTCCCAGTCGACCGTCCAGGCCAGGGCCTCCTGGAAGCTCAGCCGGTTGTGCCAGCCGAGTTCGTGGTGCGCCTTGGCGGCATCGAGGGCCAGCAGGTTCGCTTCGTGGGGGTGCTCGCCGTCCTCCAGGACCCAATGCGCGCCACCGCCCCACATCTCGGCCGCCAGCGTGGCCACCCGGCCGACCTCGACAAAGCTGTCGCGGCCCGGGCCGAAGTTCCACTGGCCCAGACCGGAGCCGGCCAGCAGCGCGTCGACGAGGGTGAGATAGCCGTTCAGGCAGTCGAGCACATGCTGCCAGGGCCGCACCGCCTGCGGGAAACGCAGCTGCGGCGCCTGGCCGGTGGCATACGCGGCGATCAAGTCCGGTAGCAGCCGATCCCGGCTGATGTCCCCGCCGCCGATGACGTTGCCCGCGCGCGCAATCGCGGTGGGGGTGCCGGGAAAGCTGCGAATCCAGGACTGGGCCAGCAGATCCGCCATGGCCTTGGACGCGCTGTAAGGGTCGTCGCCGCCCAGCGCGTCGGTTTCGACATACCCGGCCTGCTGGCCGACGTTGCGGTAGACCTTGTCGGTGGTCACGACGACGTGCGCACGCACCGATCCCGCGGCCGCGACGGCCTCTAGCACGTTGAGCGTGCCGATCGCGTTGGTCTCGTAGGTATATCTCGGGTCCCGATAGGACTCGCGGACCAGCGCCTGCGCCGCCATGTGCACCACGACGTCGGGAGCCGCCGCGCACACCGCCGCCTTCGTGGCTTCGGCGTCGCGGATGTCCACCCGGAAGTCGCAATCCAGCTGGTCGGCCAGCCCCAACCGCTTGAACAGGCTGCCCTCGACGGGGTCGAGGGCAAGACCCGACACGCGGTGCCCGCGGCCGAAAAGAAGCAGCGAGAGCCAGGCGCCCTTGAACCCGGTATGCCCGGTAACCAGATAGTGCACGGCTATCGGGCGGCCTCGGCCATGTACTCGCGGATCGAATCCGCGACGAAGTCGAGCATCGGAGTGGTCAACGCGGGATAGGTGCCGACCCAGAACGTCCGGTTCATCACGATGTCGGTGTTGGTCAGGTCCCCCACGATCCTGAAGTCGACATCGCGGTATGCGGGCTGTTTGACCAGGTTTCCGGCGAACAGCTGGCGAAATCCGATCTTGCGCTCGTCGAGGAACTGCATGAACTTCGTGCGGTCGACGGGGTGCTCGGGATCGAGGGTGATCGGGTAGCCGAACCAGGACGGGTCCGACTTGGGCGTGGCGACCGGCAGGATGAGCCCCTCGACACCGGTCAGCCGCTTGGTCAGATACTCGAAGTTGTCCTTGCGCGCCTGGACGAAACCGTCGAGCTTGGCCATCTGGGACAGGCCCACGGCGGCCTGCATGTCGGTGGCCTTCAGGTTGTAACCGATGTGGCTGTAGATGTACTTGTGGTCGTAGCCCCGGGGTAGGTCACCAAGCTGCCACTCGAACCGCTTCTCGCAGGTGTTGTCGTTGCCCGGCGCGCAGTAGCAGTCCCGGCCCCAGTCGCGGAACGACTCCGCCTGCTTGCGCACCAGCGCCGACTTGACGAACACCGCGCCGCCCTCGCCGGTCGTAATGTGGTGTGCGGGATAGAAACTCACCGTCGCGGTGTCGCCGAAGCTGCCCGTGCGCTTCCCGTCGTACGTCGACCCGAGGGCGTCGCAGGAATCCTCGACC
Source organism: Mycobacterium florentinum (assembly GCF_010730355.1). Taxonomy (NCBI): domain Bacteria; kingdom Bacillati; phylum Actinomycetota; class Actinomycetes; order Mycobacteriales; family Mycobacteriaceae; genus Mycobacterium; species Mycobacterium florentinum. Next base: position 1,135,419 of record NZ_AP022576.1, read on the forward strand.
AGCCACAGGCCGTGCTTGTCGCACAACTCCTGGACCGTGTCGAGGTCGAACGGGTTGCCCAGGGTGTGGGCCATCATGATGGCCCGCGTCTTGGGGCTGACCGCCTCGCGGAGCCGCTCCGGAATGGCGTCGTAAGTGCCCAGCTCGATGTCGACGACGACCGGACGCATTCCGTTCTGGATGATCGGGTTGACCGTCGTGGGGAATCCCGAGGCCACGGTCAGCACCTCGTCGCCGGGTTGCAGCGGGCGCTTGCCGAACCGCTTCTTGTACTGGCCCAGCTTCGGGCTGGTCAGGGCGCTGAGCGCGACCAGGTTCGCGCTCGACCCGCTGTTGACGAAGATGGCTCCCCGGGCACCGACGTAGCGGGCCAGGGCGCGCTCGAAGAGCGGGTGGAACCGGCCGGCGGTCAGCCAGCCGTCCAGCGACGCGTCGACCAGCGCGGCGAAGTCTTCCGAGTCGAGGACCTTGCCCGACACGGGGACCGGCGTGACGCCGGGGACGAACTCGGAAGTCGTGAGCTTGCGTTTCGCGTATTCGCGGACCGCGGCAAGGATATCCTCGCGATACTCCTCAAGCCCGCCCCCCGTAAGCCCATCGGTATCGAGTCTTGAAATGAGATCTCCTCGTGCGTGTGTGGTCTGTACGGCGCCCGGCGGGCCTGGGAAACCCCGCCACCGCTTCACGACATTGCTAGTGTGTCACCTGCGCGACGCCGCGTCAGCAAAACCGGTCGGGGAACGATTGCCTTGAGATTGGACAACTCCTCATGAAAGCCGTGCTTCTCGCTGGTGGTCTGGGTACCCGAATGCGGGAGGAAACCGAGTTCCGGCCCAAGCCCATGGTCGAGGTCGGGGGACGGCCGGTGCTATGGCACATCATGAAGATTCTTGGACATCATGGCATTTCGGAGTTCGTCGTGTGCACGGGCTACAAGAGCGAGTACATCAAGGGCTACTTCTCGAATTATGGGGTGTCCAATCTGGACTTCACCATCACCCTCGGCGATCAGTCGAGCATCAAGTATCACGGCTCGCACGACGAGTTCAACTGGCGGGTCACGGTCGCCGACACCGGCTTAGACACGATGACGGGCGGCCGGATCAAGCGCATCCAGAAGTACGTCGGCGACGAAGCCTTCCTCTGCACGTACGGCGACGGTATCGCCGATGTCGACATTCCCGCCCTGCTGGAGTTCCACAAGTCGCACGGCAAACTCGCCACCGTGACGGCCACCCAGCCGATGAGCCGGTTCGGCGTAATCGACCTGGAGCAGGACGGTGCGGTCGCCAAGTTCCGGGAGAAGCCCAAAACCGAAGACTGGATCAACATCGGCTACTTCGTCTTCGAGCCGGGGGTGTTCAACTATCTCGACGGCGACGAGACGGTGTTGGAGGACAAGCCGTTGCTTCGTCTGGCCGAAGACCGCCAGATCGCCGCGTTCCCGCACCGAGGGTTCTGGCAGCCGATGGATACCTTCCGGGAATCCCAGCTGCTGAACAACCTCTGGAACAGCGGGAACCCGCCTTGGAAGGTGTGGGAGTGAAGAAGAAGATCGCCGTAATCGCCCCTGCCTACAACGAAAGTGAATGCGTTGAGGAGCTGGCTCGCCAGCTGGCCGCGGTCTTCGACTCCGAGCCGGAGTACGACTTCGAGGCGATCATCGTCGAAAACGGTTCCAGCGACGACACCATGGACAAGCTGCTCGCCATCCACAAGAGGGACTCGCGATTCAAGATCGTGCAGCTGGCCCGCAACTTCCGGATGGATGGGGGTCTGACCGCCGGCCTCAATGTCGCCGACGCCGACGCCGTCGTGCTGATGACCGCGGACCTGCAGGACCCGCCCGAGTTCATCCCGGAAATGATCCGGGCCTGGGAGCAGGGCTACGAGAACGTCTACGGGGTGGTCACCGAGCGTGGCGGCACCGGCCCGATCCGCAAGATGAACTCCCAACTGTTCTACTGGCTGGCAGGCAAGCTCACCGACGATCGAATTACCAGCAATGCCAGCGACTTTCGCTTGGTCGACCGCAAGGTGTACGAGGCCGTTCGCTCGATGGAGGAGCGCAACCGGTTCGTCCGGGGACTGTTCTCCTGGGTAGGTTTCAAGTCGATCGGGCTGCCGATGAAGCGGGCGCCCCGCTTCGCGGGCGAATCCAAGGCCTACACCCTCAAGGTGATGGACCTGGCCGGCAAGGGGATTCTCGCCCACTCCTACGTGCCGCTGCGACTGATCACGATGACCGGGTTTTTCCTGAGTGCCGCGGCGGCTATCGCCGTCTTCGTGCTCGCCGCGCGGTTCATCTTCTACGGGGTGCCGTTCCCTGGATTCGGGTCGCTCATCTGCGTCATGCTGATCGGCTTCGGCGTAATCACCCTGCTGCTAGGGGTCGTCGGCGAGTACCTTGCGCTCATCTACGAAGAAGTCAAGCAGCGCCCGAACTTCGTTGTCAGCCAGAAAATTGGCTTATGACCTCTGCACCGTTTAAGTACTCGGATCAACTGATCGACTGGCTGGTCGACGCCGGGTACACGCACTGCTTCTTCGTCGCGGGTGGCAACAACATGCACCTGCTGAACTCGGTGCGGACCAGAATGGTGTGCGTGCCGTTCGTGCACGAGGTCGCCGCCGCGATCGCGGTCGAGTACTTCAACGCCGCTCGCGATGAGAACACCGGGCGTGCACTGGCTTTGGTGACGGCCGGTCCGGGAATTACCAACGCGATCACCGGAATTGCGGGCGCGTGGCAAGAAAGTCGCGAACTGCTGATTATCGGCGGGCAGGTCAAAAGCAGTGACCTGAGCCGCGGGGCGGTGCGCCAGCGCGGCATCCAGGAGATCGACGGTGTAGAGCTGGTACGCAGTGTCACCAAACGCGCGATCCGCATCGAACATCCGGTTGCCCGCGAGGTCATCCTCGACGCCGTTCTGGACGGCCGCACACCGCGTCAGGGACCCGTCTTCCTGGAAATCTGCCTCGACGCGCAGGGCGCACCGGGGCTGACCGGCCAGGACGGCGGCACAATTCCCGCGGCGGCCCCCCTTCCCACGGTGTCGGCAACGGATCTGGACCAAGTGGTGGACTGGGTGCGCAAGTCGGAGCGTCCCGTCGTGCTGATCGGCGGCGGTGCGAGCCGCGCGGCGGTGCGAGCCCTGGGGCAGCGGTCGGCGGCCGCGGGCATCCCGTTGATGACCACCTGGCACGGGGCCGACCGGGTTCCGACCGAACACCCCATGTATGCCGGCCGGCCGAACACCTGGGGACAGCGGTCGGCCAACCTGCTGATTCAGCAGGCCGATCTGGTGATCGCGATCGGCAGCCGACTGGGTCTGCAGCAGACGGGTTTCGCCTGGGAAGAGTTCGTTCCCGTCGGGCGGCTGGTCCAGGTCGACATCGACGCCGCCGAGCTCGAGAAGGGGCATCCACGCGTCGACCTTGCGCTGCGCGGCGACGCCGACGCATTCCTGGCGGCCCTGTACGACGCCGACCTCGGCGACGCCGGGCGGTGGCAGCCGTGGCGGGAGTTCGTCGCCGCCGTGCGGGCCGAGCTGCCGCTGAACGACCCGCAGAACGTCACTGCCGCGGGATACGTGGAGCCTTACGAGTTCGCGATGCGGTTGGCCGAGGTCGCCCGGCCCGACGCCATAGTGGTGCCGTGCAGCAGCGGCGGCGCCTTCACGGTCGCCATGCAGGCCATCCAACTGCGAGCCGACCAGAAAATCGTCTCGAACAAGGCGCTCGCGAGCATGGGCTACGGGCTGTCCGGGGCGATCGGCGCGGCCCTGGCCAACCCCCACCACCAGGTATTCCTCACCGAGGGGGACGGTGGATTCGCCCAAAACCTCCAGGAGCTCGGCACGCTGCGTGCGACATCGGCCAATGTCAAAGTCTTCGTTCTCAACAACAATGGGTATGCGTCGATTCGGATGACACAGCGCAACTACTTTGGAGGGGCGTGGATCGGTTGCGACGCGCAGACTGGCCTGGGTCTGCCGAGCTGGGAGGAGCTGGCCCGGGCATACCGGATTCCGTTCGCCCGCGTCGATGCCGAGTCTGGTTTGGACGAACCTTCCGTCATATCCCTGCTGGACGCGGACGGCCCCGCGCTCATCGAAGTGCCCATCGATCCGGATCAGACCTACTACCCGAAAATTACCTCGGCGGTGCAGGCCGACGGCTCCATGAAATCCAACCCGCTGCACCGGATGAGTCCCGATCTTCCTCCCGATGTCGAGAAACGGGTGTCCGTGCACCTCGGGGCCGTAATGTCCCAAGTGGCAAGCTCGAATTGAGCGCGTGAGGTGTTTTGCCCAAAATCGCCCGTCGTGTCGGATGACGCGGAATCATTCTCTGCAGACTGATTGGGGCCCAAACAGGGGAAGGCGAGATGAACAAGACCGAACGGCAGATGGCCGAGATCCTGCGTGTTGGCAAGGAAAAGCACGGCGTCGTAAGTGTCAAGGCCGAATTTGAGGCTGAAGGCACCCGAATCGACGAGCTGCTGCGCCTTGTCGACATCGCGCGCTCCGCGGGTTTGCCGCTCACGGTCAAGGTCGGCGGCTGCGAAGCGATGCGAGATCTTCTCGAGGCCAAGCAGATCGGCGTGCGATACATCGTCGCCCCGATGGTCGAGACCGCCTATGCGCTGTCGAAGTACATCGCCGCCAAGAACACCGTCTACGACGAGGACGAGGAACTCGACACGGATTTCCTGTTCAACCTGGAAACGATCACGGGTTTCAACAACCTCGATGAGATGCTCGAGCTGGCCCACAAAAACCGCGGCGTGCACGGCATCGTCTTCGGCCGGGTCGACTTCACCGGATCGCTCGGTCAGACCCGCGAGACCATCAACAGCCCGGAGATCACCCGCTATGTGACGACCGTCGCCGAAAAGGCGAAGCAGGCCGGTCTCGATCTCGTGCTGGGTGGCGCGATATCTAGCGACACTCTCGACACGATCCGCGAAGTCGCGAAGGTGCACCTGACCCGCTTCGAGACCCGCAAGGTCGTGTTCGACGGCTCGGCCGGCACCCTCGACTCGATTGAAGACGGTCTGCTCAACGCCGTGCACTTCGAGTTGCTCTGGCTGCTGAACAAGCGCGACTACTACGGCCACATCACCGACGAGGACGCCAAGCGCATCGAGATGCTCGATAAGCGGTGGAAGGTGCTCAACCACCACTGAGCTCAGTCGGCACCGCCCCAAATCGCCGCGCAAGAAGAAGGGACGAGCGTGACCGGGTCCGGCCAGCGACGCGTCCGCGATCGCGGGGTTGAACACACGTGAGTTCCACGGCTCTCGTCACCGGCGCCGCGCGCGGCATCGGCCGCAGTGTCGCCGACACATTGGAGTCGAAGGGAATTCGAGTGCTGCGGCCCGGCCGCCAGGAACTCGATCTCGCGCGGTCCGAATCCGTCTCCGCCTATCTGAGCGGGCTTGACGAGACCGTCGACATCCTGGTGCTCAACGCTGGCATCAACAATCCTGAACCCCTGCAGGATATTTCGGCGGAGAATTGGTCAGGCACGCAGCAAGTCAATGTCAGCGCCAATCTTCAACTCCTGCAAGGATTACTGCCGCGGATGGCGGCCGCCGGCTACGGCAGAGTGGTCGCGCTCTCCAGCGTCTACGCGCACCGGGCTCGTGCCGGACGGGTTGCCTATAGTTCGTCGAAGGCGGCGATCGAGGAAGTCGTGCGTTCGGTCGCTGTGGAGTACGGACCTTTTGGTGTGATCGCCAACTGTGTCGCCCCGGGGTTCGTCCTCACCGATCTGACATACCAGAACAACGACGCAAAGCAGCTCGACGCGCTGGCCGCGCGCATCCCGATCGGCCGGCTGGCCGAACCCGTGGAGATCGCGCGGTTTATCTCCTGGCTGGTATCTGCCGAGAATTCCTACATCACTGGACAGTCCATAGCGATCGACGGAGGTTTTCTGTGCCTGTGACCGAGGATCGAATGATCATCAAGTCCGAACAGGGTGACTACCCGGTGGATTTCGTCAGCGACGTCGCGCAGGTGGCAGCGCTGGTCGACGCCGGCCCGGAAACATTCGTCATCATCGATGAACTGCTGGTCGACATCTACGGTCCAGCGCTGGACGGGCTGTTGCAGTACCCGACCTATCGGGCGACGGCCGACGAAGAGACCAAAACCCTTGCCGGCGTTAGCAGTTTCATCGACTGGCTGCTGGAGAACAAGGCGACTCGCTCGGCACGCATCGTGGCGATCGGCGGCGGCGTCATCCAGGATGTCGCGACTTTTGCGGCACATGTCTACTACCGCGGCGTGAGCTGGATAAACGTTCCGACGACGCTGCTCAGTCAGGCGGACAGTTGCATCGGAGCGAAATCCAGCATCAACGTGTTGCCGTTGAAGAATCAGCTCGGCGTCTTCCACTCGCCCAGCCACGTGGTGATTTGCTCCGAGTTTCTGTCCAGCCTGCCCCAGGTCGAGCTGGACTCCGGCTACGGCGAGATCTACAAACTCGCGCTCACCAACGACGGAGCATTCTTCGACGACCTCGTCGACGCCTTACGCGATGGCGGCCACCGCAATCCGCGTCTGCTGGAGATGATCCGCAAAGCACTGGAGAGCAAGCGGCTCGTCATCGAGCAGGACGAACACGAGTCGGACTTGCGACGCGTGCTGAACTACGGCCATAGCTTCGGTCATGCGCTGGAAGCGCTGACCCACAACGAAGTTCCGCACGGGATCGCAGTGATGTGGGGCATGGACCTGATCAACTTTCTCGGGGTGAAGTGGGGCCTGACCAACTCGCAAACGGCCGCACGGGTGCGCACCGCGCTGACCGCCAACACCGACTACACGATAGCCAATATCCCGTCGGCCCAGGAGCTGGTGGATACGCTCAAGCGCGACAAGAAGGTTCGTAAGGGCGTCATGTACTTCTCGGTATTGCACGACGAGGGCGACCTGAGGATTGTGCCGAAGCCACTCGACGAGGCACTGGTAGCCGAGGTCTCGGAATACCTGGATGACGAGCCGCTCTTCGCTGCTCGTTGACGTCGGTGCGACCTACGTCAAGGTCGCGGTGCTGCGGGCGGACGAAAACATCGTCGCGGAAAGCAAATTCGACTTTCCCCCGTTCTTATCGCTCAACGGGCCGTATCGAACGGTCGACCCCGCCGTAGTGCTGGCCGTGGTCGAAGGGGCCATCGCGTCTGTCCTCCCCATGGCCGACAACCCGGAGCGGATCCTGCTCAGCGGCCAAATGCACGGCTGGACGCTGACCGACGAGCACAACGTTCCGCATCTCCCGCTGTCCACCTTCCAGGACAACCGCGCCCTATTGCCGCGTAACGGCAGTTCGCACCTTGATGAACTGCGCAACGCACAACCGCCGGAAATCTGGCATGCAGCCGGAAACGAGCTGCGCTCGGGACTACCCGTTGCGGGCATCTATGCGACCGATCTTGCGGCCTTCGACGGTCCGCTTCGCGTGCACAGCCTGCTGTCTTGGGTGGCCGCGGCACTGACCGGCACCCCGGCATTCGTCCAGCACCTCACCGACGCGGCCGCCTCCGGCATGTTCGACCTGAAAGCCGGATCCTGGTCCGAGCAGATCACCGCCCTGGTCGGCGGCCGCACCCGACTGCGACTCCCGCAGGTGTCGTCGACGCTGGAGGTGGTCGGCATCCATCGCGATTCGGGCGCCACCGTATTGACTCCGGTAGGTGATCAACAAGCGGCGCTACTCGGGGCCGGACTACGCCGGGGCGTCACCGCCTTCAACATCTCCACCGGGGGTCAGGTTGCCCGCCTCGCGAACGAGCCGGCCGGGCAGCGGTGCCAGACGCGGCCCTATTTCGACGGACTGCTGCTGCACACCAAAACGCACCTCCCCGCAGGACGGGCGCTCACCCGCGGTGTCGAGTTGCTGTCGCGCGGCCGAGCCGACGACGGCGCATGGGAGTGGGCGAATCGGGCTGCTGCCGCGCCGGCGGACCATCCGCTCCCCCGGTCGCGGCCGACGTTTCATCACGCCGACGGCGGTGGGTGGTCGGGCATCACGGATGCTCACACCGCCGAAGACCTCATGCGGGCACTCGTCATTGCGATCGCCGCGCCCTATGTCGACTCGGCTCCCGATGTCGGGTTCCACCCGATGGATGAGCTGCTGTTCTGCGGTGGCGTGGCCCAGCGTTTCGCCCCGCTGCGAACCGAGATCCGGTCCGCACTGGATCGTCCCGCCAACGTCGCACCCGATGGCGACATGGCGCTGCGCGGACTCGCCGGCCTGGCGCGCTAGACGCGGAGCAATCCGGATTTGCCGAGTCGTCCGCTCGGCAAACGTCCCGGTACCCGGGTGCCGAGCTGACGGCACAGTTGCCGACGTGAAGGCAACGACAGTTCGACCGTGCGCGAAATAGCCAGCGCGCTAATCGATTACGAATCGACCGCTGACCTGAAATAGAACCGCGAAGCGCGGTTTTTCTAAGGGCAGGAGGGACAACGAGTCCGCTTGCTTGACAGGGGGTTTCGAAACGCCATGCGCCAGGGATGTCCGATCTGCGGAGGGCCGGGAGCCATCGAGGCGTATGGCCGCATCGCGCCATTTATTCTCGAGCTCCGCAGTGGTCCGCGGGACGGACCGCGCGATACCGCCCTTCGCCGCTGCGACACCTGCGATTTGACCTACTTCGCCCATCGTTTCGATGCTGACACTCTTGACGCCATGTATTCGGGGTACCGAGACGACCGCTACCTTTCGATCCGGCGAAGCTGGGAGCCCTGGTACTCGCGGAAGACGAATTCGGCAACCAAGCCCGGCTCCGAAGCCGCCGCCGAGCGCACCGAGTTCATGACCGAAGTCGTTGGCGCTCATACCGACATCGACAACCTACGCAATATCGTCGACTACGGAGGCGACGAGGGTCAGTTTTTCCCCGCCGGCTACCGGGGCCGCAAGTATGTCATCGAAGTCTCGGGAAAGAACTTGGTCGAGGGCGTGCAGGCCGCCTCGACGCTCGATGAGCTGCCCGACCGGCCTCACCTGGTGATCGCGGCTCACCTTCTCGAACACCTCGTTGACCCTCTGGCTGTGGTCTTCGAGATTCGGGCCGCGGTCGCCGACGACGGGTTGTTCTACGTCGAGGTGCCGTTGGACCGGCCGAAGGTGCACCCATGGCATGCCGGACCGCATTACCGCCTTTTCCTGAAGTGGGTTTCGGCATTCCGTTTCAGCTGGGTTGTATTGGATTTCATCACCGGCGTAGCGCGGAACTTCGGCCGTGGTGTGCCACGGTTAGGCACCGTCAAGCAGAGCGAACATATCAACTACTTCTCGACGCGATCTCTGCGAACGTTGCTGACCCGTGGCGGTTTTCGGGTAGTAAGCACGGCCTCCGACGCGACGGCGAGTGTCGGGGGCTTGCGGATGGGCAGGCTGGGAGCACTGGCGGTTCCGGCGTGATTTCGCACGCCCGGGTACGGGCGGTCAAATCCCGCCGAGCACCCCTCGAGCGGTGATCTCGATTTGACGGTCAAGGGGAACGCTGCCGAATTGCCATTTCTGGCAACGACTTTCCCAGTCCTTACCGTCGCTATGGTACCGATCCGGATTGCCGGCATCGACCGTGTCACGGCTTATTGACGCATCCGGGCGCACTGCTTGAGCGACCCGACTTGCCAGCTCGCCCATCTCGACCAGCTCGCCCCCGCTTTCGATCGTGCACGACCCGACACCACCCTCAGCGATACCCAGCGCGAGTAGCTCCTCGGCGAGTACATAGCGGCGAAACACCGGACGGCGTGCGGTAATTCGTATCGCCCCGGAGTCGGCGGCCTGGATCATCGATGCCAACGCGTAGTTCCGCGGATTTTGCACGTGGGCACCCGAGATGCTCCACGCCCGCGCGACAACGGACACCACCCCGCGCTCGCCCGCCGCCCGCGCCAGACGTTGCTCGGCCTCGCGCTTGAGATAGCCGTAGGGGTTGTCCTCGAGCGATCCGTCGAGAGCGTCGTGGGGGTAGACCGCCGCCCCGCTGGAGAGAGTGAGTGCCAGCCGTACCCCCGCCAACTCCGTCGCGTACACCAGTTGGTCGGTCAGGCCGCGGTTGACGGCGACGTACTCGCCGAGCGGCATGCCCGCAACGCGGTCGCGGGTCAGAAAAGCGCAGTCCAGCACCACAGTTGGGGCGAACGCGGCAACCTCCGCGGGGTCCCACTCGCGGCACTCGATTTCACGATCAGCGACGCGGATGATTCGGGCCCGACTGGCGAGAGCCAACGTCGGCAGACCCAGCGGTGCCAGCAGGTCCAGAGCGGTCCGCCCCAGCCAACCCGACGCGCCGGTGATAAGGATCCGGTCGTTGCCGAGTGCCCCCGCCACGAATGCCCGCGCACTCGTGCTCACCAGGCCCGTCATGTGGCGGGTCTAGTTGTGTGCGAGGGTGCGGTCGGCCAGCAAGCCGATGACGGGCGCCAACTGCCGTGCGTATTCGTAACTCAGGTGCACCTCGTCGAGGTACACCAGGGTGTTGCCCACAATGACCGGGCAGCGCTCGGCGGTGCAGAACAGCGCGGTGAGGTCGGCGTACTGGCCCCCCGCGGCTTTGGTGGCGGTGGCCTCGGCCGCGATACCCGCGTCGTCGACCGCGGCCGAGCGCGGCCGAGCACACGCTGTCGCATCGTCGAGGTGACCGGAAAGGCAGACCGGCACCTTTGACTGCGGATCCGGGATCGGCCCGAGCACCAACACCTCGGCGCCGGTGCCGCGCAGGTCCTGAACCAGGCGGGTCAGACCGCCGATCCACGCCGGGTCGTACGCGGTGAAACCCTGGTCGCGGTAGGTGCGCGAGATGCTCAGCACGATCAGGTGTGGGTGTTCGGCCTGTAGTCGGCTGATGACCCGGCCGCGCCACTGTTCGCACTCGGTGTACTCGCGCCGCAGATGCGGGGTGGTGAGGCGCAGATCGAACAGCGGGCAGCCGACCTTATCCAGGCTCTCCAGCCGCCAGTGCCGCTGCACGGCCACTTCCTCGAATGCGGGGGTCCACATCGCGGCATTCGAGTCGCCGACCAGGGCGACCGTCGTCCGTGACGCGGTGTCCCCCGACGAGCATTCGGGCTGGTCGGCCTGGAAAAAGTCGCGCATGCAGGCCCTGCCGAACATGGCCGATTGTTCGGCCGTGGCGCCCGCGAGGGTCGGTTGCAGGTTCGACGGCACCGCCTTGATGTTTGCCGACGCCGCGACCGCGGCCTGTACTTGCGCGAACGCCTGCTGCACGGCATCGTCGTACAGCTCGACATTGCTTCCGGAGGGAGGCGCCACCGTCACCGCGAGGGTCTGCGCCGCGGGGCCCCGCCCGATCGGCAGGGGCACCAACACCAGCAGCACCACGCTGACGCACACCGCCACCGCGGTGGCAACGCCACCGACCCCGAGGCTGCGGCCGGCCGACCGGTTCACGGCAGGCGAGAACCGGAAGGGATTCTCGATGAAACGCAGGGTGAGCACGGCCAGGCCCGCGGAGACGACGACGGTGACCAGCCTGCCCGTCAGCCCCAGCGGGTGGCCGAGCAACGGCGCCGCGAGCAGCAGCACCGGCCAGTGCCACAGATACCACGAGTAAGAGATGCGGCCGATCGCTCGCATCGGCGCCAACGACAACAGCTGCCCGGCTCCCTGGGTGGGGGTGGCACATCCCGCACCGATGACCAGCGCCGTGCCGAGCACCGGAACAAGCGTGGCGATACCCGGGTACTGGGTGGTCGAGCTCAAGAAAACACAGGTCAGCACCACCGTGACCAGCCCTACCCAGCCGGCGGCCGCAGCGGCCAGCGGCGACAGGCGGCTCCACCGGCCGGCCGTGAGAGCCACCAGCCCACCGACGGCCAGCTCCCAGGCCCGGGTGGGCATCAAGAAGAATCCCGCGGGCGGCCACGCGCGAGTAACCAGCAACGCCGCGGCGAACGACGTCACCCCTATCAGTGCCAGGACAACGAGGTATGTCTTCGGTGAAATCGCATCGGCGCCGGCCCGCCGACGCCGGCGGATCACCCAGGCGACGCCGAGCATAATGGCCGGCCACACGAAATAGACCTGCTCCTCCACACCCAGCGACCAATAGTGCAGGAATGGCGACGCGTTGGCGCTATCGGAGAAGTAATCGGTGGCCTCGAGAAAGAACCAGCAGTTGCCCACGTAGAGCGCACTGGTAATACCGTCCAGCAGCACAGGCGGGACTAGTAGTGGGGGCAGTAACAGAAAGGAAGCGATCGCGGTAACGACGCCGACCGTCGCCGAGGCGGGAAGCAACCGGCGGGCGCGCGCGCCGTAGAAGCGGCGCAACCGGATGGTCCCCGCGCTGCTCACCTCGCGCCAAAGCAGCCCAGTGATAAGGAAACCCGAGATGACAAAGAAGACATCCACGCCGATGAACCCACCACCGACTCCGGGCACACCGGCATGAAAGAGGACGACGCCCAACACGGCGATGGCGCGCAAACCCTCGATATCGGGGCGAAACTTGCTCTGCCCCGGGCGCGGACCCGCACCGTCACCATTCGGGTGCGTTGATGCAGTGCTTTGGAATTGAGTGAAACCCGGACTCTGCTGGGATGAATTCGTGGCCGACGGCTCCGTCAAGGAGTTAATCCCTTCTTGCTCCCCCGCCTAACGTGTACTCACTAACAAGATTCCGGGCCGCCAATACAACGACGAACTGCAGAACATCAACACCTTACTCGACTTCAACCGGTGGGTAACGCATTACGAACGGAGCCTAAATCCGACCCGATGCCCGTCACCGACACCCGGACAGCGCCGACGCACGGCATCTGAAAAGCTAGCTCCTGATGAAATTTGTCCTGGCAAGCTACGGAACGCGCGGCGATATCGAGCCGTCCGCCGCCGTCGGCCGCGAACTGCAGCGCCGGGGGCACGAGGTGGTCCTGGCGGTCCCTCCCGGACTGCTGGACTTCACCGCGGCGGCCGGCCTTCAGGCCGTGGCTTATGGGCCACCGATCGAGGAATTCCTGGACGAGGATTTCCTGCGCAACATGTGGTCGGATTTCTTCCGCAGCGCCTGGACGATCACCGGCCCGATCAACGTGGTGCGCAAGGTCTGGGAACCCATCGTCGTGCACTGGGCCCGGGTGAATACGACGCTGATGTCGCTGGCGGACGGGGCCGACTTGCTGTCCACCGGCATCAATTTTGAACAGCCCGCCGCCAATGTGGCTGAGCACTACGACATTCCGCTGGCCACGCTGCATCACTTCCCGATGCGGGCCAACGGCCAACTGGTCCCGACGATGCCGGCACCGCTGGTCCGTTCCTCGATGACGGTGATCGAATGGCTGTTCTGGCGCTCGACGAAGAAAGTCGACAACGAGCAGCGCCGCGAACTGGGCCTGCCGAACGCGACGGCTCGCTCACAGCGCCGCATCGCCGACCGGGAATCCCTGGAAATCCAGGGTTATGACGAGGTGTGCTTCCCGGGCTTGGCGGCCGAATGGGCGAAATGGGATGGCCGCAGGCCCTTTGTCGGTGCGCTGACAATGGAATTGACCACGGATGCCGACGAAGACGTCACGTCATGGATCGCGGCGGGAACACCGCCGATCTGCTTCGGCTCGGGCAGCATCCCGGTCGAATCTCCGACCGAATTGGTGGCAATGATCGGCGCGACGTGCGCGGAGTTGGGTGAGCGGGCACTGGTGTGTTTCGGTGGGACCGACTTCACCGACGTGCCGCATCCCGACCACGTCAAACTGGTAGGCCCGGTGAATTACGCGACGGTCTTCCCCGCGTGTCGCGCGGTGGTCCACCACGGCGGTTCGGGCACCACGGCCGCGAGCATGCGCGCGGGGATCCCCACGCTGATCCTGTGGAGCTCCGCCGATCAGCCGTACTGGGGAGCCCAGGTGAAACGGCTGAAGGTCGGCGCCGCGCGGCGCTTTTCGACCGCCACGCAGCAGACGCTGATCGCGGATCTACGCGAGATCCTGGCCCCGCAGTACGCCACCCGCGCCCGCGAACTCGCGACCCGGATGACCAAACCCGCCGAAAGCATCGGCCGCGCTGCCGATCTCCTGGAGGATGCCGTCCGCGGCAAAGCGTCAGGCTGACCGGGTCACTGCGCCGGCTTGATCAGCAGGCCCTGTCCGGTAGGCAGCGCGCAGACCGCCACGCCATATTCGGCTGCCAAGGCATCCATGGCGGCACGCTGCTCGTCTCGCCCCCGATTCGCGTAGTCGTCGAGGAGCACAAAGGCGCCCGGCGTGAGTCGCGGCCAGAAATGGCGCAGCGCGGCGATTTCGGGTGGCGCACAGTTCATGTCGATATGCAGGTAGGCCACCGACTGCGCCTCGACTTGGTCCAGGGTTTCCGGAACCGCACCAACGATGATCCGCACGTTTTTCCACTCGGCGAAATTGGCGCGGACACCCTCGACTCCGCTGACGTACATCCCATTGCGCAGCTTTAACTGGCTTCGCTCGTACTCCCCGGATTCGCGTTCGGTGTCGGTCACGAAACGTGAATCGATTCCGGCGAAGGTGTCGAGCAGATAGAACGTCTTGCCCAGGCTGTCCCAGTCGAGGTGCTCCATGATGGCGCTGCTCAAGAACCCATAGCTGACGCCACACTCGACGAAATCACCGTCCAGCCGGCTCGCGCTCTTTGCCGCCCAGAGTCCGACGTGCACCCGCCACTGCCACTGATACCAGTCCTGGTCGGGCAGCGCCCGCGCACCGCGTTTGTAAGCCCGCTGGAACGCGGGGTCGTCCAGGAACGCGTCGTTGTGGAAGCTGATCAGGCCGTCGCTTGCGTAGACGTCGGGCAGCACCGTGCGCGCGAGCCAATACTCGCCGCGCACCCACCACATCAGCAGGCGAGTCTTAACGTCTAGACCGTTTGCCACGGCGGCAACCATAACATTGGCGCCCACCGCGTCTCCGGCGAATGGGATGGGTTCACCACCACCTTGGTTGACTGATCGCGCAGCACCCGGTAGGGCAAACACGTTCGGAGGCACGGGTTTACAGCGAACGACAGTTGTCGTCCGTGCTTTTGGGAACCGGATCCAGACCTTAAGTCTGTGTCGCGGTCATGGCTTGCGCCACAACACGCCGGTGCCGTCGATTTCCACGATCTCGGCGGTGATTCCATGCTTCTCGCGGTAGTCCGCCACCGCCTGCTCACACGCCTTCAGGGCGTGATAGTCGTCGATGATGCAGTAACCGCCCGACGACAGGCGCGGGTAGAGCGCGTCGAGGGCCTGGATCGTCGATTCATACAGATCGCCATCGAGGCGCAACACCGCAATCTGCTCAACCGGAGCGTCGGCCAGCGTGTCCTTGAACCAGCCGGGGATGAAACCGACCTGGTCGTCGAGCAGACCGTAGCGCTCGAAATTCGCCTTGACCTGCTCCTGCGAGACGCCGAGTATGCTCGCGTGCCGGTGCAGCTTAATCCCTTTGTCCGCCTTGTAATTCGCGGCGTCCGGCGGCGGTACCCCGGCGAACGAATCGGCCAGCCACACCTTGCGCGTCCGATCTCCGTATGCCGAGAGAACCGCACGCATCAAAATCGAAGCGCCGCCACGCCACACACCGCACTCGACCAGGTCGCCCGGAACACCATCGGCGAGCACCGTCTCGACACACTGCTGCAAGCTGGTCAGGCGCTGCATTCCGATCATCGTCAACGCATCCGCCGGCCAATCCAGGCCCCGGTCGCGCGCGTACGCGTTGAACGGGTACTTGCGCACGAGCATGAAGTTCCGGGCGTTGAAAATCGGCCGGCCCAGCCGGTACCAGCCGACCGGCACCAGCTCGTCCTGACCATATCGAGTGAGGTCACGACGGAGCAGATCGAGGTACGCAGACCGCGCATCGCATTCAGTCACGGTCAAAACGGCCCTCTCCTCGCATGCCACTACTTCCATCCTGGAGCCTAAACGCCCCTCGGCGTCACCGACGCGTTCCATGGTCTTCCGTACTCCCCGCTCAACCGGTCAACCCGATCCCGCATCACCAACCACGGATTCAAGATGCCGCCCACACCAACCCCCAAAGCATGTTAGCTGAGTCCCCGGCGCATGACTCCCGAATCGCGTCCTGAGGTGCGATTTCGAGCCCGCTTACCTGGACGCGCCCCGCCTCCCCCGACGCGGCGTGTCGCCGGTGCCGAAGCCCCCGCCGATCACGCAAAACGTCCGTTGTGAGCGAAACTTTCCAGCAGGTCGGCGGTGCGGCTGACGCTGTCGGTAGCCGGCGTCATCTTGGTGGCGAGTGCCCGCGCTTTCTCCGCGCATTCCGGGGTGAGGATCGTTCGCAGATCCTCGATCAGCGTCTCCTTGGTGGTGATCGAAAACTTCCGGGCCGCACCGACTTTCAGTCGTTTGAGATGACCGCCCCAGAATGGCTGATCACCCGCCGTCCAGAGAATCAGCGTGGGAATTCCGGCGCGCAGGCCCGCGGCGGTGGTGCCCGAGCCGCCGTGATGCACCACCGCGCGGCAGCAGGGGAAGACCTTCGCGTAATTCACCGCCCCGACCACCCTGACGTGATCGAAATGCGGCACCTCGCTGAAGTCGGCCCACCCGGCGCAGATCAACGCCCGCTCGCCCAACTGCTCGCACGCCGCGGCGATCATCTCGACGGTGTCGGTCGGGGTTTCGCTGACCGGCATGCTGCCAAAGCCGAAGCAGATCGGCGGTGTTCCCGCCTTCGCCCACGCCGCGACCTCGTCGTCGATATCCGTCGTCAACCCCATGGTCAACGCACCGACAAACGGCCGTCGCTCGCCCCATTTCGCCCATTCGCGTGCCAGACCCGGGAAGCACACCTCGTCGTAGGCCTGCAGTTCCAGTGATCCGCGCTGGGCGATCCGCTGCGGGGAGGCACAGGTGGTTTTGGGCAGGCCGAGCTTGCGGCGCTGCGTGTCCTCGGCCTTCTTGTTCATCCGCCAGACCATCCAGTCGTACGCCGCCATGCCGGTGCGTACCAGCGGCGACGGCAGGTTCGGGATGAGCTGCCCGTTCGGCCGCATCGGGATGTAGTGCAGCACAGCCATCGGGATGTCGTAGTACTCGGCGACGTTGGTCGCCAGGTCCTGGTACAGCTGGCCGGTGAAGAGCACGTCCGCGCCGGCGGTCAGCGCGGTCAGGGTCTCGCTCATGTCGGTCCAGGACCGCAGCACCGGCTCCCAGGCCTCGCGCACCAGATCGATCGGTCCCTTGATGGTCCAGAATGTGCGACGGAACCTCGACCAGAAGTTGCGCAGAAACTCGTCGTCCCAGAACGCCTGCATATCCGGCCCGTACGCGACCGCGTCAAGTCCGGCCGTCTCGGCCAGGCCAAGCAAGTTGGGCGGGATGGCCAGGCGAACTTCGTGCCCTCTACGGAGCAGTTCGCGCCCCGCAGCGAGCGAGGGCTCGACATCCCCCCGGGTTCCGTAACATGCCAGAGCAAATTTCATCGCGAGGCAAGACCTATCACTTCCGGTCGGCCTAAGCAAGCCCACACAAGCGTGTTTACCCCGGGTTCACAACCTTCTTTCGGCGTCCGCGCAGACCCGAAATTCGCTATCGCCACGCGCACATCGGTGTTCATAGGTAGCTGGGCAACTCTCGGCCAACAGAGGGCGTGATCGGAAGACCAAAGGTGGTCTGCCAATTTAATATTCAATAATTCAAAGGCTCGGCAAAGTTTCAGACCTATAGCGAATCCGAGACGAGGTCGGGCTTCATTCGCGACGCAATCGGCGGCGAGCCGCATTTGCCGATTACGCAAAATGCTTCGCCCGAGCGAACTCTTCCACCAGATCGGCAGCGGTGCTGACACTCTCGGCGGGTTTGGTCATCCGGGTGGCGAGTTCACGGGCCCTCGTCGCGTATTCCGGAACCAGGATCTGGCGCAGGTCGGCGACCAGCGATGCGCGGTTGGTGCTCGAAAAGCGCCTCGTGGTGCCCACTTTCAGTCGCTTGAGCTGCGCTCCCCAAATCGTCTGGTTGGGGTCCATCGAGAGAATCAACGTGGGAACTCCCGCGCGCATGCTGGCGGCCGTCGTTCCCGAGCCGCCGTGGTGCACGACCGCACGGCAGGCGGGAAAGACCTTCGCGTAGTTCACCGCGCCCACCACCTTGACGTGGTCGAGATGCGCGACGCCGCTGAAATCGCTCCAGCCGGCGCACACCAATGCGCGTTCGCCCAACTCCGCGCAGGCCGAACTGATCATCTCGATCGTCTCGGCCGGCGATTCCACCGGCATACTGCCGAAACCGAAGCAGATGGGCGGAGTCCCCGCGGCAATCCACTCGACCACGTCGTCATCGACGTCGGTGGTCAACTCCATCGTCAGCGTGCCGACAAAAGGGCGATGGCCGTCCCATTTCGCCCATTCGGCCGCCAGCCCGGGAAAGCACGCCTCGTCGTAGCCCTGGATCTCCAGGGCTTGCCGTTGCGCGATCCGTCCGGGGGAAGGGCCGGTGGCCTTCGGCAGGCCAAGATCACGGCGCTGCGTGTCCTCGACCTTCTTGTTCAAGCGCCAGCAGAACCAGTCGAACACCGTCATCGAGTAGCGGGCCAGCGGCGGCGGCAGGAACGACACGACTTGGCCGTTGGGCCGCATCGGGACGTGATGCAGCGTGGCCAACGGAATGTCGTAGTACTCCGCGACATTGGCGGCCGGTTCCTGATAACTCAGCCCGGCGAACAGCAGGTCGGCACCTTCAGCCAGGGACACCAATGTCGTGTTCATCTGGCTCCAGCACTCGTCGCTGAGCTCCCACATCTCGCGCCACAGCCGTCGCAGCTGCCGCACCCGCCAGAACCTGCTGAAGAACGTCGTCCAGAGGTTGCGGTACACGTCCAGCCAGGTCCGCGTGTCCAACCCGTAGGAAACCGCCCGAAGCCCCGCCGCCTCGACGAACTCCATCAAGTCGGGCGCGACGGCCATCTGCACATCGTGGCCTCTGCGCTGCAGTTCGCGTGCCACCACGAGGGAGGGCTCGACGTCGCCTCGAGTTCCGTAGTTTGCCAGCACGAATTTCATTGCGAACTCAGTGTGTGGTCGTTATGGCTTGCGCCACAGCACGCCGGTGCCGTCGATTTCTTCAATCGGGGCCGATATCCCATGCTTCTCGCGGTAGTCGGCCACAGCCTGCTCACACGCTTTCAGCGCATGGTAATCGTCGATAATGCAATAGCCCCCGGACGACAAGCGCGGATAAAGGGCATCGAGGGCCTGGATCGTCGATTCATACAGATCGCCGTCGAGCCGCAAGACCGAAATCTGCTCGACCGGAGCGTCGGCCAACGTGTCCTTGAACCAGCCGGGGATAAAGCGGACCTGGTCATCAAGCAAACCATAACGCTCGAAATTCGCCCTGACTTCCGCCTCCGGCACGCCCAATATCTTTGCGTGGCGGTGCAGCTTAATCCCTTTATCCGCTTTGTAATTCGCGGTATCCGGGGGCGGCACACCGGCAAACGAATCGGCCAGCCACACCGTTCGCGTCTGGTCCCCGTAAACGGAAAGGATCGCGCGCATCAGAATCGAAGCGCCGCCGCGCCACACACCGCACTCGACTAAGTCGCCCGGAACCCCGTCGGCCAGCACCGTCTCGACGCAATGCTGCAGACTGGTCAGCCGCTGCATTCCGATCATCGTCAGGGCGTCCGTCGGCCAATCCAGGCCCAAGTCCCGCGCATGCTGGTCAAAGGGATATTTACGCACCAGCATAAAATTGCGCGTATTGAAAACGGGCCGTCCCAGGCGATACCAGCCGACTGGTACCAGCTGATCCTGACCGTATCTGGTGAGGTCGCGACGGAGCAGGTCGAGATATGCCGATCGCGAATCAGTTTCGGTCGCGGTCAAAACTGCCCCCTACTTGCCATGCCTCTACTCCCATATGTCAACCGGCTGTTCAGCCTAGACGTCCACCGACGCCGTCAACGCGTTTCGCGGTTCCCGGGCCCCACGGCGTGTGGCAGTCTACCGCCGACCGCCGGTCAGGCTAGCGCATCCGGTCGAGCTTACCCAGACCGGTGATCTCGAGACTCACCGACTTCCGCGACCCGGCGGCACCAAGCAGGAAAAGCATGTCGCCTATCGGAGCGCCCAGCCAAAATCGCCAAAACGGCTTGCGTAAGAACTTCACGGCGAAGCTACCCTCCCCGATCAACCAATACACCGGAATCGCGATCATGCGGTAGAAGGCGCGTTTCCATCCGGCAGTGACCATTTCGAGATTCATCTCCATCATCTCGAGGCCCCAGGCCCGGTATTGCCATTCCAGTTCGTAGCGTGACTGAAACTCGAAGAAGGCCCGCATTTCGCCGTTGGTGACAAGGTACTCATCGAAGACAAGGATCGACCCCGGGACGAAGTGCTCCTTGCATGTTTCCAAGCCATGCAGGCAACTCTCATAGGTGTCCAAATCCATGTGAAAGAGCCTGATCGGCGCATTTGGCCGCTCGGCGAGAAATGGCGCCAGCGTGTCGTAGGTACTTCCCTTGATGAACTGGACTTTACGACCCAGGGCATCGGGCAGGCCCTCGTGGAAACTCACGCCGGTAGCGTGCATAAAACGTTGCGCGAACGGATCTGACAATGAAAATGTTCCGCGCTTGACGACATGGTCCTCGAGTTTCCAGTCTTCGACGAGACCCTCGAAGCTGTCGAAACCGTAAACCATCCGGTCGCTCGCATCCGATATGAGCCTTGTCGACCATCCGATCCAGACGCCGAGGTCGAGGATTAGTTCGTCGGAGTCCCCCAGAGATGGACCCGCCAAACTCGAGGCCTCCGACAACAATGTGTGGTTTCGAATTCGGCGTCGACGCAAATCCGACATGGTCTGATGAATGAACTCACCGTAGGCGTCGTCATAGATCCTGGTGTCACGGGCGTACAGGTTGGGAATGTAGCGGTCCCGCCCCGGATAAACGATTCGCCCGACTACCAGCAACACCAGCAGTGCGCCGATCGGGATGAGCAGAGCCGGCACGAAGAAACATGCCGTAGCCACGACGAGCGCAATGCCAATCAGGACCGCTTTCCACAGACGATGAACTGCCGTCCGCTCCACTGCCCGCCTGTCGACCACAACGCCCACCGGTTCACCTCCCTCTCCTGGCTAGATTAAGGCGAATCACTCCAAGTTAATGAATGAATCACACGATTGCCCATAAATCACCCTGAGCTGCGCAGCGAACCCGACTACAGCGCGTCCAGCCCATGTCGGGCCCGATCCATGACCGCGTGATCACCAGTGACGGTGCGGTGCGTGCCCAGTCGTTGCACACCGTGCTGTTTGACGTCCGGCCGCGGTTAGTTCCGCCCGGCATGTTCCGCTACCGGGCGGCCTGATTCGGGCGCGTGATCGGTTGTCGCGGAAGAGGATTCGCGCTGTTGTTCGATCCATTCCAGCAGTTTTCGCAAACCGTCGTCGAGCGTCCACCTCGGACGCCAATCCAGCGCTTCTTTGGCAGGCTCGATGTCGCAGCTCGCGGCACGCACGTCGCCATCGCGGAATTTCGATACGACGACCGGTTCGGGGGCCCCGCAAACGGCGCTGATCGTTTTTGCCAGCTCATGAATCGTTGTCGGCGTGCCCGATCCGATGTCAACGCAGCGCTGCTCGGCCGCGGGTTGCTGCACCGACGCGAACAGCGCGTCGATCACGTCGTCGATATACACGAAATCGCGCACGATCCGACCGTCTTCGTAAACCTCCAGCGAATGCTGCTCACGCGCCAACCGTGCGAAGAGCGCGACTATTCCGGTGTACGAGTTGGTCAGCGACTGGCCGGGCCCATAGACGTTCTGTAGGCGCAGCACACTGACATTCGTGTCGTGCGCGGCGGTCCAGGCCGCCAGCGTGTGCTCCTGGGCGAGTTTGGTCGCCGCGTATACGTTGGTGGGCCGGGGCTCGGTTCGGCCCGCGCGGCTCGGAAGTGGCACCGCGGGTTCACCGGTGGGGCTTTGCGGATCCCAGTTCCCCGCCACCAGCTGTGCATGGCTGCGGGGCCGCGGATAGAAGATGTGCGTGCCGCATTGCCAAGCGCCCTCGCCGTAGACAGCCCTCGATGACGCCAGCACAAGCTGGTCGGGCACGAGTCCCGAGCGGCTGAGGGCATCGAGAAGCTGGGTGGTACCCACCACGTTGACCGAGCCGTGCCGCGTCGCTTCGGAGAGCGATTGCGCCGTTCCGGTCTCGGCGGCCAAATGCACGATCTGCGAAGGACGGAACAACCGAAGCACGGCATCCCAGTCGGGTGCGTGGGTGACGTCGCCGGTGAACAACCGCACGGATGCCGGCAAATCGATGGCCTGACCTGGGGCATGCACCTGCGGGTGCAGAACATCCAGCACAGCGACGTCATAACCGGCCTTGACCAGGCGGCGCGACAGCGCGGACCCGATGAATCCAGCTCCACCAGTGATAAGCACGGATTGTGACAAGAGCCGACGTCTCCCGTTCGTCAATGGGTCCGGTCGATCATATCGAGGACCGCCCTCGCGCCAGCGGCATTCCGGATTTCGGTCCTGGCCGGCCGGTCCCGCTCGATGCGCCGGGTGTCTGATCGCCGAAATTCTGTACGGCACCCACACGGATTACCGATGGCGATTATGCCCCTGCGGGACAAGGCTTTTCGACAGCCCAGCGAATCGCTAGGCCCAGGTCCCCCGGCGCCGGTGTGCCAACGCGACAAGCTCCATCATCGGCATCGCGATCGAGGGCCGCAGGAAACGGTAGAGGGCCCTCTTGGAAAGAGCGCGGAAATCCGCGAAGGCCGAGCGCAACTCGTGTTCGCTCGCGCGATACCACTCGAAAATGCGGTCCAGCGCGGCCCCATCCAGCGGCTCATCGTGTGCAGCCTCGCAGAGCGTGGCGTGGACCGTGGAAATCCAATCCGCGCCGCCCAGCCCTTGCACGCATCCGGAGTGCCGCTGGCGCCGCAGATCGGGAGTGAGGAACTCCTCGATGGCGTCCTCTTGCTGCGTGTTCAGATCGATGTCAAGGGTCGTGGCAATCCGCTTGACCTCGCGGCGCCAGTTATCCACGAAGTCGGCATAGTCAACGAAAACGCGCGGCAGGCCGCGCGTGTATCGCTCGGCCAGCAGGCTGTATTTCAACCACAGGGCAGCCGAGAGCTGCCGCGAAACTTGCCAGGTCGCCGCGACCGACGCGACGACCTCCATGGGATGGCGTACCGCGATCACGGCCGCAACCTCGAACCCGGCCCGTCGCGCGGCCTCGAACCACAGCGGAGACAACGTCGTGATCCGGGGCTCTTTGATCACCAGTAGCGGTGCCTGGGGCAGCTTGGTGAGGTAGTCCTCGATCTGACCGATGCAGGCGGCCTTCTCCCTGGCGTCCAGCGCGTCGTCGTCCATCGAGCGCAGTGACGGATCGAACCAGGCGGTCGCGTGGCGATACAGGATGGTTTCGTTGATGGCGATGGCTTTTCGCGGTTCCCAATAGCCGCGCGGATTGCCGGCGTCGGCGCCCAGCATCCCGGCTGGCAGGGCACCCCCGGAGAGGGAAAGAACGCGCGTGATCGCCGATGTTCCCGATCGTTGCGGCCCGAGCACGAACAGGACGACCCTGCGTTGTGTGCTCTTGGCCTGGCGCGAGTTCTTCGCCCGGCCGACCGTCGCCGTCACGAACACGACTCCGTGTGGCATGCGGCGCAAAAGGTGCCACGACATCGACTTTTGCTCATTGCCTGATGTAATTGACGGGATAGCAGAAAAATAAACGCGGGCGCGTCGGTTTCGTACGTGTCTGTGCGCACCGAAAAGCCTTTCGCTCGGCCCCCTACCTCGTGGTTCTTTGGCTGGTAACCGGGCGTTCACCATCGAGGCTTGGCTGATTTTACCGCTTAACCCGAAATCTCGACGGGGAACGCGATCAGCCGACGGCGGCGTCGGGCTCGCTGAACGGCGCCCCGAATTCGCTGACGGGCCGGAAACCGCGCTTGCGGGCCTTGCCGACACCCACCCGGAGCAGATTGCCCAGCGTGGCCACCCCGGAGTGATCGAGCACCAGGAACGGCGACAGCAGCCGGTTGTGCACGAACGCGAATGCCAGCCCGGACGCGGGGTCGGCCCAGCCGAACGACCCGCCCATCCCGACGTGCCCGAAGCCCGGCATCACATTGCCGAACGGCACGCTGTGATAGCCGAGGTGGAATGACAAGGGCACCATGATGTTTCGGTCCCGCTTCAGGCTGCGCCGTCCGGTCAGCCCGGCGACGATCTCCGGCGACAAGAACCGGGTGCCGTCGATTTCACCACCGTTGGCGATGGCGCCGTACATCCGCGCCAACCCGCGAGCCGTCGCCACCCCGTTGGCCGCCGGCATCTCGGCGTCCAGCAGTGGAATGTCGCCCTGCACGGCAGCCATGACGCCTTGGAAGTACAGCGACCGGAAGCCGCCGGACACCTCCATGGCGAGCTTGCGTGCCGCGTAGCCGATCACCGGATTGCCGATGACGTTCTGCGGCATGATGATCTCCGCGACCCGGGTCGGGGCGTCGGCGGGCGGGCGGCCCAGGTGTAAGCCATCGGTGCCCAACGGCTCGGCCAGTTCCTCACGAATCAGCGCCCGCATGCCCTTACCGGTGACGGCCCGGGCCAGGCCGGACATCAGCCAGCCGAAGGTCAGCGCGTGGTAGGCCGGTTTCCCCAGCAGGCGTCCGGGGGGTGCGGCGGCCAGCCGCTCTTCCATCACGAGGTGATCGAGCAGGTCTTCCTGGGTGGCGCCGCGCAAGCCCGACAAACCGCCCCGATGCCGCATCACCTCGCGAACGGTGAGCGTGGATTTTCCGTTGGCCCCGAACTCACGCCAGTACTCGGCGACCGGGGCTTCGTAGTCGATCAGCCCCCGATCGGCGAGCCGGTGGATGACCGTCGCGGCCATGCCCTTGGTCGCGGAGAACACCATCGGCGCCCGGTCGGCCGTCCAGGGCACCCGGCCCGCCCGGTCCGACCAGCCCGTCCACACGTCGACAACCGGTTGGCCATCGAGGTAGACCGCCAGCGCTCCACCGCCGAAGCGGCGGCCGGGGAACAAGCTCGAAAAACCGCGCACAACGCAAGAAAAGTTTGGGTCCGCCGCACCGAACACACGATGACCTGCGTCAGGGACATCGTGGGAGGGGTTCGTGCGGCGAGCGACCCCGTTGTCTACCGTCACAATTTTGAATTTACTTCGGATCGGCCTATCGGAGGCGCAAACACGGATGAATTTACCTTTCCGTTAGCGCGACGCGGCGTCCAGTATTTGCTGGGCTGCCATCGCGGGCGTCAGTTCGCCCGCTTTGACTTGCCGCTC
This sequence comes from Mycobacterium florentinum, assembly GCF_010730355.1. Classification (NCBI taxonomy): domain Bacteria; kingdom Bacillati; phylum Actinomycetota; class Actinomycetes; order Mycobacteriales; family Mycobacteriaceae; genus Mycobacterium; species Mycobacterium florentinum. Next base: position 1,160,752 of record NZ_AP022576.1, read on the forward strand.
CAGGTCGGCGCGCATCTTGCGCACGGCCGGGTTGGACAGCACCCGGTCCAGGACCGTGTCCCGGACCATCTGCCAGGTCCAGTCGACCTGCTGCGCTCGTCGCCGGGTTTCGAACTCTCCGGCCTCGGTGAGCACCTTACGGTGCCGCTCGACGGTGTCCCACATCTCGGCCAGACCACTGCCCTCCATCGCGCTCATCGTGAGAACCGGTGGTCGCCATAGGGTTTCGCGCGGGTAGATCAGCCTGATCGCCGACGAGAGCTCCCGGGCGGCCTTACGCGCCTCGGGCAGGTGCTCACCGTCCGCCTTGTTGACCACGACGATGTCGGCCAGTTCGAGCACGCCCTTTTTGATGCCCTGTAGCTGGTCACCGGTGCGGGCCAGGGTCAGCAGGAGGAAGGTGTCGACCATGTTGGCCACGGCCACCTCGGACTGGCCGACGCCGACGGTTTCGATGAGAATCACGTCGAAACCGGCCGCCTCCAGCAGCACGACGGTCTCCCGGGTGGCCTTTGCTACGCCGCCCAGAGTTCCGGATGTCGGCGATGGCCGGATGTAGGCATCCGGGTGCGCTGCCAGTCGCGACATTCGGGTCTTGTCGCCGAGGATCGAGCCCCCGGTCCGCGTCGAGGAGGGGTCGACCGCCAGCACCGCGACCCGGTGGCCGCGGTCGATCAGATGCATGCCCAACGACTCGATGGTGGTGGACTTTCCGACCCCGGGGACTCCGGTGATGCCCACTCGGTGGGCGTTTCCGGAGTCGGGCAGCAGATCCAGCAACAGCTGCTGCGCCCGCTCGCGATGGTCGGCGCGGGTGGACTCCAGCATCGTGATGGCCCGTGGCAGCGCCGCGCGATCGCCGTCGCGAATGGCCTGGGCTAACCCTTCGACGGAATTGCCCGCATCGGTCGCCATCTAGCTGAGGTCGTAGCCCAACCGCTCGGCAAGCTTGTGCAGCAAGCCGATAGCGGCGTCGGCGATCACCGTTCCGGGCGGGAAGATCGCGGCGGCCCCCGCGTCGTAGAGCTCGTCGAAGTCGCCGGGCGGAATGACGCCGCCAACCACGACCATGATGTCGGACCGGCCCACCTCGGCCAGCGCGTCGCGCAGGGCCGGCACCAGGGTCAGGTGCCCGGCGGCCAGCGAGGACACACCGACCACATGCACGTCGTTGTCGGCGGCCTGGCGGGCCACCTCCTCGGGGGTGGAGAACAGCGATCCGACGTCCACGTCGAACCCGATGTCGGCGAATGCCGTCGCGATCACCTTCTGACCGCGGTCGTGGCCGTCCTGGCCCATCTTGGCCACCAGGATCCTGGGCCGGCGGCCGTCGGCCTCGGCGAACTTCTCGACTAGTTCGGTGGCGGTTGCCATGTTCGGAGCCTTTCCGGCTTCGTCGCGGTAGACGCCGGCGATCGTACGAATCTCCGCCTGGTGACGGCCGTACACCTTCTCCAGCGCATCCGAGATCTCCCCGACCGTGGCCTTGGCCCGCGCGGCGTTGATGGCCAGCGCCAGCAGGTTGTTGCCCAGTCCGTCTGCCCCGGCGCGGCCGTGCGCGGCGGCCGCCCGGGACAACTCGGCCAGGGCGGCCTCGACTGCCTGCGAATCCCGGCCTGCGCGCAGGTCTTTCAGCTTGGCCAGCTGTTCGGCGCGCACCCGGCTGTTTTCGACCTTCAGGACCTCGACCTCCTGGTCCTCCTCGACCTGATACTTGTTGATCCCCACCACCGGCTGGATCCCGGAGTCGATCCGGGCCTGGGTGCGCGCGGCGGCCTCCTCGATGCGCAGCTTGGGAATGCCGTCGTCGATGGCCTGGGCCATACCGCCGTGCTCGGCGACCTCGGCGATGTGGGCGCGCGCCCGCTGCGCGAGCTGATGCGTCAGCCACTCCACGTAATACGAGCCGCCCCAGGGGTCGATCGGCCGCGTGGTGCCCGACTCCTGCTGCAGCACCAGCTGAGTGTTGCGGGCGATCCGGGCGGAGAAGTCGGTGGGCAGCGCCAGCGCCTCGTCCAGCGCGTTGGTATGCAGCGACTGGGTGTGGCCCTGGGTCGCGGCCATCGCCTCGATGCAGGTGCGGGCGACGTTGTTGAACGCGTCCTGCGCGGTGAGCGACCAACCTGACGTCTGCGAATGTGTGCGCAGCGACAGCGATTTCGCGCTTTTCGGGTTGAACTGACTGACCAGTTCGCTCCACAGCAACCGGCCCGCCCGCAGTTTGGCGACTTCCATGAAGAAGTTCATCCCGATGCCCCAGAAGAAGGACAGCCGCGGCGCGAACTTGTCGATGTCCAGGTCGGCGTCCAGCCCGGCCTTGATGTAGTCGACGCCGTCGGCCAGCGTGTAGGCCAGCTCCAAATCGGCTGTGGCACCGGCTTCTTGGATGTGGTAGCCGGAGATCGAGATGGAGTTGAACTTCGGCATCTTGGCGCTGGTATAGCCGAAGATGTCGGAGATGATGCGCATCGACGGCTTCGGCGGATAGATGTAGGTGTTGCGCACCATGAACTCTTTGAGGATGTCGTTCTGGATGGTGCCGGCAAGCTTCTCCGGCGGCACCCCCTGCTCCTCGGCGGCCACCACGTACAACGCCAGAATCGGCAGCACGGCGCCGTTCATCGTCATCGACACCGACACCGTCGACAGGTCGATCCCGTCGAACAGCTGCCGCATATCCAGGATGGAATCGATTGCCACACCGGCCATTCCGACGTCACCCTGAACACGAGGGTGGTCCGAGTCATATCCGCGGTGGGTGGCCAGGTCGAACGCCACCGACAGACCCTTCTGCCCGGCGGCCAGGTTGCGGCGGTAGAACGCGTTGGACTCCGCGGCGGTGGAGAAACCGGCGTATTGCCGGATGGTCCACGGCTGGTTGACATACATCGTCGGGTACGGGCCGCGGACGAACGGCGGTTCACCCGGGAAGCTGTTCAACGGGTAGCCGTCGGCCTCGACGGCGGCGCGATCGGCGGCGATGTAAACCGGTTTGACGGCAATGTCTTCCGGCGTGTGCCAGATCAACTGATCGGGCGTGTACCAGTGCGCCGCGGCGGCCGCGGCGATGTGCTCTGCCACGGCGGCTTCGGTGGGTTGGCGCCCCTCGCGATCGCCGTGCAGTGGGATGTCGGCGAAACTGCCGATCACAGGAGTAGACGTCGTCATCGTGTTACGCCCCCAACCGAGTGAGCAGATCCGAAAGGGCTTCGATTGCATTGATTTTGGCTGTCAGGTATTCATCGGGCCGATGCTCGGGATCGGTATCGGCGACGGCTTTTTCCGGCCCGGCCAAGTAGATCCGCGCTACCCCGGCGTTGCGCGCCGCATCGACGATCGCGGCGGCTTCGGTTGCATATCGCTTGTCGGTGCCGCAGATCACCACCACCGCAGGCGATCCCGCATCGGACACCGCCGCGGCGACCCCGTCGGCGTCCAGCGTTCCCGGGTTGACCGCCTCGATGCCGCCCGACGCCAGCAGGTTCGCCGCGAACGTGGTGCGGATGTTGTGCTCGGCAAGCGGGCCCAGCGGAAGCAACAGCGCCTTGGGGCGGGAATCGGTGCGGGCCAGGAAGGCATCCGAGCGATCGCGCAGCGCCTCGAATCCCGCCGCGTAACGTCGTAAGTTCCCGACCTCGGGGTAACCGATCGAATCGCCTTGCGGCAGTGCGGGTTCGGCCAGGTTCGGAAATTCGTTGACGCCGGTGATCGAGGTGCGGCGGTGCGCGATGTCATCGGCACGCCGTGCGGCAATGTCGGCGATCACCTCGGCGATGTAGTCGCGAGCGTCGACGAATCCGCCGCGGCCCTCGACGGCCTGAAAGTGTTCCCAGGCGCCCTCGGCAAGCCGCTTCGTGAGGTCTTCGACGAACCACGATCCGCCGCCGGGGTCCAGCACCCGGCCCACGTGCGACTCCTCCAGCAGCAGCAGCTGGGTGTTGCGCGCGATGCGCCGCGCGAAGCTTCGCGCCGTGCCGGGGAATCCGCCGGGGATCGCGATGTCGAACGGGAACACCAGCACGGTGTCGACGCCACCGACACCGGCGCCGAACGCGGCCAGCGTGCTGCGCAGCATGTTCACCCACGGATCGCGCTGGGTCATCATCGGCAGGGACGTCTCCGCGTGCACAATCGCCCCGCCGGCGTCGGGCTCCCCGACCACGTCGGCGACCCGCGCCCACAGTTGGCGCACGGCACGCATCTTGGCGATCGTCATGAATTGGTCATCGTCGGCGGCCAGCCGGAAACTGATCTGGCCCAGCGCCCGCCGGACCGGCATGCCCGACTCGGTGAGCACCCGCAGATAGGCCACCGCGGCCGCGATGCCGGCGGCCAGCTCCCAGGTCGCGTTGGCCCCAAGGTTGTGGAAGGCGGGTCCGTCGACGGTGATCGCCCGCACGCCGCGATCGCCGGTCACCCGCGAGGCGACCGCGACGACCTCGTCGATCGCCGGCGCGGGACGTCCGCTCAGCGCGGCGGTCAACGGGTCGGCACCCAGGTCTACCGACAAGGTGGCGCGCTGGTCGGATTCGACCTCGGCCACCAGGGCCAGCATCGCGTCGGCCGCCGCAGCGTAGTCGGCGCCGGCCTCGAGGATGATCGGCGCCATGCTCAGGTAAACACCCGCGAGCAGCCCTTCGAGGTCCTGGGGCGCGACACCGTCCTTCCCCACTCGGAGCAGCAGCGCACTGACGCCGTCGCCGAGCGCACCCAGCACGGCCGCGTTGGTTTCGGCGGCGGTGGCACCGACGGACGGAAACGCCTCGACGACCTTCCAGCCGGACTTGACGTCGCGCAACGGGTCAGCGCCGCGCAGGTAGGGCCACTCGCCGGGCAGGGACGGCTCGGGCAGCTCGTCGAACGCGGTGTAGAGCGGGCGGACAGCGAACCCGTCGTAGGTCGGGGTGTCCAGCAGCTGCTCGGGTTGCTCCCCCAGCTCGGCGGGATCCTTGCGGGCGCTCTTGGCAAGCACACCCGCGACCGCGGTGCGCCAGCGCTCGCGGACCTGTTCCAGGTCCGCACGCTCGGGTACGTCAATGGACACCGACTGCTCCTGTTTTCGCAGCTATTGGCAACGTTGCTTGAGGTTGGTGAGCAACACTCGACTTGCTAATCAGGCTAAATGATTGCCCCCGTCGCAAAAAACCGCGGGGTGACGGGATCGGGCCAGGTCTCTGCCGAAACACCAGGCTCGGGATACAAGATATTCATTTCTGGCCCGTAACGTTGACAGGCGTGACGGACCCGGCCACCACCAAAACCACCAGCACGCTGCGCAGTCTCTCGCGCGCGCTGGGCGCGAGCGTGCGCCAGCTGTCCCCGTCGCGCTCCATCGCGGCAGTGGTCGTAATCACAGTCCTGGTCGCAGTGGCACTGTGGGTTCCGCTGCCGGGCGCGCTGCAGCTGCGCGACTGGGCCCAATCCCTGGGCCCGTGGTTCCCGCTGGCATTTCTGGTCGCGCACATCGTCGTCACGGTGGTGCCGGTCCCCCGCACGGCGTTCACCCTGGCCGCGGGTCTGCTGTTCGGCCCGGCCCTGGGCGTGCTGATCGCGGTGGTCGCCAGCACGGCGAGCGCGGTGCTGGCGCTGCTGTTGGTCCGCGCCGCGGGCTGGCGGCTCGACCGGCTGGTGCGCTTCCGGGCGATCCAGCGCGCCGACCAGCGCCTGCGCGAACGCGGCTGGGTGTCGGTCTTGTCGCTGCGGCTGATCCCGGTGCTGCCGTTTTCCGTGGTGAACTATGCGGCCGCCGCGTCCGCGGTCGGCATCCTGCCGTACACGCTGGCGACCCTGGCCGGCCTGCTGCCGGGTACCGCCGCGGTCGTGTTTCTGGGCGACGCGTTGGCCGGTCACCCCAGTCCGCTGCTGTTCCTGGTGTCGCTGGTCACCAGCACGCTGGGGCTGACGGGGCTGTTCTTCGAAATACGGCACTACCGCCGGCATCACCACGCGGCCGAAGAGCCCGCTTCCGAGCCCGACGAGCCGGTTTCCGAACCCGTCATTTTCAGCTAACTCAGCCATTTTGTTGAGCGAGCCGCCCGTTGCCTGAAAGATTTACGCAATGGAGCGGGTCTACGCGCAGCAGCTCGCGAGTTTCGGCCTGCAGCCGTCGCGGGCCGGTCTCCTGATGCTTTTGCTCTGCGCCCTCGCGTCGGTGGCCGTCGCGGTCTTGTCCTTCCTGCTCGATCGGATCAAGCTGCTTCGCGTCCCGACCGGTGGTGGCGTCCTCGCCGCAGCAGCGGTCCGCTACCCGCCGGCACCCCGAGCGCGTACGCACGCCTCGGGACTGACGATCGCCGCGGCGTTCGCCGCTGTCGTGTGCATAGCGGCCATCTGGCTGGTGCCCAAGAACGTCACGCACGTGCCGGACCTCTCAGAACCAAACCTGACGCCCATCGCGTTGCCCGCGTCCGCGGTCGCGGGACCGGGTACGGGCATTTACGTCGATTACACCGATGGTTCCGGTGGAATGGGGTGTACGGCTGGATTTTTGGTGCGCACCAGCATGGGCGAGGCTGGTCTTCTCACCGCCGGACACTGCAATCGGCCGCAGAAACCGAGCGTGGTGGTGATGAACCTCGGCGGGATCCTCCCGTACGCGAAGCTGGGCACGTTCATCCGGACTGTCAGCGAAGGCGTTCACAACGAGCAGCACGACATCGGTCTGATCGTGCTCAACGGCGACAATGTGCCGCAGAGCCCGGCCGTCGCTGCCACGTTGCCGATCACGGGGGTCACGACCGACCTGTCGATCGGACAGGAGCTGTGCAAGTTCGGCATGAGCAGTGGCGAGGCCGAGTGCGGGGCGATCCTCGACGTCACCGACAGCAAGGTCTCGTTCGCGGCGGGCGGTCAATGCGGCGACTCCGGCGGCCCGGTCTATCTCATCCAGAACGACGGCACCGCCACCGCGGTCGGCATCGACATCCGGGGCAGCAATCCCGCCAATCCCAACGCGGGATGCCTGGCCCCGGCTAAATTCTCGGTTGCCGAGCTCGTGCAGCCGTGGCTGGACAGGTGGCATCTGACCGCCGTGACCACACAACAATCCGGACCGCGCTGACCATCGACCGCACCGATACGACGAGCAACGTGGGGAGCCGCATGACCTCCGACACCGCCCACACCGGTGCGCCCGGACGGCGCTTTTCCACCGCCGCGCTGGTCGCCGCGGGCCTGGTCGGCCTGATCGTCGGGGCGGTCGCCGCCTTCGCGGTCACCGGATTGGTCTTCACCATCCGGGTGCAGCTGCCGCCGCCGCCCTATCCGCCACCGTTCTCGTCGACCCCGGCGTATCCGGCTCCGCCCGTCAGCGTCGCTCCGGCACCTTCCGCCAGCGTCGCGCCCGCGCCCGCGCCGAGCGTCGTGCCCGCGCCGCCGTTACCGCCCGGTCCCTAAGCGGCACAACGGCATTGGCGATCCGCTAGTTGTCGTCCGGTCCCTTCACCGTCATCGCGGCGACCAGGGCCAAAAACACCGCGGCCGGAAGGCCATTGACGACCTTGTCGCGCACCCGCACGTGTGCACCCACCGCCAGGACGAAGTACAGCGTCAGCATCGCCGTCGTCAGCCTCGCCAGGGCGGGGAAACGGGTGACCGACAGCAGGCCGACCGCGGCGGCCGCCTTCACCACCGGCAGCACGGGCCGAACGTTGTCCGGAAGTCCCACGTCGTCCAGAACCTTCTTGACGGGCGGCACCTGGACCCCGCACAACACCGCGTCGACGGCGTGGAATGCGCCCAGCGCCACATAGGTTTTCGGGGAACTCAAAACACTCATCCGGCAATCCTATTGGGTCAATTCCGGCGGCTGGCCGTCGATCGGCTGGCGGGCGATCGCCTCGGCCCTGGCCACCGCCTGGGCGATCTTGGGATCGGTCTCGGTGGAGAACCAATCGGCCACCTCGGCATCGTCGGAGTCGGCCGGGTGCGTGGACACGTCGTCGACGGGAGACGGCTCGAACCGGAACACCCCGTCCTCGCCCGGCGTGCCCAGCAGCCTGGTGAAACCCTGTAGCGCCGCGCTGAAGTCGCTGGGCACCACCCATACCTTGTTGGCACTGCCCTGCGCCATTTTCGGCAGCGTCTGCAGGTACTGGTAGGCCAGCATCTCCGGGGTGGGCCGGCCGGCCTTGATCGCGGCGAACGTCTTCTCGATGGCCTTGGCCTGCCCTTGCGCCTGCAGGTAGGCCGCGGCGCGCTCACCCTGGGCGCGCAGCATCCGGGATTGCCGGTCCGCCTCGGCGGCCAGGATCGCGGCCTGCTTGGCGCCCTCGGCGGCCAGGATCTGCGCCTGCTTGGCGCCCTCGGCCTGTTTGATCGCCGCCTCCCGGGTGCCTTCGGCGGTCAGGATCATCGCCCGCTTCTCCCGATCGGCCTTCATCTGCTTTTCCATCGAGGCCTGGATCGACGGCGGCGGGTCGATGCTGCGCAGCTCGACCCGGGCGACCCGCAGGCCCCAGCGGCCGGTCGCCTCGTCGAGGACACCCCGCAGCTGCCCGTTGATCTGGTCGCGCGAGGTCAGGGTCTGCTCCAGCGTCATGCCGCCGACGACGTTGCGCAGCGTGGTGGTGGTGAGCTGCTCGACGCCGACGATGTAGTTGCTGATCTCGTAGACGGCCGCCTGCGGCACGGTGACCTGGAAATAGACCACGGTGTCGATGTTGAGCGTCAGGTTGTCCTCCGTGATCACCGGCTGCGGCGGGAACGACACCACCCGCTCGCGCAAGTCGACCCGTGCCCGGACCCGATCGATGAACGGCACCAGCAGGGTCAGCTGCCCGCTGACCGTCCGGCTGTACCGGCCCAGCCGTTCGATCACCGCCGCCTCGGCCTGCGGGATCAACGCAACGGACTTGGCCACCACGATGATCGCAAAGATCACCAGGACGGCCAGCAACACCAAACCTGCAACCGCACCTTCCACCGGAGTTCCTTTCTCTCGCAGCGTCTTCGCAGCGTCTGGGCCGACTGGCTAGTGCTTGAAGACCACCGCCGTCGCACCATCGATGTGCACGACGGTGACGGATTCGCCGGGCTCGTAGACGTCGCCGTCGTTGAACGGACGCGCCGTCCACACCTGGCCGTCCAGCTTCACCTGGCCCGCGTCGCGCGCGACCCGATCGAGTACCACCGCGCGTTTGCCCTCGAGCGCCTTGATGCCCGTCAGCAGCGACTTCGGGGTCATTCGCTGCCGCAAAGCGGGCCGGACCAGCACGACCAGCAGGACCGAAACAACCAGGAACACCGCCCCGTCGACCAGGATCGGCCCGTTTGTGAGCCATGCGGTGCCGGAGGCGGCCAGCGCTCCACCTCCCAGCATCAGCAGGAACATATCGCCCGTCAGCGCCTCGGCCCCGGCAAGAGCCAGCGCGAAGATTAGCCAGCTCAGCGCGATCGCCATGCCGTCAGAATACGCGTGATCCGCCTTTGCCGGACCGAACAACTACACTGCGAGATCATGTGGTGTCCAAGTGTTTCGCTGTCCGTCTGGGCCAACGCCTGGCTCGCGGGCAAGGCCGCGCCCGACGACGTGTTGGACGCGTTATCTCTTTGGGCACCAAAACAATCCGTTACCGCGTATGATGCAGTCGCCGCCGGCCACACCGGACTGCCGTGGCCCGACGTCCACGACGCCGGAACCGTCTCGTTGTTGCAAACGCTGCGCGCCGCGGTTGGCCGGGTGACGCTGCCGGGGGCCGCCGGGGCCCCAGGTCGATTGCCCGGGACGATCAACGTGGTGTTGCCGGTTCCCGGCGACGTGCGCGGCCTGGCTCCCGGGACGCAGTTCGAGCGCGACGCCCTGGCCGCCGGTGAGGCGGTGATCATCACTCACCCCGACGATCCCACCGCGGCGGTCGGTTTGGTCCCCGAGTTCTCCTATGCCGATCTCGACGAGCCCGGCGACGACGACCCGGGTACACCGGAACTGTGTGCGCTGGCCTGGACGGTGTATTCACTGCCGGGTGCGCCGGTGTTCGATCACCACGAGCTGGGCGATGCCGAATACTCACTGCGGTCGGCCGTGCGTTCGGCCGCCGATGCACTCGGCACCATCGGACTGGGGTCGGCAAGTGACATCGACGATCCGCGAGGACTCGTCGAGCAGTTACTGGAATCCGCACGGCAACACCGGATTCCCGACCACGCGCCGACCCGGGCCTTGCGGGTGCTGGAGAACGCCGCACATGTCGACGCGATCATCACGGTCAGCGCCGGGCTGAGCCGGGCCGACTCGTCCGACCGTTCCGCCGCGCACATCGCCGCCGGCTTGGAACCACTCGGCACGCAATCGTCTTCCGAAGCCCGCATCGCCGGCGACGCGCTGCGGCCGCTGCACGCGGTGGTGCGTTCCGCGCGAATGGCCGCGGTGAACGCGATCCTGTACTCGGCCTGGGCCGACTAACCACCTTCTCGCGCAACACAATGCGGCGGACAGCAGGCCGCGCCGTTGACGCTGGCCAGGCAGCCCGGCACCGGGTCGGGGCCAGTCACCCGCTCGGCCGCGCGGCCGTACCGCAGTTCGTCGATCAGGTCGGCGGCCAGTTGCGCGAAACGTGGGTGGGCGTTGGGCGTCGAAGCGCGCACCAGCGCCACGCCGGCCGCTTCGGCCTGAGATGCCAACTCGTGATCGAGATCCCACACCACCTCGATGTGGTCGGCGACAAAACCGATCGGACAGATGATCGCCGCCTTGGTGCCTGCGCCGGCCAGCGTCGTGAGATGGTCGGCGACATCGGGTTCCAGCCACGGCACCTGCGGCGGGCCCGAGCGGGACTGCCAGGCCAGGTCGTACTCGCTGTATCCGGCGGTCGCCGCGACAAGGCTTGCGGCGTACGCGACTTGGCGGCTGTACAGTCGCGGCCCGAGGCGCTCGTCGGCGGCCACCGGAATCGAATGCGCGGTGAACACCAGACGCGCGCCGGCCTGTTGCTCGGCGGTGAGCGCGCCGGAAGCCGCACCGATGGTGTCGGCGAAGATCTGCACGAACCGCGGATGGTCGAAATAGGGTCGCAGCTTGACCAACTCGGGCGCGTCGGGCCCCGCGGCCGCGCGAGCGCGGGCGATGTCCTCGCCGTACTGCGTGCAGCTGGAGTATCCGCTCCACGCCGACGTGGCGAACACCGCGGCGCGACGAACCCCGTTGTCGCGCATGGCCGTTACCGTGTCTTCGACGTACGGCTCCCAGTTGCGGTTGCCGAAATAGACCGGCAGATCCAGACCGCGGTCGGCGAGCGCGGCCTCGATTTGCATGATCAGCGCACGGTTGATGGCATTGATCGGCGAGACGCCGCCGAAATGCAGGTAGTGCTCGGCGACGTCGTCGAGCCGCTCCGGCGGTACATTGCGGCCCCGGGTGACGTTCTCCAGGAATGGCCGAACCTGCTCGGGCCCCTCCGGTCCGCCGAAGGACAACAGCAGGACGGCGTCGAAATCCATTGCTGCCTAGAGCAATTGGGTGCTGGCGCCGCCGTCGGCGTAGATGATGCTGCCGGTGGTCGCCGGCAGCCAGTCCGAAAGCAGCGCACACACCGTCTTGGCGACGGGTGTCGGGTCCTTCATGTTCCAGCCGATCGGGGCGCGCTGGTCCCAGCCCTCCTCGAGCAGCTGCATCTGGGCACCGGCCTCCTCGCCGAGCGCGCCACCGACGATGGCGCTCATGGCGAGCGTCCGGATCGGGCCGGCTGCAACGAGATTCGAGCGCACCCCGGACTTTCCGGCCTCACGTGCCACGAATCGGTTGACCGATTCCAGTGCGCTCTTGGCGACTGTCATCCAGTTGTAGGCCGGCATCGCCCGGGTCGGGTCGAAGTCCATGCCGACGATGGAGCCGCCGGAATTCATAATCGGCAGTACCGCTTTGGCCAGCGAAGCGTAGGAGTACGCCGAGATGTGAATGCCCTTGGCGACGTCTTCGTAGGGCGCGTCGAAGAACGGGTTGATGCCCATCCCCGTCTGCGGCATGAAGCCGATTGAGTGCACCACACCGTCAAGCTTGTTGCCGTCGCCGATCTCGGCGGTGATCCGCTCCGCGAGGGAGCCGAGGTGTTCCTCGTTCTGCACATCGAGCTCGATCAGCGGGGCCTTCTCCGGCAGCCGGTCGGCGATGCGCTGGATCAACCGCAACCGGTCGAACCCGGTCAGCACCAGCTGGGCGCCGGCCTCCTGTGCCGCCTTGGCGATGTGAAACGCGATCGACGAGTCGGTGATGATCCCCGTGACGAGGATCCGCTTGCCTTCGAGTAGTCCTGACATGTCTTTTCTCGTCCGTCCTTCTGTACTCAGTGGCCCATGCCCATGCCGCCGTCAACCGGGATGACGGCACCGGCGATGTAGCTCGCGTCCTCCGACGCCAGGAAGCTGACCGCCCCGGCGACCTCCTCGGCGGTGCCGACCCGCTTGGCCGGGATGAATTCCAGGGCGCCCTCCTGGATCCGCTCGTCGAGCGACCGGGTCATCTCCGTGTCGATGTAGCCGGGGGCCACCACGTTCGCGGTCACCCCGGCCTTGGACAGCTCCCGCGAGATCGAGCGGGCCATACCGATCAGACCGGCCTTGGCGGCCGCGTAGTTGGACTGGTTGCCGATGCCCCAGCTGCCGGAGACCGAGCCGATGAAGATGATGCGGCCAAATCGCTTGCGCTGCATGCTGCGCGCTGCGCGCTGGGCGACCCGGAACGCGCCGGTGAGGTTGGCGTTGATGACCTCCTCGAACCGCTCCTCGGTCATCCGGATGAGGAACGCGTCCTTGGAGATACCCGCATTGGACACCAGCACCTCGACCGGACCCTGGTGCTCCTCGACCTCTTTGAAGGCGCGGTCGACGGCGCCGTTGTCGGTGACATCGCAGACCACGCCGAACAGCCCTTCGGGCGCCCCGGATCCACGGTGGGTGACGGCGACCTTGTGGCCGTCGGCGGCCAGTCGCTGCGCGATCGCCAGGCCGATCCCCCGGTTTCCGCCCGTCACCAGGACTGAGCGGGATACGAACGGGGGTTTGCCGCCGGCGGTGGCGGAGTCGGTGGCTACGTCAGTCACCTGGCCAACTTATCGTCTCCGTGCGGCGGGGCTGCAATCGGCTTGCCGGGGCGCAAAGGCTTAACGGACTCGCGAGCGTAACGCCAGGGCGAGAATTCCAGCGCAAAATAGCCGTGGCGTTACGCTCGCGGCGCGATGTCGGTGGTGGTCGGCACACTTCCGCCATGACGGAGCCGTTTCTGGGCAGTGAAGCCCTGGCCGCGCACGAATTAACCCGTTGCGACCTGCGCAGACGGTACGTCGCGGTGCATCACGACGTGTACATCGCGAGGGGCACAGAGTTGACCCCGATGGTGCGGGCGAAAGCGTGTTGGCTTCGATCCCGTCGGCGCGGCGTCCTGGCCGGGTTCTCCGCGTCCGCGCTGCACGGCGCCAAGTGGATCGATCCGGCCTCATCGGCGGCGATCATCGACACCAACCGCCGCACCACTGCGGGAGTCGACGTCTGGGAAGAGCGGATCGAGGCCGACGAGATCGCCATCGTTGACGGCATCCGCGTGACAACCCCGGCGCGAACGGCTCTCGATTTGGCGCGACGGCAACGGTTGGGCGTCGCCGTCGCATCCATCGATGCGCTCGCGCAAGCGGTAGAGCTCAAGGCGGCCGACGTCGAGCAATTGGTCGAGCGTTATCGGGGCCGCCGTGGCATCAAAGCCGCCCGAGCCGCACTTGAGCTCGTCGACGGCGGCGCGCAGTCCCCGAAGGAGACCTGGCTGCGCCTGCTATTGATCCGCGCCGGGTTTCCGCGTCCGCAAACTCAGATCGCGGTCCACAACGAATGGGGTTGGGCCGAAGCATATTTGGATATGGGCTGGGAAGACATCAAGGTGGGCGTCGAGTATGACGGCGACCATCATCTGTCCAACCGCAGGCAATACGTGAAGGACATCCGTCGTCTCGAGATGCTCGAGCGGAAAGGCTGGATAGTCGTTCGGGTCGTTGCCGAGGACCACCCCGAGGACATCATCCGTCGCGTCCGCGAGGCACGAGCGCGCCGAGCGTAACGCTGGGGCTAGAAATCCCGCCCAAAATGACCGTGGCGTTACGCTCGCGACGAAGGAACGTCAGGTCGGCAGTCGCCGGTTGATCAGCAACGCCGCCAGCGCTGCCAGCGCCAACACCACTGCGCCCAGCCGCAGCCAGCCGACACTGGCGTCGCCCTTGATCGTCTCGTAGCCGATCTGCTGTTGCAGTGACGCGTAGACCGCCTTGAGCTCCTGCAGGGTCGCGGCGTTGTAGAAACTCCCACCCGATAGCTGGGCAACCTTGCGCATCGTCTCGTCGTCCACCGGCACCGGCTGGCGCTGGTCGTTGATCTCGACGAAGCCATACGGGGTGCCGAACGAGATCGTCGAGATCGGCACCCCTTGGTCCTTGGCGGTGCGCGCGGCGGTATAGGCGCCCTTGGGGTTGTCCGGGTTGGTCGGCATCGTCTCCTTGCCGTCGGAGAACAACACGACCCGCGCCGGGGGCGGCTTGTCGCCGCCGCCGATGACCGCACCGACCGTCGCGATCGCCTGCAGCGCGGTGAAGATTCCCTCCCCGGTGGCGGTCCGGTCGGCGAATTGCAGTTTGTCCAGGGCGATTTTGGTCGCCTCACGATTGGTCGTCGGCGACACCAGCACCGTCGCGGTTCCCGCGTAGGCGATCAGCCCGAGGTTGATGCCCGGCGTGAGCTCGTCGGCGAACTGCTTGGCCGCTTCCTGCGCGGCGGCCATCCGATTCGGTTCGACGTCGGTGGCCCGCATCGATTGCGACACGTCGATCACCAGCATCACCACCGCGCGGTTACGGGGAATCCGGACGTCGTTGGTCGGGCCCGCCATCGCGACGGTGAACAGCACCAGGGACAGGACCAGCAGGATCGCCGGCACATGGCGCCATTTGGCGGGCCGCTTGGGAGCCACGCTCTCCAGCAGCTCCATGTTGGCGAACCGCAGCATGCGCCGCTGGCGAGACAGCTGCATCAGCACGTACAGCACGGCCAACCCGACGACGACGAGCAGGAAGAGGAAGAACCACGCGTGTTCGAACCCGGACAGCGACATCGCGCCGAGCAAGGGCATCGTCATCGCAGACCCGTCTTGCCGTGCATGACCGCCTTGGGAAAAGCGCGAGTCACTGGCGCCCCGCCATAGCCCCGCGCCGGCGGGACTCCACGAAGCGGACGATGTCGGCGATCCAGTCGCGGTCGGTGCGCAGCGTCAAAACCGGTGCGTCACAACCACGAATCGTGCGGGCCACGTCGGCACGATGCGCCGCGGCCGCCTTGGCGAAGTCGTCGCGCAGTTGCGCGTCGACCGTGAATTCACGGGTCACCCCGGTTTCGGCGTCCTGCAGCACGACGTCACCCACGTCGGGCAGTTCGACATCGCGCGGGTCGAGCACCTCGATGGCCAGCACCTCGTGGCGGGCCGCGATCGCGCGCAGCGGCCGCATCCAGTTGATCGGCCCCAGGAAGTCACTGATGATCACGGCCATTCCACGGCGGCGTTCGGGCCGGCGCAACGCATCGATGGCCACCGCCAGGTCACCGCGCACCCCGACCGGGGCCTTGGGCATGGTCGCGATCGTGCGCAGCAGCGTCTGCTCGTGCTGACGGCCGGACCGGGCCGGCACCCGGACCGTGGTGGCCCCGTTGGTGATCAGCGCACCGAGCCGGTTGCCGCCACCGCTGTTGAGGAACGTGATCGCGGCCGCGGCGGCCACCGCCAGGTCCCGCTTTTCGCAGACCGTGGTGCCGAAGTCGAGGCTGGCCGACATGTCGACGACCATCCAGGTCTCCAGCTCGCGGTCGGCGATCATCTGCCGGACGTGCGGATGGGTGGTGCGCGCGGTGACCGCCCAGTCCATCCGCCGGACGTCGTCGCCGGGCTGATACTCGCGCGACTCCCCCGGCTCCGAACCGGGCCCGGGGATCAAGCCGAGGTGGTCACCGTGCAAGACGCCGTCGAGCTTGCGCCGCACCGTGAGCTCCAGCGTGCGCAGCGCCGCCGACAATTTCGGGTCGTCGATCTGCCCGCGCTGAAACGATGGCGGATGTAGAGCCGCCGACTTGGCGGCGGGGTTCGGATCGGTCACCGATTGCTGGCCACACCCGCAGCCTGCATCACCGGCGGTACCGAATGACCTTGCTGCGGAACGGCATTCACTTGCGGGAGCGAAACGGTCTGCAGGATACGGTTGATCACGATCTCGGGCGAGATCTCGTCGGCCAGCGCGTCATAGGTCAGCACCAAACGGTGGCGCAGCACGTCGGGAATGACCTCGACGACGTCTTGCGGGATCACGTAGTCGCGACCACGCACCAATGCCAGCGAACGGGACGCCGCGATGATGCCCAGCGAGGCACGCGGGGATGCGCCGAACGAGATCCAGGTCTTGACGTCGTTCATGCCGAGCTGCTCGGGATGGCGAGTGGCGGTGACGACGCGCACCACATAGTCGACCAGCGCGTGGTGCACGAAGTTGTTGGCGGCGACGTCCTGCAGCCGCAGCAGGTCGCCGGTGTCCAGGATCTGCTTGGGCTGCGGCGGCTTGACACCCATCCGGTAGATGATCTCGCGCTCTTCCTCGGGCGTCGGGTAGCCGACGTTGATCTTGAACAGGAAGCGGTCGCGCTGCGCCTCGGGCAGCTGATAGACACCCTCGTGCTCGATCGGGTTCTGCGTCGCCATCACCAGGAACGGGTTGGGCAGCGGGAATCGCTTACCACCGATCGACACCTGACGTTCGGCCATGACCTCCAGCAGTGCCGACTGCACCTTGGCGGGCGCACGGTTGATCTCATCGGCAAGCAGGAAGTTGACCACGACCGGGCCGAGCTCGGTGTCGAACTCTTCCTTGCCCTGGCGGTAGATGCGCGTACCGATGATGTCGGTGGGCACCAGGTCGGGTGTGAACTGGATACGCGCGAACGTGCCGCCGACGACCTTCGCGAATGTTTCGACGGCCAGCGTCTTGGCGACGCCGGGCACACCTTCGAGCAGCACATGGCCCTTGGACAGCAGCCCGACCAGCATTCGCTCGACGAGCTGGTCCTGGCCCACGATGATGCGCTTGACCTCGAAGATTGCCCGTTCCAGGGTGTGTACTTCGGCAGCCAATCCGTCGCCGCCACCTGACGGCGCGGCATGGGCTCCGGGACCAGACTGCCCGGCCGGGTAACCACTGGCGCCCGGGGGCGGCCCACCTGCTGCTGTCATCTACAACCCTCCACAGCTCAATAAGACACAACTGCCGTCACGACAAATGTCGTGGGGCAGCGACGTGCCCTTGTCCAACTATTCCAGGCCCCTGGGATTCCGTCGACGTCGCGCTTCGCTGGCGAGCAAACGTCCCGACGGCATTCCGGGGTCAGTACTCGATGATCCTAGTCAGGTACGGCGTCATGCCGGGCTTGCGCACGGCGCTCACGGTCACCTTGCCCGCGCTTCCGGAGGCCTCCAGCATCTGGCCGTTGCCCAGGTACATCGTGACGTGCTGGCCGCCGCCGGGACCGTAGAAGATCAGGTCGCCGCGCCGCGCCTCGCTGGGAGGAATGTGGCGCCCGGCGTTGTACTGGTCGCCGGAGAACCGCGGGATCAGCACGCCCACCCCGGCGAACCCGTACCGCATCAACCCCGAGCAGTCGAATCCGGTGATGTTAGCGCCGTCGTCGATGCCCTTGCTCGGACCCTGCAGCGAGCCGCCACCCCACGAGTACGGCACCCCCATCTGGGAGCCCATCCGCCGGATCACGTACTCGATGGCCTGACGGCCGTTCGCGCGCGGGATCTTTGCGCCCGGGTTGGTGGGCGTGGCGGAGGCGGCGGGAGCGGGATCACCCAGGATGTTGATCCCGAGACCGCCGAGGAATTGCCTGCCCAGGTCCATCGTGGTCTGGGTGGCCTGCGCAGTCGCCTGCAACGAGGCGTTGGCGACGGCCAGCGGGTCGCCCGGGGCGCCGGCACTGATCGTGGCCGGCAGCGTCGGATCCCAGGCTCCGGGGTCGGCGTTGGACGGAGCGGCGACAGACAACATCAGCCCGGTCACCATAGCGGTGACCCAGACCAGGTTGATGACGCGAAAACGCTTCTGCCGCATAGCTCCTCGTTAGTAGTCGATGTAGCGGACCACGTAGGGCGTCATGCCGCTGGTGCGCACGGGCGCAACGCGCACCTTCAAGCCGATGTCGGGGGCCTCGAGCATCTGGCCTTGACCGAGGTAGATCGTCACGTGCTGGCTACCGCCCGGGCCGTAGAAGATGACGTCGCCGCGGCGCATTTGGGAGGACGGGATCTTGCGACCCAGGTTGTACTGCGAACCCGAGTAGTGCGGCAGCTTGATGCCCACCCCGGCGAACGAGTACAGGACCAGGCCCGAGCAGTCGAAGCCGGTGATCCCGGCACCCGAGTCGATTCCCTTACTCGGGCCGGCCGCGTTGCCGCCGCCCCAGGAGTAGGGCACGCCGATCTGCGACATACCGCGGCGGATCACGTATTCGGAGGCCTGCCGACCGTAGACCCGCGGAATGCGTCCTCCGACCCCACCCGGTGTGGCGTTGGTGATCCCGGTGTCGTCGGGCTTGAGAATGCCGATCGACTGCAGGAAACCCTTCCCCATTTGCGCGGTCACCTGAGTGGAGGTGGCCGAGATGCCCAGCACCTGGTTGATCACCGCGACCGGGTCACCCGGCACGTTGGCGCTCGGCACCATGGGAAGCGTGGGATCCCAACCGTCCCAATGCCGGCCCCCGGACGGGGGTGCACCCGCCGGCGCTCCCGGATCCCACCGGTCGCCCGACGTCGGCACACCGGGGTCTCCCGCGCCGGTCGACCAATGCGCGGACGCGAGTTGCGCCTGCTGAAGTTTGGCCTGAGCCGCGTCTCGCTCGGCGGCCAGGCGGATGATCTGCTCACGCTGTTGTTCGAACTTGTGCTTCGAGTTGGTCAGTGCGGCGACCGCGGCGTCCTGGCTGGATTTCGCGTCGGCAGCGGCCTTTTCGGCTTTCTGCTTGGCCAGCCGGGCCGCGGACTCCTTGTTCACCTGCTCGGTGCGCGCCCGCTGCAGGTTGTCCATCACCGTCTGGGAGCTGGCCGCCAGGGTCCGCGAAGCGCTTTCGGTGGCGATGATGTCCTCGGGACTCCGCGCGGTCAGGTAGCTGCCCGACGGACCATTCATATAGGTGGCCGCCGCGAAGGTGTCGAAACGGCGTTGGGCCGCAGCGATTGCCGCGTTGGCATCCCTGACCGATTGCCGGCTGACCTCGAGGTCGTGCTGCGCGGCGGTCACGTTGTCCCGTGCGGTCTCCACATCGACCAGGGCCTTGTTGACGGCCTCTTGCTCGCCCTGGATTTCGGCGCTCAGGTCTTCCAGACGCTGGTTGGCTTTGGCGACGTTGGCGATCAGCGCGCCGAGGCCCTCGGCGTTCGGATCAGCCTGCGCCAGACCCGCAGTGGTGACGAGCACGGCCACACTCAGGATCGTTGGAATGACCGGACGGACCAGCCTGGCGAAGGGTCGCGCAGCAGAGCCCCGGCGTGTGAGTCTCATTCGACTTAGCTCCCCTTGGGCTTAGCGCGGAAGGCGGCGCCAGCCCCATTTTTCACTACAAGCGCCAAAGACAACACGAGCATCATTTGCACCGTACGTCACAGTGGTCGCCGGGGAAATGCTCGTCACAAATCGCAACCCTCTACGTGCGTTTAATGTGACCGAACGGTGATCTGCCCGATTTGCCGTGTGGCAAGGCGAGTTCGACCCGGCGAAATCGGCCGAGTCGGATACAGGTGGTTAGACGCCCTTGGCAGGCTCGCCGGCGTGGGCGTCGCCCGCCTCGACCGGGGTTGCTGAACGCCTACTGCGCAACTGCAGGAACCGGGCGCCGACGGCCGCGGCGAGCACACCGATAAGCAGGAAAATAGTCAGCCCGGTCCAGGGGAATTCGGGGGTTTCCAACTCGTGCAAAAAGTGCTGTGCCGAGACCACCGGGTTGCCCGTTTTGGCAATGTCTTCGCCGGCCTCGAGAGTGACCCGCGGGAACTGCGTGCTGTAGGTGCCGACGAAGTTCGGGCTGAGCGTCAGGACCGTGGCGTCGTGATAGTCGGCGCCGACCACGGTGGAGATGTCGCGCAGCGGCGTGTCGTTGGGCGGGTTGTGGTCGAGCAAAACGATTTTCAGGTTGATGCCCGCCGCATGAGCGTGGTTGACCACGTCGAGCAGGGCCGGCATCGCCTCGGGTGGCGCGCTGACCCCGGAGGCGGCAACCTGTGCCTTGACCACCGTCATGTCGACGTCTTGCGGAATGTAGGCGGGCAATGCCGGGATCGTCTGGACGAAAGCGTCGTGCCCGGTCAAGGTGTCCCTCCTGCGCTCGAAACAGCCCAAGTGCTACAGGCACCGTACGCGAACAGTAGGGAAAAGGGGTTTCAACCCGGCCCCGACCCGACAACACTGAAAATTAGCGGGCCGCTGTATTACAGGACAAGCGTACTGTTAGAGTTGCACCGCACCGCCGACACGGCCCGTCGGTGGCAGAACTTAATCCCAGGGAGTTGATGTGACTAGCCAAGAATCTGTGAACTCGTTCGGAGCTCGCGACACCCTGAAGGTCGGCGACAACAGCTATACGATCTACCGGCTCGACGCGGTCCCCAACACCGAGAAGCTCCCCTACAGCCTCAAGGTTCTTGCCGAGAATCTGCTGCGCAACGAAGACGGCGCCAACATCACCAAAGACCACATCGAGGCCATCGCGAACTGGGATCCCAAGGCGGAGCCCAGCATTGAGATTCAGTACACGCCGGCTCGCGTGGTCATGCAGGACTTCACCGGCGTGCCGTGCATCGTCGACCTGGCCACGATGCGAGAGGCCGTCGCCGACCTGGGCGGAAAGCCGGACAAGGTGAACCCGCTGGCGCCGGCCGACCTGGTGATCGACCACTCGGTGATCGCCGACCTGTTCGGCACCGCCGACGCGTTCGAGCGCAACGTCGAGATCGAGTACGAGCGCAATGGGGAGCGCTATCAGTTCCTGCGCTGGGGCCAAGGCGCGTTCGACGACTTCAAGGTGGTGCCGCCGGGCACCGGCATCGTGCACCAGGTCAACATCGAGTACCTGGCCAGCGTGGTGATGGAGCGCAACGGAGTCGCCTACCCGGACACGTGTGTGGGCACCGACAGCCACACCACGATGGTCAACGGGCTCGGCGTGCTGGGCTGGGGCGTCGGCGGCATCGAGGCCGAGGCCGCGATGCTCGGCCAGCCGGTGTCGATGCTCATCCCGCGCGTCGTCGGGTTCAAGCTGACCGGCGAGATTCAGGCCGGTGTCACGGCCACCGACGTTGTGCTGACGGTCACCGAAATGCTGCGCAAGCACGGCGTGGTCGGCAAATTTGTCGAGTTCTACGGCGAGGGTGTGGCCGAGGTGCCGTTGGCCAACCGCGCCACCCTGGGCAACATGAGCCCCGAATTCGGTTCCACCGCAGCGATTTTCCCGGTCGACGAAGAGACCATCAAGTACCTGGAGTTCACCGGCCGCAAGCCCGAGCAGCTGGCGCTGGTCGAGGCCTACGCCAAAGAGCAGGGCATGTGGCACGACCCCAAGCACGAGCCCGCATTTTCGGAATATCTGGAACTGGACCTGTCGGACGTGGTGCCGTCGATCGCGGGCCCGAAGCGTCCACAGGACCGAATCGTGTTGTCCGAAGCCAAGTCCACGTTCCGCAAGACCATCCCCAGCTATGTCGGCGACGACCCCGACAAGCAGGAATATTCGAAGCTTGACGAGGAGCTCGACGAGACGTTCCCCGCGAGCGACCCGGGCCAAGTGACCAACGGCCACGCCGACGATCGCGCCCCGGTGCAGTCGGCCGCCGCGCACTCGAAGGGCCGGGTGAGCAACCCGGTGGCGGTAAAGACGGAGGCGTACGGCGACTTCGTGCTCGACCACGGCGCGGTGGTGATAGCCGCGATCACGTCGTGCACCAACACCTCCAACCCCGAGGTGATGCTGGGCGCCGCACTGCTGGCCCGCAATGCCGTCGACAAAGGACTGGCATCGAAGCCGTGGGTGAAGACCACGATGGCTCCGGGCTCCCAGGTGGTCAACGACTACTACGACAAGGCCGGCCTGTGGCCCTATTTGGAGAAGCTCGGCTTCTACCTGGTCGGCTACGGCTGCACCACCTGCATCGGTAACTCCGGCCCGCTGCCCGAGGAAATCTCAAAGGCGATCAACGACAACGACCTTTCGGTGTCGGCGGTGCTGTCGGGCAACCGGAACTTCGAGGGCCGCATCAACCCTGACGTGAAGATGAACTACCTGGCCTCACCGCCGCTCGTCGTCGCCTACGCGTTGGCCGGAAGCATGGATTTCGACTTCGACTCCCAGGCACTCGGCAAGGACAAAGAAGGCAACGACGTCTTCCTCAAAGACATCTGGCCGTCGCAGCGCGACGTCTCCGACACCATCGCCTCGGCGATCAGCCAGGAGATGTTCACGAGGAACTACGCCGACGTGTTCAAGGGCGACGAGCGCTGGCAGAATCTGCCGACCCCGAGCGGCAACACCTTTGAGTGGAACCCGGATTCGACCTACGTGCGCAAGCCACCGTACTTCGAGGGCATGTCCGCCGAACCGGAGCCGGTCAAGGACATCAGCGGGGCGCGGGTGCTGGCACTGCTCGGCGATTCGGTGACCACCGACCACATCTCGCCCGCGAGCAGCATCAAACCGGGCACCCCGGCCGCGCAGTACCTCGACGAGCACGGCGTCGAGCGCAAGGACTACAACTCCTTCGGATCGCGGCGCGGAAACCATGAGGTGATGATTCGCGGCACGTTCGCCAATATCCGCTTGCGTAACCAACTGCTCGACGACGTCTCCGGCGGATACACCCGCGACTTCACGCAGGACGGCGCCCCGCAGGCGTTCATCTACGACGCCGCGCAAAACTATGCGGCAGAAAACATTCCGCTGGTTGTGCTGGGCGGCAAGGAGTACGGATCCGGGTCGTCGCGGGACTGGGCGGCCAAGGGCACGGCGCTGCTGGGGGTGCGGGCGGTGATCACCGAGTCGTTCGAACGTATCCACCGCTCCAACCTGATCGGCATGGGCGTCATACCGCTGCAGTTCCCCGAAGGCGAGTCGGCGAAATCGCTGGGCCTCGACGGCACCGAGGTGTTCGACATCACCGGGATCGAGGCGCTCAACGGCGGCAAGACGCCGAAGACGGTGCACGTCAAGGCCAGCAAGGATGCTGGGGACATCGAGTTCGACGCGGTGGTACGTATTGACACCCCCGGTGAGGCCGACTACTACCGCAACGGCGGCATCTTGCAGTACGTACTGCGCAACATGCTCAAGTCCGGCTAGTCCAAGCCGAACCACGCCCCGGCCCATGCCAAAAGTCAGCGAGGACCATCTGGCGGCTCGCCGCCGCCAGATCCTGGACGGTGCGCGTCGTTGCTTCGCCCAACACGGCTACGACAGGGCCACCGTCCGGCGGCTGGAGCAGTCGATCGGGATGTCGCGCGGTGCGATCTTCCACCACTTCCGGGACAAGGACGCACTGTTTTTCGCGCTCGCGCACGAGGACGCCGAGCGGATGGCCGACGTCGCGTCCCGCGAGGGTCTCATCCAGGTGATGCGCGACATGCTTGCCGCGCCCGAGCAGTTCGACTGGTTGGCGACCCGGCTGGAGATCGCGCGCAAGCTGCGCAACGACCCCGCGTTCAGCCGCGGATGGTCGGAGCGTTCCGCGGAACTGGCAGCGGCGACACACGATCGACTGCAACGACAGAAGCAAGCACACCGGGTGCGCGACGACGTACCCGGTGACGTGTTGCAGTGCTACCTGGAACTGGTCCTGGACGGATTGGTGGCCCGACTGGCCTCCGGGGAAGATCCGCAGCGGCTGTCCGCCGTGCTCGACCTGGTCGAGAACTCGGTGCGCCGCAACGATTCTGGACCTTCTGGGCCGTAGCAACCAGCCGCGGCCGGAGGACGCGTGCTAGCGGTGGCGAGCCGTGTGGTTGGGGCCGCCGCGACTGCGCATCGGGGTACCCGACTCGCGCAGCATGCTATGAATCGACCCATAGGACCTGCCGGTGTTCGCAACGAGCGTCCGAATGCTCGCCCCGCCTTCGTACGCATTGCGCAGCTCGTCAATCAACTCGGCGCGCATCTCTTTCGACTTTGGCACTGACCCCTCCACGCTTGAAACTCAAACCCAAGCACCAAGAGTAAGAACCCGTCGGCAAACGCGTGTCGATTTCGCCGAATTTGCGCGAGATGAGTTAGGTGGCCTCAGGCGAGCTCGATCAGATCCCGGTAGTCCTCGGACCAATAGTCCTCGGTGCCGTCGGGCAACAGGACGACGCGTTGCGGGTCGAGGGCTTCTGCCGCACCCGGATCGTGGGTCACCAACACCACCGCGCCTTGATAGCTGCGCAGTGCGTCGAGCACCTGTTCGCGCGACGCGGGATCCAGATTGTTCGTCGGTTCGTCCAGCAGCAAGACGTTCGCCGTGGATGCGACCAGGCCGGCCAGCGCGAGCCGCGTCTTCTCGCCACCGGACAGGGTGCCGGCCGGTTGATCGAGCTGCGGGCCGCTGAACATGAATGCCCCCAGCAGGCCGCGCAGGTCCTGCTCACCCGACTCGGGTGCGGCGTGCCGGATGTTCTCCCACACGGTCGCGTCGTTGTCGATGGTGTCGTGCTCCTGCGCGAAATAGCCCATCCGCAAACCGTGTCCGGGCTCCAGCCCGCCGGTGTCGGGCGTCTCGGCGCCGGCCAGCAGCCGCAGCAGCGTCGTCTTGCCCGCGCCGTTGAGCCCCAGCACCACCACCCGGGAGCCCCGGTCGATCGCCAGGTCGACCCCGGTGAACACCTCGAGCGATCCGTAGGACTTGCTCAGCCCCTTGGCCACCAGCGGGGTGCGCCCGCACGCGGCCGGGGTCGGAAACTTGATCCGGGCCACCCGGTCGGCGACGCGTTCCTCGTCGAGAGAGGCCATCATCCGATCGGCACGGCGCAACATGTTCTGGGCCGCAACGGCTTTGGTGGCCTTCGCACCAAGTTTGGCCGCCTGCGAGCGCAATGCGGTGGCCTTGCGTTCGGCGTTGGCGCGTTCGCGCCGGCGCCGCTGTTCGTCCGTGGCCCGCGCGTCGAGATACTTCTGCCACGTCATGTTGTAGACGTCGACCTCGCCGCGCACGGCGTCCAGGAACCACACCCGGTTGACGACGTCGGCGAGCAAGTCGACGTTGTGGCTGATGACCACCAGGCCGCCGGTGTGCGACCGCAAGAAATCCCGCAGCCAGCCAAGCGAATCCGCATCCAGGTGGTTGGTCGGTTCGTCGAGCAGCAGCGTGGTCGACGATCCCGCACCGGTGTCGGAGGCGGCGAACAGGATTCGCGACAGCTCCACCCGGCGGCGCTGACCACCGGACAGGGTGCGCAGTTGCTGCGTCATGACCCGTTCCGGCAGACCGAGACTCGCGCAGATTCGGCCGGCTTCGCTTTCGGCGCCATAGCCACCCAGTGCGACGAACCGCTCCTCCAGTTGCCCGTAACGACGGATCGCGCGGTCGCGCGCCTCATCGTCGGCAACCTCGGCCATCAACGCCTGCTGCTTCTCCAGATCGGTGAGCAGCACGTCGAGTCCGCGAGCCGACAGCACCCGGTCGCGGGCCAGCACGTCGAGATCGCCTTCTTTGGGATCCTGTGGCAGGTAACCGATTTCGCCGGTGCGGGTGAGCGACCCGGCATACGGTTCGCTTTCCCCGGCCAGGATGCGCAGCGTCGTGGTCTTGCCCGCTCCGTTGCGCCCGACCAGCCCGATGCGGTCGCCCGGCTGAATCCGGAGATCCGGGCCGTCGGGTGAGAGCAAGATGCGCGCGCCAGCGCGGACCTCAAGGTCCGTAGCCGTGATCACGATCGCTCTCCTCGATACCAGTCGTTATTTGTCGTCGGTGAACACCGGGGGCCGCCGCTCTGCACGCGCGGTAACCGCTTCTTCGAAGTTCGCGGTGAGCAGACGGACGAAAAGCTGTCCCAAGCCTTCGGCTTGCATGTGCCCTTCCAGGCTACCGGCGTCCAGTCCACTCCACAGTGTGCGTTTGGTCAATTCGATTCCGGGCCGCGAGAACGCGGCGATCCGCGCGGCGATCGCGTAGCAGGTGTCCAGCAGCTGGCCCTCGGGCACCTGGCAGGACACCAGCCCGATGCGCTCGGCCTCCTCGGCGGTGACATCGCGACCGGTCAGCATGATCTCGAATGCCCGCGACGCGCCGATGGCCCTGGGCAGCAGGTAGGACAGCCCCAGTTCGCTGGCGGTCAGCCCGTTGTTGATGCCCGCGGCCCGGAAATAGGCATTGGTCGAGGCCACCCGGATGTCGGCGGCCAGCGCCAGGCACAGCCCACCGCCGATGGCGGCGCCGTTGACCGCGGCGATGACCGGCTGATGCAGGCGCCGCAGCGCCAGGATGACGTCGTCGAGCAGCTCCATCGAGCGCAGCGCGTACGTCGGCCGGGTCAGCCCGTCAACGTTCGGCACCGTGCCCGCGGACTTGTGATCGGCGCCCGAGGAGAATCCCCGACCCGCCCCGGTCAGCACCACGACCCGCACGGAGTTGTCGTAAGTGACCTCTTCCAGGGCCGCCTTCAACGGCACCATGACATCGAACGCCATGGAATTCATCCGCTCGGGCCGGTTGAGGGTTATCAGGGCGACGCCGGGCCGCGAGTGTTCAACGAGTACCAAACTCACCCGTGAACGGTATCGCGGCCGTTGCTAGAGACCTATTCGGCGGCGCGCCTCAGGCTTGATCTGCCTGAGCCGCCTCGACGTCGAAGTCCCTGATTTGCTGCACCAGGTCTTCCAGCGCCGCCGGCGGCAGCGCACCCGGCTGGTTGAACAGCAGTTTGCCCTTCTTGAAGGCCATCAGCGTCGGGATGGACCGAATCTGGGCAGCGGCGGCCAGCTGCTGTTCGGCCTCGGTGTCGACCTTGGCGTGCACGATGTCGGGGTGCTTCTCCGACGACGCCTGGAAAGTCGGCCCGAACTGGCGGCATGGCCCGCACCAGGAAGCCCAGAAGTCGACCAGCACGATGTCGTTGTTCTCGATGGTCGCGTTGAACTGCTCGGCAGTGAGATCCTGTGTAGTCACGTTTCGCCTAACGCCGGGTACTGCTCGGATGTTCCCTCATACTGCTCCGGCCAGCGGTGATTGGCCAGCTCGACGGTGTGTGCCGCATCACCCGGAGGGCCACGCCGGCCGCTCTTCCCAATGAAGAGTTGGGTTTTCGTTTGCGGGGCGACAACGGCCGGTGCCCCGAGGTTACGGTTGCGGAGGGTTTCCCCGCTCGGAGACACTTAGGGCTGTTGATCCGTCGCCGGACGGACCAGTCGAGGGAGATGTCTTGGGTCACTACATCGCCAACGTCCGTGATCTCGAGTTCAACATCTTCGAAGTTCTCGAGGTGGGCGCGATTCTGGGCGCCGGGCAGTACAGCGAGCTGGACGCCGACACGGTGCGGACCATCTTGTCCGAAGCCGCCCGCCTGGCCGAAGGTCCGGTCGCCGAAACCTTCGCGTTCGCCGACCGCAATCCGCCGGTCTTCGATCCCAATGCGCACACGATCAGCGTCGCGCCCGAGTTGGCCAAGACCGTGCAGGCGATCAAGGACGCCGAGTGGTGGCGCCTCGGCCTGGCCGAGGACATCGGCGGCATGCCCGCGCCGCCGCCGCTGGCGTGGGCGGTCAATGAGATGATCTTCTGCGCCAATCCGTCCGCGAGCTTCTTTTGCCTGGGACCCTTTATGGCGCAAGCGCTTTACGCCGAGGGCGACGAGGAGCAGAAGCGTTGGGCGGCCGAGGGCGTCGAGCGCGGCTGGGCGGCGACGATGGTGCTCACCGAACCCGACGCGGGCTCCGACGTCGGTGCGGGCCGCAGCAAGGCCATCGAGCAACCGGACGGCACCTGGCACATCGAGGGCGTCAAGCGGTTCATCTCCGGCGGTGACGTCGGCGACACCGCCGACAACGTCTTTCATCTGGTGTTGGCCCGCCCGGAGGGTGCCGGCCCCGGCACCAAGGGGCTGAGCCTGTTCTACGTGCCCAATTACCTCTTCGACCCCGACACGTTCGAACTCGGCGCCCGCAACGGAGTTTTCGTCACGGGGCTGGAACACAAGATGGGCATCAAGTCCTCCCCCACCTGCGAGCTGACCTTCGGCGCCACGGACGTACCGGCCGTGGGCTATCTGGTCGGCGGCGTGCACAACGGGATCGCGCAGATGTTCACCGTGATCGAGCACGCCCGCATGACGATCGGCGTCAAGGCCGCCGGCACGCTTTCCACCGGCTACCTCAACGCACTTGCCTACGCCAAGGAGCGGGTGCAGGGTGCCGATCTGACCCAGATGACCGACAAGACCGCACCGCGGGTCACGATCATGCACCACCCCGACGTGCGCCGCAGCCTGATGACCCAGAAGGCCTACGCCGAAGGACTGCGGGCGCTCTACATGTATGCCGCGGCGCATCAGGATGATGCTCTCGCACAACAGGTTTCGGGCGCCGATCACGAGATGGCGCACCGCGTAGACGATCTGCTGCTGCCCATCGTCAAGGGCGTGAGCTCCGAGCGGGCCTACGAGATACTGACGGAGTCGTTGCAGACCCTCGGCGGCTCGGGCTTCCTGCAGGACTACCCGCTCGAGCAGTACATCCGCGATTCCAAGATCGATTCTCTCTACGAGGGCACCACCGCGATCCAGGCCCTGGACTTCTTCTTCCGCAAGATCGTTCGCGACCACGGCGCGGCACTGCAGTTCGTGACCGCCCAGATCAGCCGGACCATCGATGACTGCGACGAGGCGCTCAAATCGCAAGCACAGGCGGTCCAATCCGCCCTCGACGAGGTGACGTCGATGACGGGCGCGCTGACCGGATACCTGATGTCGGCAACTCAGCAACCCACCGAGATTTACAAGGTGGGGCTGGGATCGGTGCGCTACCTGCTCGCGGTCGGCGACCTGCTCATCGGCTGGCGACTGCTGGTACAGGCCGGGGTTGCGCACGCCGCGCTGGCCGACAACCCCGACGAGAAAGACGTGGCGTTCTACCAGGGCAAGATCGCGACGTCGGCGTTCTTCGCCAAGAACATGCTGCCGAAACTGACCGCGCTGCGCCGCGTCATCGAATCCATCGACGACGACGTCATGCGCATTTCCGAAGACGCGTTTTGACCTCTCGGCGTTACGGCGTCACCGGTCTGTTGACGTCGTTGAACCGCACGATCACGCGCTCGAGGCGTTTGACGCGTTCGGCTTTCGCCCTGTTGGCGTAGATGCGGCGATCGGCCGGCGTGAGTTCGGCGTCGTCGCTGAAAGCGCTCAGCAGTGCGCGCGGGTACAGCTGCTCGACCAGGACGACGTTCATCTCCGCGCACAGCACCAGCGTCGTCGACACCAGATACAGGAAGGCAAGCAAACCCAGCACCAACGCGAAAATGCTGTTGGTGGCACTGGCGGTTTTGACGGTGTGCTGAATATAGCCGGCGCCGAACCACTGCAATATCTGCCAAATGAACGCTGCCGCAACGGCTCCCGGCAGCACCTGCCGGTAGGTGAGTTCCTTCGCGGTGGTCACCCGAAATGCCACCAGGCAGATCAGCGCGTTGATCGCCACCGTCGTCAGCGTGATACCGATCTTGCCGAAGACGCCCAGCTCCCCGGTCGTCTGCGCGATCCCGGACAGGACGGTGGCCGCAAGCGCCGCCGAACCCAGCACGAACAGCAATAAGAAGCTGCGCACCCGGGCCCGAATCGGGTTGGGGCGCTTGTGCTTCGGCACGGCCCACACCGAGTCCATCGCGTTCTGCACGGCTTGGCCGACGCCCAGACCACCGTAGAGCGCGCCGAGGATTCCGACGACGACGGCGACCGTGCCGCCGCTGAGGCCCGCGGGCTGATGCAGCTGACTGCCGATCACCGGGAACTGGCTCAGGGTGCTGTGCAGCACCTGCTCTTGCAGATCGGGACGACCGGCGAGCACCACACCCAGCCCGGTGGTCAACAGCAGCATCATCGGGAACAGCGACACGAAGCCGTAGTAGGTGATCAGCGCGGCCAGATAGCCGCCCTGATCATCGAGGTATTTGTAAATGACGGCAACGGTCACACTCACGCCGCGGTTGCGTCGCTGCAAATCGTCCAACCAGCCGACCATTGTCGATCACACATCCCCCCGGAAACCGACACCCAGTGGAAATCGGTTGAGCGGGGCATACCCCGATTCGCCGGCCACCAACCGCGCCCGTCGGCGGGGCATCTCATAGCTCGGCCACAGCTGGATCCGGTAGACCCGTCGTTGGGACCACCGCACGATTGGAGAGACACCTTGATGTCTGTCAGCTCTCGGCTCACCCGATTCGCGTTGCTCGCCGTCACCGGAGTCGCCGCGGTATCCCTCGCGGCATGTGGTTCGTCGAATACATCGAGCCCCGGTTCATCAAGTCCTGCGGCGTCACCGTCGGCGCCGTCCACCTCGCCACCGGCGACCGGCCAGGCCCGGGTGCGCGGCCTGATCGCATCGGTGTCGGGAACCACCGCCGAGGTCACGCAGGAAAAGGGCAATGCCGCCGTGGTTTTCACGCCGTCGACGAAGGTCACCGAGGTCACCACGGCCACGCTGAGTGACGTCACGTCCGGCAGTTGCGTTACCGTACGGCCCGCGCATCGGGAATCTCAGCCCGGCCAACCCCTCACCGCGGCGTCCGTGCGCGTGAGCCCCGCCGTCGACGGGAAATGCCCGCCGGCCGCACCCGGCGGCGCACCCAAACGAGCGCCCGTGCGAGGTACCGTCGCGTCCATCGCGGGTGACACGATCACCGTGACGAGCATCGATCCGAGCGGCGCCGGCTCGCAGACGGCCGTGACGGTTACCGATCAGACGCGATACACCAAGCAGGGCG
This sequence comes from Mycobacterium florentinum, assembly GCF_010730355.1. Taxonomy (NCBI): domain Bacteria; kingdom Bacillati; phylum Actinomycetota; class Actinomycetes; order Mycobacteriales; family Mycobacteriaceae; genus Mycobacterium; species Mycobacterium florentinum. The sequence continues at coordinate 1,191,749 of NZ_AP022576.1, forward strand.
ACGCCAATACTCAATCCATCGCGCAGGGCAAATGCATGACGGCGCAAGGCAATCAGGACGGCAGCGGCACGCTACAGGCGACGAGCATCGACCTGCGACCGGCCCACGACGGCAAGTGCGGGGGCGGCCACAAGCCGTCGGGCCACCGCGGGCTCGGCGGCTGAGCGGCGCTCAGACGGTGAAGCCGAGGGCGCGCAACTGTTCGCGTCCGTCCTCGGTGATCTTGTCCGGGCCCCACGGCGGGTTCCACACCCAGTTGATCCGCAGGTCGTTGACCAGCCCGCTGCCGACCAGCGCGCTGCGGGACTGGTCTTCGATCACATCGGTCAGCGGACAGGCCGCCGACGTCAGCGTCATGTCGATGGTTGCGACCTTTCCTTCGTCGCCCTGTTCGACGTTGAGGCCGTAGACCAACCCCAGATCGACGACGTTGATCCCCAGCTCGGGGTCGACGACGTCGCGCATCGCCTCTTCGAGGTCGGCGAGAAATTCCTCGTCGGGTGCGGTGGTTTCGCTCATCGTTGGTCCTCCTCGAAAGCATGGCTGGCTTGGGCCAGTGCGTCTTTGCAAGCCATCCACCCCAGCAGAGCACATTTCACCCGGGCCGGGTACTTGGCTACGCCGGCGAAGGCGACGCCGTCGCCCAGGACATCCTCGTCGCCCTCGACCGTTCCCCGCGACGACACCATTTCGGTGAACGCGGTGATGGTCTTGAGCGCTTCCCCCACGCTCTGACCGATCACCTGCTGGGTCAGCACCGAGGTGGCCGCCTGGCTGATCGAACAGCCCTGCCCGTCATAGGAAACGTCAGCGACGGTCTGACCGTCGTCGGACAACGTCACGCGCAGCGTGACCTCGTCGCCACAGATCGGGTTCACGTGGTAGACCTGCGCGCCGAACGGCTCGCGCAGGCCGCGGTGTTGCGGGCGCTTGTAGTGGTCGAGGATCACGTCCTGATACATCTGCTCCAGACGCACGGGTCACGCTCCACCGAAGAATTCGACGGCCCGGCGCACCCCGGCCACCAGCCGTTCGACCTCGTCGGCGGTGTTGTACACCGCGAACGACGCCCGCGCCGTGGCGGCCACACCGAACCGGCGGTGCAGCGGCAGCGCGCAGTGATGGCCGACCCGCACCGCGACGCCCTCGTCGTCGAGCACCTGCCCGACGTCATGCGCGTGCACACCGTCGACGACGAATGCGACTGGGGAGCCACGGTTTTCCATCGACGTCGGTCCGACGATGCGCACGGCGTCGATACCGGACAGGCCATCGAGGGCCGCGGCCACCAGCTCGTGCTCGTGGGCTTCGACGGCGTCCATGCCGAGGGCCCCGAGATAGCGTGCGGCGGCGGCCAATCCGACGACCTGAGAGGTCATCGGGGTGCCGGCCTCGAACCGCTGCGGGGGCGCCGCATACGTCGTGCCTTCCATCGTGACCGTCTCGATCATCGAACCACCGGTGAGAAACGGCGGCAGCGCCTCGAGCAACTCACAGCGGCCGTAAAGCACCCCGATTCCGTTGGGGCCCAGCATTTTGTGCCCGGAAAAGGCGCCGAAGTCGACGCCGAGGGCATGGAAATCGACCGGCTGGTGCGGCACCGACTGGCAGGCGTCCAGCACGGTCAGCGCGCCCACCGCCTTGGCCCGGGCGACCAGGTCGTCCACCGGGGCCACCGCGCCGGTCACATTCGAGTGATGGCTGAAGGCAACCACTTTGACGCGCTCATCGAGTTCCAGCGAGTCCAGGTCGATGCGTCCGTCGTCGGTCAGGCCGTACCAGCGCAACGTCGCCCCGGTGCGCCGAGCCAGTTCCTGCCACGGAACCAGGTTGGCGTGGTGTTCGAGCTCGGTGATGACGATGACGTCGCCCGGACCGACCGCGCCTTCGAATCGCGTGTCGCCCAGCACATAGGACACCAGGTTCAGCGATTCGGTGGCGTTCTTGGTGAAGATCAGCTCTTGCGCGTCGGCACCGACGAATGCCGCGATGTCGGCCCGGCCCTGCTCGTAGGCGTCGGTGGCCTCTTCCATCAACTGGTGCGCGCCGCGGTGCACCGCGCCGTTGGACGTCAGCAGGAATTCCCGTTCGGCGTCGAGCACCTGCAACGGGCGCTGCGACGTCGCGCCGGAATCCAGGTACGCCAACTGGTTTCCGCTGCGCATGATGCGCTTCAGGATCGGGAAATCAGCACGGATCGCCGCGAGATCCAGTGGAGTCACGGAGGCCGACATCGTTACGCCCCCGTGGCAGCCGATTGTGTGAAGCGCTCGTAGCCATGCTCTTCGAGCTCGTCGGCCAGTTCGGGGCCGCCGGCCTCGACGATGCGCCCGCCGACGAAAACGTGCACGAACTGCGGCTGGATGTAGCGCAGGATTCGGGTGTAGTGGGTGATCAGCAGGACACCGCCGTGCTCGGCTTCGGCGTAGCGGTTCACGCCCTCGCTGACCACCCGCAGCGCGTCGACGTCCAGCCCGGAGTCGGTCTCGTCGAGGATCGCGATCTTGGGCTTGAGCAGCGACAGCTGCAGGATCTCGTGGCGCTTCTTCTCACCGCCGGAAAAGCCTTCGTTCACACTGCGTTCGGAGAACGCCGGATCGATCCCGAGATCGTCCATCGCGCCCTTGACTTCCTTGACCCAGTGCCGCAGCTTCGGTGCCTCACCGCGCACGGCCGCAGCGGCGGTGCGCAGGAAGTTCGACATAGACACCCCGGGCACCTCGATCGGGTATTGCATGGCGAGGAACAAGCCGGCCCGCGCCCGTTCGTCGACGCTCATCGCCAGCACGTCGGTGCCGTCCAGCGTGATCGAGCCGGACGTCACCTCGTATTTCGGGTGCCCGGCGATCGCGTAGGACAGGGTGGACTTGCCGGACCCGTTCGGGCCCATCAGCGCGTGCGTCTCCCCCGACTTCACGGTGAGATCAACACCTTTGAGGATTCCGATGGCCTCGGCCTCATTGGCGGGCGAGACGCTGACGTGCAGATCCTTGACTTCGAGCGTGGTCATCAGTTCTTGATTCCTTCGGTTAACTCAAGTTCGTGTTCGATGGCCTCGGTCAGCCGATCCCGCACGGAAGCCACGGCGATCTTCTGGATGATCTCGGCGAAAAAGCCACGCACGATCAGCCTGCGGGCCTGGTCTTCTGGGATGCCGCGAGCACGTAGATAGAACACCTGCTCGTCGTCGAATCTTCCCGTGGCACTTGCGTGTCCGGCGCCGACGATCTCACCCGTCTCAATTTCGAGATTGGGCACCGAGTCGGCGCGGGCACCGTCGGTCAGCACCAGATTGCGGTTCGCCTCATACGTGTCGGTGCCGGTGGCCTCCGCGCGGATCAGTACATCGCCGATCCATACCGTGTGGGCGTCGGGCCGCTTGGAGTCCGGATCGCCTTGCAGCGCACCCTTGTACAACACGTCCGAGCGGCAGTTGGGGTACGCGTGGTCGACGAGCAACCGGGATTCGAAGTGCTGGCCGTCGTCGGCGAAGTAGGTGCCGAGCAGCTGCGCGTCGCCGCCCGGGGCGGTGAAACGCACCGTCGTCGAGGTGCGAACCAGGTCGCCGCCGAGCGTCACGTTGACGTGGCCGAGCACCGAATCCTTGCCCAGCCGTGCGTGATGCGCGCTGACGTGGACCATGTCGTCGGCCCAGTCGGCGATCCAGATCACCCCGAGGGCGGCCGCATCGCCGACGATGATCTCGACGTTGTCGGCGTAGGTGCCGCTGCCGCGCAGGTCGACGACGACGATGGCGCGGGCGAGTTCTTCGACGCGGATCTGCAGGTGGCCGTAGGCGACCGCACCCTCGCCCGGCCCGGTGACGGCGATCTCGATCGGCTTGGCGACCTCGGTGTCGCGCGCCACGGTCACCACCGTCGCGGAGTTGAACGACGAGAATGCTTGGGCCGCAACACGGTCGGCGGGGACGCCGCCCTGACCCAGCCGCTCGTCGCCGCGGCGCACGGTTTCGGTCCGCACGCCGGGCTGTTCGCCGACCGTGATCGTGGCCTTGCCGTTGGCGACGGCCGAGCCGTCGTGCAGGCCGCGCAACCGCTTCAGCGGGGTGAATCGCCACAGCTCGTCGCGGCCGCCGGGCACCTCGAAGGCGTCGACATCAAACGAACTGAACTGCTCGCCCTTGTTCTTGATGATCCCTTCGGCAGCTTCAGTGAGATTCTGAACCACTATCCGACAGCACCTTCCATCTGCAGCTCGATCAGCCGATTGAGCTCCAGTGCGTATTCCATCGGCAGTTCCTTGGCGATGGGCTCGACGAAGCCGCGCACGACCATCGCCATCGCCTCGTCCTCGGTCATGCCGCGGCTCATCAGGTAGAACAGCTGGTCCTCGCTGACCTTGGACACGGTGGCCTCGTGACCCATCGTGACGTCGTCCTCGCGGATGTCGACATACGGATAGGTGTCGCTGCGGCTGATCGTATCGACAAGCAGCGCATCGCATTTCACGCTGGAGCGCGATCCGTGGGCACCCTTGTTCACCTGCACCAGGCCGCGGTAGGACGCGCGGCCACCTCCGCGTGCCACCGACTTGGAGACGATGTTGCTCGACGTGTTGGGCGCCAGGTGCAGCATCTTGGCGCCGGTGTCCTGGTGCTGGCCCTCGCCGGCGAACGCCACCGACAGCACCTCGCCCTTGGCGTACTCGCCGGTCATCCAGACCGCCGGGTACTTCATCGTCACCTTCGACCCGATGTTGCCGTCGACCCACTCCATGGTGGCGCCCGCTTCGGCCCGGGCCCGCTTGGTGACCAGGTTGTAGACGTTGTTCGACCAGTTCTGAATGGTCGTGTAACGGCAACGGCCACCGGGCTTCACGATGATCTCGACCACCGCGGAGTGCAGCGAGTCGCTCTTGTAGATCGGCGCGGTACAGCCCTCGACGTAGTGCACGTAGGCACCCTCGTCGACGATGATCAGCGTGCGCTCGAACTGGCCCATGTTCTCGGTGTTGATCCGGAAGTAGGCCTGCAGCGGGATATCGACGTGCACGCCCGGCGGCACATAGATGAACGAACCACCCGACCACACAGCGGTATTCAGCGCGGAGAACTTGTTGTCGCCGGCCGGGATCACGCTGCCGAAGTACTTCTTGAAGATCTCCGGGTGTTCCCGCAGGCCGCTGTCGGTGTCGAGGAAGATGACGCCCTGTGCTTCCAGGTCCTCACGGATCTGGTGGTAGACCACCTCGGACTCGTACTGAGCCGCAACGCCCGAGACCAGGCGTTGCTTCTCCGCCTCGGGGATCCCGAGCTTGTCGTAGGTGTTCTTGATGTCGGCGGGCAGGTCGTCCCACGTGGCGGCCTGCTTCTCGGTGGAGCGCACAAAGTACTTGATGTTGTCGAAGTGGATGCCCTCCAGGTTCGAGCCCCAGTTCGGCATCGGCTTCTTGTCGAAGGTGCGCAGCGCCTTGAGCCGGATGTTGAGCATCCACTCCGGCTCGCTCTTCTTCGCCGAGATGTCACGCACGACGGCCTCGGACAGGCCGCGCTGGGCCGAGGCACCCGCGACGTCGGAGTCCGACCAGCCGTAGCCGTACTTGCCCAGGGAAGCGATCGCCTGCTCCTGGGTCAACGGCGCTGCGGTAACCGGGGTGGTTGCCTCTGGCGTGAGTGTCATTCGGACGCTCCTTTGGTGCTCGTACGGTGCCGGCGCGGGCTGGGCGCCGCTTGATGCTAGGTCTTGCTTGCTGCCTTGCTCGCAACCGGTGCGAGCGGCACATGGGTGGTACAGGCGCAATCGCCGTTGACGATCGTCGCCAACCGCTGCACATGAGTGCCGAGTACCTCGGCCATCGCTTCCCGCTCGGCCTCGCACAGCTCCGGGAACTCCTCGGCGACATGCGATACCGGGCAGTGGTGCTGGCAGATCTGCACGCCGTGCAGCGGCGGGCCCACCCGAGTTGTGGTGGCGACGTAGCCGGCCTTGGTCAACGCACCGGCCAGCCGCTCGGCGGCGGCCTCGACGTCGGCGTCGTCGGCACTGTCGGCCGGCTCGACATCGGCCAGGATCGTGTCGATCCGGCGCCGGGCGAACGTCTGCACCGCGCCCTGTCCGCCGATCTCGCGCAGTTGGCGCATCGCCGCGGCCGCCAGGTCGTCGTAGGCGTGGTCGAGCTTGGCCCGGCCGGCCGCCGTCAACCGGAAACGCTTGGCGGGGCGCCCGCGTCCGGCCTGCTGCCATGTCGCCGCAGGCGCCGATTCGGCGTCGCCCGCTTCGATCATCGCGTCGAGGTGACGCCGCACGCCGGCGGCCGCCAGACCCAGCCGGTCACAGATCTCACTGACGGTGATCGACCCGGATTCCAGCAGCAGTCGCACGATGGCGCGGCGGGTGTGACCATCCGGCAGCACAGCAGGAGCCGCGGCGCCGGTTACGGGCGCGGCAACGGCTTCCTCGGCGGTCCGGATTTTCACAACACCAGTGTGACGCAATTCCGGAAATCGGTCTAGCAAGGCTGCCCTCAGTGCCGCGTCGCGCCGACCCCACGGCGAGCACCGGGCCGCGGCTTGCCGACATGTCGCTACGCTGCACTGATGGCAGTGCGCCACCACACTCTGAGCTCGTCGATCGCTGCGTTGCACGGCGACGAGAAGCCCGTGGGCTCACCGCTTAATGAGACCGAACTCACCGCACTGCGGCGCACCCGCCTGTTCGGCGCCACCGGAACGGTCCTGATGGGGATCGGCGCCCTGGGTGCCGGGGCCCGGCCCGTCGTGCAGGACCCCACCTTCGGCGTCCGGCTGTTGAACCTGCCGTCCCGGATCCAGACGGTGTCGCTGACCATGACCACTGTCGGGGCGGTCATGATGGCGCTCGCCTGGTTGATGCTGGGCCGATTCGCACTGGGCAAGCGGCAGATGTCGCGCGGCGAGCTGGATCGCACGCTGATGCTGTGGATGTTGCCGCTGCTGATCGCGCCACCGATGTACAGCAAGGACGTCTACTCCTATCTGGCGCAGAGCCAGATCTCACTCGAGGGTCTCGACCCCTACCAGGTCGGTCCCGCGTCCGGGCTCGGTCTCGGCCATGTGTTCACCCTGTCGGTGCCCAGCGTATGGCGGGAGACGCCGGCGCCCTACGGCCCGCTGTTCTTGTGGATCGGGCGCGGCATCTCGGCGCTGACCGGCGAGAACATCGTCGCCGCGGTGCTCTGCCACCGCTTGGTGGTGCTGGCCGGGGTGGCGATGATCGTGTGGGCGGTGCCGCGGCTGGCCCGGCGCTGCGGCGTCGCCGAGGTCAGCGCGCTGTGGCTGGGCGTCGCCAATCCCCTGCTGCTGATGCACCTGGTCGCCGGCATCCACAACGAGGCGCTGATGCTCGGGTTGATGCTGACCGGCGCCGAATTCGCGCTGCGCGGCATCGATTCGCCGCGGCTGTGGCCCACCTCGTGGCGCCGGCTGGGTCCCGACTGGGAACCGCTGGGGATGCTGCTGGCCGGCTCGATCCTGATCACGCTGTCCTCGCAGGTGAAGCTGCCCTCGCTGCTCGCGCTGGGCTTCGTCACGACGGCGCTGGCCTACCGCCGCGGCGGCAACCTGCGGGCGCTGCTGCTGGCCGGCGGCGGGATCGGGTCGTTGTCGCTGGCGGTGATGGGCCTGGTGGGCTGGGCCAGCGGACTCGGGTTCGGCTGGATGTTCACCCTCGGCACCGCCAACGTCGTGCGCAGCTGGATGTCGCCACCGACGCTGCTGGCGCTGGCCACCGGGCAGGTGGGGATTCTGCTGGGACTGGGCGATCACACCACCGCCGTGCTGGCGCTGACCCGCTTCATCGGCGTGCTGATCATCATGGTGCTGGTCAGCTGGCTGCTGTTCGCGGTGTTCCGCGGCCGGCTGCACCCGATCGGTGGCCTCGGCGTCGCGCTGGGCATCTGCGTGCTGCTGTTTCCCGTCGTGCAGCCCTGGTATCTGCTGTGGGCGATCATTCCGCTGGCCTGCTGGGCGACCCGCACCGGCTTCCGCGAGACGGTGATCGTCGTCACCCTCGTCGTGGGTATCTTCGGGCCGACGGCCAACGGCGACCGCTTTGCGCTGTTCCAGATCCTGGATGCCACCCTGGCCAGCGCCGCCGTGATGGCCGTGCTGGTCGCGCTGACCTACACCCGGCTGCCCTGGCGACCGCTGCAGTCCCCACCGGCGGACGGTCCCGAAACGAACGGGGCGCCCACCGGCGGGGCCCCGTCGACCGCGCCGACCCCGCGACCGACGTCGGCGCCCGACGCCTACGCTGACTCGACGTGAGTTCGGGCCCCTTAGACCCCCAAGCCCCCGAGATAGTGGTGCGGCTGCGCGGGGTGAGTAAGCAGTACGGCTCGACTACGGCTGTGTCCGATCTCGATCTCGACGTGCGCGCCGCCGAGGTGCTGGCCCTGTTGGGCCCCAACGGCGCCGGCAAGACGACGACGGTCGAGATGTGCGAGGGCTTCGTACGCCCGGACGCCGGCACGATCGAGGTGCTGGGGCTGAACCCGGTCGCCGACAACGCCCGGCTGCGCGCGCGCATCGGGGTGATGCTGCAGGGCGGCGGGGGCTACCCGGCGGCCCGCGCCGGCGAAATGCTCAATCTGGTGGCCTCCTACGCCGCGGACCCGCTGGACCCGCAGTGGCTGCTGTCCACCCTGGGCCTGACCGACGCGGCCCGGACCACCTACCGGCGGCTCTCCGGCGGGCAGCAGCAACGGCTCGCGCTGGCCTGCGCGCTGGTCGGGCGTCCCGAACTGGTGTTCCTCGACGAGCCCACCGCCGGCATGGACGCGCATGCGCGGCTGCTGGTGTGGGAACTGATCGACGCGCTGCGCCGCGACGGTGTGACGGTGGTGCTCACCACCCACCAGCTCAAGGAGGCCGAGGAGCTCGCCGACCGGATCGTCATCATCGACCGCGGGGCGACCGTGGCGGAGGGCACCCCGGCGGAGTTGATGCGCTCCGGCGCGAAAGACCAGGTGCGGTTCACCGCGCCGCCGCGACTTGACTTGTCGCTGTTGGCTTCTGCACTGCCGGAGGATTACAAGGCCACCGAGGTGACGCCGGGCGAGTATCTGGTCGAGGGTCCTGTCGACCCGCAGGTGCTGGCGACAGTGACGGCGTGGTGCGCCCAAATCGACGTGTTGGCAACCGATATGCGCGTCGAGCAGCGCAGCCTCGAAGACGTGTTCCTGGAGCTCACCGGCAGGAAGTTGCGATCGTGACCGACACCAACAGCCCCGCGTTTCCCCCGGGCACCTTCACCCCCGATCCGCGTCCCAGCGCCGTGCCGAAAATGCTTGGCGCCCAATTCGGGCTGGAGCTGAAGCTGTTGCTGCGCAACGGCGAACAGCTGCTGCTCACCATGTTCATCCCGATCACGCTGCTGGTCGGATTGACGCTGCTGCCGTTCGGCTCGTTCGGCCACAACCGCGCCGCGACGTTCGTGCCGGCCATCATGGCGCTGGCGCTGATCTCGACGGCATTCACCGGGCAGGCGATCGCCATCGCGTTCGACCGGCGCTACGGTGCGCTCAAACGCCTTGGGGCCACCCCACTTCCGGTCTGGGGCATCATCGCCGGCAAGTCCCTGGCCGTGATAACCGTGGTGTTCTTGCAAGCAATCATCTTGGGCGCCATCGGTTTTGCGCTGGGCTGGCGACCGGCGCCACTGGCCCTTGCGCTGGGCGCGGCGGTCATCGCGCTGGGCACCGCCGCCTTCACGGCGCTCGGCCTGCTGCTCGGTGGCACGCTGCGCGCCGAGATCGTGCTCGCCGTCGCCAACCTGATGTGGTTCGTTTTCGCCGGGCTCGGTGCGCTGACCCTCGAAACCAATTTGATCCCCACGGCCGTCAAGTGGGCGGCCCGGCTGACGCCGTCCGGCGCGCTGACCGAGGCGCTGACGCAGGCGATGACGCTGTCGGTCGACTGGTTCGGCGTCGTCGTCCTGGCGGTGTGGGGCGCGGTGGCCGCGCTCGGCGCGCTGCGCTGGTTCCGCTTCACCTGACGATCCCGTACTACAGGCCGTAGTTTTCGTTGGCCTACGATCGGGCGGTGGCCAGACGAGTGCTGATGCGGTTGGTGGACCTGCTTCCCGACCCCAGCCTGCGCGTCCAGCGGATCATCGCCGCCACCGTGATCGTCTCTCAGGGCGGGATCGCCGTCACCGGCTCGATCGTGCGGGTCACCGCGTCGGGACTGGGCTGCCCGACCTGGCCGCAGTGTTTCCCGGGCAGTTTCGTCCCGGTGGCGGTCGCCGAGGTGCCGCGGGTACATCAGGCCGTCGAGTTCGGCAACCGGATGTTCAGCCTCGCGGTCGTGGTCACCGCGGCGCTGGCCGTGCTGGCGGTCTACCGGGCCCGCCGCCGGGCCGAGGTGCTGGCCTACGCGTGGCTGATGCCGGTGTCGACGGTGGTGCAGGCGGTGATCGGCGGCATCACGGTGCGCACCGGGTTGCTGTGGTGGACGGTGGCGATTCACCTGCTGGTGTCGATGACGATGGTGTGGCTGTCGGTGCTGCTGTACGTCAAGGTCGGCGAGCCGGATGACGGCGTGGTGCACGAGCTGGTGGCCAGGCCGCTGCGCCTGCTCACGGCGCTGACCGGGGTGAACTTGGCGGTGGTGCTGGTCACCGGCACGCTGGTGACCGCGGCCGGCCCGCATGCCGGCGACCGCAGCCCGAGCCGCACGGTGCCCCGGCTGAGAGTCGAGATCACCACGCTGGTGCACATGCATTCGTCGCTGCTCGAGGTTTATCTCGCACTGCTGGTCGGGTTGGCCTTCGGCCTGTGGGCGGTCGGCGCGACGCGAGCCATCATGGCGCGGCTGGGCGTGCTGCTGGCGCTGGTGTGCGCCCAGGCCGCGGTCGGCACCACGCAATACTTCACCGGCGTCCCGGCCGCCCTGGTCGCCGTCCACGTCGCGGGCGCCGCGGCGTGCACGGCCGCGACCGCGGCGCTATGGGCGTCGATGCGACAACGGGCCGAGCCCGAGCCGCTCGCAGGCTGATTCCACGGCCAGCGCGAACTCACGCTGGGCCAGCTCCCGGGCGCCCGAATCCAGCCGCCGCCAGCCCAGCGACGGCGCGATCAGATCGAGCCCCGCGACCCGCTCCCCGTTGATGTCGACGCGGGCATAGAGCAGGTCGCCGGGGCCGACCCCGGCGCGTTGCGCGGCCGACGCGATCGCGGCGCAACCCAGCTCCCACACCTCGAAGTCGGGCTCGGCCGGCCAAGCGTGCGACTGCCGCCCGCCGAGAAAGATCAACACCGACTGCGCCGCGCCCGGCTGCGTTGGCACACCGGCTTTCTCGATGTCATCCAGGTAGTGCGCACCGAGATTCCAGGCGACCACGGCGGGCGGATTCAGCAGATTCTTGACGCGGGTGGTCCAGGCCAGAAACTCGTCGCGCCGGTCGGCGGCATCCGCAGCATCGCGCAGAATCACGAGGTCGGCGCCGACGGTTTCCGGGTCATCCCAGGACAGCCAGCGAGCGTGCAGACCGCGCCGGCGCAGCGCGGGAACCAACCCGGCATCGTCGGGATGCCGGGGACATCCGGCCAGCACAATGCGGGGGTGAAAGACGTCCGGGCGGGCAAGCTTCATGCCCGGGCATGATATCCACATGCACGCAATCGAAGTCAGTGAAACTGGCGGCCCCGAGGTCCTGCGCTACGTCGACACATCACAACCCTCGCCGGGCCACGGCGAGCTGCTGATCAAGGCCGAGGCCGTCGGCGTCAACTTCATTGATACGTATTTCCGATCCGGGCAGTACCCGTGCGAGGTGCCGTTCATCCCCGGTTCCGAGGTGTGTGGCACCGTCGCGGCCCTGGGCGACGGGGTCGACGGCTTTCGGGTCGGCGACCGGGTGGTCTCCGCGGCGGCGTCCGGCGCCTACGCTGAATTCGCCACTGCGCCAGCACAGTTGACCGCCAAGGTGCCCGACGGTGTCAGCTCCGAGGTGGCTGCCTCGGTGCTGCTGAAGGGTCTGACCGCGCACTACCTGCTCAAGTCGGTGTATCCGGTGCAGGCCGGCGACGCGGTGCTGGTGCACGCGGGGGCCGGCGGCGTCGGATTGATCCTGACCCAATGGGCACACCTGCTCGGCGTCCGGGTCATCACTACCGTCTCCACACCCGAAAAGGCCGCGCTGTCCAAGAAGGCCGGTGCCGACGAGGTGCTGTCCTACCCCGACGACGCCGCGCAATTCGGCCAGCAGATTCGTGAGCTCACCGGAGGCGGCGGTGTGGCGGCGGTGTACGACGGCGTCGGCGCCACCACGTTCGACGCCAGCCTGGCCGGCCTGGCCATCCGCGGGACCCTGGCGCTGTTCGGCGCCGCCAGCGGACCCGTGCCGCCGGTGGATCCGCAGCGCCTCAACGCCGCCGGCTCGGTGTTCCTGACCCGCCCGACGCTGGCGCACTTCATGCGGACCGGCCAGGAGTTCAGCTGGCGCGCCGACGAATTGTTCGAGGCGGTGGCCAGCGGAGCAATCAACATCGAAGTGGGGCATCGCTATCCGCTGGCCGAAGCGACTCGCGCCCATCAGGACCTGCAGGGCCGCAAGACCGCCGGCTCGATTGTGTTGCTGCCGTAAGCGAATTCGTCAGGCCTTGGGGCAGAAGATCCCGAGGATCTGCTGGCAGTTGTCCTTGTTGATCAGACCCGGCGGCGCCGGTGGAGGTGGCGGCGGCGGATTCTCGCCGTCCCAAATGTTTTGGGCCACATTGCCTTGCCCGAAGTAGACGTAGTAGTAGGTGTGGCAAATGTTGTTGTCCCACACGACCGGGTTGGTGACGTGATTGCCGGTCGGCGGCAATGGTTGCCCCGGACACCAGTGGCACGGCCCCGACGGGTGGTCGTTCGGACAGCCGGGCCAGGCATCCAGCGGCATGGGTCCGGGTTGGGCCCCGGCGATGGCGGCGCTCAGGCCGAAATCGGAGAGCGCCAGACCGCCCGACAGCAGCGCCGCGGCGATCACCTTCTTGACGGTGCGGTGGTGTCCCATGGCCTCGAGTCCTTTTCCGCAGGCTTTGCTGCTGAGAGTCAGTATTGAGCCGCGCCCTCTGCACTGCATGGGTTTTGGCTATGCGAATGGGTCGCGCCCAGTACACCGGCGCCGGTTTGCTACCGATCCCAACAAACAAGTCACAGCCGCCACACCGGCCTCACGCGGAGAAGGGCATGGCGGTTTCAGAAAGCGATATCGGATGCACTATCGCATGGGGAAACCCGGTGGTGGGCCCTTCGGCGGTGCCGAAGTGGCGGATGTGATTTAAGCCGACCGGGTCACAGCAGCGTCGGCAACGCGATCACCGAGTCGACCGCCAGCGCGCAGAACACCACCGCGAGGTAGTTGTTCGACTGCAGGAACAGCCGCAGCGGCTTGACCGGCTCGCCGGCCCGGACCCCGGCGTACAGCTGATGGGCCATCGCCAGGAACCAGACGCCGGCCACCACGGCAACCGCCGTGTACAGCCAGCCGGCGGCCAGCGCCAGCACCATGGTCGCCAGCACGGTCAGCCAGGTGTAGATCAGGATCTGCTTGGTGACCTGACGCTCGGTCGCCACGGCCGGAAGCATCGGGACGCCGGCCGCCTTGTAGTCGTCCTTGTACCGCATCGCCAGCGCCCAGGTGTGCGGCGGCGTCCAGAAGAAGATGATCGCGAACATCGCGAGCGCCGGCCAGCCGATGGTGCCGGTCACCGCCGACCAGCCGATCATCACCGGCATGCAGCCGGCCGCGCCGCCCCAGACGACGTTTTGCGAGGTGCGGCGCTTGAGCAGCAACGTGTAGACGAACACGTAGAACGCGATCGTGGCGATCGCGAGCAGCCCGGACAGCAGGTTCGTCGTCCCCCAGAGCCAGAAGAACGAGCCGACGGTGAGCACCAGACCAAGCACCAGGGCGTTGCGGGTGGGCACCGCGGCGCGGGCCAGCGGCCGGCGTGCGGTCCGCTTCATCAGCTTGTCGATGTCGGCGTCGGCCACGCAGTTCAGCGTGTTGGCCCCGCCCGCGGCCAGCATGCCGCCGATCAACGTGTTGAGGATCAGCAGCGGATCGACGTGGCCGCGGTGTGCCAGCAGCATCGCGGGGATCGCGGTGACCAGCAGCAGCTCAATGACGCGCGGCTTCGTCAGTGCCAGGTAAGCCAGCACCGTGCCGCGTAATCGGCTCGGCGCGACGCGCCCGCGAACGCTCACGCAATTACTCCTTGGGTCGCAGCGGGGCGCAGGATCTACTACGCACGATGGTAGACCGCGTTGCCACCACGGTCAGCCTCCAGGGTCTATTCACACAGAGTTTCCCGACGGCGGCACCGGGCGCAAGCTCTGAGACGGCTGGCCGTCACATCCGTCGAGGCGCCCGGGAATACCCGTGATCCCGCACTGCAAACGCGGCCACTCCCGCACTAGGGTGAGGATTGATCTGCTCTACGACTTACGGCCACCCCAAGGATGAGTCTGTGACCACTCTCGACGAGATCTCCACACTGACCCGAGCGCACCACCCCGACGACTGGACCGAGATCGACTCGGCCGCCGTCGACACCGTGCGGGTGCTGGCCGCCGACGCGGTGCAGAAGGTCGGCAATGGTCACCCCGGGACCGCGATGAGCCTGGCGCCGTTGGCCTACACCCTGTTCCAGCGCGCCATGACCCACGACCCGAGCGACCCGCACTGGCTCGGCCGCGACCGGTTCGTCCTGTCGGCCGGGCACAGCAGCCTGACCCTGTACCTGCAGCTGTACCTCGGCGGGTTCGGCCTCGAACTGTCCGACATCGAGGCGCTGCGCACCTGGGGCTCCAAGACTCCCGGCCACCCCGAGTTCCGGCACACCAAGGGTGTTGAGATCACCACCGGCCCGCTGGGCCAGGGGCTGGCGTCGTCGGTCGGGATGGCGATGGCATCGCGCTACGAGCGGGGCCTGTTCGACCCCGACACCCCGCCCGGAGAAAGCCCGTTCGACCACTTCATCTACGTGATCGCCTCCGACGGGGACATCGAGGAGGGCGTGACCTCCGAGGCGTCCTCGCTGGCGGCCGTCCAGCAGCTGGGCAACCTGATCGTGTTCTACGACCACAACCAGATCTCGATCGAGGACGACACCAACATCGCGTTGTGCGAGGACACGGCCGCGCGCTACCGCGCCTACGGCTGGCACGTGCAAGAGGTCGAAGGCGGCGAGAACGTCGTCGGTATCGAGGAGGCCATCGCCAACGCGAAGGCCGTCACCGACAAGCCGTCGTTCATCTCGCTGCGCACCATCATCGGCTACCCGGCGCCGACCATGATGAACACCGGCAAGGTGCACGGCGCCGCTCTCGGCGACGAGGAAGTGGCCGCCACCAAGCGGGTTCTGGGATTCGACCCCGACAAGAACTTCGAGGTCCGCGACGAGGTCATCACCCACACCCGGCGCCTGGTGGCGCGCGGCAAAGAGGCCCACGACCGCTGGCAGATCGGTTTCGACGCGTGGGCGCAGCGCGAACCCGAGCGCAAGGCACTGCTGGATCGGCTGCTCGCGCAGCAGCTTCCCGACGGCTGGGACGCCGAAATCCCGTACTGGGAACCGGGCTCGAAGGAACTGGCCACCCGCGCGGCCTCCGGCAAGGTGCTGTCCGCACTGGGTGCGAAACTGCCCGAGCTGTGGGGCGGCTCGGCCGACCTGGCGGGCAGCAACAACACCACCATGGATGGGGTCAAATCATTTGGGCCACCGTCGATTTCGACCGATGACTACACCGCAGACTGGTACGGCCGGACCCTGCACTTCGGGATTCGCGAGCATGCCATGGGCGCCATCCTGTCCGGCATCGTGCTGCACGGGCCCACCCGCGCCTACGGTGGCACCTTCCTGCAGTTCTCCGACTACATGCGTGGCGCCGTGCGACTGGCGTCGCTGATGGACATCGACCCCATCTACGTGTGGACGCACGATTCCATCGGTCTGGGCGAAGACGGCCCGACCCACCAGCCGATCGAGCACCTCGCGGCGTTGCGGGCCATCCCGAACCTCTCGGTGGTGCGCCCGGCGGATGCCAACGAGACCGCGTACGCGTGGCGCACGGTCATCGCCCGCGGCTCCAGCACCGGTCCGATCGGGCTGATCCTCACCCGGCAGGGTGTGCCGGTGCTCGAAGGCACCAATATCGAAGGAGTCGCCCGCGGCGGTTATGTCCTGGGCGATGCCGGAGACGAGGAGCCCGATGTCGTTCTGATCGGCACCGGCTCCGAGGTCCAGCTCGCGGTAGAGGCCGCAAAGCTGTTGGCGGACAAGGACATCATCGCGCGGGTCGTATCGATGCCCTGCGTGGAATGGTTCGAGTCGCAGCCGGCCGAGTACCGCGACAGCGTGCTGCCGCCGTCGGTCTCGGCGCGGGTGGCCGTCGAGGCGGGCATCGCGCAACCGTGGCACAAACTGGTCGGCGACACCGGAAAGATCGTTTCGATCGAGCACTACGGCGCATCCGCCGACGCCAAGACATTGTTCCGTGAGTTCGGCTTCACCGCGGAGGCCGTCGCTGCCGCCGCGGAAGAAGTAGTCGACAACTGAGAAAGGCTGATTCAGATGACCCAGAACCCGAACCTTGCGGCGCTGAGCGCCGCCGGCGTATCCGTGTGGCTTGACGACCTGTCGCGGGAGCGGCTGAACTCCGGCAACCTGCAAGAGCTGATCGACACCAAGAGCATTGTCGGAGTGACCACCAACCCGTCGATCTTCCAGAAGGCGTTCGCCGACGGCGACTCGTACGACCCGCAGATCGCCGAGCTGGCCGAGCGGGGTGCCGACGTGGACGCCACCATCCGCACCATCACCACCGACGACGTACGCACCGCATGCGATGTGCTTGCGCCGCAATGGGAGTCCTCCGATGGGATCGACGGCCGGGTGTCCATCGAGGTCGACCCGCGACTGGCCAACGAAACCGAGAAGACGATCGCGCAGGCCGTCGAGCTGTGGAAGATCGTCGACCGGCCGAACCTGTTGATCAAGATCCCAGCTACCAAGGCCGGCCTGCCGGCCATCACCGCCGTTCTGGCGGAAGGGATTTCGGTCAACGTCACGTTGATCTTCTCCGTGGAGCGGCACCGAGAGGTGATGGACGCCTACCTGGCGGGACTGGAGAAGGCCCGCGAGGCGGGACACGACCTGTCCAAGATCCATTCGGTGGCATCGTTTTTCGTGTCCCGGGTGGACACCGAGATCGACAAGCGACTGGAAAAGATCGGCTCCGAAGAGGCGCTCGGCCTGCGCGGCCAGGCCGGTGTCGCCAACGCCCGGCTGGCCTACGCGGCGTACCAGGAGATCTTCGAGGGTGGTGCGCGGTTCGAGGCGCTCAAGGCCAACGGCGCCCGGGTGCAGCGCCCGTTGTGGGCATCGACCGGTGTGAAGAACCCGGACTACTCCGACACCCTTTATGTCACCGAGCTGGTCGCGCCGAACACGGTCAACACCATGCCGGAGAAGACGATTGACGCCGTCGCCGACCACGGTGTCGTCACCGGCGACACGATCACCGGCACCGCCGACGCGGCCCAGGGCGTGTTCGACAAGCTGTCGGCGGTCGGGATCGACGTGGCCGACGTGTTCGTGGTCCTGGAGAACGAGGGCGTGGAGAAGTTCATCGAATCGTGGACTGAGTTGCTCGGCGAGACACAGAAACAGCTGAGCTCTCTTTCCAAATGACGGCGGGCGCTGATGGCGCGCAATGGCGTAACCCATTGCGGGACAAAGACGATAAGCGGCTGCCCAGGATCGCCGGCCCCTGCGCCATGGTGCTTTTCGGCGTCACCGGCGACCTGGCGCACAAAAAGGTGGTGCCCGCGGTCTACGACCTGGCCAACCGCGGGTTACTGCCTCCGACCTTCTCGCTGGTCGGCTTCGGCCGCCGCGACTGGGATCACGACGCGTTCGCCCAGGTAATCCACGACGACGTCAAGCAGTTCTGCCGCACCCCCTTTCGGCAGGCCATCTGGGAGCGGCTGGCCGAGGGACTGCGGTTCGTGTCGGGCGCCTTCGACGACGATGCCGCCTTCGCACGGCTGGCCGAGACGCTCGACAAGCTCGACGCCGAGCGCGGCATCGGCGGCAATCACGCGTTCTATCTGGCGATTCCGCCGAAGTCGTTCCCGGTGGTGTGCGAACAGCTGCACAAGTCCGGGCTGGCGCGGCCCCAAGAAGACCGATGGAGCCGGGTCGTCATCGAGAAGCCGTTCGGCCACGACCTGAAGAGCGCGTGCGACCTCAACCATGTGGTGAACTCGGTCTTCCCCGAGGAGTCGGTGTTCCGCATCGACCACTATCTCGGCAAGGAGACGGTCCAGAACATCTTGGCGCTGCGGTTCGCCAATCAATTCTGGGACCCGATCTGGAACGCGCACTACGTCGACCACGTGCAGATCACGATGGCCGAGGACATCGGATTGGGCGGCCGCGCCGGATATTACGACGGCATCGGCGCGGCCCGCGATGTCATCCAGAACCACCTGATGCAGCTGCTGGCACTCACCGCGATGGAGGAGCCGGTCAGCTTCAACGCGAAAGCGTTGCAGGCCGAGAAGATCAAGGTGCTCTCGGCCACCCAACTGGCCCAGCCGATCGACCAGACCACCAGCCGCGGTCAGTACGCGGCCGGCTGGCAGGGCGGCGAGGAGGTGGTGGGGCTGCTGGACGAGGACGGTTTCTCGAAGGATTCCACCACCGAAACCTTCGCGGCGATCACGCTCGAAGTGGACACCCGCCGCTGGGCCGGGGTGCCGTTCTACCTGCGTACCGGAAAACGCTTGGGCCGCAGGGTGACCGAGATCGCCCTGGTCTTCAAACGGGCCCCGCATCTGCCCTTCGACGCCACCATGACCGACGAGCTGGGCGAGAACGCCCTGGTGATCCGGGTGCAGCCCGACGAGGGCATCACGCTGCGGTTCGGTTCGAAGGTCCCGGGCGCGATGGAAGTCCGCGACGTCAACATGGACTTCTCCTACGGCTCGGCGTTCGCCGAAGACTCCCCCGAGGCCTACGAACGGTTGATCCTGGACGTGCTGCTGGGTGAGCCGTCGCTGTTCCCGGTGAACGAGGAGGTCGAATTGGCTTGGCAGATACTCGATCCCGTCCTCGCTCATTGGGCAGCGGACGGAAAACCCGACCCGTACGAGTCGGGCACCTGGGGCCCAGCCTCGGCCGATGAGATGCTGCACCGGACCGACCGCGAATGGCGGCGGCCGTAATGATCGTTGATCTGCTCGACACCACCACCACCGCGGTCAACAAGAAGCTGGATGCGCTGCGCGAGGAGGCCGGCGTGGTCATGATGGGCCGCGTCGGTACGCTGATCATCAAGTCGGACAACGACACTCTGCTCGAAGAGGCCATCGAGGCGGCCAACGCCGCCAGCCACGAACACCCGAGCCGGGTCCTGGTCGTGGCGGCCGGCGATACCGACGGTCGCGATGCCCGCCTGGACGCCCAGGTTCGAGTCGGTGGCGACGCCGGCGCCGGAGAGGTCGTGGTGCTCAGGCTGTCCGGCCCGTTGTCGGGTCACTCGGCCAGCGTCGTCATTCCCTTCCTGCTTCCCGACATCCCGGTCGTGGTGTGGTGGCCCGATGTCGCCCCAGCGGTTCCCGCTCAGGATCCATTGGGCAAGTTAGCGATTCGGCGCATCACCGATGCGACCAACACCGACGACCCGCTGTCGGTGATCAAGAGCAGGCTTCCCGGATATACCGCCGGGGACACCGATCTGGCCTGGGCGCGGATCACCTACTGGCGGGCCTTGCTCACCTCCGCGGTCGACCAGAAGCCGCACGAGAAGATCGAATCGGCGCTGGTTTCCGGTCTGCGCACCGAGCCCTCGCTCGACGTACTGGCGGGCTGGTTGGCCAGCCGGATCGACGGGCCGGTGCGCCGGGAGGTCGGCGAACTCAAGGTCGAGTTGGTGCGCAAGAGCGAAACGATCACCCTGAGCAGGCCGCAAGAGGGAACGACGGCCACCCTGAGCCGGACCGGCCGACCGGATGCACTTGTTCCGTTGGCGCGCAGGGAAACCCGTGAATGCCTGGCCGAAGACATGCGTCGCTTGGACCCCGACGAGGTCTACTTCAGCGCGCTCGAAGGAATCGATAAGGTGCAATACGCGTGAGCACAACCGTTGAAGTCTTCCCGGACAGTGCAACCCTGGTCGAGGCCGCGGGCCGCCGGCTGGTCGAGACCATCCGGGCCGCCGTGGCGGCGCGCGGGCGCGCCCAGATCGTGCTGACCGGCGGCGGCAACGGGATCGGCCTGCTGAAGTATCTGCGGGCCCAGGCCGACCAGGTCGACTGGTCGAAGGTTCATCTCTTCTGGGGCGACGAACGCTATGTCCCGTTAGCCGACGGCGAGCGCAACGAGAAGCAGGCCCGCGAGGCCCTGCTCGATCACATCGACATCCCCTCGAGCAACGTGCACCCGATGGCCGCCAGCGACGGCGAATTCGGTACCGACCTCGCCGCCGCGGCACTGGCCTACGAACAACTGCTGGCGGCCAACGCCGAACCCGGCGAGCAGGTACCGAATTTCGACGTCCACCTGCTCGGCATGGGCCCCGAGGGCCACATCAACTCGCTGTTCCCCGACACCGCGGCGGTGCGCGAGACCGCCCGCATGGTGGTGTCGGTCGACGACTCCCCCAAGCCGCCGCCGCAGCGGATCACCCTGACGATCCCGGCGATCCGGCGATCCCGGGAGGTGTGGCTGATGGTCTCCGGCAGCGCCAAGGGCGATGCGGCCGCCGCCGCCATCGGCGGCGCCCAGCCGGTCGACATACCGGCCGCGGGTGCGGTCGGGCTCGAGACGACGCTCTGGCTGCTCGACGAGGACGCCGCCGCCAAACTGCCCGCCCGGCCCGGGCAGCCGGACTAGGGCCCGGCCCGCTCCGCCTTCCGGTCGGCATAGCCGGCCGCATAATCACCCAATCGCCGCGTGACCGCGCACCCGCAGCCCCGGGTCAGCCGGCCCCGCCGGCCGCCGTCACAGTGTGGTCTGCTCACATCCAATTCGATGCATAGACGTTTTCCCCGGTTCCATCGCGGTCATAATTACCGTCATGGCAGACAGAACGGTGCGCAACGGGCCTGAGCGAAACCGGATCAAAACGCTCACTCAGGCGGCTCTGAACGCCGACAAGACGGTCGAGCAGGTCGAGGACGTCCTCGACAACCTCGGCAAGACCATGAACGAGCTGAGCAGCTCCCTGACCCGGTTGAACGGCACGGTCGAGCGCTTGGAGGGCGGCCTGGACCACCTGGAGGGAACCCTGGAAAGCCTCGACGAGCTCGCCAAACGACTCATCGCGGTGGTCGAGCCGGTGGAGTCGATCGTCAAGCGCATCGACTACATCGTGAGTGTGGGCGAGACGGTCATATCACCGCTGTCGATGACCGAGCACGCGGTACGCGGTGTGGTGGACCGGCTGCGGATCCGTCCGGCGCGGTAGATGGTGACCGGCGCCGACCCGGTGCCCGCACCGCCCTACGCCGACGGCACCGGTCTGCCGTGGGACGTCCCCGTCACCGACGCCGTCGCGGCGATCGCCGCCGCCCGCGCCCGACACGGCGACACGTTCGCCGTACACAGCGGCGACGATCGCTATCTGTTCACGTTCTCGCCCACCGGCGTCGAGTCGTTCTACGCGCTGCCCGAGGAGACCGCGAGCAAGGGCGTCGCCGACTACCTGATGCTGCGGCGCAAGCTGCCCGACGACATCTTTGCCGGCCGGCGCACCCTGCCGAACATGCTGTTTCGCCGCGGCGACGTGGCCAATTATCTGATCAACCTGGACCGGGCGCTCGAACAGACCGCGCTCGAGCTGGGCTCGGCGGGGTCGGTCGATGTGTTCGACCTGATGCGACGGCTCGGCCACCGGATGGGGCTGGCGTCGTGGGCCGGTCCCGGGTCGACCGACGGCGACACCTTCGAACGTCTGGTGCGCGCGTTCGACACCCTGGACGGCTCCGACGCGTTTGTCCACCCCGATCGGATGGCCGCGGTGGCGGCATCGGACAAGCGCGCCGAGCGGGCCGCGCTCGACGAGATCGCCGACGCCATCGGCGACGCGGTGCGCGGATTCGACGACGGCGACACCCGCGACCATGACCTCTTCGGCCGGATCGTGGCCGCCTGGTCGACGGAGGCGCAGCCGTCCCGGCTGCACGGGATCGCGTTCGACGTCGCGCTGATCCACATCGCATCCATGTCGAACCTGGCCGCCGCGTTGGGCTGGGCATTGGTCGACCTGCTCGAGCACCCGACCCAGCAGCAGCGAGTTCGTTTGGGCGACAATGCCTTTACCCAGAGTTGTGCGCTGGAGTCGACGCGCATCGCGCAACGCTCGATCATGTCGCGCAGCGTGCTGGCGCCGGTCTCGCTGGACACCGGCGCGATCACCTATCAGGTACCGCCGGGCTGGACCATAGCCACCCTGCTGCCGCTGCTCAACACCTCGGCGGCGCCGGGGCTGGCGCACTGGGATCCCGATCGATGGACCCGCCACCACCTGACCGAAAAGGACGCACTACCGTCGCCGATGCTGGTGACGGCGTTCGGACACGGCAGACATTCGTGCCCGGCCCAGCCGTTCTCGCTGTCGGCCATGACGGCGGCCCTGACTCACCTCGTGCGTGAGTACGAGATGACGCCACGGTGGACGTCGCATCCGCAACCCGTCGGAGCGCAGATCGGCGGTGTGGCGCGGGCGGCCGGGCCGTGTCCGGTCGACTACGTCAGCCGCTGTTCCTGAGCGCGCTGGCCAGCCCGTTCATCGTCAGCAGAATCCCCCGCTGCACCAGTTCGTCGTCGTCGCCCGAGCGGTAGCGCCGCAGCAACTCCACCTGAAGATGATTCAGCGGCTCCAGGTAGGGGAAGCGGTTGAACACCGAACGCGCCAGCGCCGCGTTGTCGGCCAGCAGGTCATCCTGACCGGTGATCAGCTTGTGCATCGCGATCGTGCGCTGGTGCTCGTCGGCGATCTTGTCGAACACCCTGTGCCGCAACGATTCATCGGCGACCAATTCCGCGTACCGCGCCGCCAGGCCCAGGTCACTCTTGGCCAGCACCTGCGCCATGTTGGACAGCACGCCGCGGAAGAACGGCCACCGCCGGTACAGTTCGCGCAGGACCGCGACCCGCTCCTGTTCGTCGCCGGCGGCGATCCACTGCTCGAATGCCGACCCGGTGCCGTACCACCCGGGCAGCATGACCCGCGACTGGCTCCAGGCCAGCACCCACGGGATGGCGCGCAGGTCGGCGATCGACTCGGTGGGCTTGCGCGACGCCGGACGGCTGCCGATGTTCAGCGACCCGATCTCGCTGACCGGCGTGGAGGCCTTGAAGTACTCGACGAAACCCGGTGTCTCGTGCACTAATTCGGAGTATGCGTCGCGTGCCAGCGACGCGATCTCTTCGAGCACCGCGTAGGCCGGCTCGGCCGCGTCGCCCAGGCCCTCCATGTCCAGCAGCGTCGACTCCAGCGTGGCCGCCACCAGGCTTTCCAGATTCCGTTGCGCCAGCAGCGGTTCGGCGTACTTGGCCGCGATCACCTCGCCCTGCTCGGTCAGGCGCAGCGAGCCGTTCACGGCGCCGGGCGGCTGCGCGAGGATCGCCTGATAGCTGGGGCCGCCGCCGCGGCCGACGGTACCGCCGCGGCCATGGAAGAGCCGCAACCGAATTCCGGTCTTGCGGGCCACCTCGGCCAGCGCCAGCTCGGCCCGGTAGACCGCCCAGTTGGCGGTCAGATAGCCGCCGTCCTTGTTGGAATCGGAGTAGCCGAGCATCACCTCCTGGCTGTCGCCGCGGGCGGCCACCACCGCTCGATAGATCGGGAGCTCTAGCATCGCGTGCAGAATCGAGGCCCCGTTGTGCAGATCGTCGATCGTCTCGAACAGCGGGGAAATGCCGACCGGACAATAGGGTTCGGGCCCGGAGACGTCCAGCAGTCCGGTTTCCTTGAGCAGCAGCGCGGCCTCGAGGACGTCCGAGACGGACTGGCACATCGAGATGACGTAGTTGGGCACCGCCGCCGGACCGTAGCGCTTGACGGCGTGCGCGGCCGCCTCGACCACGCTCAATTCCTTATGGGCCAGCTCCGATAACCGGGCGCGGTCGCTGAGCAGCGGGCGCCGGGTGGTCAGCTCGTCGGCCAAGAGTTCGACGCGCTGGTCTTCGGGCAGCGAACGATAGTCGGGATGCACCCCGGCCCAGGCCAGCAGCTCGCCGACCACTTCCTCGTGCACGTCGGAGTTTTGCCGCATGTCCAGGCCGCTGAGGTGAAATCCGAAGACGTGCACGCCTTCTCGTAACAACCCCAGCCGATCCTCGGCCAGCAGCGCGCTGCCGTGGGTGCGCAACGAGACGTCGACGATGTCGAGATCGGCCCGCAGTTCGTCCGGCGTGGCATACGGTTCCAAGCCCAGGTCGAGCAGCTGCTGCGGTTCGTCGTCGAGGATCTGGGCGGCCGTCGCGCTGAGCCGGCCGCGAATCACCCGCACCGCCCGCCGGTACGGCTCGTCGGCCCTGGCCTGTTCCGGGCAGCTGCGCTCCAGCTCCGCCAACTCGGTTGTGACACTGATCAATCGCGCCGACATCGAGAGCTCCTGCTCGAGATCGGTGAGCTCGGACAGGTAATGCGCCAGCGCGGTGAACGCGGCGCTGCTGGTGGCCCGCCGCACCACCGCGGCGGTCACGTTCGGGTTGCCGTCGCGGTCGCCGCCGATCCACGAGCCCGGCTGCAGGATCGGCGCGCAAAGCAACTCGGCATTGGGCCAGCGAGCGCGCAGCGCGTCGCGGACCTCGGCGTTGACCTGCGGGATCACCTCGAACAGCGCGGCCTGGTAGTACCGCAGGCCGACGTCGATTTCGTCGGTGATCTGCAGCCGGTGCAGCCGGATCAGCGCGGTCTGCCACAGCGTGAGCACCTGACGGCGCAGTTCGCGCTCGATGCTGCGGCCGTCGCTGGTCTCCCGGTGGCCCTCGGCGTGCAATCGCATCAGTTCGGTGATCCGGTGCTGGGCGACGAACACGGTGCGCCGGCGGGTCTCGGTGGGGTGGGCGGTGATTACCGGGGAAACCAGCGCGCCCTTGAGTGCCGCGGCCACGGTGGCCGAATCCAGTTCCGCGGAATCCAGTTTCGCGTAGGTGGCGGCCAGGCTGCTGTCTTGCGGGGGTTCCCCGGCGTCGACGTGGACATGGCGCCGGCGCTCGCGGTGGATGTCTTCGGCGACGTTGGCCAGCAGCGCGAAATGGCTGAACGCCCGGATGATGGGGATCGCCAGATGAATGTCGATGCCGTCGAACATGTGTGAGATCTCGGCCCGATCGATCTCCGAGCGACGCACCCGAAAGGATTCCACGCGGGCGCGTTCGACCAAGTCGAATACCTCGTCACCGCTCTGTTCGCGCACGGTGTCGCCGAGGATGGTGCCGAGCATCCTGATGTCGGCGCGCATCGGCTCGGTCGCCTCGCGACCGAGCCGGGTCCGCTGCACGGCACCGATCGGCGCCAGCGCGGCTTCGGAAACGTGCTCGGAGACCTCAACCATGCGTTCCAGTATCGGTGCGGATCGGGTAGTGCGCCCGCCGAGCGGCCGACGGGTGAGTGCTACTTGAGCAACGTCACTTGTATTTGATCTGCAGCGCCATGCCGATGATGCACACCAGCCAGATGCCGACCACGAACACCGTCAGCCGGTCCAGGTTCTTTTCCACCACCGTGGACCCGGACAGGCTGGACTGCACACCACCACCGAACAGCGTGGACAGGCCGCCTCCCTTGGCGCGGTGCAGCAGCACCAGCAGCACCACCAGGATGCTGGTGACCACCAGGGTGATCTGTAGGCCCAAAACCATGTGCGACAGCTTACCGGCTATCGCTCGAGCGGCCGTAACCGGCGCTCGCAGCGCTCAGGGCAGCGGACCACCGGCGGCGATGGCCGCCAGGGTGGCGAATTGCTCCCCGTCCAGCGACGCTCCCCCGACCAGCCCGCCGTCGACGTCGTTCTGCGCGACGATCTCGCCGACATTCTTCGCGTTCACCGAGCCCCCGTAGAGCACCCGCACGGTGTCCGCGATCTTGGGTGACGCCAGCTCGGCCAGCTGCCGGCGGATCGCCCCGCAGACCTCCTGGGCATCCCCGGAGCTGGCCACCCGCCCGGTGCCGATCGCCCAGACCGGCTCGTAGGCGATGACCACCTGGCCGATCTGGTCGGCCGAGAGCCCGGCCAGTGACTCGCGCACCTGCTTCTCGCAGTGGCTGACATGCTCGCCGGCCTCGCGGATATCGAGGTGTTCGCCGACGCACACGATCGGCGTCAGGCCGTTCTTGAGCGCGGCGGCGGCCTTCGCGGCCACCAGCGCGTCGTCCTCGTTGTGGTAGGTGCGCCGTTCCGAGTGGCCGACGACGACGTAGCTGCAGCCCAGCTTGGCCAGGAAGGTGCCGCTGATGTCGCCGGTGTAGGCGCCGGACTCGTGCGGGGACAGGTCCTGGGCGCCGTAGGTCAACCGCAGCTTGTCGCCGTCGACCAGGGTCTGCACGCTGCGCAGGTTGGTGAACGGCGGCAGCACCGTGACGTCGACCTTGTCGAAGTACTTGTCCGGCAACGCGAATGCGATCTTCTGCACCAGCGCGATGGCCTCGAAGTGATTGAGGTTCATCTTCCAGTTGCCGGCGATCAGTGGCTTACGGCTCACGAGTCCCCTCCGCTCGGCTGGGCACTACCCAACACTTCGATGCCGGGCAGCTGCTTGCCCTCCAGATATTCCAGCGATGCGCCACCGCCGGTTGAGATGTGCGAGAAGTCACCCTCGGGGATCCCGAGCGCACGCACGGCGGCCGCGGAATCACCACCGCCCACCACGCTGAAGGCGCCCTTCGCGGTCGCCGCGACGATCGCCTCGGCGACACCGCGCGTGCCGGCCGCATAGGCCGGGAACTCGAAGACGCCCATCGGGCCGTTCCAGAACACCGTCGCGGCGTTGGACAGCAACGCGGCGAACCGCTTGACCGAACCCGGGCCGATGTCCAGACCCATCAGGTCGTCCGGAATCGCGTTGGCGGCCACGAACTGTGGTGGCGAGTCGGCGCCGAACTTCTCGGTCACCACGATGTCGCCGGGCAGTCGCAACACGTCGACGTAGGTGTCCAGCAGGTTGCGGCAGGTCTGGACCATGTCCCCTTCGAGCAGCGACTTACCGACTGAATAACCCTGTGCGGCAAGGAAAGTGAAGCACATTCCGCCACCGATCACGATGCTGTCGGCCTTGGTCGCCAGCGACTCGATGACGCCGAGCTTGTCGGACACCTTCGACCCGCCGAGCACCACCGCGTAGGGACGCTTGGTCGAGCTGCACAGCCGCTCGAGCACCTCGATCTCGTCGGCCACCAGCGTGCCGGCGTAGTGCGGCAGCAGCGTGGCGATGTCGTACACCGAGGCCTGCTTGCGGTGCACCACACCGAAGCCGTCGGAGACGAAAGCGCCTCCCGGCCAAACCAATTCGGCCAGTTTCTTGGCCAGCGCCAACCGCTCGCCGTCGTCCTTGCTGGTCTCTCGCGGGTCGAAGCGGATGTTCTCCAGCAACAGGATGTCGCCGTCGGTCAGACCCTCGGCGCGGGCCAGCGCGTCGGTCCCGACGACATCACCGGCCAGCTGCACGTGCCGGCCCAATTGCTCACCCAGCGCCGCGGCGACCGGCGCCAGCGACAGCTTCGGGTCGGGGCCGTCCTTGGGGCGACCCAGGTGCGCGGTCACCACCACCTTGGCGCCGCCATCCAGCAACGCCTTCAGCGTCGGGACCGACGCCGTGATCCGGCCCTGGTCGGTGATCTCGCCGGCGTCGTTGAGCGGGACGTTGAGATCGGAGCGCACCAGCACGGCGCGACCCGAAACACCCTCGGACAGCAGATCTTCGAGGTTTGGGACGCCCACGGTTAGAGCGACTTGCCGACCAGCGAGACCAGGTCAACGAGCCGGTTGGAGTAGCCCCACTCGTTGTCGTACCACGAGACCACCTTGGCCTGGTTGTCGATCACCTTGGTCAGGCCGGAGTCGAAGATCGAGCTGTGCGGGTCGGTGACGATGTCACTCGACACGATCGGCGCGTCGTAGTACTTCAGGATGCCCTTCATCGGCCCCTCGGCCGCGGCCTTCATCGCGGCGTTGATCTCGTCGGCGGTGGCCGACTTCTTCAGCTCCGCGGTCAGGTCGGTGACCGAGCCGGTGGGGATCGGCACCCGCAGCGCGTACCCGTCGAGCTTGCCCTTCAGCTCGGGCAGCACCAGGCCGATGGCCTTGGCCGCGCCGGTGGAGGTCGGCACGATGTTCAGGCCGGCGGCGCGGGCGCGGCGCAGGTCCTTGTGCGGCCCGTCCTGCAGGTTCTGGTCCTGGGTGTAGGCGTGGATGGTGGTCATCAGGCCCTTGACGATGCCGAACTCGTCGTTGATGACCTTGGCCAGCGGACCGAGGCAGTTCGTGGTGCACGACGCGTTGGAGATGATGTTCTGGCTGCCGTCGTATTTGTCGTCGTTGACGCCCAGCACGATGGTGATGTCCTCGTCGCTGGCGGGCGCGGAGATGATCACCTTCTTGGCGCCGGCGTCCAGGTGGCCCTGCGCCTTGGCGCGGGCGGTGAAGATGCCCGTGGATTCGACGACGACGTCGACGCCCAAATCACCCCACGGCAGCGCGGCCGGGCCCTCGCGAACCGCCAGCGCCTTGATCTTCGCCGGGCCCACCACGATGGTGTCCTCGCCTTCGAGGCTGACGTCGTGCGCCAACCGGCCCAGGATGGAGTCGAATTTCAGCAGGTGCGCCAGGGTGCTGTTGTCGGTGATGTCGTTGACCGCCACCACTTCGATGTCAGCGCCGCCCTGCTCCTGCTGGGCCAACAACGCACGGTAGAAATTGCGTCCGATTCGACCGAAGCCGTTGATGCCTACTCGGACTGTCACTTGTGTCTCCCTCGTCTTCAAGTCTGGTGTCGAACCCCTGGCCGTCAGCCTAGATCAGTAGTCGCAACGGTTGCTGGGCCGGTAACAGTCCCGAAACCTCGAGAGCCAAACGCCGAGCTAGATGACACCTGCCGAGTCAGGCGGTGCGATTGCGGTAGGTCGTTGCGGCCCTAGTGGACCACGAGCCGCGGCGCCGGCGCGGCGTCAGATGTGGGCTGAGCCACAAATCGGCGCTGCAGATTTTCGATCAGGCCGTCCAGTGCCGTGCTCTCCTGCTCCTCGGCGCGTGCGGCGCGCCGGAAAACGCACGCGCTTTCGGCGTCGCCGCGGGCTTCGGCGACGGCAATCGCGTTGTAGTAGCTGTCGATCCGTTGGTCGATCAAACGGCGGTTCTGAGTGAGCAGACGCAGAAAGTAGTCGGCCTGGCGCTGATCCGCCGTGTCGGACACAACGGTGGCGCGGTCGAGAGCACCGGCAGGACGGCTCGCGGTCACCGCCGAGCCCGATTGATGGACATGTGCCGAGCCGGGACGGACTGCGGCGCCGCGAGGCTGACGTCCGCGGCGGTCACGGGCACCACTCGAAATGTGGGCTGTGACCGAGCGCGCATCACGCTCGTCAGACAAACCAGCGAAGTCCATCTTTTCTTCTCTCAACTGGCAGTTCAGTGTTTTGCGCGGTAACCATAACCCCCCGAATCCGGCCAGCGCCATACGCTTCGGCGACGAAGCGTAGGTCGCTTTTGCTAGCACGCGACAAATGGCAGGTCAGCCGCTCGGAGGCGGTGACTACTTCGGGGTCTGAGAGGCGGTGGCTACTAAGCACATTCTTGGGCCATGTGCAGCAGCGTCGGAGCCATCCACCGACAGGCCTCCAGCGCGATCTGTACTCGGAACATCGCGTCGGGGTCGCCGAAAGCCTGCCCGCACAGGTGCATGGCCCGCGCGACGGCCTCCTGAATGATGTTGGGAGGCAACTGTATTGCGTAGGCCGTCGCCACATGATTGCGACTTCGGGACAGATACTCACACAACGTCTCGCGCAACCACCCGGTGCGTTCTCGGCCCTGATCTCCTCGAAGACCGCGGCGATGAAGTCATCGCGGATGCGGTCCATCTCGCGGGCGATCACCGACATGGGATCCGCAACGACCTCGACCGTGCCGGCCACCTTCCCTCCCGTTGTCCCCGCCCATCACAGTGCGCGCGATCGCGAGAAGGCAAGAGAGTTTGCCTGTTAGCCCTCCACTAGAAAGCCCTAGCTACCATCTAGGGACTCAACGCGCGAACTCTCGAGCGACGCCAAAGGGGGCATTCGGTGAGCGAAGCGAGCGATACCGGCAGTGACGATCCCGAGCTCGGCAAATTCGACCCCGGTCTGACCCAGCGCCTGATGGGGGTGCTGCGCCCGGTATTGAAGAGGTACTTCCGCTCCGAGGTGCACGGACTGGAGACCTTCCCGCCCGGCGGCGCACTGGTGGTCGGCAACCACTCCGGCGGCATGTTACCGATGGACGTCCCGATCTTCACCGTCGACTTCTACGAGAAGTTCGGCTACGACCGCCCGGTCTACACGCTGAGCCACGACATCTTGTTCATGGGCGTCACCGGCGGGCTGTTCCGGCGGCTCGGCTATATCCGGGCCAACCGCGAGAACGCGGCCAGCGCCCTGCGATCCGGTGGCGTGGTGGTGGTGTTTCCCGGCGGTGATTACGACGCGTACCGACCGACGATGTCGGAGAACGTCATCGACTTCAACGGCCGCAAGGGCTATGTCCGCACCGCGATCGAAGCCGGCGTGCCGATCGTTCCCGCGGTGTCCATCGGCGGCCAGCAGACGCAGCTCTATCTGACCCGCGGCACCTGGCTGGCCGAGCGGCTGGGCATCAAGCGCCTGCTGCGCAGCTCGATCCTGCCGGTGTCGTTCGGCTTCCCGTTCGGGTTGAGCGCGGTCGTCCCACCGAATGTGCCGCTACCTACCAAGATCGTCACGCAGGTGCTCGAACCCATCGACATCGCCGCGCAGTTCGGCGAGGACCCCGACATCGACGAGGTCGACGAGCACGTGCGCTCGGTGATGCAAGAAGCCCTCAAAGACCTCGCCGCCAAGCGTCGCTTCCCGATTCTGGGCTGAGCCATGGCCTCTCCCCTGGACCAGGCTCGCGGCGTCTTGGGCGTAGTGGCCACGCTGCGACGCGCCGGAATGATCGCGCCGATGCGGCCCGACCGCTACCTGAAGATGGCCGCGGCGATGCGCCGCGAGGGCATGGGCATGACGGTCGGTTTCGCCGGCGCCGCGCAGCGCTGCCCGGACCGCCCCGCCGTGATCGACGAACTCGGCACGCTGACCTGGCGGCAGCTCGACGAGCGGATCAACGCGCTGGCGGCCGCGCTGCAAGCCCTGCCGGGCGGCCGGCCACGGGTCATCGGAATCATGTGCCGCAACCACCGCGGCTTCATCGAGGCGTTGGTGGCCGCCAACCGGATCGGTTCCGACGTTGTGCTGTTGAACACGTCGTTCGCCGGGCCGGCGATGGCCGAGGTGGTCAACCGCGAAGGCGTCGACGCCGCCATCTACGACGAGGAGTTCACCGACACGGTGGACCGGGCGCTGGCCGACAAGCCGGCCGCCACCCGCATCGTGGCGTGGACCGACGGACCGCACGAGCTCACGGTAGGGAAGCTCATCGCCGGCCACCTCGGCGAGCGGCCGGAGCGCACCGGCCGCAAGGGCAAGATGATCCTGCTGACCTCCGGGACCACCGGAAGTCCCAAGGGCGCCAAGCAGTCTGGCGGCGGTGCCGGGATCGGCACGCTCAAGGCGATCCTGGACCGCACGCCGTGGCGCGCCGAGGAGACGATCGTGATAGTGGCGCCGATGTTCCACGCGTGGGGTTTCTCACAGTTGATCTTCGCGGCGTCGATGGCGTGCACGATCGTCACCCGGCGCAAGTTCGACCCGGAGGCCACCCTGGAGCTCGTCGACCGCCACCGGGCGACCGGCCTGGCCGTGGTCCCGGTGATGTTCGACCGCATCATGGAACTGCCCGACGACGTCCGCAACCGCTACACCGGCCGGTCGCTTCGCTTCGCCGCGGCGTCGGGTTCGCGGATGCGACCCGACGTGGTCATCTCGTTCATGGATCAGTTCGGCGACGTGATCTACAACAACTACAACGCGACCGAGGCGGGCATGATCGCGACGGCCACCCCGGCGGATCTGCGCGCCGCGCCCGACACCGCGGGCAAGCCGGCCGGCGGGACCGAGATCCGGATCCTGGACCCGGAATTCAACGAGGTGCCCACCGGCGAGGTCGGCACCATCTACGTGCGCAACGACACCCAATTCGACGGCTACACCTCCGGCAAGACGAAGGATTTCCACGCCGGGTTCATGTCGTCGGGTGACGTCGGCTATGTCGACGAGGCCGGACGGCTGTTCGTCGTCGGCCGCGACGACGAGATGATCGTGTCCGGCGGCGAGAACATCTACCCGATCGAGGTGGAGAAAACGCTTGCCGCACACCCGGAAGTGGCCGAAGCCGTGGTGATCGGCGTGGACGACGAACAGTACGGCCAGCGGCTGGCTGCGTTCGTGGTGCTCGGGCCCGGCTCGGCGGCCACGCCCGAGACGCTCAAACAACACGTTCGCGATAACCTCGCCAATTATAAAGTGCCACGTGAGATTTCGGTTCTCGACGAGCTGCCCCGCGGCAGCACCGGCAAGATCCTGCGCGCCGAACTGCAAGCACGGGTGAACGGCTGATGCGCCGGCTCAAGCCCCGGCCGCTGGCCCGCGCGGCGCTGGAATTGGCCAACGCCGCCAACGGATTACGACCGCTGGCCCGCAAGGGCTATACCACCGTGCTGGTGTTCTGGTTCGGCTGGCCGACGTCGGAAGTGCCCGGCCTGTATTTCGCCGGCTCGTTGCTGGACGTAGTGCGGCGCGGCCGCCGCGGTGACTTCGCCGGGCGGCGGGGCAAGGCGGCGCTGGCCCTGACGGCGGCCTCCTGGGCGATCCTCGCGGTGATTCGCCATCGCAACGTCACCACTCCCGGCCCGGTGCTGGAGGCGGGGCTACGCGAACAGCTGGGACCCGATTACGCCGAGGCGGTGGCCGCGCTGCCGCAGAACAAGCCGGAGCGCAGAGGGCGGCTCAGCCTGCCGCTGGGCATCACGGTGGCGCGGCGGCACTATGTCGAGAAGACCAACGTCGTGTCCTACGGTCCGCATCGCGCCAACCGCGCCGACATCTGGCGCCGCCGCGACCTGCCCCGCGACGCCAAGGCGCCGGTGCTGGTGCAGATCCCCGGCGGCGCCTGGGTGATCGGGATGCGCCGCCCACAGGCCTATCCGCTGATGAGCCATCTGGCGGCGCGGGGCTGGGTGTGCGTGTCGGTCGGCTATCGGGTTTCCCCGAAGCACACCTGGCCCGACCACATCGTCGACGTCAAGAAGGCGCTGGCGTGGGTGAAGGAGAACATCGCGGCCTACGGTGGCGACCCGAATTTCGTTGCGATCACCGGCGGCTCGGCGGGCGGGCACCTGTCGGCGCTGGCCGCGCTGACACCCAATGACCCCGAATTCCAGCCGGGTTTCGAAGACGCCGACACGTCGGTGACCGCCGCGGTGCCGGTGTACGGGCGCTACGACTGGTTCTCGACCGCGGGCGAAGGCCGTCGCGAGTTCGTCGAGCTGCTCGAAAAGTTCGTCGTAAAGCGCAAACTCGAGACGCACCGCGAGGTCTACCTCGACGCGTCACCGATCCGGCAGCTGCGCGCCGATGCGCCGCCGTTCTTCATACTGCACGGCCACGACGACTCACTGATTCCCGTCGGTGAGGCGCGCGAGTTCGTCGAGGAGTTGCGAGCGGTATCGAAGTCCCCCGTCGCCTACGCCGAATTGCCTTACGCACAGCACGCTTTCGACATCTTCGGATCCCCGCGGGCCCACAAATCGGCCGAGGCCGTCGCGCGCTTTTTGTCCTGGGTGTACGCGACGACCTACCTGAACCGCGACTAGCCCGCCGGCGCGGCCTTCTCCAGCTCGGTCAGCGCCGGTTCGATCGCGTCGGCCATTTCGTCGATGTCACTGGCGACCTCGGGTGTCGTCACGAATCCGAAGTCCAGCGAGTCCTGATAGGAGAAGCAGGTGATGTTCAGCGCGACGTCCATCACCGGCGGTCCCAGGGGCGCCAGCATGTCCAGCTTCGCGCCCGCCATGTACAGCGGCATCGGCGGTCCCGGCACGTTCGACACCACCAAGTTGATCGGCGCCAGGTTCCTCGACAGCCCGCTGGCCGTGTAGGCCCGCGCGGCCAACTGCAGCAGCCCGGGCGGCGTGGTCTCGGTGAGCCCCATGATCTGATGCGCGGACAATGCCTGGGCCATCACCTTGGCGCTCGTGGTGCTTTCGTGGATGGCGCGCAGCCGCTCCGCCGGGTCGTCGATGTCGGTGGCCAGCGACGCCGTCATCGAGCTGATCTTGTTGCCGACGTCGTCCTTGGTCTCGTCGGTGCGGGTGGACACCGGGATCTGCGCGATCAGCGGCTTGGCCGGAAGCTCGTCGCGCTTCAGTAGGTATTCGCGGGCGGCGCCGGCCACCAGTGCCAGCACGACGTCGTTGAGCTTGACGCCGTAGGCGTCCTTGACGGCCTTGGCCCGGGCCAGCTCGACGCGAGCGCCGCTGATCCGCCGGTGCGGAGAAACCGCGGCGTTGAACCGTGTCTTGGGCGCTTCGAAGTAGCGCGGCGGGCGACTGGTCAGACCCAGCGCGGCGATCTGCTGGCGCACCGTCTGCTCCACCAACCGGGCAATCCGGAACGGCGTCTTGACGCCGACGTTGATCAGTGCGCCCACCGCGCGCCGCTCGATCCCCGGAATCTCGAGTCCCACCAGCGACCCCACCGTCTCCTGTTGCGGCGGACGGGGTTCCGGCGTGATGTCCAACAGGATTTCACCCAGCCCGGCGCCCGACACCCCGTCGACGATCGCGTGATGCATCTTGGTCAGGGTGGCTGTCCGGCCGCCCTCGACGCCCTCGATCACCCACAACTCCCACAGCGGCCGGGAACGGTCCAGCTTGTAGGACATCAACCTGCCGACCAGCTCTTCGAGCTCGCGCCGGCCACCGGGCCCGGGGACGCCGATGCGGCGCAGGTGGTAGTCGATGTCGAGGTCCTCGTCTTCGACGAACCAGGGCCGGTCCAGGCCGAGCGGCGCCCCGGTGACGCGCCACCGCAACTGCGGCAGTTCCGGCAATCGCTCGATCAGAATTTCCCGCAGTCGGGCAAAGCTGTAGTCGGGCGCATCGCTGGGATCGCAGATCGCCAGCGCGCCCACATGCATGTGCCAGCCCGAAGTCTCCGCCGACCAAAACGCCGCATCAACACTGGAAAGCCGCTTCATGCGATGACCGTAGTCCTCGCCAGCAAACCAAGTCGAGCAATCGCCAACAAACCCACCACGCGCCCCCGTTTCCCCCTCGCCGTCCCCCGCAAGCGGGAGGTGCCCCCAGTCGCAGCAGTTAAGCATCCTCCAACAGGTCCGGCGTCACCGCCGACTCGGTGTCAGGGATGCCTTCGACCTTCGCCTTGCGGTCGGCCATCGACAGCAAACGCCGAATACGTCCCGCCACAGCATCTTTCGTCATCGGAGGGTCGGCAAGTCGGCCCAGCTCCTCCAGCGAAGCCTGCCGGTGCTCGACGCGCAGCTTGCCGGCCGAGGCCAGATGGTCGGGGACGGTGTCGCCGAGGATCTCCAGCGCCCGCTCCACCCGGGCCGCCGCGGCCACCGCGGCCCGTGCCGAGCGGCGCAGGTTGGCGTCGTCGAAATTGGCCAGCCGGTTGGCCGTCGCCCGCACCTCGCGGCGCATCCGGCGTTCCTCCCAGACCAGCCGGGTGTCCTGGGCGCCCATCCGGGTCAGCAACGCGCCGATCGCTTCGCCGTCGCGCACCACCACGCGATCGGCACCGCGCACCTCGCGGGCCTTGGCGCTGACCCCGAGCCGTCGCGCCGCGCCCACCAGTGCCAGCGCCGCCTCGGGGCCGGGGCAGCTGACCTCCAGCGCCGACGAACGCCCGGGCTCGGTCAGCGACCCGTGCGCCAGAAAGGCACCCCGCCACGCGGCTTCGGCGTCCCCGACGCTGCCGCCGACCACCTGGGCCGGCAGACCGCGCACCGGGCGCCCCCGCATGTCGAGCAGCCCGGTCTGGCGGGCCAGCGCCTCGCCGTCGTTGGCCACCCGCAGCACGTAGCGGGTGCTCTTGCGAATCCCGCTGGCCGACAACACATGCACGACGGCGTTGTAGCCGTACAGGTCGAAGATGTCCTTGCGCAGCCGGCGCGCGATGTTGCCCAGGTCGACCTCCGCCTCGACGACCACGCGACCGCCCACGATGTGCAACCCGCCGGCGAAGCGCAGCAGCGAGGTGACCTCGGCTCGTCGCGCGCTGACCGATTTCACTACCAAGCGGCTCAGCTCGTCCTTGACTTCGGTCGTCATCGCCACGCGTCGTCACCCCTTGGTCCGCTGCCAGCCGGTCCGTTCACGCCCGTCGTTGAGCTTTCACCGTCAACCCGAATCTCTGCGGTGGCCTTCGCCGAAGGCGCTGCCGGACCCGTGCGGCCCGTTCGGACCCCGTCCAGGGCCGCCGCAAGCTTGCCCGGATCATGTAAAGGTGTACCAGGTCGGGACACGTCGGCGAAGTGGACCTCGGCCTTTAGCAGGGTCGCGGTGCGGCGCAGTTGCTCGCGCTCGCGCTCACTCGGCACCCGATCGGCGTCGATGATGATGTCGTTGACGGTGAACCCGGGTGCGTGCTGGGCCAATACGTGCAGATGTCGCTCCACCGAGAACCCGGCCGTCTCCCCCGGTTCGGCCACCAGGTTGAGCACCAGGGCGCGCCGCGCCGAGGTGGTCCGCAGCGCGGCGACCAGCTCCGGGACCAGCACGTGCGGGATCACGCTGGTGAACCAGGAGCCGGGCCCCAGCACCACCAGGTCGGCGGCCATGATCGCGTCGACGGCCTGCCGGGTCGCCGGCGGATCCGGCGGCAGCAGCCGGACCCGGCGCACCTTTCCCGGTGTGGTCGCGATGGCGACCTGGCCGCGAATCAGCCGGAACATCCGCGGGTCGGCCTCCAGACCGGACACGTCGGCCTCGATCTGCAGCGCGATCGGGCACATCGGCAGCACCCGGCCCTTGACGCCGAGGATGCGCCCCAGCTCGTCGAGGGCGGCGACCGGATCGGCCAGCACCTCGGACAGGCCGGCCAGCAGCAGGTTGCCGATCGGATGCCCGGCCAGGGCCCCGTTGCCGCCGAATCGATGCTGCAGGATGGTCGCCCACAGTCGCCCGTAAGGGCTGTCAGATGCCAACGCCGCCAACGCCATTCGCAGATCCCCTGGCGGGACCACGTCCAATTCGCTGCGCAGCCGGCCCGACGATCCACCGTCGTCGGCGACGGTCACCACGGCGGTGACGTAGGGCGTCAGCCGGCGCGCCGCCGACAGCGTCGCATACAAGCCGTGCCCACCGCCCAGCGCGACGATGCCCTCGCTCTGTGGTGGACTCATTCGCGGCCCAGATCCCGGTGCAGCACCCGCACCGACAGTTGTTCATCGGCCCGCAACAACTGCATCAATGCCTCCGCGATCGCGACGCTGCGGTGTTTACCGCCGGTGCAGCCGATCGCGACCGTCATGTAGCGCTTGCCCTCCCGGCGATAGCCGTCGACAACCAGAGATAGCAGTCGATGGTAAGCGTCGAGGAACTCCGCCGCCCCCGGTTGGCCCAACACATAGTCGCGCACGGCGGGGTGCTGGCCGGTGTGCGGCCGCAATTCGTCGACCCAGTGCGGGTTCGGCAGAAATCGCACATCCATCACCATGTCGGCGTCCATCGGCAGCCCGTACTTGAAGCCGAACGACTCGACCGTGACGCTCGTCGACAAACTCGCGGCACCGCCGAAGGAGCGCTCGATGCTTTCCCGCAGGCCCCGCACCGACAGCGTGGAGGTGTCGATGATCAGATCCGCGGTCGCGCGCACCGGTGCCAGCATCCGGCGCTCGGCCGCGATGCCCTCGGCCAGCGTCTGCTGGCCCTGCAGCGGGTGGCTGCGGCGGTTGTTTTCGTAGCGCCGCACCAGCATGTCGTCGGACGCTTCCATGAACACCACGCGCGGGTTGATGTTGCGGGTGGCCAGTTCGTTGCGGACCTCGTCGAGGTCGCCGGTGAATCCGCGCGACCGCACGTCCATCACGACGGCGAGCTGGGTGATCCGCGATCCGGCCGCCAGCCCGAAATCGACCATCCGGGTGATCAGCTGGGGTGGCAGGTTGTCGGCGACATACCAGCCGAGGTCCTCGAGCACCTTGGCCGCGGTACCCCGCCCCGCCCCGGACAGTCCGGTGACCAGAACGACGTCGATCCCGGCGGCGTCACCCGGGTGGCCGTCGCCCCGCTCCGCCTGCGCGGACCACTGCTCGCTGTCGTGACTCGTCATGCCGAGGCTCCGGGTGGTTCCGGTGGCTCGGGTCGTAGCGCCTCGAGAACGGCCGTGGCCGTTGCCACGCCGATACCCGGAACGGCGGTGATCTGGTCGACGGTGGCCTCCTTGAGGCGGGCTATCGATCCGAAGTGAGTGACCAGCGCCTTGCGGCGATGTTCTCCCAATCCTGGCACCGAATCCAGCGCTGAGGCGGTCATTCGCTTGGATCGCTTGCTGCGATGGTAAGTGATCGCGAACCGGTGCGCCTCGTCACGCACCCGCTGCAGCAAATAAAGTCCCTCGCTGTTGCGGGGCATGATGATCGGATCCGGCTCCGACGGCACCCACACCTCTTCCAGCCGCTTGGCCAGCCCGATCACCGCGACATCGGTGATGCCGAGCTCCTCGAGAACGGCGCTGGCCGCATTGACTTGCGGCGCCCCGCCGTCGACGACATACAGATTGGGCGGATAGGCGAACCTGCGTGATTTGCCTTCCGGGGAAAGTATATTCGGGTCGCTCTGATCGCTGAGGTGGCGCAAGAAGCGGCGCCGAGTCACCTCGGCGATGGACGCGACGTCGTCGGAGCGGCCCTGCCCGGCGGCTTCCCGGATGCCGAAGTGCCGGTAGTCCGACTTGCGGGGCAGACCGTCCTCGAATACCACCAGCGAGCCCACGACATCGGTGCCCTGCACGTGGCTGATGTCGACACACTCGATCCTCAGCGGCGCATCGGCCAACCCCAGTGCATCCTGAATGTTCTGCAGCGCAGCCGATCTGGCGTTGAAGTCACCGGCCCGCTTCAGCTTGTGTTGCTGCAGAGCCTCTTTCGCGTTGCGCTGCACGGTTTCAGCCAGCGCACGCTTGTCGCCGCGGCGCGGCACCCGCAGCGCCACCCGCGATCCGCGCAGCCCGGACAGCCAGCTGGTCAACTCGTCGGCATTGGACGGCAGGCACGGCACCAGCACCTCACGCGGAACCGGGTTGGTCGATTCGTCGGCGGCGCCGCCCAACTCCGCCTGATCGCCGTAGAACTGCGTCAAGAACTGCTCGACCAACTGCTCCTCACCGGAATCGCCTGCCTCTGCGGACTTTTCGACGATCCAGCCGCGCTGGCCGCGAACCCGGCCACCGCGCACGTGAAAAACCTGCACCGCGGCCTCGAGGTCGTCGTCGGCGAACGCCACCACGTCGGCGTCGGTGCCGTCGCCGAGCACCACGGCCTGCTTCTCCATCGCCCGCTTGAGTGCACCGAGGTCGTCGCGCAGCCGGGCAGCCCGTTCGAAATCGAGGTGATCCGACGCGGCGTGCATCTGCTGTTCCAGCTCGCGGGCGAACCGGTCGGTGCGGCCGGACAGGAAGTCGCAAAAGTCGTCGACGGTTTGGCGATGTTGCTCGGCGCTGACCCTGCCGATGCACGGCGCCGAGCATTTGTCGATGTAGCCGAGCAGACACGGGCGGTCGATCTGCTTGTGCCGCTTGAACACTCCGCCGGAACAGGTTCGCGCGGGAAACACCCGGGTGAGCAGATCCAGGGTCTCCCGGATCGCCCACGCGTGCGAGTACGGGCCGAAGTAGCGCACCCCCTTGCGCCGTGGGCCGCGGTAGACCATCAGCCGGGGAAACTCCTCGTTGAGGGTGACGGCCAGCACCGGGTAAGACTTGTCGTCGCGGTAACGCACATTGAAACGTGGATCGAATTCCTTGATCCAGTTGTATTCCAGCTGCAGCGCCTCGACTTCGGTGTTGACCACCGTCCACTCGACCTTGGCCGCGGTGGTCACCATCTGCCGCGTGCGCGGGTGCAGATTCGCGACGTCGGCGAAATATGACGTGAGCCGGCTGCGCAGGCTCTTGGCCTTACCGACGTAGATCACCCGCCCGTGCGCGTCCCGGAATCGGTAGACGCCCGGCTCGACCGGAATGGATCCGGGAGCGGGTCGATACGTGGCGGGATCTGGCACGTATCCAGGCTAGTAGCCGCTAAACGGGCGGCGGCGGATCGGGATCGCGTGGCGGAAATCGACCGCTTTTCGCCCGCCGTAAACAAACCGGACGGTTTGGCGGGCCCCGGTTCGGGCTAAGCACCGGGTTAGCTGTGACGCTACAGTGGGTGGCAATAGCTGGAGGGAGCTACACATGAGCAAACGACCGTTGGCCGGGCTGGCCGTGGGGGTTGGGTGTCTGGCACTGTCGCTGACCGCGGGGTCCGGGATCGCATCCGCCATCCCCGACATCGGCCCGATGGTGAACACCACCTGCACGTATGACCAGGCGATGCGGGCCGTGCACGCGGAAAACCCGATGGCCGCGCAGTACCTCGACCAATCGCCGCCGAACCAGCAATTCCTGCAGCAGTTCATGGCTTCGACGCCGGACCAGCGGGTGAACCTGCTCAAGGCGATCCAGAACAACCCGGGAGCCGACCAGGCGTTCCCGATCTTCCGGCAGATGATGATCAGCTGCAAGAACTACTGAGCAAACTTCAGGCCGGTCGGCTGTCCAGCTGCGCTCGGCGTTTCGCCGCCCAATCGGCCATCGGAAATCCGGGTTTGACGTCGCACGCCGAGAGCATCAGCGCGATGCGCGGGACCACGACCAGTCCGTAGTCGCAGGTCCAATCCGGGCGGGTCATGGTCCACACCAGGACACCGCTGGACGGGGTGCCGAAGGATTTGAGCCGCATCGGCCGGAAATCGCCGAGGGACGAATGGCCGATCGCGTCGCCGTGGCATTTCGCAACGGCGCCAAAGCCCTTCCACACCACGTCGTGGGCGTTCAGCTTCTTGTCGTACACATCGGCCGATTCCGCATACAGCGCCTGGCTGCTGAATTTGTATTCCGATTCGGCATGGTCGGCCGAGCGGGCCGGCGGCAGCGGCGAACCCTTGAACAGCATCGCCGCGGCGCACTCGGTGGGCTGCACGCTGGTGAAGTAGGTAGCACCCACCGGAACCGCCGACGCCACCCCGAACGGGGTGCTGTCGCCATCCTGCAGCAGCAAGTCGCGCGCCGGGATCCGTCCGGGCGACGGGTTGGCGGATGTCGAACCGCCGGGTGGGGACTGCTCGGGAGCGCGAATCGCACGGCCGCTGACCGACGTGGTGCATGCGCAGGTTGTCAACGCGATCAGGAACGCCGCGACAGCCCCGCGCATTTGCCGTGCCATCGGGCGATCGTACGGCAGATGTCGTCGCTCTCGGTGTTCAGCGCGCGCGCAGGTCAGGCCGATAGCGGGCCAGCGCCGACCGCACGGAGTCCATCGCATCGACGGCCCGGCCCTTGTCGACGGCCTGGATCGCCATCACCGGGATGTACTCGTCGTCCGGCAGGTCGATGTGCGCCCAGCGGCTGCCGACCGGGAACGACACGCCGACCAGATCTGACCAGATAATTAGTCTGTCCCCCAACAGATTTCGCACCGACAGTCGATACGCCCATCCTGGCGGGGCCAGGTGGGTCTCGCGAGGCGATGTGCCATTGAACGCAGGTGGAAGGAATACGCGCAATCGGCGGTTACACCTGTGGAGCAGGTCACCGGAGGAGGGCTGCGAGTATGACTGAGACAAATCCGGACGAGTCGGGCGATGTTGTCGGTGCCGCTGGTGCCGTACGCCGCGCCGACCTCAACCTCCTTCCAGCATTGGCTGCGCTGCTCCATGAGCGCCACGTGACGCGCGCTGCCGAAACTATCGGGATCGGGCAGCCTGCGATGAGTTCGGCGCTGAGGCGCCTGCGAAGGTTGTTCAAAGATCCCCTGTTGGTGCGGAACGGCCAGATACTCGAGCTCACGCCCTTGGGTCGCGCCTTGGTCGATCCCGTGCACGATGTACTCGCCGAGCTGGACCATTTGCTCAGAATCAGACCGACGTTCGATCCGGCGTCCGACCATCGATCCTTCACGATCGCCGCCAGCGACTATGTCACCCTGGTGCTGTTGCGGCCGCTGCTAGAGCAGCTCCACCGCGAAGCACCCAACGTCACCGTGAACGTGGTTCCGATCAATTTGTCGACATCGATCGCCATCGAGCGTGCCCAGCTGGACTTGGCAATCATTCCGGATCAGTACATGACCTCGAAAGCGCCGTATATCCGGCGCCGGCAGTTGTTCACCGACAACTACGTGCCCGTTGTTGCCAAGCAGAATCTTGAGGCCGGCCGTACTTTGGAACGCGAAGCGATGCAAAGCCTGCCGTATGTCTGCTATTACGACCAATCTTGCGGCCCAGCGTTGGTTGACCAAGCGCTTGCTGAGATGGGAATCGAGCCGCGGATTGCGCTTGCCACAGCAAGTATCACGATGGTTCCAGTGTTCGTCTCTGGCACACCCTATTTCGGGTTTGTACAACGACGACTACTCCGTCACTGCCACGTCCGCGACGACCTGCGCACGCTGCGCACACCGGTCCGCATCCCCTCGATTGTCGAGCACATGTACTGGCACCCGGTGATGCACCGAGATCCCGCCCATCAGTGGCTGCGCGAACGAGCGACCACGTTGTCCGCCAACATCTAACGACCGGTCATTGATCGGATCAATGACCGTCATCGTCGAATCCATCTGGCCGGGCGAGTCGAGTTCGGCCTAGCGTCGGTGGCGTAGAACGACGATAGAAAGCCACCCCATGTACACGCCTACCTCCGCATTGCCCTCGACGGCGAGGCCACCGCGAGTGATCTTCATCTATCTGCCGGGCGGCCATCCTCGGGTCTTTGGTCGACTGCGCGTCTTCGTTGGCGCTGTCATTGAAACCTTCAGGAGCACAACCGAAAACAAGGTGCGGAAGCTCGCTCCCCCATGGCTTTCGCAGGATATCGACGGTAACCGCCAAGGACCAGGTATGTCGGGTTGACAACCCGGACGAGGGAATCGAGCGCGCCCAGCTTGTCCTAACGCGAAGAAGCCTGAAGCAGGCCAACAACACATGTCATCGTCCCGTGCCATCTGAGGAGATCCTGCATGCCTACTAGCAGCGAATCGATATCCACCATCGTCGCCGGTGGCATCCAGAATCCCTTCCCGCTGTACAACGAACTACGCGAGCTCAACAACGGCATACACTGGGCCGGAGCACTCGGTGGTGGCTGGCTGTATACCCGCTACGAGGACATTCGCCGCATCTACACCGAGCACGAAACCTTCTCTAGCGAATACTATTCCGACCTGCATGACGGGGCGTACGGACCAGCGGTAGGTGAGGATCGCCGGTTCTTCGACATTTTTGTGCAGCAGTTCATGCTGACCGACCCGCCCGCGCACACCGAAATCCGGTCGATGCTGCGCGGCGCTTTCACCCGGCGCTACCTGCAACGCTGGCATTCGGTGATCACGGAGGTCACTGCGGCCACGCTGAATAAGTTCGAACCTGGCTCCGACGTCGATGTGATGACCGAGCTGGCCCCGGTCGTGCCGATCGCGGTGATCGCCGCAATGCTGGGCGTGCCGCCCGGGGACACCGAGCGCTTCCGCTGCTGGACCGACGCGTTCGTAGCCACCTTCAACCCGACGATCGCCGGCGCGGAGCGCGACCAGTACGTCGCAACTAGCCTGGAGCTATTCGACTATCTCGCAGACCTCGTCGAGTACCGACGGGTCAACCCCGCTGACGACCTGATCACGTTGGCAGGCACCACACCGCTGGGAAATGGTTCGCCGATGACGGTAACCCGGGCGGTTGCGCAACTTGCGCTGTTGTTGGCCGCAGGGAACGAGACGACGGCCAATCTCATCGGCAACGGCGTAACGTTGTTGATCGAAAACCCTTGTGCGCAGCGTGAACTCCGCGGTAATCCAGCCTTGCTGGCCGCCGGAATCGAGGAGATGCTTCGCCTCGACCCCCCGTTTCACCTACTGGTGCGCAAAGTTGTCAAGCCAACAACGGTGGGCGGTCAACCACTGCGTCCCGGTGAATTATGTTGGCAACTAATTGCTTCCGCGAACCAAGACCCGCGTGTCTTCACCGATCCGTATTCGTTCAGGTTGGACCGCCGCAATAACCCGCACCTCGCCTTTATTAACGGCATCCATTTCTGCATTGGCGCACCCTTGGCGCGCATGGAAGGTCAGATAGTGTTCAAACACCTCCTCGAGCGCTACACGCACATTCTCGCTGGCGCCGAACCAGCCGTCCGCAAGACCCAGGCGATCATCTCCCGCGGATGGCGTACTCGCCCGGTCTCACTCGCCGAGGCAAAGTGACGAAGGCAATGCCGTCGCTCTGGCTGTTGGACTGACCATGCGAGCGAAAGGCTGGAGCGGCCGATGAAGATGTCCGGAGCCGAAATGCGCGAAATCCTGGAGTCGCTTCAACGCGACTGGCCCCCACTAGAGGAAGCACGGACAACACGCGAGCGATTTGTTGCCACCT
Source organism: Mycobacterium florentinum (assembly GCF_010730355.1). Taxonomy (NCBI): domain Bacteria; kingdom Bacillati; phylum Actinomycetota; class Actinomycetes; order Mycobacteriales; family Mycobacteriaceae; genus Mycobacterium; species Mycobacterium florentinum. The sequence continues at coordinate 1,236,569 of NZ_AP022576.1, forward strand.
CGATCAAGACGGCGATTGTGATGCTCGACGTTTCGGGCCCTGGCCTCGGTGGGGTAACCGGATCAGCCGCGCTCCCTCGAGCGGTAAGGGATAAGGCGCTAGCGGTGGCTGTTGCGAACTACGAGTTGGTACGCAGACTGATCGATCAAGAAAGTGTTAGCAACAAAGCATTTTATGACCACGTTATACGCGAGGTTGCGATCCTCGCAGAACAGGGAGCGGAAGTGAGCCAGATGATCGCGAAAGCGATTGAGCAATAGTCCGTCGCTCTAGCTGTACTGCCCAGGCAGGTTGGTCAACCGTGTGATGGGCGGGACCTTCCCGATCGCTGAGTGTTGCCGATGGTGATTGTAGGTATGCAGCCAGGGTGCTAATGCGGACCGGCGCTGGGCTTCGCTGTGGTAGTGACGGCTGAATGCCCATTCTGCTGCCATTGTGCGGTGGAAGCGCTCTGCTTTGCCGTTGGTCTGAGGCCGATATGGGCGGGTGTGTTTTGGCTTGACGCCGAGCTCTGAACACGCGTGTCGCCAGGCCTTGGACTTATAACAGCTGCCGTTGTCGGAAATCACTCGTTCAACGACGACTCCCCGCGCGCGGAACCAACTCACTGCTCGGCGTAGGACCGCTATAGCAGTGTCGGCGGTTTCATCGTCGTGGATCTCGGCATAGGCCGCCCGGGAGTGGTCGTCGACGACGGTATGGACAAAGGCGTGGCCGAGCAGCTCATCGCGATTGCGGCTGCGGCGGATGCCAGGCGTCGCCGCGCGATTCTTGCTGCCCTGCGCACGTCCGACGAACCGCCACCCGCCGCCAACAGGAATGTTGCCCAGTTTCTTGACATCGACGTGGATCAGCGAGCCTGGGTGTTCGTGCTCGTAGCGGCGAATCCGCTCACCCGTGCGGATATCGATGTGGGACAACCGGTTCAGTCGACACCGAACCAGCACCGCGTGAACCGTCGAGGCCGGCATCGACAGACGCGACGCGATCGCCAACGGCGAGAGGCGGTGCCGCCACCGCAACGCCACGATCCGCCGGACAACAACCTCTGGAGTGCGGCTGGGACAGTGGTGTGGCCGGCTCGACCGATCGCCCATCCCGACCACACCCATGGCCACATAGCGGCTAGCCCAACGCTTGGCGGTTGGCCAGGACACACGGAAATGTTCGGCTGCCCGGGCAATCGGCCAGCCTTCGTCAACAATGCGGCGCGCGAGCAACAACCGCCCACGAGGGGTCAATACGGCATTAGCGTGGACCACGAAGGTCTCCTGTTCGTTGTGGGTGCAGTGGTAGCAGCTCCACTCCACGACAGGAGACCTTCACCCATCAACGACCGCTACAGCGTGTCGTCACACTTCCTCAACCAACCTGCCTGGGCAGTACATCTAGCGAGCCATAACCTGTGCCCGAACACCCTGGCCTCATCTCACGTCGTCGGTCCCGTTGTTCAGCGCGTGCGCAGGTCGGGCCGATAGCGGGCCAGCAGCGACCGCACGGAGTCCATCGCGTCGACGGCCCGCTCCTTGTCGACGGCCTGGATCGCCATCACCGGGATGTACTCGTCATCGGGCAGGTCGATATGGGCCCACCGGCTGCCGGCCGGAAACGACACGCCAACCAGCTCTGACCATGGAACTAGCCGGTCTCCCAACAGGTTTCGCACCGACAGCCCGGTGGGCCCGACGCGCAGCCGGGGCCGGGCGAACAGGAGTATGACGCCGGCGATGACCAGACCCAGAATTGCCATCGCCACCTGGTCGGCGGTTTGGAAGACCACGCCGCTGGCGCTCACCTTGAGTAGCAAGCCGACGGCAATGTGCGCCGCAGCGACCAGAAATGCCGCGCCGTAGGCAAAGATCGGTGTCCAATGCGGACGCAGTTCGGCATCCCACTCCGCGCGCGACGACAGTCGCGTCACGACCGAGCGCGCAGGTCACGCAATGTCAGCGCGGCGGTCAGCGCGGCCCCGGCCGCCTGAGCTCCCTTGTCCTCCGCGGACGTCGGAAGTCCGGCCCGGTCCAGGGCCTGCTCTTCGGTGTTGGTGGTCAGCACCCCGTTGCCGACCGGTGTGGCGGCGTCCAGCGAAACCCGAGTGAGACCCTGGGTCACCGCGTCGCACACGTATTCGAAATGCGGTGTGGCACCGCGGATTACGACGCCGAGCGCGATGACGGCGTCGTGGTTGCGAGCCAGCTCCTGGGCCACCACCGGGATCTCGATCGCCCCGTGCACGCGGACCACCGTCGGGCTGTCGATGCCCGACTTCGCGGCTACTTTCTGGGCGCCGGCCAGCAGCGCTTCGCAGATGGTGCTGTGCCAGGTGCTGGCGACGATGCCGAGCCGCATGCCGGACGCGTCGAGCTCCCCCACCTCCGGAACGCCGACTCCGCTCATTTGCGCCACCCTCCCCCGCAAGCCGGAGGTGCCCCCACAGCATCACGCCGTTCTGCATCGTCGCCGGCGCGGCTCACAAAGCACCACCGAATTCGCCTGGCAGATGGACGGATTCGTGGAAGTCGTCCAGCCCGGCCAAGTCGTGTCCCATCCTGTCCCGTTTGGTCATCAGATAGCGAATGTTCTCCGCGTTGGCGCGCACCGGAAGAGAGACGCGCTCGATGATGTGCAGCCCGTACCCGTCCAGCCCCACGCGCTTGGCCGGATTGTTGGTCAGCAGGCGCATCGAGCGGACCCCGAGGTCCGAGAGAATCTGCGCGCCGATCCCGTAATCCCGGGCATCCGCCGGCAGTCCAAGCTTGAGGTTGGCGTCCACGGTGTCGTCACCGGCGTCTTGCAGCTGATAGGCCTGCAGCTTGTGCATCAGGCCGATGCCGCGGCCCTCGTGACCGCGCATGTAGAGCACCACGCCGCGGCCCTCTCGCGCGACCATGGCCATCGCCGCGTCGAGCTGGGGCCCGCAGTCGCAGCGCCGCGAGCCGAACACGTCGCCGGTCAGGCATTCGGAGTGCACCCGCACCAGCACGTCGTCGCCCTCACCGTTGGGCCCGGCGATGTCGCCCCGCACCAGCGCGACGTGCTCGACTTCCTCGTAGATGCTCGCGTAGCCGATGGCGCGAAACTCGCCGTGCCGGGTCGGAATGCGCGCCTCGGCGATCCGCTCGATGTGCTTTTCGTGCTTGCGCCGCCACTCGATGATGTCGGCGATGGTGATCAGCGCCAGATCGTGCTCGTCGGCGAAGACGCGCAGCTCGTCGGTCTGGGCCATCGAGCCCTCGTCCTTCTGGCTGACGATCTCGCAGATCGCTCCCGCGGGTTGCAGGCCGGCCATCCGGGCCAGGTCGACGGCGGCCTCGGTGTGGCCGGGCCGGCGCAGCACGCCGCCGTCCTTGGCGCGCAACGGAACCACGTGGCCGGGGCGGGTGAAATCGTCGGCGACACTGGTGGGGTCGGCCAACAGCCGCATCGTGGTGGCGCGGTCGGATGCCGAAATCCCGGTACCGACACCGATTTTTGCATCGACGGTGACGGTGTATGCGGTCCCGTGCTTGTCCTGGTTGACCGCGTACATCGGCAGCAGGCCCAGCGTGTCGCAGATCGCGCCGTCCAGCGGGACGCACAAGTAGCCCGAGGTGTAGCGCACCATGAATGCCACCATCTCCGGCGTCGCCTTCTCGGCGGCGAAGATCAGGTCGCCCTCGTTCTCGCGTTCCTCGTCATCGATGACGACGACGGCCTTGCCGGCCGCAATGTCGGCAACCGCCCTTTCGACGGAGTCCAACCTCGTCATCTGTGCTGCCTTGCTCTCGTGCCGAGCAACGCGCGAAGCCCGCGCATTGCATCAAGTATGAACCACGCGGGGCACAGGGTTATTGCGCCTTCTTCGGGCACCACGTAGAGAGTGACGGCGCGGATTCGCGTGCCGTTCATACCGGCGGCGGGGAGCTTGCTTCGTCGTGCCTGCGTATACCGGTGTTCCGCCGCGTCACTACCCGTTCTGACCAGCGGTGACCGCGCGTCCGGGGGCCCGGGAGACAGGGCGCGTTGTGACGATTCTTACCGGAAATTGTTGAGCGCACGACGATCGATATCCGCGCCGGGCCGCGGCTGCTGGCGGCAACTGGGCGGCTGGCGAGACGTGCTAAACGCTGCGCCTCATCGGCATCTGGATGACCTGGCCGCCACCGCAATCGACCGCGTAGTGGGCCAACCACCTGCCGACCGAGCCGCCGACCTCGATGAAGTGCGTCCACTTGCTGACCGCGGCGGTGGCGGCGGGGTAAGTGGAGAACCGCCCGAGCGACACGTCGCGCCCGTCGTCGCCGACCAATTCGTAGCTCGTGTAGTCGCGCACCCGGTGCTCGACGATCGTCAGGGTGGTGTCGTTGACTTCCCTGCTCCACACCGCTCGTGATTGCGCTTCGGCCTTACGAGGGGCAAGTGTCGCTACCGCTTCGAATGCGAGGTCTTCGTAGACGGCCTCGGCCAACCTTTCGACGGACATTTTTGCAGCTCCTTCGCATAGTCCTTCGCGTAATAAAGGCGGCCGCCCTATGCGCTTGAGTATGGACCCGCGACGGGCCGCGTGGGGATTTAGAACAGGCGTGTCGCCATGGTGTAGTGGGATCGTGACTATTGTTACCAAAATGAAATCTTTCGCCCGGGGCAATATTGCGGCCGGGGATCACCCGAAAAGGGCATGAGGCGATCGAGGGCGACACCCTCAATTGCCGATCAAAGCCGCCCGCACCCCTATCTGGGGTCAGCAATTCACTTGCGGCAGAGCGGGTTTCGCTTTCTAGCGCCAGCCGGCCGGTAAGTCGATCACGTGATTCGGGCAGAAGTCCTGGGTCGCCAGCGAGATCACGTTTCGGGCGTCCCCGGCCGTCATCTTCCCGCGCAACACCATGAAGGCATATTCGGCCGGCTGATAGCCCAAATCATGTCCGGCGGGATCATCCATGAGCTGACACGCCTCTTGTTCCTGATCCGCGTTGGCATAAGCGCTGCCGGCGCCGCACAGCGAGGCGGTCCACAGCAGGGCGCCGGCGGCGATTGCCGCGACGGCCCTCATTCGTTCTTTGCGGTCATCAGCCGTTCGACGTATTTCGCGATCACGTCGACTTCGAGGTTCACCTGGGTGCCGACCGGAGCGGCGCCGAGGGTGGTCAGCTCACGGGTGGTCGGGATCAGCGAGACCTCGAACCAGTCCCGCGGTTGCGCGCCGAGCCCGGAGACCGTCAACGAGATCCCGTCGACGGTGATCGACCCCTTCTCCACGACGTAGCGCGCGACCGCGGCGGGAATCTCGATGCGCACCACTTCCCAGTGCTCAGAGGGAGTGCGGGCCACCACCTGGCCGGTGCCGTCGACGTGCCCCTGCACGATGTGCCCGCCGAGCCGGCTGTTGACCGCGGCGGCGCGCTCCAGATTGACGCGCTTGCCGACCTGCAACCCGCCCAGGTTGGACCGGTCCAGGGTCTCGGCCATCACGTCGGCGGTGAATTGGCCGTCGGCGAGCAGCTCGACGACGGTCAGGCACACCCCGTTGACGGCGATCGAATCCCCGTGGCCGGCGTCGGCGGTGACGACGGGCCCGCGGATGGTCAGGCGGGCGGCGTCGGCGAGCACGTCGCGGCCGGTGACCTCGCCGAGTTCCTCGACAATTCCGGTGAACATTCCATCAGGCTAATTCGCCGGTGCTTTGCCTGGTGAGCGCCCACGACCGACACGCGAAACGCCCACGTCGCGGGGCCGTGCCGACCCCGCGTTCCGGAGTCCGGTCATCGCGCTCCTCTACGATGCACGTTATGCAGACACGACGCCGACTCTCGGCCGTCCTCGCTTCCCTGACTGTCGCCACCGCCCTGATCGCGGGCTGCTCGTCGGGTTCGAAGCCGAGCGGTGGCCCGTTGCCCGACGCCACAACTTTGATCAAGCAGTCCGCCGACGTCACCAAAACCGTCAAGAGCGTGCACCTGGTGTTGTCGACTCAGGGCAAGATCCCCGGACTGCCGATCAAGCAGCTGACCGGCGACCTGACCACCGTCCCGAGCACCGCCGCGTCGGGCAACGCGCAGCTGTCGATGGCGGGATCCGACATCGACGCCAACTTCGTCGTCTACGACTCCGTGCTGTACGCCACGCTGACGCCGAACAAGTGGAGCGACTTCGGTAAGGCCTCCGACGTCTACGACGTCTCGGTGCTGCTCAGCCCGGAAAACGGCCTGGCCAATGTGCTGGCCAACTTCACCAACGCCAAGGCTGAGGACCGCGAAACGATCAACGGCCAGACCACGATCAAGATCAGCGGAAATGTCGCGGCGGATGCGGTGAACAAGATCATCCCGAGCATGAGCGCCAGCCAGCCGCTGCCCGCCACCGTCTGGATTCAGGAGAGCGGCGACCACCAGCTGGTCCAGGCCAACCTGCAGAAGAGCCAGGGCAACTCCGTTCAGATCACGGTGTCGGACTGGGGCAAGCCGGTCACGGTCACCAAGCCTCCGGTGAGCTGATGAGCACACGAGCAGGACGCGGAATCGCGATCAGCGCGGGCAGCCTCGCCGTACTGCTGGGCGCCCTGGACGCCTATGTCGTCGTCACGATCATGCGCGACATCATGAGCGACGTTCATATCCCGATCAACCAGCTGCAGCGCATCACCTGGATCATCACGATGTACCTGCTCGGCTACATCGCCGCCATGCCGCTGCTGGGGCGGGCGTCCGACCGGTTCGGCCGCAAGCTGGTGCTGCAGCTCAGCCTGGCGCTGTTCATCGTCGGCTCGGTGATCACCGCGCTGGCCGGGCATTGGGGTGATTTCCACCTGCTGATCGCCGGCCGCACCATCCAGGGCGTCGCCAGCGGTGCGCTGCTGCCGGTCACCCTGGCCCTGGGCGCCGATCTGTGGGCGCAACGCAACCGCGCCAGCGTGCTGGGCGGCATCGGTGCCGCCCAGGAGCTCGGCAGCGTGCTCGGCCCGCTATACGGGATCTTCATCGTCTGGGTGTTCCACCAGTGGCAGTACGTGTTCTGGATCAACGTGCCGCTGACCTTGATCGCGATGGTGGCCATCCAGTTCAGCCTGCCGTCGCACCAGCGCGTGGACCAGCCGGAAAGGGTCGACGTCGTCGGCGGTGTGCTGCTGGCCATCGCGCTGGGCCTGGCGGTCATCGGCCTGTACAACCCCCAGCCCGACGGCAAGACGATATTGCCCAGCTACGGATTGCCGTTGGTGATCGGGGCGGTCGTCGTCGGGGTGGCATTCATTCTCTGGGAGCGCTTCTCGCGTACCCGGCTCATCGAACCGGCCGGCGTGCACTTCCGGCCGTTCCTGGCCGCGCTGGGCGCCTCGGTGGCCGCGGGCGCGGCGCTGATGGTGACCCTGGTCAACGTGGAGCTCTTCGGCCAGGGCGTGCTGCAGATGAGCCAGACGCAGGCCGCCG